>JBBCHV010000022.1:0-59357 GCA_037200205.1 Chthoniobacter sp.
ATGTACCGCATGCTCGAAGCAGCGGACGAGTATCCGATGAATCTCGGTTTCCTCGGCAAGGGCAACTGCGCCACGCACGAGCCGCTGCGCGAGCAGGTCCTCGCCGGTGCGATCGGGCTGAAGCTGCACGAGGATTGGGGCACAACGCCCGGCGCGATCAGCACCTGCCTCGACGTGGCCGATGAGCTCGACATCCAGGTGGCGATCCACACGGACACGCTGAACGAGTCGGGCTTCGTGGAAGACACCATTCGCGCCTTCAAGGGCCGCACCATTCACACCTTCCACAGCGAAGGCGCGGGCGGCGGCCATGCGCCGGATATCATTCGCGTCTGCGGCGAAGCCAATGTGCTGCCCTCGTCCACCAACCCGACGCGGCCCTTCACCGTCAATACCATCGACGAGCATCTCGACATGCTCATGGTCTGCCATCATCTCGACTCGAAGATCCCCGAGGACGTGGCTTTCGCCGAATCCCGCATTCGCCCTGAGACCATCGCCGCGGAAGATCTGCTGCATGATCTCGGCGCGTTCTCGATGATGTCGAGCGACTCGCAGGCCATGGGGCGCGTGGGCGAAGTCGTTATCCGCACGTGGCAGACCGCGCACAAGATGAAGACGCAGTTCGGCAAGCTCGAAGCGCCGGTGCACACCGCCGCCGATAATTTCCGCGCCTTGCGCTACGTGGCCAAATACACGATCAACCCAGCGATCTCCCACGGCATCGCCCACGAAGTCGGCAGCATCGAACCGGGCAAGCTGGCCGATCTCGTCGTCTGGAAGCCCGCCTTCTTCGGCGTGAAACCGGAGGTCGTCTTGAAAGGCGGCCTCATTGCCGTCGCCAATATGGGCGACCCCAATGCGAGCATCCCCACGCCGCAGCCGATGATCTATCGCCCGCAATTCGCCGCCCACGGCCGCGCGAAGTATGCCACGTCGGTCACCTTCGTCAGCGGCGCCTCGCTCGGCACCGGCGCCCTCAACGACCTGAACCTCGGCAAGCGCCTCGTCGCCGTGAAGAACACCCGCCAGATCACCAAGCGCGATCTCCTCTGGAACGATGTGCTGCCCAAAATCGAGGTCGACCCCGAGACCTACACGGTCAAGGCCGACGGCCGCGTGCTGACCTGCGAACCGGCGAAAGTACTGCCGATGGCGCAGCGCTATTTCCTCTTCTAGCCTGCGGCAGGACGCCGGATTGACGCCACTTCTGCGGCGCCATCAAGACGCATGATGCTGGCGTTAGGAATGAGGTCCAGAGCCGCCATAAGAACCGCTCGCAAAAAAAATCGCGCACCTTAAATCGCCTTAAGACACCTTAACGCGGTCAAAGAACCCCACCTATCAGCCACACGCCGATCCAGAACCTTCTTCATCCAATTACGCTCGTTTTTATAGCTATCCCGCCGAGAAAAGGCAAGCAAAAAATGTGAGAGCGATAGGATTGATCGAGATTTCTGTAAGACTGACGTAGCGCGCCACGTAGAGGCAGGATGCGCATCCTCTTGCTCTCGCTGCTGACTCTCGTGGGCTGCTCACGGACACCCACGACGCGAGGGCTCCTGCCCCACGAAGTGTATGTCTGGCAGCGGCACTGGACACCGGCGGTACGCAGCGGCATCGAACGCGCCGCATCCGCCGTCGCCGGTTTCGATGTGCTGATCGGGGAGGTCGGGATGCAGGGCGATACGGTGCGCACGATCCTGACCCAGCCCGACTATGCGGCCCTCGCCCATGTGGGCAAGCCGGTCGCCCTCGGACTGCGCATCGCAACGTATTCCGGCCCGTTTTCGCCGGATTCGAAAATTGCTTCGGGCAGTCGAAGACACCCTGCGCGCGACCTTGTCGCAAGCCCGCGCCGCCGGGTTGCACGTGACGGAGTTGCAGATCGATTTCGACTGCCCCTCGACCCGACTCGTCGGCTATGCCGCGTGGGTGGGAAAGTTGCGCGCGGCGTTTCCCCACACGCCGCTGGCCATTACCGCGTTGCCCGATTGGCTCAAGCAACGCGATTTCGCCCGGCTCGCCGCCGCCGCGGGAAGCTTCGTTCTGCAGGTGCATTCCGTCCCCGGTGCGGCGGGGACCGCCCCGGTGCTTTGCGATCCGGCCGCCGCGCGGCACGCCATCACTCTCGCCGGGCGGCTCGGGGTGCCCTTTCGCGTCGCGCTGCCCACCTACAGTTGCGAATTGCTGACCGATGCCGCCGGCCATGTGACGGGCGTGCAGGCGGAGGATTCACCGGCTCCGCACGCGGACGGGAGTCTCGTGCTGCGGGCGAATGCCGCCGAGCTCACGGCGCTGGTGCGGGATTGGGAATCCCGCCGGCCCACCAGCTTGAAGGGCGTGATCTGGTATCGCCTGCCGATCGAAAGCGACCGGCTGAACTGGCGCTGGCCGACGCTGGCCGCGATCATCGCGGGAAAGACGCCGGAGCCGCAAGGCAAGCTGATCTTTGAGCCGGCCTCCTCCGGCGTGGAGGATGCCGTGCTGGAGAATACGGGCGATGCGGACTGGGCTTTGCCCACGGAGTTGCCCCTGCCCGCGGACACGACCGCCGCAGACGGCGTGAACGGCTTCCATCTCGAATCGGAAGTCCGCGGTGCACCGACCCTGCACGGAAATGCGGGGCGCATCCTGCCGCCGGGCAGCCGCCTGATCTGCGGCTGGGTGCGCCGCAGCGGCGCGGTCGAAACGACCGCCCCAGCCCCTTGAACATCATGAAAACCCATTGCCTCACCACCCTGCTCCTCTGCGGTCTCGTCCCACTGACTACCGCGTGCGGTCCGTGGCTGCCGTCACTGCTCCTCACCGAAGACAAGCAGCAGGCCCTCCATTCTCCCAAGGCCGAACTCATCACCGAGCTGCGCCGGCTGCCGGCATTGCCGCGACTTCCTCCGGGGATCCAGCCGCATCCCTTCGATACCGAAGAATACCGGCAACTCCGCCACGAAGGCATCGTGATCAACCCAGACCCGGAAAACGACTTGCCCGCCGCCCTGGCCTACTACCAGGTGCCGCCGGCGCGACGCGAAGCGATGGTCGCGGAATATGGGAAAGTGCGCAGCGTAATCCAACAGGTCCGCAGCCCGCAATTGATCCGGCCCGGGGTCGAGGTCGGTGTGGAAACCAGTTTCCACGGACTCGTCCTGCCCGCCGATCTCCCCGGCGAACTGGCGGAATACCTGGCGGGTGCGATGGCCTTTCACCTCGGCAACCGGGAAAAGGCGCGCGGGAATTGGGAAAAGCTCCTGAGCCGACCGCCGGCCGAACGGCGCTATCGCTCGACGTGGGCGGCCTATATGCTCGGCCGTATGGCCGCCGGGAATGCGGACACGGATGAAACCCAACGCGCGGAAGCAATTCGCTGGCTGGAACGCGTGCGCACGCTCGTGCAGGAAGGCTGCGAGGATGGGTTGAATCTCGTGGGGCTGAGCTATTACTGGGAGGCACAAATCCAGGAAGGCGACGACCATTTCGAAAAGCAGGCGCAGCTCTGCGGTCTTTCGCTCGCGGCGGGCTGCGCGTGGTCGGCCCTGTATCTCCAGGGAACCGGCGAGGAGATTCTCGGCTCCGACGATGATGCGGTCCTGGCCCGCGCCGCCCGCGCGCCCTTGCTCCGGCAGCTCGTGACAGCTTGCGCGCTGGTGAGATATTCCCGACTCGATCACGGGTATGTCAATGGTCGGGATCGCAATGCCGAGTGGCTCAGCCGTTGGCTGAAGGCCATCGACACTGCGGGCGTCAAGGACGCCGCGGAAGCGGATCGCCTCGCGTGGGCCTGTTACGACACGGGTAATTTCACCGCGGCGGCGGCCTGGCTGAAGAAGGCACCGGCGGATGCGCCGATGGCCTTGTGGCTCCGGGGCAAGCTCGATCTGCGCGCCGGGCACAACGCGGAAGCGGCCCTACGCTTCGCCGACGCGGCACGGCATATTCCGCCACCGGCGGCGGCCATTTATCCGGAGCAAAATTGGTGGTGGTACGAGCTGGAGACGGCGTATCCGCTGACGCAGTCGCAGCAACTGCAGGCCGACCTCGGCATCACCGAGCTGGCCCGCGCCCGGTTTACCCCCCGCGCTGGAAGCCTTATTGCGCACCGGCGCGTGGCTCGATGCCGCCTACGTGGCGGAACAGGTCATGACGTCGAAGGAACTGGTGGCTTACGTGCGCCAGCATCCGGGTGAGACAGCGAAGCCGAAGCCTCCGCCGGGCGAGAAAGAAGACTATCCCACGCCAGCCGCCAGCCTCCGCGTCGATGTGCCGCAGGCGCTGCGGTATCTGCTGGCGCGCCGCCTGGCACGCGAAGGGCGGTTGAGTGAAGCACGTTCCTATATGCCGGAGCCACTCCGCGCCCGCTTCGACGAATACCACGCGGATTACCATCGCGGACACGATCGCCAATTGCCGCCCGAGGATCGCGCCGCCGCGCTCTGGCAGGCCGCCCGCATCCATCGCTATCTCGGGATGGAACTCTTCGGCGCAGAGACCGCTCCGGACTGGTCTTTTTATAATGGAAATCACGAGATGGACGACATTGGCGGGCTGCGCGCCGGCACCCGCAAGCCGGAGTGGAATGCGGAGCAGTTTGCGCGGACTCCCTGGCAGCCACACATCTCGCCGAAGGAGATCGCCCGCAACTTGCGGCTGCGCCCCACGCCGAACGCACGCTTCCACTATCGTTACGTCGCCGCCGAACTTGCCTGGCAGGCTGCACAACTTCGTCCACCCGATGAAGAGACAGCCCGCCTGTTGTGCATCGCTGGCGGCTGGCTGAAGAATCGCGACCCCGCAAGCCGCCGACCGCTTTTACCAGGATCTCGTCGGCCGCTGCGGGCAGACCGCCCTCGGCAAGGATGGGGAACGGCGACGCTGGTTTCCGCCGGTGGAGGACGCGCCTTTCGCCTATCCGTAGGGTGGCTTAGGTAAAGGTGGAGCTGTTGAGGAGGGCGTGCGTGGTTGGCCAACCTGGGTAGGGAACGACCGCCGGGCGTTCCCTGATTTCTCTGGGGAGGTGTGGGAACGCTCGGCGAGCGTTCCTTACCTTTTTGGAGGTCGGCGCTGCCGCTAAAATCGGACCGCTCCAGCGGCGATGATTTGGATGGACCGCTGCCTATCCGGCCTGGACCAAGGCCCGCAGGTCATCCTGGGAAATGTAGGGTGCTTGCGCTCGTTCGAGGCCGCGGCCCCGGTCGCAAAGCAGGTCGCCGCGGCCGAGCAGTGCTTCCGCGCCGGGTTGATCGAGCACGATCTGGGAATTGATCGTGTTGACGACGCGCAGGCAGATTCTGAGCGGCAGATTCGACTTGAGGAGACCGGTGACGATCTTGCTGTCGGGACGTTGCGTGGCCAGCACGAGGTGGATGCCCGCGGCGCGGCCTTTCTGCGCCAGGCGGGCGACGAGGTTTTCAAAATTTTCCCGCTCGGCTTTGCCGCTGAGAATCAAATCCGCGAACTCATCGAAGAGGATCACGCGGAACGGCATATCGGCGCGCGCACCGCGCTGGCTCAAGCTCTCGAAGCCATCGCGCGCCAGGGCGGCGTAACGCCGGTCCATTTCGCCGACGGCGGCATCGAGACAGGCGATGGCGCTGCGGAAATCGGTAATCACCGGCCCGTCGAGATAGCGGCAGCCTTTCAGCGCACCGAAGGTGAGGATCTTCGGATCGACGACCGAAAGTTGCAACGCGCCCGGCGGATGCTTGCCGACCAGCGAGGCGACGAGACATTTCAGGAATTCGCTCTTGCCGCTGCCCGAGGTGCCGGCGACCAGGGCGTGGCAGGTATTCGGATCGGAAAAATCCGCGGTGAGCACATCGCCCTCGATGCCGAGGCCGATGGAAAAGGCCAGCGGCGCGGCGAGTGGCGGGAGCGACTTCCACGGCACGATATCCGGCTGGTCCTTGGGCAGATCCACATTCACACAGCCCGGCGCGGCCTGGATGACGGGCAACTGGCGCAGGTGCAGCGCGACCTGCAAGTCCTGCGCACGATTGGACAATGAGACGACTTTCACGCCTTGCGCCGGCTCGACTTCGTAGCGCACGAGCTGCGGCGCTTCGCGGCGGCGGAGCACGCGCACCTTGAGCTTGAAGTCCGCATAACACTTTTCGATTTGCGCGGCCAGCGGATCGGCGGCCGGTGCGGCAGCGGCGGGAGCACGCGACGGCGTCACTCCGGCGAGTTCGCCGAGCACGGGCGCCACGACTTCCTCGAAAATGCCGTCCAGTTCCTCGACGGACACCGGCAGCACGTGCAGCGCGGGCTCGTAGTATTCCAGCACGCCGCTAAAGCGCAGGCCCGGCTTGGTGACGCGCAGCAGGCGCGCGTAGATCGCCAGTTGCAGCAGATCGTGCTTCAGGTTTCCGCCACGCGAGAGTTTGTAGTCCACCACCTCGATGCCCGCCTCCGGTTGCGTGCGCACGGCATCGGGGCGGCCGGAAACGAGCACCGCATCGCCGCCCAGGGGGACCGCCTGGATGTCGAACTCGCGCGTGAGGTAGACATCCTGCCACGAGCGGAATTGCGGGGTCCGCTGGCGGAGTTCCTCGAGACGCAGGCAAAAGGCGCGCAAGGCCAGGCTGAGATATTGCGCGGAAGGCAGCTTTCCGGCCGCGACCAACTCCTCCAGCTTGCGCCGGGCAAAGCGATCGTAGAGCGCCTCCCAGAGCGCTTCGTGGTTTTCGATCGCCTGGGTCGACCGGCCCTCGGCGCAAAGCCAGGTGGTGAATTGCTCCGCGAGCTGATGGAAGGCCACACCCTGGACGGAGAATTTCCCGCGACTTTCTCCATCCGAAATGACGAAAGTCGACGGATTTTCGCCACGCAGCCAACGCACCAGCCAGGCGGAGTCCAGGCACGCGCACTTGAGCTGGCTGACGGTGATCAGATGCTTTGCCATTGCAGCACCGTCATCTGGGGATGCGCATGCACCCGAATCTCCGCGCTGTAACCGCAGGCCCTCAGCACCTCTTCCTTGCTGAGGTCTTTTCCCAGCCGCGAGATCACTTCCTCCACGCTGAGGAATTTCTGCGCGGCTACGATGTCGCGGACTTCCTCCGCCAGTTGTTTGTCCTTTCCATCGCCCGCCTCGGCGACCGGTGCATCGCCGCCGCTCTCGACCGGCCCGAGGAACCGCGACCACCAGGGCGCAAACTTTTCGCGCAGAAAGGAGAGGACCTCCGGCCCGCTGAACGGCGGAATGTCTCCGCTGAGCGCCTCCGCATAGAGATCGTACCCGGCGTAAAGATCGGCAAAATCGTCACGCGACAACACGATGAGGTGCAGCGCCTGCCGGCGGGCCTCCTGGATCGCCGGGCCGACGACCCACGCGGGGCCGGGGATCGCCGGCTGTTCGGAATCACGAAAGAATACGGCCTTGAATTGCGCCATCTCCTGGCGGCGCTGCTGCGCCTGGCGGGCGATGGCTTCCCAACGCTTCCAATTCGAGCCCGCTTCAAAACCAAACATCACGGCCCGCTCGCCGGTCCGCCACACCACGGTGAAATAGCGCGACACGGCGGACTCGACCTTTAGGTCGGCCAGGCCGGCTGCGCAGGATTTGACGAGCCATTGCAGGATATCCGCGTCGTAGAGCAACCGCTTCGGCTCCGCGAGGAGGTTCACGCGCCGGGCGTCGTAAAGTTCGGCCAGCGTTTCCCACAGTACGGGGCGGTGGCGAATCTCTTCCCAGCGGGCCTTGCAGTTCTGGAGGAATTGCCGGGCACCGACATGAGCGCGTTCCGTGGTGAAAAAGGTCGCGAGCCAATCCCCGGCGAGCATTTCCGTAGCGGCATCGGAGGGCGCTCCGCTTGCTTCCAGCCGCAGGTGGATCAACTGCTCGCCTTGTGCCCGCGTCAATCCTTCCAGCAGGATCGGAGGATGGGCGAAGCGTTCCCTATCGGCGTGCTCGAAATGGGCGATAATCGCCGCCCATGGATGCTGGTTGGACGTGACCAGCGTGAGATGATTGCTCATCTCATTGATGACGGTGGCGACGACCATGCCGAAGGTGCGCGCCAGGGCCGGCGAATGGCCATAGGCTTCTGTCTGGTCGAAGCAAAAAACGAACGGCCGGTAAAATGCCGCCAACTGGCAGAGATCGACCAGGCGCTGCCGGCACGCGTGGTTGATATCCTCGGCGGTGACTTCCTCCTCGAGCGCTTCGCCCGGGCGCAGGCCGATCAATGCCGCATGTTCCGCGCTGAGACTTTGTCCCGCGATCCAGTCCAGGCAGGCCTGCCGCACGATGCGATTCGGATAGCCGAAGCCGTAGGCGAAGAGCACGCGCAGCCATTCCGGCGAGTGCAGTTCGACGCCGCGCCGCGTGAGGGCTTGCTCGAAAGCGCCCCGATGCGTGGCGAAAGTGTCACGCATCCAGTCCGCCCACCGGTCGCCGCGCACCCCGTGGCTGAAAGCCTCGGCGGGATTCTCGCGCAGGAAGGCGATTTCCGCGGGCTGGCTGTCGTGCTGCTGCTCTGCGAGGTCCGCGACGAGGTGGCCGAGCACGCCATAGGCCAGCATGTCGAGCTGGGTCGGCTCCTCCGGCTTCCACGAGTCCCAATCCGCCCGGTCGGGGAAGTGCATCTCCTTCACCACGGCGGCGAGCAGCGATTGAAAAGCCAGGCCGCCATTTTGAAACGGCCGCACGTAGACCAGCGTGGCGCGGCCGTGGAGCGCGCGAAAAAGGCGGCCGATGAGGTGGGACTTGCCGAAGCCCGGCTGCGCCGAGGTGACGAGCAGCGCCTGGCCGGCAGCTTGCGAAGGCCGCGGCGGCTCGCCCTGCAAGAGTTGCTCGGCATGCGCGAGCAAGGTTCGGAGCGGCTTCTCGTTCAGGCCGCTCACCGCGGGCTCGCGCCGGCGCGGCTCCTTGACGATCAGGTCATCGAACGGATTCACCTCCATCATCGCTCACTCCTCCAGGCGCACGAGCAGGTAGCGCTCGCCACGCAGTTCGATCGCGCCTTCTCGAGTTTGTGCATCGGAGAGCGACCAATCGCCGAAATAGAAATCCGCCCGTCCATCGTGGTGCTCCGCCTGCAACCACTCTTTCAATTCGGCCAACGGGGCGCCGGATTCGCGCTGCAAAGCGGCGATCTCCACATCTCGAAAGCCGGTGCGCGTGACGAGGGTGTGGTACGCCCGGCGGACGGCTTGCGGGTCGAAGATTGGCGCTTTCGTCGTCACGCCAAGCGCGGCGCGCAGCGAGTCCGCGTGGGCGAAGACGAACGCCTTGCCTCGTAAAAGGCGAATGAGGCGGACTTGGGATTCGAGCGCCTGAATCGCTTGAACCAGAAAGGGTTTCTCGATCGGCGACAGCGCTGTTTTCAACTGTGTTTGCGCCAGCAAGGTGGGGTGCTTGCTCTCCGCGTAGCGTTCGATCTTCACCGCCGCCGTTTCGGCGCTCGGCGCAAATTCCCGCAGGAAGTATTTGGGTTTGGTGGCCGTCGGAAGCGCCACGATCAGGCCGGTGGCCGCCATCTCCTCGAGCGCCTGTTCAAAAACGATGCGCTTGTCGGCGGGCATCTTGGGCGTCACGGGACTGCCCGCCCCCTTGGTTCCGCCTTTGCGCAGTTTTTCCGTGATCTTCCGCCGCGCTTCTTCGGGTGTGAGATTGCGAACGCTGGATGCCATGCCGCGGCGAGTTTGAGCGGGTATGCCCGTGCAGTTCAAGCCATCACTCTCCAGCGGCAGGCGCAATCACCACGTTTTTCTTTTCTCTGCCTTGGCTGGTTATCGTATCATCGCCGCCGATGCAGATCGTATCCCGCGCGCTCACTGAATATGATTCCCGCCGTCCGACCGTCCGATTGCCCACCGAACGCCTGGCGCTGGCCAAGCGGCGCTGGCGCGGCGTGGCGGAGGATGGAACGGAATTTGGCTTCGACCTCGAAAGTCCGCTGACCGATGGCGCGGTCATTTTTCAAAGCGACCATGCGGTGTATCTGCTCGCGCAGAAATATGAACCGGTGCTGGAGGTCAGCAGCGCCGCCTTCGGTGCGGGCGGCCCGGCGGATGCGGCGCGGCTCGGGTGGATGATCGGGAATCTGCATTTTCAGATCGAGATCGCCGGGGACATTGTGCGGGTCGTGGACGATCCGGCGGTGCGGCAGCTCTTTGAGCGCGAGGGGATCGCCTATACGGCGTGCAAGCGGGTGTTTCATCCGCTTGGCGGGGGGCATCATCATTGAAAGGATGAAGGCGGAGGATTTGAGCTGGCTGCCGTGGCTTTTGCAGACGAGCGACGCGCTGTTTCCCACAGGAGCGTATGCGCATTCGCTGGGGTTTGAGGAGAGTGTGCGGTTCGGGCAGGTGCGCGATGAGGCATCGCTGCTGGAGTTTCTGCAGCGGCAGATCATCCCGGCGCAGCGGCAGCAGGAGTTGCCGTATCTGCGCTTCGCGTTTGAAGCGGAGACGGTCGAGGAGCTTTGCCGGATCGACCGCGAAATCAGCGCGTGGAAGCTGGCGCGCGAGGCGCGCGAGGCCAGTGCGCAGCTCGGTGGGCGGCGCTTGAAGGCGTTGGGCAATATCTCGGCCTCGGCGGTGCTGGCGGGATTTGACGAGGCAATCCGCGCGGGACGTGCGGCGGGGCATCACCTGGTCGTCTGCGGCTTGCAGGCACACGTGGAAGGGATGCCGCTCGCCGCAGCCTTGACGACTTATTTTTACCAGTCGCTGGCCGCCATTTGCGCGGCGGCGATGAAGCTGATTCGCATCGGGCAGGATGGTTGCCAGCGGGTGTTGCGCGCGGCCGCGGCGGAAGCAGCGGGCACGGTACGAGCCTCGCTGGACGTCGCGCGCGGGGACACCGGCTGCTTCAATCCCCTGCTCGAAATCGCCAGCATGCGCCACGAGCGCGCTTTCGAGCGGTTGTTCATTTCGTGAAGGGCAAGGTGCTCGCTAAGAAAGTGGGCTGGCCGGCGGTTGCGCTTTCGGGGGATTCGGCTAATAGCTCACGCCTTTTCCCTACCCCAAGACATGAATCGCCGCGCCGCCATCCAACGCATCACCATAATCCTGGGCGGGGCGCTCTCCGCGCAATTGACGGCGGGGCTGATGGGACAGGTGATCAATTTTGGCCAAGCGTGCCGGTGAGCGAGGAGCAGCAGAAGCTGCTGGCCGAAGCGGCCGACACGATCATTCCGACCACCGATACGCCCGGCGCCAAGGCAGCGGGCGCGGAGCAGTTCATCGTGCGGGTGCTGCGCGACTGTTATGTGCGCGAGGAGCAGGAGAAATTTTACGCGGGTCTGGCGAAGCTGGACGAGGAGAGCCGCCGGCTGCACGGCCAGGGGTTCGCCGGGCTGGATACCGGGCAGCGGCATGAGCGGGTGAAACAGGCCGCGGCGAGCCATAAGGCCTTTTTTCTTCTGCTGAAACAACTGACCGTCGCGGGCTACTTCTGCTCGGAAATCGGCGCGTCCAAGGCGCTGGAATACCTGCCGATTCCCGGGCGCTTCGAGGGCGACGTTCCGCTTCAGGCCTCTAAGTGACTTCCTCCATGCGTGTCATCCTGATCCCGCAACTGCGGGACGAAGGATCCCGGCGCTCGACCATCGATGTCGCTGGTTGTTCGACGGGGTCTTTCGACTCCGTTATACTCCGCTCAAGATGACACCGGGAGGAGATATCTCACCTTTCCGTCTCCAACCGCCCAGACTTTCCTCCACCATCCATGGCTAATCTCAACATCGACACGACCAAAGAGCTGACTTACGACGCGATCGTTATCGGCTCGGGCGTCTCTCCGGCGGATGGGCGGCAAAGGAACTGACTGAAAAAGGACTGCGCGTGCTGATGCTCGAGCGCGGGGAAGCCCCTGGAGCACATCACCGGCTACGAAAATGCGCTCAAGGCGCCGTGGGAGCTGAAATACAACGGGCAACTCACCGTCGAGCAGATCGAATCGCACCCGAAAGTGTCGCGCGACACTATCCGTACCAACGAAATGACGGAGAAGTATTGGTTCAACGACTCCGATTCGCTCTACCCGCGAGGTGAAACGCTTCGATTGGTTCCGCCCGAATATCGTGGGCGGCAAATCGATCATGTGGGGCCGACAATCGTATCGGCTCAGCGATATCGACTTCGAGGCGAACCTGCGCGACGGCATCGCCGTGGATTGGCCGATCCGTTATGCGGACATCGCGCCGTGGTATTCCTATGCGGAGAAATTCGCGGGCATCTCCGGCGAGAAGCTGGGGCCTGCCGCAACTGCCGGATGGGGAGTTTCTGCCACCGATGGAGATGTACTTCGTGGAAAAGGAAGTGCGGAAACGGCTGGAGAAAGCGTTCCCCGGACGGAACATGACCATCGGGCGCGTGGCGAATCTTTCCAAGGCCGGCGAGGCCCAGCTCGGGGTCGGTCGCGGACCGTGCCAGTTCCGCAACCGCTGCGCGTGGGGCTGCCCGTTCGGCGCTTATTTCAGCACGCAGTCCTCCACCCTGCCCGCGGCGGCGAAGACCGGACGGCTGACGTTGCGGCCGGATTCCGTGGTCACCGAAATCACCTACGACGATCGCACGCAAACGCGCGACCGGCGTGCGCGTGCGCGACTCCGTGACACTGCGGGACCGCGAGTTTTTCGCCAAAGTGATCTTCGTCTGCGCGAGCGCGATCGGCTCCACCGCGCTGCTCCTGCCACTCCACGTCGGAGCGCTTTCCCGAAGGGTTGGGCAACGATTCCGGGCAACTGGGCCGCAACCTCATGGATCACCACTTCCGCACCGGGGCCAGCGGCACGTGGGAAGGCGGGCTGGACCGCTACTACTACGGCCGCCGGGCCAATGGGATCTACATCCCGCGCTACCGCAACATCGGCGACGACAAGCGCGATTACCTGCGCGGCTTCGGTTACCAGGGCAGCGCGAGTCGCGGCAACTGGCAGCGCAACGTGGCCGAGCTGGCCTTCGGCGCCGATCTCAAGGACGAGCTGACCAAGCCCGGCGCGTGGAGCATGGGCCTGGGCGGCTTCGGCGAGACGCTGCCCTACAGCGACAACCGCATGTACCTCGACAAAGACACGCGCGACAAATGGGGCCTGCCCGTCGTGGTGTTCGATGCCGAGATCCGCGACAACGAAAAGAAGATGCGCATCGACATGGCCAACGACGCCAAGGAAATGCTCGAAGCCGCCGGCCTCAAAAACGGTGCAGACCTACGACAAGGGATCGCACCTCGGCATGGCGATCCACGAGATGGGCACCGCGCGCATGGGCCGCGATCCGAAGACCTCGGTGCTGAATGCGCACTAACCAGGTCCACGCGGTGAAGAACGTCTTCGTCACCGACGCGCCTGCATGACTTCCACCAGTTGCGTGAATCCCTCGCTGACCTACATGGGCCCTCACCGCCCGCGCCGCGGATTTCGCGGTGGAGGAGATGAAGAAGTTCAATTTGTAAACGATCTCGGCGAGAAAACAGGACCTCGTGCCTTCGGGGATTATTCTGCGAGACGCCTATAGGCCTGCGGGGCATCCCGTCGCTTTACCATGGATGATCGCTGGTTGTTCGACGGGGGTTCTTCGACTCCGTTACACTCCGCTCAGAATGACACCGCAAGGAGAGCTTGCATTTTTTTCACAGTCTCTAAGCTTTTCGCCCGTGATCGAAACTTCTCCTGCCAAACCTGCCACTCAAAAACGCGTTGTTCGTATCGGGATCGGGGGCCGGTGGGGTCGGGGAAAACGATGCTGGTGCTGCGGCTTTGCCAGTGGCTGCGCAGGGAGGTTTCGCTGGCGGTGGTGACGAACGATATTTACACGCGGGAGGATGCGGAATTCCTGGTGCGCAATGAGGCGCTGCCGGCGGAGCGGGTGATCGGCGTGGAGACGGGCGGATGTCCGCACACGGCGATTCGCGACGATACCTCGATGAACATGGCGGCGATCGCGGAGCTGGAGAAACGGCATCCGGATGTGGAGGTGATTCTCGTGGAGAGCGGGGGGGACAATTTGTCGGCGACGTTTTCGCCGGAGCTGGTGGAGTCGTTCATCTATGTGATCGATGTGGCGGAGGGGGACAAGATTCCGCGCAAGGGCGGCCCGGCGATCCGCCACAGCGATTTGTTGCTGATCAACAAGATCGAGCTGGCGCCTTATGTGGGCGCGGACCTGGGGGGTGATGGCACGGGATGCGAAGCTGATGCGCGGGGAGCGGCCGTTTATGTTTGCCGATCTGCGCTCGGAGAAGGGCAAGGACGAGTTGCTGGCGTGGCTGCGGCGTGAGGTGCTGTTCGTTTAGCCGTGGGAGGGTCCACGAAAGACACGAAAAGGCACGAAAGGAAGAAGAGCTGGCCCGCGAATCACGCGAATGATTCTGTTCTCATTTGTGTCATTCGTGTGATTCGCGGGTTTAAAGAAACCACGAAACAGTCAAAATAGACGAAAGCGGATCTCTTCATTTCGTCTGTTTCGTTTATTTCGTGGTTCCCACCTCCGCGCCTCTGCGTCTCTGCGTTTTCCCTTTCTTCCTTTTTCGTGCTTTTCCGTGTCTTTTGTGGACCCACTCAAACCCTGATGTGCGCATGCACGGGTTAAGCGGACACCTGCAGTTGGTCTGCGCGGTGGATGAGACGGGGCGGACGTTTATTCGGGAGCAGTCGTTTTCCGCGCCGGTGCATTTGAGCAAGCCGCATCTCGAGGAGGATGTGCTGGTGGTGAATATCGTGAATCCCACGGCGGGGGCTGCTGGCGGGGGATCGTGTGCGCTATGACGTGGCAGTGGCGAGTGGAGCACGGGTGTTGCTCACCGCACCGAGCGCGAGCCGGGCACATCGGATCGTGGAGGGGGATGCGCGCATGGTGCAGGAGTTTGGCGTAGCGAACGGCGGCTGGCTGGAGAGCTGGCCGGAAATGTTTATTCCGCAAGCGGGGGCGCGGTATCGGCAGCGGACGACGTTGCGCGTGGAGGAAGGGGGGGAGGCATTGCTCATCGAGATGATGGCGCCGGGGGCGCACGGCGTCGGGGGAGGTGTTTGCTTTTGCGGAGCTGGATTGGGAGACGAACGTCTTTCTGGGAGACGTGAAGATTGCCCGCGAGCGGTATGTGCTCACGCCGGAAAGTCCGGCGCTGGCGGCGATGCGGGCGAAGTTTCCGGAGGCCTACTATGCGAGTTGTTTTGTCGTGTCGCCGCATCTGCAGGCGGATGCGGAATGCTGGGGGCGCATTCACGATCTGCATGGGGATGAGGCTTGGGTGGGGTGCAGTGCGTTGCTGCGCGGGGGATGGGCGATTCGCGTGGTCGCGGCGGGGAGTATTGCGCTGCGGAAGGCGGTCGCGGCGATTCGTGGGGAGATCTATGCGGCGCTCGGGAAGCGGGCGCCGGGGTTGCGGCGGAACTGAGGAGGGACGCGCTGCAGGGAAGCCAGCCCAGCCCGTAGCGCGAGCGCCGAAAAAACAAACTGGTAAGGATGCCGCGCCGCCGGGTTCCCACTTTGGGTGGGCGGAAAAGCGGCGGCGGCCAGCCAGCCTTGCTCGCAAAACAGACCGATCGTCCCACCACCCGCCACATTCCCGCACCACATGCGTGGGAACCCGGCGGCGCGGCTTCCCTACCCGTTTGTTTTTTCGGCGCTCGCGCTACTGGACGATGGCTCCTGCTGCGTGGCTGTGCTTCCTTGCCGATTTTTGGGGGCGCGATCAGCCGCGCTTGTTGAGGGCGCGGATGTTGCCCAGCCAGGTGCTGGCGGCCGCAGGCGATGCAGGCGCCGACGAAGAGATCGGCAAACAGATGCGAGCCGAGGACGAGGCCGCAGACGATGACGAGCGCGGCCCCGGCGGCGATGCCGCCAAAGACCCAGCGTCCGAGAATGGAGGCGTTGGTGAAGACCAGGGAGAGCGGGAAGGCGATGGCGATGGCGGCGATCCCAAAAAGCATGGCGAGATCCCAGTCCAGGGCAAAACTCAGGATCACGCTGGTGAGTCCGGTCACCAGGCAACCGGTGACGACGGCGGCCTCGATCTTTTCCGACGGGCGCAGGGCATAGCGCGCGAAGCGGTCGAAAAGGAGCAGGGTATTGCCCACCGGACGGGCGACCCAGACCCAGAGCACGAAAAGAAAATAGAGCGCGACGAGCACGACGCCGCCGGGGAGATAGCGCGCGACCTTGACGCCGAAATAGAGACCGAGAATCACCGCCCAGCGCGCCCCGCGATTCAGCCGGGCCATGGCGAAGGTGTATTTCAAATAGGCGCGGTAGAGCGGCGAGCGGGCGCGGAAGCTGGAGAGCAGGCCCTCGCGCGCATAATCGAAATCGGGGTCGAGCCGCAGGGCCTCGCGGAAGTGCACCTCGGCCTCGCGATGCACCCCCGCGCTGGAGCGCAGACCAGCCGGCATTGGCATGCGTGAAGGCGTCCTCGGGGTCGCGCGCCAGCATGCCGGCGAGGTGCGCGGCGTTTTCGGCCTGCTTGTTCTGCATGCGCAACGCCTGGGCGAGTTGATTGGCCGCGCCGGAGTTATCCGCGTCGAGGGCGAGCGCCTGCCGGGCGGATTGCTCGGCGAGCGGCCACTTTTCCATTTGCAGGTACGCCTGCGCCTCGGCGGTGTGGGCGTAGGAATCGTTGGGATCGAGCCCCAAGGCCATGCGGGTGGCGTCGAGGGCTTCCTTGGGCCGCTCGAGCGCGCAGAGAATGAAGCCGCGCAGCACGTGATGCTCCGCTTCGTTCGGCTCGATGGAGATGGCCCGCTCGATGGTCTGCAGCGCCTCCTTGCGCAGCTCATCCACGCGCCACTGGCAGCCGGCGAGCTGGTGCAGGGCAAAGGCGTCGTTCGGCTCCTGCGCAAGCGCTTCCTTGAACGCGCTGGCGGCATCCGCGAAACGGCCCAGTTGCTTGAGTTGCAAGCCACGCAGGACTTGTGGATGCGGAATCCCGGCGCTCATTTCCGGATGCCGAGAAAGGTCAGGACGTCGTCGTAAAAGCCGCTTTGATTGGAATAGATCGCGTAGTTTTTCGCGCTCTCGAACCAGGCCTTGGTGGACGGCTTCACGTCCTTCGCGGACTTGAGCAGATCGTCGGTGCCGAGCGGGATCACGCGATTCTCCTGCATGGCGCGGCCAGCGAGCGCTCGATGGCGATATCGAAGACGGCTTTCAAGTCGGCGCCGGAGAAATCCTTCGTCTTCCGGGCGATGGCGGCGACGTCGAGCTGGTGCACGGGTTTGTCTTTCGACATGACCTCGAGGATGGACGCGCGGGCGGGCTCATCGGGCGGTGGGACGAAGAGGATGCGGTCGAAGCGGCCCGGGCGGCGGAAGGCGGGGTCGAGATGCCACGGGGCATTGGTCGCGCCGAGGATGAGCAGGCCGTCGTTGTTGCCGACGTTGCCATCCATTTCGGCGAGGAACTGGTTGATGAGCGTGCGGCCGGCGCTGCGCTTGAGATCGTTGCGGTCGGCGGCGAGGGCGTCCACCTCATCGAAGAAGAGCACGGCCGGCGCATGGCTGCGGGCGAGTTCGAAGAGCTGGTGAAGATTCTTTTCGGAATTGCCGAGGTAGAGATCGAGGATCTGATGGATGCCGATGGACAAGAAGTTGGCCTTGATCTCGCCGGCCGTGGCGCGGCTGAGGTGCGTCTTGCCGCAGCCGGGCGGGCCGTAGAGCAGCACGCCGCCGCCGTTTTTTTTGCCGTAGGCCTTGAAGAGCTGGGGATTCTTGAGGGGATGGATGATCTTCATCCGGATCTCTTCCTTCACGGTCTCCATGCCGCCGATATCGGCAAAGGTCAGCTTCGGACGCTCGACATCGGAGCTGTCGACGGCCTTCTCGTCCTCGTCCGATTCCGGAGTCCAGCCGGGGCCGGAGACGGCCACCTTTTCGGGCTCGGGAGATTTCGGTGCGCCGGCGTTCAATTCCTTTTCCAGGGACGGATCCTTGCCCGTCGGATCGAGCGCCAGCGCCCGGGCATAACTCGTGGCGGGCGGCCTCGAGATTCCCCTCCCCGGCATGCAGCCGGGGCGAGGAGGAGATGCGCGGGCGCGAATTGCGGGTGCTGCGCGATGAGCGCCTCGATGCGCACCACGGCCTCGCTCGTCTTGCCGCTGAGATGGAGGATGCGGGCAATGCCGACGCGCGCCTCCGGCTTGACGGGATCGAGGGTGAGGACGCGCTCGAAGAGGGAGCGGGCTTCATCGAGCGACCACTCGTCGAGGCAGGCGTGGGCGAGCAGGAGAAGAAGAGGGACGTTGTCCGGGGAAACGGCGACGGCCTGGCGGAGCGGGTCTAGTTTGGACATGCGGAGGGGAGTTTCAGTTGAGGATCGCCACAAGACAAGCGGGAGAATTGGAACATCCGGTCCCTGCCGCACATTCCCTTCGCATCGTGGCATGGGCGCTGCTAACCTCACGGATGTAATTGCAGCCACCACTATCTATGAACTTCCTCGTTGTTGACGACAATCGGCTTCTGAATCGCTTCCTGACCACGTATTTACGCGGAAAGGGACATTCGGCAGCTTCGCTGACGGATAGTTCCAAGGTGGAGTCGTGGCTGGACCTGAACCCCTGCGACGGGCTGATTCTCGATATTGGGATGCCAAAAATCGATGGGCTGACTCTCATTTCCAAGGTACGGGAGAAACACGCCAACCTGCCGATCGTGATGTTTACCGGCCTGGGCTACGACGAGGATGCCATGCAGGCGGCCCGCAAAGCCGGCGCCAATGGCTACGTGAGCAAGGGCCTGGGACCATCCGAGATCTACTCCGCTTTGATGCGCGTGCTCCAGCAGCAACAGGCGCAACAGCCGGCGAAGGCATAAGATGTCGGGAAGTGAACACCTCATGGTGCGTGGGCTGCGTAACGGAATATTCACGATAAACTGCCAAAACGCGGCAATTTTTTCGCCACTCACGCGTTCTTCAGCGTCCCGCCAATTCGGCGAGGCGTGATTTGAGCAGGCCGGGCTTCCCACTGTCCGCTGGCATTCGGACGGTCCAGATAACCATAGTTGAGGACGGAACCGGCCTGCGCCAGGAGGAGGCGCGAGATTTTCCCGAAGCGCCCCATGCCCATGACACTGAGGGGCAGCGGCTGCTTTTTTCCGAAGATGCCGAGCAGTTGCGCCAGGGCCCGCCGGCGCATCGGCGAGAGCGGCGAGTTTGCAGATGTCGGCCCCGAGCGCGTGCGCCTCGCGAATGGCGCGCTGCAGTTCCGCCACCGGGCGGGCTGGAATGAAAATGATGGGTGGAGGCGATCACTTTCACCCCCCGCCTGACGCGAAGCAGTCACGATGGCCGCGAGTTTTTCGAAGGAACGCAATTCGACATCGATCAGAGCCGCGTAAGGGAGGAAACGGGAGAAGAGTTCCCGTCGCTGGGGAAAACCAAGGCGGTGCGCCCCTCCCTCCGCCGGGTGCCGGACCGTAATGATCAACGGGATTCGCAGGCGGGGCAGCACGGGCAGCAAGGCGGCGGGATCGTCCGCGAAATTATCGACGCGGATTTCCAGGAAATCCACCTGGCCGGGCTGGATCCGGAGCGCAGCCCGAAGAGCCCCTGGAGAATGCACGGCGGCCACCACCTTCGCCATTTGACGTAAATCTCTCGAATTCTTGATCCGGCTCATGTTTCTTGCGTGCTCCGCGCAGCAAACCCGATGCTTGGTCGAAAACAAGAACTCAATCTTCAATTCCTGCAGATCGCCGACGGCGTTCTGATGGTCGTCGCGTTTTGGATCGCGCATACGCTGCGTTTCTTTGGCGCGGACGTTTTTGTCTTCGCCAACAAGCCGATCGGGCCGTTTTCCGAGTTCCAGTGGCTGCTGTTCGTCATTCTGCCTTTCGGGCCGATCGTGCTGGAGTTTGCAGGGCTTTTAACGCGCACCTCGCTGCAAAAGTCCGTCGGCAAGTCGCTCATCCAGATCGGGCGTCGATCTTCTGGCTCGGGCTCATTATCGCGGCGTGCTCTTATTTTCTGCGTCTCGGCGTGCCGAGCCGGGCCGTCATGCCGCTCTTCGTCGTCGTGTCCACCACCCTGCTGCTGGTACGGGAGCATCTCAGCCTCCTCTACTTTCGGAAACGCTCGCGCACGGTGGATTTGCGGGAGCGGGTGATCCTGGCCGGCACACCCAGCGATATTCACCAGTTGCGGCACACCTTCACTCCCGAGCAGATCATGGAGATCGCGGTGGTCGAGGAAATCGACATCGAAAATCAGCCCATCGCCGATCTCAATCGATGCCCTGCACAAACACACTCGGTCGACCGGGTGATTTTTGCCGGCGGCCACAGCCACCTCACTGCCTGCAGGAGGCGATCGCCGCCTGCGAAATCGAAGGCGTCGAGGCGTGGCTGGCCGCGGATTTCATTCGCACCTCGATCGCGCGCCCCGGATTTCGATGTGTTCGGCAACCGCCCCATGCTGGTCTTCCGCACCACGCCGGATTTGTCCTGGGCCTTGTCGATCAAGGGCTTGATCGACCGGATCGGCGCGCTCGTGGGCTTGCTGCTCACGTCGTGGCTGTTCGTGATCATCGCCATCGGCAATCCGGCTCACCTCGCCGGGCCCCATTTTCTTCCGCCAGCAGCGGGCGGGAAAGAATGGCCGGCCCTTCACCATGTTCAAGTTTCGTTCCATGGAATCCGACGCCGAGATGCGCCAGGCGGAACTGGCCGCCTATAACCAGATGGACGGGCCGGTCTTCAAGATCGAGAAGGATCCGCGCGTGACCAAATTCGGGAGGTTCCTACGCCGCACGAGCCTGGATGAGCTTCCGCAGCTCTATAACGTGCTCAAGGGCCAGATGAGCCTCGTCGGCCCACGGCCGCTGCCCCATCTACGAGGTCGAACAATTCGAGAGCACCGCCCAGCGCCGGCGCCTGAGCATGAAACCAGGGCTCACCTGCCTGTGGCAGATCGCCGGTCGCAACAAAATCCGGAGTTTCGACCAATGGTGCAGCTTGATCTGCGCTACATCGACAATTGGTCGCTGCTGCTCGATTTCGAGATCCTGCTCAAGACGGTGCCGGTGGTGATTCTGGGATTTGGAGCGCGGTAGCCCCGGGGAGAGCCCGTCTCTCTCCGATTAATTCTTCGCCCTCTCACCGTCATTTCAATTGCAGCCCCCGGCGGGAGCCGATAGAAAACGCGGCCCATGGCTTCCACCCGTCCCACTTCCGTTATCACCGGCGGCGCCGGCTTTCCTCGGTTCGCATCTCACGGATCGATTGCTCTCCGAGGGTCACCGGGTCGTCGGCATAGATAATTCATCACCGGCAACGTCGCCAACATCGAGCATCTCGCGGGCAATGAGAACTACAAGTTCATCAAGCACGATGTCTCCAATTACATCTACCTGCCGGGGGACGTGGATTTCATCTTCCATTTCGCCTCCCCCGCCAGCCCGATCGACTACCTCGAGCATCCGATCCCGACGCTGAAAGTCGGTTCCCTCGGCACCCACAATGCGCTCGGACTGGCCAAGGCGAAAAAGGCCACTCTCCTCCTCGCTTCCACCAGCGAGTGCTACGGCGACCCGCTCGTCCACCCGCAGCGCGAAGACTACTGGGGGAATGTGAACCCCATCGGCCCGCGCGGCGTGTATGACGAAGCCAAGCGCTTCGCCGAGGCCATGGTCATGGGGTATCACCGCTATCACCACATCGACACGAAGATCGTCCGCATCTTCAATACCTACGGCCCCCGCATGCGGTTGCGCGACGGGCGCGTGGTGCCCGCTTTCATAGGCCAGGCCTTGCGCGGCGAGCCATTGACCATCTTCGGCGACGGTTCGCAAACACGTTCCTTTTGCTATTGTTCGGATTTGATCGATGGTATTTTCAAGCTCTCGCAGTCCGACTTTCACGAGCCCGTGAACATCGGCAACCCCCGCGAAATGACCATCAAGCAATTTGCCGAGGAGATCATCCGCATCACCGGCGCCAACACGCAGATCGAGTATCGCCCGCTGCCCGTGGACGACCCGAAGGTCCGTCAACCCGACATCACCCGGGCCAAAACGGTGCTCAATTGGGAGCCGCGCGTGGACTTCGACGAGGGGATTCGAAAGACGATTGATTACTTCCGCACACGATTGGATTGATGTTCAGAAGAAAATCGGCAACTTTTCCTTCCCAACCCCACACAAATAATCAACAAGAGCACCCGCTCTTCTGGACACGAATGTCCTAAGAAATCCCTCCCATGAAAATTCTTATCCTTTCCCTCCTTTCCGTAGGGGCACTGGCCACAGAGGCGCTGGCGCAGACCCCCATCGGAATCCGGCTCCGTCAAACTTGGCAAAGTCGACCTGGCTGGCGTCAAGACTCCCGAATACCAAATCAACGGCGGCCCGCAGAAGCGCTCGAAGACGGGTACCTGGCTGGAAGCGGAGGTCGAATACGAGACCAAGGGCCGAGGATACCGACGAGTTGACCTTCGAATACGCCATCCTGGTGGATGTCGGCCCGACAGTGAAGCAATTGCTCACCGGCACGGTCACCTACATCAACATCCCCAAGGGCCGGGAGCACTTTGCCGTGATGTATATCCCACCGCGTACCCTCGAAAAGCTGGCGGGGAACAAGCCGCCCGGTTCGAATATCATCGGTGGCTGGGTGACCGTCTCCCACCAGGGCCAGATCCTGGATCAGGCCGGCTACAAGCTGACCGCCAAGCCGAACTTCCCGCAGATCGCGAATTCCATCTTAAACAAGAACGAGACGCCGTTCGCTCCGCTCTTTTACGATCGCTACGAGACGATCAAAGCCACGCGATAGTCCCCGGCTGGAGCTTACATGGCAGCAAAAACTCGCATCCTCAGTCTCAGCCTAGGCACCCAAACCATTGGGCTGGCGGAGTTTAAAACGGCCAGAACGGCGGTCTGATCTGTCTTCTTACGAGACCCGGGAACTGCTCGCCGATCCCGCGGCGGACGCCACCCGGCTGGCCCAGACGAAGCTCGTGCTCGATGAGATCGTTCAGAAGCGCAAAGTCAAGGGGTCCAAGGTCAATTACGCGGTTTCGTCCCAGTCGGTTTTTACCCCGCTTCGTCAAAATTGCCTTCCGTCGGCGAGGAGCAGGTCGACCAGATCGTCGGGTTTGAGGCGCAGCAGAACGTCCCCTACCCCATCGACGAAGTCGTGTGGGACTACCAGTTGGTCGATAGCGGCGACTCTTCCCAAGTCGAAGTCGTGATCGTCGCCGTGAAAGCCGATTTGCTCGACGACATCAACGATTCTGTCGAAAAGACCGGCCTGAAGACCGTTCTCGTAGACGTGGCGCCCATGGCCGTCTACAATGCGTTCCGCTATAATTATAGCGACGTCCAAGGATGCTCGCTCGTCATCGACATCGGATCGCGCACGACGAACCTCATTTTCATCGAGCCGCACAAGGTATTCAGCCGCAGCGTCCCCAATGGCGGCAGCACCATCACCCAGCAGATCGCCAAGGAATTCAGCGAGCCCTTCAGGTCGCCGAAGAGCGCAAGAAGCGGGACGGGTTCGTCAGCTTGGGCGGCGCCTATGCCGAGCCGGATGACCCCGATGTGGCCGTGTCTCGAAGATGATCCGCAATTCGATGACCCGCCTGCACGCGGAAATCGCGCGCTCGATCGGCTTTTTCCGCGCCCAGCAGGGGGGCAGCCGCCGGAGCGCGTGTTTCTGAGTGGCGGCAGTTCCACGCTGCCCTACATGCGGGAAATTCTTTCAGGAGAAGTTTCAGATTCCCGTCGAGTTCTTCAATCCCATGCGCAATGTCGCGGTGGGCCCCGGCCTGAACGTCGACGAGATCAGCAAGAGCGCCCATCGCATGGGAGAGCTGGTCGGTTTGGCCCTGCGCGGAACGAGCGATTGCCCGATGGAATTGAACCTGCGCCCCGCGCGGGTCGTCCGGCGGCACGAACTGGCGGTCACACGTCCCTATCTCATCATCGCCGGCCTCTGTGCCCTGCTGGCCCTCACCGCATGGTGGCTGTATTTCCTGCAGGCCACCAAGACGGTGGCGGACGCGACAGAGAAACTGTCGCCGAAAGTGATGGAGCTCCAAAAGTACGAAAGCTGATCAATCAGGCCAAGGCGACATCAAAGCCCAGCAGGATACCGCGAAGCCCTACCTGAATGCGGTCGAGGAAAAGACCTACTGGGTGCAGATCATCGAGGATATTCACAGCCGCCTGCCCAAGGACTTTGTTTGGATCACCAATTTCGATCTCCAGAAGGAGTCGGCCGGCCTCGGAGCCAAGAAGCAAGCCGGTCCATCCAAAGGCACCGTTCTCCTCCTGAAAGGCCTTTATCTTTTCAAACACTCGCCAGGCACAGGTCGTAGACGACTTTGTGAATAAGCTAAAAGACTCCCCCTACTACACTGTGGACAAGGATAACATCGGGCGTTCGCTCCCGAATGATCAGGATTGGGCCTTCGACTTCTCCATTCCTCTCATCCTGAAAAACCCATTGTGACCGACCGCGAACGAAAAATGAACTGGGTCAAAGAAAACAAATTTCTCACCGGGTTCAACGTGGTGATGCTGATCGGAATCGGCGCGCTGGGCTTCGAGTTGGTTCACCGCCAGCGCGGCCTACGACGACGCCATAGAAAGCTACACGAAGGCGTCCACGGAATACAATCGCCTGCGCCATCTGGTGCCCTACCCGAGCAGACTGAATCTGGCCGAGTATGACAAGCAAAAGCAGGAGGCTTCCACCACCATCAACGCGTTCGAAGCAGACCTCGCCGCGAAGGAGTTTCCTCTGGAACCGTTCTCGCGGAAGGTTTTCAGGACAAATTGAAAGCCTCCGTGACCGCCGTCCGCGCCAAGGCGAACGACAACGGCATCAAGCTCCCGGATAAATTCTATCTCGCCTTCGAAAAATACGAAACCACCCCGCCGAATAACGAAGCGGCCGCTCCTCTCGCATCGCGAACTCAAGGCCATCGAGTGGGTGGTGGATCAATTCATTTCCCATTCCTCCAATTCAGTCCAGGCGATTGTCAGTCTCGCCCGCGCGGATCTCCCCGAGGAATCGAAAGGGACGAAAAGCGGAAAAGGTGGCGGTGGTGGTGGTAAAGGTGGACCAGGCGCGGCGGTGGGGGTGGTGGTGGGCGACGTGAATTGGTGAAATACCACGCCTTTGATATCGCCGTCAGTTGCAAGCCTGCGGCCCTCCGGGAAGTGCTGAAGACCATCACCGGACCCCAGGCACCCCAGTTTCTCGTCCTTCGCCAGATTCGCATCCGCAACGAAAAGGAGAAGGGCCCGTCCCGCGCCGGCGACCCCACCAAGCCTGACAAACAGGCCGTCGATTATATCGTCGGTGAGGAATGGATCGAGGTGGATGCTCGCATCGAGATCGTGGACTTCGCCAAGCCGGGTGAACAATCTACGCCCGATCAATCGTCTTCCGTCCCCAAATCCACCCCCCGCCCATAATTAATTATGAACTGGATTAAGAAGCGCTACGACCAGTTTCTTCTCGTCTTGCTCACGATCGCGCTGCTCACCTGCGCGATCCTGATTTTCCTTCGGGTCCAAAGCTTCGGCGAAAAATTCTCCGATGCGGTCGCCACCGTGGTGCCCAACAACAAAGTCCCCCCCGTCACCCTCGAGCTCATCGAACAAGCCAAAGAGAATCTCAAAACTCCCCCCGAGTGGACCAATCCGCTGGACGCCAAGGGCGACCCTCTGCGCGGTTCTCTCCGTTTGTTTCTGAACATTACATCGTCGATACGACATTAGGGACTCCCGTACAACCCAAATTCACCGACCTCTATACCGACAGTCTTAAAGGCACGAAGATCCCCAGCAAGTGGTTCCTCGACAACAACCTGCCGCTGCTCGATCCCAAGGTCGCCATGGAAGACCCGGATAAGGACGGTTTCAATAACGAAGATGAATTCCGGGCCGGGACCGATCCCAACAACAAAGAGTCGCACCCCCCTTACTACAGCAAGCTGTTCCTGAAGCGATTCGAGAAGGTGCCCTTCCGGCTCGTTCTCAAGGGCTACGATGGCGATCCCAGGAGGACCAAGGACTACAGCAAGTTCAGCTTCCAGATCGACACTCTCGACCTGCGCCAGCCCAGCGAGTTCCTCAACTTGGGCAACATGGTGCCGAATCCAAGTTCAAGGTCGAAAAGTTCGAATTCAAAGAAGCTTACAATCCCAAAATCGAGGAAAAGGAAGACGTCTCGGAATTGACCCTCGTCGACACGATCACCGGCGACAAGATCGTGCTGGTGCTCAACCGGGTCATCGACTCCCCCGACGTCTACGCCAATTTCGAATACGAATGGCCCCAGCCCACCCAGCCGATCCGGGTCAAGAAGCTTCAGGAATTCGTCCTCAAGCCCGAAGTGGACGACACGCACCATTATAAACTAATTGACATCAACGACACAGAAGCCCAAATAAAACTCCCGAACGGGGACAATTATACGGTGACCATGGACCCGCGCCACGCGGGCAAGTAACCACTGTAATCTTACCTGATCTTCGTCTGACTTTTTTCTTGGCCGCAAAATCGCTGGCTGCCTTAAAAAACTTTTTATAATTTCAACCCATAAAGCCCCGCCTGCCATGACCAAACCCCCTCTCGCGACCACCCATCTCCTCGTTGTTGGTCAGCTCGATGCTCATCACCCCAGCCGTCAGCTTTGCCGCGGGAGGTTATCGAGGCACGGTGGAAGGAGTTGCCGAGAGAGAAAAATCGCGCCGCGCCGATTACCAGACCCGTGGTCGCGAAGCGATCGACAGTGGCGGACGCGGCCATGAAGGACAAGGATTACGAGAAGGCCACGGCCTATTACAAGAACGCCTGCGACATCATCCCCAATGCGCCCAATTCGCAGTCGCTTTACGACACGGCCTTGCGTGGCTTCTGCGAAGCGAGCACCAAGCTCGCCGAACAGCGCATCACGGAAGGCCGTTATGGCCGACGCCGAGAATACGCTGCGCATCGTCCTCGATGAGCGCTACGATCCTCACTGCAAGCGCGCGATCATCATCCTGGCCCGGCTCGAGCAGCCTGACTATTACAACAAGACAATCGGCCCCAAATTCCGCGCAAGTGTCGAGCAGGTGAAACAGTGGTTCATTGAGGCCCAGGGGTTTTATGACACCGGTCGCTTCCAACTCGCGAAGAAGCGCTGCGAACAGATTCTCAACGTCGATGCAACCAACATTGCGGCGCGCCGCTTCGAGGAAAAAATCGACCGCGCCCCTCAGCGACTATGGTGTCGCCGCCTACAACGAAACCCGCGCCGACGCAATCGCCAAGACCGACATGGCTTGGGCGCGGCCCATTCGGCGCTTCAATGCCCGAGCGAGATCGTGGTCGAAAACACGTCGCCCCCAGGCCAGCACCGAGCGCATCCGCCGGAAGCTGGAGCGCATCGTCATTCCCAAGCTGGAGTTTCCGCGAGGCGACGATCCGTGAAGCCATCGATTTCCTGAAGAAGAAAAGCGTAGAGCTCGACGACTTCTCTCCCGCAGGCGAGAAGGGCGTGAATATCGTTCTCAAGCTGGAAGGTTCCCCGGGCGGCGGAGGGGGTAGTGGTGGAGGCGGCGCAGCTCCCGCCGGAGGCGCCATTCCCGGCATTCCCGGTCTCGATGCCCCTGCCGCCGCCGCACCGGCCGCCGCAGGCGCACCGGTGGTCGCAGTGGGCAATCCGGCCGATGCCCGCATCACCGTTTCACTCACCAACATTCCTTGGTCGAGGCGCTCAAGTACGTCACCGGACTCGCCAACCTGAAATACAAGGTGGAGCCCTACGCTGTCTCCGTCGTTCCGATCACGGAAAACACGGACGTGCTGATCACCAAGGAATGGAAGATCCAGCCGGATCTGATTCCGCGCACGCCAGGCGCCGGGGGCGCCCAGGCGAGCGCCCTGACCGCGCCGGTGGCTGCGACCGGCGCCGGGGGCGGCGCAGGTGATGCTTCCAAGGGCGGCAGCGGCATCGCCGATCGCGAATCGGCCAAGAACTGGCTGATCGCCAACGGCGTGGCCTTCAATGGCAACGCTTCCGCCATCTACATTATCAAGAGCAGCCGCCTCATCGTCCGCAATACCCAGGATCAACTGGACCTGGTCGATACGATCATCAATTCGGGTGGCCAGACCGGCGGTCCGGTGCAGGTGGAAATCGAATCCAAGTTCGTGGAAATCCAGCAGAACAACCTCAAGGAATTGAGCTTCGATTGGTTGCTGGGCCAGGCCAACCTGCCCGCCACCAAGAACGTCTTCTTCGGAGGCGGCACCACGGGAACGGCCCCATCACTCAACGCGGGGGACTATCCCTTCGTCGCTCCCGGTGGCGTCCCGGTCGGAACCAACCCGGTGACTGCGGGCAACCGCAGTGGCAATCTCGCCATCAGTGCGAACGCCATCGACGCGTTGCTCTTCCCGGTGAACGGTTCCTCTGCGGTGGCCCCAGCCTTGGGCGCGATCTCCGCGTCTTCACCGATCCGCAATTTCAGGTGGTCATCCGCGCGCTCAACCAAAAGAAGGGGGTCGACCTCCTGTCCTCGCCAAAGGTCACGACCAAGAGCGGCCCAGCGTGCCGTCATCGAGATCATTCGCGAATTCCGCTATCCTACGGAGTTCACCCCGCCGCAGATTCCGCAGACGTTCCAACAGCCCACCGGCAGTATTCTTGGCGGTGGAGGATCGAGGCAACGGTTCGTTCCCGGTCACACCAACGACCCCGACCGCGTTTGAAACCCGGAATACCGGCGTCACGCTCGAAGTCGAACCTGTGGTCGGTCCCGATGGCTATACCATCGATCTCAATCTGGTTCCTCAAGTCGTGGAATTCGAGGGCTTCATCAACTACGGCAGCCCCATCACCTCCTCGAATCAGAATCCCATCACCGGCGTTAGCACTCAGGTCGTCAATCACGCCCAACGTGATCAACCAGCCGATCTTCAGCACCCGCAAGGTCACGACCAGCGTGAGCGTCTATGACGGTTCCACCGTGGTTCTCGGCGGCTTGATCCGCGAGGACGTCCAGAAAGTCGAAGACAAGATCCCGATCATCGGCGACGTGCCGATCATTGGCCGTCTCTTCCGCTCCAGCGTCGATCAGCACATCAAGCGCAACCTCGTGATCTTCGTCTCCGCACGCCTCATTAACGCCGCCGGCGAACCCGTCCGCGCTGAAGATGAGAAGGAGGAAGTCATCGAGACGATTGCGCCGCCGGAGATCGCGCCGCTGCAAGAGCTGCCGCTCATGCCGAAATAACCGGGCACGGTGCCGGCGCTTGGCATTACCGGGGGTGTGGCCACGGGGAAATCCAGTTTCTCCGCTGCTTTGCGCCGCCATTTGGCCACGGAGATTTTCGACGCCGATCGCTGCGCGCACGACTTGCTCGCGGAAGATCCCGCCGTTCAGCAGGCCGTCCTGGCTGCGTTTGGTCCCTGACGTCATCGACCAGGATGGACGCCCCGACCGGGCGCGCCTGCGTAAAATTGTCTTTGCCAATCCCGCCCGGAGGCGTCAACTTGAGCAGATTCTCCACCCCATCATTCGCGACCGCTGGATGGGGCTGGCCGGGGATGCGGCGCGCAGCGATCACTGGTTCTGCGCCGATATTCCCTGCTCTACGAGACCCAACGCCCAAAGCCACTTTGCCGCGGTGATCGTCGTCGCCTGTGCGCCGACACACAGCGCCGCCGGCTCCGCGAACAACGCCAACTCCCCAACGAAATTGCCGAAAACATCATCGCCTCGCAGTTCGACCTCGCGACCAAAGTCGCGCAAGCCGACTACCTCATCTGAATGACTCCACCGACTCCTGCCTCGACCGACAAGCTCGACTCCTTGCCGGAGCCCTCCAGCGCCGCTTCCCCCCATGGCTGATCCCGTCCCTCCTTCCTCCGAAATCACCCGCCGTCCGCTCCACGTCTCCCGCAGCAGGCCGGCGGCGACGCGGCCGATATCGGGCGGTGGCTGCCATCGGCACCGGCTTGTCGAGGGGCTGGAGGAAGCTGGAGATGACGCCCCGCTCGCGCGCCGAGGCAATGTCCCACAGGGAATTCTCCGTGAACCAACCGGGCCGCAGGAAGGTCACCGGCATGGGCAGGTCGCCGAGCGCCTGCTCGATGATCGTGTGCTGGGTGAGCAGGTTCGATTCGGCCGCCTGGGCGCCGATGGTGGAGAGATACACCACCCGCGACGGGCGGGCGGCTTCCAAGGCGGACCGGAGGATGGCCCGCGGTCGCCTGCGCCTCGGGGAATCCCGGTGACGGATCGAAGACGGGGGGCACGAGGATGAAGACGGCCTCGGCACCCTCGAACGCCTTCGCCAAGGCGGCGGCGTCTGCGATGTCCGCGAGCGCGACTGCACAGCCGCGCTGCTTCCAGGCTTCGCCTTTGCCGGCGTCGCGCACGACGGCGCGGGACCGATTGGCCTGCGGCCAGCAACGTGCGGGCGACGACGCCGCCGACCTGTCCAGTGACTCCCATGATGGAATAGATGAGTGTTTCATGGGGGCCAGCATAGCGGACGGAGCTTCATTACCAAAAAGCTTGTTTGTCATTTACTCCATGACTAATAGTCATGCTACTGCGAGTGGCTCGAAGCTCCAGCTTCGAATCCCCACGCGATCAAAACGACCGCCTCAAATCCCTCGACCCATTTTCGAAGCTGGAGCTTCGAGCCACTTTGCCATGGCCCTTCGATACCGCCTGCTCACCGGCTTGAACGTCCTCGTCGCGGTGGTCGAGGCCGGCAGCTTCGCCCGCGCGGCGGACACGCTCGGGCTGACGCAATCCGGGGTCAGCCGATCCATTCAGCGGCTGGAGGAACGCCTGGGCGTGCGGCTGCTGGAGCGCACCTCGAAGGCCATGCGCCTGACCGATGAGGGGCGGCAGTTCCATCGCGAAGTGATCCCGCTGCTGTCCCGGCTCGAGGAGGCGGCGGACGATGCAACGCGGTCCTCCAGGACGGTGCGGGGGCGGCTCCGGGTGAATGTCGATCCCCTCGTTTGCCCGGCTGCTGCTGGCGTCCCGCATCGGCCGCTTTCTCACGGCGCATCCTGGGTTACACCTCGAGCTCGCCATCCGGGACCAGATCGGCGACCTCCTGGCCGAAGGGTTCGACGCCGCCGTCCGCTTTGGCGAGCCGGAGCCTTCCAGCCTCATTGCCCGGCGCCTGCTCCAGGTGCGGGTCGTGACGTGCGCTTCCCCGGCCTATCTCGCGGAGCACGGGAGGCCGGGTGTTCCGCGGGATCTGGCCAAGGGGCACGAGTGCCTGCTTTTCCGCGATCCGACCACGGGCGCGCCGTTCCCCTGGAATTTCATCGCGGCAAAAGATCATCACCGTACCGGTCACGGGCCGCTTGATCGTGAACGACTCGCTGACTCATCTCGAAGCCTGCCGGGCAGGCTTCGGCGTCGCGCAAATCTTCGCGCTGGGCTGTGCCCGCATCTGGCCAGCGGTCAGTTGGTGAATCTGTTTCCCGATTGGCCGGACGAGCTCTTCCCGCTCTATGCCTACTATCCCTCGCGTCACTTTCTGCCGGGCAAAGTGCGGGCATTGCTGGATTTTCTGACCGCGTCGATCAATGCGGAAGCGGGTGGGACTTGAAATACTGAAGGATTGCCGGTCAACGCTTCCGCGATATATCTGCTCCCATGGGCCTCGCCGAAATCCGCGTTGAAATTGCCAAACTCACGGACCGTGAGCGCACGAAGCTTTTGCAAGAACTCGCAGAAGCGGATGCCGAGGCTTGGGATCGACAAATCGCGGGGGATGCAAAGGCCGGAAAGCTGGATGCCTTGGCTGAAGAAGCACTCCGTGATCTGCGAGCGGGGCGCTGCACCGATTTGTGAAGCATCGGGCGAGCCCGAAATTCTGGACACTGTACGCGCTACTGCCGGTCGAGATTCGCGAACTGGCTGACGCGAACTTTGAACTGCTCAAGCGTCGATTTGGTTTGGTTCTGGATAGGACCGCACGGCACCTACGACCGCTTGATCGGTTGATTCCCGCGCACGGAGGGGTCCGGCACCCTGCTCGGTACGCTCGCGCTTGCCGTGTGACCCACAGCGAGAGAAGATACGCGGCTCATGATTTCCCTCGATCCCGAAAACACCGCGACCGCGTTTCCGAACGCGTGCGGGAGATTTTCTCGGAGACGGGGCTGCTGGCGAAGGCGAAGAACTTCGAATACCGGCCGGAGCAGCAGGAAATGGCGGTGGCGGTGGCCACGGCGCTGAGCGAGCAGCGGCACCTGGTGGTGGAGGCGGGGACGGGCGTGGGAAAGTCCCTGGCGTATCTGGTGCCCGCGGTATTGTGGGCGCTGGAGAAGAAGAAGAAGGCGGTGATTTCGACTTACACGATCAATTTACAGGAGCAGCTCGTCTATAAGGACATCCCGATCGTGCAGAAGGTGCTGCCGGTGGAATTTGAGGTGATGCTGTGGAAGGGACGGGCGAATTATCTCTGCCCGCTGCGGCTGGAGCGGGCGGTGGCGCATGCGCAGGAGCTTTTCACTTCACCGGAACAGTCGGAGCTGACGCGGATCTGGGAATGGGCGCAGACGACGCAGGATGGGACGCTCCTCCGGATTTTTCCGTGGAGCCGGACTCGGCGGTGTGGGCGCAGGTATGCAGCGAGCAGCACATCTGCACGACGAAATCCTGCGGGCAGAATCCGAAGTGCTTTTACCAGCGGGCGCGCAAACGGCTGATCAGCGCGGACGTGGTGGTGATGAATCACACGCTCTTTTTCCTGAACCTGGGGGGCGTGGGAGAGCAGGAGGAGAACGAGAGCGGATATTTGTTTTCGAACGACTTCGTGATCTTCGACGAGGCGCATACGGTGGAGCAGGTGGCGGCGCGGCAGATCGGGCTGGGGGTCTCCCAATACGGGCTGCGCTATGCGCTCCAGCGGCTTTACAACCCGAAGACGAAGAAGGGACCTCTTCCAGATCCATCGCAATGCCAAACGCGGTGCGGGAGACGGCGACGCAGCTGCTGGAGCAGGTGGATGCGTTTTTCGACAAGCTCGGGGAGCGCGGGGATTTCAAGAAGGGTCGCGAGTACCGGGTGCGGCAGCCGGATTTCGTGGCGATTCCCTTACCGCCCCGCTGGCGAAGCTGCAGCAACTGGTGGTGGAGACCTTGCGGGGTATCGAGGATGACATGGCGAAGCGGAACTGCAGGACCTCGGGCGGCGGATCCGGGATGCGCGAAGTGCGATCGCGACTTTCCTCAAACAGGAGGCGGAGGACCATGTCTACTGGATCGAGAAGACGGGGAAGACGCAGCAATTCCATGCGCTGCACGCGGCGCCGATCGATGTGGCGGCGTATTTGCGGGCGCTGCTCTTCCCGGAGGGCAAATGCTGTGTGATGACGAGCGCGACGCTGAGCGTGGGGAGCGAGGAACTGCACTACTTCCGGAACCGGGTGGGCGCGGACGAGGTGGAAGCGCGGCAGATCGGCAGCCCGTTCGACTACCAGCGGCAGATGAAGCTCTATATCACGCGCAAGATGCCGGACCCCCGGGATGCGGGCTACGAGGCGGCGCTCGGGGAGCAGATCGAGCATTACGTGGGGATGAGCAAGGGGCGGGCGTTCGTGCTTTTCACGAGCTACAAAGCGATGTCGAACCTGGCCTCGGCGCTGCGGGAGCGGCTGGACGACCTCGATTACAAGCTGCTGGTGCAGGGGGAGGGTCTGCCGCGGCATCGGCTGATCGCGGAATTCAAGCGGGATGAGCGGCATGTGCTCTTCGGGACGGAGAGCTTCTGGAGCGGCGTGGATGTGCCGGGCGAGGCGCTGTCGAATGTGATCATCACCCGGCTGCCCTTTGCGGTGCCGGACCATCGCTGATCGAGGCGCGGCTGGAATTGATCGAAGCCAATGGAGGCGATGCGTTTGCGGAGTATTCGCTGCCGGAGGCGATCCTGAAGTTGCGCCAGGGAGTGGGCCGGCTCATCCGCACGAAGCAGGACCAGGGAATCGTGGTGATCCTGGACAACCGGGTGCTGACGAAGAGCTATGGGCAGGCGTTTCTCCGGGGCGCTGCCGAAGTGCCCGGTGGAAATCGTGTGACGGGCGGGCGGCGGGAATGAAAAATGGAACGAGGAAAAAAAGCCGGGAAAAAAAGGGGGGGCGGCGGGTGGAAGTGGTTTGGGATGAAGCGCTATGAGGTGGGGCGGAGGACTGACCAAATATCGGCAACACTTGGTTTTTTTTTGCCCGTCAGCGGCGCTGGCCAGAGGCGGGCATGTGAATTCGACGAAAAAATATTGCTTGGAACTTTCGGTCGTAAATTCCACACTTCCACAGAGTAAGTGCCGAGCCTGACAGTCGCTGGGGAAAAATGTTCAGAATTTTTCCGTTGCACCATGGCAGAGCGCTTGCTAGCAACGCGCGTCGCCAACAACAGATTAAACCCCTGAAGTGCGGCGACACCTAAACCAACCAAGAAAACTACAAGAAAGACCCAACATGACCAAACACAGCATCGCAGCTTTCTGCGCGCTCACCTTGGCCGCCTTCGGCTTCGCTTGAGCTCTGCCGCTGGTAGCCTGACCGGCGACGACGGCAAAGACGTGAAGGAAACGAAAGACGTTAAAGAGCAAGTCAAAGAATCGTGCATCACTGGCGATATTGGCGTGACCTTCGTCTCGGCCTACCTCTCGCGCGGCCTCGTCCTGGAAAACCAGGGTGTGATCGCCCAACCTTACCTCGACCTCTACTTCAAGCTCTATGAAGGAACAGGCTTCATCAACAAGGTGCAGCTGAACCTCGGCTTGTGGAGCTCGATCCACTCCCATCCGCAGCCGGATGGCAGCACCTCGACGACCCGCAATTGGTACGAGTTCGACTACACGCCCGGCATTGCCGTGACGTTCGCCAAGAACTTCACCTTTACCGCGAGCTATTTCGAGTTCGACTCCCCTGCGGATTCGTTCGACACTGCGCGCAGCTTGAACTTCAACCTGGCGTATGACGACACGGATCTGCTCGGCAAGTTCGCGTTGCACCCGCACGTGACCTACCTGCGCGAACTCGACGCTCCCGGCGCCGCTGGCCTCGGACCACAAGCTAACTACTATGAAATCGGCGTCGCGCCCGGCTTTGCGGCCGGTCCGGTGGCCATCACCTTCCCGATCACTGTCGGTCTGGGCAGCGAAGGTTTCTACCAGAGCGACACCTTCGGGTACGTTGCCGGTGGCATCCAGCTCTCCATCCCGCTCAGCTTCATTCCTGAGTGCTACGGCAAGTGGAGCTTCTCGGGTGGCTACACCTTCTACCACCTTGGTGCTGACGTCGCAGACGCCACCAACACGGGCCATCACACGGCTCACGTGTTCCAAGGCGCAGTCGGCCTGACCTTCTAAAGGTTTCAGACCTTTCGGGTCTCTCTTGCGGCTCCTCCGGGCTTCGGCCCGGAGGAGTCCGCGAGGCCCAAAAAGAGAGCGCGCTCCGGCGCGAAGGGGCCTCAAAAACCTGTTCTTTCTTCGGCATGCAAGCGGCCCAACTCTGGGCTCCGCTTTTCGCTCAAGCAGCGCTTCCCTTCCCTGCACCCGCGCTGTGCGAGTTCCCCTGTTTGGTGTTTCTCGTCGCGAGAGCAAAGTCAGTAAACACACAACACCAAACAAATGAAACTTCTCAAATCACTCGGTCTCGCCCTGCTCATGGGCGCGACCTCTCTCAGCCTCTCCGTGCGTGCGGAGGACACCGTCAAGGTCGGTGTCCTGCACTCGCTTAGCGGCACGATGGCCATCTCGGAAACTTCTCTCCGCGACGTCCTGCTCTTCACCTTCGACGAAATCAATAAGAAGGGTGGCGTCATGGGCAAGAAGATCGAACCCGTCGTCGTGGACGGCGCTTCCAACTGGCCGCTCTTCGCCGAAAAGGCCAAGCAGCTCCTCGAGGAAGACAAGGTCGCGGTGACCTTCGGTTGCTGGACCTCGGTGAGCCGCAAGTCGGTTCTCCCCGTGTTCGAAAAGGACAACGGCCTCCTCTTCTACCCCGTGCAATACGAGGGTGAGGAACTCTCCAAGAACATTTTTTACACGGCGGAAGCCGTCAACCAGCAGGCCACGCCCGCGGTTGATTACCTGCTGGCGCAGGGCAAGAAGAAGTTCTACCTCCTGGGCAGCGATTACGTTTACCCTCAGACCACGAACCTCGTTCTCCTCGAGTATCTCCTCTCCAAAGGCGTGCCGCTCGAAAACATCGGCGGCGGCTTCAAGAAGGACGGAATCCGGCAAGATCATCTCGGCCGGCAAGTACACCCCCTTCGGCCACACCGATTACCAGCAGATCGTAGCGGAAATCAAGCAGTTCGCCGCGGGCGGCAAGGCTTGCGTGATCAACACGCTGAACGGTGACACCAACGTCCCTTTCTTCAAGGAATACGCGGCGGCCGGCCTCACGGCGGAAAGCTGCCCGGTGTGCTCGTTCTCGATCTCGGAAGACGAATTCCGCGGCCTCCCGGCAAGCAACTCGTCGGCCAGCTCGGTTGCTGGACCTACTTCGAGTCGATCAAGTCGCCCGAAAACAAGAAGTTCGTCGCCGCCTTCCAGGCGTGGCTGAAGTCTTCTACCGTGCCCGGCATCGTAAAGGAAGGCCGCGTGACCTGCTCGCCCATGGTGCTGAGCTATGACGGTGTCTACCTCTGGAAAGCCGCGGTCGAGAAGGCCAAGAGCTTTGAAGTCGAAAAAGTCGTGGCGGCGCTGGAAAGCGGCCTGAGCTTCGACGGCCCCGGCGGCAAAGTGACGACGCAAAAGAATCATCACCTCACGAAGAACGTCTTCATCGGTGAGACCAAGGCGGACGGCCAGTTCAAGATTCTCAAGGAATACAAGGACGTGTTCGGCGAGCCCTTCCTGAAGGGCACCTTCAAGCCGAAGGAAGCGAAGTAATCGCACACCGTCACACGACCATCATTCCCTAATCCTTTTGGGTTTGGGTGCCACCAGTGGCGGCCCCGCCCCTCTTCTTTTTGAAACACACAGGGACACCTTTTAGCAAAACAACGATGACCTCCTCTCCTTCCGTGCCCACCACTGCCCGCCCATCCCTGGATGCGAGTCCTCGTTTGGTGTCTTTGCAGCTTCGTGGCGATCCTGCCGCTCCGCGCCGCGGATACCGCCCGGCAGACCATTGCGAAGGCGATCCTCGAGGAGGATGCAGACAAGAAGACCGCGCTGATCAACAGCCCTGATCGGGCAAACGGATGCGAGTATCCCGGAATTGCTGGCGGAGTGGAAGAGGGGGACACGATTTTCCTCTATAAGATCGACGACGACCACAAGGTGCCGGTGACGCTGGTGGATGGGAAGGATGCGGATGACAAACAGGCCGCGGTGCGGGTGGATGACGGCAAGCCCGCTGCTGGACAAGGATGGAAAGCCGCTGCGCCTGGTGGCCAGCGATCTCGATACGGCCGAACACGATTCGAACCTGCGCGCCACGATGAAGGGCGTGCTCGATCTGCTTTCCCTGACCGACCCGAATGCCGACAAGCGGGTGCAGGCCATCGTCACCCCTCGGCATGTCGCAGGAGACGGAAAAACTCACCCCAGTTGCTCAAACTCTCAGACAACGGAAAAGGAAGGCAAAGTCCGCCGCGCTTTGGCCGAAGCCATCGCCCTGATGCAGCTCAAGGACGAAAAACCGGAAGTGCAGATCGCCGCCGCCAAGGCGCTTGGCGACATGGGCTCCATTTCCGAGCCGCGATTTCCTCACCCAGCTCATCACGGATAGCGCGGCCAAGCCGGACGTCGTGAAGGCCGCGCGCACCGCCGAGGCGGCCATTGCCAGCCACCTCACGACGGTCAATGCCATCGGCACCGCCTTCGCGCGGCCTCTCCCTCGGCTCCATCCTGCTTGTGGCCGCGCTGGAGCCTCGCCATCACCTTTGGCTTGATGGGCGTCATCAATATGGCCCACGGCGAGTTGATCGCCGTCGGCGCTTACACCACCTACGTCATCCAGGGGCTGTTCGCCACGGGCGTCGTATTGCAAGTTCCCACCTTTTTCTTCCAGCCCATCACGTTGCGTCTCTCGGGGATGAACCTCACAGGGAACAAAACTGGACGCCTACTTTCTGATCGCGCTGCCCATGAGCTTCCTGGTCGCCGCTCTGGTCGGCATCCTCCTGGAGCGCTGCGTCATCCGGTTCCTGTACCGCCGGCCGCTGGAAAGTCTCCTCGCCACGTGGGGCGTGTCACTTGTCCTGCAGCAGATGTTTCGCCTCACCTTCGGGGCGAACAACGTCCAGGTCTACAGCCCGGCTTACCTCAGCGGCAACTGGACGATCTTTGACGTCATCCTCGGCTGGAACCGCGTCTTCGTCATTTGTTTCGCCATCCTCATCATCATCGGCACGCACATGCTCCTCACCAAGACGCCGGTGGGGTTGCTGATTCGCGCCGTGACCCAAAACCGCACGATGGCCGCCTGCATGGGGGTAAAGACCCAGCAGGTCAATATGCTGACCTTCGCCTTCGGCGCCGGACTCGCCGGCCTGGCCGGAGCTTTTCTCAGCCAGATCGGCAACGTGGGTCCGAGTCTCGGACAAGACTACATCGTCAATGCCTTCATGACGGTCGTCGTGGGCGGCGTCGGCAATCTTCTCGGCACCGTGATCAGCGCCTTGGGCATCGGCGTCATCGACCAAAGCCTGCAACAGATTCTGCTCAATCCCGTGCTGGGCAAGATCCTCGTCCTGGTGGGCATCATCCTCTTCCTGCAATGGCGTCCGGCCGGCATCTTCGTCACCAAGAGCCGGAGCCTGGAAGGATGACGATGACGCTTAACACCCCACATCCCATGGCTGAATCCACCGTGCAGACTCTCTCCTCATGCGGCGCTGGACGTTCTCTTTCTTTTGACCAATGAAACGCAATATTTCCAGAATCGAGCTCGCCGCGGCCACGATCATCGCCCTCTTCCTGGTGGTCGGGCTCCCGTTGCTCAATATCTCGGGCGCCGTCGGCGACTACACGATCAACCTGTGGGGCAAGTACTTGTGCTACGGCTTGCTCGCCATTTCCGTCGACCTGCTCTGGGGGTATACGGGTCTGTTGAGCCTCGGCCAGGCACTCTTTTTCTCCCTCGGCGGTTACATGCTCGGCATGAATCTCATGCTCATGATCGGCAAGGACGGCCAATACTACAAATCCGGCAACAATCCCAACCTGTTGCCCGATTTTATGGTGTTCCTCGGCCACACCTTCCTGCCCTCGTTCTGGAAACCATTCTACTCCTTCCCGTTCGCCGTGTTGATGGTGGTGACCATTCCGGGCATCCTCGCCTTGGTCTTCGGTTTCTTTGCCTTCCGCTCCCGTATCAAGGGCGTCTACTTCTCCATCCTCACCCAGGCACTCACCTACGCAGCCTACATCTTCCTGTTGCAGAACGACGTAACGATGGGCGGCAACAACGGCTTCACCGACTTCAAGCGCATCCTGGGCTTCAATCTCCGCCAGCCAGGCACCCAGCGCGGCCTCTATATCGCCACGGCGGTCGTCCTGGTCGCCGTCTATGCCTTCTCCCGCTGGCTCACGACAACCAAGTTCGGCCTCGTCCAGCGCGCCATTCGCGACTCGGAAACGCGCGTCCTGTTCTCCGGCTACGCGGCGGCCAACTACAAGCTGTTCATCTTCGTCATCGCCTCGGCGGTCGCGGCCCTCGGCGGTGCGCTCTACGTCCCGCAGGTCGGCATCATCAACCCCAGCGAATTGGCCACCGATAAATCGCTCGAAGCGGTGGTCTGGTGCGCGGTCGGCGGGCGCGGCACCATCGTCGGCCCGATCATCGGCGCGGTTTGTGTGAATGCGCTCAAGAGCTGGGCCACGACGAAATACCCCGACTACTGGCTGATCATCCTTGGCGTCATGTTCATCCTCATCGTGCTCTTCCTGCCCAAGGGCATCTTCGGGCTGCTCGGTCAGGCCAAGGCGCTGTTCACCAAGCCGAAAGCCGATCCCACCCAGGAAATCGTCACCCTCCCCGAGGCGGAGCCCACCCCGGCGCCAGAAACCGTCGGCACACCTGCCAAGTAAGCCATGAAGATCGAAAGCACGCAAAAGCAGTTCCTGCTCGCCGCCGAAGGGGTGAACAAATCGTTCAGCGGGTTCAAGGCGATCAACAACCTGAACTTCTACCTCGATCCGGGCGAACTCCGCACCGTCATCGGACCGAACGGAGCCGGCAAGACGAGCTTTCTCGATTTGATCACCGGGCGCACCAAGCCGGACACGGGCACCATCCAGTTCGAGGGGACCTACAGCATCCCCAAGATGAACGAGTACCAGATTTACCGGCTCGGCATCGGCCGGAAATTCCAGACTCCCACGGTCTACACCGACCACAGTGTATGGGAAAATTTGCTGCTCAGCCTCGAAGGCAGCCGCGGTGTCTGGTCCAGCCTCTTCCGCAAGCCGCATAGCGCGGAGCGGGACCGGATGGACGAGATCCTCAAGACGATCAACCTCGTCTCCCAGCGCGATTGGAAGGCCGGCGCGCTCGCTCACGGCCAGAAGCAATGGCTGGAGATCGGCATGCTCCTGGCGCAGAATGCCAAGCTGCTCCTCGTGGATGAACCCGCCGCCGGCATGACCGACACCGAGACGCACAAGACCGGCGAGCTGCTGCTTTCGCTCGCCGGCAAGCACACCATCGTCGTCATCGAGCACGACATGGTCTTCGTCCGCCAAATTGCCGCCGGCCGGAAAGTCACCGTGCTCCACCAGGGCTCCGTGCTGTGCGAAGGCGGCGTGGACGAAGTGCAAAACGACGAACGTGTGCTCGACGTCTACCTCGGCCGCAAAAAGCGCCATAATTGACCGCATCTATCATTTAACAATTAGCATTTAGCATTTGCGGATCGCGCGCCGCGTTATCCTCAAATGCTAAATGCTAAATCCTAAATCTTACCTTTCCGTTTCATGCTCACCGTCCAATCTCTCGAACTCTCCATCGGCGGCAGCCGCATCCTGCGGGGTGTGGAATTTGAAGTGCCCGACAACCAATGCTTCTGCCTCATGGGCCGCAATGGCGTCGGCAAGACGAGCACGCTGCGGAGCATCACCGGGGTGATGAAGCCGAGCGCGGGCAAGATCACGCTCGCCGGCAAAGACATCACGAAGCTTTCCAGCGAAGCGCGAGCCGCCGCCGGCATCGGCTACGTTCCCCAGGGCCGCGACATTTTTCCGCAACTCACGGTCGAGGAGAATCTGCATATCGGTGCGATTGCCCTCGGTCGGAAAACCAACGGCAGCCTCGATCGGGTGTTTTCTCTCTTCCCCATCCTCAAGGAGTTCCTGCCCCGCAAGGGCGGCATGCTTTCCGGTGGCCAGCAACAGCAACTGGCCATCGGGCGTGCGCTCTTGACGGAGCCGAAGATCCTGATCCTCGATGAACCGACGGAAGGCATTCAACCGAACATCATCGACCAGATCGGGGAGGCGATTAAACTCCTGCGCCGGGGCGGCCATCACAACGAAGCCGGGCTACTCGTGAGTATCAACCAGGCCATCAAGAATGCGCGCGAGGATGAGACGATCGCCAAGTCCCCGATGTTCGACGAGGTGGCAGAGACGGTAACCGTCCTGCTCAAGGAGGGAATCGAAAAGCATCCTGCGCTCTTCAACCGCTTTGCGGAATGCGTGGAGGCCCTGCGCACGGCACAGTCCACCGGCAACAAGCTGGGCGACGAAATCGGCACCGCGCTCCAGCAACTCCATGGCGAAGCCAAAATGAGTATCCTGCTCGTCGAACAGTACCTCGATTTCTGCAAGGAGCTCGCGGATACCTTCGCCATCATGGATCGCGGAGCCGTCGTCTGCGCGGGAACGGTGGATGGGCTGACGGATGAAGTGGTGAAGAAGTATCTGACGGTGTAGGGGCGGGCTCCCGTGCGATCATCCTTATTGTCATCCTGAGCGGAGTGTAACGGAGTCGAAGGACCCCCGTCGCTCTACCATCGACGTCGCTGGTTATTCGACGGGGTCCTTCGACTTCGCTCAGGATGACAGCGCAAGGGAAGCGCTCACTCGATTTAACTCTCGACGAAAACCGCCAGCGCCTGGCCAGCCTCCACCGTTTTGCCGGGGACAACGAGGATCTTATCGATCCGCCCAGCCGCGGGCACGGTGATCGCCGTTTCCATCTTCATCGACTCCAGGATGATGATCTTGTCGCCCGCTTGAACGTGGTCGCCTTCCTTGACCACGACCTGCCAGACGCTGCCGGGCAAATGCGCGGAGACGAGTCGGCCATGGGGCGGCAGCTCAATGTCGGAGGCGGGCACGGCAGATTCCGCTTCCGTGGCGACGACGTCCTGGCCGGCGGCTTTCCAACGGTCGCGCTCCTCGGCAAAAGCCTGGCGTTGCTTCGCGCGAAAACCGGCGATGGAATCGGCGTTGCTCGCGAGGAACACCTGGTAATCCCGGAGCCGAAAGGTGGTTTCCTCGACGCGCAGTTGGAATTTTCCGACCAGAAAATCCTCACGCAGGCGAAGCAATTCATCGGCGTCGACGGGATAGAAGCGCACTTGATCGAAGAACCGCAGGAGCCATGGCTTGCCGGCGGCGAAATCGGGAGTCACGCGATAGGTATTCCAGACCTGGACGGTGCGGCCGACGAACTGATAGCCGCCGGGGCCTTCCATGCCGTAAATGCACATATAGGCGCCGCCGATGCCGACGGCATTTTGCGGTGTCCACGTGCGCGCGGGATTGTATTTCGTGGTCACGAGCCGATGACGCGGATCGAGCGGCGTAGCCACGGGGGCGCCGAGATAGACGTCGCCCAAGCCGAGGACGAGATAGCTCGCATCGAAGACGATGCGTTTCACTTCCTCGATGTCGGCGAGGCCATTGATGCGGCGAATGAACTCGATGTTGCTCGGGCACCAGGGTGCGTCGGAGCGGACGGTCTGCGTGTATTTCTCGATGGCCAGCCGCGTCGAGGGATCGTCCCAGGAGAGCGGCAGATGGACGATGCGGGAGGGAACCTCGATGTTCTCGACGTTGGGCAACTGGGACTCCGCGTGCAACAGCGTGTCCATGAGGTCGGACAGCGGCAGTTGGCGCGAATCGTAGTGAATCTGCAGCGAACGGATGCCGGGGGTGAGATCGACGATGCCCGGGATGTGCTCCGCCTCGAGCCATTCCATGAGGGCGTGGACACGAAACCGCAGCGCGAGATCGAGGACCAGCGGGCCGTACTCCACGAGCAGATACTTGTCGCTGGCCCGCCGATAACACACGGCCACGCGATCGGGCTCCTCCGGGAGGCGGTACTGCACCGCGTCCTCGCACGTCGGGTCGAAGGCCTGGCGGCGCGTGTCGGGCAGGTCGAGGAGCACGTCGAATTCACTCTCCTGTTCGCGCTCCCGCGCATTTGCCTCGGCCAGCGGCATGCGGCGGAAGCGCACGGTGTCGCCCGCCTTGAGCTGGCCGATTTTCCACAGTTCGCTCTCCGCGATGCACGCGGGGCAAACGAAGCCGCCGAGGCTCGGGCCATCAGGGCCGAGGATGATCGGCATGTCGCCGGTGAAATCGATCGCGCCGACCGCGTAGGCATTGTCGTGGATATTCGAGGGGTGCAGGCCCGCTTCGCCGCCATCGGCGCGCGCCCATTGCGGCTTCGGCCCGATGAGCCGGACGCCGGTGCGATTCGAGTTGAAGTGCACCTTCCACTCGGTGCTGAAGAACATTTCGATGTCTTCGCTGGTAAAGAAATCCGGCGCTCCATGGGGGCCATAGATGACGCCGATCTCCCACGCGTGGGTGTAGATCGGCACGACGGTGACCGGCACGGCGAGACCGATGCCGGAATCGGCGTCACTGCGTCCCAAGTGCAGGACATCGCCCAGGCGCAGGGCGCGACCCCCATGACCGCCAAAATTGCCGAGCGTGAACGTGGCCCGGCTGCCGAGATAGCGCGGCACCTGAAGACCGCCGCGCACGGCGAGATAGGCGCGGGCGCCCGCCCCATCCACACCGCGCATCCGCAAGACATCGCCGGCCTGCACGGCAATCGCCTTCCAACGCGAAGCGCGCATGCCGTTGATCTCCGGCTGCATGTCCGCGCCGGTAATGGCGATTTCCGTCGCGACATTGAAGCGCAATGTCGGGCCGGTCATCATGATCTCCATGCCGGCGGCCGATTCCGGGTTGTTCACCAACCGGTTGGCGTAGCGGAAGGCGAGTTGATCCATCGGCCCGGAGGGCGGCACGCCGACATTCCAGAAGCCGACGCGGCCGGGCCAGTCCTGCACCGTGGTCTGGGCGCCGGCATCGAGCACATCGATGGAGTGCGGCCGGTACTGAAACTCGCTGAGGGAGCGGGTGATGATTTTGCCCTCGGCGAACAGCGGCGTGGCGATGATTTGCCGGAGGTACGCGAGGTTCGACTCCAGACCGCCGAAGGACGTGCCATCGAGTGCCGCTTTCATGTGCACGATGGCATCCGCGCGGTCGCTCCCGTGCACGATAATCTTCGCGAGCATGGGATCGTAGAAGGGCGTGACCTCCGTGCCATCCTCCACCCAGGTCTCGCAGCGCGCACTGGCGTGGAAGCTCACTTCGGTAAGCACGCCGCAGCTCGGCTGGAAATTCTTGTTCGCATCCTCCGCGTAGATGCGGACCTGGATGGAGTGGCCGCGCGGCGCATGCCGGTAGGCATCGAGGAAGCTCGTGTCGCCGGCGGCGAGGCTCACCATCCACTCGACGAGATCGACGCCGGTGCACTCCTCCGTGACGCCGTGCTCGACTTGCAACCGCGTGTTCACCTCCAGGAAATAATAGGCGCCGGTGTCGGCGTCGAAGACGAACTCGACCGTGCCCGCGGAACGATACTGCACCGCCTCGCCGAGCTGGATGGCCGCGGCGAAGAGCCCCGCCCGCTGCTCCTCCGTAAGGCCGGGCGCAGGCGTCTCCTCGATCACCTTTTGGTTGCGGCGCTGGGCCGAGCAGTCACGCTCGCCCAACGCAAGAACTCGGCCCTGGCCGTCCCCAAAAATCTGGACCTCGATGTGGCGCGCATTGGCGACGAATTTCTCGAGGAAGATCCCGGACTCCTTGAAATTGCTGCGGCTCAGACGCTCGACGGATTCGAAGGCATCCAGGAGGTCGTCTCCATTCCAGCACACCCGCATGCCGATGCCTCCCCCGCCCGCGGTGCTCTTGAGCATGACGGGAAAGCCGATGCGCTCGGCAGCAACGCGCGCTTCCTTGACGCTGGCGAGCAAACCCGTGCCCGGGCACAGCGGCACGCCGTGCTGCGCGGCAATCTCGCGCGCGGTGTGCTTGAGCCCGAAGCGCCGCATCTGCTCCGGGGTGGGACCGATGAACGCGAGACCCGCATTTTCGCAGGCTTCCGCGAAGTCCGCATTCTCACTGAGGAAACCGTAGCCGGGATGAATCGCTTGCGCGCCCGTGTCGCGGGCAGCCTGCAGAATGCGATCCACCTTCAGATAGCTTTCGGTCACCGGCGGCGGCCCGAGCAGGACGGCTTCGCCCGCCTCGACGACGTGCAGCGAATGCGCGTCGGCTTCCGAATAGACCGCGACGCTGCCGATGCCGAGCTTGTGGAGCGTGCGCGTGATGCGCCGTGAGATGACGCCGCGATTGGCGATCAGGACTTTCTGAAACATCCGTGTTTTCCCTTCGTAGTCATTAGTCCCAGATAAGCAGGCGCACCGGCGTGGGATTGTAGCCGTTGCATGGATTGTTGAGTTGCGGGCAGTTCGAGATCAGGCAGATCACGTCCATCTCCGCGCGCATCTCCACATAGCGCCCGGGAGCGGAAATGCCGTCGGCGAAAGAAAGACCGCCATCGGGCGTGACCGGCACGTTCATGAAAAAATTGATATTGTGCGCGATGTCCCGCTTGCCGAGGCCCATCTGCCGCGCGCCGCGCAGAAAGCTGTCGCGGCACGCGTGCATGAAGCGTTTCTCGAGCGCGTAGCGCACCATGTTGCTCTCGCAGGCACACGCGCCGCCCACGGTATCGTGACGCCCGCAGGTGTCGGCGGTGATGGTCAGGAGCACGTTGCCGCGGGTCGACATCAACTGGGTGCCGGTGGTGAGATACAATCCGCCCTGCTCGCGGATCGTGTCCTGCGCGCTGTAACGATCGATCGGCTCGTGCGCATTGAAGAACAGGGTATCGGCGGCCTGGTTACCCTCCAGATCGACGATGCGGAACGTCTGGCCGCGTTGGATGACATGAATCCACGGCTCGCCCGCGGGCAGCGTGAAATCGTAAACGGCCGTGGCCGGATTCCAGGGCGCTTTCAGTGAGGGTGCTCATAGAAAATAGCGCTCGGTGAGGATGAAGCCGCGTTGATTCTCGGGACTACGCCTGGCGGCAGAAGTCATCGGGCGCCGGCGCGGGCGAGGTCCACACCGTCAGCTTCACGGGCTGTGGCGAGTACGTCGGTGAGGTGTCCAGCGGATGGATGCAGGTGTTGAGGATCACGAGGGTATTCATCTCCGACCGCAGATCGACGTAGGCGCCGGCCCGGGAATTATCGGGAACGTAGGTCAGCCGGCCTTCGCCCGTGACCGAGACTTTGCTGAAGAAATTCACGCTCATCGCCAGATCGCGCTCGTCCATGCCGTACTTGCCGAGCTCGGTGACAAAGTTGTCATGGGCGTTGCGATGCCTGTCGTTGCGCGCTTCCTGATAGCTCTTTGCGCCGTATTTCTGCTCCACGATCTTCGCCGTGGACCAGCCGGCCAGCGGATCGTGCCAGCCGCAACTGTCTTCCGTGATGGAGACGAGGATGCGACCCATGTCGGAGTAAAGGCAGTGCCCTTTGGTGAGGCGGGCGGTGTGCTGGCACTTGAGGGTATCGGGCAAATTCAGGCGCTCGCTGAGCAACTCGAAGTTGTAGAGCAGCATCGCCACGTTCGCATCCCCGGTCGTGTCGGTGATGCGCAGGGTGGTGCCGCGCTTGAGCACGTGGGACCAGTTGGAACCCGGCGGAACGACTTCATCAAAGCGGACGAGGGACGGCTCGATCAGGGACATGGATCAATAAATGGGAGGCAGGATATTGGAGCTCACGTTGAGGCAGCCGTGCTTCACGCCCTTGCAAACGATGAGTTCGCTGGCGATGGCCTTGAGGCGAACGCCCGGGCCCTGCACGAGCAGCACCTCCAGGCTGTGGTGGTTCTCGAGATGCACGTGCTGCGAGGAGATGATCTCCTTGAGATACTTGTGCTGGATCTTCATCAGGCGGCTCTGCAGGCCCGGCTTGGAATGATCGTAGGTGAGCGTGATGGTGCCGGCCATGATCTCCTTGCCGAGTTGATGCTGGTGATTGACGAGTTGCTCACTGATCATCTTGGAGATGGCTTCGGAGCGGCTGGCATAACCGCGCTCCACCACCATCTCGTCGAGCTCATCGAAGAGCGCGACAGGCAGGGAAATGCTGATGCGGGCGGCGTTGTTTTTCTTGCGAGGTCGGGCCATTGGGAAGGACGCGAGTGGTGCGGCGAGCAGGTAGCGTGCGAGCCAAAGCGTGTCGAGTGGAAGTATTACTTTCTTCCGTTTTCGTACTACTTTCAGCGTCCCAATTCGGCGGAATTTAGCCAATTTCGGTGCCCGATTTTGCGCAAAGTGTGAGGATTTGCCCTCATCGTAATAACGCTCCACCATCGCTGGAAATCGCTGTTGACGCTTGATTTTCAGCGGCTTGGCGGAATTCGCCACGTCGTCACGTCCGATGGCATGGAGGTTGCATAGCCCGCGCTCGGCAGAATCTCTGCCATCACGTGACCATCGCCACTTTTCTTCACCAGCCATGAGCGCACCCGTGCTCTGGCAATCCATGACGTGGGAAGAAATCGCCAGCCTGCGCGATTCGGGAATGCACACCGCCATCCTGCCCGTGGGCGCCACCGAGCAGCATGGACCGCATCTGATCACCGCCGTGGATTGCATCACGGCGGAGAAACTGGCCCACGCCGTTTCCTCGGAAACGGGTGTGCCCGTACTGCCCACCCTGCCCTACGGATGCTCGCTCGGGCATTCGCGCCGCTGGCCGGGGACCATTTCCTTTCAGCCCCAGACCTTGATCGATTGCGTGGTGCAGATTGCCGAGTGGTGCTACGCCTTCGCGTTCAAGCGCTTCGTCATCATCAACGGACACGTCACGAATTTCGCGCCGTTGCGTTGCGCGCTGGAAATCCTGCGCAGCAAGTACGACGACATCCTGGTGGCGATCCGCAATGTGGGCGAAGTGAGTCAGCGGGTGCGGACGGAGTTCTTCGCCGACGCGGAAGACTGGCACGCCAATGCCGCGGAGACCTCGCTGATGCTGGCCCTCGCGCCGGAGGGAGTGCGGCCGGAACGGATCGCCGTGGCGCATGATCCCGACCGCACGCACGGCCTTTTCTTTTCGCACCCCGTCAACCGCACGAGCCGGAACGGGGTCACCGGACATCCGGCCACCGCGAGCAGCGAGCACGGCCAGCACCTCTTTGCCATGATGGTCGAGGACCTGACCCACCAGCTCCGCGCCGCCCTGACGGAGCAACCGCCGCTCGACCGGAGCTACTTCGCCACCCTTTGATGAAATCCGCCGCCGAACTCTCCGCCATTAAGAAAGACCTGCTCACGAAGGGCGTAAACTACTGCATCGGCGCGTATGTGGACATCCATGGCGTGCCCAAGGGCAAGGTCGTGCCGATTGCGCATTTTGAGGATTTCGCCAGCGGCTCGGAACTCTATACGGGCTACGCGCTGGACGGCCTCGGCCAGTCGCCGAACGACGACGAAATCGCCAGCGTGCCGGACCTCGACCATGGCGTGCAGTTGCCCTGGCAACCGGAGGTCATGTGGTATCCGGCGGACAACACCTTTCATGGCGAACCGTATCCGATCAATACGCGCGTCGCGTTCAAGAAGGTGCTCGCGCAAGCGGCGGAGATGGGATTCACGTTCAACCTCGGCATCGAATGCGAAGTCTATTTCGTGAAGCTGGGCGAGCGTGGCGATTTGCTCGTGCCGAACCCGGACGACGATCTCATGAAGAGCTGCTACGACCTGAAGCGGTTCTTCGATGCCTTCGGACTCGTCGACAAACTGGCGAAGACGATCAATGCGCTGGGATGGGATTTGTATTCCTTCGACCACGAGGACGGGAATTCGCAGTTCGAGTTCGACTTCAAATACGCCGACGGCCTGTCCATGGCGGACCGTTATATTTTCTTCCGTCTCATGGCGAAGAAGTATGCCGCCGACCAGGGGCTGCTGGCCACCTTCATGCCGAAGCCTTTCGCCGACAAGACGGGCAACGGCGCGCACTTCAATATGTCGCTCGCCGACGCGAAGACCGGCGCCAATCTCTTCCAGGCGGGCGATGGGCCGGACCAATACGGGCTCGGGCTTTCCGCGCTCGGCTACTCCTTCATCGCCGGCATCCTCAAGCACGGACGCGCCCTGTGCGCGGCGTTTGCGCCCACGGTGAATAGTTACAAGCGGCTCATCCGGCGGGGTGCGATGGGCTATTACTCCTGGGCGCCCGTCTTCAACTCGTTCGGCACGAATAACCGCACGAATTCCGTGCGCGTGCCGATGGGCGGCGGCCGGTGCGAATCGCGCAACGCGGACTCCTCATGCAATCCCTATCTCGCGGGCGCGCTCGCGCTCGCGGCAGGGCTCGAGGGCATTCGGGAAGGACTCGATCCGGGATTCCCGCAGACGGACAACCTTTACGAATTTACCGACGAGCAACTGGCCGCGAAAGGCGTGCAGCCTCTGCCCAAGACCCTCGCGGAAGCGGTCCACGCTTTTGAAGAAGACCCGTTCACCGAGCAGGTGCTCGGCGCGGAATTGAAGCAGGAGTTCATCACTTACAAGCGCGCCGAGTGGGAGGAATATCACCAGACGATCAGCGCCTGGGAGATCGAGAAGTACGCGCGGCTGTATTGATCCCTTTTCCACCACCAAACCCACCACCAACCAAAACAACATCCATGCACTTGAAATCACTATTCACCGCCGCGCTGGCGTTCGCGTTTGCCGCGAATCTCCACGCCGATCCGATCAAGATCGGCTACTCGGATTGGCCCGGCTACACCGTCCTCGAGGTCGCCAAGCAAAAAGGCTGGTTCAAGGACGCCGGGCTCGATGTCGAACTCGTGTGGTTCGACTACCTGCCCTCGCTCGATGCCTTTTCCGCCAACAAGATCGACGCGGTCTGCGTGGTCGGCAGCGACGCGCTGGTCACCGGCGCCACCGGAGGCAAGAGCAAGATCATCGCGCTGCTCGACTACAGCGACGGCAGCGACATGATCGTGGGCGCGCCGGGTGTCTCCTCGGTCAAGGACTTGAAGGGCAAAAAGATCGGGATCGAAGTCACCCTCGTCGAGCACATGCTGCTCCTGCAGGCGCTGAAGAACAACGGCATGAAGCAGAGCGACGTGGAACTCGTCAATACGCCGACCAATGATACCCCGCAGGTCCTCGGCTCCGGCAAGGTCTCGGCGATCGGCGCATGGTATCCGATCTCCGGCCAGGCGCTGAAGGCAGTCGCCGGCTCCAAGCCGCTCTTCACCAGTGCGGAGGCCAAGGGCCTGATTTACGATGTGCTCGCGGTGAATCCGACCAGCTATGCCAAACACAAGGAAGATTGGTCCAAGATCGCGGGCATTTATTATAAGTGCGTCGATTATTTGAAGGACTCGAAGACGACGGATGACGCGGTCACAATCATGGCGGCCAAAGTCGGCGCCAACGCGGAAGACTATGCGAAAAATATTCCCGGCACCCACTTCCTCACGCTCGCCGAGGCGAAGGCCGCTTACAAAAAGGGTGACGGCCTGGATTCCATCTACGGCGCGCTGACCATCGGGAACAAGTTCAACATGGATAACAAAGTCTACAAGGTATCCCAGAAGCCCGAGAGCTATCTCGTCCCGGGCGTGGTCGCCGGCCTGAAGTAATTCCCGCAAATACTCACCGCGCGCCCACCACGATGGCTTCCGGCGACTGGCTAGGACTGAAAGAGGAGCTTCCGCACCAGCGGAAGATCTTGCTGACCGTGCTGTCCTTCCTCGTCCCCCTCCTGCTGTGGTGCGCGGTGAGTTACATTCCCTGGCTCTGGCATCCGCTGATCAAAGTCACCGTCGTGGGTGACGTGGATTACTTCACGGAAGACATGGAGTTGCCGCGCGCCGACTTCCAGCACGAGTGGGAAAAAGTGCGCGCGGCGGGTGGCACATTGCCGGAAGGGATTCGCGTCAATCCCGTGTATTTGCCCGCGCCACACGAGGTGGCGCGGGCCTTTTACACAGCCTTCACCACGGAGCCGCGCCTGCCCAACGAGCCGTGGCTGCACCAGAGCCTCGGGCATAGCATTCGCACGATCCTGTGGGGCTTTTTCATCTCATCGCTCTTCGGGGTGCCCCTGGGCATTCTGTGTGGCACTTATCGTTTCTTTTCGAGGTTACAGGAACCATTTATCGAGTTCTTCCGTTACCTGCCCGCGCCGGCCTTTGGCGCGCTTTGCGTTGCCGTCCTGGGGATCGATGATGGACCCAAGATCGCGATCATTTTCATCGGCACATTTTTTCAACAGATCCTGGTCATCTCGAATACGGTCCGCAAGGTGGACCCCGCCTTGATCGAAGCCGCGCAAACCCTGGGAGCGCGAGGCTGGAAGCTGGTGCGAGGCGTGGTGATTCCGGCGGCGATCACCGATATCTATACTGACATGCGCATCCTGCTCGGGTGGGCGTGGACGTACCTCATCGTCGCCGAGGTGGTTGGCACGATGTCGGGCATTACCTTTTTCATCAACCAACAAGCGCGCTATCGGAACTTCGACAACGTCTTCGCCGCGATCGGGATGATCGGCATCATCGGCCTGACCAGCGATATGTTCCTGGCGTGGCTGAGCACGGTCCTTTTCCCGTGGAAACGCAAGCATCGGCGGCGCAAAGCCAAACCTATCGCGATCTCCATGGTGGCGAGCCAGAATCGCGGGGAGGCAAATCCGAGGGAAACTTCAGCAGTCACCTCGCCCAGCGAGCAGATCAGCGATATCACGCCTCTTCCGCCTATCGCTGCCTCCGCGGACGCCACGACCAATCCCGCGCGCACTTAAGCCATGTCCCTCGCCACTCTCGCCCTGCCGGACTACCACGACCAGTCAACCGAAGTGGCGGCCCGCTTCCAGCGCATCAAGCAACGGCCCGTCGTCCTGAGCGTGAACAATCTTTGCAAGTCCTTCGGCCCGCCGGGGCACGAGCACGTGGTCTTCGACAATCTCTCGTTCGACATCCATCGCCGCGAATTCATCACGATCATCGGCCCATCCGGTTGCGGCAAATCGACTTTCATTCGCGCCGTCGCGGGCCTCGATGAATCCAGCGGCGGCGAGATCCTGCTCGATGGCAAGCCGGTATCCGGTCCCGGCCCCGACCGCGGCATGGTTTTCCAAGGCTACACGCTCTTTCCGTGGCGCACGGTGAAGGAGAACGTGATGTTTGGCCTGGAGCTGCAGGGGAAGAGTTCCGGCCTCGCGGAGAGTGAGGCGCGGCAGTGGCTGGAAATGGTGGGCTTGAGCCGCTTCGAAGAGTCGTATCCCCACGAACTCTCCGGCGGGATGAAGCAGCGCGTAGCCATAGCCCGGGCGCTCGCGAACGAGCCGCGCATCCTGATCATGGACGAGCCCTTCGGCGCGCTGGATGCCCTCACCCGCTGCAAGATGCAGAACTACCTTTTGCAGATCTGGAAGCGCGTGGACGTCACCATTCTTTTCATCACGCACGATCTCGATGAAGCGATCTATCTCTCCGACCGGATCCTCGTCCTCGGCGTCAATCCCGGCGGGGCGCGCGAGTTCATCGAGAATCCCGTGCCGCGGCCGCGAACGGTCGCACAGTTGCTTTCGCCGGAATTCCTGGCCGTGAAGGCGCGGCTCGACGAACTGATCCACACGCCGGCCAGCGAGGACGAGGAAGACAAACTGCCCGTGATCAAGATGACCGCGGCGGGCGACGAGGTGGAGTAACATGCCTACCTCACCCGGGGGCCGCTATCTTCCCCCACCGCGCTTCACCTGGCCGGAGGGCGCCAGGTGCGCGGCGATGCTCTGCTTCGATGTGGATGGCGAGACGACGGCGCTCAGCGAAGATCCGCAGCTCGCGCGCCGGCGCACCCTCATGTCGCAGTGCGAATACGGACCGCGGATCGGCGTTCCGCGGCTGCTCGGGCTGCTCGGTCATCTGCAAGTGCCGGCGACCTTCTTCATTCCCGGTTACATCGTCGAGCAGCACCCGCGCATGGTGGAGGCGATCGTCGCGCAGGGGCATGAGATCGGCCTGCACGGGTACCTGCACGAGAAGCTCGCCTATCTCAGTGAAGCCGAGGAAGAGGCCATTCTCGGGCGAACCATCGAGATTCTCACGCGCTTCACCGGATCGAAGCCGGCCGGATTTCGCGCCCCGTGGTTCGAGATCAATCCATGGACGCCGGCGCTGCTCGCCCGCCACGGAATCGAGTATTGCGCGAGCGCCATGGGCGACGACGTGCCGTACTTTCACGACAACGGCCTTGTCGAAATTCCGGGCCAGTGGCTGCTGGAAGACTGGGAGCAGTTTGCTTTCAGCGCCGACCCTGCCTGGGGATTCATCCCGGAGAACTGCGCCAAGGTCTTCGACTTGTGGTGGCGGGAGTTTGAGGCGATGCACGACTTTGGCTGCTGCTTCGTGCTCACATTGCATCCGTGGCTGAGCGGACGTCCGTCGCGCGTGCGGTTGCTCGAGGAAATCGTCACCGCGATGCAGGCGAAAGGCGGGGTATGGTTGGCCCGCGGACGCGAGATCGCCACCTACGTGCGCGCGCATCCGGAAGCGCGCCGTGAAATCGACTTCGATCATCCGAAACTCCAACTCCCTTCCTAGCCATGCCCGTCATCGATGAACCCCAAGTCCGCGCCGCCTGTGAGATCAATCAACGGCTGAACGTCCCGCAAACGCTGCCCCGCGACGCCGTGGCGGAAGCCGCCATGCTCCCCGCCATTCTCGACGATTTGCAGGTCACGGCCGACCGCCCCCTCAGCGAAGCCACCACACTGCCCGCGGCGGCTTACACCAGCGAGGCCTTCTACCGCTGGGAGACGGAGCACGTCCTGCGCGCCGGCTGGCAGTGCGTCGCCCACACTTCGCAACTTGCGGAAGTTGGCGACTTCATCACGCTCGACCTGCTTGGCGAGCCGCTGATCGTCGTGCGCGACAAAGACCAGGGAGTGCGCGTGCTCTCGCGCACCTGTCCGCATCGCGGCATGGATATCATGCCGCCGGGATTCGGCCACGGGCCGGCGGAAGCGCGCGAAGGCCCACCCGGCAGCGGGCACACGCGCCTGTTTCTTTGCCCGTATCATTCGTGGACGTTCGATCTCGACGGCAAGCTGAAGGCCTGCCCGGAGATGCAGCAGGCGGCCGGCTTTCAACGCGCCGAGTGGGGCCTGCGGGAGTTCCGCGCGGAGGTGTGGCAGGGCTTTGTCTTCGTGAATCTCGATGGCGCCGCTCCGCATGCTCCGGCCGGGCAATGGGCGGAACTCGGACCGCATCTCGAGAAGTGGGCGTCGCAGGATTTGGTGGTGGTCGACGCCCGCACGTGGGAATGCCCGTTCAACTGGAAGGTGATCACGGAGAATTTCATGGAGTCGTACCATCACGTCGGCGCGCACTCGCAATCGCTGCAGCCGATGATGCCCGCTCGCGATACGTGGACGGAAGCGGAGCGCGCCCATTTCATCCGCTGCCATCTGCCGTACGGCGCCAAGGAGCGTGGAGCGATCAACGCGGCGGAGGCGGCGGGTGGGGCGCGGGAGCTTTTCCCGCTGATACCCGGCCTCGAGAAACGCGATCGCTTCGAGTGGGGACTCACGCTGGGCTTCCCGAATTGGCTGCTCGCCTATGTGCCCGACTGCCTCATCTGGTATCGCCTCCAGCCCGAAGGCCCGCACCGGCACACCCTGCTCACCACGCTGCTCGTGCCACGCGCCGTGACGCGACTGCCCGACTTCGCGGAGCGGCTCCAGCGCTACACCGCGGCCAGCGTCGGCTTTCATCTCGAGGACATGGAAATGTGCGTGGGAGTGCAACGCGGCTACTACTCGAGCGGCTACCAGCGGGGCCGGTTGAGCCATCTGGAAATGCCGATCTGGCTCTTTCAGCGCTACCTCGCGGCCCGCGCCCGCGGTACCTGGCCCACACTCGATCGCCCGGCGGCGGCCGGGCAACACGCCGATTCCTGATCGTGGCTTTTTCGCTCGCAGGCAAAGCCGCGCTGGTCACCGGCGGGGCATCGGGCATTGGCTGGGCGATCGCCTTGCGCTTTCGTGATGCGGGCGCGCAGGTGCTGATCGTGGATCGTAACTCGACCACCGACGACTTCGATTTCGTGCGGGCGGATGTTTCCATCGAGAGCGAAGTGGCGAAGGCCTTCGACGAGGCCGTCGACCGCTTCGGCAAACTCGACATCGCGGTGAACAACGCGGGCATTCAGCCGCTCGGAGTCGGCTTCGACAACGTGACCGGCGATCTCCTCGCGCGCACTTTCGGCGTGAACGTGCATGGCGTCGCTTTCGGCATCAAGCATGCGGCACGCGTGCTCGCCGATGGCGGGCGCGTCATCAATACCGCTTCCTTCGTCGGCATGATCGCGACGCCCGGCGGCGCGGCTTATTCCACGTCGAAGGCGGCGGTGATTCACCTCACCCGGCTCGGCGCGATCGAACTCGCGACGCGCCGCATCACCGTGAATGCGATCAGCCCCGGCACGATTCGCACCCCGGCCGTCACCGCCATTCCGGACAATCCGGAAATCCCGTTCATCGAGCGGCGCACACCGCTCGGGCGTCTCGGCGAACCGGACGAAGTCGCGGCACTGGCGCAATTCCTCGCCTCGGACGAAGCGGCCTACATCACCGGGCAAAACATCGCCATCGATGGCGGACTCACCGCGGGCTGGACGGAATACGATCTCATGCCACCGGCCAATGTGCGCGAAGGGAAGTGGATCGATGAGCCCTGACTCACCGGCACCACGCCTGGTCGCGATTCCCGCCGGGCAATTCATCATGGGCGAGAGCCCTGGAGACAAATTCTCCAATGACACCGAACGCCCCGCACACCGCGTCCATCTTCGCCCGTTCGCGCTGGGACACTTTCCGGTGACGGTCGAAGAGTACCGCGCCTTCGACACCGGCCACGCAGCGCACGACGATCCGGCGCTGCCCGTCGTGAACGTAAGCTGGAACGACGCCCGCGCCTACTGCGCGTGGCTGAGCGAGACACGCGGCGGAAGTTATCGGCTGCCGAGCGAGGCGGAATGGGAATTCGCCTGCCGCGCGGGTTCGACGACGCCCTTCGCTTTCGGCAGCGACATCACGCCTCACGATGCCAATTACTATTACAGCGAATCCGGCGAGCGAGTCGGGCGCGGGCGGCGCACGGCCTGCGGTGAGTTCGCTCCCAATGCCTTCGGACTGCACGATCTGCACGGCAACGTCTGCGAGTGGGTCGAAGATCTGTGGCATGCCAGCTATCGAGGAGCACCGGACGATGGCTCCGCCTGGCTGGAGGCCGGCGATCCCGCGCGCCGCGTCATTCGCGGAGGGGCGTGGGATTATCTGCCACGCCTTTTGCGCAGCGCCTGGCGGGATGGGCTGGGCGTCGATCGACGGCGCGACAACGTCGGTTTCCGGATCGCCGCGAACGAGCTTCCTTCGTGATGGAACTGCTTCTCTTCAAGACGCTCTGGGGTCATCGCGGTTCGCTCGACGCAGCCATCGCGGCCGCGCGGCAGCATGGTTTCGATGGTCTCGAAGGACAGGCGCCAGCGACCGCCGAGGCGCGTCGTGAATTCCGCGCGAAGCTCCCGGACGCCGGCCTCGACTACATCGCGGAGATTTGCACGGCGGGCAGTTACGTCCCGGATCGCCGCGCCACCGTGGCGGATCATCTCGACTCCTTCCGAAAACAAGCCGAGGCGGCGGTGCAATGCGCGCCCCGCTTCCTTACCGTGATCGCCGGCTGCGACGCGTGGCCGCTCGCCGCGAGCATCGAGTTTTTCGCCGCGGCGATAGAGATCGCGAAACCGCTGGGCGTCGCCGCGAGTTTCGAGACCCACCGCAGCCGCTCGATGTTTCATCCCTGGATCACTCGCGACCTGCTGCTGGCCCTGCCCGAATTGCGGCTGACCTGCGATTTTTCCCACTGGTGCTGCGTGTGCGAACGGCTCATCGATACCGAACCGGACGTGCTCGCGCTCTGCGCCGGACGCGCACATCACGTGCATGCCCGTGTGGGATACGATCAAGGCCCGCAAGTGCCGCATCCGGCGGCGCCGGAATATCGATCCGCGCTGGAGGCCCACGAGCGCTGGTGGCGGGGCATCTGGCAGGCGCAGGCGGAACGCGGGGTGACCGCGAGCACGATGACGCCGGAGTTCGGCCCCGACGGCTATTTGCACTGCGCGCCCTTTACACAAACCCCTGTCGGCGACCTCGATGAGATCAATGCGTGGATGGCCGCGCGGGAGCGCCAGCAATTCGCCCGAAGAAATTCCGGGGATTTCGCAGGAAAAGTATCGCCGTCCGCGCCGCTCGCCGCTAACGATAACCCCTGTAGAAAATCAAATCCATGATCTCTCGCACCCGCTCCTCCGTCACGTCACTCGCCACTCTTTCTCTCGCCCTCGCGCCCGTGCTGGCGCAGGCCCATCCGGGGCACGACACCAGCGGGTTCGCCGCCGGTGTTTCCCATCCGATCCACGGTCTCGACCACATCCTCGCCATGGTCGCCGTCGGCCTCTGGGCCGTGCAGCTCGGCGGACGCGCCAAGTGGCTCGTGCCGGCTTCCTTCGTCAGCGTGATGGCGATCGGCGGCGCCCTCGGCATGGCCGGGATCGCCCTGCCTTTCGCCGAGCAGGGCATTCTGGCTTCCGTCCTGATCCTTGGCGTGCTCATCGCCGCGGCCGTGCGCTTGCCGCTCGCGGCCAGCGTGAGCCTCGTCGGGCTGTTCGCACTCTGCCATGGGCATGCGCACGGGCTGGAGATGCCGGGAACGGCCGCCGGCTTCGAGTATGGCGCCGGCTTCGTCCTCGCCACCGCCTTGCTGCATGTCAGCGGGATCATGCTAGGCTTGATGATCCAGCGGTTCGCCGAGGGCCGGTGGCTGCGCGCCACGGGCGTCGCGGTCTGCGCGGCGAGCGCCTTTCTCTTCTTGAACTAAGCCGTGCATCTCTCCCCTCGCGACCAGGAGAAGCTGCTCGTCGTCACTGCCGCCGACCTGGCGCGGCGCCGGCAGTCGCGCGGCTTGAAGCTCAACTATCCCGAGTCCATCGCCATCATCACCTACGAGATTCTCGAGGGGGCGCGGGACGGCAAATCCGTCGCCGAGTTGATGAGCTTCGGCACCACGATCCTGAAACGCGGCGACGTCATGGAAGGCGTCGCCGAAATGATCCATGAAGTGCAAGTCGAGGGCACCTTCCCCGACGGCACGAAACTCGTCACCGTCCACCATCCGATCCGATAGCACCCAATAGGGATTTTATGATTCCGGGAGAAATCATCGTCGCCAGTGAGCCCAGCGAACTGGCCATCAACGCAGGCCTCGAAACCAAGACGCTGCCTGTCGCCAACACCGGCGACCGGCCCATCCAGGTCGGCAGCCACTTTCACTTCTACGAAGTGAATTCGGCCCTCCACTTCGATCGCGAGGCCGCGCGCGGCTTCCGCCTGAACATCGCCGCCGGCACCGCCGTGCGCTTCGAGCCCGGCGATACGAAAGAAGTCACGATCGTCGCCCTCGGCGGCACCCGCGAAGTCTACGGACTCAACAACAAGATCGACGGCAAACTATGAGCCTGAAAATGACGCGACGGCAGTATGCCGAGATGTTCGGTCCCACCGTGGGCGATCAGGTGCGGCTGGCGGACACCGAGTTGTTCATCGAAGTCGAGCGGGATTTGATCGCGGAAGCGGGCGCGCGTGGCGACGAAGTGAAATTTGGCGGCGGCAAAGTGATCCGCGATGGCATGGGACAATCGCCGACGGCAACCGATGCGGAGTCGCTCGACCTGGTCATCACCAACGCGCTCGTGCTCGACGCCGTGCAGGGCGTCATCAAGGCGGACATCGGGATCAAGTATGGGCGCATCGTCGGCCTCGGCCACGCCGGCAATCCCGGCATTCAGCAGGGCATCACGCCCGGCATGGTCATCGGCGCGGCGACCGAAGTCATCGCGGGCGAAGGCTGCATCATCACCGCCGGCGGCATCGACACCCACATTCATTTCATCTGCCCGCAGCAGATCGAGCACGCACTGGCCAGCGGCGTCACTTCGATGATCGGCGGCGGCACGGGCCCCGCGCACGGCACTTACGCGACGACCTGCACGCCCCGGCAAATGGAAC
>JBBCHV010000023.1:0-39779 GCA_037200205.1 Chthoniobacter sp.
ATGGCCAGGCCAATACCGATCTCAGCCAGACCGGCCCGCTGGCCAGCGGCGTCCCCCGGCGCCGTCGCGGCCTACGCGTATGCGGTGGAAAGATACGGCCTGAAGAAATTCGCCGACCTGCTGCTGCCCGCCGCGCAAATCGCCGAGGATGGTTTCCCGATCGACCAGCGCTACGCCGCGAAGATCGACTCGGTGGCCGACGATCTGCGCACCTTCGAGGCTTCCAAGGCGCTGCTCTTCCACGAGGACGGCACCCCGCTCGCCGAGGGCGAGACGCTCAAGCAGCCCGATCTCGCCGCCAGCCTGCGCGCGCTCGCCGCCCAGGGACCGGACTGGTTCTACCACGGCCCCTACGCCGCGAAAGTCGCCGAGTGGATGAAGGCGCATGGCGGCCTGCTCACCGTCGAGGATTTTGCCAACTACCACATCGCCCTGCGCGAGCCGGTGCGCGGCACCTATCGCGGCGCGGAGATCGTCAGCTTTCCGCCGCCCAGTTCCGGCGGCGTGCACGTCATCGAGATCCTCAACATGCTCGAGAGCTTCGACCTCGCGAAGCTGGACGAGCCCACGCGCATCCACGTCGTCGCCGAGGCCATGAAGCTCGCCTTCGCCGACCGCGCCTTCTGGCTTGGCGATCCGGATTTCGTCCCCGTCCCGCGCGGCCTGATCGAGAAGGACTACGCGAAGAGCCTCGCCGCGCGCATCCACCTCGATGCCATCGTCGATGTGCCCACGCACGGCGACCCGCCCAACGCCGCCACCGACGTCTTCGGCAAAAAGCACACCACACATTTCTCCGTGGCCGACGCCGAGGGCAATTGGGTCGCCTGCACCGCCACGGTCAATACCACCTTCGGCTCGAAGGTCATCATTCCCGGTACCGGCATTTTTCTCAACGACCAGATGGACGATTTCTCCGCCCAGCCCGGCGTGCCCAATGCCTTCGGCCTGGTCGGCGCGGAAGCCAACGCTGTCGCTCCCGGCAAACGCCCGCTCTCCAGCATGTCGCCCACTCTCGTCCTCCGGGACGGCCATCCGATTCTCGCCGTCGGCGCCGCGGGCGGCCCCACCATCATCAGCCAGACCGTCCTCAACATCGTCGGCGTCCTCGACCTCGGCCTATCCCTCGACGCCGCGCTCGCCCAACCCCGCTACCATCACCAATGGCAGCCCGACGAACTCCGCCTGGAAGACCGCGCCTCCGAAGGCGTGCGCGACCAACTCACCAGGCTCGGTCACCACCTCGACATCACCACCGGCATCGGCGCCAGCAACGGCGTCGCCTTTGCTAACGGCACCTTCACCGCCGCCAGCGAACCACGCGTGCCGAGCGAAGCGGCGGCGTGGTGAAGCGTTTCGGCGAAGCACGAGCTGCTTCGGCAATATTTACTCGACGCGCACAGATCGCCAGACAGACTCGTTGCGTCGCATGTCCAATCAGCCTCCCCTTACGCAAAACGATACCCTTGAGCAAATACTCACTCACCTCGAGTTCCTCGGATATTCGGAGATGAATCGCGAATCTGGGTTCATTGCGGTAAAACATTCTAGTCGCCCAAAGATGTTTTTCCGACAATTTGGCGAAGCTGTGTTGTTTACGATAGCATATGGCGTTCGAGATCTCAACGATGAAGAAAAGTCGAAATGCTTCGCCCTACTGAACAAGTTGAATGAGGGGTCCGTGCTGTCGCGATTTTACCTTAACGAAGGGTTGGCGGGCTTTTACTGTGAAGGTGCGTTTTTTGGAGAATACAAAAAAACGACTTTCAGTGGCTTCATAGAGCGATGGTTTGTGGAGATCTCCACGCAACTTGAAGATTTCGATAAAGAGGTGGAGCAATTCATGGAAAAATGAAAAAGTTCTGGAAGGTATTTGAACCGGGATTCAGTGGAGTCGTGCAGTGGGCGCTCTTCACCATGGGCTTCGCTGTAATGCCTTTCATTTTTGAAGTCTTGGAGCGGTGGCACCACGATGTTGCACTGAACTGGGTTGAAATTCTGGGGAATGGCGAGCTTTGTCTAGCGGGTTCAGCCGTGGCGGCAGTGGGAATTGGCGATGCGCTATTTTCAAAGAAGCGTTTGCTTCGCCTTTTGGTGGGTGGATTTTGTGCACTGTTCGCGTATCTTGGGGCAGACGTTTACTCGACCGTAGTGCATGACATCCGCGAATCCGTTAAATTCGATCATGTGCGAGTGATGAGTACTTCCATTGATATTTTTTGTGTTGCTGGGCTTGCCTCATGCGTCTCACTGCTCCTTGGAAAATATGATTGATCACATTCCAGAAATCTCGCTCGTGTCTTTCATCGCGCTTTTGATTATCGCGATTGTTGATACCGTCCGCTGGTGGAAGAAGCACCCCGGCAGGCCACTTTGCGACAATATTCGGGAGGCGAAGCGCAAGAATCCGCAGGTGACTGTGCTTTTCGATTCGAACTTACTCATTGCTATGACAATCCCAAAATCCACTCCGGCTTGGGTCATGGATCATTTCTCGAAAAACAGTACCCTTTTCAGTGAAATGGACTCTCCTCCGCACAAAGTAATTGCACCAATTATCATATCCGACAAATTTCGGCCGAGGCGCTCCGCGAAGGAAAAACTAGAGATCCCTCTCCCTGCATTTCACGAATGTTACGCGCGTTGATATTAACTAACGCTCTATGGTCGGATTGCCTTGTAGTTTTGCTTACGAAGCTGGCTTACTCTAGCTACTCCACAAACTCCAACTCCACCGGCGCGGGGATGAGGCCGGCGGCGTGGGCCTGGCCGAGGAATTCGCGGATGGCGCGGCGGCCGGTGTCGCCGTAGTCGAGGGTGTAGTCGTTGACGTACATGCCGATGAATTGGTCGGCAAGCTGGGTGTCGAGGCCGCGGGCGAGGGGCATGGCGTGGGCCACGCCGGCGGCGCGATGCTCCAGGCCGTAGCGGATACTTTCGCGCAGGACGACGTTGATCGCGGTGCGGTCGGCGGGCGCCAGGTCTTTGCGGATGACGTTGCCGCCGAGGGGCAGCGGGAGGCCGGTCTTGATCTTCCACCACACGCCGAGGTCGAGGATGAGTTCGAGATTCTCGTGCGAATAGGTGAGCTGGCCTTCGTGGATGATGAGCCCGACATCGGCTTTGCCGGCTTTCACCGCGTCGAAGATTTCATCGAAGGGGACGACGATCGTGTCGCATTCGCCCGTGGGATTGCCTTCCTCCGCCATCGCCAGGCGCAGCGCGAGGTAGGCGCTGGTCATCTTGCCGGGGATGGCGATGCGCTTCGTGCGCAGCCAGTCGCGGACTTCGCCGAGGCGCGGGTTGTCGCTCAGGCCGTCGCGGTTCTTGGCCACGAGCATCGGGCCGTAGCCGTCGCCCATGCTCGCGCCGCAGGGGAGCAGCGCGTATTTATCGAGCACGTAAGCGTAGGCGTGGATGGAGATGGCGGAGATGTGGAGTTCGCCGCGCGTGGCGCGCTCGTTGAGCGTCTGGATGTCCTGCAGGATGTGCTCGAACTGCCAGCCGTGGGTGTCGATCTTCCCCTCGGCGAGAGCGAAGAACATGAAAGCGTCGTCGGGGTCGGGGGAGTGGCCGAGAGTGAGAGAGTGGGAAGCGGTAGCGGACATGGGATGAAAGAGAATCTTAAACGCGGGTCATTTCGGGCGCACCGAAGAATCTGCGATTTTTGGCTTTTTTTGCTTCCTTTCCGCTACGCAGCCCATGCAGCCAGCGCAGCCAACCTACGCCGCCTCGTCGCCTTTGTGCGCGGAAAGCTTCATCCCCACGAAGTAGAGCACGCACACCAGCAGGACGATCGCGATGACGAGATGCGACTCGTGCTTCACCGCCGCGACCAGCGACTCCGGGTCGAGCGGGTTTTTGCCCTCGAGCTTCAATTTGTCACCGACGCGTCCGCCGAGCCACGCGAGCACGGTGCACCAGATCGCCGCGCCGACGATGGTCAGCGCGCTGAATTTTGCATAGCCCATGCGAATGATGCCGGCGGGAATGGAAATGAGATGCCGGATGACCGGCAGCAGTCGTGCAAAGAAGATGCCGCCGGATTCGTAGCGGTGCATGAAGCGCTCGGCGCGCGCGAGCTTGTCCGGCGGAACGAAGAAGAACTTGCCCCATTTCTCCACCACCGGACGCCCGACCAGGAGCGACACCCAATAGGTGATCGACGAGCCCAGCCAGGAGCCGAAAGTGCCGGCGAGAATCACGCCGACGAGCGACATATTGCCCCCGGAAGCCGCGAGAATCGCCGCGGGCGGGATGACGACTTCGCTGGGCACAGGAAAGATCGAGCTTTCCATGGCCATCAGGATGATGACGCCGAGGTAGCCCCAGTTTTCGACCCAGCCGAGCCAGGTGTGGAGGAGTTGATGCAACATGCGCGGGGAGGTCTAGCGATGGGGCGGGGCGGGGGCAAATGCCAAATCGGGGGAATGAACATCCAACACCGAACACCCAACATCCAACATCCAATGACTCACTCACCGCACACGCTTGCGCCATTGGATGTTCGATGTTGGACGTTGGATGTTGGATGTTCATTCCTACGCCTTCCACAAGCGGCCCGATTTCTGCCATTGCGCGACCAGATCGCGGAAGCGCTGCACCGCCGGCGTGTCTTCATTTTCCTGCCAGACCAGCACGAGCGGGATGGTGACGATCGGTTGCAAGCGCACGAAGCGCAGCGGGAAGTCCGGCGTGACCACGGATTCCGGCACGATGCCGATGCCCGCTCCCGCCTCGACATAGCTGAGCACGGTGCCGATGAGGCTCGGGGTGTAGGCGAGCTTGGGCGCAAAGCCCGCCTGCCGGCAGGCCGCGAGGATGCCGTCGTGCGAGCCCACGCCTTCGCGCCGCGCCAGCACGACCAGGGGTTCGCGCGCCAGCAGCTTCCACGGCATGGTCTGGCGCGCGGCCAGCGGGTGCGACGGCGGAACGACCGCGCCGAAGCGCTCCTGCCGGAGCAAAAGCGTGCACAATCCCGAGGCGGGCGGCGCGGAAACCGGACGCGTAAACGCCGCGGACAGGCGCCCTTTGGCGAGCATTTCCCACACGCGCTCCGGCGTGCGTTCCTCGAGGTGCACGGCGACTCGCGGGTAGCGCTTGCGGTATTCCGCGAGCAAGCGGCCGAGGAAGGGCTGCGTCGGCGGCCCGATGTAGCCCAGGCGCAACTCGCCTTCTTCGCCCGCCGCGGTGCGATGCACCCGGCGCATCGCTTCCTCCCAGCGTTCGAAAAGAATGGCCGTCTCCCGCAGCAGGACCAGCCCCGCCGGCGTGAGACTCACGCGCCGCCGATTGCGATCGAGCACCGGCCCACCGAGTTCCGCCTCGATCTCCTGCACCGCCCGGCTCAACGCCGGCTGGGCGATGCGCAGCCGTTCGGCCGCGCGCGAGTAGCTCAATTCCTCCGCCACGGCCTGGAAATAACGCAGATGTCTCAAGTCCATGCGATGCGGGTGATACTACGCCGGCATAACCGCCAGCGCGAAGCCGTATTTTCTGTATGAGTGAGGGAAGGTGCCAAGAGCCAAGAGCCAAGAGCCAAGAGCCAAGAGCCAAGAGCCAAGAGCCAGGTAACGCTCACTACACGGGCACTTGGCTCTCGTCACTTGGCTCTTGGCTCTTTCCCTACGACCCAATCCACCGCATCAGCACCGCGATCAGCACGCCGCCGGCGGCGATTTCGAGGGTGGTCTGGACGGCCACGGAGTGCAGGTCCAGTTTGGGACGGTGAAAATGGGGGAGCTTCATGCCTTTCCTCCAGCATCGCCCATGCCCCCGGCCGCGGACGCCGGCGAAACTACAGGATTTCCGCTTCGTCCGGGAAACCGGAGTCGCGGCGGATCGAGTCCAGGCGGCGGCGCATGCCGCGGGCGGATTCCGGGCGGTTCACCGCGCGGATCACGGCCATCACCACCACCGGCAGCGCCAGCAGCGCACCGATCGAGAGCATCGTCGTGGCAGTGGTCTTCTGGGCGGGCCGGCCGAGCTTGCCGGCGATCAGCAAACCGATCCCGCAGCCGACGGCCGTCTGGGTAATCGCCAGGAGACTGGTTTGCACGGGATCGGATGACTTCGACATGGTGCTCGCAATATGCAGCGGGCGTGCCAAAAGGAAACCCGAAAACACACCATGGCCAAACCACTCTACGTGCTTATCCTTGCCGGCGGCAGCGGCGAACGCTTCTGGCCGCTGAGCCGCAAGTCCAAACCCAAGCAGCTCCTCTCGCTTTTTTTCCGAGGAGACGCTCCTCGAAGCCACCGTGCGCCGGCTCGACGGCCTCGTGCCCGCCGAGCAAATCCTCATCCTCACCAACGCCGACCAGGAAAGCAGCGTCCGCTCGCTGTGCCCCGGCCTGCCGCGCGAAAACATCATCGCCGAGCCTGCCAAGCGGGACACCGCCGCCGCCATCGCCCTGGGCGCCGGCTGGATCGCCCAGCGCATGCCCGACGCCACGATGATCGTCCTGCCCGCCGATCATCTCATCAAGGACACCGCTGGCTTCCAGCACACCCTGCGCGTGGCCGCCGCCGCCGCCGAGGAAACCGCCGAACTCGTCACCGTCGGCATCAAGCCCACGTGGGCCTGCCCGGGCTTCGGCTACATCGAGCAGGGAGCGCCCTTCCAGCTGGCCGCCGGCCCTTCGGACCCGCCCATTTTCGAGGTGACGCGCTTTCGCGAAAAGCCGGCGGTGGAACTGGCCGAGAGCTTTCTCGCGCAAGGCCATTTCCGGTGGAATGCCGGCATGTTCATCTGGACGGTGCGCGCCATTCTCAGCGCCTTCAATCGCTACGCGCCCGCGCTCGGCGAATTCATCGGCCGCCTCCATTCCGGCGAAGATTTCCCGGCGCTGCTCCGCAACGCCTTCCCCGCCCTGCCCAAGATCTCCATCGATTATGCCATCCTGGAAAAGGCCACGCGCGTGCTGGTGGTGGAGGCGGCGTTCGACTGGGATGACGTCGGCGGCTGGGAGGCGGTCGCGAAGTATCTGCAGCGCGACGACGCCGGCAACCACGGGAATTGCGAAGTGAAATCGCTCGAGGCGGCCAATAACATCGTCTTCAGCAGTGAAGGACGCACCATCGCCCTCCTCGGTGTGAGCGACCTCATCGTCGTGCAAACCGCCGATGCCGTTCTCGTCTGCCACCGGCACGAGGCGGAGAAGATCAAGCAACTCGTCGGCCTCGTGCGACCGGAATTGCAATGAAGCGCGCGCTTGGCATCGATCACGGCGACGCGCGGATCGGCCCTGGCCATTTCGGACGACCTTGGGATGCTGGCCCATCCGCTGGAGACGATCTATCTCAAGGAGGTCGCCGATCCCGTGGCGCATATCGCCGCCCTCGTCGCGAGCCGGGACATCGGCCACATCGTCCTCGGCCTGCCGCGCAACATGGATGGCAGCTACGGTCCCGCCTCGGAAAAAGTGCGGGCCTTCGCCGAAACGCTGCGCGCCGCCTGTCCTTGCCCGGTCAAGCTATGGGACGAAAGGCTCACCTCCGTCGCCGCCCAACGCTCGCTGCATGAGGCTGGCCGCAACGTAAAAAACAGCCGCGAGGTCATCGACCAGGTCGCCGCGCAACTCATCCTGCAAGGCTGGCTGGATTCGCAGGCGATGCTGGGGTAGGGGGGATTGTCAACAGACCGCTTTAAGCGGTCCCAAAAAAGCCCGGTCATGCTGAGCTTGCGAAGCACCTCTGATTTTCTGCCTTTCCTCACCCGTTCGGTCAGCGGATTAAGCCATGTTTTCAGCAGTAGCAGCGTTCGAGATGCCAGAGCGAAATCAGAGGTCCTTCGCAAGCTCAGGATGACGGGAAGGGGGGAAGCGACGGCGCTTCCCTCCATCCGCTCGTGAAGCTTACACTCCCACTTCATGAGCGACACCCTCCGCCTCAAGCTCCTCATCGCCTACGATGGCCGGCCCTTCCGCGGCTGGCAGAGCCAGGCGACGAAGGACGCGGTGCAGGATCATCTCGAGGCGGCCTTCGCCGAAACCATCCATGAAAAGGTCAGCGTGCAAGGCAGCGGCCGCACCGATGCCGGCGTCCACGCGCTGGCCCAGATCGCTCACGCCGACGTGCCCGCGGCGCGCCTGGAAGTCACCGCCTGGCAGGGCGCGCTGAACAACTTTCTCCCGCCGGAAATCCGCGTCCTGCGTGTCACGCGCGCGGCGCCGGAGTTCCATGCGCGCTTCGATGCGCGCGGCAAGATCTACACGTATCGCATCTGGAATTCACAGTACCTGCATCCGCTGGAAATCGGCCGCGTCTGGCACATGCCCAGCGCGCTCGATCTCGATATCCTGCGCGCGGGCCTGCAACTGCTCGAGGGAAACACGACTTCGCCGGCTTCGCCGCCAATCGCGCCCCCGGTTACGCCGCGGAGGACACCGTGCGCACCATCCAGCAGATCACCCTCAGCCGCCGCGGCGAATTGCTCACCCTGCGCTTCGAGGGCAATGGCTTCCTTTACAAAATGGTGCGCCTGTTGACCGGCACGCTCGTTCGCTGCGCGCAGGGCCGCGCGGAGCTGACTTTCATCCAGCAGCTCCTCGCCGAAAAAGGCGCGCGCAAGACCAGCTTTGCCGCGCCCGCCGAAGGGCTTTACCTCACCCGCGTGCTTTATTGAGCGCCGGGCAGCGTATTCGTCGCGGGCGGAGCCGTCGTCGTGGTCGTCGTTGAACCCGTGGCCGAGGTCGTCGCGTCATTCTTCGGCCGCACGATGATCGCGTATTTGTCGTAGACGAAATCCAGGCTGGCCACCGTACCCAGATATTTCAGCGCTTCGGTGAACGGCACCCGGCTGAGACTCAACGTTACCGTCTGCGTTGTTGACCTGATCCGCGGGCAGTTGCACCAGAAGTTCACCGCCAGCTTGCCCCCGCTTTCGCGGACGGCGGCTTTCTTCATATAGTCGAGCGCCGAGCTCAGCGTCGCGTCGCGAAATTGGATTTGAGGAACGATGACGGAAGCCAGTTGCCTTTCCACCGGTACGGACTTCGCCTTGCCTGTTCCTTGCTCCGCCTTGATGCGCACCAGGAATTTGATGGCCGTGGTATTGCGCGAGTCCATGCTGTAGACCATTTCGAAGGCGGACTTGGCTGCTTCGATGTCGCCTTTCATGTAGGCGGTCTGGCCTTCGGTGAGCAGTGCTGGATTTGGTCGACGTCTCATCCGCGTAAACCGCGGTGACAAACGCAAGCGCGAGGGTGCCGGCGAGGATCTGGAGGGGTTTCATGGCGTGAGTATGCCATCGCTCCCGGCCAAAAGCCAAGTACGGGCCGCAGGGAAACGCTAAAAACCCCGATTCGTCTCCAGCGTTAGGAAGAAAATGAAATTTGCGGGTTTGCCGCCGACGCTCAAGTGGCGGCGAGACCCTGCAAATCCTCCAGCGCCACGTACTCGAGCGCGGAGATGTGTGTCGCGGCGAGCACCACTTGCGGCGCGCAGCCGCCTCGAAGGCTTCCGCCCAGCGGGTGACGCACAGGCACCAGCGATCGCCGGGCTTCAACCGGGGAAGTCGTATTCGGGCACCGGCGTGGAGAGATCGTTTCCCGCCGCCTGGGAGAAGCGCAAGAAGTCCTCGGTCATCACCGTGCAGACGGTGTGCAGCCCGTGGTCGCCGGGGCCGTGTGACAGCAGCCGTCCCGATAAAAGCCGGTGGGCGGGTCAAAGCTGCACGGCTGCAGCGGCTGGCCGAGGACATTGGAGGCTTGGGACATAAACTGAAATAACACTCGCGGTCATCCTGAGCTTGTCGAAGGATCCCGTCGAATCACCCAGCGATCGTCCTGGCAGTGCGACGGGGTCCTTCGCCTTCGCTCAGGATGACACGCGGGTTGAGAGCTTAAATAACGCCTTAGATCTTGTCGCTGGAATACTCCCAGCCCTGGCGATACGCGGCACGCTTGATGAACTTCTGCGCCTCCGGCAGGCCCGTCGCCTGCAGGTTCAGCGCGTCCCACTCGATGCGCACCCCGGGGTAGTGCATGGCCAGGCCACCGACCAGCGTCAGCTCCGTGAGCGGGACCGAATAGTCGAACTGCGACATGAAGTGGAAAGGCTTCCCGTTCTTGATCGCCAGGGTGAATCTCCTCCTGCGGATTCCCCGCTTTCGGGCTGCGCTCCAGCGTCTGCGGCACCGGGTTGGCCAGCACCGCTTCGCGCCGGGCCTTGGGCCAGATTTGCGGATTCTTCGCCTGTCGTTTTGTTGAAAATGATGCCTTCGGTGCCGACGATGTACCAGCCGCCGGGCGTGACCTTGCCGTTCTTCTTCGCATCGTCGCTCGCGAACGCTTCCGCCTGGTCGATGATCTCCGGGAAGTCCGGCAGATACGGCGTCCCATCGGACTTCTTGCCCTCGTACCAGGTGAGCGTGATGTCGCCGTGGGCCCTTCACGTCCGGAATTCCATCTTCACGATCGCGCCCTTGGGCCACGCGGTATCGGTGATTTCATCCACCTGCGTCGCCGTCGCCGCGCTCGGGACGCCGAGGTCCAGCGCCCACGAGGCCGCATCGATGAGATGGCAGCCCATGTCGCCAAACGCGCCCGCGCCGAATTCGATGAAGCCGCGCCATTTGAAGGGATGAATATCCGGCGAATACAGGTGGTGCGGCGTCGTGGCCAGCCACTGCTCCCAGTCGAGCGTCGGCGGGATCTCGGCGGGCTTGAAAGAGACGTCCTTGCCCTGCGGCCAGATGGGGCGGTTCGTCCAGACGTGGACTTCCTTCACCTTGCCGATGACGCCGGCGGCGATCCACTCCTTGACCACGCGGTTGTCGTCGTAGGTAATGGCCCTGGTTGCCCATCTGGGTGATCACGCCCTTCTTCTTCGCTGCCTTGTGCAATTCCCGCGCTTCCCACAGCGTATTGACCAGCGGCTTTTGCACGCACACGTGCTTGCCCGCCGCGATGGCGTGCATGGCCGCCGGATAATGCGCGTGGTCGGGGCGTGGAGACCGTGACCGCTTCGATCTCCTTCACCTCGTCGAGCATCTTGCGGAAATCGCGGAAGAGTTTGGCGTTGGGATATTTCTCCGCGGCCTTGGCCAGGGTCTTCTCATCGACGTCGCACAGCGCCACGACTTCGTTGCCTTTCGACAGACCTTCGAGGTCCGAGGCGCCCTTGCCGCCGCAGCCGATGGCGGCGACGCCGAGTTTGCGGCCCGCCGGAACGTCATCGGCGCGGAGGAGGAGATTCGGCAGGAGGATGCCACCGGCGGTGGTGGCGGTGAGACCTTTGAGGGAAGGAACGGCGGCTGGGGCGAAGGAAGGAGGAATTCATGAGAGGGTAGGGATGCAGGGCGAAGGGCGCTGGTGGGAGCGGCACATTTCACAACCCGGCAGCGCCGCGCAAGCTTAGAGGCGGCGAAATAAATGCTGGAGAGCGGAAGTCGCAAGGCACACGCGAGGCGGCTGTAGCCGGGTTCACTGAACCCGGCCGGCCACAACCCAGGCCCCCGGCATGGTCTCGCCTGGTGGGGGTACCTGGCCGGGTTCACTGAGGCACCTGGCCGGGTTCACTGAACCCGGCTACAGCCGCGCGGAAAGGCTTGCGCCCAGCGTCGAACGGGTGTCCAATTTTTTATACGGACGTCAGGGCGAGCAGATTCGATCTCCCACTTAGAATACCTATGGAACAGCTCATCACCGTAGCCACGTTCAACGAACGCGACCCAGCCGATCACATCGCCACCCGCCTGCGCGAAGCCGGGCTCAACGCCGAAGTGTACGACGAGTCCCACGAACAAAAGTGGAAACTCTTCAATCTCCATCCGCGCGCCCACATGCGGGTGCGCGTCCACTCCACCGAGGAGAGCCACGCGCACGCATTGCTCGACGAGTGGCAGGGCGGCGACCCGGCGCTCGGCCAGGCCATCAAATGCCCGGAGTGCGGCTCCTCGCGCATCGAATTTCCGCAATTCTCCCGCCGCACCATCATGGGCGCGCTGCCCGCCCCGTCGTCGCGCGACCGGGGTGATTGCGCAGGAGTATTACTGCGAAGCCTGTCACTTCACCTGGCCCGCCGTGACGAAGGACGAACCCGACCTCGACGCCTTGCACATGGCGCCGGAGCGCCAAGGTGCCGTAAGTAGCAGCGCAGACGATTTCGAGCATTTAAAATAAACCGGGGTCATGCGTAGTGAGTGCGAGGCAGTGGATGTCCGGGGAGCGCGCTCGTCTCGAGTGCTGGTTTTGGCGTCTCGCCAAAACGAACTTTTCTCTGGTTCGGCGGGATTTCCAAGTGCGCAAAGGCGAGGACGCCTTCGCCAGCACCCGGGACGGGCGCGCTCCCCAAAGGCGCTACGCGTGACCCGATTCGCGACCCCCGCTATTATTAAAATGCGCTAAACAGAAGGCAGCGAAGAACGCGAAGGGTCGTCAAAGTGAATCTTTGTTCCCTTCGCGTCTTTCTGTTTACTCCGATTCCCGGGTGACGGGCGGCGGGCCTCTGGAAGAGGTTTTCCATCCAGTAGGCGGCGAAGAATTTCTTCTCCTGCGGCAGCCAGTGATCCGAGGTGCCGACGATCGGGGCGCAGGGCGGTGGTCATCTGCAGTGTCACGAAAATGAAGATGGCGGTCCAGGCCTTGAGATGGAGTCGCTCCTGGATGCGCAGGTAATCCAGCAGCCGCCGCAACAAGCGCAGTCCGAAGGCCAGCGCGATGAGCCAGAAGACGATGTGCAAGGCGCCGATGAAAGCGACGGAGTCGCTGGATTGCGAGAAGACCCACGCTACCGGGACGAGACCGATGAGCAGGAGCGCGGTGAGAGCCAGCGTGGCGCACAGCGCGCCGACGATGCTGCGCAGGCTCACATCGGCGCCGCTCAGCGAGAGGAAGATGAAGAAGCTCGGCAGGCAAATGGCGGCACTGGCCAGCGCGCCGAGGCTCACCTTGAGCGGTGCCGACCACCATTGCACGCCACCGGAAAAGCTGCCGATCACCAGCCCGTACGCGGCCAGCGCCAGCACGGCGAAGAGGCCGAGCACCCAGGGCAGACGCGTTGCCGTAGTTAGGTGAATATCGGCGATCAAGTGCCCTGGCCGATTGAGCAGAGCCTGGAGAATGGCCCCGGGAGAGGCATTCGCCGGCAGCGGCTGGGGCAGGGGAGGCACGTTTGGATTGGCGGTGGGTTCGTTGGTCGGGTCATAAGAGGTGACGCATGGCGTGGTAGACGGCTTCGTAGAAATTGCCGCGCAGCGGATCGGGGCGGAGGAATTGCACGGCCAGGCCCGGCGTGCCGATGAAGGGCCGCAAGATCCAGGAGAGCTGCGCGCCGAGGAAGAGATTGCCCGCGAGCCAGCTCCAGAAAATCCGCGGGGCCAGTCCCGGCGCCGGGCAGAGATGCGTGAGCAGCCGGAGCAACCGCCGATTTGCCACCACCCCCGCGTAGGCGATGAAGAGCACCTCGGTCAGGAGGGTGAGGGCGTGGCCGGTGCCGCGCGCGGTCGAGTCGAGGGGCGGCGCATTGGCGAGGATGAAGAGGGCCACCGGGCTGAGCGCCGCGAGGATCACCGCCGAGATGGTGTAACCTCATGAGGATCATGAGCGAGGTCTGCCGAAAGCCGAGGCCGGACCCGAGAACCTGCGCGAGAATCCCGTTGAGCAAGGCATTGCCGCCGCAGGTGAGGAAGATCAGCAGCGGCATTTTGATCGCAGTGAAGACGGCTTGCAGAGGGGCCCGCCACAGGCCCACGGCGCCGCCATAGAGCCCGCAGCCGAGGGCGATGGCGATTACGCAAAGCCACAGCCAGCGCGTATCGCGTTCCTCGATCCACGGCGCGATCTGCGCGGCGTCGCCGCGGCAGAGGATGCACAGACGTTGCCAGGCGTTCTTCACGCGACGGGAGCGAAAGCGGCGGCGATGACCTCGAGGCGTGTCCGCACGGTGGCGACAGTTTCCTTGAGCGTGCTCGTGCCGGCGGTGATGCCCACCACCTGCGCCTCGCGAAACCATTCCTCACGCAATTCCTCCGCGCGCTCGACGTGGTGGACAGCGCGTCCCGCGACGGTCGCGGCGGCGACGAGTTGGAGCGTGTTGTTGCTGTTGCGCCCGCCCACCACCACCAGCGTGTCGCATTCCGCGAGGAGCTGGCGCAGGGCAGCCTGGCGGTTCTTCGTCGGCTGGCAGACGGTGTCGCAGAAGCGCACCTCGCTGGCCGGTCGCGCTGCGCGGATGGCGGCCACGAGCGCGAGCACCTTGTCCATGGGCTGGGGTCGTTTGGGAAATGACGCCGAGGCGATCGGCGTGCGGGAGGTGTGCAAGGTCCTCCGTGTTCCTCCACGACACAGGCGCCGGGGAAATCGCCGGTCAGCCCGGCTACTTCCACGTGCCCACGCCGGCCGATCACCACCGGCGCGTAGCCGAGTTCCACCAGCGCCCGGAGTTTTTCATGCGCCAGCCGCACGAGCGGGCAGGTGCCATCCGCCACGTCGAATCCCGCCTGGCGCCACTCGGCGCGCGCCTGGTCCGATGCGCCATGGGCGGTGATCATCACCTGCGGCGTCTGCGCGGATGCCGCGTCGTGGAGCGCCCCTTCGCGCACGCCCTGCCGCATCAGGCGTTCGCGGACGATCGGGTTGTGGACGAGTTCGCCGAGGATGGTGAGCGGGGCGCGCCGGGCCAGTTCTTCCGCTTGGGCGATGGCGTCGCGGACGCCGAAACAAAGGCCGTAGTGTTCTGCGAGTTGGATTTTCATAAAGGGATCGGGGAGGGTTACTTTGTGCGACAAAGCTTGCGGGCAAAAAAAACTCACGGGCGCCCGCTTTGACGATCTGCTCGAGGATGGTCAGGTAGTCCTGAAACGATTGGCGGCCCTTTTCGGTCAGCGCGTAGTTGGTCTGCGGGCGGTCGCGCATTTCCTTGGTCACGGTCACGTAGCCGTTGTCATGCAAGGTGCGCAGGTGGGTGACGAGATTTGCCGTCGCTCAAGGCGAGTTCGGCTTTCAGATCCTGAAAGGACCAGCTCGGTCGGGTGGCGAGAAGCGTCATGATTCCGAGGCGGCCCTTTTCATGGATGATCTTGTCGAGTTTATCGAAGTCGAACATCGGTTCACGGCGTGCCGCTCAAGGCTGCCGCCGGGGCCCGGCGCGGCCAGGTGCAGGCGGCGTAGATGAAGTGGAAGCCGCCAAAAGTCGCGACCATGGTGGCGTCCGGCAGCACCGCAAAGTTCCAAGGATCGGCCATGATCAAAGCGAAGATCGTCAGCCCGGTAAGCAGAAAAGCCCAGCCCAGCCACACGATGGAACGCGGCGCGAAATGGGCCGTCGCCAGTAAAGCGAGGCCGTAGAAAATGGTGAGAAAAACCGGCACCCTCCCGCGGTCCGAAAACCGAAAAGAATACGCCTCCGCAGAGCATGGGCGGCAGCAGGGATTGAAAGGCCGTGCGCATGCCGGGCGAAATGAGCGGGTCGCCGCGCCGGCGCGCTTCCCGGAGGATCAGCAGCCCATTGACCAGGAGCGTGCCGAAAAGGGCGAGCAGCCAGCGGACATGGAATGAGGTAATCGGATTGAACTGATCGAATAGCCTCTGCACGGGCGAAGAGGCCACGATCACCGCCGCCATCCCGCCGGCCAGGGCCGTGGGCGCGGAAACCGCCCGATAGATCGTCGCCTTCTCCATGAGCGAGCGAATGACGCGCAGGTGTTCCTCGGCTTCGGTGGCGGTCTGCATGCGGGCCACTTTGCGGGGCAAAGTGTTACTTTGCAAGACAAAGTTACGGGAAATTGCGCGTCCCTCTGGAAATTGCCTAGCCGCCCAAGCGCCGCTTGGGCTTGTCCGCCTTCTTGTTGGAGTGCTTGCGTGGACCGCTGGGGGGGCGTCCGCCCGTCTCGGGATGCCGCCCGAATTTCTGGCCCCGGGTTCGTTGGCTTTGTCGCGCGGGGTGCGGGCGCGCAGATGGAAGAGAATGGGCAGGCCGGTAAAGGGCGCCTTTTCGCGAAGCTGCGTGTCGAGGTAGCGGCGGTAACTTTGATCGAGGAGCTTCTCGTCGTTCACGAAGAGCACGAACTCCGGGATGGGGATGACTTTTCCCGAGGGTCGATCGGGCTGCGTGCCGAAGAGGATCTTGAGGCGTTTGCCGCTCTGGATGGCGGGCGGGTGGCCGGCGATGGCCTCGGCGAGCAGGCGATTGAGCACGCCAGTGCCGATGCGGAACTGCGCTTCGCCGCGGATGCGCTCGATGGTCTTGAGAGGCGCGTGAGTTCGGCGCCGGTCTTGGCGCTGACGAGCATGGCGGGCGCGTAGGAAATGAAGAAGAGCTCGGAGCGCATCTCCTCGAGGACTTCCTTCAGCTCTTCCTTGCCGTCCGTGCGGTCCTTGATGAGGTCCCATTTATTGAGGGCGACGACGCACGGCTTGTTTGCCTCCTGGATCAAGCCGGCGATCTTCTTGTCCTGCGCGGTGACGCCCATGGTTGCATCGATAACGAGGCAGCAGATGTCCGCGCGGCGGATGCTGGTCTCGCTGCGCATGACGCTGAAGACTTCGACGGTGTTGTCCACCTTGCCGCGCGGGCGAATGCCGGCGGTATCGATGAGCACATAGTGCTGGCCGTGGCGCTCGTAGGGGATGTCGATAGCGTCGCGCGTGGTGCCGCTGATCGGCGAGACGAGGGTGCGCTCGTCATGCAGGATGGCGTTGGTCAGCGAGGATTTGCCGACATTCGGGCGGCCGACGATGGCGATCTTGATCGGCGCCGCCAGCGCCGCGGCGGCCTCTTCGGCGTAAATGGCCGGCGGCAGGAGGCGCTCGAGCCAGGCGACCATCGGGAGGAAGCCGCGATTGTGCTCGGCGCTGATGGCCAGGGAATCGGGGAAGCCGAGGCGCGTGAACTCGGCGGCGCGACTCTCATGTTGGTCGACGTCGATCTTATTGATGGCCAGCAGCAGGGGCTTGTCGGCGCGGCGCAGGATGCGGGCGAGATCCTCATCCAGGGGCGTGAGGCCATCCTGCCCATCGACGACGAAGAGCAGGACGTCGGCCGCGGCGAGGGCGATCTCCACTTCTGCGCGCACCTGGCCGGTGAAATTGGCGTCGACGTTCGCGCCGATGCCGCCGGTATCGATGATCTCGAAAGGGTAGTTGCCGAGTTTGCAGACCGAGACGATGCGGTCGCGAGTGACGCCCGGCATATCGTGGACGATGGAAATCTTGCGCCCGGCCAGGCGATTGAAGATGGCGGATTTGCCGACATTGGGTCGGCCGACGATGGCTACGGTGCGGGGCATTGGGGAAAGTTGAGAGGTGAGAGTGGATAGTGGATAGCCGGTGTCTCCGCGTGCGTACGCCGTCGGGCTGTCGGGGGCCTAAGGTGATGGCTGGGAGGCGGCGGGGCAAGTTTTGCTTCGCACTCCACTCCTGCAGCCTGGGGCGGCTATCCACTATCCACTCTCAACCCTCAACTTTCCCTAAATATCATGCAGATCCTTGGAATCGGGATGCCCGTGATGATGCATTTGCGCGATGCCTTGGGCTACGTAGCCCATCCCGGAGAGCAGGGTGAACATGCCCGCCAGCCAGACGGGGATGTCGAGAAAGGCCACGTCCAGGTTCCAGCGGCCCACGACGAGGTTCCGCTGGAACGGGTTGTATTGGAGCATGTAGACACCGATCGCGACCATCTGGAGCGCGGTCGCCGTCTTGCCCATCCAGCTCGGGCGCACGTGCACGGTGCCATTGAGAAAGTGCAGGGTGAGCGTGCCGATGACGATGACGGCATCGCGCGATACCACGAGCACGGCGAACCACGCCGGGAACTCATAGGCCCAATTGGAAACGCTAAGTGTGATGATGCCGGTGAGAAGCAGCCCTTTGTCGGCGATGGGATCGAGCACCACGCCGAGACGGCTGCGCTGGTTGAAGCGGCGCGCGATATAGCCGTCGATGCCGTCGCTGGCCGCGGCGAGGACAAAGATGCCGATGGCGGTCCAGCGCTGCCATTCCAGTGGTTCGCCGCGTTGCACGCTGCGCCCGTAGTAGATGGCCATCATCACGAAGACCGGGATCAGGAGGATCCGCGTGATGGTGATTTTGTTCGCCGTGGTCATGGAGCGGGAACATGGAACGGGAATTGCGGCTGGAAGGCAACCGCGCCTTGGCCTTTACCTGCGCACCCGATGGGCAAACTCTCCCTTTTCACCCACAAGACCTCCGCGCCGGAATCGGCGAAGGGCGCCTCCATCCGCGAGCCCCAGGATCTCTGGCGGCAGGCGCCGTTTGCCTCCTTCCCGGCCGGTGAGGAGGTGCAGGCCGTCCACGTGCGCGACCGGGTGCCCACGCTGGTGCCGGCCTTCGTCGTGGATTTCGCCGGGCACTGCTCGAAGTTCCGCTCGCTGCTCGAGCACATCGCGCACTATGCGGAAAGGCATGCGTGGGGCAGCCGGGAAATCGAGGCGCTGCGCTCCTGGCTGCCGAAGATGACGGAGGCGGGCATGCTGATCTCCCGCGGGGAATTGCACACGCGCGCGGCGGCCATGGGCGATGCCTCCGCGGAGCCGGAGAAGATGAGCGCGATCGGGTTTTCCACGAGCGGGGAGCGCGCGGCGCTGCTATTGCGTGCACTCCGCAGCTTTGCCGAAAACGCCCGCGCGTACGGGCGCACCGTGGACTTCCTCGTCGCCGACCATTCGACGGAGCCCGCGCAACGGGGGAGACTCCGCGGACACGCAGGCGAACTGGGCGGGGATCTCGGTGTGACCGTGCGCTACATGGGCGAACAGGAAAAGCGGCCCTTCGCCGCGGAGCTGGTCCGGCGCAGCGGTTGCCGGCCGGAGGCGCTGGAATTCGGGTTGTTCGACCCGCTGGATGTGGGCTTCGCCGGGGGTGCGAATCGCAATGCCCTGCTGCTGCACGAAGCGGGCGGTCTGCTCTCGTGTGTGGATGATGACGCGATCTGTGAAATGGCTTCCGTCCCGCCCGCGCGAGCGCGGCTGGCCCTTTTCTCGGACGGCGATCCCTATGAACGCTGGGTTTTCGGAGATCGCGAAAGCGCGCTCGAAGCCGTGACTTTCGCCACGCACGACTATCTCGCGGAGCACGAGAAGCTGCTCGGCCGCGATCTCGGCGCGCTGCTCACCGGCGTGCGCGCGGAGGCCGTCGATGTATCCAACGCGGGTCTCGGGCTGCTTCGCCTGCTGGAATGTGGCGTGGCGCGCGTCCGCACGACGTTTGCGGGCACCGTGGGCGATCCGGGCCTGCCGACCGCGTGCTTCTCCTTCTTCCACAAGGGCAGGAACGGCGAGCGGACGACGAACCGGAAGTCGAGCTCCGCCGGCCGCGGTGTTGTGACGCGAGTGCGGGTGCCGTCGCTGGGTGACGATAGCGTCTCATCCGGCCTGGCCATCGGGCTCGATCACCGCGAGCTGCTCCCGCCGTTCTTCCCCGTTTTGCCGGCGGACGACGCAGTCTTCGCCACGGCGGTGCGGCAATGTTGCGCGGGCTCGCTCTCCGGGCATCTCCCGCTGGCCGTGCACCGCGAATCCGGCGATGAGCGGCGCGCCGCCGGTTTCGAATTCGCCCCGGTTGTGCGGGCCATCATGGCCGGGCATCAGACGGCCGGTCATTTCGATACCGCCACGCGGATGCAGAAGCTTGGGCGTCATCTCACGGAATTCGCCGCCCAGCCCGCGGCGGATTTCCGCGAAGCGTTCCGTCCCTTCGTGCTCGCGCACGTGAGCGCCAGGATCGGGTCGCTCGAGGAAGGGTTGCGCACGGAAACGGAGGCCCCCGAATTCTGGCGGCGCGACATGCAGGAATTCCTCGATCGCACCCGCGAGGCGCTCCAGCGCGAGGACTTCGACATTCCTCAGGAATTGAAAGCCGGGCGCAGCAGCGGAGAAAGCCGCGGGCTCATGCAAAAGCTCATCGCCGGCTATGGCCTGCTGCTGGAAGATTGGCCGGGCATCGTGGCCGCCGCGCGCGATCTGCGCCGCGCGGGTCACCGCTTCTCCGTCGGCGCCAGCATCGACTAGAAGTGCCATGAAATGAGATGGCGCGTGCCCCCTTCCACCCGTCATTCTGAGCTTGCGAAGAACCTCTGATATCGCTCTGGCATCTGACGCGTAGCGGACATTGCAGGCTTTCTACGATCTTCTGCCAGATTGGTGAGGAAAGGCAGAAAATCAGAGGTCCTTCGCAAGCTCAGGATGACGGGTGGGGAGGCGCCTCCGGCGCGCTCGGGGGCTCCTGCCAAACCGAAACCTAGAAGTGGAAGGAGAGCCCCAGCGCGGTGCTAAGACGCGATGGACCAGATTCGCCGGGGCAAGAAGGTCGGCGAAGTGGAGCCCATCCTGGCCCACCTCTTCCGCGACCGGCAGAACGGCCGCACCTGGTATGTCCGCAGATTTCGCCCCGGGGGCAACCGGCTCGATGGCGTGCATGTGACCCAACAGGATGCCCAGGGCCGCATCTTGAAAAAGTGGTATGCCACCACGGCCTACTACATTCCGGAGAAAAATGTCTGGCGGCTCGATCGTGGAATGATCGTGAGTTTCACGCCGGAAGGCGATATGATTGATGCGGAAGTCGACCATTTCTCCGGCGGATCGCGCATCGTCAAAGACTGGAGCGAAACGCCGTGGCGGGTGGCCAGTTCAGAGTTGAATCCTTCCTTTCTCAGTGTGCCGGAATTGCGCGATTATCTGAAGTTCAACTACGATTTTCCCGCCGTGCAGCTCGCGCCCTACCGGGCCAATCTCGCCGACCGCTACGCGCTGCCTTTCCAGTGCATCATCGCCGTGATGATCGGCGCGCCGCTGGGCATCGTCTTCAACCGGCGGGGCGTGATGGGCGGCGTGGCGGGCGCGATCACCCTGCTCGTGCTCATGCTCATGTCGCACTCGTTTTTTCTCATGCTGGGCAAAGGCATGCGCCTGAATCCGAATTTCTCGCCGTGGATTCCGAACATCGGACTCGGCTTCATCGGCGTGCTGTTGCTGTGGTATCGTTCGACCAACCGCGACTTTCCCAAATTTACCTTCTCTCGCCGATGATCACTCAGGAATGGAGCATTCAAAGCCGCAACAACCGCTGCGCCGTATCGGGCGTCGAGTTTCAGGACGGCGACTATTTTTACACGCTGCTCTTCGAGGACGGCCCCGGCCTGCGCCGCGAGGACATCAGCGAGGCGGCGTGGAAGGAGCGCAACGAAAACCAGCAGCAGCCCTACTCCTTCTGGCGTTCAAAGTACGAGGCGCCCGCGCCCCGCCGCGCCCGAGACTATCGCCAAGCAGACCGCCGAGGATCTGCTCCGCCGTTACATGGAGGAGACTTCGCCGCAGCACGCCGCCGCGCGTTATCTGCTGGCCGCCATGCTCGAGCGCAAGCGCTTGCTCAAGGAAGTGGAGAGCAAGACGACGGGAAAGCGGCATCACGCGCATCTACGAGCACACCAAGACCGGCGAAGTCTTCGTCATCCCCGACCCCCAACTCCGCCTCGACCAGATCGAGCAGGTGCAGGCCGAGGTCTCGTCGTTGCTCGGTCCGGGGTAGAGGTGCAGGGCCAGGGTGGGAGCGATCCGCCAGCCCGTCATCCTGAGCCGCATCGATGCAGTTGGAAATGGGGAGCGCACGCGCCCTCGCGTGCTGTTTTCGGCGCCTCGCCGAAAACATCCCTCGCGGTACGTTCACTGACTGGAGCGGTTGCTGTGGTGCTTCCCGGACTGTCCGGCGGGGGCGCCGGACAGGGCACGCGAGGGCGCGTGCGCTCCCCATTTCGCTTCTGCGAACTGCATCGTTCCGGCTCAGGAATGGTGCTCGTCAATGCTCGGGAGCTTGCCGAGCGCGTTGTTTGGGCATTGCGAATGCCGGTCTATTGGCGGCAAGCTGCGGCATGATGCGCCGTTTCCTCCCCCTCGCTTTGCTCCTCCTCACCGCGGCCTTTTCGCGTGCCGACAAGATCGTCCTCGTCGCCGGAACCGGCACCGCGGAGAAGGACGCGCCCGCCACGCAGTGCGCGCTGCACGAGCCGTTCTGCACGGAGTTCACGCCGACCGGCGAGATGATCATCGCCGAGATGGAGCACGGCAATCGCGTGCTCAAGGTCGGCAAGGATGGCGTACTGCACGTGCTCGCCGGGACCGGCACGAAAGGGGCCACCGGCGACGGCGGCCCGGCGACTGCGGCGACGTTCAACGGCATTCATAACTTCGTCGTCCGCCGCGATGGGGACCTACTGCTGGCGGATAGCTTCAACAGCCTGCTGCGCCGCATCGACGGGAAGACCGGCCTCATTACCACGGTCGCCGGCGGACCGAAAAAAGGCTTCGGCGGCGACGGCGGTCCGGCGAAGGATGCGCAGTTCAACACGCTCATCCAGATCGCCCTCGATCCGGCGGGCCACAAGCTCTACTGCGCGGATATCGGTAATCGACGTGTCCGCCGCCTCGATCTCACGACCAACGTCATCACCACCGTCGCCGGCAATGGCCAGAACGGTGTGCCCGCCGATGGCGCCGAGGCTGCGAGCGCGCCGCTGGTCGATCCGCGGGCCGTGACGCCGGATGCGGAAGGCGGCTTCTACATCCTCGAACGCAACGGCAATGCGCTCCGCTATGTGGATGCGGCCGGCAAGATCAAGACCGTGGTGGGAACTGGCGCGAAAGGCTTGAGTGGAGACGATGGCCCTGGCTTGCAGGCCACGATGACGGGTCCCAAATACATTGCGTTGGATCGCGACGGCACGGTGCTGATTGCCGACGCCGAGAACAACGTGATCCGCCGCTATGCGCCGAAGACCGGCTTGATCACCAGGGTAGCGGGCACCGGCAAGGCGGGCGCCGCCGGCCTGGGCGGCGACCCGTTGCAATGCCAACTGCGCCGCCCCCACGGCGTGACCGTCGGTCCCGACGGCGCACTCTACATCACCGACAGCTACAATGACCGCATCCTGAAGATCGAGCGCTGAGGTGGCGCGGTGCGCCCCCAACCCCCCGTCATTCTGAGCTTGCGAAGAACCTCTGATCTCGCTCTGGCGTCAGACGCTTCGCGACAGAACCGACGCGCAATCTGTCACCACGTTGGTGAGGAAGGCAAAGATCACAGATCCTTCGCAAGCTCAGGATGACGGCGTTTTTTGGGGCGCTCCGCTACCTGCGTCACCGCCCGCCTCGCCACGCACCTTGGCAATCCGCCCATTCATGATAACCTAACGCTCTCATGCTTCCGTGGTTCCAAGACCAGTTCCCGCTTTACCTCGCCCCGATGGCCGGGGTCACGGACACCATTTTCCGCCAGCTCTGCAAGGAGCAGGGCGCGGACGTGATGGTCACGGAATTCGTCAGCGCCGAGGGGATCTTCCGGCGCAACGAGCGGACCATGGAGTATCTCGAATTCGTCGAGGCCGAGCGCCCGGTCGGCGTCCAGCTTTTCGGCGGCGACCCCGAGCATTTGGGGCGAAGCCGCGAAGATGGTGGCCGACTGGAAGCAGCCGGACTTCATCGATCTCAATTTCGGCTGCCCGGTGAACAAGGTCGTTTCCAGGAATGGCGGTTCCTCGCTGCTGCGCGACTGTCCGCTGCTGGAAAGGGTGGCGCGGGCCGTGGTGCAAGCCGCCGCGCCTTTGCCGGTGACGGCGAAGATTCGCATCGGGTGGTGCGAGCAGACGATCAATGCGACAACCACCGCGCGCTTGCTGGAGGATTGCGGCGTGCAGGCCATCGCCGTGCATGGCCGCACGAAAGAGCAGGGCTACAGCGGCGCGGCGAATTGGGACGTGATCGCGGAAGTGGCCGGGGCGGTGCACGTGCCGGTGATCGGCAATGGCGACATCACCTGTGCGGCCGACGCGGTGCGTGCGATGCGGTGCGGCGTGCGTGGCTTGATGATGGGCCGGGCCGCGATGAGCGCCCCGTGGATCTTCCGGGAGATCAAGCACTTCATCGCCACGGGCGAAACGCTGGCTCCGCCGACGCTCGAAGCGCAGTGGGCCTTCATCGTGCGGCATTGCCGCTGGAAGGTGGTCGCGATGGGCAGCGAACTGCACGCCATGCAGGCGATGCGCACCCGGCTCATGGCGTATTCGCGCGGCATGCCCGAGGCGAAGCAACTGCGCTTCCGCTTCGCGCACGTATCGTCGATCGCGGAACTGGAAGACATCGCCGCGGAAAATCTCGCCCGTGCAGTTGCGGAGGTCGTGGCGGCGTGAGCGCCCGCATCCGCCTGGCGGAGACGCCGGAGGAGATCGCGCGATGCTATGCGGTCATCGCCGAATTGCGCCCGCACCTGGAAGCGGGGCCGTTTGTCGATCAGGTCGTGCGGCAGCAATGCGAAGGCTACCGCCTCGTGTTCCTGGAGGAAGGAGAGGCGGTGCGGGCCTGCGCGGGCTATCGCATCGGCGAGAGTCTCAGTTGGGGCCGCTTTCTGTATGTCGACGATCTGGTCACGGCGGCCGCGTTCCGTTCGCGCGGATTCGGTGGTGAACTTCTCGATTGGCTCGTGGCCCAGGCACGAGCGGCGGGTTGCGCGCAGTTTCACCTCGACTCCGGCGTGCAGCGTTTCGGCGCCCATCGCTTTTATCTCGCGAAGCGGATGGACATCATTGCCCACCATTTCGCGCTCAAGCTTTGAGCGCGGCCCGTTCGCGATAGGCCCGCGAGAGCGCGACGTATTTCTCCGCCCACACCTTGATCCCCGCCTGTTCCTCCAGCGAAAGTGTCCGCACCACCTTGCCCGGCGAGCCGAGCACCAGCGAGCCGGGCGGGATCTTTTTGCCGCCGGTGACGAGCGCGCCCGCGCCGATGATCGAGCGCGCGCCGATCTCCGCGCCATCGAGCACGATCGCCCCCATGCCGACGAGCACCTCATCGGCGACGGTGCACGCATGGATGATCGCCTTGTGGCCGATCGTCACGAGTTCCCCCACGTAGGCTCCGTAATCGTCGGCGAGGTGCACCACCGCGCCGTCCTGCACGTTCGAGCGCGGCCCGATGACGATGCGATTGATGTCGCCGCGCAGCACGGTTTGGTACCATACGCTGGACTCCTCCGCGAGCGTCACGTCGCCGATGATATCGGCTCCCGGCGCGACAAAAGCGGAGGGGTGAATTTGCGGGGCGGCGTCGAGAAAACGTGACAATTGATCGGACAATGACATGGGAAAATGGTGCGATGTTCGGGGTCGAAAGCAACCGCGAATGCCCATATTTACAGCATTCCGGCGGTTTTTAAAAATGTTAGAGGAAATTGTTGACTTCGATTTGGCGGACTGTCATCACTCGCGAACCTCGCTGGTTGTCACCCCCAGCTTCGCAACAACAATCTAACCCAAGGAAAATCACCATTCATGAACAAGGCAGAACTCGTTGAGGCAGTCCAGAAAACGCTCGGCAAAGATGTGAGCAAGGCCCAGGCCGAACGCGCCGTCGAGGCCGTCGTCGAAGGCATCAAAGGCGGTCTGAAAAAGGGCAAGCCCGTACAGCTCGTCGGCTTCGGCACCTTCAAGGTGGCGCATCGCAAGGCCCGCCTCGGCATCAACCCGAAGACGGGTGAGAAGATCAAGATCAAGGCTTCCAAGAGCGTGAAGTTCGCCGCTGGCAAGGACTTGAAGTCCAAGCTGAAATAATTTCCCCCTCGCAACCCGAGAAACCCCGTTTTGCAACTGTGCAAAACGGGGTTTCTCACGTACCGGGCAGATGTCTGAAGGCGTAGGGAAGAGAGAAACGAATGGAAGCGGCGGCAGGGACTCGCGAAAAGCCCGGCTCCACAGAGGATGAGAACTAAGGGGAAATGCGGACGGATGGGGCGCACATCCTGCTAAAGAAGTTCTTCTCAAAAATGCAGCGGCAGCCCTCCTCCATCGAAAAGAAGATTTTCGCCGGTTTCGGCTTTGCCCTCGTTGTGTCCGTCCTCATCAGCCTGGCGACGTATCGAAACAACCAGAGCCTCGTGGAGACGCGCCGCCAAATGGTGGTGACCCAGCAAGTGCTGCGCAGTCTCAAGCAAATCCTCGCGACCGTCACGGATGCGGAAACGGGGACGCGCGGCTTTTTGCTCACGGGGGACGAGGCCTTCCTCGAGCCTTTCAATGCGGCCACCGGAAGAATTGCGCCCGATCTGCAACGCGTCCGACTGGCGACGCGCAACGACGAAGCCGTCCAGCCGCGGCTGGCACAATTGGAGGAGTTCACGCGGAACGAACTCCAGCTCCTCAGCCAGGTCGTCGGTCTGCGGCGGGAGAGTGGGTTCGATGTGGCGCGCGACCTGCCGGTTCTGCGGGAAGGCAAGGCGCGCATGGGCGCCATCCGCAATGTGATCGCGGAGATCGAAGGCGACGAATTGACCGTGCTCAACAACCATGAGGTCGCGGTTCGCCGCAAAACCACCATGAACCTCGTTACCGTGCTCGTGGGCAGCTTTGCCACCGTCGGTGTGCTGGGCTTGGTTTATTTCCTGACGCGGCTCGATATGGGGGAACGGCGCCGCGTGGAGGCCACTTTGCGGGAAACCGAGGAATTCAAGACCCGCGTGCTCGAAAGCAGCGGCGACAATATCACCGTTCTGAGCCTCGACGGGCGGATCCTCTCGATGAATTCGGGGGGGCTGCGCAGCATGGCCATCGAGGATTTTGAGTCCGTGCGCGGCAGCGAGTGGACGGCCCTTTGGCAGGACGGTGCCGCGGAGGAGGCGCAAAAAGCACTGACGCTGGCCGGTGGCGGAGGAACGGGACGATTCCTGGAGACCTGCCTGACCGCCGCCGGGGAGCCCAAGATGTGGGATGTAGTGCTCACTGCGATTCTCGACGCGACCGGGCGGCCGGAGAAATTGCTCGCCGTTTCCCGCGACGTGACGGAACGGCAGGAGGTGGAGGAGAAGTTCCGCATCATCTTCGAGCAATCGAGCGACGCGCACCTGCTCTTTGCCAAGGACACCATCATCGATTGCAACGTGGCGGCCGTGCGCATGCTCGGTTTCGAGAGCAAGGAGGCGCTGCTCGGTGTGCCGATGTCCTCGTTGTCCCCGGAATACCAGCCAGACGGCTCCCTTTCCATGGAGCGTGCCGCGGAGATTCGCCGGCTGCTGCGTGAACGCGGACGCTATGGCTGTGAATGGAACCTGCGGCGCAAGGGCGGCGACGAGATGACAGTCGAAATCACCCTCACCATGGTAGAACTGCTGGGACGAAGCCTGCAGCTCGCGGTGTGGCACGACCTGACCGAGCGGAAGGAATCGGAGGCGGCGTTGCGGGAGAGCGAAGAGCGTTTCCAGGCCTTCATGAACCACAGCCCGGTTGTCGCCTTCATCAAGGACGAGAACGGCTGCATGCTCTACATCAACGAGGTCATGGAGCAGCGGTTCCAGATGAAGCTCGAGGACGTCTTCGGCAAGAGCGACTACGACTGGATGCCCCACGAGAAGGCGGCGCAACTCGCCGTCGTGGATCGCGAGGTCCTGGCCACAGGCATCCCGCGACAGACGATCGAGGAACTGCCCACCCCGGACGGGGTCGTTCACGAGTGGTTGGTGATGAAGTTTTCCATGGGCACTTCGGACGGCTCGAAGATGCTGGGCGGCGTGGCCATCGATGTCGGTGAGCAGCGCCGGGCGGAGCGGGCCTTGCAGGAGAGTGAATTGCACTACCGCGAACTCTTCGATGAAGCGCCCGTAGCCTATCACGAGCTCGATCTCGAGTACCGCATCACGCGGGTGAATGCCACGGAACTGAACATGCTCGGCTACCGGATCGACGAGATGGTGGGGCGGCCGGTCACGGATTTTATTGTTGGGGACAATTCGGGTGAGGCGCTGCAACAGCCGGCGCCGGGCGACCAGCGGCACGACTCGTACGAGCGCATCTTCCGCCGCAAGGATGGCCGCCGCGTCCCCGTGCTCATGCGGCAGCGGGTGATGACCGATGCCTCGGGCATCGCCTGCGGCACCCGCGCGACCTTGCAGGACATCAGCGCGCTGAAACGCAAGGAACTGGAGCTGCGCGATGCCGAGGAAAAGTACCGGAGCATCTTCGAAAACGCTATCGAGGGCATCTTTCAATCGACGCCGGAGGGCAGCTACATGAGCGTTAATCCGGCGCTCGCCGCGATCTACGGTTTCGAAACGCCGGACGAATTGATGGGCAAGATCACGCACATCGGCAAGCAGCTCTACGTGCGGCCGGGGCGGCGCGCGGAGTTCACCGCGCTCATGCTGGAGAAGGGGTCGGTGACCGATTTCGAATCGCAGATTTACCGGCAGGATCGTTCGATCATCTGGATCTCCGAACGGGCGCGTGCCGTCCGCGACCAGGATGGCAAGCTGCTCTACTACGAGGGCACGGTCGAGGACATCACCGCCCGCCGGGAGACCGATGAGGCGATCAAGAAAGCGCGCGACGCGGCGCTCGAATCCGCGCGGCTCAAATCCGAGTTCCTGGCGAACATGAGCCACGAGATTCGCACCCCGATGAACGGCGTGATCGGCATGACCGGCCTGCTGCTCGACACGGACCTGACGCCCAAGCAGCGGGATTTTGCGCAGACCATTGCGAGCAGTTCCGACGCGCTGCTGACCATCATCAACGACATCCTCGACTTCTCGAAGATCGAGGCGGGCATGCTGTTGTTCGAAGAGATCGATTTCCAGTTGGGCAACGTCGTCGAGGGTTCGGTCGAACTGCTGGCCGCCCGTGCCGCCAGCAAGCACATCGAGCTGGCCTCCCTGGTCTATCAGGACGTGCCGACCGGCTTGCGCGGCGATCCGGGCCGCCTGCGCCAGGTGTTGACCAACCTCATCGGCAATGCGGTGAAATTTACCGAGAAAGGAGAGGTCATCGTGCGCGCCAATTGCCAGGAAATGAACGGCACGCACGTCCTGATCCGCTTTTCCATTACCGACACGGGCATCGGTATCAGTCCGGAAGGGCAGGAGCGTCTTTTCCAGGCGTTCGTGCAGGCCGATGGCTCGACGACGCGCCGCTTCGGGGGGACCGGACTCGGCCTGGCGATTTGCAAGCAACTGGTCGCCCGCATGGGCGGCGAAATCGGCGTGACCAGTGCACCGGGCCAGGGCTCCACGTTTTGGTTCACCGCCCGCTTTGAAAAGCAGGCCGGTGGAGGCATGCCGGCGCCGCGCCCGGCCAAGTTGAAGGACGTGAAGGTGCTCACGGTCGACGACAACGACACCAATCGCACCATCCTCCAGCACCTCCTCAGCAATTGGGGGATGCGCGAGCAGCAAGCGGCCAGCGGCGCGGAGGCGCTCTCCATTCTGCATACCGAAGCCGGCCGCGGCCGCATGTTCGACCTCGCGGTGCTCGACATGCAGATGCCTGGAATGGATGGCCTCGAGCTGGCGCGAGCGATCAAGAAGGACCCGCGCTATGCGTCCACCCGCATCGTGATGCTGACCTCGGTCGACCGCCAGGAAGACCCGGAGGTGCTGCGCGAAACGGGCGTCGATGCCTATCTCACGAAGCCGGTGAAGCAGGCCCAGCTTTACGATTGCCTGAGCCTGGTCATGTCGTCCGATGTGGAAACGCGGGAGATCAAATCCGGCCTCATGGCACTGACCGAGCAGCCGCCGGTGCTCACCGCCGCGCCCGTGGAAAAGCTGCGCATCCTCATTGCCGAGGACAATCCGGTGAACCAGAAGGTCGCCCTCTATCAATTGCAGAAGCTCGGTTACATGGCCGACGTGGTGGACAATGGCCGCCGGGTGCTCGAGGCACTGGCGCGTTCCCGCTACGACATTGTGTTCATGGATTGCCAGATGCCGGAACTGGACGGCTACGAAGCCACCCGGGATTTGCGCGCTATCGAAGGCGACGAACGGCACACCTGGATCATCGCCATGACGGCCAACTCCCTCGAAGGCGACCGCGAGAAATGCCTCAATGCGGGCATGGACGACTACGTGAGCAAGCCGGTGAAACCGGAGGTCTTGCTGGCTGCCATCCGGCGCTACTCGGGTCTGCGCGGCATCGAGCAGGACAAGCGGGAGATCAATGTGGAGGGCATCGTCGATACGAAGGTCCTGGCCGGATTCCGCGAACTGGAGATCGAGGGGGAGGATGGCATTCTCGCCAAGCTGATCGACGTCTTCATTGAGAACGCCCCTCGGGTCATCAAGGACGCCCGCCGGGCTTATAATGGCAGGATGAGTCCCCAACTCGAGCGGGCTGCCCACACTCTCAAGGGGAGCTGCAGCAATTTCGGGGCGGAGCGGATGCGCGCCGCCTGCGAGCGGCTGGAGCGTTCCGCCAAGGACGGCAACCTCGACACCGCCGCGAACCTTCTAAAGGAGGTGGAAAATGAATTTGAGCTTGTGCGGCTGGCGCTGGAACACGAAAAGTCCCTTTGTATCGCATGAAAATTCTTATCGCTGAAGACGATCCCGTTTCGGTGAAAATCCTGCAGTTCACCCTGCAGCATTACGGCCATGAGGTCGTCACCACCGCCAGCGGCAGCGAGGCGTGGGAGACTTTTGACCGTGACCCCGTGCGCGTCATCGTGAGCGACTGGATGATGCCCGGCCTCGATGGCCTGGAGCTTTGCCAGAAAGTCCGCCAGCGGGTGAAGACGGACTACACATATTTCATCCTGCTCACGGCGATCAACACGGGCCGCGACAATCTGCGCAAGGCGATGGACGCGGGCATCGACGACTTCCTGGCCAAGCCTCTCGACCGCGAGGCGATCCTTATGCGGCTGCGCGTGGCCGAGCGCATCCTCGAGTTCACCACGCAGATCCGGCAGCTCAAGGAGCTGATCCCGATCTGCATGTACTGCAAGCGCGTGCGGGACGACACCAATTACTGGGACCAGGTCGAAACTTACATCCACACCCATACGGGCAGCCAATTCAGCCACGGCATCTGTCCGGAGTGCTTCGACAAGCAGATGGTGCAGGTCGGGCTGACGGTGACGCCGCTTCCGTAGCGGTCAGTGTTCCTTTCCGCTCGGGTGCCCGGGCGAAGCGGTAGGACCGGTGAACATTTTGAGCAGGTTCGCGGGCAAGGCCACGCCTGCTTTCAGCGCCTTCGCCGGAAGCTGCGCGGCGCCGGAAATGCTGCCCCCGACGATTCCCACCGGTCCTGCCGGTTGAACCTGGATGTGATCCAGCGGCCCGCTCACCTGCATTTCCAGTGCCTTGGTAATCGGACTCGTGACGATCCCGAACAGACCCCGCAAGTTCCCTTGCGCGCGCCCGTCCACCTTCCGTCGCACCAGGTCGACCGTGCCGGTTCCCGTAACGGTGACGGACTCGCTGTAGGCGGTGAAAGCGGAGATATGGAAAACCCCGTTGGTCGCGGAAAAGGAAGACTTCAAGTTCCCCACGCCCTTCCGCTTGACGTCGAAAGACAAGGCGGAAAACAGGGCGTACGTTTCATCGAGCAGCGGCACCTTCACCACGGGTGCGTTCTCCAGACGCACACTGCCGGAACCGGTCAGGCGCGAGGGAATCGCACTGAGGGTGCCATGGTAGTCCAGCGAGAGCACCGCGGCGTCGAGGGCGACATTGTGCTCGTCGATCCACGGTCCGACTTCCTTCATGTGCAGATCCGCCAATTCCACCTTCGCCTGTCGAAGATCTCCCGCTGCATAGGCGCCGCTCAGCGTGAAATGGCCGCCGAACATGCCGCCTGACATCGCGGTGAGTTGCCAGGAGTGGTCTTTGAAGGCGGCGCGTCCGGTCACATGATTGATCACCAGAGGTCGGGAACTCAGGGTGAGCGTCAAGTCCGCCGGGCTGAGCAGTTCCAGCGCACCGAGGCTCCAGTCGGAACCGGTCGGGGCATCGTGGAAGGTGAAATTTTTCAGTTCCAGGTCTGGAAATGTGGCCATGCGAATGGTGGTCGGCAGGGAGGGCACCACGACCGGAAAACTGTGCGCGAATTCCAGCAGATCGGCATTGCCTTTCACGCTCGACAGATTGAGCGTCCGCGCCTCGCCGTCATAGCTTCCCGCGATCGCATCCTTGCGGCCCGCCCGGTCGGCTAGGCGGCCGGTGATCCGGAGCGGCGCCTTGTCCCAATCTTGGCGCGAGGCGGTCAGCGTGGCGGAGCCTGCCGTCAGTTGAAGGGCCGCCGACAAGTGGAGATCGGCCGAGGAAAGCTGAGCCTCGACCGTTGCCTCGCGGAGCGGCACGCCGTGCCATTCGAGAGCTTTTCCGTTTCCCGTCAGCCTGGCCTGCCAGACGGCGGCGGACTGCTGCAGATCGACCGAAAAGCCTCCCGCCACATGGAATGGGCCCGTCCCCGGTTTGATATCCATCGCCTGCTGAACGGCTCGCACGGGGCCGAGATCCACCGAAAAGTCTCCCGCCTTCGGAGCGGCGTTGGGATCGACCTTGAACAAGATGGTTCCGTTGAGCGCCCACGAAACCGGACCTTCGGTCGCCAGGAGGCTCAAAACATCCACGCGTCCCGCTTGCAACGTCACTTTTGTGGTGACGTTCCGGAGAGTCACCACGCCTGTGGAGTCATGCAATTTTACGAGCGCGCTCTTGGTCCGCCAGTGGCTGATCCACTGGCGCGTCCGCCAGATGTTTCGCCACGGAAAGGTCACGCTGAGCGCGCTGATTTCGATCACCGGTTCATTGCCCCCGGCATTGCGAAAAAGCGTCACCCCTTCGAGCGAAAGACCCCGCCAAGGCAGCCACGAACGCTTTTGGTAGCGCGGATAGACGCCGTTTTCGTTGAGATTCTGAATGACGATCGCCTCGACGTGGGAAGTGATGGGTTCGACCGCCATCCAGCCGCCCACGCCCAGCGCCAGGAGCAGCACCGCGGGCCACCATCGCCGCCGGCGGTTCCGGGAGGGCGGGGCGACAGGCGAATCCTTCGTGGGAACTGTAGGGTCAGGAATGGATTTCAACAGGTCACCGAGTTGGGAAAGACTGACGCATCGGCGAGGGGCGGAGGAATGTGAACGGATTCATCCGCTGACACGATCAACCTCGCCGACCGTCACTCAAAGATCGTTTGTCTGCCGGATAGTGGATGCGCAGCCCGGCAAATCGGCCCGCGCCTTCCTCTGCCCGAGCCCCTAGCTGTGGATAATCAACTGGATATCCTCTGGCAACCCCCGGGCGACTTCCTCCACCACGTTCCCCTTGAGCAGCCGCGACATGGACAGCCGGTGCGATGCGCCGAGCATCAGGAAATCCACCCCGAGGGTCGCGGCCAGGTCGAGGATGGTGGTCGCCGGGTTCGTGCTCACGGCATAGACGGGCAGCACGTCCACGCCCACTTCCTGGCCGAGCTTCAGCATGAGCGACATGATCGCCGCCGCTTGCGGGTCGTCCTGCCAGCGAGCATGCCCGACATTCGTATCCGCGGACGACATATAAACGACCGCCAGTTCCTTCACATAGAGCACACACAGCGTGGCTTTGCGCAGCCGCGCTTCATCCAGGGCAAAGCGCAGCACCGGCGTGATGCCGCGGGCGGAAACCATGATGCGCTGCCCTTCCGCCATGTGCGGGCGCAATCTCTCGATGGCCTCCGGCGAGACGAGATCGGCAATCTCCCGGGAGACCGTGAGCGTCTTGATGCCCGTAAGCTTGTGCGAATACGCCCGGACGATGAGGCCGAGGCCGACGACGCAGATCGCAAAGAAAAGCGCGTGCGAGATCGTATAGGCGATGGTCAGCCACACCCCCGCCAGGATGACCGAGGTCGCTCCCATGATGATGCGTTCAAACCAGTGCAGGTTGAGATTCAGGTTCGTCGTGCAGGAGCTGAGGTTCACCGTAATGGCCCCGACCACCCCGATGGCGTAGAGGCTCGCCAGCGCATCGAAATCCTGTGTGATCGCCAGGATCAGCACCGGCAGGACGGCGCTGAGAATCAGCGGCACCGTCGGCACGCCGTAGCGATTGAGCTTCGTCAACTGGCGCGGAAATTCGCCATCGAGGGCCATCATGTAGATCACCCCGATCACCGCGACGATCGCCGTATTCACCGCGCTGAGCAGCAGCACGCCGAAGACGATGCCCACGATCAAGCCAAACGCATTGCCCACTGCCGGACCCCCGAGCAATGTGGCGTTGTGATTGCCGAGGAAACGAAGCATGTCCTCCTTGTGCAGCACCAGGTCGTTGGACAGCGACGGATCGATCGACAGCACCGCCCAGCCCAGCAGCGCCGTGCCGAGGACGACTTCGAGCGCCACCACGAACAGCGCCTTCGAGGACGTCTTCGTCACGACCGGATGCGCCGGATTGGAGCCGGGGTTGAGCTTCATCACCCCCGTCATGCTGGCGATCGCCTCGACACCGCTCAGCGCCAGGATCACTTGGACGAATTTCGTCCACGTCGCGCCAATCCCCCCCCTGCGGCCAGTGCAGGTGCGCCGTCGTCAAGTGCGGCACGCTGATCGCCAGGATCGCCGCGACGCAAATGACCGTGGGGATGGCCATCGCGATGGACAGGCTGCCGCTGTGCTTGGGGCCGAAAAAGTTCACCACCCCGAGCAGAAGGATCGTGCCCATCGTGATGGGAGCGATCATTCCCTGCGGCACCCCGAAGTAGCTCATCGCCGACCAACCGCTAAGCGCCGCAGTCACGAGGAAGTTTGCGATGAGCAACAGGGCGCCCACCGCCGCCAGCAGCCGGCTCTGCAAGCGGGCCGCCGAATAGACCCCGCCGCCGTCCGGAAAGTTCCGGCAGACCACGCTGTAGTTGTAACCGACCAGGGCGGTCAGCAAACAGACCGCCACGATGATCGGCAGCGAGGCGTACCCCGCCGCCGCAAAGGCCAGGCCGATGACGTACGCCTTGCTCGTGCCCCAGTCGCCGTAGAGCAGGGCGGCGGCGCGTGTCCATTCGACGTTGCGGGGACGATGGGCGTCTGTGGTATGCAAAGGCGGTTCCGGGAAAGGTGGCCGCCTATTTGCCGCGCAGCGCGGGCGGCGTCAATCGCGTTCCCGCGACCGCCCTACGAATACACTAGCAGCGGAATCTCCTCCGGCAACAATTGCGAAATCTGCCGGATCACATTGCCGCGCAGCGCGCTGATCAGGCCCGAGCGCTTCGGTCCACCGAGAATCACCCGCGAAGCGCCCACCGTGGCTGCGATATCCACGATGGTATCCGCCGGCGAATCGCTCACCGCGTAGCAGGGCAGCACGGTATGGCCATCGGCCAGATCGCTCGCCTCGGTGAAAATCCGCACCGCCTCGGGATCCTGCTGCCATTTGCGGCGGCGGTCCCCCTCGGCCAGCACCGGCTGTTCCCGCACATAGAGCAGGTAAAGCGGGCGATTGGTTTCGCGGGCCTCCTCGATGGCAAATTTCATCGTGCGACCGGTCCCGCGGATGGCGCAGAGCAGGGGAGAGCCGGTGGCCGTGGTGATCTCGTGCTGGAATTTCGGGATCGGCATCGTCACCGCGGCAGTCGCCGGGGCCTCGGCCTTTTCCTTGCGCTTCGCGTGTTCGCTGGCGAGGCCGCGCAGGATCAGCCCGATGGCGAGAATGGTCACGGCAAAGACGCGTGCCGCGGGCTTGTCCACGAAGAGCGAAATCTCGATGACCAGCATGATCAGGAAGGTGATGAACATCATCACCCGCTCCCGGCGGAACAGGGCCAGTTTCCCATCGGTGGCGCTGGCCCCGAGATTCGTCGCGATGGCGCCGACCACCCCTACGGCGTAGAGATCGGCCAGCCCGGCCATGTCTTTCACGGCGATCACGAGAAACATGGGGATGATCGCGGCCAGCACCATGCCCGCATTGGGCACGCCGTAGCTGTTGAGCTTCGAGAAGATCGGCGGCAGCTCGTGATCGCGCGACATGAGGTACATGATGGAGATCAGCGCGCCGATGGCCGTGTTCACCGCGGAAAGCAGGAGGAAGCCGAAGACGATGCTCACCGTCCAGGCCGCGATGTGGCCGGCGACCGCCCCGAGCGAATTCCCCACGAACACCTGCGCCATGTAGCGCAGCATATAATCGCGCACCCCTTCCGCACCGGGCGCGTTCACGTCGCCGTTGACCACTTGCAGGCCGCCCAGGGCGCTCATGGCCAGCCCCAGCAGGGCGGTAAAGCCGCACACCTCGAGGGCGACGACGATCAGCGCCTTGTTCGAGGTCTTCGTCACCGACGGCTTCGCATCCGAGCTGCCCGGGTCGAGCTTCATCACCCCTGTGGAATTGGCGATCGCCTCCACGCCCGAGAGCGCCAGCACGATCCCCACGAAACCCTTCCAATTCTCCATGAATCCGCCGTGCAGCGGCTGGAGATTGTGCACCGCCGCCCCCAGGTGCGGCAGCGCGAACGCCCCGAGAATCACCACCACCAGGACGGTGGGCACGGCCACGAGAAAGGCCATTCCGCCGGTGTGTTTCGGCCCGAAATAGTTCAGCCCGCCGATGACCAGGATCGCCCCCGCGGCGAAGATCTCCGGGTGCCCGACGCCCAGATACTGGAAGGCCGAAAGCGCGCTGATCGCCGCCGTGACGATGTAATCGGCGATGAGCAAGAATGCGCCGACGATGGAAATGATCTCCGAGCGATGCCGCACGCTGGCATAGACGCCGCCGCCCTCGGGGTAGTGCTTGCAGAGGATCAGGTAGTTCATGCCGACCAGGGCGGTCAGCGCGCACATCGCCGCGATCAGCCAGAAGGAACTGTAGCCCGCCACCGCGAAAGCCAGGCCCACCACGTATGCTTTGCTCGTGCCCCAGTCGCCATACAGGATGGCCGCCGCGCTCTTCCAGTCGACGTTGCGCGGACGTTTCGTTTCACTAGCGATCATGAGTAAGTGCTGTCGCCATGCTGCGGGCACGGCGGTCGATTTTCCCTGTCGAATTGCAGCGTGCGCCGCCCCTCGCGGAGCTGCGCAATCCCTGCCTTGGTGTGGCGCTGCCGAGGTTAGCTGTCGGGCTGGAACGCACCAAGTGTTCCCGACGCCGCAGCGCCGTTTGCCCCGGGCCCTTGCGGGCGGTTGGGTTCCCCGGTGGCCCGCACAGCAGGCCATTGAGCGAAAATAAAGAACTGCGTCCTTTGTGTGGTGGGGGCCAGTACAAGTCAATGCCCGAACTGGTTGAGGTCGGGAGCTCCGGCGATTGTCGAACGAAAGTTTAATAGAGCGAGCGAAGATTTCAGGAACACGAGCGGCACGATGGAATACGATTACCCTGGATGATGGCGCGTCGGCTGATTTCTCCGTCCTTTCTGTAGGGTGGCGCCTCTTTGGAGGGCGGCCTTCGCGGGGAAGGACGCCGGAGGCGTCAAAGACCGATAGCCCCGGGTCGAGCGAGTCTTCGAGCGAACACCCGGGGTGCCGACCTCCCCCGCGGACACTCCAATCGTCCCGGCGCCAGCCGCATCTCTTCTATGGAGGTATTGTGATGCGACCAGGAGGAGGTCGGGACAATTGGAGATCTGCGGTTAATAACGAAACCCCGGGTGGTTGCTCGCGGACTCGCTCGACCCGGGGCTACATATCTCTGGTTGTTGATGGTTGTGTTCGAGATAACCGAGCCCGCACTTCAAGGGCTTCGCTCAGATCGTCCTTCGTCTATCATTGGCGCGCTTCTGGCTTTCATTATGAATGAGACCTTCCCCTCCGAGGCGATCGACGATTGCGCTCGGACTTGTCCGCCTTTGTATCCCGAGCCATGCCCCTTGCGAAAGAAAACCCCAGTCACCATCTTGCCGCCGATGCCTATTCCCGCCCGGCGACGATGGACGACCTGCCGAACGTGGCGAACATTCACCGACTCGCCTTCTTTGCGGCCATGCCGCACATGCCGGTCTTGCACACCCCGGAGGAGGACCTGAATTTCTACACCACAGGGGTTTTTTCGAGTGCGGAGATCCGGGTGCTGGAATTGTCCGATATCGTCGTCGGCTTCATCGTTTATCGTCCCGGCTGGATCGACCATCTCTACATCCATCCGAGTCTCCAGCACCGTGGCCTCGGCGGCCGTCTGCTCACGCAGCTTCAAGCCTCCTCGGACTCGCTGCGGCTTTGGACCTTCCAATGCAACGACGGCGCCCGCCGCTTTTATGAAAAGCATGGCTTCCGCATCGAGCGGGAAACCGACGGCGACGGCAACGAAGAGAAGCAGCCGGACATCCTGTATGTCTGGCAGCGCGATGGCAATGCGGCTGCCGGGATCGCGCCGGATGCGGAGGGAATAGCGGAGGATGTCGTGGTGCGTCCGATTCAGCCGGGAGACACGGGAGCGGCGGCGGAATTGCTGACCGAACTGGGTTATCCCTCGACCGCGGCGCAGGTGGAGCACCGCCTGGTGGTGGCTGGGGAAGGGGCGGGCACGGCCGTCTTCGTGGCGGAATCCGCCGGGCAGGTCGTCGGGCTCTCGTCCTTTCATTGCATCCCTCTGTTTCACGAAGGGGGCTTTCTGGGACGCATCACCAGCCTCGTCGTCGCCTCCGCCTACCGGCAACGCGGCATCGGGCGGTTGCTGGTCGCGGCGGGCGAGGAATTTGGCTGGGCTCATAGTTGCACCTGCATCGAGATCACCAGCGGCGACCGCCGCCCGGAGGCGCACGCCTTCTACGAGCATCTGGGCTATCGGAGCGATTGCCGGCGCTTCCTCAAGCACCGGGGCGGCGCCTGAGGCGCGAAGAACACAAAAGGTTTTTTGGGCCCGCAAATCACGCGAATGACACGAATTGGAAATCCTCTCATTCGTGTCATTCGCGTGATTCGCGGGCTCTCTTCCTGTTCTCTGGCCAGCCGTTTTGCTTGCCTGCATCGGCGGTAGTCGGAATGCTTGGCCATGCAGTTTCTCCCCCGATGGATATGTGGTCTCACGGCGGTCGTTGCCTGGAGCTTTTCCCCACCGGTCTTCGCTGACCATGCCGCGCCGATTCGCGGCGCGCTCTATGACGATGCCGGTGCGGCCGGCCAGGGAGTGCCGGGCGTTCAGGAAATCCTCCGCCATGCCGGCGGCTATGAGGTCACGATCTTCAAGGCCGGCGACATCCCCACGGGCGTGCTCGAAAAGAAAGACGTGGTCATTTTCACCGGCGGCAGCGGCAGCAAGGAGGGCACAACGATCGGCGAGGCCGGCCGCGAGGCGGTCCGGAAATTCGTGCGCGACGGCGGCGGCTATCTCGGCATCTGCGCCGGTGCCTATCTCGCCTGCTCGAAATTCACCTGGGGCCTCGGCCTGCTCGACGCGCAGACCGTTTCCTCGAAATGGCGGCGCGGCGTGGGCGACGTGCAATTGGAAATCACGCCCGCGGGCCAGCGCCTCTCCGCCTTGTCCGCTGAAAAGCGCAGCGTTCACTATGCGAATGGCCCAATCATCCAGCCTGCCGGGCGGACCGATCTCGCCCCTTACGAGCCGCTCGCCCTCTTCCGCACCGAACTGGCCGAGCACGACAGCCCCATCGGCGCCATGGTGAATACACCCGCCATCGTGCAGGGCCATTTCGGCAAAGGGCGCGTCATCATATCCAGCCCGCATCCCGAGCAGACGCCGGGGCTGGAGATCATCGTCGAGCGTGCCGTGCACTGGCTGGCCACCGGGGACCAGCCATGAGCGCGCTCCGCGGCTATATCGGGCTGGTGCTGGCCCTGGTCTGGCTCACCGGCGAGGCGAGCGCGGAGACGGTCGCGCACGGCACCCACGGCGCGGTCGCCTCGGTGAATCCGCTGGCCACCCGGGCCGGGCTCGAGGTCTTGAAAAGCGGCGGTAATGCGATCGATGCCGCGGTCGCCGTCGGCGTCACGCTCGGGGTGGTCGATGGCCACAACTCCGGCCTCGGCGGCGGCTGCTTCCTGCTCATCCGCCGGGCCAATGGCGAGATCGTCGCCATCGATGGCCGCGAGATGGGCCCGGCCGCGGCGACGCGCGACATGTTTCTCCGCG
>JBBCHV010000024.1:0-63217 GCA_037200205.1 Chthoniobacter sp.
ATGTCCAGATTCTTCATCGACCGGCCCGTCTTCGCGTGGGTCATTGCCATCCTCATCATGCTCGCGGGCGCGCTCTCCATTACGAGCCTGCCCATCGCGCAGTATCCGAGCATCGCGCCGCCCGCGATCAGCGTCATTACCACCTACCCCGGCGCCTCGGCCAAGACGCTCGAAGATACCGTCACCCAGGTCATCGAGCAAAAGCTCAACGGCATCGACAACCTGCGCTACATCGAAGCCGCGAGCACCTCGACCGGCATCCTGACGCTGACCGTCACCTTCGAAGGCGGCACCGATCCCGATATCGCCCAGGTGCAGGTGCAGAACAAAGTCGCCCTCGCCACCCCGCTTCTCCCGCAGGAAGTGCAGCAGCAAGGCGTGCAGGTCAACAAGGCGGTGAACAACTTCCTCATCGTCGTCGGCCTCATCTCCGAGGATGGCAGCATGTCTGGCACCGATCTCAATGACTTCAACTTCAGCGCGATCAAGGACCCGATCAGCCGCCTGCCCGGCGTCGGCGACATCCAGACCTTCGGCACCCAGTATGCCATGCGCATCTGGCTCGATCCCGATAAGCTCACGAAATACCAGCTCGCCACCGCGGACATCGTGTCAGCGGTGCGCGCCCAGAATGCGCAAATTTCCGCGGGCGCGCTGGGCGATCTGCCGGCCATGCCCGGCCAGTTGCTCAATGCCACGATCATGGCGCAAAGCCGGCTGCAAACGCCGGAGCAATTCGGCGGCATCCTGCTGCGCGTCAATACCGATGGCTCGCGCGTCTTCCTGCGCGATGTCGCGCGGGTCGAACTGGGCAGCGAGGTCTATACCAACCTCGCCCGCTACAACGGCAAGCCCGCCAGCGGCATGGCGATCAAGCCCGCCTCCGGCGCCAACGCGCTCGAAACCGTGGCCGCAGTGAAAAAGAAAGTCGCCGAACTCTCCGCCTTTTTCCCGCCGGGGGTGAAGGCGATCTTCCCCTACGACACCACGCCTTTCGTGCGCATCTCCGTGAGGGAAGTCGTCAAGACGCTGCTCGAGGCCATCGTGCTCGTCTTCCTCGTCATCTACCTCTTCTTGCAGAACTGGCGCGCCACCTTGATCCCGACGATCGCCGTGCCGGTCGTGCTGCTCGGCACCTTCGGCGTGATGGGCGTGGCCGGATATTCCATCAATACGCTCACCCTCTTCGGCCTCGTGCTGGCCATCGGTCTGCTCGTCGACGACGCCATCGTCGTGGTGGAAAACGTCGAGCGCGTCATGCAGGAGGAAGGCCTTTCGCCCAAGGAGGCGACCCGAAAATCGATGGATCAAATCAGCGGCGCCCTCGTCGGCATCGGCCTCGTCCTCTGCGCGGCCTTTGTGCCCATGGCCTTTTTCACCGGCTCCAGCGGCGTGATTTACCGGCAGTTTTCGCTCACCATCGTGAGCTCGGTCACGCTCTCGGTGATGGTCGCCTTGATCCTCACGCCCGCGCTGTGCGCCACCATGCTGAAGCCGATTGCGAAAGGAGAGCACCAGAACAAGCGCGGGTTCTTCGGCTGGTTCAATCGCGTCTTCGACCGCAACGCGGACCGATATGCCAGCGGCGTCGCCACCTTTCTCCGGCACAGCGGCCGGGCGCTGGTTTTCTATGCGCTCATCGGCGCGGCGGTCGTCGCGCTTTTCCTGCGTTCGCCCACCGGCTTTCTGCCGGATGAAGATACCGGCGTGCTCTTCGCCATGGCCCAGTTGCCTCCCGGCTCCACTCGCGAGCAGGCCGACATCGTCCTGAAAAAGATGGAGGCCCATTTCATGGACAAGGAAAAAGATCTCATGGAAGGCATGTTCGGCGTGCTCGGCTTCAGCTTCAGCGGCAACGGCCAGAATCAGGTGCTCGTTTTCGTGAAGCTCAAGGACTGGGAGGAGCGCCAAAGACCCGACCAGAAAGTGAAAGCGATCCAGGGCCGCGCCATGGCCGAATTCATGCAGTACAAGGATGCCTTCGCCTTTGCCTTTGCGCCGCCCGCGGTGCTGGAGTTGGGCAATGCCACCGGCTTCGACGTGCGCCTCGTGGATCGCGGCGGGCTCGGTCACGACGCGCTGATGGGCGCACGCAATCAGCTCCTCGGCATGTCCATGCAAAACCCCGCGGTCACCAAGGTGCGCCCGAACGGCCTCGACGACATGCCCGAGTACCGGCTGAACATCGACCAGGAAAAAGCGAGTGCGCTGGGCCTTTCGCTGGCCGATATCAATGACTCGCTGAGCACCATCTGGGGCTCCACCTACGTCAACGATTTCGTCGACAAAGGCCGCGTGAAAAAGGTCTTCGTCCAGGGCGATGCCCCGTTCCGCATGCTGCCCGAGGATGTGAACCGCTGGTACGTGCGCAACGCGCAGGGCGGCATGGTGCCTTTCTCCGCTTTCTCGACCGCGGAATGGGCGCTCGGCTCGCCGAAGCTGGAGCGCTTCAACGGCTCGCCGTCGGTGTCGATCATGGGCGAGCCCGCACCCGGCCACAGTTCCGGCGAAGCCATGCGCGCCGTCGAGCAGATGGCGAAGTCGCTGCCCCTGGGCATCGGCGTCGAGTGGGCGGGACTCTCCTACGAGGAGCGGCTCTCCGGCTCGAAATCGACCGCCCTCTACACTATTGCCCTGCTCATGGTTTTCCTCTGCCTGGCCGCGCTCTATGAAAGCTGGGCCATCCCGTTTGCCGTGATGATGGATATGCCGCTCGGCGCGCTCGGCGTGGTCGCCGCCACCAGCCTGCGCGGCATGCCCAACGACATCTATTTCCAGATCGGCCTCATCACCATCATCGGCCTCTCGGCGAAGAACGCGATTCTGGTCGTGGAATTTGCCAAGGAGCGTTTCGACGCCGGGGCGACCCTCATCGACGCCGCCTTGCACGCCGTCCGCCAACGTCTGCGCCCGATCCTCATGACCTCCATCGCCTTCGGCCTCGGCGTGCTCCCGCTGGCGCTCAGCCGCGGTGCGGGCTCCGGCAGCCAGAATGCCATCGGCACCGGCATCGTCGGCGGCGCCTTGACCACCACCCTGCTCGGCCTGTTCTTCGTCCCGCTCTACTTCGTGACCGTGCTGGGGCTCTTCAAGGTGAAGCCCCTCCATGCCCCGAAAGCAGTCGCCGCACCCGACGACGACGTGCCGAAACTCGGCAACGTGGACGACGAGAAAAAGGAACTGGCGCACGTCTGAAGTTGGCGCGTCGGCTTCCTGCCATATGCCGCCGCCGACCGCGACCGGCGCCCACCTCGGCGTAGTCACGGCCCAGACAGGCCAAAGGCCTGAGACAAGCCAGCCCAGCGAGGACTTCATTTAAACCGCATGGAATGACGCCAGCGGATTATCGAGTGGCGGTGAGCCCGCATTCATGATCAGAAAGTGGAGCGCCGCGCGATCGCGCCCCGATCTGTGCGGCGATCCCTCCTTCGAACCACCCATGAATCGCCCGTCCAGCCAGCCCCGAGATCGCGGTCCTGCCGGCGCGCTGCGCCGGGTGAAGAGCTTGCTGGCGGCCTCGATCGTCGCCGGGGTCTGCGCCGGCGCGCTGGCGGGAACCGTGGATGAAGACTGGCAGGCGGTGGTGGCGCTGGATGCCGGACCGGGCGGGCAGCCCGATACCGCCGAGGCGGCGGGCATGCTGGTGGTGAATCACCTCGCCCGGCAGGAAAAAGCGCTGCGCACATTTTTGACGGCACACCCGGAGGATGCGCACGTCTTCGAGGCGCAGCTGCGCCTGGCGCGCCTGCTGCAGATTCGCGCGGATTTCGAGGGGTCCGACAAATTGCGCGCCGAGTCGAAGCGGCTGCTCGACAGCCTGGAAAAGACGGCCACCCCGGAGCAGCGGCCGGAGTTGGAATTCGCCAAACTGGCCCGAATGATGCGCTCGCTGAAACGCACCGATCCCGCGCAGCGCGAAGAACTCCTCACGGCGGTCCGGCGTTTCCAGACCGACTATCCCGCGGACCGCCGGCTGGCGGCGTTGCTGGCCGAAGTGGCGACGTTGTTCGACACGCAGCCCAAGCTGAAAGAGACGCTCCTCGACGATGCGCAAGCGATCGCGAAGGAGCCGGACTTGAAGGCCCGGATCGCCGACGATTTGCGGCGGGTCCATCTCCTCGGGCAGGAGGTGCCGCTCAGCTTCACCTCCGTGCAGGGGCAGGAGATCACCATGGCCGGCCTCGCGGGACGTCCGGTCTTCCTCATCTTCTTCGCGCAGAGTTCACCCCCAGCGATGGCGGCGCTCGGCAAGCTCCAGCAGGAAGTCGCGCAGCTTCCGCAGGGGAGCGTCCGCGTGGTGGGCGTGAATCTCGACCTCAAGCGGGAGACCGTGGTCGGCTTGCTCAAGTCGCGCAGTCTCACGTGGCCGATCGCGTGGGATGGCAAAAGCTGGATGAGCCCGCTCGTGCGCAGCCTCGGCATCAATGCTCTCCCCACGGTGTGGCTCCTGGACGGGCACGGCCGGTTGCGCTCGCTCAACGGGCTGGACGGTGCGGCGAACCAGGCGCGGCAGATCCTGCACGAAAAGTAGCATCGCGATTTTTGGGGAAATAAGCGCGGGATTTGGTTGGGCAGCCCATGGAGCCTCCGGAGGCCATGGAGCCCACCCAGGCCACCGAGCCAGGGGAAACCCGGCCAAAATGCCGCGGGCGCGCGATTTCCTCCACGAGTAATGAAACCTGCGACCATTGTTGGCCTCCTTTTGATTGTGCTGGGCGTGATCGCACTGGCTTATGGCGGATTCCATTTCACCACGCATGAACAAAAGCGCGTGGTCGACCTGGGGCCTCTGAAGGTGGACGCCAACGTGGAAAAGGAACACTCGGTGCCGTTGCCGCCGATCCTCGGCGTAGTGGCGCTGGCCGGCGGCGTGGCGCTGCTGGTGGTGGGCGCGAAAAAGTAAGCGCACCAGGCCGTGCTCCTACAGGCCAAAGGCGGCGAACAAGCCAGCCCAGGGCAAAGTGAGGCACGAACGCCGCCCTGGGCCTCGCACACCAACGAATGGTGAGAAGCGCAGCCAAACGAAACGCAGAGGGCGCGGAGATATCCGAGAGGAAAAGGAGGGTCGCTTTCCTCCTCTCCGGACCTCTGTTTTCTCCGCGTCCTCTGCGTTGAAACTCGGACCGCGGCTTCCTTCGATATCCGTCACCATTTCGCGGACCCTGTCTGGAGCATTTTAACTAATCGTGTGGCCCCGAATCGGGTCGCGCGCAGCGCCTCTGGGGAGCGCACCCGTCCCGGGTGCTGGCGAAGGCGTCCGCGCCTTCGCGAACTTGGAAAATGCCGCCGAATTAGAGAAAAGTTCGTTTCGGCGAGACGCCGAAACCCGCACTCGGGACGAGTGCGCTCCCCAGACCTCCCACGGCCTCGCAGGCCCTGCCTATGACCACAGTTTATTTTAAAATGTCTAAATGACATCCCGCCCCGCAACGAAGGTGTGCGTGACCTGGAAGTCGTCGGTGAAGCTGACGAGATCTGCATCCGCGCCGACCTTGAGCACGCCCTTGCGCGCCTCCAGGCACAGTGCGCGCGCCGGGTTCAGCGTCGCCATGCGCACGGCCTCGACGAGCGAGATTTCCACGAGTTGCACCATGTTCCGCACGAGATCGATCATCCCCGCCGTACTGCTGGCCAGAGCCTGGCCATCCGCCGTGACGCTGACTCCATCGCGCACGACGCAAGCAATGTCGCCGAGTCGAAACGCTTCCCCATTGCCCAGGCCCGCCCCCGCCGCCGCGTCGGTGACCAGCACGATGCCGTCGGGCCCTTTCGCCAGATAAAGCATGCGCATGAGCGTGGGCGAGACATGGTGGCCATCGGCGATCAACTCGCAAAGAATCTCCGGTTCGCTCAGCGCGAACTCGAGCAGGCCCGCCACGCGGTACGGTCCGCGCCGGCGCGCCGCGGACATACAATTGAACGTGTGCGTGACGTGCCGCATGCCGTGGGCAAAGCCGGCGGCGGCGTCCTCGTCCCACGCGTCGCTGTGGCCGCCGCTGGCGATGAGGCCGCGGCCGGCGAGCTCCTCGAAAAGATCGAGCGCGCCAGGCAATTCGGGAGCCACCGTCATTTGCGTGACGAGTCCGTCGAAGGCCAGCCACGGCTCCCATTCCGCACGGCTCGGATTCCGGATAAGATCGAGCCGGTGGGCGCCCGGCTTTTCCTGGGAAAAATACGGCCCCTCGATGTGGATGCCGAGCAGTTGCGCGCCGTCACCGGCCGGCTGCCGGCGATATTCCTGCGCGGCCTGCAAGACGCGCCGGATGCTCTCGCTCGTGGCCGTGACCGTGGTGAGCGTGAGCGCCGTCGTGCCGCCGCGGGCGTGATGACGGCAGATCGCGGCGAAGGCGTCGGCGCTCGCCTCCATGGTGTCCCGCCGCTGGGCGCCGTGGATATGGATGTCGATGAAACCCGGCGCGAGAAATTGCCCGCCAAGATCGATCACCGGCTCGCCCGCGGATGGCTCCAGTGCTTGATCGGAGAGCGCGGCAATCCTGCCATTCGTCACGCGGACATGGCCGCGGGCGAGGCGGTCGGCGAAAATGAGGCGGGCGTTGGCGAGGATCATGGAAAGGAGTTTTAAGTTTTAAGTCCTTAAGTTTTAAGGTCTTCACTGCGGATGACTCCTCACTTAAAATTTAAGATCTTAAAACTTAAGGGCACCTCTGGAAACCCACATTTCTTCAGAGAAAGCTTTTGCCGGGGAAAAATGGAGGAGAGGGTGAAGTATGAAGCGTTACCGCCAGAGCACCGGAGGAGGATTGTTTGCCGCGATTGAACACGAACAAGCTGTGGCCAGTAAAACGACGGGGATTTTGAAACTGCGGGAGGTGATCGATTGGGAAAGGTTCCGACCGTTGTTAGAGGAGTTAAGCGGTTACGCCCAGCGGGACTGGAGCAAGGGCGGCAAACCACCGTTTGATCCGGTGCTGATGTTCAAAGTGCTGGTGCTGCAAAAGTTTCACGGGCTGAGCGATGATGCCACCGAAGAGCAAATCTTCGATCGGACGAGTTTCAAGAGCTTCCTTGGGCTGCGGATCGGCGACGCCATTCCCGACGCCAAGACGCTGTGGGACTTCAAGCAGCGCATCGAAGCCGAAGGACGCGCGGGCAGCCGGCGGTTGTTTGAGGCCTTTGGGGCGATGCTAGAGGGCGAAGGACTCATCGCGCGTGCCGGCAGCATCGTGGACGCCAGTTTTGTGGAAGCGCCCCGGCAGCGCAATGACCGGGAGCAGAACCGGCGGATCAAAGAGGGAGAACGTCCCGAAGAGTTCGATCGCCAGCCGGCGGGTGGGGCGGCAGAAAGACAGCGAGGCACGCTGGACCAAGAAGAACGAGGAAGTGCACTACGGGTGGAAGAACCATGTGAAAGCCGATGCGCAGACCAAGCTCATTCTGCGAGCCGTGACGACGCCGGCCAACGTGCATGACAGCCAGGTATTCAAAGAGTTGGTCGATGCCCAGGACCGGGCGGTGCTGGCCGACTCGGCCTACCACAGCGAGGAACACGAAGCGCATTTGCTGGCGTTGGACGCGGAGGAATTCCTGCTGCGCAAAGCTCCGCGCGGCCAGGCCCTGAGTGCGGCCGAGCAAAAGAGCAACCACACCATCAGCCGGATCCGCGTGCGGGTAGAGCACATCTTTGCACGGATGGCGCAGATGGGAGCCGACTTTTGCCGCAGCATCGGGTTGGCTCGAGCCACGGCCCACAATCATCTCTGCAACCTGGTGTATAATATGGATCGCTACGCCTGCTTGCGAAAATGAGCGCGGCGCCGACCGCCCGGCCAGGCTAAAGAAGGCCGGGAGCCAACTCCAGAACGAGCGGAGCCGTGGTCGTTGACCGCCTTGCTTGATCGACCAACCTTTTCGAGCGGGAAAATCCCCCGCCAACCACCCCGGTTTCCTCCCAAAACTCCAACGCGACCTTTCCAGAGGTGCCCTTAAAACTCCGAGATGACATCTTCGTCCGATTTTCATACGCAGCGAGCCGCGCGATTGGCGAAGCTGCGTCTGAATCCGGCGGACTTCGAGGAGAAGTTTTCGCGCAGTTCCGGCCCCGGCGGGCAGCACGTGAACAAAGTCTCGACCGCCGTGCAATTGCGCCACGTCCCCAGCGGCGTGGCGGTCAACGTGCAGGACTCGCGCTCGCAATCGATGAACCGCCAACTCGCCTGGACCCGGCTGCTGGATGCCATCGAGCAACAGCGCCGCGAGGAACGCGCCGCGCGCCGGTCGGAGATCGAAAAGAAGCGCCGCCAAAATGCGAAACGCCCGCGCGGGGTGAAGGAGCGCATCCTCGAGGGCAAGAAGCGCCGGTCGAACATCAAGAAACTGCGGTCGAAGGATTGGTGAGCGTTCGCCAGATCTTCGCACATCCGCGCTCGCCGCCCGCCCACACCTTTGCATAATCGCCCCATATGACGACATCGACTACGGACGAGGCCCTGGACACGCACAACAAGGCGCTCAAGATCAATCTCGACAATCGCTTTTACGGAACGCTCGCGGAAATCGGCGCGGGGCAGGAGGTGGTGCGCTGGTTCTTCCGCGTGGGCGGCGCCGCGGGGACGATCGCGAAGAGCATCTCCGCCTACGACATGCAGGTGAGCGACGCCATCTACGGCGACACCGAGCGCTACGTCTCGCGGCAGCGGCTGCAGGCGATGCTCGATCTCGAATTCAAGCTCAACATCGAGCGGCTCTCCGACGCCCGCGGGGACACCACTTCATTCTTTGCCTTCGCCGATACCGTGGTCGCGCGCAGCTACCGGGGGGGCAACGAATGCCATGGATGGATGGGCGTGAAATTCCAGGCGCATCCGCGCGATGAAGCGTCGCAGATCGTCCTGCACGTGCGCATGCTCGATGCCGAGGCGGGTCTCCAGCAGGAGGCGCTCGGCATCATCGGCGTGAACCTGCTCTACGGCGCCTTCTTCCTGCACCACGAGCCGGAGAAGCTGATGGAGAGCCTGCTCGACAAGCTGACGGTCGGCCGCATCGAGATCGACCTCATCGATTTCAAGGGCATCGAATTCCGCTACGTGGACAACCGCATCATGGCCATGAAGCTGGTGCAACTGGGCCTGAGCGGCGCGGCGATGTTCGGCCCCGATGGCGCGGTCATCCAGCCCGCGGACGCCCTGCACAAGAAAGCCGTGCTCGTGGAGCGCGGGAGCTTCCGGCCGGTGACGCATGTGAACCTGGACATGCTCAACGCCGCGCTCGAGAAATTCTCCGCCGATCCCGCCGTGGCCGGGAAGACCATCCTGCCACTGATGGAAATCACCATGCGCAACCTGCTCGCGGGCGGCGCCGAGGTGGACCGCCGCGACTTCCTGGCCCGGGCCGATCTGCTGGCGGCCTGCGGCTTTCACGTGCTGATCTCCGACTATTTCGAATATTACCGCCTGGCCGCGTATCTCGCCTGGCGCACCAAGGAACGCATCGGCATCGTGCTCGGGGCGGCCAGTCTCATCGAGCTTTTCGACGAGAAGTACTACACGGCGCTGCCCGGCGGCATTCTGGAAAGCTTCGGCCGGCTGTTCAAAAACGAGCTGCGCGTCTTCGTTTATCCGCTCCGCAAGCAGGGCGGCGACGGGCTGACGACCGTGGAGAATCTCGAAGTCGCCCCCGAGTTGCGCAAGCTCTACGGCTATCTCGCGGATCGCGGCAGTTTCGTGCAGCTCGACAATTACAATCCGGAGTACCTGAGCATCTTCTCGCGCGACGTCCTCAAGCGCATCGCCGCCCAGGAGGAAACGTGGGAACAGATGGTGCCGCTGGAGGTGGTGGAGATGATCAAGAAGCGCGGCTTCTTCGGCTACTCGAGGCATCACGCGGATTAGGGGATAGTCCAGTGGATGATTGAGAGTGGATAGTGGATAGCCACGGACCGTAATTCAGAACCGGTTCCCATTCGGAAACGCCTCGCAGGCCGGAAACCTGCTTCAAATGGGTGACACGGCAGGCCGAAAAGCGGCTATCCACCATCCACTCTCCACTCTCAACTTCCCCTCGTGGCCTTCGTCGATTTTCACTTCTTTTCCGAGACGCTCGGGCTGACCTGCGCCGCGCACGTCATTTTGCCGCAGGCGACCAAATTGCAGATCGGCATGAGCGGCGGGACGAAGCGCGAAAAGTATCCCACGCTTTATCTGCTGCACGGCTTGTCCGACGATCACACGATCTGGACGCGGCGCACCTCCATCGAGCGTTATGCCGCGGAGCACAATCTCGCCGTCGTCATGCCGGCGGTGTCCCGCAGCTTCTACCAGGACATGGTGTGCGGGCCGAAATACTGGACCTTCCTGAGCGAGGAACTGCCCGCAATCTGCCAGCAGTATTTTCCCCTGAGCGACGCCCGCGAGGACAACTTCGCCGCCGGTCTCTCGATGGGCGGCTACGGGGCCTTGCGGCTGGCCCTGGCGCGGCCGGATAAATTTGCCGCCGCCGCCAGCCTGAGCGGGGCGCTGGATCTGGCGCGGCGGCTGCGCGAGGCGGGCAAGCCGTTCGCGCGCATCGACCGCCGCGAGTGGGTGGGCATCTTCGGCCCGGAACTGAAGGCGCCCGCCAATGCGAACCTCTGGCTGCTCGCTTCGCAAGTCGCGGCGTCCGGCCCCCGGCCCGCGCTGTATCTGGCCTGCGGCACGGAAGACGAATTGATTGCGGACACGCGCACGTTTCATCAGCACCTCGAGGCCGTCGGCCTGCCGCATTCCTACCACGAAGATCCCGGCGCGCACGAATGGGGCTACTGGGACGCGCAAATCCAGCGGGTGCTCGCGTGGCTGCCGCTGGGGGGAAGTTGATCGCCGTCGCATCGCATGTCATCCTGAGCGAAGTCGAAGGACCCCGTCGAACAACCAGCGACATCGCTGGTAGAGCGACGGGATCCTTCGACTCCGTTACACTCCGCTCAGGATGACACCGCGAGGTGACAGCTATCCAACCATCAACTTCCCCGAGATTCTCCTCAACATTTCGCCCTCCCGGGGGTTCACTCCAACACCATGAAACTTCGCACCCTCCTCGCCACTATTGTTTCGTTTACCGGGCTGGCGCTCTTCGCCCAGGCCACCCCCCTCGCCGTCGGCGCTCCTGCTCCGGAGATCAGTGGGGTCGATCAGGACGGCAAGACCATCGATTTCAAGGACGTCTACGCCAAGGGCCCGACGCTCGTTTATTTCTATCCGAAGGCCGACACGCCGGGCTGCACCAAGCAGGGCTGCTCGATCCGCGACGCGTGGGCGGACCTGAAGAAGGCCGGCATCCAGGTGATCGGCGTGAGCGAGGACAAGGTCGAGGCCCAGAAAGCCTTTGCCAACAAATACAGCCTGCCGCACGCCCTCATCGCCGATAACGACGGCAAGGTCGCCGCCGCCTTCGGCACCGACTTCATCGCCGGCAAGCCCCTCACCCAGCGCCAATCGTTCTTCATCAAGGACGGCAAAGTCGCCTGGACGATGCTGAAAGGCACCACGACCGAGACGCACGCCCAGGACGTCTTGAAAGTGAACGAGGAGCTCTCGAAGAAGTAAGCGCCCTTCGCTTTACCCAGCGCGCGTCCTCAGCCGAGGGCGCGCGCTTTTTCGTTTCCTCCATAAGTCCTTAACGCTTCAATATACCCGTGAGCACGATCAAAGAGCTCGATACGGTAATATTGACCATCGATATTCCCACTCACGGTTTGCAACGCGGTGACGTGGGGACTGCAGTTCTCGTTCATGGTGACGGAGAGGCTTTCGAAGTGGAATTTATCGGTTATGATGGACACACCGTGGCGCTCATCACCTTGGAGCGTAGCGCGGTGCGGCCCCTCCAATCGACGGATGCTTGGGATGCGGAGGTTTGCGATCGGATTCGTGCCATTGATGAGGGCCGGGTCGCGGGGGTCGCCTATGAGGAAGTCATGCGTGCGGCCGAAAAGCGGCTGGCACCGTGATCATTCGCTCCGCTTCAGAAACCCTTCCTACGCCGAAGGCGTCAAAAGCGGAGTAGCCCCGGGTCGAGCGAGTCCGCGAGCGACCACCCGGGGTCTCGAGGAAAACAGCGGAGTTCCAACCGTCCCGGCCTTCTGGCCGCATCGTTTTTTTGATCGGCAGAAACGATGCGGCTGCGCCGGGACGGTTGGAGTGTGCGCAAAGGCGGGTACCCCGGGTGGTCGCTCGCGGACTCGCTCGACCCGGGGCTAACATTCTGCTGTCCCTTCGGGACACACGCCGCTTCGCCTCACACAAACCTATTTTGAATTCATCATCGGTTTCGTTCCGCCTGGGGAAAGCACGTCAACCGCCTCAACTCAATTTCGTTTCCAACTTTCACCCAGAACGAGCTCAGCGCTTTCAAAACACCATCGGCTGCCCCTCCGTCATTACGGAGATGCGTTCGGCGACGCCGTGTTCCCGGGCGCAGGCCAGCAGGCGGGTGGGTGGTTCGTGGAGCGGCTCGTAGCTGAGGCGGAAGGTGCCGTAGTGCATCGGGACCATGCGCCGGGCGCCGAGGTCGAGGAAGGCGCGGACGGCTTCCTCGGGGTTCATGTGGACGTCGCGGCCGGTGGGCGGGTCGTAGGCGCCGATGGGCAGGAGCGCGAGGTCGATGGCGTGGCGCTGTCCGATCTCCTTGAAGCCCTCGAAGTAGGCGGTGTCGCCGCAGTGGAAAATGGTGCGCCCCCCCACCTCGATGATGAAGCCGCCGAAGCCCCGGTGCGAATCGTGCAGCAGGCGCGCGCCCCAATGATGGCAGGGGGTAAGCGTGATCTTGATCGAGCCGAGCAGGTAATCCTCCCAGTAGTGCAGCTCGTGGACGCTCTTGAAGCCGAGGTCGTGCACCAGATTTCCCACCTCGAAGGGCACCACGATCGGCTGATCCGCCGCGACCCGGCGCAGGGAGCGGCGGTCGAGGTGATCGAAATGCGCGTGGGTGACCAGCACGAGATCGATGGCCGGCAGATCGTGCAGTTGCAAGCCCGGCTGTTTCATCCGCTTGAAGACTTTCAGCCACTTCGCCCAGTTCGGATCGACGAGCAGATTGTGCTCGCGCGTCTGGATGAGGAAGGAGGCATGCCCGATCCAGGTGAGGCCGATCTCGCCGTCCTTCAGCTCGGGAAAATTGGGCACGGCGTGCTCGCCCGAGCGCGGCTCGAAGAGCGAGGGGATGAGCACTTCGGTGAGAAAATTCCGCTGCTGCCAGCCCGGTTTGGGCTTGAGCCCGACCTTGCGCGCAGTCGCGCCGGGAACGGCCTGATGCGCTCCATTGGATTTTTCGGATTTCTTGATTTCCGCTTTGGGTTTGCGAAAGGGGTTCGCCACGACGGCACAGAGTAGTCGCGTCGCGGCAGGACGCAAAGATTTCGTACACTTGCCAGCCAGCCACATGCCCATTGTAATCCCCCTGTGACCAAAGCCGAAATCCGCCGTGAAATGCGCACGCGCCTGGCTGCGCTGGGCCCGGCGCGGGCGGAGAAGTCGCGAGCCCTCGTGGCGGCGGTCGCTCCATTCCTCGCGGCGGGCGGCCACCGGTGGATCGCCCTTTTCTCCCCCTTGCCCAGCGAGCCCGATGTCGAGATGCTCTGGGAAACGGCGTCCGGCCGCTTTTGCTATCCGCGTGTCGCCCGCGGCGAAATGGAATTTGTGGAGGTCGAGAAACTCGCCGATCTCGCCGCGTCGCCCTGGCACCCGCACATCCGCGAGCACCGCCTGGCCGAGGCTCCCATCGTCTCCCCGGCGGAAATCGGTGCGATTCTCGTTCCCGGACTGGCCTTTACCAGGCAGGGGGAGCGGCTCGGCCGGGGCGGCGGCTTTTACGACCGTTACCTGGCCTTGCTCCCCGGCACGACGCGCAAGATCGGCGTCTGCTTTGCCTTGCAACTCGTCGAAGCCCTGCCGACCGAGCCCCACGATCAACCGATGGACGCGATCGTCACGGAAGACGGGCTGGCTGCGTAGTCCACACGTGCCATCGTCCAGCATTTTACAGAAGGTAGCGAAGGAGTTCTTGGGTTCTTCCCTCTTTGTTTCCTTCGCTTCCTTCTGTTCAAACTTTTCCGTGGCTCGGATCACGGGGCCGCATCGGCCTTTTCAAACACGCCGAGGATCGTGCCGAACGCCGAGTGCAAGGAGGCGTAGCTCGTTTCGTCGATCGTGTAGTCCTGGTTCCGGTTGAGCTGGGTTTTCACGTGGCCGTCGGTATACAGCACGTTCACATAGAGGCTCTGATGATTGGTCTTGTTCTTCACGCCAAAGTCGGAGAACTCCGGCATGGTCAAAAAGACCGAATCCATCACCAGCGCGCAGATCGGCACGCCTTGGGAGTTCAGACCGAGATTGGAGAGCAGGGTGTTCTGCGCGGGAGGAGCCACCCCGCCGGGGTCGAAGAGGCTGGTATTGCCCGCGTGGCGGTAGTAATAGCCCGATTGGGCCTGCGCTTTGCCGACCTTGGCCAATTCGGCGTCGGCGTCGGTGGGCTGATCGGCTCCGGGGCAAAAGAGCACGCGGGGCGTCTTGGCGAGATACTGGTCGAGGAGCAGGCCGAGGCCGACGGGGGCGCCGCTTTGCAACGAAATGAGGCTCGTGGGAGCACCGGTCGAGGGATAGAAATCCAGCGGGTTGGTGAACGGCGGCGCTTTCGGGCCGTACGGGATGTGGCCGTCGTTGTCGGTCGCATAGGCGGTAATGCCTACGCCGATCTGGCGAAGATTGGAGATGCACGCCGCGCGCCGGCTGGCGGCGATGACTTTCTGCAAAAGCGGCGTCAGCAGGGCGACCAGCAACGCGACGATGGCCAGCACCACCAGCAACTCCACGAGCGTGAAACCCCCATGGCCGCGTGCCTTTCGGATCATGCCCTGCACCGCCGGGGGCGGCGACCGAGGAGCGCGAGTCCACCGATCGCCAGCAGGGCTGCCGAGGCCGGTTCGGGCGCGGAGGTGAGGCGGACATCATCGACATCCCAATAGCCGCCGAGGAAGGCGGCCCCGGTTTCCGGCGAGATGATCTCGATGCCGATGGGCCGGCCGAGCCACACGTCGAACAGCCCGACCGTGGACACGTCGGCCGAGTAGTCGAACATCGTGGTGTGGTCGGGAAAATTCGTCGCATTCTCCGTCGCCGTCGTGCTGGCGAGGGTGACCATGGTGTTGTCCGGAGTGAGGTAGTAGAGCTGAATCTGAATGGTCGCACCGTCGGGCATGCCGCCGCCCTGGCCGATGATCCCCACGGTCAGATGGTAGGACTGGCCCAACTGATAGGTCGCGGAGAGTGTCTGGTAAATGCCCACCCCCTGGTCGGAGAAGAGGTAGGCGGACTGGTTGCCATCCAGATTTGTCACGTGGTCGGTGGTCGACGAAGGCGGCGTATTCACAAAAATGCCCGACTCCTGGTCCCAGGTGAAACCCTGGTTGGGATCGAAATCCGCCGCTTGGGACACTTTCTGCCAGGAGGGCATGACCGTGGTGACGAACGTGGTCGTCGGATTCTCAAAGGAGAAATTATCCACGGGGATCACGGTTTGCCCGCGCACCGAAAAGGCGACGCCGATGCCGCCGGCCAGCAGCGCCCAGACCGCGCTGCGCCGGCCCAAGACGCGCAGGAGAAGACGGAAATGGACGAGAGGAGGCATCATGGCGCCGGCCGGCTCGAGCCGGGCAAAGGTGGAATTCGAATGGAATTATAGGTGGTTACCTACGCAATCCGCCGACGGCGCTGGAGCAGCAGGCCGACGCCCAAAACGAGCAACCCGGCAGAGGCGGGCTCGGGCACGACGGTCACGTTGTCCACATCCCAGTCGCCCCCCGTTCCCTGACCCACGCTCACCAGTACTCCGATGGTTTTGCCCGCCCAAGGGTCGCTGGCGCTGACGGTCGGAATGGTGAGGCCGGAATACTGGAGAGTCGTAATATTGGGAACGCCGTTGCCCAGGGACGTGACCGTGTCGGTGGCGATGGGAACGATGTTGTTCAACGCGTCGCGATAGTAGGCGGTGAGGGTCAGCGTATCCCCGGCGGGAGCTTCGGAGATCGTCCCAAAGTTCATCGTGTAGGGGATACCGACGGTGTAGACCGCGCTCAGATCCTGAAAGAATCCGGCCGTGGGGATGCCGATGATAAACGCCGCCTGATTTTGATCGAGGTTGTCGATGTGATTGGCATTGCCGGACGCCGTATTCACAAATACGCCGGAGGTCTGGTCCCAAGAAAAACCCGCGGCGACGGGGTCGAAAAAGAAAGGTTGGGATGTTTTCGTCCAGTTATTGATCGTCGGGTTGACGAAAGTGGTGGTCGGATTCTCGAAAGAACCATTAGGCACGGGAATGAGTGCGCCGTGGGCCAAAGATGCGGGCGCAGAGACCGGCCACGATGCCGGCCAGGACTATGCGCCGGGCGAAGCGGCACGCGGACGGTGAGGAGAGAGGCGACGTCGTGGAGTGGGCGGGAGTTCGGTTCATGAGAGTGGTGATGAGTAGGTAGCGCTCCCCTGCTCCGATACGGGTCACGGAGAGCGAATAGCATATATGCGCATATACGCATATTATAGGAGCGTCGATCTCCGCAACGGGTAATTCTTTGCGATTATTTTGTGCGCCCTAAAAAAACTGCGCCTCACCCCGGCTCCGTCAGGCAATCGATCGAACCGGATCCGCCGCACGTTCTAAACCGACCGCACCGGCACCCGCATCTCGAACCGCGGGATGCGCGTGAAGACAGGCTCGCCGTCCGCGGTCAGCCCGAAGTAGGCGCCTTCGGCCACGCTGTCCGAGCCGATGGTGTGGTAGCTGTTGTAGGAAAAATGTTCGCCCGGCTCGAGCCGCGGGAATTCACCGACCACTCCATCTCCCTCGACCACCAACCGCTGCCCCTCGGAGTCGGCCACGATCCACTTCCGCCCCTTGATGGTCACGGTCGCCGAGGAATCGTTGCGAATCGTAATGAAATACACAAAAGGGTGCGGACGATCCGGCGGCGCCTCGAGTTGCGGCATGTGGACCACGCGATCCACGGTCGCGGAGAGACCGGCGAGTTCGGTAAAGGTGGCGGGCATGGGGATTTCGGTTTTGGGGATTTCTAATTTTCTCAGGCGGCCACTCCGCCGCACGCGACAGCGACCAATCAATCAGCTATGCGTAAACAGCAATCGATATTCCATGTTTCCCGTAGGCCTAACTATTGCCGGTTCCGATAACAGCGCCGGCGCCGGCGCCCAAGCCGATCTCAAAACCATGAGCGCCCTCGGCGTCTATGGCGTCACCGCCATCACCTGCGTGGTCGCGGAGGTGCCGGGGAAGGTGAGCGCCATCCAGGCGATCGAGCCGCGCATCGTCGCCGAGCAGATCCGCCTGCTTTTCGAGGCTTTCCCCATCGGAGCGCTCAAGACAGGCATGCTCTATTCGTGCGAGATCATCGATGCGGTCTGCGACACGCTGGACGGCTGCCTGGGAAAATCGTCCATCCGGCCGCCGATCGTCATCGATCCGGTGATGGTCGCTACCAGTGGCGATCCGCTATTAAAAGGCGACGCCGTCACCCTCTATCGCACCCGCCTCTTTCCCCTGGCCGCCCTCATCACGCCGAATCTCGACGAAGTGCGCACCCTACTGGGCCGCCCGGTGACGAGTCTCGATGAAATGCGCATCGCCGGGCAGGAACTCGTCGCCACCTATGGCCGCGCGTTCCTTATCAAGGGCGGCCATCTCCAGCTCAATCCGGCCATCGATCTCCTCTGCACGCCGGATGGGGCGGTGCGCGAGTATTCCGCGCCCTTTATCCACGGCATTTCCACCCACGGCACCGGCTGCACCTATGCGGCGGCGATCACCGCCGGCCTTGCCAAAGGGCTGCCCCTGCCGGAAGCGGTCGGGGAGGCCAAGCAGTATCTCGCCAACGCCGTCGCGCATTTTCTCCGCTGGACCCACCATGGCCGCACGACCGATGCCTTGCATCACTTTGCGCCCCGCCCGAACTGAAAGGGATTTGGTCCACGAAAGACACGAAAAGGCACGAAAGCCCGGTCACTTTTCGTGCTTTTCGTGTCTTTCGTGGTTCCTCCGCTCTCCCATCATCGCGCCGCGCCTCGCATCCTGAATAGGAACCACGAAATAAACAAAATAGACGAAAGGTTCCGAATTCGAGCCGCCATTGACACCCGCGATCACGATCTTTTGCCGACCGAAGATGTCGTGTGCATTCAGTGGCCCGCGTCCTCGCAGGTTTGGCCTTTTCGCCTATTTCGTGTATTTCGTGGTTCCTCCCCCGGCCTCCTTTCGGCTTAGTCTCCCGCCCTTCGCTTCATGAAAATCCTTGTCCTCGGCAGTGGCGGGCGCGAACACGCGCTCGTCTGGAAACTCCACCAATCGCCCCGCGTGCGCGCGCTCTTTTGCGCGCCGGGCAATGCCGGCACCGCGCAACTGGCCACGAATGTGCCGATCAAGATCGCCGAGCAGCAGAAGCTCGTGGAGTTTGCGCGGCGCGAGGGCATCGACCTCACGGTCGTGGGCCCGGATGACGCGCTCGCGGCGGGCATCGTCGATCTTTTCCAGAAGCACGGCCTGCGCATCTTCGGCCCCACGCAGAGCGCGGCGCGGCTGGAATCGTCGAAGGTTTTTGCCAAGGAGTTCATGCAGCGCCACGGCATCCCCACGGCGAAATCGGGCAGCTTTGCCGACAGCAGCGAGGCGCAGCGCTTTTGTCAAAAGGCGCGGCATCCGCTGGTGGTGAAGGCCGACGGCCTGGCGCTCGGCAAGGGCGTGATCATCGCGCGCAACTCCTGGGAATCCGGGCTGGCGATCCACGAGATCATGGACGCGCGCAAGTTTGGCGACGCGGGCAGCCAGGTGCTCATCGAGGAATTTCTCGAGGGCGAGGAGTGCTCGATCCACGCGCTGGTCGATGGCCACGATTACCTGCTCTTCCCCGCCGCGCAGGACCACAAACGCGCCCTCGATGGCGACCAGGGACTGAACACCGGCGGCATGGGCACGTTCAGTCCGCCCTCGAAATTGCTCACCCCGGAGCTCGAGGAGCGGGTGCGGCGCGAGGTGCTCGATCCTTTCATCGCGGGGCTGAAGAAGGACGGGCTCGACTTCCGCGGCATGCTCTTCCCCGGCGTGATGGTCACCGCCGACGGACCGAAGGTGCTCGAGTTCAACTGCCGTTTCGGCGACCCCGAGACGCAGGTGCTGCTCACGCGGCTCGACAGCGATCTGGTCGAATTGCTCGAGGCCACGATCGATGGCCGCCTGGCCGGTGCGAAGGCCGTCTGGAATCCCGACCCGGCGGTCTGCGTGGTCATGGCATCGGGCGGCTACCCCGGCAGCTACACCACTGGCCAGGCTATCACCGGCCTGGAAAATGTCCCGGAACGCGTCACCGTCTTTCATGCCGGCACCCGGCAGGAAAAAGACCGGATCGTGACGGCCGGAGGGCGGGTGCTGGGCGTGACCGCGCTCGCCGCCGATCTCGCTGCCGCCCGGCAGCGCGCCTACGCGGCGGTCGACGGCATTCAATTCGAAGGCCGGCAGTTCCGGCGCGATATTGCAGTCAAAGGGCTCAGCACCTAGGTTCGCAGCGCTTTATGAAATTCCCCGTGGTTTCCGCAGTGGCTGCCCTCTCGCTTTTGCCCGGCGCCTTCGTGCATGGACAAACCCCCGATGCGGTGCCCGCGAAGAAGCCGGTTCTCACCACCCGCACCGCCGTGGACGCGCTCAGCGACGCGGAACTCGACCAGGTCGTCCGCCTGCTGAAGGACAACTACATCAAGCCCGAGGCGCTGGCGGACGCGGAGCAACATCGCGCCACCGTGCAGGGCTTGCTCGATCGCCTCGCCCCCGGCGCGGCCATCATCGACAGCGGCGCGAACAGCACGACAGGCGCGAGTCCCTTTCGCTCGGAGATCCTCGACAATCGCATCGGCTACGTGCGCCTAGGGGCGATCACGCCCGGCAATGTCGGCGAGCTCGACGCCGCGCTGGATAAATTCACGACCAGCAAGCTGCCCGCGCTGGTGCTGGACCTGCGCGCCACGCCGGCGGGCAGCGAGTTCGAGCAGACGGCCGATATCTGCCGACGCTTTTGTCCCAAGGGAAAAGTGCTCTTCTCGGTGAAAAAGCCGAACATCAAGCAGGAGCAAATCCTGACCTCAAAGGACGATCCCAAGTTCCAGGGCATTCTCGTGGCGCTCGTCGACCGGAGTACCGCCGGCAATGCCGAAGTCATCGCCGCCGTGCTGCGCACGCACGTCAATGCGCTGGTCATCGGCCAGCAGACGCGCGGCGAGGCGGCGGAGTTTGCCGAGTTCCCGCTCAGCAACGGCCGGGTGCTGCGGATCGCGGTGGCGGAGGTTTCGCTGCCGGAGAGCGCGCCCGTCTTCCCCGGCGGCGTGAAGCCGGATCTCGCCGTGGACGTCTCCGCCGAGACCACGGAAAAGATCCTGCAACAGGAATTGGAGAAGGGCGTGAGCGAATTCGTCTTCGAGACGGAGCGTCCGCGCCTGAATGAAGCCGCGCTGGTCGCGGGGACGAATCCGGATCTGGATGCCGCCCAGGCCGCGCAGAAAAATCACGGCGAGCGACCCCAGCCGCCCCTGCGCGATGTGGTCCTGCAGCGGGCCGTGGACTTCGTCACCACGATCACGATCTACGAGCGGAAGCCGGGGCAAAAGTAAAGCGCGGCCCGGAGAAACCGGACCGCGCCTGAAAACTTTGTCGACCTGAACGAACCGCCGGCAGTTTTACCGGTCGCCGCGATCTCCGCGGCCACCGTAACCACCGCCGCCGCCACGCCCACCGTAGCCGCCACCACGACCGCCACCGCCACCACCATAGCCGCCACGGCCTCCTCCACCACCACCGCCACCACGATATCCGCCGCCCCCTCCGCCACCGGGCGGACGGTCTTCCCGCGGACGCGCTTCATTGACGGTCAAAGTGCGACCGTCGAAGGGCTTCCCGTGAAATTGCGTGATCGCGGCCTGCGCGTCGCTGTCGCTCGACATCGTGACGAATGCGAAACCACGCGATTTGCCGGTGAACTTGTCCTGCACGAGCAGTACTTCGGTCACGGGACCGGCTTGTGCGAAATAATCCTGGAGGTCGGTCTCCGTCGTATTGAAGGAGAGGTTGCCCACGTAGAGTTTGTTACCCATGTAATTTAGTCTGTTGGCCTGAGCGCGGTCTTCGGTGACGGTTCCCGGAAATCGGTTTCAAGTCGTCACTGAACAGGTTCAACTGACAATCTCCCCAACTCCGAGGGCTGTGCTAAGGTGTATATTTGCTCCGCAAAGGTTAGGGAAAGTTCGTAAAATGCAAAGCCAATTTATCGTTTGGCATCATCCGAACGGAAAGGCCAATCCCGGTTGATTTTCCGCCCGACGCGCGGAAAGCTAGGCGCGTCGTGAATCGTCTTGTCCTCCTTTTTCTCATGTTGGTTCTTGGCGGCGGCCTCCATGGCGCCGAGAAGAAACACTTTGTCCTCTATGCCGTGTTCACGGCGGACACCGGCGTGCAGTTGGCCGATGGGCCGCGCTGGAAGATGGACAAGGGCGACACCTTTCCGCTCGTGATGTTCAAGGAACGGCAGACCAAGGTCGTGCTCCAACTGGCCGGCACGACCTTCACCACTGAGGCAGCCAACGTCCAGGTGCTCGAGGAAAAGGACCTGACGCCGGAGCAAGCCGCCACCTATCGCAACAACGTGCAGCACTACCTGGACAGCCGCGCGGAGAAATGGAAAACCGAACAGGCCAAATGACTCCCACCCTCAAGCTCTACGTGAAAGTCTGGTGCCCGTGGTGCGTGCGCGCCCAGGACTGGCTGGATAGCCACGGCTACCGCTACACCCTGGTCGACGTGGAGAAGACGCGGGCCGATTACGAGGAGATGATCCGTCTCTCCGGCCAGCGCCTCACCCCCACCCTGGTCACGGCCGATGGCCTGGTGCTCCCGGACTTTGGGCCGGAGGAACTTGCAGTTTTTCTAAAAACGAACAGCATCGCTCCCTGATGTTTTCCAACCTGCTGCTGATTCTCGGTGTGGCTGTGCTCAGCTTCGCCCTCCGCAGCTTTCACCACCCTGCCCTGCGCAAACTGGGCGCGGCCGGGGTGCTGGCCACCTCTTTTCTCGCGGGCTGGAAATTGACCGGCTACTGGGCGTCGGCGTTTTTTGCGCAGCCAGTTGGCTGCTCCTGCCCTGGTTGGAGATCCTCACGCGGGTCCGCCGGCTCACCCTGCCCCTGGAAAAGAACCTGCGGCACAAGACCCCGCCCAATTCGGAGGTCTTTCCCGCCTTGAACGAGATCACCGAGGAGATCGAAGGGGAGAAAATTCGAGCACGTGAACGACGCGGGCTGGGACTGGGAGGACTACGCGCAATTCTTTCGCCTCTTTTACAAGGCGGACGAGCGGACGCAGACGGCGATCTGTCTTATCGATCAGCGGGACGTCGCGTTTTTCTACCTCAGCGTCAGTTCCCGGGCCAAGGACGGCACGATCTGGACGACCTGGAACTATCCCTTCAGCTACAGCCTGAAGCTCGTTCCGCAGTGGCGGGTCAATCGCCTGCGCGGCGACCAGACCTTCCTGCAAATCTACGAGAGCCATCGGGAATTCCTGAATCAAAACCGTGTGCGGCTCAACGACCTGGAGGACCTGGACGCCGAGCAGATCCAAATCGAAATCCAAAAGGATCTGCGCGCCCAGATCACCCACAACATCGCCGCCGGCGTGCTCAAGCAGAACGCTGCCGGCGAGATCCGCTACTCCTGGCGCGGAATGATTTTCATCTGGTTCCAGTTCCTGCGCGACCTCGTGCGACTGTCGTAGGAGGAAAGCTGATGGTTGAGAGTGGATAGTTGATCGCCGCTTTTTCTGATGCGCGTACTTTCCTTCCAAATCGACGTATTCAGCCTGAAAGGATACGCCTTGGCGCACCGAACCCCATCCACGAAGGGTGGCTATCCACTCTCCACCATCCACTATCGACTATGAACCGCATCCTCGCTGTAGCGTGCGCATTATTCGCCGCCTCGTCCCGGCTCTCTGCCGACGATACCGCGCTGAATGAAGGCGGCTACGGGCCGCAGCCGGTCGGCGGCGTGCGTGGCCCGGAGAGTGTCGTTCGCATGCAGAGCGAGGAGTTGCACATCGCCTTTGGGAAGAAGTGGACGGAGGTCGACGCGAAATTCATCTTCCGCAATACGAAGAAGGACGCGCCCGCGGTGCAGATCGTGGGTTTTCCCGACATCGGCGCGGCGCAGCTCGAAGCGATCCGGCGCGACCCCAAGCGGGAGAAAATCTTCGCCATCGAGCAGGAGACACCGCTCTCCGGGGTACTGCATGGGATGCGCACCTTCGTCAACGGCGTGGAGCAGAAGTCGAAGCTGCGCTATGGCTGGGTGAAGGAGGTCAACGAGATCGATACGCCGGTGGAGAAGTGGGACAAGGACACAGGCCTCATGGCCTGGCATGCGCTGGAGGTTACGTTTCCGCCGGGCCAGGACGTCACCCTCGAGCGGCACTACCGCACCGAGAGCGGTTCGCAGGTCTACGGCATCCATTTCTATTACTACACCACCGCCACCGGAGGCGTGTGGCAGGGCACCATCGGCCACCTGCAGGCCGACGTGACCTTGAAGGACGGCCTCAAGGTGGACGACCTCGCCTGGCACGGCGCCAAGCTCCCGCGTATCCAGAGCTACGAAGGCTCGCTGGTCACCAAGCCCAACCGCAAGGAATGGCAGGTCCTCTCCCCCACGCAACTCCGCCTCGTCTGGGACAACTTCGAGCCTCGCACGGAAAAGAACCACCGCGGCTTCCAGGTCGTGACCAAGGCCGATGCCGTCCCGCGGGCGAGCAGTAGAGCGGCTGCCAAGATAACTCTCAAATAGCGGAAAACGCACTGACCTTGTTAAAATGGTCACGGCCACAGCAGGCCAAAGGCCCGAGCCAGGCCAGCCCAGGGCAAAGCGAGTCCGCGAACGCCGCCCTGGGCTGGCTTGGGGGCGGCCCTTTGGCCCTCTGCGCGCATTCGCGTCGTCTTGTGACACTATTTTTCGGAATTGAAATGGCTTTTCTTGAGGGGAGAAAGGGGAGGAACCACGAAATAAACGAAAGAGACGAAAGGCCTTCTGTCAGCCTCTTTCGTTTGGTTCGTTTATTTCGTGGTTCCTCCTTTGAGCCCAAGAGTTCGGTGAATGGTGAGAGAGGGTATGATTCGCCGGTGATCGTCCCTCGGGAAGCTTTCGTGCCTTTTCGTGCTTTTCGTGGACCTCTCTGCGTCCTCCGCGCCTCTGCGTCTCTGCGTTTTCAATCCGCAAACACCGCCCGCAACTCATCCAGCGTGAGGCTTTGGGCGAACTGCTCCTCGCCGAGGACATCGTCCGCCAGCGCCGCTTCGTCTTTTGCAGCGCGCGGATTTTTCCCTCCACGCTGTCCTTCACCAGCAGCCGGTAAGCGATGACCTTGTTCACCTGCCCGATGCGGTGGGTGCGGTCGATGGCCTGGTTTTCCACGGCCGGATTCCACCACGGATCGAAAAGCACGACATAGCTCGCGGCCGTGAGATTGAGCCCAAATCCGCCGGCCTTGAGCGAGATGAGAAAAATCGCGGCCCCCAGCGCGGACTGAAATTCGCGCACCAACTCCCCGCGGTTTTCGGTATCGCCGGCGAGGTAGTAAATCGGCCAGCCGCGCTCGGCGAGCGTCGTGCGAATGAGGCCGAGCATGGCCACGAACTGCGAAAACACGAGCACCTTCTGCCTTCCTCCATGAGCGGCTCGAGCTGATCGACCAGCGCCTCGACCTTTGCGCCGACCGATTTGCTCTCCGGCTTGATGAGCCGGGCATCGCAGCAAATCTGCCGCAGGCGCAGCAGCGAAGTCAGGACGTGGAAGCGGTTCTTCGCGAGTTCCTGGGGCGTATTCACGCCCATGAGCAGAAGCTGCGCGCGCTTCAATTCCGCGCGGTAGAGGGTCTTTTGCTCGCCCTCCAGTTCGCAGAAAAGATCCTCCTCGATGCGATCCGGCAGATCCTTCGCCACTTGCGATTTCGTGCGGCGCAGGACGAACGGGCGCACCCGCGCACTGAGCCGGCGGCGGGCGTGCGGATCGTCCTTGGCATCGTACAGCCGGGGCAAATTCCGCGCGCGGCCCGAGCGCGCCGGGCATGGCGAAGGCCAGGAGGCTCCACAGGTCGAGCAGACGGTTCTCGATCGGCGTGCCGGTCAGGACGAGCCGGTGCGTGGCGCGCAAGCCGATGCCAGCCGCGCGGTGATTGACGCCGGATTTTTGATGAACTGCCCCTCGTCGAGGATCACCGCGAGAAATTCCTTTTTCGCCAGTGCGTCACCGACGCCGCGGAGCTGTGCGTAGTTGATGACGTGCAAATCCGCGCTGCCGGTTTCCGCGGGGAGCCCCTCCACACCGCCGCTCGGCCACACACGCACCCGCAGACCCGGGGAGAAATGCTCCACCTCCGCGCGCCAATTGTCGGTCACGCTTTTCGGACAGATGACGAGCGACGGGCGCGCTCCACCGGACTGCGCGCGCAACCAGACCAGCCAGGTGAGCGTTTGCAGCGTTTTGCCGAGTCCCATGTCGTCGGCCAGAATTCCGCCGAAACGATTCGCCGTGAGGTAGGCGAGAAAGTGAAATCCGTCGCGCTGGTAGGGTCGCAGCTCGGCCTGAATGCCCCGCGGGAATCTCCGGCATGACGCGCGCCTGCAACTCCTCCACGCGGCGCACCACGGCTTCGTACTGCGCCTCCGGCAGGAAACGCGCCGCCGCCTTGTCCGCCAGTTGGAGCGCGTGCAAGCGCTGGGGGCGCGCTGGAAAACTCGCGCGCATTCAGCCCCAATCGCGAAAGCTGCTCTTCGTCCTCGGCGGAAAGCTTGAACTCCAGGCGCCGCCAGCCTTTGGCGCCGAGCCGCACCCATTTGCCACCGGCATCGAGCAGCGCCTTGATCTCCTCCGGCGTGAGCGCGAGATCGGAAACCTCCAGCACGACGCGAAGGTCAAACCAATCGACATCCGACGCCTGCACATCCAGCCGCACCGTGCCCGCAAGCGGCGCGTCGAGAAACGACGCCAGCGCACCGCGCAGCTCGATCTCCACTTCGGTGCGAGGCAGCGAGCGCAGCCAGGGAACGAAGGTGTCGGTAAACTTGCGCGAAACTTTGACGAACCAATGGTGATCGTGGAAATCCCATTTCGGAGCGAGCGTGTCGAGCAAGGCCGGCACGGCCTGCAGCAGCGAATCGTCGTGCCCGATGAGCCGCGTGTCGACCTCGCCTTCCGGCGCGGCCGGTTGCCGCGGGATCGGTGCGACTCATCCACCCGTGCGGCGTGTAATGCAGCACCGCACCGCCTTCGCTGCTCTCGCCGAGCACCTGGATCACGCAGACCTCGGTGGTCGCCCCGGATAGGTCGGCTGGAGTTCGCAGCGCAGCTTGGGCCGCAGCCGCACGATCCGCACCCGCTCGTTCAATTGCGGCGGCAGTTCGAGAGCCAGGCTGTGCAGAAAACGCGCGCCGTCCACCGTCTCCAGCGCGGGCGCCGGAATGCGCGTCTCCGCGGCGGGATTGAGCGCATGGACATCGACCGGCGGTCCGGCCCAGAGCGCCTGCGTCGTCAGATAAAGCGTGGGCTGCCCGGCGAGCACCAGCGCGCACGGGCCGACGGGCGCACCATCGGGCTGCACCAACTGGAGACGATAGTCGTCCTCTTGATCCGCCGCGGGAGCGAGTTGCCAGCGCAGCGGTTCCGCGGGCCGGGCCAGCGGGCGGCCATCTTTGTCCACCAGCCGGCTCGCCAGCCACGGCAGCCGCGCGAGCTGGTCGATCAGCACCGCCGAGGTCGTTTCCGCGTAGGAAAGTTTCGGGCCGAGCCCCTGCGTGGCGCGGCCGGCGAACAACGCGTGCAGGAGCGCCGTCTCCGGGGCAAAATCGCCCGGCAGCAGCGCCGTGCCCAGCTCGGCGAACTTCGCGGCCTTCATGGGCTCGAATTCTTCCCCTCCCGCCCGCCGCCATTCCACCACCGCACCGTCATTTTCAAAACGCAGCCGCAGGTCGCCCAGATCCGTCGGCGCGGGCCGCGCGGGCGCTGCAAATTCGACAACAGCTTTTTCCAGCGATCCACCGTGCGGCCGCGCCGCCATTTTTCCAGGCGCTCGGCGAGCGGCCCCGGATCGCTGAGCGGGAGCATAAAATCCGGCACCACGCCGCCCTGCTCGCGGACATACGAAACGAGGTGCAGCCAGAAATCGTGCACGTTCTCCGGCAGGGTCGGCCAGAGATCCAGCCGCTCCCACCCATCGCCGTCGCCCGCCAGGCCCAGCGCCCCCAAATCGCTGCGCTGCAAGCTGCCCTTCGTGCGCGCCTGGACAAAAAGAGTCTCGAGCCGCGTCACAAAAGCCGTCTCGGTCGCCATCAACTCGCGCCCGAGCCCCGCGGCCAGCCGGGACGAGAATCCGTTGGCCGGCGCCTTTTTCGCTTTGGGCGCCGCTTTCGTCGCGGCCGGCGCGGATTTCTTCGCGTCGGACAGCACCGTCCGCATCAGGGCATAGGCGTGTTTGCAATCTTCCTCCACCGGGCAACTGCACAGGCCATACCACGCGCCTTCGCTCGGATCGAAGATCACTTCGGTCAGGTACGTCTCGGCGCCGCGCACCTCGCCCTGAAAGCCGTTCTCACCCGGAATCTCCCGGACACGCCGCACCGTCCCGCGCTCGAAATAGTCCTCGCCGCGCATTTGCGTGGCGTCGGGCAGCCGGCGCAGAAATTTCCACGCAGCGTCTTGGAGGGCAGGTAACATCGGGCGGGCAATGTAGGACGCCTCGTCCGTCCGACAAGGGCGAATCCCCCGGCGATGATGCCTATGCATCGTCTCCTTGGCCTATTTGGCAATCCTGTCATAGTCTGGATTTTTGATTGCCTGGGTCACTGCTGCCCGGCAATCCACCCTGAAAACGGCCTACCTATCCACGCCCCTTCCGCATGACCGAACCCCACCCCTTCCGCGCCGCCGGCCGCCTCGTCGATTTCATGCGCCAGGCCGATGAACCCGGCCTGATCAATCTCGCCGCCGGCGTTCCGGGGCTGGATTCGCTGCCGACCGAGGAACTGCAGGCCGCCTTCACGAGTGCCTTCGCCAAGGACGGAGCGAAGATGTTTGCCTACCATCATCCCGAGGGCGATCACGCCCTGCGGGAATTGCTCGCCGCCCGGCTCCAGGCCCGTGGCGCCGCCATGAGCGGGCCGCAGCTCGTCACGGTCACCGGTTGCACGCAGGGTGTGCAGTTGCTCATTTCCATTCTCGTCCGGCCGGGCGATATCGTGGCGGTCGAGTCGCCCGCCTATTACGGCATGCTCGAGGTGCTCAGCGCAGCCGGCGCCCGCGTCCTGCCCCTGCCCATCGCCGGGCCCCACGGCTTCGATCTCGACACCACTGAGGAATTACTCGCCCGCTGGAAGCCGCGCGCGCTCATCGTCTGCGCCGCGCTCTCCAATCCCTCCGGCGTCACCCTTCCGGAGGAAAAGCGCCCGCGCCTCGTGGAAATGTGCCGCGGCCCATGGCGTGCGCCTCATCGAAGACGACATCTATGGGGAACTCATCGAGGATGGCGTTCCGCGCAGCCTGCTCGCCTGGGACGATGGCTCGACCGTGAGCTACGTCTCGAGTTTTTCCAAGACCGTGTCGCCCGGCCTGCGCGTCGGCGTGTGCGCGCCGGGGACGCTTTACGAGGATTTTCTGCCGCGCGCAAATGCCAGCAGGATCTCCACAGCGCCGTCGTCTCCGAGGTCGCCCTGCGCGAATTTCTCGCGGCCGACGCGCTCGATCCTCATCTCGCCCGCCTGCGCCCGCGCAACGCCCACCGGCGCGCGCTCGCCCTCGACGCCATTGCCCGCGCCTTCCCGCAGGGCACCCGCGCCAACCCGCCGCGCGGCGGCTACATGCTCTGGGCCGAATTGCCCCGCCCTGTCGACCTCGCCCAGGTGCGCGACACCGCCCGCCGCGAGCGCATCGTCTTCGGCGCCGGCCCGGTCTTTTACACCGAGCCCCAGCCCACCAGCAGCCTGCGCCTGAACTGCGCCAAGGCCAGCGAGTCCGAACTCGTCAGCGGCCTGGAAACGCTGGCGCAATCCTCTGTGCGGCGTAGCGGCGGCGAAAGCGATCAGGCGCTTTTGGCCTCACCATGCGCGAAATAAAAAACCGCGACCTTAAATCGGCTTAATTGACCTTAAAGCACCTTAAAACGCCGTGACTGTGGAAAAATTTCTCTTCGATTAGGTTCGATTACCTTCGAGCGGCTTCGATTGCTTCTGTGCAATCGATTGTCGTCTCGCGGCTACAAAATGGGTTCGTTTGGCAAAATTTACAATTCTCGGCCACCTCCCTTCACAGGCCTCAGCCCCGGGCGAATAGGAGTCGTCATGAGAGTTCATGCCCGCATTATACCCTATAATGGCCTCTGCTACCTAGTGCTGGGTGGGCTGTACGGGCTGCGTTGGGAAATATTTACCGAACCTTTAAGACGTGCCTCGCGTGTCAAAGCCAAGTACAGCAAGACGCCTGTGGGGCTGACCCTTGGCAAACAACAACGACATCGCTGGTAAAGCGACGGGGTTTGCCCCGCAGTCCCGTAGGCGTCTCGCAGACTCGGCTTTCGACTTCGTTACACTCCGCTCAGGATGACAACGGGTGGAGCAGTGGTGACTACTTCAGCACCGCATTCCACTTGTCGAGCTGCGCCTTTTGCGCGGTGAAGAGCTCGTCGGTGGAATCGAGAATCTCGACCTCCTGAATCTTGTCGCCTTGCTGGATGGCATTCACCACATCCTGCCCCTTGGTCACTTCGCCGAAGACGGCGTGTTTGCCATCGAGCCACGGGCAGGGCACGTGCGTGATGAAAAACTGACTGCCGTGGTTCCGGGGCCGGCATTGGCCATCGAGAACAGACCCGGCTTCGTGTGCTTGAGCGCAGGATGATCTCATCGCCAAACTTGTAGCCCGGGCCGCCCGCGCCGGTCCCGGTCGGGTCGCCGCCCTGGATCATGAAATTCGGAATCACGCGGTGAAACTTGATGCCGTTGTAAAAGCCGCGCTTGGCGAGGTTCAAAAAATTGGCGGCCGTCATGGGCACCTTCGAGGCGAAAATGGTGCCTTCGATGTTGCCGCGGGAGGTCTTGAGGATGAGGCGGATGTCTTGCATAGGGAGGGCGACGATGCGGGGGCCTGCGCCACTTGGCAAATGATTTTCCGGCAGGCGAGGGGCCTTTCGATGTCTGAAATGATTGACCGACGGAGGTCGTGCTTTTTTTAAACTGTGAAATAATTACTGTTCTCGCCTCGCGTGTCATCCTGATCCCACCGCTGCGGGATGAAGGACTCCGTCGTTCGGCCATCGATGTCGCTGGTGGTGCGACGGGGTTCTTCGACTCCGTTACACTCCGCTCAGAATAACCGGCGAGAAACCATCCCCGCATCCATCTCATGGAAGAGTCCCAGCATTTGCCCTCCCACCGTCGACGTCCGCGGCGGGGCTGGAGGCGTGGCCGGCTTTACCTCGTTTTGATCTTCCTGCTGCTGTTCGCCTTCAACTTGTTGAATTTCCTGTTCACGCCGTATTACGAAAAACAGGATTTCCTGCTGCACGAAGTGCCCATCGGCATCGTGGTCACATCGCTTCTCGCCGGGATTTGGTTCCGGCAATTTTGGGCGCGGTATCTTCTGGCGGCCATCATGCTGCTGCGCGTGGTAGCGAGTTGCATCTTCCTGCCGAAGCTCGCCGATCGGATGTTGTCGAACTGGATCTTTGCGGTAGGGCTGTTGAGCGGTCCCGCCTTGTACGCCGCGATCGCCTGGGCCTTGCTGGCGCTGCCCTCCATCCACCGCCTCGTCTCGCGGCGCGCCGAATGGTCGCATGATTTATGACGGCGACCACAAATACCCGGCGTCTCCGCGCTGCTCCGCGGCGCATCGGCCGCTAATTTTTCCGCGTGACAGCACCGGAGAGCCGCGCTGATGTTCCCGCATGAAGCAACCCCTCTTTTCTCTTCTCCTCGCCTGCACCCTCGGCGTGATCGCTCTCACTCCCGCGCGCGCAGCGGACAAGGAAGTCGCTGTGCTGAAAACTTCGGCCGGCGAAATGGTCGTCGAATTCTGGCCGGAAGTCGCGCCGAAGACGGTCGCAAATTTCATCAAGCTCGCGAAGTCGGGTTTCTACGATGGCACGGCGTTTCATCGCATCATCGACGGGTTCATGATCCAGGGCGGCGATCCCTTGACCAAGGATGAGAGCAAGTCGGCCGCGTGGGGCACGGGCAGCGCGGACGAGCGGATCAAGGCGGAGTTCAACGACCGGCACCATGAGTTCGGGGTTCTCTCGATGGCGCGCTCGGCCAGTCCCGATTCCGCGAGCAGCCAATTCTTCATCTGCCTCGGTCCGGTGGCGCAACTCGACGGCAAGTACACCGCCTTTGGCAAGCTGATCAAAGGGGACGATGTCTTGCGCAAGCTGGGCAAGTCGTCGGTGGGACCGACCCCGGATGGGCGCGAGAACAGCCGCCCGACGAGCCGCGTGGCGCTCGAGAGCGTCAAAATTGTGCCGGCCGGTTCCATTAAATAGATGAGCGGCGCTATCTCGCTGCGCTCGGTTGTGCCGGCCGGTTCCGTCAAGTAGTCGCTTCCTTCCCTTTCGCGCGCTCGAATATCGCGGGTTGCATTCCGCGCGGCGCGTCACACACTTTTCACGCAAGAACGCTTCGCCCGGACGAAGCGTGACGCATTCTTTTTCTCCGCATGTCGTCCTCCAAAGTCACCCTCGCTCTCATCCAGATGCGCTGCTCCGCCGAGCCGCACGAAAATCTCGCCAAGGCCCTCGCTCGCGTCAGCGAAGCGGCGGACCGCGGCGCGCAAATCATCTGCCTGCAGGAGCTCTTCGCCTCGCAGTACTTCTGCCAGGTGGAGGATCACAAATACTTCCAGCTCGCCGAGGAAATCCCCGGGCCGAGCACGGACGCGCTGTGCCATCTGGCCAAGGAGCGTGGCGTGGTGATCGTGGCGTCGCTTTTTGAAAAGCGCAGCGCGGGGCTTTACCATAATACCGCGGCGGTCATCGACGCCGATGGCCGCTACCTCAGAAGGACTTGTCGCTGGATAACTGAATGACCCATTGCAACTTGCCGGAAGCCGGTGTAGTTGAATCACAACCCCATTCCCTATGAATATCGCCAGCCTTTTCAACCTAGCAGGGCCGGATCTCATCATCATCCTGCTCATCGTCCTGCTTCTTTTCGGTGCGAAGAAGCTGCCTGAACTCGCCCGCGGCATGGGCCAGGCTGTCCGTGGAATTCACCAAGGCAAGGACGAATTTGAGCGCGAAGTGACCCGTGCGCCCGAGCCGCCCACGCCTCCGGCGCCCACGGCGAAGCTCGACCAGCCTCCGGTGGAAGTCGCGCACGACACCCACGATCCGCACGCCGAGCAGACGCAGGAAACGCCGCACACGCACGTCTCCTAAAAGGAACGCCCGCAAATTTACGATTAGGGCTCGCCTTCCCCGGGCGAGCCCTTTTCCATTTCGGGGCATGAGGTTCCCCCGATTCCTGGCCCTGTTGCTCGTCCTGCGGTGGCCGCTGGCGATGCTGCTCGCAGCGGACCCGCCCGCGGTGGTGATCGCGACTTACAATGTGGAGAACTATCTGGGCGAGGAAGCGGTCGCGGCGGAGACCGGGGCTCACCACGGCCGGCCGAAAGCGGAAAAGTCCATCGATGCGGTGGTGCAGGTGATCAAGGACATCAATCCCGACATCCTCGCCGTGTGCGAAAATGGGAGAGCCGGAGCGGTTCGAGGATTTCAAGAAGCGGCTCGCGAGCGCCGGCCTGGGCTATAAGGATTTCGAGTACGTTCAGGCGCTCGATCCCGAGCGGCATCTCGCGCTGGCCAGCCGCTTTCCCCATCGTCGCGCGGCAATCGCTGACCAATGTCTCCTTTGAACTGGCCGGGAGGCCGGAAAAAGTGCGGCGGGGATTCCTGGATGTGACCATTCAGATTGCCAGCGGCTATCAGCTCCGCATGGTCGGCGCTCATCTGAAGTCGAAACTGCCCACCCCCGAGGGCGAAGCGCTCGTGCGGCGCAACGAGGCCCTGCTCCTGCGCAAGCACCTGGACGAGATTCCTGGCCGCAGACCCCACGTGCGGCTGGTGTGTCTCGGCGACTTCAATGACCTGAAAAACGAGCCGGCCTATCATGAAATCACCCGGCGCCCGCGGCAGGGCCTACATGACCGCGCTGCCCGCCCGGGACGAACTGGGCGATACCTGGACCGAATACTGGCAGGCCGCGGACCTTTACCTCGCGCATCGACTACATCTTTGTCAGCCCGGCCTTGCAACCGCGATGTGCTGCCCGGCTCCGCCCGCGTCTATCGTTCGCCCTCGTGGAATCAAGCGAGCGATCACCGTGCCGTCTTCGCGACCATCGTGCCGCACGCCAGATAACCAAGCTGCGCTGCAGGAAGGGCCCAGAAGGCAACGGGAGCGAGGGTCTCGTTTGGGTTTCCCCTTTGCGTCCTTCGCTTCCTTCTGTTCCGGCGGGGAGGGATCTTTTTTTGCGTATTACCGAAGTACGTAGATACCGCCCCTCGAATGGCCTGCCATTGCTACAGGGGCAGATCGATTTTCTCATTCCATTTTATGTTCATCACCAAATACTTCCGTCAGATCGTTATTGCAGTTATGGCGGATAATGGCAATAAGCGTTTCCGCGTGGGCCGCCAACGACTCTCCGACCATCTCCGGCAGCACGGCGACTTTTAACGGTAATCAGTCCGCCCGGTATCACCCGGCCCAACTCCAATCCGGCAATTGTCACCATTAACCGTCAATGGCCTCAGCGGATCGATCCTGCCCGCCTCGGGGAGCACGGCATTTCGCTGACTCTGACGGCGGCGCGGCGAACCTGACGATCAACAGCGGCGTGGCCGCCACCCCGGTGACGATCCAGACCGGCGGCAACAACGCTTACGGCATCCAGATCCTGAGCGTGGGCTCGGGGCCTTCCAATCCCCCGGCTGACCCGTTCCTCGGCGTGGTGATTCCCACCGCCCAAAACGCCGCCGGCGGCATCGCCACCGTCAACAGCTACACCAACATCACGACCTCCGGCCAGAACGCCTACGGCATCTACGCCCAGAGTTCCACCAGCGGCTATCCGCAATCGGTCGTCGACGGCCTGACGAACTTCTCGGCCACCGGCTTCACCTTCGACATCAGCAAGGTCTACAATGCCGATGGCTCCGCGGGCACCGTCGGCCAGGCGGTGCAGGCCAAACTGGTCGACGCCAATGGCAACCCGATCTCCGGCTCCACGGGCAAAGTCACGGTCAATGCGAATGGCACGTTTGCCCCCGGTGGCGGGCACGGGCTTCGACAGCCTCAACGACCGGCCAGTCGGTCAACGTCGCCATTCAATATGAAGTGACCGGCACGAGCCCGGCCAGCGGCCATCCCACGGAGACGAGCGGCGCGACCATCGTGCTGACGATCACCAAGACCGCGAGCGGATTCACCACGACGCCGGTCGGCTCCGCTTCACCTTGTTTGGCGACAGCGCCAGCGCCTTCCCCCGACTTGAATTCCTATGTCCACAGCCTCGCCAGCACCGCGACGGCGGGCGGCGCCGGCAATACCGTGAACGTGACCAGCAACGGCACCATTCACACCACCGGCGCGGGCGCCAATGGCATCGACGCCACCAGCCAGGGCGGACGCGGCGGCGACGGCCGCAACGCCGCTTTGACCCACAGTTCCACGCAGGGCGGCGACGGCAGCAAGGGCGGCAAACGTGAACGTGGAGGCCAATGGCACGATCACCGTCTCGCAGGCGAATACCGTGGGCGTGCTGGCCTACAGCACCGGCGGTGACGGCGGCACCGGCGGCGACAGCGGCTTCGCGCGCAACTCCAAGGATGGCGGCGCAGGGGGCACCGGCGGCGCGGTTTCGGTTACCGGCAATGGCATCATCAACACCAGCGGTTTGCAATCGACTGGCATCCTCGCGCTGAGCTCGGGTGGCAATGGCGGCAGCGGCGGCGATGGCGGCACGACCAATGGCGCCAGCAACGGCGGCGCGGGCGGCGAAGGCGGCACGGTCGATGTGAATGGAAGCTGGACGATCACCACCGTGGGCGACCAGGCGCACGGCATCTGGGCGAAGAGCCTCGGTGGCTATGCGGGGCAACGGCGGTGGCGGCGGCTGGACGGGCACGAGCTCGGGCAGCGGCGGTGTGGGCACGGATGGCGGCACCGTGACGATTATGAGCGACGGCCATATCACCACCACGGGTCTCAACGCCTACGGCATCTACGGCGAAAGCATCGGTGGCTTCGGCGGCGGGGGCGGCAGCGGATCGAGCATCTTTTAACGCGTCGGGCGGCAGCGGCACCAGCGCGGGCAGCGGCGGATCGGTGAACATCACCAATGGCGTCCATGGCGTCATCCAGACCAATATGGCGGATTCCCATGGCATTTTCGGGCAGAGCATCGGCGGCGGCGGCGGTTCGGGTGGTGGCGGCGGAGTGGGCCTGGCGACCGTCGGCGGGCAGCGGCTCGACCGGCGGCAACGGCGGCTCGGTTACCATTACCAATAATGGAATGATCACGACCCTCGGTTCCGACTCGAAGGGCATCTACGCGCAGAGCATCGGCGGCGGCGGCGGCGACGGCGGCAGCTCGATCGGCCTTTCCGCGGTCGGCGGCTCCGGTAGTACCACGAGCGCGGGCGGCAACGTCGCGGTCATCAATACCGGCACCATCCACTCCACCTCGAATGCCATCTTCGCCCAGAGCATCGGCGGCGGCGGCGGCAATGGCGGCTCCTCGACCGGTTGGTTTTCCTTTGGCGGCTCCGCGGGCAGCGGCGGCGATGCCGGCACGGTCACGGTGACCAGCAGCGGCACGCTCTCCACCACCGAGCGCAATGCCAGTGCGATCTTTGCCAGAGCCTGGGCGGCGGCGGCGGCAACGGCGGCAATAGCACGGCGGTCGGCGTCTTCGGCAGTCTCGCGATCGGCGGCGACGGATCGAAGGGTGGCGATGGCAAGGCGGTCATCGTAGGCGTGAATGCCACGACGAGTGCGGTTGCGCCCGTGACGGGCACGATCACCACCAGCGGCGACTATGCGCGCGGCATTCAGGCGCAGAGCATCGGCGGCGGGGGCGGCAATGGGCGGCTATGCTTTTTCCGGCTCGGTCAGCCCCGGCTCCTCGGTCTCCGTCGGCATCGGCGGCAGCGGTGCCATGGGCGGCAACGCGGGCACGGTCGAAGTCCTCTTCGGTGACGCGGCAAGCAGCATCACGACAACCGGTCAGGCGGCGCACGGCATCTTCGCGCAGAGCATCGGCGGCGGCGGTGGCTCGGGGGGCTTCAGCATCGCGGCGACCGCGGGCGCGGGCTTCAACGCGGCAATCAGCATGGGCGGCGATGGCGGCGGGGGGGCGGCAATGCCGAAGCAGTGACCGTGGGCACGGCGAGCAATTATACGTCGGGCAGCATCACCACCGGAGGCGATCACGCCAATGGCATCTTCGCCCAAAGCGTCGGCGGGGGCGGCGGCGATGGTGGCTTTAGCGTCGCGGGCACGGTGAGCGCGACCGGTTTCGCGGGCGGCTCGTTCAGTTTTGGCGGCAAGGGCAGCGCGGGCGGCACGGCCAGCACGGTGGACGTGTTCAGACGCCACGCAGATTTTGACCACCGGCGTCAATTCGCACGGCATCGCCGCGCAGAGCATCGGCGGTGGCGGCGGCTCGGGCGGCTTCAGCATTTCGGGCACGGTGAGCACGGGCGTGGCCATGGGATTGAGCATGGGCGGGGAAGGCGGCCTGGGGGGCAACGCGGGCAACGTGTCGGTCCACAGCACCGGCGCTACCGTGCAGACGACCCAGGACCGCTCCTACGGCATTCTCGCCCAGAGCATCGGCGGCAGCGGTGGCGATGGCGGCTTCAGCGTCGCGGCCGGCGTGAGTGCCGGGCCTTCCCTCGGTTTGAGCATGGGCGGCAAGGGCAATACGGCGGGGCGACGCCGGCACCGTGCTGCTCGCCAACAGCAGACACCGTGACCACGGAGGGCAATGACGCGCACGCCCTCTTCGCACAGAGTGTCGGCGGCGGCGGTGGCTCGGGCGGGTTCAGCGTCGCGGCCTCGGTTCGATCGATCCGACGGGCGGCGGCGCGGACGCCTCCATCAATGCCAGCATCGGCGGCGCCGGTGGTTCGGGCGGCGGCGCCCAGATGGTCATCGTGACTTCCAACGGCGCCCTGCTCGGCACCCTCGGCGACCATTCCAACGGCATCCTCGCGCAAAGTATTGGCGGCGGTGGTGGCGATGGTGGATTCAGCATCGGCGGCAGCATCAGCACCGGACCGGCCGTGAGTTTCAGCATGGGCGGGGCGGGCAGCAAAGGCGGCGCTGCGGGCGCGGTGCGCGTCGACAGCAGCAGCAACATCACGACCTACGGCAGCGACTCGGCGGCGATCGTCGGGCAGAGCGTGGGCGGTGGGGGCGGCAACGGCGGCTTCAGCGTCGCCGGCAGCATCTCCGTGGAAAGCGCGGGGGTGGGCGTGAGCATCGGCGGCGCGGGGGACGGTGGCGCGGGCGGGCGGCAATGTGACCGTGGGCTACAACGCTCCCATCACCGGGCAGATCTACACCTACGGCGACCACTCGGATGGCATCGTCGCGCAGAGCATCGGCGGTGGCGGCGGTCACGGCGGCTTCAGCGTGGCGGCAGATGTGAGTTCTTCCGCCGCGGTCGGCTTCACGATGGGCGGGGCCGGCGGCACGGCTAGCATTGGTGGCACGGTGATTTTGAACAGCGGCGCGAGCGTGACCACGGTGGCGTCCGATTCGGTGGGTCTCTTTGCGCAGAGCATCGGCGGGGGTGGCGGCGACGGGGGGTTCAGCGTGGGCGCCGGTGTCTCGGCGAGCAGCGGCGCGATCACGGCCAGCATCGGCGGCCAAGGCGGCGCGGGCGGCGACGGCGGCACGGTGACTCTGACCAGTACGGGCACCACGATCATCACGGGCGGCGATCGTTCCGACGGTATTCTCGCGCAAAGCATCGGCGGCGGCGGTGGCAATGGCGGCTTTAGCATCGGCGCGGGCGCCAGCGACGGTCCTTCGGCGAATTTCAGCATGGGCGGCAACGGCGACAAAGGCGGCGCGGCCCAGACGGTCCACCTGGACAGTAGCAGCAACATCACGACTTACGGCTGCAATGCGGCCGGCATCTTCGCCCAAAGCGTGGGCGGTGGTGGCGGCAATGGCGGCTTCAGCGTCGCGGGCAGTTCTTCTCGGCGACCAGCGCCGGCGTGGGCGCCAGTATCGGCGGCAGCGGTTTGGGCGGCGGCAATGGTGGGCGACGTGACCGTGGGCTACACCAATCCCATCACCGGACAGATTTACACCTATGGCGATCACTCGGACGGCGTGGTCGCGCAGAGCATCGGCGGCGGCGGTGGCCATGGCGGCTTCAGCGTGGCGGCGGACGTGAGTTCCTCGGCCGCGATCGGCTTTACGATGGGCGGCGCCGGCGGCACCGCGAGTAATGGTGGCACCGTGATCCTGAACAGTGGAGCGAGCATTACCACGGCGGATACCGATTCGGTCGGCCTCTTCGCCCAGAGCGTGGGCGGCGGCGGGGGCGACGGCGGCTTCAGCGTCGGCGCGAGCATCTCGGATTCCAGCGGCGCCTTGACGGCGAGCATCGGCGGCTATGGCGGTGCGGGAGGCACCGGCGGAGCCGTGACTCTCACCAGCACGGGCACCACCATCATCACAGGCGGGGATCGCTCCGACGGCATCCTGGCGCAGAGCATCGGCGGTGGTGGCGGCAACGGCGGCTTCAGCATCGGCGCCGGCTTGAGCGAGGAGGCGGCGGCCACCTTCAGCATGGGCGGCAGCGGCGACTTCGGAGGGATCGCTGGCACGGTGCATCTCGATAGCACCAGCAATATTACGACTTACGGCGACAACTCTTCGGGCATCTTCGCGCAGAGCGTGGGCGGAGGCGGCGGCAACGGCGGCTTTAGCGTCGCCGGCAGTTTCTCGCCGGGCAGCGGCGGCTTGGGTGTCAGCATCGGCGGCAGCGGCCAGGGCGGCGGCCAGGGGGGCGACGTGACGGTGGGCTTTTACCGATCCGATCACCGGCCAGATCGTGGACTTACGGCGATCATTCCTACGGGATCGTCGCCCAGAGCATCGGCGGCGGGGGCGGCAATGGCGGCTTTAGTGTCGCGGCCGATTTGAGTTCCTCGGCGGCGGTTACCTTTACGATGGGCGGCGCCGGCGGCACGGCGAGCCGCGGCGGCGCGGTCGATCTCTTCAGTGGCGCGAGCGTCTACACGATGGGCGATTATTCCCATGCCCTCTTCGCCCAGAGCGTGGGCGGCGGCGGCGGCGATGGCGGCTTCAGCATCGGCGCGAGCTTTTCCGATTCCAGCGGAGCGGTCTCGGCGAGTGTCGGTGGCTATGGCGGCAAAGGTGGCGACGGCGGCAACGTGACGCTGACGAGCACCGGCACGACGATCAGCACGACCGGCGATCATTCCGACGGCATTCTCGCGCAGAGCATCGGTGGCGGGGGGGGTGAAGGCGGCTTCAGCATCGTGGGCGGCATCGGCGAGTCGACCTCGGTCAATGTCGGCGTCGGTGGCACGGGCGGGACGGGGGGCGCGGCTGGCACCGTGTCGGTAACGAACAGCAGCGCGATCTACACCACGGGCAGGTCTCTTATGGTCTCTTCGCCCAAAGCGTGGGCGGCGGCGGCGGCGACGGCGGCTTCAGCCTCACCGGCAGTATCTCGACCGAGAGCAACGGCATCGGTGTTTCCATCGGCGGCGGCGGCGGCGTGGCGGGCGACGGCAATACCGTGACGGTGCTGAACAGTGGCGACATCACAACGGGCGGGCTGACCGGCGACGGCAAGGGGTCCTACGGCATTTTCGCGCAAAGCGTGGGCGGCGGCGGTGGCTCGGGCGGCTTCAGCGGTTCCTTCGTCGGCTCGCTCGGGGAAGGCAATGCGCTTTCCGTGAGCGTCGGGCGGCTTCGGCGGCGCGGGCGGTTCGGCGGATGCGGTGAAGGTGGACGAACTCCGGCCTGATCCTGACCACGGCCGCGGACTCGACCGGCATCTTCGCCCAGAGTGTGGGCGGCGGCGGCGGCGATGGCGGCTTCAGCCTCTCGGCGGCCCTCGCGACCGAGGAGAAGAAGGCGTCGGTTTCCGTGTCCATCGGCGGCTTTGGTGGGGCGGGCGGCGACGGTTCGACGGTCACGGTGATCAATTCCAACGAGATCGAAACGCTGGGCGACCGTTCGCAGGGCATCCCTCGCGCAAAGCATCGGTGGCGGCGGCGGCAACGGCGGTTCCAGCGTGAGCACCAACCTCAGCGGCGGGGACGAAGCGAAAGGTTTCTCGGCGAGCATCGGCGGCTCGGGCGGCACGGCGGGCGACGCGGCCAAAGTCTCGGTCACGAACAACGCGGCCATCATCACCGAAGGCGCGGACTCCGCGGCGATCTTCGCCCAGAGCGTGGGCGGCGGAGGCGGCAATGGCGGCTTCAAGCGTTTCCGGCTCCCTGGCGGGAACGGCAGGCAAGAGTCTCTCGGTCTCCGTGGGCGGACTGGGATCGGGCGGCGGCATCGGCGGCACGGTCGAAGTGCTCGGCACCAGCGGCACGAACAATCTCACCACCTTGGCGATCGCGCCGACGGCATCTTCGCGCAAAGCGTGGGCGGCAGCGGTGGCAATGGCGGCTTCGCCGCCTCGGTGGCTTTGGGGCTCGGCGGGGACGACGTCGACAAGCCGTCCACTTCCATCAGCGTCGCCGTGGGCGGCACGGGCGGCTCCGGGAACATCGGCGGGACGGTGAATATCGGCACGTCAACGGCCAGCCGTCTCACCGGCGCCATCACCACTTCCGGCACGGATTCTGTCGGCATCTTCGCCCAGAGCGTGGGCGGCGGCGGCGGCACGGGCGGCTTCGCGCTTTCCGGGGCAATCAATCTCGCAGCGAACCAGGAAGGCCCGAATACCGACATGGCGATCACCGTGGGTGGTGGTGGCGGCACGGCGAACAACGGCGGCACGGTGAACGTGTATCACAGCGGGGCGATCAGCACCGATGGCGACGGCGCGCATGGCATCCAGGCGCAGAGTGTCGGCGGCGGCGGCGGCAGTGGCGGCGACGCGCGTTCCTTTACCCTGCAGCTCGGGGCGAAGCCTCCGGAGGAGGAAAAAGAGGCGGGCGCGAAAATACAAATCGCTCTCGCTGGCGATCGGCGGCAGCGGCGCGGGCGGCGGCAGCGGCGGCATCGTGACGGTGGATAATCTCGGCGACATCACGACGACCGGCGGCGACGCTTACGGCATCTTCGCGCAGAGCATCGGCGGCGGTGGCGGCAACGGCGGCGATGGACATCAAGGGTTCGACGGCAGCCTCGCGTTGAAAAAATATGACCGCTCGAAATTCACCAAGAACCTGAAGATCGTGGTCGGCGGCAGCGGCGGCAGCAGCGGCGACGGCAATACCGTCAATATCACCAACACGGGAGCGATCACGACTTACGGGGATGGCTCGCGGGCGGTCTTCGCGCAGAGCATCGGCGGCGGCGGCGGCGCGGGCGGCGCGGGCGATGAAGGCGCCACCGGGACGGTCGGCGTGGGCGGCGGCACGGGGAGCACCGGCGACGGCGGCGCGGTCAATATCACGATCAATGGCAGCATCGATACCTTCGGCAATGCGGCGACCGGCATTTTCGCCCAGAGCGTAGGCGGCGGCGGCGGCGCGGCGGGCGACGTGGATCGCGGATTGAAGAACTATCTCAACATCGGCACCGGCCTGGCCTTCGGCCAGGGCAGCGGCAGCGGCGGCGATGGCGGGGCGGTGACGGTGAACAGCAATGCGAACATCACCACCCGCGGCACGGGCGCCGACGGCATCCTGGCCCAGAGCGTGGGCGGTGGCGGCGGTGTGGGCGGCAGTCTCGGGAATGATTTCCCGGTGCTTTCCGTGCTCAACTTCGCCGGCAGCACCGGCGGCGCGGGTTCGGGCGGCCTCGTGAAAGTGACCGAGATCGGCAACATTTACACTCTGGGCGACGGCTCCGATGGCATCTTCGCCCAGAGCGCGGGGGGCAAGGGCACGGGCGGCGTGGTGAACATCGCGGTGACGGGAAATGTCGCGGCCTTCGGCGACGGCTCGGACGGCATCTTTGCCCAGAGCGTCGGCCAGGGGCGGACAGAATAACATCACGGTGACGATCAACAGCGGCATCGTGCAGGGCGGCCTCGGCACGGGCTCAGGCGTGCGCTTCGCCGACGGCCAGGACAACCAGCTCACCAACCACGGCACCGTGCAGAACGGCGGCGGGGCATGAGCGGCACCTCGATCTTCGGCACCTCGGCCAATGAGAACATCGACAACTTCGGCACCGTCAACGACTCGATCGATCTCGGCACCGGGACGAACACGTTCAAACAACAGGCCGGCGCGCTTTTGCAATCGGGCGATTACATCAAGCTCGGCGCGGGCAATGTCCTGAACGACGCGGGCACGATCTCCACCGGTGGCATCGGCGTGGTGCAGACCACGAATCTGACGGGCGACTTCGCCCTCACTGGCGATGCCCGCTGGACCTTCGATCTCACCCCGGCCTTCAGCTCCGATCTCTTCGCCATTTCCGGCACGGCGAATCTGGGGAGCTTCGTCAATCGCGTCGACCTGAACGAGCTCGGGATCGCGAACGCTCCCGGTACTTACAACGCTGATCACCGCGGCGGTCGGGGCTCACGGGGAATTTTCAGTTCGGCAGCTTCACCGGCGGCACAATGCCGATCGGGTTCAACCTTCGACCTCGTGAATTCGCCCACGCAGGAGCAACTCACGCTCTCGCCTTCGACCGGACCGTTCTACTGGCGCGGGACGGTGGACAGCACGTGGAATGGCGCCTTTCCTCGACGGCCAGGACAACTGGACGCGCGACGCGGCGGGCAACACGTTCATCTTCGGCACGCCCGGCGTGGCTTGCGATTGTCTTCTTCGCCAGCACGAATGCGACCGTGGGCAATCTCAACACGACGCTCGGCGCCAACTTCATCGTCAACAGCCTGACCTTCGATACGTCGAGCGCGGTGGGCATCGGTGGCAACAACCTCCTGACCCTCGCGGCCAGCGGCGGGCAAGGGCATCACTGTCGAAGCCGGGTCGGGCACGCCCACGATCACGGCCTACCTCGAGCTCGGCGCCGACCAGACCTGGACGAACCTTAGCACCAGCACGCTGCAGATCTTCGCCCCGGTCGTGTTCGGCACGGTCCAGAAGCTGACGATCGACGGCCCGGGTAACACCGACATCACCTCGGTGATTCAAACCGGCGCCGGGTCGCTGACGAAGAACGGCGCGGGCACGCTGTTCCTCTCCGGCGCGAGCACCTACGGCGGCGGCACCATCCTGAACAGCGGCACGCTTAACCTCGAGATCGACAGCGTGCCCTCGGGCGCCGCTCCGTCGGTAAGCCCGGTGCTCACCGGACCGCTGGGCACGGGCCTCTTCACGATCAATGGCGGCACGGTGGGGACGAGCACCTTCAGCGGGACGAACACGGCGCACTCCGTCGGCAACGACGTGCTGGTGAATGCGAACTTCGGTGTCTCGAATGTCCCGAGGACGCCTGTGGTGGCGCCGACCAGCGGGATCGATGGCGGCGTGCTGAATAGCATCAAGTCGGGGTTGTTCAATTCGGATGGAATCAACTTCGCCGGCAACGTGTTCCTCAACAAGCCGGGCGCGGTGACGGTGATTACGACGAACAGCGGCTTCGTGGATTTCACGGGCGGGATCTATGACCTCAACGCGGGCACCGGTGGCGGCCTGACCTTTGCCGGTAACACGGCGACCTATCTTGGAGCGCGGGAGCAGCCACACGGGGGTTGACCCAAATTGTCGGACAGCTCGACAATTCGAATAATTACGCCGGCACCACCACGGTCGCCTCGGGCGTATTGATCCTCGGCAAAAACAACGGCGCCCTGGCGATCCCGGGCAACCTCGTGATCGATGCGGGCGCTTATGTGCAATTCGACGGCGCGAATTCGGTGGCCCGCGTCGGCGCGCTCGGCGTGACGGCGAACCAGATCGCGACCAATGCGACCGTGATCGATAATGGCGTCTTCGACATCGCGGGCATCAACCAGACCATCGCGGCGCTCTATGGCAATGGCATCGTGCGGCTGGACGATTCGCATCTCTTCAGTGGCACCGGTGTGGGCACCATTGGTGTCCTGACCGTCGGGTCGGGCAATTTCACCGGGACGATCATGGGCGCTGCGCCCGATGATTCATTGAGGAAGTGGGCCCGGGAAAATTGATCCTCTCGGGGGCCAATGCCTTCCCTGGCGGAACGTTCGTGACGGGGGGCGTCCTCGCGGTGAATGGCTCCATCTTGAGCGAGCACACTTTCGTCGATAGCTACGGCACGCTGCAGGGCAGCGGCTGGATTTACGGCAATGTCATCAACATCGGTCTGGTGAGCCCCTGGCAATTCGCCGGGCACGCTGCACATCACCGGCAATTACCAGCAGACGCCCGGCGGGCGCGCTGAAGATCGAAATCGGCGGCCTCGCGAGCGCGCAGCACGACCTGCTGCAGATCGACGGGCATGCGGATATCGCGGGCACCCTGCAACTGGTGCGGCTGAATAACTTCAAGCTGCAGCGGGGGCGACAGCGTGGTCTTCCTGACCGCCAACCCACAATGTGTTGGGGCACTTCGATCTCGTGATCAATCCCTTCACCAGCGAAACGATCATGGAGCCTTCCGTGGTGTATCGCGAATCGTCGATCGCGGTGGAACTGGTCCAGGGCTCCTTCGGGAAGTTTGCGCAGTCCTTTGGTCTCACGCCCAACCAAACCGCCGTGGCGGCGGCGCTGGACAGCGCCGTGGGAAATCGTCATGCGATCCTTTGATCAACTATCTCGACGGACGCGCGCTCGCCAGGTTGCCGGCGGATTTCGACAAGATCGCCCCGGAGGAGTTGACGTCCATCTTCACCATCGGCACCTCCCTGGCCAAGGTGCAGTCGATGAATATCCAGCGAAGGAACGAGGATCTTCGCAGCGGCTCCAATGGCTTCAGCGCGGCGGGTCTCGCGGTAAATGGAACCGGCCCGAGTTACAGCGGAAGTTTCGACATCACCACCGGGGTCGCCGGACCAAAACGGCGATGCGGGCAAAGACAGCAAGGAGAATGAACCGATGGCGGTGGCCCAGGACAACGCCTGGGGCGTCTTTCTCTCCGGCACGGGCGAATGGGTCAGCGTAGGCAATAACTACAACGCTCGCGGTTATGACCTGACCAGCGGTGGCTTTACCCTCGGCGTGGATTACAAACTCACGCCGCACCTCGCGATCGGGCTCGCCGCGGTTATACCGGGACCACGGCCGATCTCACGGATCGCGGCCGTATCTGGGTCAAACGGAGGTAAGATCGGGCTGTATGCCACTACCTTCGCCGGCGGCTGGTATGCCGACACCGCGGTCTTCGGTGGATACAATAGCTACGATACGCGCCGCAGCGCCTTGCAGGGTGAAGCGCGGGCCGGTGCGGATGGGGGCGAGTTGAATGCGCTCTTCGGCACAGGCTACGACTTCCACACCAGGAGCGGCTTCACCTTCGGGCCCACCGCGACCTTTAACTACACCTATGTGGGCCTCAATGGTTTCAGCGAACAAGGCTCGCTCGCCCCGCTCAATGTCCATGGCGGCAAAGGGGAATCGGTGCGCACCGCTTTCGGCATCAAGGCGAGCTACGAATGGAAGATTCGCGGTATTCTTATCAAGCCGGAACTGCGGGCCGCCTGGCAGCATGAGTATGGCGATGGCGCTTATGCGCTGGATGCCAACTTCGGGAGCGGCGCGGGTAACTCCTTCCGGGTCGATGGACCGCCGCTCGGGCGCGATAGCGCTCTGTTAGGGGCGGGCTTCGCCATTCAGCTCAGCGAACGAACATCGACCTACCTTTATTACGACGGCGAACTCGGCCGCAGGAATTATGAGTCTACCAACGTGACCGGTGGCCTTCGGGTGGCATTTTAAGTTATTGAAATACGCGAAAATGCTCGCCCTTATCGGAATACCTGTCTTACTGGCGATCGATTCATTACCCCCCATAATCGGTATGGGACAACTCAACCCCGGAAATACAATATCATGGAGATCCTTCATCTCGAAGATTCCAGTGCGGATGCAGAATTGACCAGAGAACGGTTGCGGGCCGAGTGGCCTGCTTGCCAGACCCGTATTGTCAATACCCGTGAAGCATTCGAAGCAGCGGTGCAGTTGGGCCATTTCGATCTTATCTTGTCAGATTTTTCACTACCCGGTTATAACGGACTGACCGCCCTGTCGTACGCTCGCGCTCACTCGCCTCGTAAACCTTTTATCTATCTTTCGGGAACCATCGGGGAGGAACGCGCGGTCGCGGCTCTCAAGGCGGGCGCCACCGATTATGTGCTCAAGGACCAATCGGCGAGGTTGATTCCTGCGATCAGCGCCGCCCTGGCCCAGGCGCAGTTGGAAGAGGCGCAAAGCCGGGCGGAAGAAAAGATCCGTGAACAAGCTTCCCTCCTCGATAAGTCCCGGGAAGCCATCTGCGTCCTCGATGCCGGGGGATGCGTGACTTATTGGAACGCGAGCGCCGAGCTGCTCTACGGCTGGACCGCGGCGGAGGCCGTGGGCGGCAATTTGCGCGAGATGCTTTATGCCGGTGATGCGGTCCGTTTCGATATCGCCTATGCGCGGGTGATCGCGAGCGGCGAATGGCGCGGCGAACTTTGCCCCCAGCCGCGGCGCGGGGAATCGGTGCTCATCGAGAGTTCCTGGAGCTTGGTGACCGATGACTGCGGTCTGGCGAAATCGTTACTTATCGTCGACGCGGATATCACCGAGAAAAGAAAGATCGAGAACCAGCTCCAGCAATCCCAGCGGCTGGAAACATTGGGGCTGCTCGTCGGAGGTATTGCGCATGACTTGAATAACATGCTGGCGCCGATCATCACCTCGGTGAGTCTCTTGCGGGACCGGGCGGCGGATGCGGAAGACGGCGAGTTACTGGATATCCTCCACATCAGCGCGCACGATGGGGCCGATCTGGTGCGTCAGTTGCTGGCCTTTGCCCGGGGGCGGAAGCGAGCAGCGCAGCGAAACGGCGGTCGACGCGCTCATCGGCAGCGTGCGCAAGCTGCTCCAGCGCGCGATGCCCGCCAATGTGACGATCCACGCAGCGCTGAACCATGAACTGTGGCCCGTGCTGGCCGATCCCACCCAGCTTCGCCAAGTGTTGCTGAATCTATGCATGAATGCGCGCGACGCCATGCCGGAAGGCGGGGTGATTGAAATCAGCGCGCGCGATGTGGAGGTGGATGCCGCCACGACCTGCGTGCAAGGCGAAGCGAAGCCGGGGCCCTATGTGCGGATCAGCGTGGCGGATACCGGCAGCGGGATTCCGCCGGAGATCATCCAGAAAATCTTCAACCCGTTTTTCACGACCAAACAGGCCGGCAAGGGAACCGGGCTCGGCCTCGCCAATGTCGCGGGCATCGTCAAAGCGCACGGAGGTTTTCTCGATCTCCAGAGCGCTCCGGACGTGGGCACCACCTTTCATGTCTACCTCCCCGCATGGGTCGACGAAGCGAAAAGCCCAACACCCTCCTCCAGTCCTCAGCGGCCGATGCAAGGATGCGGGGAGCGGATTCTCATTATCGAAGACGACGATGACATCCGCACGGTGCTGGAAATCATTCTCAACACCCGCGGCTATCTCGTGACGATGGCGGCGAGCGGGGAGGAAGGATTGGCGGAATTGTCCGCGCAGCCGGACGCATTCGATCTGGTGATGACCGATCTCAATATGCCAGGCATGAGCGGGATGGAGGTGATTCGCCAGGTGCGCACCATGCCGGCGCCGCCGAAGATCATCGCCATCAGCGGCCTTTCCGATGAACTGGAAGAAAGGCCCGAAGCATTCGCGGGCGTCGAGTTTCTGCGCAAACCCATTACCGTGGAAGGCCTGCTCAGCACCCTGCGCCGGGTGGTGGAAAAGCCGCCCCAAGAGACATGCGACGCGAGCATTCCCGGATAGCGACTTCAATGGCAGGAGCCGCTTTCCGCTCACCGACAGAGCCGCCGGCGGGGCTTGCAAAATGTTTTTGTTTTCGTGATTGGCTTGTTGCGTAAAACTCCCCATTGGTCCTACCCGAGCAAACTTGGAAATGCCGAACCGTATCATGCGCACGCCCGGAGCCCCCAAATGGCATGAGTGAATCCGTGTCCCTGGTCGTTTTCCGCATCGAGAAACAGCGCTACGGACTGCTGCTGAGTGTCGTCGAGCGCATCGTGCGGGCCGCGGAAGTGACAGTGCTCCCGAAGGCTCCGGCCATGGTGATCGGCGTGCTCGACGTGGAAGGGCGCGTGCTGCCGGTGCTGAATATCCGGCAGAGGCTGGGCTTGCCGGAACACCAGATCACCCCGGCAGAGCAATTCGTGATTGCGCGGACCTCGAGGCGAGAGATCGTTTTTGTCGTCGACGAGGCATTGGGCGTGATCGATCTCCCGCCCTCGGGCATGGTCAACGCGACCCAGATCATCCCCGGTCTGGAACAGATCCGCGGAGTGGTGCAACTCCCCGACGGCCTGGTGCTAATCCACGATCTGGAAAAGTTCCTTTCCTGGGAAGAAGAGCGCGCCCTGGACGAGGCGCTGCGGGAGGGAGCCACCCATGCGTCCTAGCGTGGTCCCGGATGCTTTGCGGGTGCGACTGAGCGAAACGATCGCGGAGAGGATGGGGCTGCACTTTCCGCTCGAGCGCTGGGCGGACCTGGAGCGCGGCCTGGCGGGCGCCACGAAGGAATTCGGCCTGGCCGATGCGGCGGCGTGCGTGGAGTGGCTGTTGTCGGCGGCGTTGACCAAGGCGCAACTCGAAGTGCTGGCGAGCCATCTGACCGTCGGTGAAACTTATTTCTTCCGCGAGAAAAAGACCTTCGAGATTCTCGCCGAGAGCGTCCTGCCCGAGCTGATCCATGCCCGGCGGGCTGGCGCCCGGCGGCTGCGCATCTGGAGCGCGGCCTGCTGCACCGGCGAAGAACCGTACTCGCTAGCCATCCTGTTGCAGCAAGTCCTCCCCGACCTCGCGGACTGGAACGTCACGATCCTCGCCACGGACATCAACGCGCGCTTTCTCCAGAAAGCGGCCGCCGGGGTGTACGGAGAATGGTCCTTCCGCGATTCACCCGCCGGCTTCAAGGAACGCTATTTTCGCCGCACGGCGGATGGCCGCTATGCCATCCTGCCGGAAATCAAAAAGCGGGTGACCTTTATGCACCTGAACCTCGCGGCGGATGTCTTCCCGTCGCTGGAAACGGATACCAACGCGATGGATCTGATCTTCTGCCGCAATGTGCTGATGTATTTCACCCTGCCGCAGGTTCAGAAGGTCGTGGGGAATCTGCACCGCGCGCTCGTGCCGGACGGCTGGCTGGTGGTGAGCCCCAGCGAATGCTCGCAGGTTCATTTCGCGCAGTTTGCCGCCGTCAATTTTCCCAGCGTCATCCTCTACCAAAACAGCACCGCAAGGGATCGAGCTGCGCCATCGTGGACGCCGGCTCCGCCGCTGTTCAGCGAAGCCCCGGCCCCCGTATTCGAACCCTCCCCACCATGGACACCGCCACCGGAGGAAGAAACGGCGCCGGCTGAAATCCCACCGGCACCGCAGGCGGTGGCGGTCTCGTTTTACGAGCAGGGGCGCTACGCGGAAGCCGCGGAGACGTTGCTGTCCGCGCTCGCGTCGTCCACCGCGCCCGACCCGGAAATGGCTTCCCTGCTGGCCCGGGCGCTGGCCAACCAGGGCCGACTCGGCGACGCGCTGGCGTGGTGCGAACGATGGCTTGCGGCCGACAAACTCGACGCCTCCGGCCACTATCTGCGGGCGATGGTCCTGCAGGAACTCGGCGACCCGGAGCAGTCGCGCCGCTCTCTCCAGAGGGCCACTTACCTGGATCAGGAATTCATCCTGGCACACTTTGCCCTCGGCAATCTTGCCCGCGAGAACGACAAGCCGGAGGAGGCCGGGAAACACTTTGCCAATGCGCTGCGGCTGCTCCAGCGGTGTGAACCAGGCGATCTTCTTCCCGAATCCGAGGGCCTGACGGCCGCGCGATTGACGGAAATCATCCACTCCATCGCCACCCTGGAGGCCACGCCATGACCGACCCGACCAATGACCCTGAACGCATCCTCCGCGAGCGCGCCCGGATTCTCGCCAGGGTGCCGGAGCGTGAACCTGTCGCCGGGGCGGTGCTCGAGTTGCTGGAATTCAGCCTGGCGCAGGAGCGCTACGCAGTGGAGAATCGGTTCGTGCGGGAGGTTTGCCCCTTGAAAGAGCTGACACCGCTGCCCTGTACGCCGCCGTTTCTGCTGGGGATCGTCAATGTGCGCGGCCGCATCCTGCCCGTGCTCGATCTGAAGAAGTTCTTCGATCTGCCCGAGAAAGGGCTGACCGATTTGCACCGCATCATTCTCGTCCGCGGTGAAGACCTGGAGCTCGGTCTGCTGGCCGATGCCATCTCCGGGGTGAGTTCCATCGCCGCGGAAAGCTTGCAACCTTCCCTGCCCACCCTCACGGGCATTCGCGAAGACTATTTGCAAGGCGTGACCGCCGATCGCCTGGTCGTGCTCGATCTCGCCCGCATCCTCGCCGACCCGAAAATTGTCGTGCACGAAGAAGTCGAATCCTAAAGAGAAACCTCCCACCAAAGAACGATCACTATGAAATGGAATGTTGGAACGAAAATTGGCACCGGCTTCGGTCTCGCGCTGGCGATCCTGCTGGCCATCGGCGTCATCGCCTATCAAAGCTCGGTCAAGCAGACCGACACTGCCGAATGGGTCGATCATACCCACTTGGTCCTGCAAAATCTGGAGGGCGTGCTTTCCGCGATGAAGGATGCCGAGACCGGCCAGCGCGGCTACGTCATCACCGGGGAAGAAAGGTACCTGGAGCCCTATGTCGCCGCCCAGACCGCCAGCGCCCAAAAGCTCAAAACGCTCCGGGAACTGACCAAGGACAATTCCAATCAACAACGCCGGCTGGATGCTCTTGAACCGCTCATCGACGGCAAGGAGGGCAAATTCGCCGAACTCCAGGAAACCATCGATTTGCGCAAAGATAAAGCCAAGGGCTTCGAGGCCGCCCTGCAGGTCATCCTCACGGACAAAGGCAAGAAGGCCATGGACGAAATTCGCAAGGTGGTCGGCGACATGGAAAACGAGGAAAATACGTTGCTCAAGAGCCGTTCGGACGAAGCTCAGGCCAGCGCCCGCAATGCCAAGTTCACCATCGTCTTCGGGACCATCGCCGCCTTTGTCTTCATGGCTGTGTCCGGGTTTGTCATCACCCGCAACATCGCCGGTCCGCTGCAAAACCTGACCGGGATCGCGGAACGGATTACGGTCGGCGACCTCAGTGTCAAAGTTTCGGCGAACGGACGGACGGATGAAGTGGGCGTGCTGGCCCATACCTTCGACCGCATGACGCAATCACTCCGGTCGATGGCCGGTGCGGCCGAGCAGATCGCCGCCGGCGATCTGCGGACGACCGTCAAACCCCATTCGCCCGATGACGTCCTCGGCAATGCCTTTGCGCGGATGACGGAGAATCTCCGGCAGCAGATTCAGGGAATGATCGAAGGCGCCAGCGTGCTGGGATCGGCGGCCACCGAGATTGTCGCCTCCACTTCCCAACTCTCTTCCAGCGCCACGGAATCGGCGACGGCGGTAACGGAGACGACGACCACGGTGGAAGAAGTACGGCAGACGGCACAGGTGGCCAGCCAGAAGGCCAAGGCGGTCTCCGACAGCGCGCAAAAAGTCGCGCAAATTTCCCAAGGCGGGCGGAAATCCACCGAGGACGCCGTCGCGGGCATGAACCGCATCCGCCAGCAGATGGAATCCATCGCGGAAAGCATGGTGCGATTGAGCGAGCAGAGCCAGACCATCGGGCAGATCATCGCCACGGTGGAAGACCTCGCCGCGCAGTCGAACCTGCTCGCGGTGAATGCGGCGATCGAGGCGGCCAAGGCCGGCGAGCACGGCAAGGGCTTCGGGGTGGTGGCGCAGGAGGTGAAGAGCCTGGCCGAACAATCGCGCCAGGCCACCAACCAGGTGCGCACGATCTTGAACGACATTCAGAAGGCCACCACAGCGGCCGTGATGGCCACCGAGCAGGGCACCAAGGCGGTGGAATCCGGCGGCAAACAGACCGAAGCCGCGGGCGAATCGATCCAGGCGCTGGCGGGCAGCGTAACGGAAGCGGCGCAGACGGCGACGCAGATCGCCGCTTCAAGCCAGCAGCAGTTGGTGGGGATGGACCAGGTGGCCATCGCCATGGAAAACATCAAGCAGGCGAGCACGCAGAATGTGGCCAGTGCCAAACAGCTCGAAATCGCGGCGCGCAATCTCGGCGACCTGGGTCAGCGCCTCAAACAAATGGTCGAGCGCTACAAGGTATGAAACAAAGGAACTGCGCATGAACGGACTCGAGAACCTTAAAACAGGCGCCAAGCTCTTGGTGGGGTTCGGGATAATGATCGTTTTGCTGGGAACGATCATTGCCATCGCTTACACCTGCATCACCGCCATCCGTGATTCCCAACGGGCGCTGTTTGAGAAGGATTTTACGATTGTCGAGCATCTGGTCGAACTCAAGGCCGACCTGAACCGCCAGCGGGCGGACATTCTCCAGATGATCGCGACTGCGGACCGGACCGAGCAGGAGGCGATGGAAAAGGACATCAAGGACCGGGCCAGCGAGGCGGAGGGAACCATAAAGGAACTTTTCAAGTTCCATCAGGGCGACCCGAATTCCTTGCGTCAACTGGAACAACTGGAGGCGGTGCGCAAGGATTACAATCAAACGCGCGAGTTGCAGATCGGCCTGATTTATGAAGGCAAAGCCGAAGAGGCGAAAAAATTGGGACTCGGCACGCAGTCGGAACGTTACGAGAAGATCCGCGGCTTGGAAATCGAACTCGGTGATAATGCCAGGGAGAAGGCCAGGGTGGCGGTGGCCAGCTCTGAACAGGCCGCGCGGGACTCCATTCGTCTCTTTGTCATCGTCGGTATCGTGGCCCTTGGAATGGCGGTGGCCATGGTGACCGTGTTGAACCGGCTCATCTCCCAGCCGCTCGTGGAAATCACGCGCGTGGCGGAGCGGATGGCGGCGGGGGACCTGACCATGAATCTGGCGGCGAATCCTCGCGCGGACGAGGTGGGGCTGTTGACCCAAACTTTCACACGGATGGCGGAGACTTTGCGGGAGCAGATTCGCGGGCTGGTGGAAGGCGCCAGCGTGCTCGGTTCCGCAGCGAGCGAAATCGTGGCGTCGACCACGCAACTGGCCTCCAGCGCCAGCGAGTCGGCCACGGCCGTAAGTGAAACGACGACCACTTTGGAGGAAGTGCGGCAGACGGCGCAGATCGCCAGCCAGAAGGCCAAGGCGGTTTCCGACTGCGCGCAGAAAGTCGTGCACGTCTCGCAAGCCGGCCGCAAGTCCACCGAGGAGTCCGCCGCCGGAATGATCCGCATCCGCCAGCAAATGGATTCCATTGCCGACAGCATGGGGAGACTGAGCGAGCAGAGCCAGACCATCGGCCAGATCATCGCCACGGTGGAAGATCTCGCCGCACAGTCGAATCTGCTCGCGGTGAATGCGGCGATCGAGGCGGCCAAGGCCGGCGAGCACGGCAAGGGCTTCGGCGTAGTGGCCCAGGAGGTGAAGAGCCTCGCCGAGCAATCGCGCCAGGCCACCAACCAGGTGCGGACGATTTTAACCGATATCCAGAAGGCGACGACGGCGGCGGTGATGGCGACCGAGCAGGGCGCCAAGGCGGTGGAATCCGGCGGGAAGCAGACGGAGGCGGCGGGTGAATCCATCCAGTCACTATCTGGGAGCGTGGCCGAGGCAGCCCAGGCGGCGACGCAAATCGCCGCGTCGAGCCAGCAGCAGTTGGTAGGGATGGACCAGGTGGCCATGGCCATGGAAAACATCAAGCAGGCGAGCACGCAGAATGTGGCCAGCGCCAAACAGCTCGAAACGGCGGCGCGCAACCTCGGCGAGCTCGGCCAGCGCCTCAAGGAAATGGTCCAACGCTACAAAGTTTAATCCGGCATGAGCGCCCAGGAAGACGAATTTCTCAAATCGCTGCGCGCGACCTTCAGGGTCGAAGCCGATGAGCATTTGCAGGCCATCGCCACGGGCTTGCTGGACCTGGAAAGAACCTCCGCGGAAGCGGATCAGCGCGGGCTCATCGAGACGATTTTCCGCGCGGCGCACAGTCTCAAAGGCGCGGCACGGGCGGTGAATTTTTCCGAAATCGAGCTGATCTGCCAGTCGCTGGAAGACACGTTCGCGGCCTGGAAACGGCACGAGAGCGCTCCGTCGCCTTCCGCCCTGGATACGGTGCATCGCGCGCTGGATTCGGTGACCAGGATCATCACCAGTCCTTCGCCCGCCGCTTCGCCAAGGCCCGCCACCGCACCGAGTGCGGCGGAAACAACCGCGCCACCGGCGGTGCGCAGCGAACCGGTCGTCCTGGAAAAAACCGCCTCCGGGGAGACGGTGCGCATCGCCGTCGCCAAGCTCGACGCCCGCCTGCTGGAAGCGGAAGAGATGCTCGCGGCCAAACTCGCCACCGGGCAGCGGGCCACCGACTTGCGGGTGCTGTCCAAGCAATTTGAAACGTGGGCCAAAGAGTGGGCCGCCATTCAGCCGGAGGTGCGCGGCTTTCGCCAAACCCTGGAGCGCCAGAAAGGAGGAGCCACCCCGCATCCGGGCCTCCGCCGCATGCTGGAGTTCTTCGATTGGAACCACGACTACCTCCGGTCGCTGGAAGGCAAAGTCGCGACGCTCAGCCGCACGGCGGAACAGGATCGCCTGGCCGTCGGCAAGCTCGTGGACGATCTGCTGGAAGACTCCAAGAAACTGCTCATGCTGCCCCTGGCGACCCAGGGGGCATTTTTCCAGAAACTCGTGCGCGATCTTTGCCGCGATCAGGGCAAGGAAGCGGACCTGGTGATCCGTGGCGAAGAGGTCGAGATCGACAAGCGCATCCTCGAGGAGCTGAAAGATCCGCTCGTCCATATCCTGCGCAATTGCGTGGATCACGGCCTGGAGATTCCCGCCGAACGCCAGCGGCTGGGCAAGCCGGCGCGCGCCACCATCACCCTCGCCGTATCGCCGGTGAACGGCAGCAAAGTGGAACTGCTCGTGGCGGACGACGGGGCGGGAATTGACGCCGCCAAGGTCCGTGAGGCGGCCGTCAAACAGGCTTTCATTTCTCGCGAGGACGCGGACCGTCTCAGCGAATCCGAGACTCTGGCGCTGATTTTTCAGGCGGATGTGTCCACCAGTCCGATCATCACGCAACTGTCCGGCCGCGGGCTGGGACTGGCGATCGTGCGCGAAAAGACCGAGAAACTCGGCGGGCGCGTGACCGTGGAGAGCCGCCCGGGAGCGGGCACCCGGATCCGAATCACCCTGCCCGTCACGCTGGCGACGTTTCGAGGCATCCTCGTGGAAGTGGCAGATCGATTATTTGTTGTGCCAACGGCCAATGTCGAGCGGGTGACGCGGTTCCAAATAAGCGACGTGCAAACCGTAGAGGGGTGCGAAACGCTTTCGCTCAAGGATCGCGCCGTCTCCCTGGTGCGCCTGGCGGAAGTGCTCGAACTGCCCCCCGTGGAACGCCAGGGTGATGAACCCGCGAGCAAACCCGTCGTCATCCTCGGCACAGGCGACCAACGTGTGGCCTTCGCCGTGGATGCGGTGCTCGACGAGCAGGAAGTGCTGGTCAAGCAACTGGGCAAACCCCTGTCGCGCGTGCGCAACATCGCGGGCGCGACGGTGCTCGGCTCCGGCCGGATTGCGCCCATCCTGAATGTGAGTGATCTGCTCAAATCCGCCCGGAAGGCCGGCGGTGCCGTGCGCACCCCCGCGAAGGCGCGGCCGTCTGCCGCCGTAACCAAGTCGATCCTCGTGGCGGAAGATTCAATCACCTCCCGTATGTTGTTGAAGGGCATTCTCGAAGGCGCAGGCTATCAGGTAAAAACCGCCGTGGATGGCCTGGAGGCCTTCACCCTCCTCCGCGCGGAGCGTTTCGATCTGGTCGTTTCCGATGTGGAGATGCCGCGCCTGAATGGATTCGACCTCACGGCGAGAATCCGCGCGGACCGGAAACTCGCGGAATTACCGGTGGTGCTGGTCACGGCCCTGGAATCCCGCGAGGACCGGGAGCGGGGGATCGACGTGGGCGCGAATGCCTACCTCGTGAAAAGCAGCTTTGATCAAAGCAACCTGCTCGAAGCCGTTCGCCGACTGGCCTAGCAGATGACCCTCCCATGACAAAAGAGAACATCGATGTGCTGGTAGTGGATGACTCCAAGGTGACGCGCCAACTCCTGGTGCATATCCTGGAGTCGGATCCGCAAATCCGGGTGATCGGTGCGGTCACCGACGGTCAGGCCGCGGTGGACTTCGTCGCCGCCAATTGTCCCGGCGTCGTCATCATGGATATCCATATGCCGGGCATGGACGGTTTTGAGGCGACGCGGCGCATCATGGAAACCCAACCCGTCCCGATCATCATCTGCTCGGCCACCACCGACCCGAAGGAAGTGGCCACGACCTTTCGCTCCATGGAAGCGGGCGCGGTGGCCTTCGTGGAAAAGCCGCTCGGACCCGAGAGCGACAATTTCCAGGAGACCGTAGCGAATCTTTTGCAGACGATCAAATTGATGTCCGAGGTCAAGGTGGTGCGGCGCTGGCCCAAGCTCCGGGCGGCTGTGGCGCCGGTGCGAGTGCCGCCGGGGGATTCGAAATCGGGGCCGGCTGGCATCCGGTTCATCGGCATGGGCGCCTCGACCGGCGGCCCGCCTGTCCTCCAAACCATCCTGTCGAGCCTGCCGAAAAATCTCCCGGTGCCGATCCTGATCGTCCAGCATATCGCCCGCGGTTTCCTGCCCGGGCTGGCCGAATGGCTGGGCCAGACCACGGGCTGGCAGATCCACCTCGCGGCCCATGGCACGTGCCCTTTGCCCGGTCACGTGTATCTGGCTCCCGACGACTTTCACATGGGCGTGACTCCCAGCGGGCACATTTATCTCACCCGGGAAGCGCCCGAGAATGGCCTGCGGCCGGCGGTGTCATTTCTCTTCCGCAGTTTGGCGGAAGCGTTTGCCGCCCACGTGGTGGGAGTGTTACTTACGGGCATGGGCAAGGACGGCGCAATTGAATTGAAGCTGATGAAAGACCGGGGCGCGGAGACCATCGCGCAAGACCGCGAAAGCTCCGTGGTGCACGGCATGCCCGGTGAAGCGATCCTGCTCGGCGGTGCGACGCATGTCCTGGCCGCTGATAAAATCGCCGAGACACTCGCCATGCTGGTCACGCGCGCCGAACTTTCCGGAAGAATCGCCCGATGAACAACCTCTTGCAAACCCTCGGCCGATCGCTGGAAATCCTGATCGCGGAAGACAGCCCCACGCAGGCCCAGCGCCTCCGCCACATTCTCGAACAGCAGGGCTACAAGGTGACCGCGGCGGTCAATGGCCGACTCGCTCTCGAGGCGGCGCAACGGGTAAAGCCCACGCTCATCATCAGCGATGTGGTCATGCCCGAGATGGACGGTTACGAGCTGTGCCGCCGCATCAAGGCGGATCCCGCGCTGACGGACATCCCCATCATCCTCGTCACCACGATGTCCGATCCCCAGGACGTGATCCGCGGGCTGGAATGCCGGGCCGACAACTTCATCCTCAAGCCCTACGACGAGAAATACCTGCTGAACCGGTTGCAGTTCGTGCTCATGAATCGCGAGATGCGCCAGACCGAGCAGCCGGGCATGGGACTGGAGATTTTCTTCAACGGCCAGCGCCACTTCATCACCGCGGATCGCCTGCAAATCCTCAATCTGCTGCTGTCCACCTACGACGCCGCCATCCAGCGGAACCGGGAACTGAGCTTCACACAGAGCAATCTCCAGAAGGCGAATTCCGAGTTGCAGGGGATGACCCTCGAGCTGGAAAATCGCGTGGCGCTGCGGACGCGTGAGCTGGCGGATTCCAACAAGGCGTTGCGCGGGGAAGTCATCGAGCGCCAGGACGCGCAGCAAAAGCTCCAGGCGCAGTTAGGCCGGCTGGATTTGCTGAGCCGGACGACGCGGGCGATCAGTGAGCGGCAGGATTTGCGGAGTATCTTCCAGGTCGTCGTCCGCAGCCTGGAAGAACATCTGCCGGTCGATTTCTCTTGCGTGTGCCTGTACGATCCGGCCACGGACATGCTCACCGTCTCTTGCATCGGAGTCCACAGCGCCGCGCTCGCCCTGGAACTGGCCATGACGGAGCAGGCGCACATTGCGATCGACCAAAACGGGCTCTCGCGGTGCGTGCAGGGTCAGTTGGTTTACGAGCCCAACATTGCGGCCAATGCCTTTCCTTTTCCCCAGCGCCTGGCCCGCGGGGGATTGGGGTGCGCTGGTGGCGGCGCCGTTGCTCGTGGAAAGCAAGGTCTTCGGAGTCTTGATCGCGGCGCGCCGGCGACCGGAGAGCTTTAGCAGTGGAGAGTGCGAGTTTCTCCGTCAGTTGAGCGAACACGTCGCGCTGGCGGCCAACCAGGCGCAACTTCACGGCGCCTTGCAGCAAGCCTACGACGATCTGCGACGGACGCAGCAGGCGGTGATGCAACAGGAGCGCCTGCGCGCCCTGGGCCAGATGGCGAGTGGCATCGCCCACGATATCAACAACGCGATTTCCCCCGTGGCCCTCTACACGGAATCGTTGCTCGAAAATGAGCCCGGGCTCAGCACCCGCGCCCGCGGTCACCTGGAGACGATTCAACACGCCATCGACGACGTAACCGAGACGGTGGCCCGCATGCGGGAGTTCTATCGCGAGCGTGAACCGCAGATGACGCTCACGCCGGTGCCGCTCAATCGCCTGGTGCAACAGGTTCTGGACCTGACCCACGTCCGCTGGAGCGACATGCCCCAGCAAGGGGGCAAAATGGTGGAGATGCACACCGAGCTGGCCCCCGATCTGCCGGCCATCCTGGGAGTGGAGAGTGAGATTCGCGACGCCCTCACCAACCTCATCCTGAACGCCGTCGACGCCATGCCGGAAGGCGGCACGCTGACCCTGCGCACGCGGGTCGCGAATCCTGCGAGCGCCGCCGGTGAGCCATCCCCCCAAGGGCCAGGTGTATGTGGAAGTCGCCGACACCGGCGCCGGCATGGACGAAGCGACGCGCCGCCGCTGCCTGGAGCCGTTTTTCACCACCAAGGGAGAACGCGGCACCGGCCTGGGACTCGCGATGGTGTATGGCATGGTACAGCGCCACGGCGGGGGAATTGAAATCGATAGCGTTCCCGGCGAAGGGACCACGGTGCGGCTCGCCTTCGCCATTCCGTCTTCGAGCCCGGTCGCGGCGGTGCGTTCTTCGGATGTGCCCGGGCCGGTGCGGCGGCTGCGACTGCTCGTCATCGACGATGACCCGCTGCTCATCATGGCGCTGCGCGACATCCTGGAGGACGACGGCCATGCGGTGACCTCCGCCAGCGGCGGGCAGGAGGGGATCGATATCTTCCTCGCTGCGTATCAGGTCGCAGGCGCGTTCGATGCGGTCTTTACCGACTTGGGGATGCCGTACGTGGACGGGCGTAAAGTCTCCGCCGCGATCAAGGAGGTCTCGCCTTCCACTCCGGTCATCCTGCTCACGGGCTGGGGCCAGCGACTGATGAATGAAGGGGACATCCCGCCGCACGTGGACCGCGTCCTCAGCAAACCTCCCAAACTGCGCGAGTTGCGTGAGACGCTGTCGCAACTCTGCCTTTCGTAAAACCCCCAACCCCGAGAACGCATGGCCCAGGAAAGTCCTCCCGCTCCCACTTCCGACCTTCCCCGGCTGCTCGTCGTGGACGATGAGGTTCGCCAGATGACCGCGCTCTGCGACACCCTGCGGGATCATGGCTACGCGACCACCGGCTTCAGCGCAGGCCAGGCCGCTTTGGACGCGATGCGTGAGACGAAGTTCGACCTGCTCCTGACCGATCTGATGATGCCCGGCATGGACGGTATCGCCTTGCTCCGCGCCGCCCTGGAACGGGATCCGGATCTCGTGGGCATCGTCATGACCGGCCACGGCACGATCGATACCGCGGTCGAAGCCATGAAAACCGGGGCGCTCGATTATATCCTCAAGCCCTTCAAACTGAGCGCCGTCATTCCGGTGCTTTCCCGCGCGATGACGGTGCGGCGGCTGCGGCGGGAAAACGCCGAGCTGGAGCGGCGGGTCCGCGAACGGACGGTCGAACTGGAGGCCGCCAACGGGGCGCTCGAGGCCGCCAACAAGGAGCTGGAGGCCTTTTCCTATTCGGTGTCGCACGATCTGCGGGCGCCCCTGCGCCACATCGACGGTTTCGCCCAATTGTTGTCGAGCGGCTATGCCGATCAGCTTCCGCCCCCCGCACAGCGCCTGTTGCAGAACGTCTGCAAGGCGGCGGAACGTCTGGGCACTCTGATCGACGACTTGCTGAACTTTTCCCGGCTCAGCCGGCAGCCGCTGGTCAAGCAGACCGTGAGCCTTTCCAATCTCGTCCAGCTCGTGCTCGACGAGCTTCAGGCCGAGCGCGAGGGCCGGCGCGTGGAGATCCGCCTGGAGGAATTGCCCGACTGCCTGGGCGATCGCTCCCTCTTGAGGCAGGTCTTCGTGAACTTGCTGTCGAACGCTCTCAAGTTCACCCGAAAGCGGGATCCGGCGGTCATTGAGATCGGCTGCCGGGAGGAAGCCGGGGAGCCCGTCTATTTCGTCCGGGATAATGGCGCGGGGTTTGACATGCAGTTTGCCGGCAAGCTCTTTGGGGTCTTCCAGCGACTCCACGGCGTCGATCAATTCGAAGGCACCGGCGTGGGACTGTCCATCGTCCAGCGGATCATCCACCGGCACGGCGGGCGGATCTGGGCGGAAGCCGAATTGGATAAGGGGGCGACCTTCCGCTTCACGCTTCCCTCTCCCTCGCCGGAAGGCGTGCCTGCTTGACAGATTTGGTCCTTTCGAGAGCTAAAAACTGAATTCCAAAGAATGCCACTTGCTGAACGAGCGAAGATTCATACGTTCGTATCATGCAAACGTATGATCCGCCCCAGGCTGTCGGTCATCAGGATTCCCATCCTTCCACCCGCGCCGCCCTGCTCGACGCCGGGGAGCGCCTCTTTTCCCAGAATGGCATCGAAGGTACGTCCGTCCGAGAAATTATCAAGGCGGCAGGCGCCAATCTCGGGGCGATCAACTACCATTTTGGCACCAAGGACCGCCTGGCGCTCGAGGTCTTCGCCCGGCGCATCGGGCCGATAAATCGGGATCGCGTCGCCCGGCTCGACGCCTTGGAAGCCGCCGCCGGAACCCGGACCCCGAAGCTGGAGCAGATTCTCGACGCCTTGATCCGGCCCGTTCTGGAAAACGAAGGGCATGATATGAAAAGCTGCGAGGATCTCATGCGGCTGATCAGCCGCTCCTTCCAGGAGCAGAACCCGGAAGTGAAGCGCTTCGTCGAGGAACAGTTTGCCGAAGTCGTCCGCCGGTTCGATTCGGCGGTCCTGCGCGTCGTGCCGGGGCTGGCCCCAGGCGATCTGTTCTGGCGGATGAGCTTCCTGCACGGCGCTTTACATCAGGGGCTGCAGACGTGGCTGCGCTTCGATCAAATGCCCTACGCGATGCTCAGTCCGGCGGCGACGAAGCCCGACCGCGAGGGGCTGATCCAGCAACTCATCACCTTTATGGCCGCCGGCATGTCCGCGGCCTCGCACGCATCCCGCTAGTACTACCCACTTTATGATACCGACTCCTTTTTGCACTCAAACTCCGCGTGCGCCCCGATCGCTGCCGGCCCTTTTCCTCGGCGTGATCTCCGCCGCGCTCCTTGCCGGCTGCGGACACAAGCAAGCCGGCCCACCCGCCGGCATGGGAGGCCCTGGTGGCCCGGCCGAGGTCAGCGTGCTCACCATTGTCCCGGCACCGGTGACCCTCACCCAGGATTTGCCCGGACGCATCTCGGCACTGCGCGTCGCGGAAGTGCGGGCGCGCGTCAACGGCATCGTCCTCAAGCGCCTCTTCCAGGAAGGCAGCGACGTCACCGAGGGACAGCTGCTCTATGAAATCGACCCGGCGCCCTACCAGGCCGCCCTTAACAGCGCCCTCGGCACCCTCGCCCGCGCCCAGGCGAATGCGACCACGGCGCGCCTGAAAGAGGAGCGCTACAAACAGCTGCTGGCCGCCAAGGCCATCAGCAAACAAGACTACGACGACGCTCAAGCCAACCAGCTCACCTACGATGCCGACGTCCTTTCCGGGGAGGCGGCCGTGCAAACTGCGCGAATCAATCTCGATTACACCAAGGTCACCTCGCCCGTCGCCGGCCGCATCGGCATCTCGCAAGTCACCGAGGGCGCGTACGTCCAGGCGAGCGCGGCCAACCTTCTCGCCACCGTCCAGCAGCTCGATCACGTCTACGTGGACGTCACCCAGCCCAGCAGCGACCTCCTGCGGCTCAAGCGCGACCTCGCGAGCGGCCGCCTGAAGGGCGACGAAACGGGGAAAGCCCGCGTGAAGCTCATCCACGAAAACGGCGACATTTATCCCGAGGAGGGCACCCTCGAAGTCTCCGACGTGACCGTGAACGCCACGACCAATTCCGTCACCGTCCGCGCCGTATTTCCCAATCCGCGCGGCGACCTGCTGCCTGGTCTGTTCGTCCGCGCCCGGTTGGAGGAAGGCAGTTCGCCGGATGCCATCCTCGTGCCGCAACTCGCCGTCAGCCGGAACTCGAAGGGCGAGCCCACCACGCTGGTCGTCGGCGCGAATAGCACCGTCGAATTGCGCGTGCTCCAGACGCCGCGCGCCGTCGGCAACCAATGGCTGGTCACCTCGGGCCTGAAGGCCGGCGACCAGGTCATCGTCGACAACCTCCAGCGCATCCGCCCGGGCGCTCCGGTCAAGGTCGCGCCCGCGGCGCCGCCCACGCCACCCGCCACCGCCTCCACCGCCCACTAAGCCCGGCCCCTCGAAAGAAAATTCACG
>JBBCHV010000025.1:0-39754 GCA_037200205.1 Chthoniobacter sp.
GTGCAGCTCTACGACATCATCGCGCGGCCGGACGGCGCGGCGCGGCACCAGCAGATGCCGGCGTTTTACACGTTCATGGAAAAGCTCGGGATGGCGGCGCAGGCCATCGAGATCGTCCATCAGCTCCAGGGCGGCGACAAGGCGGACAAATCCCTCGCGGCGAACGGAGAATTGCCGCTGGAGGTGCTCACCTTTGGGCGCGACGCGCAGGCGGACGTGTGGCTGAAAAGCCTGCTGCCCGGCGAACGGCTGCTGATTTTCCGCTACCACGATCTGACCCTGGTGAAAAACACGTCGCAACGGCGGGTCTTTGTGCGGGGGCGTCCGCTCGCGCCGGGGGCGTTCTGCCGTATCTTTGACGGCCAGCGCGTGGTGCTCGATGAGCAGGTGCTGACGTTCCAGGACCTCGCGTATTATTTCAACGCGAAGAAAGGCGTCTACGTCACGCAAGTGTACGTGGAACTCAACGACAACGACGAGGTGGAACTCTCGCGGGTGCGCACGCGCAACAGCGTGCTGGAGGTGCGCTTCGGGCTGAAGGTGCAGGTGCGCGCACTGACGGACGTGGACGCGCTGCTCAACGGCGTGGCCCTGCGGATGGGCACGATGCTCAATGCGACGCTGGAGGATCGCATTGTGTTTCATCACGACGCGGAGCTGACGATTGCGGATATCCGGCGCCGCGCCCGCGCGCTGGGCGTGCGGTTCCAGCTCAAGAGCTACAAGAGCGCCTACAAAATTTCGAACAACCCCAGCCTGCTGGAGACCGACGACATCCTGCTCTCGCCGGGCACCTCGGGCGATGTGCTGCTGAAGGTGTTGTGCGACTACGACAACAAGGTGGGAAAACTGGAAGTGATCGCCGCCGGGCGCCCCGTGGTGGTGGGAGACAAGGTCGTCGCCGCCGGTAGCTCCTGCGATCTCAAGGACGACGATTTCATCCGCATCGACAGCGGGCAGGGTATCCGGTGCGACTTCAGCGAGCGGATTATCGAGGAGCAGCGCAACATCGTCTCGCAACTCGAGCTGCGCGATCTCACCTGCCATTTCGGCGGGAAAGTGACCGCGCTCGACGGGATCAATTTCACCATCACGCGCGGGTGACATCGTCTGCGTGATGGGCGGCAGCGGCTCCGGCAAAAGCACGCTGCTGCGCGCCATCGCCGGCCGGCTCCGCCCGCGCGCGGCCAGGTGCTGCTGAACAGCCAGCCGCTCTATCACAATCTCGACGAGCTGAAGCGTTTCATCGCCTACATCCCGCAGGACGATGCGTTCGACGATCATCTCACGGTCGAGGAAAATCTGCGCTACGCGGCGGCGATCCGCTCGCCGCACTTGAGCCAGCGCGATCGCGAGCGGCGCGTGGATAGCCGGCTCGTGGAACTCGGCCTGGCGGAGCGGCGCGACGTGGTCGTTGGCTCCGCGGATAAAAAGACGCTCTCCGGCGGCGAACGCAAGCGCCTGAACATCGGGCTGACATGATTTCCAGCGCGGACGTGTTCCTCTTTGACGAGCCGACGAGCGGGCTGAGCAGCAAGGATAGCGAGCACGTGATCGAGGTCATTCGCGGCCTGGCGCACAACAAGATCGTGCTCGTCGTCATCCACCAGCCGAGCGCGCGCCTGTTTTCCATGTTCACCAGGCGGTGCTGCTGGATCGCGGCGGCAAGCTGGTGTTTTTCGGCAAGCCGTCGGAGATGGTGAATTATTTCGCCGCGGCGGCCATCGAGGAAAAAGTGCTCGCGCCCGCGACGGTGAAGGCGGAGAGCGGCAGCCCGGAGTTTGCCTTCGACGTGCTGGAGACGCGCGCTGCACGATCTGAGCGGTGACGTGATTTTTGGAGGAATCGGGCAGCGGCCAATTGGTGCCCGCGCGGCGGTTCTCGCCCGATTTTTGGCGCGACCGCTACGAGGCGCACCGCCTGACGCAGGACGTGAAGCTCAGCATCATCCGCAAGGCCAAGCCGCAGGCGAGCACGGCGACGGTGGCGGGGCAGATGAGTTCGCTTACTTTTGCCGGCACGCAGAGCGGCTCGTTCGCGGCGCCGGTGCCGCGCATGTCCACGCCCGAGGAGCGGAAGCGACGCGACGCGTCGCGCAAAGCACCGCCGCGGAAGCTGCGCTGGCGCGAGGAGTGGCTGCAATTCAGCACGCTGCTGCGGCGGGCGTTTCTTTCCAAGTTGCGCAATATCGCGAGCCTGTGTGTGACGCTCCTGGCGCCGCCGGCGCTGGCGGCGATCGTCGGCTGGGCGTTGTATTTCACGAAGGAATCCGACCGCCCGTATGTGTTCGCCTCGGCCTTTCACATTCCCACGTATATTTTCATCGCCCTGCTGGTGGCCCTCTTCCTGGCGCTGATGAACAGCGTGGAGGACATCATTCGCGATCGCACCGTCTTGCAGCGCGAGCGCAATCTCGACGTGCGGATGGGCTATTACGTCACGGCGAAATTTTTCACGCTCTGCGTGTTTTCGGCGCTGCAATGCACGCTGTTTGTCGTGGTGGCGAACAACATCCTGGAGGTGCGCGGGATGTTCGTGGAGTACTTCACCTGGATGTTCCTCACGGCGGTGAGCGGGATTTCGCTGGGCTTGCTAGTGTCGGCGCTGGTGCCGAACTCCAAGACCGCCGCGTTGATCGTGCCACTCATCCTCATCCCGCAGCTCATTTTCGGCGGTGCGTTGATCAAATACGAGGAGATGAACAAGGACCCCGATTTGCTCTACGCCTTCCAGCGGTGGTTCGAGAGCAAGAAGACGAAGGGGCAGCCGGACAACGAAAAGGTGGATCAATTGGAGAGCGACAAGAAGCTCCGGGTGCCGTTGATCTCGCGGTTTGTCGCCACGCACTACAGCTACGAAGCGCTGGTGGTGGCGCAGGCCAAGCTGAACCCGCTGGCGGTGCGGCAGGACAAGCTCACGGAAATGGTGCGGACCATGGCAGCGAAGAAGGACCGCACCGAGCTCGACGAAGATCGGCTGGAGGACTTGAAGGACACGCTGGCGCAACTCAGCGGCCTGGAGGCGGGCAGCGCGCGGGAGATCGACCGGCGGTTGAAGCGCGTCGATGAGATCATCGCCGGCAGCACGCCGACGCGCGGAGATTTCAAGACCCGCGTGATGGGGGTGACGGTGAGCGACCTCTACGACAACCAGAAGATCGCCGACATGGTGGCGAAGGCGGAAAGCGAGCAGGCGGACTACCGGCGCAAAGGGGCGATCAATGTATTCTTTTCCCCGCAAAAGCATCACTCCGCTTTTGGTTGGCCGGATGGAGGCGTGGCCGTGACGGTCTGGGTGCGAAACACGCTGATCCTGGGAGGCAGTTCACTCGCGATGCTGGTGGCGCTGAGCTTTATTTTGCGGCGGCAGTTGCAGCGCTCGGGAGTGTGAGGGGAAGGGGTTGAGGTAACCAAAAAGGCCTCACGCAAAGACGCAAAGGCGCAAAGAGGTTTCGTTTCTACGCGCCCTTCCAAATTCAGAGTTTTTTTGCGCCTTTGCGTCTTTGCGTGAGACCAAAATCGCGTCATCAGAGGAGGATCGGGGTTCGATGCGATGCGCGTGGGAGAACCGTGTTTAGAACAACTCCAACTGGGCGCGTGGAACGCGGAAGTGGGTGGTGCTGAGTTCGCGGGTGGTCATGCGCACGCCGGTTTCGGCGTCGTCGTGGCGGGGGCTGAGTCCCGCGCGGCGGGCGGAGACGTCGAAAAACTGGCTGAGGCGCTCGGCGGCGGGGCCTTCGCCGCTCATGCGTTTGCCGAATTCCGAGCGGTAGAGTTCGCCGCCGCGCATTTCGCGAATGCGGCCAAGGATTTTTTCTTTTTCCCCGGGACGATGGCGCTCGAGCCACGCGATGAAGATGGGTTCCACGGCCAGGGGCAAGCGCACGAGGGTGTAGCCGGCGGCATCCGCCCCGGCATCGGCGGCGGCCTGCAGCAAAGCGGGTAACTCGTGATCGTTCAGCCCGGGAATAATGGGCGCGGTGAGCACACGCACGGGTACGCCGGCCGCCGTGAGCTCTCGGATGGCTGCGAGCCGGCGGGTGGGCGAACTCGCGCGCGGCTCCAGCGTTTTGGCGAGGTCGGCGTCGAGCGTGGTGAGGGAGATGCACACCGAGACGGCGTCGTATTTCGCGAGTTCCGCGAGGAGGTCGGCATCGCGGGTGATAAGGTGGTTTTTCGTGATGATGGCCACCGGGTTGCGGAATTCGGCGAAGACTTGCAGGCATTGCCGCGTGAGGCCGAGGCGGCGCTCCACGGGCTGGTAGACATCGGTGTTGCCGCTCATGGCGATCGGCTGCGGCTGCCAGCGCTTTTTGGAGAATTCCGCGCGGAGCAGTTCGGCGGCGCGGGGTTTGACGAGGATGCGGCTTTCGAAATCGAGGCCGGCGCTCCAGCCGAGGTATTCGTGGCTGGGCCGCGCAAAGCAGTAGGCGCAGCCGTGCTCGCAGCCGCGGTAGGGCGAGAGGCCGGCGCGGAAGGGGATGTCGGGCGATTTGTTCCAGGCGAGGATGCTCTGGGTGTCGTCCTGGAAATATTGCGTGCGCAGGGGGAGGGGCTGCCCGTCGTCGTCGAGCAGCGCGTCAGGCTCCAATTCGATGCGCTGGGCCTCGAAGCGGTTGGCGGGATTGAAGTCGGCCCCGCGCGCGGCCGGGGTGGGCAGGATGGGCTGAGGCGCGGTCGGCATGGCGGTAACGGTGCGCCGGAAAAATCGCGCGTCGAGGAAAAGTCGGATGGCCGTTTATTTGGGGCTACCGGTGAAGAACCATTGGGGTTCGTTGCCGGGTTTCCACTTGATGTTGCAGCCGATGCTCGGGCGCTGGTGCGAGCTTACAGGCTGGCCGTCGAGCAGGGCCTGGATGGCGCCGCGGAGATCGGCGCCGTCGAGTTTGCCGACGCCGGGTCGATCTTCGCCCCGCGAAGGGCGGGAGTTATCCATCTGGCCGCGGTAGGCAAGGTGGCGGGCGGCGTCGAAGACGTAGAAATCCGGGGTGCAAGCAGCGGCGTAGGCGTGGGCGACGGCTTGGGTTTCGTCGTAAAGGATGGGAAAATCCAAGCCGGCGGTGCGGGCCATGGCGGCGGTGGGCGCAGGGGCATCGCCGGGGTATTGCTCGATGTCGTTGCTGGTGATGCCGAGGAACGTGACGCCGCGCGGCGTGTATTCACGGGCGATGCGGGCGAGCTCCGGCACCACGTGCACCACGTAGGGGCAATGCGCGCAGAGGAAGACAATGACAACAACTTTGGAATCGGAAAAATCGCCGAGCGAGACGTGGCGACCCCCGGTGACGGCGGGAAGGGTAAAGGTTGGCGCCGGCGTACCGAGCGCGAGCATGGTGGAAGCGTGGGCCATACGAGCGGTGTACGATCGGAATGGTCAGTTGGCAAATGCGCTGTGCTTTTGCGCCTTGGCGTGATGCGCGGCCGGTAGAATGTAGCAGCGGCCGGAAGGCCGCGGCTGATCTCTCTTTCAAAGGCTACCCTGTGGTGTAGCGAGCCGCGACCTTCCGGTCGCCGCTACAGCCCCTAAGCCAGCCAGCTTTCGACTTCGCTTTTGTTTTTCACCGGGCCGACAACCGCAACACCCAGGCGCGCCCGCTGGAGGCAGCCGACCGCGACCGCGCGGACATCATCCTGTGTCACCGCGTGGATGCGGCGCTCGACCTCCTCCGGGCAGAGCACCTTGTTGTAACCCAGGAGGCTTTCGCCCATCCACATGATCTGGCTGCTGGTGCTTTCGAGGCCCATGAGGGTCTGGCCGATGGTGTAGTCACGCGCCATGCGCAGTTCCGCGCGACTGGGGCCGCGTTCGGCGAGGCTGGAGAGTTCCCGGAGGATGAGCTTCAGCGCAAAGGGAAGCTTCGCGGAATCCAGGCCGGCGGCGATGTGCAGGGCGCCGGTATCGGCCAGCGCAAGCATGCCGCTCGTGACGGAGTAGCAGCAGCCGTGGCGCTCGCGCAATTTTTGGAAAAGGCGCGACGACATGTTTTCGCCGAGGAGCACGGAGAGCATCTTGAGCGCGAACCGGCGGTCATCCTGCCGGCCCCAGGCGTGGTAGCCCATGGCGAGGTGGGTCTGCTCGGTGTCGTGCGTGTGCAGGGCCACGCTGGCGCGCGGGATGGTGCGCGGGCTGCGGCGGAAGCGCGGGCGGCCGCCGGCGGGCAGACGGTCGAGCCACGGGCGCAGGGTCTCCACGACCTCCTCGTGGGACACATCGCCCGCGACGGTGGCGATGGTATTCGCGGCGTTGTAGTGCTCGCGGTGAAAGGCGGTGATCGCCGGGCGATGCAGGTGCGAGACGCTTTCCACGGTGCCGGTAATCGGGCGGCCGAGCGGGTGCTTGGGCCACATGGTCGCGGTGAGCAGTTCCTGCGCGTGCTGCGCGGGCTGGTCGCGATACATCATGATTTCCTCGCGGATCACCTCACGCTCGCGCTTGATTTCCGCGGCGGGAAACGACGGCTCGACATACATGTCGCCGAGCACGTCGCACAACCGGCCGAAATGCGGGCGCCCGGCCTTCGCGTAATAGCAGGTGTGATCCTCGGTGGTGAAGGCGTTGAGATAACCGCCGACGCCTTCGACGGCGGCGGTGATGGCGCGCGCGTTGCGGCGCTTGGTGCCTTTAAAAAGGAGATGCTCGAGAAAATGCGACGCGCCGCATTCGGCCTCGGATTCATGGCGCCCGCCGACACCGGCCCACAGGCCGACACTCACGCTGCGCATGTGAGGCATGTGAATGCTGGCGACCCGGGCGCCGTTCGGGAGGCGGGAGAGTTCGTAGTGGAAGCCCATTGAGTCAGTCTGGCACAAAAGATTAAGAGGATGGCCACATTTGGGTTCGACGCAAGTAATACCGGTGAAGAGGGGATTTTGGACTAAGCGGCTGGACCGAATTGTCGGTGCGAAAAGCCCCCCGCCAGCCCGGAGGGCTCGGAGAAACTAGCCGGGCGTACCACGCCCGGTGATCGAACAATTGCTCTGGCAAGAACCCCGGCAGGGGTTCGTGGGTGTCCCGAAAATTGCGCCCAACTTGCCTCCCCGCCCACTCTCACCTTTCCATTCCCAGCCAAATCCGCTATCTTCCCCCCAATCACTTAAGAGGTCGGAAGCATATGGGTATGGGAGATGGGGGAAGCACAGAAAGAGGAACGCCACACACATTGGCTCAATATAAAGCACGTAAAGCATCTCCCCTGCCGCAGCCGCCGATCCCCGATCCTCTCCATCCGCCCCGGCGGCCCCGATTTTCGGAACAAAAAAAGGCAGCAAAAGGCAGCATCTACCTCAGATACTCCGACCCATTCCCCTCCCCCCGCTTTGGACGCCTACTTTGGGCGTTGTCTCGCGCCGGGGCGCGATGTTTCATGGCACGGCATGAGTCTGAATCCACAGCGCACGGTGGCCGAGTTAAAGGAATTGCGCGTGCTCACGGGCGATGAAAACGGGGCGCAACGGGTGGCGTTTACTCCAAAATGGGCGGCGGCACGCGGCTGGCTGCGCGAAAAACTCGCCGGGCTTCCGGTCGAAATCCACACGGATGCCGCGGGTAATCTGTGGATTACCCTCCGGGGAGAATCGGAGCGCGCGTTGCTGCTCGGTGGGCACCTGGACTCCGTGCCCAACGGGGGCTGGCTGGACGGGTGTCTCAATGTGCTGGCGGGGGTGGAGGTGCTGCGACGCATCCATGCGGAGTATGGGGGGAGACCTCCGGTGACGGTGCGGGTGGTGGACTGGGCGGATGAGGAAGGAGCGCGGTTTGGGAAAAGTCTTTTTGGGTCGTCGGCATGCTCGGGGAATCTGGATTTGGACGAAGCGCGGAGATTGGTGGACCAGGCAGGCATCCGGCTCGCCGACGCGTTGCGCGAGCACGGGATCGATTTGGAAAAGATGAAAGATTCGGGGAGCGAATTAAAAAACGCGGCGGCCTATCTCGAACTGCACATCGAGCAGGGGCCGGTGCTGCTGGATCGCGATTTGCCGCTGGGGGCGGTGCTCGGCACGTTTGGCGTGGAGCGGCATGCGATCACGTTCCACGGGCAGGCGGCGCACAGCGGCAGTACGCCGATGAACCGGCGGAAGGATGCTTTTTTGGCGGCGGCAAAGCTGAGCCCGGAGATTTATCGGATCGCCGAGCGAAGCGGCGCGGGCGTCTGCACCATCGGCTCCTGCACGACGAAACCGGGCATCGTGACCAGCGTGGTGGAGGAGTGCCGGATCACGCTCGACCAGCGCCATCTCGACCCGGCGGCGCTGGCGCAGATGCACGCGGAAGCGCAGGCGGCGAGCGAACGTTTTGCCACGGAGGGAAACGTGCGCGTGGCCTGGGAGCGACTCTGGCACATTGCACCGCGGCCGTTTCACGACGAGCTCATCGACCTCTGCGACGCCGCGATTCGCGAAACGTGCGGGGTGTCCCACCGGATGCCCTCCGGCCCGTTGCACGATGCGGCGGAGGTGGCGCGGGCGGGCGTGCCGACGGTGATGATGTTTGTGCAAAGCCTGCACGGCATTAGCCACAACAAGATCGAAGACACGCGCGAGGAGCATCTGGAACTGGCGGTGCGCGCGTTTGACCGGCTGGCCAGCAAAACGATGCAATGGCTTGCGCAGTGAGGGTTTCGTTTTCATGATGAGTGATTCGACGAAACCATGCCGACACTCGCCACGACCGTTGACGGACTGAAGTTGCCCAATCCTTTCATCATCGGCTCCGGCCCGCGGGGACGAACTTGAACGTCATCGCCCGGGCGTTCCGCGAGGGCTGGGGTGCCGTGATTGCCAAGACCGTGAGCCTGGACGCGAGCAAAGTCATCAACGTGACGCCGCGGTATGCGAAGCTCTATTCCAGCGACCGGCAGGAAGTGATCGGCTGGGAGAACATCGAGTTGATCAGCGATCGCAAGTTCTCGATCTGGCTCGATGAATTCAAGAAGTGCAAAGATCAGTTTCCCGACGGTGTGCTCATCGCCTCGATCATGGAGGAGTTTAACAAGGATGCGTGGGTGGAGATTGTGGAGCGTTGCCAGGACGTCGGCGTGGACGGCTTTGAGCTGAATTTTTCCTGCCCGCACGGCCTGCCCGAGCGCAAGATGGGCGCGGCGATGGGCGAGAACCCGGAGATTCTTGAGGAGGTCTGCGGCTGGGTGATGGGCGCAGCGAAAAAGCCCGTGTGGGCAAAAATGACGCCGAACATCACGCACATCGAAGACCCGAGCCGGGCCGCCCTCCGTGCCGGCTGCCACGGGGTCAGCGCGATCAACACCATCCGCAGCGTGATGGGCGTGGATCTCGAGACGCTGCGCCCCGAGCCGTCGGTGGAAGGCTACACCACGCCCGGCGGCTACTCCTCGCGCGCCGTGAAACCCATCGCCCTCCGCATGGTGATGAAATCGCGCAAATGATCCGCCACGAATTCCCCGGCCGCTCGCTCTCCGCCATCGGCGGCGTGGAGACCGGCAGCGACGCCGCGCAATTCCTCCTGCTCGGTGGCGACACCGTGCAAGTTTGCACGGGCGTGATGAAATTTGGCTACGAGCACGTGAAGCCAATGTGCGAGGAACTACTCGCCTTCATGGCAAAACATCACTTCGAGACGCTCGCGGACTTCAAAGGGAAGTCGCTCGACTACTTCACGACGCACGCCGACCTGGTAAAGCGCCAGGCCGATCGCAAAGCCGCGCAGAAAGCCGCCGCGGAAGCGCCGAAGAAAATGGTCGCCGCCGACGGCGAATGGAGCGGCGACGATTTTGTGAAGCAATCAGATGCGCTGGCGCGGGGGTAAAGGATTGCGGTGTGTTGAAAACAGGCTAATATTGGCGGATAATGCACACGGTCATCAACCTCGAAGAGAGAATCGGCAAGACGGTGGGCCGGCGAACGGCCCCTGGAGATGCATTTCGCTATGGGATGGCGTTACAAAAGCTCGGTGTAGAATTGGACAAAACATTCGGCTGCCGCTTTCTGCCCAAAGGTTGTTACAAATTCCATTCTCACGAGGAAGCCGACTCATGGCTGATGACCCAATTGATTCGGAGAGCGAAGAGCTAGGTTATTCGCGCGCGCCGCTTGAAGAAGATCTGGTGGCAATCTGCCGGCGTCTCAACGAGTTGGGGTGCGCGCTATCTCGTCTGCGGAGGATTCGCGATTATCCTTGCTGGATATCCGCGATTTACCGGCGACATCGACCTTTTGATCGACACTTCGTTAGAGAACGAAGCGAAGGTTTTTGAAGCTCTAACAATACTGCCTGATCAAGCGGTTCGTGATTTGGCGCCGGGCGATGTAGAGAACTATGTCGTCTGCCGCGTGGGCGATGAAGTGACGGTAGATCTTATGAAAGCGGCAAACGGCATCGGGTATTCTGAAGCCGCTTCTGAAATCGTGGTTCGCGAAATCCAAGGAGTGCTTATTCCATTTGCCTCACCGGAACTGCTGTGGCGCATGAAGCGAAATACCCATCGTGAAAAGGATCGGCCCGATCTCTTTTTTCTCCGGCAATGGTTTGAAGCCAAAGGCATTAACCCTCCCGAATAATCGTATCGTTATGTTCCAAATTCCCTGCCCGAATTTTATCGCCGGTGAATGGCGTGCCACTGTCGGCGGGACGCCGGTGTTTAATCCCTCGACCGGGGAAATTATCGCCGAGTGTCCGGCGGGTGGGGCGGCGGAGGTGAGCGCGGCGGTGGACGCAGCAGCGGCAGCGTTTCCGGCTTGGCGGGACACACCGGTGGTGGAGCGCGCGCGGGTGATGTTTCGGTATCGGCAATTGATTGAGCAGAATTTCGACCAACTGTGCGCGGTGGTGTCGCGGGAGCATGGAAAGACGCTGGTGGAGGCGCGGGGCAGTCTGTTTCGCGGGCTGGAAAATGTGGAGTATGCGTGCGGGGCGCCGGCGTTGCTGATGGGGGACACGCTGGAGAACATTGCGCGCGGAGTGGATTGCGAGACGATGCTGCAACCGCTGGGGGTATGTGTCGGGATCACGCCGTTTAATTTTCCCGCGATGGTGCCGCTGTGGATGTTTCCGCTGGCGCTGGTGTGCGGGAATACTTTCGTGTTGAAGCCGAGCGAGAAGGTGCCGCTCACGGCGGTGATGCTGGTGGAACTACTCGAAAAAGCGGGCTTGCCGAAGGGGGTGCTGAATCTCGTGCATGGCGGACGCGAGGCGGTGGACGCGCTGCTGACGCATCCGCAAGTCCGCGCGGTTTCGTTTGTCGGGTCCACGCCGATTGCGCGGTATATTTACGAGACGGGCACGCGCCACGGGAAACGGGTGCAGGCGAATGGCGGGGCGAAGAATTATATCGTCGTGATGCCCGATGCCGATGTGGCGAAGACGGTGGAGAGCCTGTCGACCGCCGCGTTTGGCTGCGCGGGCGAACGATGCATGGCGGGCTCAACGGCGCTCGCGGTGGGCGCCGCGGCGGAGCGGGTGCTGCCTTCTCTGGTGGAGGCGGCGCGCGCGATTCGCGTGGGGCCCACGGACCGGCCGGCGCAGCCCGACATGGGGCCGGTGATCACCGCGCAACATCGGGATCGCGTGTTGAGTCTGATTGCCGCGGGCGAGAGCGACGGGGCGAAGATTCTTGCGGACGGGCGCGGAGTGCGCGTGCCGGAAGCGCCGAAGGGATTTTATCTCGGCGCGACGATTGTCGATGAGGTGCAGCCGGGCAGCACGCTCGCGCGCGAGGAGGTCTTTGGGCCGGTGCTGAATGTGATGCGCATGGAGGACCTGGATGCGGCAATCGAGATCGCGAATCGCTCGGCGTATGGAAATGGGGCGGCGATTTTCACGAACTCGGGGAAGGCGGCGCGGGATTTCAAGCACCGCGTGAAGGCGGGGATGGTGGGGATTAACGTCGGCGTGCCGGCGACGATGGCGATGTTTCCTTTCACCGGTTGGGATGAGAGTTTCTTTGGCGATCTGCACATCCAAGGCCGCGAGGCCGTGCAGTTTTACACCCAGCAGAAGGTAATCAGCACGCGCTGGTTCGGCGAAGGCGTGGGAGACGTCTGGAAAAAGTAGCGGCAGCCGGGAGGCTGCGGCTGATCGAATAAGGCGATCGATCCGGCCCAGTAAGCCGCAGCCTCCCGGCTGCCGCTACGGTTGCTACTTCGTCTTCTCGATCATCTCGGCGAATTGCCGAAAGAAATACGTCGCGTCGTTCGGGCCAGGCGCCGCTTCCGGGTGGTATTGCACCGAGAAGAGCGGGTCTTTCTTGGAGACGAGGCCTTCCACGGTCTGGTCGTTCAGATTGATGTGCGACACTTCCACGTCAGCCGGCAGGGACTCGGCGTCCACCGCGAAGCCGTGGTTTTGCGAGGTGATGGTGACCTTGCCCGTGCGCAGATCTTTCACCGGTTGGTTGCCGCCGCGATGGCCGAACTTTAGCTTGAAGGTTTTGCCGCCGACAGCGTAGCCGAGCATCTGGTGGCCGAGGCAGATGCCGAAAATCGGCGTGCGGCCCATGAGCGCGCGCAGATTGTCGTGCACGTAAGTCAGCGCAGCGGGGTCGCCGGGGCCATTGGAAAGGAAAACGCCGTCCGGCTTCAGCGCGAGCACGTCGGCGGCGGGGAAATCGGCAGGCACCACGCGCACGGCGAACCCTTCCTGCCGCAAGCGGCGGAGGATGTTGCGCTTCATGCCAAAATCGTAGGCCACAATGTGGTGCTTGATCTCGGGCAGCTTGCGGAAGACCTCGTTGCCGTCGCGGATTTCCACGCCGGAGCCGTCGCCTTTCACGATGGTCCATTCGCGCGACGCGGTGCCGTCGGGATCCCAGTCGAAGGACGCCGCGGGCGTGACCTCTTTCACAAAATCGCTGCCGGCCATGGGCGGCGCCGACTTGGCGCGGGCCACAGCGGCTTCGGCATCGAGTTCCGTCGAGAGACAGGCTTGCATGGCGCCGCGGGAGCGCAGGTGCTTGGTGAGCGCACGAGTATCCACGCCCTGGATGCCGGGAACACCCCATTTTTTCAGGTAGCCGTCGAGGTCACCGGAGGCGCGCCAGTTGGAGTAGACCGCGGAAAGTTCCTCGATGACAAAACCGCGCACATGCACGGCGGAGCTTTCATCGTCGAGACCGTTCACGCCGTAGTTGCCGATCTGCGGGGGCGGTCATGGCCACGATTTGGCCGCGGTAGGAGGGGTCGGTGAGCACCTCCTGGTAGCCGCTCATACTGGTATTGAAGCACGCCTCGCCCACGACGGTGCGGGGGCACCGAAGGCTGTACCGTGAAAACAACGACCATCTTCGAGAGCGAGAACTGCGCGCATTGTGAGCCCGGCAATGTGCGCACCGGGGAGCGGGTGGCGAAGGAAAAATGTGGGAAAATTGGCGAAGAATGTGACGCATGGCCAAGATCGAGCGGCGCTTCACCGACCGAAAGTCTGTGTCACTTTCCTCTTGCGGGCACGGAGCGGCCCGGCAGGTTGCGCGGCTGACGTGATTGCTGCCACTGCCAGAGATGGAAGGTCCGTCGTGCCGCGTTCGCTGCACGATTTGCCTTATCCTGCCCTCGAGCGGGCACTGGTCGCGACGGCCTCAACGCCGTGCATACCCGGGCGTTGTGGCGGGCGTTGCACCGGGAGGGCGTGGCGCGATTGCAGGCACGCGAGGATTTTTCTCCGCCGTTGCGTCGCTGGGTGCAGGAAAACGGGACGCGCTTTTTTCCGAAACACTGGGAGTGGTGAGCGATACGGCGAGCAGCGATGGGCTCACGCGGAAGTTTTTGCTGAAACTGGAGGACGGGCAGACCATCGAGACGGTGTTGATGGGCTATACCGGACGGCACACGGCGTGTGTAAGCACGCAGGCGGGCTGCGCAATGGGATGTGTGTTTTGCGCGACGGGGCAGATGGGGTTTGTGCGGCATCTGCGGCCGGGAGAAATCGTGGCGCAAGTGCTCCATGCCCAGCGGGCGGTGCCGGATGGCGGCAAGCTGCGCAATCTGGTGATGATGGGCATGGGCGAGCCGCTGCACAATTACGACGCGGTGATGACGGCGCTGGAGATCGTGACGGACACGCGGGGGGATCAATCTCGGGCCATCGCGGATCACGGTGAGCCACAGTCGGGGTGGTACCGGGGATTCTGCGGATGGCGGAGGAGCGGCAGCCGTATAATCTGGCCGTGAGCCTGCATGGGGCCTCGGAGGAGGAACGCGCGGCCCTGGTTCCGGCGAGCAAACGCTGGTCGCTGGCGGAGGTGATCGAGGCCTGCCGGGTTTTTGGCACCGCGACGGGGCGGAAGATTTTCTTTGGTTGGACGCTGATTGACGGGGTGAATGACTCCCCGGCCACGGCCGAGCGGCTGGGCCGTTTGCTTCAGGGAATCGATGCCCACGTGAACCTCATCCCCCTGAACCCGACGAACGGCTTTGCCGGCACGACCAGTGCCGACACGGCAGCGACGGAGTTCCAGCGCGTCCTGCGCGCGGCGAATATTCCGAGCACGGTCCGGCCAGCGGCGGGGGATCGACGTGGATGCCGGCTGCGGCATGTTGCGGGCGGAAAAAAACGCGGGGGCGCTGATCGGGCTCGCCGGGCGGGGGATTCCGGGTTAAGCTCTGAGGCTCTATTTTTCATGTTAACGATTCGAGACCTCAAAATGTCGGCCGGCGGGCGCACGCTGTTCGAGAACGCGGCGATGCAGATCAACTACAGCGAACGCGTCGCGCTGGTGGGGCCGAACGGGGCGGGAAATCCACGCTTTTTTCGATCATCCTGCGCACCAACGAGGCCGATGCGGGCACCGTCGAGCGCGACGAATGGACGACGCTCGGCTATTTGCCGCAGGAGCGGAGGCGGTGGGCGATGAGACGGTGATGGATGTGGCCACGGGCCGGGCGCGCGAGCTGCCAGCGCTGGAAAAACGCCTGCACGAATTGGAGCAGGCCGGCACGGTGGACGGTGCCGAATATCTCGAGGCCCACGCGAAGCATGAGGCGCTGAGCAATCCGCAGAACGAGGCACGGGCGAAAAAGATTTTGTCCGGGTTGGGGTATCGCGAGAGCGATTATCAGCGGCCGGCGCGGGATCTGAGCGGCGGCTGGATCATGCGTGCGCACCTCGCGCGGCTGCTGTTGATGGAGCCCGACCTGCTCTTGCTCGACGAGCCGACGAACCATCTCGATCTGCTCTCGCTGCTATGGTTGCAGCAATATCTCAAGACGTATCCGGGCGCGGTGCTGCTTATCTCGCACGACCGGCAATTCATGGATGAAATCGTGCAGACGGTCTACGAGATCGGCGATCGCAAGCTGCACCACTACACGGGAAATTATACGGATTACCTGCGACAAAAGGACGAACGTTACGAGCAGCAATCCGCCGCCTACAAAAACCAGCAGAAGGAGATCGCCGCCCTCCAGGAATTTGCCGATCGCTTCCGCAGCGTGGCCTCCAAGGCCTCCCAGGCGCAGAGCAAGCTGAAGCAAATCGAGCGGATGGAGCAGATCGAAAAACCCACGCCGCCGCGCAAGCCGTTCAAATTTCAAATTCCGCAGCCGCCGCGCATTGGCCAGCGGGCCATCACGCTGGAGGGCATCCACATGGCCTATGGCGAGAACCCCGTTTACCGCGGGCTCGATCTCACCGTGGAACGTGGCGAGCGCACGGTGCTCGTCGGCCCGAACGGCTCCGGCAAATCCACGCTGCTCAAAATTCTCGCCGGCGTGCTCGAATTCCAAAAAGGCAAACGCATCGAGGGCTTGAATGCCAAGATCGGCTACTTTTCCCAGCATCGCGCCGCGACGCTCGACCCGAGCAAATCCGTGCTCCAGGAGGTGATGGACGTCGGTGGCGTGAGCCTCAGCGAAAATGAGGCGCGAGGCATCCTCGGCTCATTTCTGTTTCGCAAGGACGACATCCACAAAAAAACAGCGGTGCTCAGCGGCGGCGAAAAGACGCGGCTGAACCTCATCAATTTCTCGTCGATCCGCCGAACCTACTGCTGATGGACGAGCCGACGACGCATCTCGATATCCACACCGTGGAGTCGCTCACGCTCGCGCTCAGCGCGTATGAGGGCACGCTCGTCTTTATCTCCCACGACGTGCATTTCATCCGGCAACTCGCGACAAAAGTCCTGCACGTGAAAAGCGGCAAGGTTTCCGTCTACCCCGGTGGCTACGATTACTTTTTGGAGAAGACCGCCGCAGGCGACGAGCGAGCCGCCATCACCGCTTAATAATGTAGCCGCAGCCGGAGGCTGCGGCTGATCCGCGAGCGACCCGCCGCCTCCCGGCTGCGGCTACTTTCCCACGTAAATCGCGTCGCTCGGCCAGTCGCGCAGCATGTAGCCCGCGCGCATATTGACGGGCATCACGTAGTTGCGCAGCAGGCGCACGGGCGCGAGCAACCGCACCGTCTGGATTTCTTCGATGCAATCGAAGCCATGATTACGCCGCAGGCTGGGAATGATCTTCTCGTGCATCGTGGTGACGAGCGCCTGATCGCTCTCGCCTTCCACCACCAGCAGCATCGCGAGGTGGCCGTCCATCTCCGCCCACGTGGCTTTCGATGATGCTCTCGGTGAAAACGGTGCGCACTTTGGGCTCGCGGCGAATGTCCTCCAGCAGCTTTTCCATCGTCATGCCGAGGCGAAATTTGATCGTATAAAGCTGGCGGACGGGAAATTCATTCGTGCCGGTCGGCCCGAGTTCCACGTTGGCGTAGAAGGACAGAATGCCGTCCTCTTCCAAGCGTTGCCGCTTGCGCGAGACGGTGCGCACGTTGACGCCGGTCGTGAGGCCCACGGCGTTGTCGCTCTCGCGCGGGTCGCGCACCAGCGCCTTGAGGATCATCTTTTCTTGTTCGTCGAGAGGTCGGGGACATGGTGGACTGGTGAGTGACCACTTTTGCGCCTCAAAAAGGGAGGTGGCGACAAAAAAGAGACAATTTCCGCCGCGGTTTTGCGTGAATTTGGCGAGGGCAGGCCCGTGACTACCACTGCGGCCCGATCTGCCATTCCTCCACCAATTCCTTGGCAATTTCGCCGAGAAACCGCGAGGGCCGCTGGAGCGGATCGCCGTAGCCCTGGGAGAAACTGACGCACGGGTAGCTGAGGTACAGCTCATCGCGGGCGCGCGTCACGGCGACGTAAAACAGGCGGCGCTCTTCCTCGATGGCGTCAGAGTCCTCGAGCGAGCGAGCGCTGGGAAATTTGCCGTCGGCGAGCCACACCACGAAGACCGCCTTCCACTCAAGGCCCTTCGCCTGGTGCACGCTGGAGAGAGTGACGCGCTTCGGATCGTCCTGGCCTTTGGCCTCGGTATCGAGACTGGTGAGCAGGGCGAGTTGATCGAGAAATTGCTGGGGGCTTTCGTACTGTTGCGCGAATTGCGCGAGGGTGTTGAGATCCTCGCGGCGTTGTTCGTAGTTGGGAAATTGCGCGCGCGCGTAATCCTCGTAGATGGGCCTCGAGCACGCTGTGGATCATTTGCGCGGGCGGCGCGAGTTGCCCGGCGGGGGGCGAGTTCGTCGAGCGTGAGCGCCAGTTGCTCCCAGGCTTTCTGGGCCTTGCCGGGCGCCTTGAGCGGGAGCAGCAGATCCTTGATGGAGGGCAGGCCCTGCCAGGGATTCGCGACCGTTTCCGGCAGCGCTTCGGTGGGTTCTTCCCCGGGGATATTCCAATCGGATCGCCGGTCGGGGCCGGCGTTGGCGCAGGCGCGGGAGCGGGAGCGGTGGGCGCGGCCGCTTCGACCGGCGAGATCGCGGCGTCGCGCAGGCCGGCCTGGGTAAGGGAGGCGAGCACTTTCTCCCAAAGACCCTCAGCGCTGCGTGGACCGACGCCCGGCAGCAGGCGCACCATGCGCTTGAAGGCCACCTCGTCGCGCGGATTCACCGCCCATTTAAGAAAGGCGGCGACGTCCTTGATGTGCGCCTGCTCGAAGAAGCGCAGGCCGCTGGTGAGATCGAAGGGGATGCCGCGCGGGTAAACTCCATCTGCAGTTCCATACTGTGGAAATGCGCGCGGTAGAGCACGGCGATTTCGCTGAGCGGCAGGCCTTCCTCGTGCAATTCCAGCAGGCGTTGCGCGACAAATTGCGCTTGCTGCTGGGATCGGGCAGCGGGACCAGTGCCGGCCGCAGGGCGCCGGCGGGGCGCGCGGGGTGCAGCGTTTTTTTTGAACTGATGAACGTTCGCGGCGATCGCGGCGTTGGCCACCGCGAGCACCTCGGGCACGCTGCGATAATTCGTCTCGATCTTGTAAATCGTGGCGTTCGGGTGGCGTTCGGGGAACTCGAGGATGTTGCGGAAATTCGCGCCGCGCCACGAGTAGATGCTCTGCGCGTCGTCGCCCACGACCATCACATTGTGATGCCGCGCGGCGAGCACCTCGATGAAGTCATTTTGCAGGTGATTGGTGTCCTGGTATTCGTCGACGAGGACGAACTGAAATTGCCGCTGGTAGTGCTCGGCGAGGGTGGCGTTGGTTTTCAGCAGGCGCACCGTTTTTTCCAGCAGGTCGTCGAAATCGAGCGCGTTGGCCTTGCGTTTCTTGGCCTCGTACTTCGTTCGCGCAGAGGGCGATCTGATCTTCGAACTCGAGGAAGTGCGGATACTTTTCCACGAGCACGTCAGCGAGCGGGCGGCCGGTGTTGAGCGTGAAACTGAGCACGTCGGCGAGGACTTCGCCTTTCGGGAAGCGTTTGTCCTTCGGGTCGTGGCCGAGGGTGCTGATGACGTCGTCGAGCATGTCCTCGGAGTCCTCGCGATCCATGATCGTGAAGCCCGCCTCGAAGCCGGCTTCGCGCGGGTGCCGCCGCAGGATGCGCGCGCCGATGCTGTGAAACGTGCCGCCCCACAGCCCGGCGAGGTCGTCCGGGACGAGCGCGGCCACGCGGTCGAGCATCTCGCGGGCGGCCTTGTTGGTGAAGGTGAGGAGCAGGATGTGCCGCGCGGCGATCCCGTTTTCCATTAAGTACGCGACGCGATAGGTGAGGGTGCGTGTCTTGCCACTCCCCGCACCGGCGAGCACGAGGGCCGGCCCGGGCGGCGCGGTGACGGCGGCGAGCTGTTGGGGATTCAGCTCGGCGCGAAATCAATGCGCGGCCCGGTGGGGGCGGGGACGATGGAGTGTGTATTGACGCGGCATTGCGCGGGAGAGACTTCGCGGGGAAAGGCGGGCGGTGACAAGCACGGGACGCTGCCTGGGGAAAGCGGGCGGCGGAAAGACTCACGCCAAGGCGCAAAGGCGTGAAAGAGTAATTGGCGGCCAAGAGGTTCCGGCGTGGCGATGGCCAGTTTGCGCTTTTTCCACGCAACCTTTCAGCGCGGCGGCGGTTTTTTGGCCTTCGTAAAATCGGATACGGAAGACCAGGCACGTATAAACTCTTTATCGTGCCAGACTAAATGAGTTTTTCCAATATTCTATTGTACTAATTGACTAAACCGTGATGCGTCTCGAACGCATCACGGATGAAATTGGTTATTTTGCACGTATAAATCATTGGATATCAATGGCTTGCCTTGTGAAATCTTGTGAAATGTTAGGAAAGATCTACTAATTAAATGAATTTGAACCGATCTAACAGATGTCGATAAAAATTATTTGACGGACCTGCTAATGGTGCGTCTATCTATAGCGACTTCTTTTCGTTTTCCACCCTGCCTCACGCTTTCTCCCGATACTCTTTATGAAACGCCTCGCTTCGCGTCCCTGCTCTTTTTGAGGCCTTCTTCCACTCCCTTCAGATCCTCGAGGACGGTGAGGAGCATTTCGGAAGGGGCCGCCTTTTCGGGTGGGTTTTGCGCACCGGCAAAAATGGCCCAGCCGGCCGCCACGAAAACCACGAGGAGGAGCGTCTTCTTCATGATCTTTGAATAGCGCGGGAACGGGCTTTTTGGAAGGTGCAATTCGAGCGGTGGGCGGTGGGCCGGGCGGTCGAAATTTAGAGATTTTTCGCGACCGTGCGAGGCGAGCAGATCCAAGGCTGGGCCGATGGGGACGATGCGCGTGGGGTTAATCTCCTCGTGCGTCATGTAGTAGTGGCGCTTGATGTGATCGAAATTCACGGTGGCCAGCGATGCCGGGCTGCTGGTAGAGGTCGCGCAGATAGCCGCTAAGATGGGGATAGTCGACGATGCGGCGGACGTTGCATTTGAAATGGCCGTGGTAGACGGCGTCGAAGCGGATGAGCGTGCAGAACAAGCGCCAATCGGCCTCGACGATCCGCGGACCGAACAGATAGCGGCGGGTGGAGAGGCGGGCATCGAGCTGGTCGAGGACGCGGAAAAGCTCGCGGCAGGCGGCGGCGTAGACGGCCTGGCTGGTGGCGAAGCCGGCTTCGTAGACGCCGTTGTTGACCTTGGCATAGATGAGAGCGGCGAGCTGCTCGTGCTCGGCGGCGAGATCCTGCGGAAAAAGATCCACGTTCCGGTGGCCGAACTCGGTGAAGGCGTTGCTGAACATGCGGCAGATGTCGTCCTCGGAATTGTTCACGATGCGCCGGGTTTCCTTGTCCCAGAGGACGGGGACGGTGACTCGACCGACGAAATGCGGATCGGTCGCGAGGTAGGCTTTACCGAGGAAGAGAAAGCCATTGAGCGGATCTTTTTCGTAGCCGAGGCCCTCGCGAAACGCCCAGCCGCGCTCATCGCGGATAGGGTCGACGACGGTGACGCCGATGGCGTCCTGCAAGCCGAGCCAGTTGCGCACGATCAGCGTGCGGTTCGCCCACGGGCAGGCGAGCGAGATGTAGAGATGGTAGCGGCCGCGCGCGGCGGGGAAGGGCGAGGAACCATCGTTCGTTACCCATTCGCGGAAGGCGTCCTCCTGTCGTTCAAATTTGCCGTCGTCGGAATGTTCGTCTGGAAATTGGGCATTCATAAAAAATGGGTCGGGGTGTGTGCGATGCTCCTTATTAAAGAACCAATCCAGCCTCCAGCCGTCCGGGCTCCTCCTTCTCCACTTCCCGGACTCGTACGGGCGGAAGGTAAATGGTAAAATCCCACTCATGCTGGATCAGCACGCTATGCGGGCTCCCTTGCTCGGCGTATGGCACCAATCCCAGCCGATCCAGCACCTCGATCCGCGCTTCCACCACGCGCCCCTCCGTGGGTTTCATCGGATCGTGCCATGCCGAATATCTCCCCAGCTTCCCATCCCGTCGGCGAAAATACCCCACCAGCGGATGCGTCAGCACCACCATACCCCCTTCAAAATCCTCCACGCCCTCCAGCGCCGACACCGCTTTCCCCGCACTCTCCAGCTTCAACTCCATGGCCCCCCAGCGGCTCTTCGTCACCAACTCATATTTCGCATAGCGGCGCGTGGCCGGATCATACGTGCAATCGAATTTCATCCGCCCCCGATGCCACGGCAGCCCCCACATGATCTGCGGCAGTCTCACCGCCCATGAAGCCAGTGTCGTTCCAAAAAACCACACGACCCTTTCGCCCGTCGCCCGGCGGATCACATACGTGCGATAATTCGTCTGCCCAAATCGGAACTTCGCCCACGGCGCCGCCGCGAACCGAAAATCCTGATCCTCAAACGGCACCACGGAGACCCACACCACCGGGTTCCCATCCGCTCCCGAAAACGTATCCAGCGCAAACGCGGCCGGCACGTACGGCCGCACCCGTTCCGCCGGCACCGCGTAGGACACAATCGCAAAATGCCGGAGCGTCGTCAGCACACTCCACCCATTCACCTTCGGCCGCAAAAACATCTCACCCGTGAATCTCAACCCATCAAAAGTAGGAGTATTCATCACTCTCGATTGAATCGCCTCTTCGCGGGAATTTCAACCAGTGTTTTGCCCACCCGCGCGCCGCCTCCATCTTGGCATAATCTTGCCTTGGGCACTGCTTGACGCTCCCTATCTTCCCCCGCAACTCTCCCCGCTCATGGCGTGGCTCGCATTTCTGGTTCCCCTGGCGCATGCGCTGGGCGCGTTGTCGGCGTTTCGCGCGGTGATGGATGTGCGCACCCCACAGGGGGCCATCGCCTGGGCTTTCGCCCTGCTCACCGTTCCCTATCTCGCCGTGCCCGCGTATTGGATCTTCGGCCGCCGCAAGTTCCGCGGCTACGCCACCAACTGGCGTGTCGAACTGACTCGAACCACCGGCGCTCCGCGCGAATTCCTCAACCGCGTCATCGCCCAGGATCTCCTCGTCCTCCCGGAGCGGCACCATCCCTTGCTCGTCGAGCGTCTCGCTCGCCTGCCTTTCACCAAGGGCAACGACGCCGAGCTCCTCATCGACGGCGCCGCCACCTTCGATTCCCTCTTCGCAGGCCTCGACCGCGCGCGCTCCTACCTCCTCGTCCAATTCTTCATTATCCACGACGACGAGATCGGCCGGGAACTCAAAACCCGCCTCATCGCCTGCGTGCAACGCGGTGTGCGCTGCCATGTCCTCTACGATGAAGTCGGTTCCCGCCTGCCGCGCGCCTACGAAGGCGAACTGCGCGCCGCCGGCGTCGACATTCGCCCCTTTCACAGCACCAAAGGCTTCGCGAATCGTCTCCAGTTAAACTTCCGAAATCACCGCAAGATCGTGGTGATCGATGGCCGCGAGGCTTGGGGTGGGTGGCCTCAACGTGGGCGATGAGTATCTCGGGCGCTCGCGGAAATTCGGGCCATGGCGCGATACCCACGTGCGCGTGACGGGGCCGGTGGTGCAGTGCGTGCAGGCGGCGTTCTTCGAAGACTGGCACTGGACTTCCGGGCAATTGCTCACGCTGGATTGGGAGCCACGCGCCGCGGAAAGCGGGAAGTCGCGCTTCGTGCTAGCGCTGCCCTCGGGGCCGGCCGACGAGTGGGAAACGTGCACGCTGTTTTTCATGCATGCCATCCAGCAGACGACGCGGCGCCTGTGGATCGCGAGCCCGTACTTTGTGCCCGACGAGCAATTCATCACGGCGCTGCAACTCGCGGCGCTGCGCGGCGTGGAGGTGCGCGTCCTCATTCCCGATAAGGCGGATCATCTGCTGGTGTGGCTCGCGGCGTGGAATCATTTTCCGGCGGCGGAACGGGCGGGCATCCAGATCTGGCGCTACACGGAGGGTTTCATGCACCAGAAGGTGATGCTGTTTGACGACTATTGCTGCGTGGGGACGGCCAATTTCGACAATCGCAGTTTCCGGCTGAATTTCGAGATTACCCTGGCGTTTGCGGATGCCGAGTTCTCCGGTCAGATTGCGGAAATGCTGGAGCGGGATTTTGCCCGGGCGCGCCGAGTCCGCCCCGGTGAATTGGAGCAGCGGAGTTTTTGGTTTCGGCTGGCGGCGCGGATTGCGCGGCTGACGGCGCCGATCCAGTAGATCGAGCGCGCTTTGTGCGGGTATTTGGCGGCGGCTCTGGGAAAAGCTGCCTACGTCGTCGGCCGCCGAATTCAGTCGAGCGGCCGCGTTCCGCCCGCCATAGTCCCGCCATGAAACGCCCTGCTTCCGCGGCCGCGCGCCCGCGCCGCGTCTTGATTTTCGTCGACGAATCCAACATCACCAGCTCCGCGAAAAACGCGAACCGCAAGCTCGATTGGGAAAAGCTGCGCGACCATCTGGTCGACGATCGCGAGTTGATCGAGATGGTCGTTTACGCCGGGCTCCCGCCGGCGATGCCGGAGTGGCAGGCGGAGCGGGATAAAAAGAACAAGTTCCTCCACTGGCTGCGCTCGCACGGGTTTCTCGTCGTGGCCAAGGACGGCTCGCCGATGGACGAAAGCCACTACAAGGCAAACGTCGACGTGCTCATGGCGATCGATGCGGTGGAGCTTTCCGTGGAGATGCGGCCGGAGGTGGTGGTGCTGGTGACCGGCGATACGGATTTTGCGCATCTCGCGCTACAACTGCGGCGGCGGGGGGATTCGGGTGGAGGTGGCTTCCACGGCGCTCACGATGGGCGCGGGGCTGAAGACCGCGGCGAATGTGGCGATTGATTTGACGTCGTTGCTGAAGACGTTCGAACCGCTGGCGTAGGAGGGCTGGAGAAGGCCTCACGCCAAGGCGCCAAGACGCAAAGAAGCTTCGTTTCCAAGCGGTCTCCCACACTCGAAGGGGTTTTTTGCGTCTTTGCGTGAGAACAAAATCGCGTGAATGGACGGACCGATCGTCCTTTTGCCAGGCGCGGCATCGGCGCGGCATGCCGCGCCTCCAAGAGCGGCGTCGTGCCGCCGCAGTCCAGATGCGTGTGGTGGTTTGCGGACGCTGCGCAAATTTGACCGGGCCGTTTGCGAAAGGGGGATTTTGTGTCATATTGGGTCCGGCGGCAGCAGTTCAATCTGCTGAAACTCGGCAATAAACCGAGTGGGGTTAGAATCCCCGGCCGCCGGCATCCCTCCGGGGGAGGCGCGTGGTTTGAAAAGCCGACTTGGCGCGCGTTTGGGTTGGTGTCGATCAAAGGCGATGCAACGCGATCGCACTTGGTCTATCGTGGTGGCTCACGGCAATACTCCTTTGATGTCCAGCGATTCCAACCATCACCACCCTCACTCCTGCTGCGGGGGAGGGCACGGTCACGAACACGAAAAAGTGACACCGCCGACGGCGGCGAAGTATTTTTGCCCGATGTGCCCCGGCGTGGAATCTGAGAGGCCGGGCGATTGCCCCAAGTGCGGGATGGCGCTGGAGCGCAACCCGGCGTGGCAGCCGGCGCGGCGCACGTTGTACACGTGCCCGATGCACCCGGAAGTGCAGCAGGATCATCCGGGGGAGTGTCCGAAATGCGGGATGGCACTGGAGCCGAAAACGGTCTCCGCCGAGCCCGAGGACGACGGCGAACTGCGGGACTTGACGCGCCGCTTGTGGCTGGGCGCCGTTTTCGCGCTGCCGGTGTTCATTTTTGCCATGGCGCACTTTTTCCCGGGCGCCTCGCATTGGTTCATGGGGGAGACTTCGCGCTGGCTGCAATTTGCACTGACGACGCCGGTGGTCTTTTGGGCGGGCTGGCCGTTCCTCGTGCGCGGGGCGCGTTCGGTGCGCACGGGGCACTATAATATGTTCACGCTGATCGCGCTCGGGGTGACGGCGGCTTATTTCTACAGCGCGGCGGCGATGTTCGCGCCGGGCTGGTTCCCCAGCACGATGCAGATGGGCGGGGTGGGGCTGTATTTTGAAGCGGCAGCGGTGATCGTGGTGCTGGTGCTGGTGGGGCAGGTGCTGGAATTGCGCGCGCGCGCGCGGACCAGTGGCGCGCTGCGGGCCTTGTTGAAGCTTGCGCCCGCGACGGCCCGGCTGGTCGAGCATGGCCACGAGCGTGAAGTACCACTCGCATCGGTGGAGGCGGGGGCGATCCTGCGGGTGCGGCCCGGCGAAAAGGTGCCGGTCGACGGTGTGCTCCTCGAAGGGCGCTCCGCGGTCGATGAATCCATGCTCACGGGCGAGCCGATGCCGGTGAGCAAAGCCAGCGGTGACCGCGTGACCGGCGGGACGATCAACGGCACGGGCACCTTTACCCTGCGCGCGGAACACGTCGGCTCCGAGACGCTGCTGGCGCGCATCGTGCAAATGGTGGCCAACGCACAGCGCAGCCGCGCGCCCATCCAGAGCCTGGCGGATCGCGTGGCCGGGTGGTTTGTGCCGGCGGTGCTGGTGATTTCGGTGCTCACGGCAGCGCTCTGGTTTTTCCTCGGGCCGGAGCCGCGCCTCGCGCATGCGCTCGTGAATGCGGTCGCCGTGCTGATCATCGCTTGCCCCTGTGCCCTCGGCTTGGCCACGCCCATGAGCATCATGGTCGGCATCGGGCGCGGTGCGCAGGCGGGCGTACTCGTGAAGGACGCCGAGGCCATGGAGCGGCTGGAAAAGGTCGACACGATTGTCGTGGATAAGACCGGCACGCTCACCGAAGGAAAACCGCGGCTGGTCTCCTGCCGCGCCTCGGGGGCGCTGGCGGAGAACGATCTCCTCGCGCTCGCCGCCGCGGTGGAGCAAGCGAGCGAACATCCCATCGCGGCCGCCGTCGTGGCCGCGGCGAAAGAGCGCGGCCTCACGTGGCCGGCCGCGACCGATTTCGATTCCGCCACGGGTGAGGGGGTGCGGGCGCGGGTCGAGGGCCGCGAGGTGCTGATCGGCCAGCCGGGCTTTCTGCGCGGGCGCGGGGTCACCGGGCTCGATCCGCTGGTTGCCGAGGCGGAGGCGGCGCAAAAGCAGGCGCAGACCGTCGTTTTCGCGGCGGTGGACGGTGTGGCAGCGGGTTTTCTTGCGGTCGCCGATCCGATCAAGGAATCCACGCCGGCGGCGCTCGAAGCGCTACGGGCGCTTGGTTTGCAGATCATCATGCTGACGGGCGACCACCAGTTTACGGCCGCGCAATTGGCGGGGAAACTCGGGATCCAAAAATTCGTGGCCGGGGTGAGCCCCGCGCACAAACACGACGAAATCCAAAAGCTCCGCGCCCAGGGCGCGCGCGTGGCCATGGTGGGCGACGGCATCAACGACGCGCCTGCGCTGGCGGCGGCCGACGTGGGCATCGCCATGGGGACGGGCACCGACGTGGCCATGGAAAGCGCGGGACTCACGCTGCTGCGGGGCGATCTGCGCGGGATCGTGCGCGCGGTGCGGTTGAGCCGCGCGCTGCTGCGCAATATTCGGCAGAACCTGCTCTTTGCCTTTCTTTACAACGCGATCGGGATTCCGCTGGCTGCGGGCGCCCTTTACCCGGCCTTCGGGCTCCTGCTCAGCCCGATCGTGGCGGGGGCGGCGATGAGCCTGAGCTCAGTCTCTGTCATCGCGAATGCCCTCCGGTTGCGCGTGGTGAAGCTAGATTAGGCAGCCGCTAGGTGGTGCTGGTTGCTTTTTTACCGGCGTCCCAAGAGGATGTCTCTGGCGCACCTTTGATGCGCGAGGTTCGCGAACAGTATTCAGGCCGCGAAGGCCTTTTACTGAGAGATGCCTCGGACGGCGCCGCGCTCGCGGCGGCGGTTGCCGGAATCGTTGCCGGCGGCGGGGGTGCTGCCACCAGTATTTTGGGTGCCGCGTCCTTGGAAGGATTCCCGTCCCGTGCGGCCTTCCGTGGTATTGGTCCGATTAAAGGTGCCGCCGGTGGAAGGCTGGGTTGAGGGTTCCGGAGGGGCGCGGGACGTTGGATTGGATCGTGGGGCGCGGGATATTGCTGGTCACCGGCCGGGGGGCGGTGTTCGTGCCGGTGCCCGCGGCCGCTGGCGTGGACCCGGGCCGGATGGTCAGACCACCCAAAGCGGCGGCGGCGCGGGGATTCATGCCCCCCCCAGGGCCGCGGGGGGCCGGCGGGAGCGGACGCCGTGTGAAAGAGGTTTTCGTTGAAGCTGATTTCCTTTTCGTAGTTGCCCTTGCGCAGCACCACTTTGCTCGCCTTCACTTTGTCGGACCACTGAATTTCTTTGACCGAGATGCCTTCGGCGTCCGGTTCGTTGCCCCAGAAACGCATCGGCTGATCGTCGCCCTGCTTTTTCACGAGCACGTAGTCGGTGCCGATGCCGGCGATGTACATGTTATCAAACGGACCGACGGGCGGTGCATCCACTTTGTTGGTGGTCGGCACCACCGGCGTCGCCAGGACAAACGGCGATTTTCCCGACATTTCCTGAAAACGGTCGTCACCCCAGTTGGAGGGGATGATGTCGTCATCCGCCATGGCCGAGGCGGCACAAACAGCGAGGAGCAGAAACGGAGTTTTCATGGTTGGATAGGTGAAAAATAACGTGGATTCGGCCATCGGGCAACTCCGGGGCGATCAAGGCCCCAGGGCTAGCCTTTTGGTGAGAACCATTTAGTAACCTTCATGGTCGCCTTAAGTTGCGTTTTGTCGTTGGAGTCGACCGACAGAGACAAACCCTCCAGCACCGTGAATTTCTCCGGGCCCTGGAGGTCGTAGAGGAACCGGGACATTTGGTCCCATTTGCCTTTGACGTCGATTCCCGACGCTCAGAGCCTTATAGGGCGGGGGGCCCTGGGTGCCGAAAGAAGGAGCGGGCACGCCGGGAGTGAAATTCCCCAGCATGACGTCGTCTTTTTGCGCCAGCCCTTGCAGGTATTCCTTCTGGGTTTTGTTCACCACGTCCTTGTCGTCCATGGGGACCAATTGAGCACTGAGCCAGGCATCGCGCTTGGCCCACTTGTCGCGCTCGCCTTCGAGGAGGCGAAACTTGGCCATTTTGGCATCGGCCTGGGCCTGGGCCACTTTCGATTCGGCGAGCTTATCGAGGAAAAACTTGATGAGGACGACGTTCAGCACCAGCACCACGACGGAGCCGATGATGATGGTGAGCAAGCGCTCGCGTTGGGACATTTGGGCAATCATCGTTTGGTAGGGGCGGGCGCGGGTTTCTCGACGATCGGTTTGCCGGTCACCGTAAAGCTGACGCGTTCTTCCGAGGGTTTGATGGTTTTGTAGGGGGGAAATTCCAGATTAAAGACCGCCTTCAGGGCATCGTTTTTCTTCAAGGTTTGGGTGAAGGTAAAATGAGCGTCGGAGTTGGCGGCTTCACCGGTGATGGTCCAGGAGGCAGGACCAAAATTAAAAATCGGTGAACTGCACCTTGTCGTCGGCCTGCCAGTTCTTCCAGAGCTGGTGCAGGACCTCGACGGCGTAGCGGTCCTTTTCCACGGCTGGGGCGAAGATACTCCAGCGGGCGCGTTGCTGGTTGATGACGGCGTATTTCGGTTCCAGGGCGGCGGCCTCGTTTTGGGTGTTGAGCACCCGTTTTTTGTGCCAGGCGAGGAAGACGAAAGCTCCCGCGACGAGCACGAGATAGGCGACGGCGGCCCGGAGGAGGTTTTGCTTTAGCTTTTCCCCCCGCTGGCGGCGGTTGGCTTCGTGCAGCCAACTGGGCGGGAGGAGATCGAGCGCCCCGGCGGTGCTGGCGTTTTCAGCCAGCGGCAGGACGGATTTTTGAAAATGCCGCGCGAGCGCCGGCTCCAGGTCGGCGCATTCGTGAGAAAGGCGGATGACGGTAAAATCCACGGGCACTCCCTCGAGTTCGGCGCTGATCAGCAGGCCCGGCAACTCGGAAAGCACCGTCTCCTCGTCGCGCCCGGTGATGGGTTGGGCCCACGATAGTTTGCCACGGCAAACGACCGCCACGACGAGCTGTTCCTGCTCCGGCCAGATGGCGAGGGCGACTTCCTCCGGCGAACAGGCGGCGGCGACGCGCTGGGCCTCGAGGGTGATGCGCTCCGGGCAGGCGGCCCTGGTCGCGCAGCGGCGCGCACAGGCGATCGAGCTGCGTGTGATGGGCGGCGATGGAAAGGATGGTGCTCTCGTTCTCCTCCTGGTCGAGCAACTCGAAGCCGTGGCTCATTTCCTCCACGGGAAGGGCAGCGTCTTTTCGAGCTGCAGTTGCAGCATATCGGCAATCTCCGAGCGGTCGGTGGCGGGCAGGGTGTGCCGTTCCAAAAGCACCGACTGGCAGGGGATGGACAGCTCGATATGGGCGTTTTCCGGGATGGCTTTGAGCGCTTCATCCAGGGTCGGCACCGTGCTATCGGCTGCGCCGGGGACGCGAATGCGCCACCCAGTCGCACCGGGGGAGAGCAGGGCATGACTGTTTCCGTTTTTCTTCATTCTTTCCAACGTTTGATCTCTGGGTTTTGGGCACCCTTGCGGGCGACGACCTCAATCTGTCGATGAACTTTGCCCGACCAGCCATCGGCCGTAATCCGCCAATAGGGGTCGTGCAGTCCAATGAGGCCGCTTAGTTCGTTAAACTGGACCTGATTCAGGCCCAGAAAGGAACGAATATCGTCAAGTTTTTCAATCGGCGGGTCGTCGAGCGTCCCGTCCAGGCCATCGTCGCCGCGCCGCCATTCCAGGAAGCGTTGGATGCCGATGTCGCCCAAACCGGGCAGGAGGCGGAGGATGTTAAAATCCGCGCTGGCCATGTCGACGGGGCCGCTGGAGTCGACGGTGAGGTCATCCTTCCATCCCGGTTGCGAGGTGAGGGCTTCCAGCCCGGCGACTTGCTCCAGCTCTTCCACTTCGAGGAAGGTCTGGCGGTTCGGCGGGTGATAGCCGGAGGCGTCCTCCTGGCCGTTGAGGCGGGCGACGTTGTCCGCATCGAGCCAGTCGAAGATGCAATCGACCATGCGTTCGCGGTCGTTGAATTCGATCCCCCGGGATTCGAGCCAGCGTTTGAACATGTCGATCTTTTTGGGGTCTTCCCGGCCGAGGTTGAAGATCGCGTTGAGGTTGAGTTTGCTGCCCTCGCTAATCATCTGCACCTCGAAGCCGGGGGTGTCGCCGGACCACTGGTGGAGGGGCGGGCGTCTCCTTGGTCACGAGCGGGTGGAGCGCGAGATTGACGCCGCTGTGCGCCATGGCGCGGGCCTCGGTATCGAGCTGCTGATTGATGGCGACGAAAAGCGTATGCCGCACGTAGCCGGCCCAGAGCATGATGGCGGCGCTGAGCATAAACACCGCCCACAACGCCAGCAGCAGCAGCGCGCCCCGGCGGTGGGCGCGGGGCAGCGGGAGCAGAGGCCGATGGGCAGGGCGGATCATTGCGGTTGGGTGAAGGCGGCGGGGACGGTGAGGCACGCCTCGTAGGGAACGGGATCGCCGCCGCGCCAGATGCTGAGGCGGACAAAGGAGGGACGCCGGGCTGGGTCCTGCCAGCGGTCCACCGGCTGGCTGAGCGTGCCGTCCCAGTAGCGAATCATCATGCCGTCGACGTCCTGCAACAGCGGCACCCAGTCGGCGTCCTTGTCGCTGCCGCCCTGGATCAGGCCGCCCGCGGTATCGAGCAGGGCGGGCCGGCGCCAGAGGCCGATTTCGTATTTAGAAGAATCATCCTTCAAGGGAAGGATGCGCAATTGCACGCGGTACTCGCCGGTGGCGGCGGTCGTCATCAGACCCACGCCGCCGCGGGACCGCCACTCCATGGAATCCATGTTGCGATTATTCACTTTCAGGTTGTCGCCGAGCAGGGTCTGGGTGCCGCGGGGGTGGGATGCCGTAGAGCCCCTCCTGCACGAGCGCGACAAGCCGCTCGAGAGCGAGCTGATCTTCGGTGTCGCTGACCGAGACGGAAAGGGCCTTCAGCGTGCCGCGGACAAAACGATAGATGGCGAACGACGTGAGGGTGAGGATCAGCACGGCGATCATCACCTCGAGCAGCGTAAATCCCCGCCGCCGCCCACGGGCCAGATTGGTAAGGGGCTGGATCATTGGGTAATCACCTGGGTGCCCGCGGTGTTCCGCGGATAGAGAATGAAATCCATGGTCCGCAGTTGCGGGGCTTCCTTGGAGCCCCAGCTCAACCGGAGGCCGATCTGGTAAACACCGAAAATTTCCTGATCCTTCTCATTCATCAGCGGCAGGGCTTCCCGGGTGACGACCATGGTCATGCCGAGCCACGCGCCCTGCATTTCCTCGGTGACGGCGTCGGTGGAAAGCGGGAAGGCGCCGAGTTCGATTTGCGTAAAGTAATTGGCGAGCGCCCGCTGGGCGAGGGCTTCCTCCCGGCGGTATTTTTCGGCGCGGAGACAGTTTTGCACGCAGCGCGCCAGGCCGAGCGCGGCCATGCCGAAAATCATCACGGCAATCATGGCCTCCAGCAGCATGAAGGCGCGGCGGTCGCGCGCTCGGGGAAGACGCATCATGGCAGGTATTGCTCCGTGATTTCGCCGTGGCCGTCAGCGGATGATATTGAGCGACCCAACGGCCGGCGGGTCCCTGGTAACGAACGATCACCGGCTCGCAGGTGCCGCTGCGCCAGAAAGTCCACTCGGCGGGCACGTCGTTGACGGGCAGCAGTGCGACCGGGCGCTCCAGGGTGTAGTTTTCTTTTTCGCCCATGACCATGGTCTCATAGGAGCCGCCGGCTTCCGGATCGGCGGCGATGCGTTCTTCCGGGGTGGGATCATCCGGCTGCACGTGGACGGTGCCGGCGTCCCAGACGATCTTCCAGGCGCGCTGCTGGCTCACGGCGTTGGCCTGCGCCTGGCGGGCGAGATCGTCAAAGCGCTTGAAGGTCTCCAGCAGCTTTTGATCGGCGGAGAGGCCGCGCAAACTGGGAACCGCCAGCGAAAGGATGACGACCGCGATGCAAATCGCGAGCATCAGCTCAATCAACGTGAAGCCAGAACGGCGGTGGGACATGTGGTGAAAAAGATGCGCCCGCCCAGGCTAAAAAGCGAGCGCAGGATTGGAACCCGCGAAACGGGTAGAAGTTCGAAAATAACGTGCTCGTGGGGCCGAATTTAGGGAGCAAGAGCTCCTGAGGCCGGACGAAGAAAAAACGCCTGGGAAGGCTGGAAGGGCAGGAAATTTCCTTCTGGCGAGGGCTTTCTCGGCTGCCAGGCAGCGCTTCTTGACCGGGGCGAGTCGATGAAGTGCGATGGTTGTCTCTTGGATTGATAGGATTCACCCGTATGCGCGTATGATCGGGATGCATCTCCGATTTCCCGGACGCGGAAACACTCCGGCGCCCCGCTCTTTTCTCCAGCGGGCGCGCTCCGGGTGTCTCTTCCTGTTGGCGTTCCTATTCCCTCTCATTGCTGGCGCAGCGGTCGACGAGAACCAAAAGCCGGTCTTCCACGGCGGCTCTCCTCCGGCCATGGCCCGGCGGGCCGCTTACGCCGAGGCGCTGAAGTTCAGGCACGACCAAGCCGGTGAGCCGGACGTCGATTTATATCCAACGCCCATCCTGCTCAGCGCGCAGCGCACGGTCGATTTCCGGCATCCATCCCGTCCCCGCGTGGCTGTTGGTTCACAGCGTCGGGGAGAGCAAGGCCCTCGCGCGCACCCCAACCTCTCTCAAGTCACACTCGTCTCTGCCGTCGACGGCCGCATTCTCCTGAAAGCACCCTCGAAAGATGAACCAAATGTCCCCGAGGACGTAAACGACGCCGTGCTGGTGGAAATCGCCCCCGGCCGCTTTGTCCTCGGGCTCAGTCGTGCTTTTGGAACGCGCTGGGGTGGTTCTGTTTCCATTCTTTCGCTCGGTGAGCCGGACTTTCTCGAAAGCATGTTCGATCTTCCGGAGGACGAGCCCGGGACTGAAACCCAGAGCACGATCTACTTTGTTCGTCTCGCGGAGCAGGGACCAGCTGGCCCTCGCCGTCCGGCGGGAACAGATTCGCCTGAAACCCAACCACGATCCCCTGCTGACCCGGCAGGACTTTCTGTTCCGCCTCAATCCGAAGCTCGAGCAATATCGGGAGGCGCCGTATCCGGTGGAAAAGCTTCGGCAACTCGTCGACTCCGCGGCCCGCCGGAAAGCCACTCCTTTCCTGTTGCAGGAAGGCGGCCTCGCTTTCGGCAACAGTAAGGCCGTGCTTAAAGAAGCCGCCGACGCGGATCGCGAACTCAATCGCGCCTACCAGCAACTCCGGCAAAAACTCCCTTCCGGCGGGAAGGAAGTCCTGCGGCAAGAGCAAGTCCGCTGGCTCGCGGAGCGGGATGCGCTGAATATGGAAAAAGCCACCGCGCTGGTCCAAAAACGCACCAAGGAACTGCGCGAGCGCCTTCGTTCATCCTCCGCCTCTCTCCGCTAAGGAACGGTGAAAAAAGTCAGGAGAGGTCCGCGAAAAACGTGGAAGTCGGGTTTGATCACGCGGTCAGTGCTTTCGCGTGTTTGGCGTGTTTCGCGGATCAAAAAGATGAGCGACGGTTATAGACCGCTGCTACAGGGGGGCGGCCGCTACAGGCAGGGCGTCGACCCATTTGCCGTGTTCGCGGATGAGGTCTTTGAGGCGGTCGACGGCTTCGGCTTGGGGGATGTTGAATTTCACCGGCTTCTTGCCGACGTAGAGGTTGATCTTGCCGGGGGCGCCGCCGACGTAGCCGAAATCGGCGTCGGCCATTTCGCCGGGGCCGTTCACGATGCAGCCCATGATGGCGATTTTCACGCCCTTGAGGTGGGAGGTGGCGGCCTTGATGCGGGCGGTGGTCTCCTGGAGGTTGAAGAGGGTGCGGCCGCAGCTCGGGCAGGCGACGTAGTCGGTCTTGAAGACGCGGCAGCCGGCGGCTTGCAGGATGTTCCAAGCGAGACGCAGGGATTGGCCGGGGCCGTGTTCGCCCTGGACGAGGATGGCATCGCCGATGCCGTCGCAAAGCAGCGAGCCCAGGTGGGCGGCGGCGCGCAGCAGGGTGCGCTCGAAATCGGCGCCGGCGTCGGTGCTCGGAACGAGCGTGTCCTTGAGCAGGATGGGATGCCGCGCATCAATGCGGGCGGCAAGCAGGCGGAAGGCGGCGATGACGGGCAGATCGAGACCGTCGGCGACGGTGACGAGGCGGGTAGGGCCGGCCTGGAGAGCGGCGAGAGCGGCCGGGTCGCGTGGGTCGAGGGCCACGTAGTCGCGGTCGCGCTCGACGGTGACTTCCGGGCGATAGTCGCCGAGGCGATCCAGTTTATGCGCAAGCTGGGCGTGGGTCTCAGGGCGCACGGCGACGCGTACGGGCTCTTCGCCCCCAAGGGCGGCACCGTCCAGAGGCAGTCGCTCGGAAGCGCGGCGCTCGTAGCTGAAGGCATCGAAGACGTTGCTTTCGCGGCTCCACGGCTGGGCGGATTCGGGCGTCGGGCCGGGCGGGCGGGCGATGAGTTCCACGAGCGCGCGGGCGACGGGGATTTCGTGAACGCTGTCCTCCGTGAGCGAGACGCGGATGGTGTCGCCGATGCCGTCGGCGAGCAGGGAGCCGATGCCGATCGCGGATTTAATGCGACCATCCTCGCCATCGCCGGCCTCGGTCACGCCGAGATGCAGCGGGTAAAGCCAGGAGCTGGCCGGCTGGGCGGAGGGGTTCTCTTTGGCCTCCAAATCATCGAGCCGGGCGGCGAGCAGGCGATAGGCTTCGATCATCACCTTGGGGTTGCTCGACTTCATGCTGAAGACGAATTCGTGGTAATCGAGATCGCGCGCGATGCGGGCAAACTCCAGGGCGCTCTCGACCATGCCGAGTGGCGTGTCGCCGTAGCGGTTCATGATGCGGTCGCTGAGCGAGCCGTGATTGGTGCCGATGCGCAGGGCGCGGCCGTGCTCCTGGCAAAACCGCACGAGCGGGGCAAAGCGCTCGCGGATGCGCCCGAGCTCCGCCTCGTATTCCGCGTCGGTGTATTCGCGGACGTTGAATTTTTTGCTGTCGGCGAAGTTGCCGGGATTGATGCGTACCTTTTCCACCCACTTGGCGGCCTCCATGGCAGCCTCGGGCTTGAAATGGATATCGGCAACGATGGGAACGCCACAGCCGCGGGCGCGCAGGCCGGCGACGATGTGTTCCAGATTGGCGGCATCCTTCACCGTGGGGGCCGTGATGCGCACGATTTCGCAACCGACCTCGGCGAGTTGGATCGTCTGGGCGATCGAGGCCGCGGTGTCCATCGTGTCGCACGTGATCATGCTTTGCACGCGCACGGGATTCCCGCCGCCGAGCGCGACGGAGCCCGCGTGGACGACGCGCGAGCGGCGGCGCGAAGCTGGTGCGAGCGTGACGGGCATGGTCAGGGCTTTTGCTCGGCGCGGGCCTTGAAGCGCATCTCCGACTTCTTGCCGCCGAAGAGATCCTGGACGTCGTGGAAGGTGACGAAGATCATGAACCCGATGACCAGCAGGGTGAAGGGGGTCATCACGTATTCGAGCAACTTGCCCTTCACCGGCTTGCCGCGGATGATTTCGATAATCCCGAGGGTGATGTGGCTGCCGTCGAGCGGCGGGATCGGCAGCAGGTTGAGCAGCGCAAGGTTCACGTTGATGATCACGCTGAACCACAGCGCGAGGCGCCAGCCGTCCGGATTCTGGAAGAGCAAATAATAGATGCGCATCATCATCACCGGTCCGCCCATGTGCTGGACGCCGATGTTGCTCTTACTGGCGATGGCGCTGACCATGCCGGTAATCTGTTTCACACCGAGCACGATTTGCTCAAAGGGCGGCGTATGCACGGTGTCGCGCAGGCCCCCTTGCTCGGCGATAAATCCCAACTCGTCGTTCAAGACGACGCCGATGCTCGGCTTGGGCTCCTCACCCGCTTCGCCTTCGGCGGGCAAACGCGGAGTGACCGTGACGGTCTTCTTTTCGTAAACCGTCGGAGCTTCCTTGGTGGCTTTCTCGAGGGGGCGTTCGATTTCCAGGGCCATCGGCTGGTCCTGGCGGGTGCGGATATACGTGCGAAATTGTTCCGTGGTGCGGATGCGGCGGCCATCGGCGGTGACGACGCGGTCCCGGTTTTAAGTCCAGCCTCTTCGGCGGGCGAGGCCGCCAGGATGAGACCAAACGAGGGGCCGGGAATCTCGTAGGAAAGTTGCAGGGAGGTCGGCTTGGAACTGTCCGCGCCGCGCCGGACATCGAGCAGAATCGGGCCGTCTGGGTGGCTCTCGGCGGCGTCGAGAATGCCGTCGGGACTAAAAATCGGCCGGCCATTCACGCCGACGATCCGGTCGTTGACCTGCAAGCCCGCCTTTTCCGCGGGGCCGCCGGCGAGGATCTTGGCCATTAGAGTGGTATATTGGGGTCCGAGGCCGATTTGGCGCAGGCCGCTGCGCTGATACCATTTCGTCTTCGGAATCTCTGGCACCACTTTGGCGATCCCCGGTTGGCCGTCGCGCACGTAATCGATATCGATGGTTTCGCCTTCGCTGCGCAGGATGCGCCATTGGATGCCCTCGTCGCTCTGCCCGCCAAAACGAGTGACGGGATGGCCGTCGATCTTCACCAACTTGTCGCCCGGCTGGAGGTGCGCTTTCTCCGCCGGAGAATCTTTTTCCACAAAGCCGATGGTGGTGGTTTTTTTCGGCTTCCCCCACCGGGCGCCCGATGCCCCACACGATCAACGCAAAGGTAAAGGCCAGCAGGATGCTGAAAAGCGGGCCGGCGGCGGCGATGATAATCTTGTCGACCGGTTTGAGCCGGGGGAGTTCCTGGCCCGCGAATTCGCTCTGGCCCTCGAGATTGGTATCCATCAACTGCGGCAGTTTGACGAAGCCGCCGAAGGGGATGCTGCCGAGGCTGTAGGTGACGCCATTGATCTTCTTCTTCCACAGCGGTTTGCCGAACCAGACGCCAAAGCCCTCCACGACCGCGCCGCGCCAGCGGGCGGCGAGGAAATGGCCCCATTCATGCACGATGATGAGGAGGTTGAAGATCACCAGCACTTCCAGAATGATGCCGATGAATTTGAGAACGCTGAAAACTTGATCCATGATGCGGGGCGGGACGTTTAGCGTGCTTCCGGCCGGATGCACGCGGTTTTGTCAGGAAGGAGGGGGCCGAAATGGCGACCGAAAGGGCAGCATGGCGTTACTCGCGCTCATACTCACCTTTGCCCACTTTTTTCCAGACGCTGAAGCCGGCGTTTTTCGCTTCGCTGACGGAGAGCGGTTTGGTGAGTTTCGGGGTGTTGACGTTGGTGAGCACTTTGCGGACAGCTTTGCGGCACAGCGGGCATTTGGTCAGCGGCTCCCGGTTGACGGGGCGCTGGATTTCAAAACATCCGCCGCAGGCTTTGCATTCGTCTTCGCCTTCGCAGAGTTCATACACATAAGTCGGCATATCTGGAATAGAGCATGGGACGGGCGGTGTGTCATGCCTTGAGAGCGTTGCGGGAGGGGTGGTTTGTCTGAGAGCGTGTGCCGAAAATCGGTTCCTCTTCATTCTTGCTCTTTGTCTTGCTCTTGCTCTCGGAAGCGCCCACGAGAGCAAGAGCAAGACAAAGAGTAAGAGACACCCCCTCGACCGACTTTCGGCACATCCTCTGAGGGACGGACGGCGAGCCCTTGAAAAATGACCCGGCCGAAAGGGTTGGCGGAGACGAACCTGCTTCTTGCACGCCGGTCTTCTCTGGGGCAGGGTCGGAGTTGCTCCTTTTACCGCGCGCCATGAATCGCATCGTCGGCATTGAAACCGAGTACGGCTGCCTCGTTTCCACCGAGAGTGGCCGGGCTGCGGAGTCGTGGCCGGCGCGGGTGAAGAATCATTTGTTCAAAAAGGGTCGGGTGGGGATGCTGGATCAGCATTACCGGGACTACGAGGAACCGCCGGGAAATGGGGGATTTTTGCTCAACGGCGGGCGCATTTATCTCGATATGGGGCACCTGGAATACGCGACCCCCGAGTGTCGGACGGTAGATGACGTGGTCGCGTACGATATCGCGGGGGATACGCTGGTGCAGGCGGCGCTGGACGCGATGGGCGTGGCGGACGAAGTGGCCTTTCTCAAGAACAACATCGATCACCACACGGGCGCGACGTTCGGATGCCACGAAAACTACCTGATGCACCGGGAGACCGCCTTCACCAACGAGGCGGTGGGGGGCTTGCTGAGTTTTTTGGCGACCCGCCAGATTTACTCGGGCGCGGGGCGGGTGGGGCAGGCCTCACCGCAGGCCTTTGAGGTGTCGCCGCTGCCGCCGTTCGGAAAGGTGGATTTTCAGATCAGCCAGCGGGCGGATCACATCATGAACGACATCTACCAGTGGGTGCAGTTCAACCGGGCGATCATCAACGCGCGCGACGAGCCGCTGGCGGACTATCGGAAATACCGGCGGCTGCATTTGCTGATTGGGGATTCGAATATGTCACCGTTTGCGACGGCGCTGAAAGTGGGGACCACGCATCTGGTGCTGACGCTGCTGGAGGAGGGTCGCCTGCCGCGCGGAGTGCTGCTGGAGGATCCGGTGATGGCGACCCGATCCATCTCGCATGCGGGACGGTGCGACGCGCCGGTGCTGCTGGAGGATCATCGCGGCGAGACGGCGATTGGGATTCAGGAGCGGTTTTTGGCGGCGGCGACCGAGTGTCTCGCCGGGCGCGACGAGGAGACGGATTGGATCATCGAACAATGGTCGTGGGTGCTCGACGCATTACGGACGGGGCAGCACGAAGAACTGATCGGCGCGGTGGATTGGGTCTCGAAAAAATGGCTGCTGGAGTCGTTTCGCGCGGAGCAAAATCTGGAATGGAACGATCCGTGGCTGCAGAGCCTCGACCTCGAGTACCACAATCTGAACCCGTCGCGCGGGTTTATTCTACGTGCTGCCGACGTCGGAGGAAGTGGCGCGGTTCAACCTGACAAACCGCCGCGAGAACGCGCTGCGGGAGCCGCCGCGGGGCACGCGGGCGTGGGGCCGCGGCGTGGCCGTGGAGCGGCTGCTGGAAACCCGCGAGATGGGCATCATCAATTGGGATTCGCTGAGCGTGGGCCAGCAACACGCCCTCCCGATGAACGATCCGTTTTTGACCTACGAGGGGGAGGTCAAGGGGTTGCTAGAGAAGATGTGAGGGGGCCCTCGACTCGGCCATGTTCACGAATTTCCGCACACCAAAGGTGTGCCAGAGCATAGCCTAGGGCCAAGCGCAGCGCCGCGCGCCAACTGGCGCGCCAGAGCCGTGAAATCCCCGGTGTGCGTCCAAGTGATCGACTCTGAAAAAGAGTGCCCTACAGGCGAAAGTCAACCAGAGCAAAAATAGGATCGGACGCGAAAGTTACCCGGAGCGGATGGACAGCGGGGGCGGGGCGGTGATAGGTTGGAGTTTCGATGAGCTCTGCCGCCGCGCCGTCTTTCCTTCGCAGCACGATTGCCCCCGTCGCCCGTGGCGTGGGGCGCTTTTTCAATCGCACGTGGCGTCGGCTGGCGGGGAAACCGCGGCCGGCGGAGGAGCAGAGCTTATTTCCCGTGGTGATCCAGGTGCTGGCGGCGTTTTCCAAGAGCCAGGGGCAGATTGTGGAGGAGGAAGTCGACACGGTGCTCGGGCTGCTGCGGCATGGTTTCCCCGATGGGGTGTATTCGGATTTGCGGCGGCAATTTCGCGAGGCTTTGGGTCAGCAGCAGGATGTGAATGCCATGGCCGAGAAGCTCGCTCGCGCGCTGAAGCCGGAGCAAAAGGTGATGCTGGGGT
>JBBCHV010000026.1:0-26893 GCA_037200205.1 Chthoniobacter sp.
ATGAACTGGACGAAACTCGCCGAGAGCCGCATCGAGGAAGCCATCGCCCAGGGCGAATTCCGGGATTTGCCCTGCCAGGGCCAGCCCCTCGACCTCGCCGAGTACTTCGCCCAACCCCCCGCCGAGCGCGCCGGCTCCGCCCTCCTGAAAAACGCCCACGTCATCCCACCCGAAGTGCAGCTCCTCAAGGAGATCGGCGAACTGGAAAAGGCCATCCTCGAAGCGGAATCCCCTCCCTCCTATTCTTCCCATTCTTCCCCTCCCTCCCACCCACGCAACCTCCCCACCCGGCTCCGCGAACAGCTACAAGAGAAGCGCGTCGCCTTCGCCATGGCCATGGAACGCCGGCACCGCCGCGACCCACGCTCCCCGGACTGAGTAGCGCGGCCTCGCCCGCCCCGGCCGCCATGCGCCGGCGCTCAAGATCGTCTCTACGAATCTTGAGGCCGGCGGTGGCTACCAGGCCAGCAGCGACGAGACAACGCATGGTGAAAGAACGCCGGCGACTCCCCGTAACCCCGCCGCACGTTCGCCACTCACCCGCAGAAGCTCCGGGAGGGGAGCGTTGTCTCCGAAATCCCTCAATGTGACGGCACGCTTCATGAGCCCATCGTGGCGATTGCCGGCAAAAGGTGAATACGTCAAATGACGCATGCCGGGATCACGCGCCCACCGCTCTCCTCTAAAAAGGCAGCACGCGTTCGCTTTGCAGACGCCGGCGCGCCTCGGCGGCGGCGGCCGCGCGGGTTTCCACGCCCAGCTTCGCCAGGAGATTCTCCACGTGCTTGCCCACCGTCCTCGTCTTCGCGCCGAGAATCACCGCGATCTCGCTGTTCCGCTTCCCTTCCATCACCCACTCCAGCACCTCGCACTCCCGTCGCGTCAGCCCGTCATTGCGCCACACCCGGAAATCCACCTCCTTGTGCCCCTGCAGGGCCGTGAAGAGCTGGGCATTTTGAAAGGCTTGCACGATGTGCGGATGCAGATACTCGATAAACATCCGCTCTTTCGCGGCAAAATCCGTGTCGCGGTTGATCGCCATGCCAACCACATGTCCGGGCACCGGCAGGATGACGCCCATCTGGTAATCGCTGCCACACGCCTGAAAGACCTCCTGACACAGCGCCGTCCGGCGAAATTGCCGTTGCGACATGAAATCGGTGATTTGCATCACCGTCGCCTTCCCGCCTCTCTCGAGGAAAGCGATCCCCGGATGCTCATGGCACAAGCTTGTCCAACGCAGCATGAACTCCTCGCGGGGCATGGGCGTCTCCCGATGGAAAACATTGGTCGCCTGTCCCGTGGAGAGGTTGATCGCATCAAACGAAGCGGTGACACACGGGACGATCGATTCCGTGGCGGCCATTAGTTCCCGGGGAAAATCCTTGATGTCTTTCACCGCATAGATGCGGTGCAGGGCATCCAATATATTTCGCCAGGCGCTGGGTTTGTTGCGACGCTTCATGGGGACAAACGGTTCAGTTCCTCATCACGCCTGACCTTTCGTCCTCCGTCAACCCACTCCGGCCGGAGCGGCGCTCCATAAATCGCGGCGCAGCGTCAGCGGAATAAAAACGGGATGCGGTTCACCGAATTCTCGCTCTCGTCGAAAATCACGACGCATCCCTCCCCCGCCTCCGAGATACTACGCACGTGCCGGGTAGCCTCGAACAGCGAAGAAAAAACCCGGCGGGGCGTCTTCCCTTCGGCCTTGATCGTGAACCGAGTATCCGATTTCGCGACAATATGAAATTCCCTATTCATGCCTCTCATTATCGTCCTGCGCCTCGGAGGTTAGAATAAAATTCGGAAACTTTTCCGTAATTTTACGAATTCTCCCGCGCTGTCATCGCGGAACTTTAACCGAAATGTTTCGCCCGAGCTTACGGGCAAATCGTTTGCGCCGCCGGAACTGGCTCCATGGATGGGCTGATACCGTCGTAAACCTTTTTGTTAATAAACATCTCCGCTTCTGCAACGAGCTGGTCGACAAAGGACTGATATTTCTCGTCGACGCAGTCCCGTCGGATGGCCGGCTGAAAGTGATCGTAGGACAGAAAGCCACCCTCTTCCCGAGCGTGGCACTGGATGATCATCCCACCCGCGTCCGAGCGGATGATTTCACTCACCTGCCCAGCTTGCAGCACCGCGGCCGCCGCCAGCAGCGCCGGCGCGGTTTTGCTATACTGGGACGCCGTGTCCTTGTTGATGGTGCACATCGCGACGCGCAGATCGGAGGCCCCCGGCAGCCAGGCAGCAACGCATTCGGCCAGGCTCTTGCCGTGCCTCGCCCCGGATTGCACCCCTCGCAGAGAGCTCTCCGCAGGTTCGCCTCCGGACTTGTTCCCTATCGTCCAGGTCAAGACCTCCACCGAAACGGAATCGGGGAGCCGATAGCGACGATCCTTGTTGCGCTCGTAATATTGCCGCACCTGTTCTTCGCTGGGGTGTAACGTATTTTCCGCGAGGTAACTCTTGAGCCTCTCGATCGTCCGCGCCAACTCTTGATGATAGAATGCCCCTTCGCTGAGACGCCGGGGACCGTAGATGACTTCTCCTGTGCGCGCCGCCGCCGCCCGGCGCCGATTCTCCGCCTCGAAACGCTGCCGGAAGCTGGCGTAACCGGTATCTGCGACGATTCCCGCGCGCCGCGCCGCACTTTGCTGGACTTTGATCGCCTTCAAATCCTCCAGGGTCTTCGCCTTCAAAAATGCCCACGGCGTCACCCCGCCGTACTTCGTATCCCAAAATCGGTCGGTATTCTCCACGCGGATCAGGCTTTGAAAATGCGCGTAGACGCCCGCGCGCTCCGCATTGAGGCGCAAAAGAAACTCACCGAGCGCGATCGGCTCCCCATCGACTGTGGCGACAACGTCCGCTGCCTCCCCGGCGGCCCGGGAGGCAGGCATCCACACGGTCGCGCAGACCAGCAGGAGGCCACCCATGGCACGGCACAGCGTCGCGGGTGCCCGAAACTTCGTCTTCAATTTTTCACCAGGGTGAAACTGTCGGCATACGCATTGGCGTTGCCGGTATTTTTCCATACGTAGATGTCGGCGGTTGTATTGACGTTACCGGTGGTAAAAGTCACCGTGAGCAAGGCGTAGTTTGTCGACGTGGTGCCCATGTTCATTTCGATGCCCCCGTAGGACTTCACGCCGACGAAGGTGAGGTTTGCCGTCGCCGCGTTTTTGACCCAGGCCGTGAGGGTATATTTGGTACTGGGAGTCAGGCCGGTCACCACCATATCCGCCCCGGAGTACGAAGGACCGGTCCGCACCGCATAAGTGCCGTCGTGGGCATTGCCAGTTACGACCACCGCACCCGTCTGGCTGTTCCACGGCGCCAGTTGGCCGGTTTCGAAGCCAGGATTCGGGATATAACCGGACAAGGTGATGTCATCCACGTAACTGGCGAAGCTGCCGGCATTTTTCCAGACATAGATATCCGCACTGGTGATGCCCGGCCCGGTTTTGAAGGAGATGCTGAGCTGGGTATAGGAAGACGACGTGGTATTTACGTTCACCTCGCCCCCGCCATAATTCTCCACTCCGAGATAGGTGGCTTCGCCGGGCTGGGCGTTTTTGATCCACGCCGTCAGGATATAGGTGGTGTTGGGCGCCAGGCCGGTGACGTTTTTCCCCAGCCCCGTGTAGGAGACCCCGATATTGGCCGCGTACGTGCCGGTATGGGCATTGCCTTTCACGACGGTGGCGTTTCCGTGGTTTTCCCATGGGGCCAGCGTGCCGGTTTCGAACCCAGGGTTGTCCAGCGCCGTGCCGCTGTGCCCGGCCGAGGCTACCGCAGGGCCATTGTACGCGCCGCGATTGGGGGCCGCCGAGGCGGAGACCGCATTCCCCCAAAAGTCCCGGCCCCCATTTCCGTTGTGCGGCCCATACGTTTCGCGAATCAGGAGGCCGCTGGCCAGCGCCGGCGAGCCGGTGCGCAGCTTGTAGCCATCGACGGTATTGAGGCCGGCGCCGCCGGTGCCCGGGGCCACGAGGAGCGGATCGGCCGTGCTTTTGTGCGGGTCGGCCGGTTCGCGCGCGGTGTGCGTCCCATAGATGACATTCGAGTCGAAAGTTCCGGTATTATCCGGGGGATACCACGGAACCCCATTCATCATGTAAATGATGTTATTTTCGAAGAAGATATCCGATCGCCCGGTCGGAGTGTAGGCCTGGTTGGAATAGTTGCTGATGATCGCGGCCGTCGCATGGGAATCCTGGTAGACCGTGTTATTGTAGATCTTCACCCGCAGCGGAGTGCCATAGGCCGTAAAGGCAAACACGCCCCAACCGTCTTCGTTTTGAAAAATGTTGTCGCGAACGGTAATGTCAAAAGTGTCCGCCGCCTGCGTCCGGGTGAAGGAAATGTCATGCATCATCAGAATGCCGCCCCCCGCGTTGTCATGGCTGTAATTGTATTGAAACAACGCCCCTTGCTGGAGCACGTCCGCGTCGAACCCTTCCCCATCCCCGCTGTACTGGGTCGAGTACGATTCGTTGTATTGCACGGTGGTGTCGTACGATCGCGTCGGCCAAATGCCGGCGCTATATTGATTGCTGACTCGCAGGTCCGGACTGTCGGTACTGAAAGCGCCGACGTTGTGATCGATCAACCCATTGCTGGTGCCGAAGAGCAGAATGTTGTCTCCGCCGGAATAGGAGACGACGTTTTCGCTGATCACCACCCCGGTGCTGGCGCTGGTCCGCGGCTGGAAGCTGTTATCCCAAAAAACGATCCCCACCCGGTTGCAGCGGGTCACCGTGTTTTCGGTGATCGTTACATTGGCGAAGGAGTCAGCGGCGCCGCTCGCATAGAACGAAATTCCGCCATAGTGGTGGGGATCAAGCGAATCCCCGCGATCGAGGACATGACCCAACACGTCGTGGACGGAATTGAATGCCATCGTGAATCCGCTCCGCAATCCTCCGCCGGTATTAGTTATCATGATTCCGGAGCGGAAGCCGCCGTTGTCCGCGGTCGCATCAGTTACGTCTAAATTCCGGATCGTCCAGTATTGCTGATTATACAGATAGACGACACCTTGTTGATCGGGAATAAGTCCTCCGCCATTGATAATCGGCAGGTCGCCGGTGCCGTAGGCATCCAGCACGATCGCGCTGCTCGCCGTGCCGGAACCTTTGGGCCAGAGCTGTCCCGTCCACGCGCCCCCTCGCTTCAGGAGAATTTGGTCGCCCGCGTAAAACGTCCGGCTATTCACCTTCGCGAGCGATTTCCACGGGACCGCGGAGGACGTCCCGGGATTGGCATCGTTGCCTGCGGTGCCGGAATCGACGTAGTAAGTCGCGCCTTGAGCGGCCGACACGAAAAGGGAAGCGAAAAACGCGGCGGCGGCAATCCGCGAACGCACCATGGAAGGGAACATAGTGACAAATATGAGGTTAGGGGATTTCTGGTCGCGGAACTCTCCGGGGGAAGAAGGCTCCGCTGGAACACTATCTTGAGCATAGGCCGGGCCACCGGCGAACAGGCGCGCCACAGGGCGCAGTCGCGACTTATCCCGGAGCTTTCCGAGTGAAGGGGGATTCACATCGGAGAATAAGACGACGCCAAAAAGAAGCAAGTTACCGGCAGCGAAATAACCCGCTAACATTCAGAGTCTTATAGGTAACTCCACGCTATAGCTCACCACGAAGCCATCGTGCCACGAAAGACGCATCCCGGAGAAATGGAGGTACTTGCCGAAGCTGCCTAAACGATCCCGCCGCACGGGAGAATGGCGTACGCCAGACCTGAAAATAATCGTCAACTTTTTTCTCCCGCCTCGTCTTGAACACCCTTTCCCTGCTTTTCATTGCCATCGCGGAGGAACATTAGGCAGAGGCCCTTTTCTCTTTGCGGAGCGCGAGGAGTGCGTCGGCATTTGCGAGGCGGCCGCGGAGCGCCTCCAAAAACACGCCGGTCATCCTGAGCTTGCGAAGGATCTCTGATTTCTGCCTTTCTTCACCAATCCCGGCAGATGATTACGCAACGAGCGATGTGCCGGCAGCGACGCGCAAGATGCCGGAGCGAGACCAGAGGTCCTTCTCAGGCTCAGGAGGACCGGCCTGTTTTTTTTCGCCCCGACCGTCTTACCCCTACGCCGCCACGGCGATGCGCCGCAGCTTGCCGATCACCTTCGGCAGAATCTCCAGCGCCTTTTCCACTTCGGCGGCGGTGTTGAAACGGCTGAAGGAGAAGCGCAGGCTGGCCCGGGCGCGCTCGTCGCTCAGGCCCATGGCCTTGAGGACGTGCGAGGCGTGCACCGAGCCGGTGGTACAGGCCGAGCCGCTGGAACAGCAGATGTGATGCTGGTCGAGCAGCAGGAGCGCGCCTTCGGAATCGATGCCTTCGAAGGCGAGGTTGGTGGTGTTCGGCAGGCGGTGCTCCGTGTCGCCATTGACGCGGACGCCTTCGATCTGCGTGAGCACGCCTTGCTCGAAATCGTCGCGCAGTTGACGCACGACCTTTTTCTCGTGGTCGAGGTTGTGGCCGGCGATTTCACAGGCTTTGCCGAGCGCGACGATGCTGGCCACGTTCTGCGTGCCCGCGCGTTTGTTGTTCTCCTGTCCGCCGCCGATGAGGTAGGGGGCGAATTTCGTCCGGCGGTTGACGTAGAGCACGCCGACACCTTTCGGGCAGTGCAGCTTATGTCCGGAGAGGGAGAGAAAATTGATCTTCGATTCCGCAAGGTTCAGCGGGATCTTGCCCACGGCTTGCACGGCGTCGGTGTGAAAGAGCGCGTGCTTCTTGCGGACGATCTCGGCGATCTCGTGGATGGGGAAGAGCACGCCGGTCTCGTTGTTCGCCCACATCACAGTGACGATCGCGGTGTCCGGGCGGATGGACTTTTCCAGCTCGTGGAGGTCGATCTGGCCTTGGCTATCCACGCCCAGCCAGGTGACTTCGTGGCCGCGCTTGGCCAGGGTTTCGCAATGCTTGAGGGTGGCGCTGTGCTCCACGCGGGTGGTCACGATGTGCTGCCGGTCGCGATCCATCATGAGCGCGGAATTGATCGCGGCATTGGTCGATTCCGTGCCGCAGCTCGTGAAGACGACTTCGCCCGGTTCGCAGCCGATGAGCGCGGCGACGCGTTCGCGGGCTTTCTCCAGCGCCTTGCCCACCTGCTGGCCGAAACGGTAGCCGCTCGAGGGGTTGCCATACAGCTCGGTAAGATACGGCAGCATCTCCTCGACGACCGCTGGGTCCACGCGCGTGGTCGCGTTGTTGTCGAGATAGATGAGTTCGGACGTTTTCATAGCTATGGCGGAAAGGGGGGCGACCTTACCGCAAGGCCCGCCCCTGCGCCAATGGTACTTTGTGTCACAAGACGGATCGGCTCCCGCCAGGCTGCCGCGCCCGGACACTAAGGTCGCCCCGCTCCGCCGGTTACTTCCACACCTCCGCACCACTTTCATGAAGCTCCTTGCCCTCCTCGCCGCCGCCCTGCTCTTCCCGATCTTCTCCCTCCGCGCGCTCGATATCACCGCGCAAGGCGCCAGCATCGCGGTGGCCGCGGGCCAGGCGGAAGTCGCCGGGCATGCCGTGGCCGTCAGCGCGCCCGCCGTGCTTCCCATCGCCCCGGCGCCCGTGCAAACGGTAAGTGACGAAGCGCTCAAGCTCTCCACGGACCTGCCTGCGGGCTGGTCGAAGGGCACGCGCCTGCACGGCTGCAATGCCCGCGATGTGAATGCCAGCGGCTCCTTCGTCCCGGGTTCGCTGGAGATCCGCATCGCCAGGGGCGGCGATTTGCTCAAGGAAGGCGACGATTACCTGGTCGACTCCGAGTGGGGCCACGTGGGGCTTGGGCCGAAAAGCCGCGTGACCGCCGGGGACACCGTCTACGCCAGCTATCGCTACTCGCTCCGGCGCCTGGATACCGTGCAGGTCGCCGCCGATGGCAAAGTCTCGCTCAAGCCAGGCCGGCCGCACATCAGCGCGCCCGTGCCGCCGGAGGCCGACGCCGGTTGCACCGCGACCGCGCACGTCTTTGTCGATCACGGCGCCACGGAAGTCGCGCCCGACAATATCTACCCGATCGCCGAGTCGCCCGCGCAAGCGGTCACCGCCAGCACGCCGGGGCGTATTCCCAAGACGCTGGCCAAATTAAAGGTCGGCCAGCCGGTGACCATCGTGTGCCTGGGCGATTCCGTCACGGCCGGCGGCAACGCGTCCAAACCCGAGTTGCGCTATGTCGACGTCTTCGCCGCCGGCCTGCGCGAACGTTTTCCCCAGGCGAAGATCGACGTGCAAAATATCAGCGCCGGCGGCTCGAACAGCCGGCAGTGGCTCGACCCGGAGAAGCATCCCTACCGCGATCTGCACGGACTGGAAAATCCCGCGCGCTTCGATCGCGTGGTCGAGGCGAAGCCCGATCTGGTGACCATCGAGTTCGTCAATGACGCGGGACTGAATGCCGCCCAGGTGGAAGAATCGTACGCGGAGATTCTGCGTCGGCTCGCGCCCATCGGCACCGAGGTCGTCCTCATCACCCCGCACTTCACGATGTGGCGCATGATGGGCTTCAAGACCATGCGGGAGGTCGAGCACCGACCCTACGTCCTGGCCCTGCGCGACTTCGCCAGTCGGCACGGCATCGCTCTCGCCGATGCCTCCGCCCGCTGGGAACACCTCGCCAGGGAAGGCCTCCCGTATCTCACTCTGCTCGACAACACCATCAACCACCCCGACGACCGCGGCCATCGTTTGTTTGCCGAGGAGTTGTGGAAGTGTTTTCAGTAAGGGCACGTATCGGCGCCTCCCGGCGCGTTCATCTTCCCGGCCAACCGGGCCGTCCACCGCGATTCATTAGCGACGGGCCAATTCCGGCCTTTCGAATCCTGAACGCACCGATGAACAAACCCAGCCTTTCTTTCGTGTATTTCTCCGCGCTGGCGCTGGCGGTCGCCGCGACCCATTCGGTCGCCGCGCCCAACGATCCGGCCAGTTCGACAGAAGCGTCTGACCGCCAATTCCTCGCGAATCTCGAAAACAGCGAGCCGCCGAAAGCGCCGCCGACTCAGCCTGCCCCGGCGGTTCGACCTGAGACGGCTCCGGCTGCGATCGCCAAAACGAACACGGACGAGCCAGCACGCTCGAAAGCAAAGCCCGTGCAGGCCAAGGTCGCGACGAAAAAAACCACCGAGGTCGCCAAGGCGAATTATCGCGACCGGATTTCCCAGCCAGCGGCGGCGGCCGACATCGAAGAGGCGCCGGTGACGCCCACAAAGAAGACCACGACGACCGTAACCGTGGTGCAGCAGCCCCTGAACGATGGTCGCGACGGGGACCACGACAACGATCGGGATCACGATCACGATGGCGAGCATCATCACTTCTTCCATCGGCTCTTCGCCCACGTGTTCAATCAGCAGCATCCCGAGGACTGGTAACCACGGCGGCGGCGAGCGCGTGCCCGTGCCGGAAACGCTGGAAAAAAGAAGGTCGCCTTGGCGGACCATCTCCTCTTTTCATCGCTTCCGCCCATGTCCGCCCACGCCGATCGTCTCCCGCCCGAACTCCTCTCCCTTCCGCCCGCCGCCGCCATCCTTGTCGGCGTGCTGCTGCTCTTCCTGGGTCGCAAGCTCTTCTGGCTTTTCGTCGGCGCCGTGGGTTTTGTCGGCGGACTGGAAATCGCCGCGACGCTTTTCCCGCATCAGCCGGATTGGTCGCTGATCATCGGGCTCATTCTGGGCTTGATCGGTGCAGTCATCGCCATCTTCGTGCAAAAGATCGCCCTCGGTATCGCCGGCTTCCTGGCAGGCGGCTATTTCCTCATGACCGTCCTGCGCACTTGGGAAATGCAGATGCCGGAGACATCCTGGATTTCCTTTCTCATCGGCGGACTGATCGGCGCGCTCCTCATGTACGTAGTCTTCAACTGGGCGCTCATCATCCTTTCCTCCATCAGCGGCGCGCACCTCATCGTGCATCCCCTCTCGCTCAGCCACTCCGCCGCCACGGCCGCGTTCCTCGTCCTCGCGATCCTCGGGATCATGGTCCAGGGAAAGATCGTCAACTCCCGCCGTCCTGCGGACACCTGAGCGCGGACAGCGGCAAAAAAACCGCGCCGCTTGTCCATTCATCCGCCGCCCGTTCGTCGATTCCTTGAACAACCGATTCTCCCGACCCTGATCACCGGCCCCACCATGTCCTCGAAAATCGCCCCTTGCCTCTGGTTCGACACTCAAGCCGAAGAAGCCGCGCGCTATTACACCGGCATCTTCCGGAACGCCAAGATCACCGCCATCTCCTACTACCCGGAAGTCGGACAGGAAATCCACGGCAAACCAGCCGGCTCCGTCCTCACGGTCGCCTTTGAGCTCAACGGCCAATCCTTCACCGCCCTCAATGGCGGCGGGACGCAGTTCTCCTTCAGCCCGGCCATCTCGCTCCAGGTGGAATGCGAGGACCAGGCCGAGATCGACTACTACTGGGAGAAACTCTCCGCGGGCGGCGACCCCACCGCACAGCAATGCGGCTGGGTCGCCGATCAATTCGGCCTCTCCTGGCAGATCGTCCCCCAGATCCTGCCCGCGTTGCTCACCGATCCGGACGCCGCGAAGTCGACGCGGGTCTTCCAAGCCATCATGGGCATGAAGAAGCTGGACATCGCCGCGTTGCAGCGCGCGTTTGCGGGCTGAAGCTTTTCGCATCGCATCGCTCAAGGCCAGCGTCTCAGCGGAGAAGGGGCAGGAACTTCGGCTCGCGGGTGGCCGTCGTGAAATAGCGCAGAAATCGCAAATTTTGCCTTTTTTAGGCTTTTTTCCGCTAAGCAGCCCACGCTGCCGGAGCAGCCCAGGCAGCCAGCCCAGGCCACGCAGGCCCCCGCAGCCCACGGAAACCGGCCTCATCCCTGATCGCTCTCGCGACGCGACGGACCCAAGTTCGGCGCCCCCCGGCCTCCCGCGCGAAATCCGACTTTGCCTCTAACAAAATCCTGCCATAAAGCTTCGCTCCCTCACACCCACCTCCCATGCCACTCCGTCCCCTCCTCGCCCTCTCCTGCCTCCTCACCACCGCCGCCTTCGCCGCCGATCTGCCGGCCATCCCCAAGGACTCCATCGCCAGGAAAAAGGAACTCCTCTTCTCCGATGACTTCCAGGGCGCCACGCTCGACGCGAAATGGCACAACGTCGTCCCCACCTTCGCCGTCGAGAACGGCACGCTCAAGGGCACGCAGACCCGCGACCAGAACATCCCCGCCGCCGACGGCAAGCCCGCGGTCACCGCCCACGCCGCCGTCTACGGCCTCGAGCTGCCCACCAAGGACAGCGTCGTCGAGGTGAAGATCCGCTTCGAGGGCAATACGATGATGGACGTCGAGTTCGACGACCGCAAATTTGAAGGCTCCCACTACGGCCACCTCTGCCGCGCCCAGGTCCGCCTCGACAAGCAGCAGGTCACCATCCTCGACGAACGCGACGGCACGCAGAGCAACAAGCTCATCGAGCTGCGCAAAGACGCCGCCGCCAACAAGGACGAGATCAACAAGCTCCTCTCCACGCACAGCGCCACCTTCCCCTCGCCCAAGCTCGAGGCCGGCAAATGGTACACCCTCGTCGTCGAGACCGTCGGCGAAGCCATGCGCGTCACCCTCGACGGCCAGCCCGTCGCCTACTTCCAGTCCCCCCGGCATCGGCCACGCCACCAAGTCCAAGATCGAACTCGGCGTCCAAGGCAAGAGCGGCCTCTTCGACGACATCAAAGTCTGGAACGCCGAGCCGGCGAAGTAGCCCGCTGATCCGATAGCGAAGCCGCGCTGTGCGTTGCTTCTAGTGCGTCAGCTTTTGATGGTAGAGAACGGCCTTTTCCATCGGTTGATATCGCTCCGCTTCCAATTGAAGGACACCCCTTCCCGGAATCGGTCCATAGTTGAAGCCTTCATAGACAGGAATCCGGTCTTCATGCGCATTCAGGCGAATGCTCCGGCATTCCGCTTGCCGCGCCATCGTCTCGGCAAACCGCAGCAGCACGCCGCCGTACCCCTCGCTGCGCTGCGCTTCCGCCACCACGATTTCATCGATCGAGAGACTGTCTCCATCCGAAAAATGCAGCGTCAGAAATCCGACCATCTGCTGGCCGCGTTCCAGGACGTAAGTACAGGCCCCGGAAGTCGACGTCTGCATCTGAAAAAATCGGTCGTCCCAAGTCATCCGGTCGATTGACGGAACTCCCGACAGAATCGCCGGCCGCTCCCGCATCTCTCCTCTGAGTTTTTGCAGATGGACCAGTGGTTGCGCGCGGCGGGCGCCGGCGTCCAGCCGGTTGTTCGGAATTTCATCGAGCAAAAAATAGGCGCGATCCGTCTCATCGATCATCACTCCCCAGAGCGTCGGGATGAAAGTGCTGCCCCGTTTGATGACCAACGAGTAACTGCACAGTTCGGCTGGCGCGTGGCGCAACATTTCCGTGGCGCAGCGTCCCATCATGCGCCCGGAATGCACGGCCCCATCAAAGAGCAACACCACTTGTCCAGGGAGAATCTCTTCCGGCCGGCCGTCGACGAAGTAAACCGCATCCCCTCCATCGTTGACCTCGATCGGCAACACCTGCACTCCCTCCAGCAATGCGGGGTAACTTTCCGACACGACTTCCAGCAGCGCCTGGAGTAGACCGTCGCCCGACTCGGTCATCGGGCACCACACCGTCGGCCGCGGCCGGAGTTGCAGGAGACGCGCCGCAAAATCACGCAGGTAGCCCTGCACTTGTTCGCGTCCGAGATAGTAGGTCTTCATCGAGATGGGCTTGGGGGTGGCGCATCCTGCTCACCTCCGAGTCGCGCCAGCTCGTGGGGAATCCTTGCCTTGCGTTCTCGCGCGAACATCCACGCGGCCAGCCGCAGCCCTGGCTAGCTGCGGCGGATGCCTGCGGACGCAATCGGATGCTGTTCGATTTCCTCGCCCAGCTTGTCGTAGTAGCAATCACTGCACGCAAAACCCTCCGGCGCCTTGCGTTTGCCGGTGATGGTCTCTTGCAGCGGGGTGCTGCAATAGCAGCAGCGTTCCTGTTTGCTGCGCAGCTCGCTCAAGAGGCGGGGATTCTTGATCAGATCCTTGAGGTAGATGGCCATGGGACGAAAGAGTATCGGTAAGAACGGGGTTTCCTACAAGCACTTCACCGCGGCAGCGTCAAGCCCCACCCGGCAAAAATCGCGGTTTCAGGCTCTGGCATCCGCATTATTATGTATTTTCGGCAGGGTTTGGGCATTTCACCAGTCAACGCTCAGAATCGCCGTACGCTTCACTCTGGTTGTAAAACGAGCGAAGTACAAGGAGAAAGATTTCGCAAAGACGCCGCCGCCAACAAGGACGAGATCAACAAGCTCCCCTCCACGCACAGCGCCAGCTTCCCCTCGCCCAAGCTCGAAGCCGGCAAATGGTACACCTTCGTCGTCGAGACCGTCGGCGAAGCCATGCGCGTCACCATCGACGGCCAGCCCGTCGCCTACTTCCAGTCCCCCGGCATCGGCCACGCCACCAAGTCCAAGATCGAACTCGGCGTCCAGGCCGGTGATCGTGGAAGTGCTCACGGACAACAACAACCGCACCGCGCCCGAGATGCGGCTGCTCTTCAAGAAGGGCCAGCTGGGCGCGCCGGGCAGCAATAAGTTTCTCTCGATCACGTGGGCCTCGTGGAGGCGCACCACCCCGACGCCGGCATCGATCTCGAAGGCGCCGCCATCGAGGCGGGCGCGAATGAAGTCGAGCCGCTGACCCACGAGCAAAACGGACGACATCCCGGCCGGGACCGCCGGCGCCCGCTTCATCGCCGATCGCACCGCCACCGCCTCCGTTTCCAAATGGCTGGCCGCCAACGGCTGGACGGTCGTGACCGCCGAACTCGGCTACGTTCCCAAGCAATTCCCGCAACTGACCGATACCCAGCGCCAGGAAGCCGGCGAATTCCTGCAAAGCATCGAAGACCACGACGACGTGCACCGCATCTGGGCGGCAATGAAGTAGGACTGCGCCCCATTGCCTGTCATTCTGAGCGGAGTGTAACGGAGTCGAAGAACCCCGTCGTTTTACCGGCGATATCGCTGGTTATTCGACCGCGTTTGCCCCGCCGTCCCATAGGCGTCTCGCAGACTCGGCTTTCGACTTCGCCCAGCCGGATCGATGCAGTGAGAAAGGGGAGCGCGGGCTTCCAGCCCGTTGGTGACGGCATCCTGCCGTCGCCTTCCTCGCCCGGTGGCCGTTCAACCGAACGGTGAGTCCAGCCACCTGCGCGGCTCTCGTCGGCAGGATGCCGACGAGCACGGGCTGGAAGCCCGCGCTCCCCTTTTCCATCTGCATCGATCCGGTTCAGGATGACGGCACGGAGAGCGGCGCCGATTTCGCAGTCTCGGCGAGGCCGCCGGTTTTGAGTTCGGTTGCGGACCATCCCGGTTAAGGTGTAGAGTCTCCTGCATTTCCGGCGGCGTGTGCCCGCCGGAAGATCACGACTGCCGGCTCCCCACCATTTTATGAGACAGGTCCTGATTCTCTCCCTGGCGACATTCACTGCGGCCGCGCTGGCCGCGGACAGTGAACCGCCGAATCTCGCGCCGTGCCGAAGCCGGCGGCACCGGTCGCCCACCCCGCGGCACCGCCCGCCAGCCTGCCCCTGCAGAAAGAGATCGAAAAGACGAATGGCGAATATGCCGCGGCGTTCAAACCGCGGCGATCCCCAGGCCGTCGCCGCCTTTTACACGGAGGATGCCGACCAGATGGACGGGGAGGGAAACGTCGTCCTGGCGGGGCCGGCCCGCGATCGAAAAGCAGCTCAAGCATTATTTGGATGAGAACAAAGGGGTGCAACTCGAGTTGAGCATCGAGTCGGTGCGATCGCTCGCTCCCGAAGTGGCCTTGGAAAAAGGCGAGGCGACGGATCACCCATCCGGCGGGAGCACCGCGAAGACCAGCTACCTCGCCATTCACCGTCCAACGCGAGGGTCGGTGGCTCCTCGCGCACCTGACGGAGACGGCGTCGCAGGCCGCTCCTTCGCCCTACAGCCATCTGCAGGAACTCGAATGGATGGTCGGCACGTGGAAAGACCACAGCTCCGAGGCGGAAGTGCGCACCACCTGCCAGTGGGCGGCGAACAAGACCTCCTCACGCGCTCGTTCAGTGCCAAGTCGAAAGACCGGGGCGAATTGCAGGGCACCGAGGTCATGGGCTGGGATCCGATCAAAGGAAGCATCCATGCCTGGGTTTTCGACAGCGAGGGCGGATTCGGCGAAGCGATCTGGACGCGGGACGGCAATCGCTGGCTGATCGAGTCGGTGACCACGCTGCCCGATGGACGCAAGGCGTCCGCGCACAACACGATTACCCACGTGAGCGATGACCAGTACACTTGGGAATCGACCAACCGCGTCCTCGATGGGGAGGTCAATACCCGACGTCGAGAAGATCGAGCATCGATCGCGCAAAGGCCGGGGACTGACCACGGGAGCGATGACGATGCGCAGACCCTTTCTCAATGACCGCGGTGGGTGTCGCCCTGGCCCTGGCGGCCGGCCGCGAACGCAGCCCGGGCGCCAACTTTGGGCGCATTGGTGGAAGCTCCGGCGGCGGCGGCGGGGCGTCTTTCCAATCGGTGGGCGCGGGCAGTTTTTCCCCCGCGTCCGTCCGCGCCGGCCGCGCCACAATATCAGCGGGGCGGCCGGAGACATCGGCGGGCGGTTGCCGTCGAGAAGCACGTTTTCTCCGTCGAATCCGGCATCTGCCGTGAGAAGTCTGCCCGTCCAGCCGGCGCCCGCGATCGTTTACCCCGAAGACGAGTATTCCGACCTTTGTCGCTCCGGTGAGGCCGCCGAGGCCAACGTGTTTCATCCATCGGTGAGCGGACATTCACCGCCGGTCGCGACCCAGCCGTTCAAACCCGCGTCCCCCGGCGCCGTGACGGGAGGAGGATTCATCAAGCTGCCCGGTGAGACCGGTATCGGCGCGGTGCCTGCCGTTCCCCGCCCTTTTCCGGATCGCCACGCAATCGGCGCCGCGACGGACGCGGTCGCCGGCCCCAGCCGGACGCGCGGTCTCGGAACGACCGCCGCGACGGGTTTGGCGACCATGCCGGCGATTCAGTACCATCTGCAAACGCGCGGCCAGACCGTGCAGACCTGGAGGCGCGAACCGCGCTCAAGGCGTTCGACCGATTTCACCCAGCAGAACGCGCCACGGCTCCAGGAATTTCAGCGCGATCGCCAGGCGCTGTGGAGTCAACTCCGCGGACATGGCGAGATCTGGTGCGGATGGCTCGCGAGCGGGGTGCGGACTGGCAGAATTACCGCCGCGATCTCTGGAGATTTCGCTACCGACCGGGCGAATGAAATCCGGGACCGGCTGCGGGATCGCTACGACGATCTCTTTACCTACGATTGGTGGCGCCTGCCGCCACGGGCGGAATTTCGTGCTGGGAAACTACAGCCCGTGGTGGTGGTGGAATCCGTGTCCATGGAATGCGGCGGTCGCCTTTGGCCGTTACGGCTGGGGCGCGCCGATCTACTACGATTACGGCGCCAATGTGCTGGTGGCGACGACGTCTAATTTCGATGGCCAGGGACTGGGGGTCGAGCGACGCCTATGCGCAGCAGGCCATCGACCTGGCCCAATCCGCCGGTGGCTGCGGAGGAACCGCTCCCGCCGCAAGACGCGAATCAACCGCCCCGAATGGCAACCCTTCGGGGTGTTCGCGCTGACCCAGGAGGAGAACGGCGATGCGATCGTCTGTTTCCAACTGGCGATGAACAAGGACGGCATCATCAGCGGCGCCCTGACCAACAGCCTGACCGATGACAGTGAGACAGTGACCGGCTCCATCGACCCGGACCACGCAGAAAGCGGCCTGGCACGTGGGCGACAAAACCAACCACTGTTTACGAAACGGTGTCGCCAACCTCACGCGGGATGTCGCGCCGGTGTTGATTCACTTCGGTCCCAAGGTGACGCAAACCTGGTTGCTCGTCCGTCTGCCTCCGCCGGACCAGTCGCTCGCTCCCCCTGCGGCGGGAGGATCTCCGCAGCCGTAATTCGCCGCCGGCTCGATTTTACACAGCTTCTCCCGCCCGTCCGCCGCGCACGCTGGCCAGCAGGGGCAGCGCCACGCCCCAGGCGAGCAGCACTTGCAGCAGGATGAGCACGTGGAAATAGGAAAACGCGGCGCCGCCGGGGATGGTCCACGCGCTCCAGGCCACGGCATGTGATCCTTGATCCAGCCGCCAGTGAGAGCGTCCGATGGAGCCGATGACGCCGGCCGTGGACCAGTGCACCGCCATGGCCACGGTGCGCCCGGTGTTCGGCGTGAGCGCCTGGGTGAGGCGATACTGGCAGAGCTGCATGCCGGCGTAGAAGCCGCCGATGATCAAGGAGGCGGCGCTCATGAGGCAGGACGGGTTGCGGCACGAGGCCGATCAGTGGGAGCGAGATGTGCGAGGGCGAGGCGAAGAACCAGGCCAAGCGTAAAGAGCGGGCCGACCGCGACGAGAAACATCGCCACGGTGCGCGCTCCGAAGCGATCGATGCGATGCACGATGGGGTGCGACCACAGCACCGCTCCCAAGGCCGAGGCCAGGATGAGCCAGGAGGCCTCGGAGTAGGTCGCGTCGAAGACCTCGTGCAGATACACGACATTGAAAAATCCGGCGTGCCATTGAAGTAACCCGGCAGCGCCAGCGCGCGGTCCACGCGCCCATGGCCAGGGTCACGCGCCGGAAATTCGCGGTGCCCGCAGCGGCACGAGCAAGCGCTTCCACGGCGATTGCCCCGGGGCGCTTCGCAACGGCGGCGGCTCGATGACGCCGGAGTGGACGACGATGTCCGCCGACCCCAAATGTGGCCGCGAGGGGCAAAACACCACGGTGAAGCCCAGGAGGCTGCCCGGCCGTATTGACCGGCCTTGTCCAGGATCCAGCCGAAGGACAGCGCGGCGACCAAAACTACGCAGGAGAGCAAGCGTTGCCTCCTGCCCCAGAATCGCCCGGCGCGCCCCGCGGGCAGAAGGTCCGCCATCCAGCTCAACCACGGGGCGTTGCTGGCATTGCCGAGGCAATCGCTCAAGCCAGCGCCACGATGAGCACCACCACCCAGTGCGCTTCGCCCGACGGCCAGAAGCAGCGGCAAAAACGCCGGCACCAGCCACAGCGCACGGTGCGTGGTGGCGATCGCGGCCCAGAACGGTTTGCGCCGGTGCAGCCCGCTCGACAAAAAACGCCGACGGCAATTGCGTGAACATCGCCGCCTGCCGCACCGCGCCCATCAGCCCGAGCTGAAAACCGCTCGCATGGATGGCCTGCATGAAGAGCGGCAACGGCAGCCCGTAGGACCGCCACCAGCCACACGGTGCCCTGCGCCCCGGCAGCCACATTCTTCCGCATCGACATCTCGAGTTCCTGCTCGGCGGAGCGGCGTCGTGGGGGTGGAGCGGCATGAAGACGGGCCATCACAGCCGAGTGGGTTTCGCCGTGCAAGGCAGGAGCGAAGACGTCGACGGAATGGAGCATGGCTTGCCATCGTCGGCGTTGGGCGATAACGTCAGGTATGAGTATCAGCCAGATTCTCGATGAACTCCCTGGTTTGAGTCCTCAGGACCGGTTGCGCGTGGCCGAGCGCGCGTTGGAACTCGATGCGTTGTCGGCGGAAACGGAAGCGCTCGTCGAAAAGCGGCTCGCCGATCACGATCGGGCACCCGGTACGGCGATTCCTCTCGATGATTTTCTCGCGCGGTCGCGAGCAGCGGATCCGGTGACGATCAGTACGGTTTGGCGATGACCCGCCGCTGCGGATCGAGGGCACCCTGAACCTTGAAGATGGGGGCCGGGGAGACGTTTTTCAGCTCGTAGCCCTTGAGGATGAACTCGGGATAGAAGCCGTTGCTGGCCGGCTCGTAGACGGTCTCGCCGGAGAAATTGCCGTAGAACTTGTACTCGTAGCCGTTGTCGCTGCCGATCTTGCCGAGGGTCGCGGTCGGGCGCGAGCTTCTGCTGTTCGTTGAGCATGACCATGCGGGCGGCGCTCCAGTCTTCGCCGGCTTGCGGATGTAGCCCCAGAATTTGTAGTCCACCTTGTAATAGCGCCGCGCGATGAAGTAGTCGCCGGGCGGCTCCGCCTTGATCTCGGCGAGCATGGCCTGGCGGGTCTGCAGGTTCGGATCGGCCGTGGCGCAGCCGGAGAAAAGGAGCAGGGTGAAAAGCAGTGCGAGAGCGAGGGAGCGCCGGAGTGTCATGGATGGAGATTTCAAATCAGGCCGAGTTTGCCGAGGAATGGCTCGATCCAGTCGGAGAGCGCGTCTTCCTTCAGCGAGTGCGGTTCGGGAATGTTGGCAAAGAGGAACCACGATTCGCCGTGGCCGACCGATTCGCCGGGGGCGAGGGCGCGCAACGGGCTCAGCGTCTCGATCTGGAGCATTTGCGCGTTGCTGAACGTCTCGAAATTGCAGCCCCCATCGGGATAGGTTCCGCTTTCCTCGTATTCGACGAGCTTGAGGAAGAGCGTGCTGCGCGTGAGATAGCCGATCCAGCGCATCTGATGCCGCAGCCCGAGTTTCGTCGGGGAACTGTGCGCCGTCTGCCGCAGGGTGATGAATTCCCGGCCCCAGCGCCAGCGGTCATCCGCCGTATCCGTATAAGGCCACAGCACTTGCAGGCGATTCGGTTTCACATTGCGCGCATGCGGGGACATGGGCGGCCGCGGGATGATCTCCAGGCCGCCTGCTTCCATCGTGGTCACACCCCAGGTCGCCAGGGTGGCGGGCGTCGAGCCGGTGTTCGTGGCCCGATGCTCGATCTTCACTTCCGACGAATCCTCCGCGAGGGTCACGGTCAGCGTTTTCTTGATATGCCACGGCGCGACCGCCTGATTTTCGAGCCGCACGCCGTTCGACAGCAGCTCGTGGGTCACGGGCGAATTATCCGGGAAAAACGTGCGCTCATTCTCCGGCGCCAGCCAGAGGCGATGGCCGCCGCGGGCGACGTAGGCGTCTTCCCCGCTCTTGCCGAGTTCATCGGCATTGGTTTTCAGCACATTCTTGCCCCCCGGCACCGGCTGGTAGGAGATGATGCGCGGACCCACGTCGAGGGTGATCACCAGCTCGACGTGGCCGTTCGCCAGCAGCAGGCAATTCGTCCAGCCGCCAAAAGTGGTCTTCTCAATTTTCATCGATCTCCTTGCGTACCTTCCCGAGCAGCGCGGGATGCCGCTGAAGCTGGTGGGTGAGCGCTTCGATGGCGCGCAGCGTGGGCGGGCTGATGTGATGTTCCATACCTTCCACATCGTGATAGATCACCTCGTCGTCCAGGCCAAGGAGTTTAAGGAAATCCGTGAGCAGGTGGTGCCGCCGCGTGATGCTCTGCGCCAGGGCCTCGCCCGCCGTGGTCAGCGCCAGGCCGCGGTATTTTTCATACTTGAGCAGGCCCTCGGCGTCGAGCCGCTGCACCATGTTCGTCACGCTCGCCTGGGAGATCTTCAGGCTCTGGGCGATGTCCACCACCCGGGCGTAGCCCTTGGTATTGATCAGCTCGAGGATGCGCTCGAGGTAATCCTCGACCGCCGCGGAACTGTGGGCCGATTGGCGGATGGAGGAGGAGACGGGCATGGGGCGAACGCTAGGAGGCCGAAAATTCTCCGTCAAGGAAACGAAAATTCGGGGATTGACACTTTTGTAGGAAAGAATAACTAATTTAGGTAAGACTAAATTTATGAACCGGACAAAACATCAACCCAGGGCCTGGCGCGAACACCTTCGCACCGTCCCGCAATCGCCGGCGGAAGTCGCCCGCCTGGCCCTGCGCTGGATGCTCCGCCTCATGCCGGGCCGTGGCCGTTCTTTCGATGGCGTCCGCGCTGGCCGGACAGGAAGCCGACGGAACGGCCCGCGCCCCGCAAGAGGGCGCCGGCCCGAAGGACAAAAGCGGCTGCACGCTCTTCCACCCGACACCGCCGGACGCGCTGCGGGAGTTTTCCACCGACCGGCCCGATCAAACGGAAAGTCCCTTCACCGTCGACGCCGGCCACGTGCAATTCGAGATGGACTTCGCCACCTTCACGCAGGACCGCGCGGACGGCACCCGCACCCGCACCTGGAATGTGGCGCCTTTCAATGTCCGTGTCGGCCTCCTCAACGATCTCGAGCTCAGCCTCGTCTTCGACAGCTACCTCCACGGACGCTCGGAAGATCGCGCGGCTCGCACCACGGCCACGGCATCGGGCGTCGGCGACTTCACCGCGCGGCTGAAGCTCAATCTCTGGGGCAATGATGGCGGCCGGACCGCCTTTGCGATTCTCCCTTTCGTCAAGTTTCCCACCAATACCGGCGGCCTGGGCAATCGAGCGGTCGAGGGCGGCGTCCTTTTTCCCCTCTCGGTGAAAATGCCGGGCGGGTTCGGCCTGTCGTTGGAAACGGGCGCCAGCTTCAACCAGAATGACGACAGCGGCGCCTATCACGCCGAAGTCGTGAACTCGATCAGCATCGACCACGCGATCGCGGGGCGGTGGAGTGGCTACGTGGAATTCTTCAGCAGCGTCAGCACGCAGCGGCACTCGCCATGGATCGGCACCGTGGATGTGGGCCTCGAATTCGCCGTGACCGAAAACGTGCAACTCGATTGCGGCTGCAACGTCGGCGTTTCCCACGGTGCGGACGACTTCAACCCCTTCGCCGGCCTTAGCGTTCGCTTCTGAACGATCATTTCAAAAACCATGAGTAATCCTGACCAAACTCTCACCCCTGACCCGGAGACCGCCTGGCGCCGGCAAGCCGGCCAGGTTTCGCTGCCCGAGGTGCACCGCAGCATCCTCGTGCCGACCAATGCCTCGTTCTGGCGGAAGCTGCTCGCCTTTTCCGGGCCCGGTTTCCTCGTGGCCGTCGGTTACATGGATCCCGGCAACTGGGCCACCGACCTCGCTGGCGGCGCGAAGTTCGGCTACTCGCTCCTCGCGGTCGTCATGATCTCGAATTTCATGGCGATCCTGCTGCAGCACTTGTGCATCAAGCTCGGCATCGTCACCGGTCGCGACCTCGCGCAAGCCTGCCGCGATCATTATTCGCGGCCCACCGTCTGGTTCCTCTGGATCTTGTGCGAGGTGGCCATCGCCGCCTGCGATCTCGCGGAGGTCGTCGGCTCGGCCATCGCCTTGCAACTTCTCTTCCACATCCCGCTCGTCTGGGGCTGCATCATCACCGCGCTCGATGTCCTCGCCGTCCTCTATTTGCAGGGCAAAGGCTTTCGCTACATCGAGGCGCTGGTCATCACGCTCATCGCCACCATCGGCACGTGCTTCGCCGCCGAGTTGATTTTTTCCAAGCCCAGCCTCGGCGGCATCCTGCTCGGTTTCATCCCCACTGCTCATATCGTCACCGACCCGGCCATGCTCTACGTCAGCATCGGCATCATCGGCGCCACGGTCATGCCGCACAATCTCTACCTGCACTCCTCCATCGTGCAGACCCGCAAGTTCACGCAGACCACCGAGGGCAAACGCGAGGCCATCAAATTCGCCACCATCGATTCGAGCGTCGCGCTCATGTTCGCGCTCTTCATCAATGCCGCCATCCTCATCCTCGCGGCGGCCTCGTTCCACTGGTCGGGCCATCAGGACGTGGCGGAGATCCAGGACGCCTTTCACCTCCTCAGCCCCATGCTCGGCGTCGGCCTGGCCAGCGCGCTCTTCGCCGTGGCGTTGCTCGCCTCGGGGCAAAACTCCACGCTCACCGGCACCCTCGCCGGGCAGATCGTCATGGAAGGTTTCGTCAGCATCCGGCTGCGGCCCTGGCCTGCGCCGCCTGATCACCCGCGGCATCGCCATCATCCCCGCCGTCTTCGTCATCGGCTTTTTCGGCGAAAGCAAGACGACGCAACTGCTCGTCGCCAGCCAGGTCGTGCTCAGCATGCAACTCGGCTTCGCCGTCTGGCCGCTCATGCGCTTCACGGACGAAAAGGCCAAGATGGGCCCCTTTGTCAATCCGCTCTGGATCCGCATCCTCGGCTGGACCACCGCCATGATCATCATCGTGCTCAACGTGAAATTGCTGTTCGATTCCTTCCTGCCCGACACCGTCCTCAAAGCCTTCTACGGTTTCCTCGGTCTCCCCGCCTCCACCTCCTAAAACCCCGCGCGCGCCATGTACCGCAAAATACTCGTCACCCTCGATACCACCGCTTCCGACCAGGAATTGCTGCCGCACATCGCGCAATTCGCCGCCCTGGCGCAAAGCGAACTGCTGTTGCTGCACGTCGCCGACGGCTGGGTCGCGCGCAATTTCGACCAGCTCAGCCTCGCCGAATCCGAGGAGATGAAAGAAGACCTGCGCTACCTGGAGGAAACCGCCGCACGCCTGCGCGCCGACACGGGCCTCCAGATCGGGACCCGGCTCGCCCTCGGCAATCCGCCCACGCAAATCCTCCAGGTCGCCCAGCAGGAGCAGTGCGACCTCATCGCGCTGGCTTCGCACGGCCATCGCCTGGTCGGCGATATCATTCACGGCAGCACCATCGAGGACGTCCGCCACAAGGCGCGGATCCCGATCCTCGTCGTCCCGCCGCGGAAGTAATGGCGGGAGCGCTCCCTCCATGGTCATGTTGAGCGGAGTGTAACGGAGTCGAAACACCCCGTCGCTTCACCAAAGATCATCGCTGGTTATTCACGGGGTTCTTCGACTTCGTTACACTCCGCTCAGGATGACATTGGGGGCGGCGCGCCTTAATATCGCGCCGCTCGCTTGCTGATTGAAGCCCAAGGCAGAGACGAAAACGGAATCGATCCTCCTCGCGCCCACCACTCCCGGCAGCGCGCCGTGCCGCAACGCCAGCGCCGCCACCACCGTCTGGAGCAGCGCGCTCGCGCCCAACGCCTCTCCCAGCGATTGCCGCGGAAAATAAGCAGCCGCCTCCGCGAGGTGCCGCCCGATCACCCGCCGCTCGATCGCGTCCACGAACGTCCCGTTGGCGCACCCGATCACCGCATCCGCTCCGCCAGCCGGCAGCAGATCCGCGTACACCCGGCCGAGGGCCGCTTCCGCTTCCTGTTGCCTAAATACCGGCACGCCGTCGTGCAACTGCAGGTCCAGCGACCCCTCGCGCGCCAGCACCACGGCCGCCGCACCCTCGGCGAGCAGCGCCCCAGGCGCACTGCCGGGACCCCGCGAAAGCCGCCAGTCCCGATACGCCTCGCAGAGAATCCAGTCGCACTCCTCGCTGCCCACCACCACCACCCGGTCCAGGTCGCCGGTCGCCAGCAATTGCTCGGCAAACTTGAGCGCCACCAGCCCCACGGTACTATCGCCCACCAGCGTGTAACTCGCGCCATCGACCCCAAACTGGGCCGCCAGATGGCTGGCCGGCGCGTTGTAAACCGTCTCCGGAAAGAGCAGCGGACTGGCCGTATTCGCGCCCTGCTTCACGATCTGCTCGTAAAATTTCCGTGTGTAAATCACTCCCCCGCTGGAAATCGCAAAGACGAGCGCGGTGCGCGCCGCGGAGTCCGGGGTCAGGCAGACGCCCGCATTTTCCAGCGCCGCCAGGCCCGCCGCGACCGCGAAATAAGAGATCGCACTGGAGCGCCGCAGGCGCGGATTGCGTCCCAGCGCTTCCACCGTTTTCGGCGGCACCGGCGCGTAGAGATGCTCGCGACCCGTCTCCGGATTCGTCACCACCTTCGCCTCGGCCACGTCGCCGCGCCCCAGCCGTTCCCACACTTCATCGAGTCCCGCTCCGAGCGGTGTCACCCACCCGAGCCCGGCGAGGCGCGCGCTCATGATACCGCCTCCTCGATCACGACCGTCGCGTTCGTTCCGCCGAAGCCAAACGAATTGGAAATCACGCAGCGCAACTCCGCATCGCGCGCCGCATTCGCCACGAGATTCAACCGCCACGCCGGATCGATTTCCTGCAAATGGATATTCGGCGGCAGGAATTGCCCGCGCAGCGCCAGCACGGAAAACGCCGCCTCGATCGCGCCCGCCGCCCCGAGCGCATGCCCCATCATCGATTTCGTCGAACTCACCGGCACGCGCTCGCCGAAAAGCCCCGCGATCGCCGTGCCCTCGGTCGCATCGTTGAAGATCGTCGCCGTGCCGTGCGCGTTGATGTAATCGACTTCCGCGGGCGAACGCCGCGCATCCGCCAGCGCGCGCTCCATCGCCTGCCGCGGGCCGATGCCGCTCGGGTGCGGCTGCGTGAGGTGATGGTTGTCCGTCGAAATCCCGTAACCCGTGATCTCCGCGAGGATCGGCGCGCCGCGCCGCCGCGCGCTCTCCATCTCTTCCAGCGCGAGCAGCGCGGCGCCTTCCCCGAGCACCAGACCGGTGCGCCCTTTGTCAAAAGGCCGGATCTTCTCCGCCGTCGAGGCCTGCAACGAATCGAACCCCACAAACACCATCTCCGAAATCGCATCGTAGCCTCCGCAAAGCACCCGCCGGTACTGCCCGCCGCGCACCAGGCGAAAGGCATGCCCTACCGCATTCGTCCCCGAAGCGCAGGCGTTCGCGATGATCTGGCTCGGCGCCGCGCAAGGCCACGCCTCCTCCGTATCGAGCACGGGTTTCTGCGGCAGATAATTCGCCAGCCACACCGCCCGCGCCGGCGTCCGCCGCTGCTTCTCCACCTGCGCCCGGTAAAAAAGCCTCGCCGAAACTCATTCCCCCGCTGGTCGTGCCGATGACCAGCAGTTCCGGGTCAAAACCGCCGTCCCCCTGCCGCACTTCGCTCGCCGCCAGCATCATCATGAAACTCGCCGGATGCCGATGCTCCTCGCGACCGTCCGGCGAGGTTCCGAGCCGCGCCGCCAGCTTCGTCACATCCACCAGCCCCGCCGTCTTGCACCGCGTCTTGCTCACGTCGAAGGCCGTGACCGCCGACACCCCGTCCTGCCCCGCGCGCAATGCCCGCACCGTCTCCTCGCTCCCCAGTCCCAGCGGGCTCACGACGCCGATCGACGTCACCGCGACGCGGCAGGCCTGGGATGCGGAGGGAGAAATCATTTCGGTCAGAAACCTTTTCGTTGCGCAGCCAGCCGGGTGCAATGCGCAATTCGCGTCGCCGCGCTGTAGCCGGGTTCAGCGAACCCGGCCGGTGGCCACGGCGTTGTAGCCGGGTTCACTGAACCCGGCAAGGGACTGCGACGGCGGCCCGCCGGAAAGGCCGGGCTCAGTGAGCCCGGCTACAACGCTACAACCCAACGACGATGCCCCCTTCCGCGTGCAATGCGCAATTCGCGTCGCCGCGCTGTAGCCGGGTTCAGCGAACCCGGTGGCCACGGCGCTGTAGCCGGGTTCACTGAACCCGGCAAGGGACTGCGACGGCGGCCCGCCGGAAAGGCCGGGCTCAGTGAGCCCGGCTACAACGCTACAACCCAGCGACGACGCCCCCTTCATTCTGTCTTGCGCCCGAGCCCTGGCCCGAGAACTGTTCCCGCCCGCCCTACCACCGATCCCACTGCACTCCGATACTTTGACGGCCGAAAATCCCACACCCGATCCCGCACCGAACCGCCAGGCCGTGCGCATGCGCTTCTTCTGGTTCCTCGCCGGTTCCGGCGTGAACTACCTCCTCATCTCCACCCCCTTCAAGTGGCTGAAAGCCCACACCGAACTGTCCGACTGGGCCATCGCCGGATGCAGCATGGCCGTCAGCACCGCGGTTTTCTTCGTGTGGAACTACTTCATCAATTTCCGCACCGACACCCGCAAGCGCGACGCCTTGCCGCGCTACATTCTCGCCGTCGGCTGCATGTGGCTGCTCTCCTCGACCACGCTCGGCTTGCTCAAGCACCACAACTTCCGCCTCGCATTCAACGTCGGTCACTTCCCCCTCGACCTCGACATCATCGCCACCCAATTCTTCCTCAGCGGCCTCAAATTTTTCCTCTATCACAAGTGGGTCTTTCCCCTGCCGAAACAGACCGCCGACGC
>JBBCHV010000027.1:0-87027 GCA_037200205.1 Chthoniobacter sp.
TTGATCGAGGAGGATTTGCTGCTGGGCAAGTCCGAGCCGAATCACAGCCATCTCATGAATCAGCGCACCCTTTTCGAAACGCGCGCTACGTGGGGTCGAAAAATCCGCGCGGTGGACAAAATGGACCGCGAGGCCCTGGAGGCGGCGAAATTCAGCTTCAATATCAACGTGCTCCTCGGCGGGCAGATCGCCGGCCAGAAGCACGAGATCCACTACATCTACCCGCAGGGCAATACGCTCCAGGCGAGCACGACCTCTCCCTTCCTGCAGATCGGCGAGTTCAAGTATGGCAAGCCGATCCTCGACCGCGGTTTCCACTACGACACCTCATTGCGCGACGCAGTCACCTTCGGCATGCTGTCGATGGAAGCCACGGTGAAATCCAACGTTTCGGTGGGGCCGCCGATCGACGTTCTCGCTTACGAGAGCGATTCGCTGGACGTCAAGTACCGCAGCCGCCTCGAGGAGGGCGATGCCTACTTCCACGAGATCCAGACAAAATGGAACCGCGGCGTCGTGCAACTCGTCGAGACCATGCCGCACATGCAATTCCCCGGCGTGCAGACCCAGCCCGGAGAAACCCTCCTGTGATGAGCACCGCGCGAATCCGGGTGAAAATCTGTGGCATCACGAATGAGGAGGACGCCCGGGCGGCGACCGATCTCGGGGCGGACGCCCTCGGGTTCAACCTCTGGCCCGGCTCGAAACGCCATATCGACCTCGACCGCGCGTTCTCTGGATTCGCGGGCTGCCGCCGCTGGTCGCCCGCGTCGCCGTGCTGGTCAATGTCTCGCCTCGAATGAAGCGCGGGAGGTCGCGGCTCACCCGGCCATCGATCTCGTGCAGTTCCACGGAGATGAGACGAGAGCTACTGCGCGCAGTTTGCGGCCAGCGGACGCCCCGTTCATCAAAGCTCTCCGCATCCGCGACGCGGCTTCGCTGGACAATCTGGACCGTTTCTCGACGCCCCAGCATCCTGCTCGATGCCGATGCCGGCCGCGCGGCCTACGGCGGAACGGGACGGCAGCTCGACCCGGCGCTCGCGGCGGAAGCGGCCCGGCGCTTTCCCGAGGTAAAGTTCGTCCTGGCCGGCGGCCTCAAGCCGGAAAATGTGGCCGAAGCGGTTCGCCTCGCGCAACCCTATGCGGTGGACGTGGCCAGCGGGGTGGAAGCGGCTCCCGGCCGCAAGGACCGGGAGAAGATGACCCGCTTTCCTGGCCGCCGTGAGAGCGATTTAGGAAATCAGTTGGCGTTGGAGCCGTCGTTGTGATCAGAAAAACCGTGCGCATTCTCACGGTGAACGACCTTGCTGGGGGCGGAGCCCGGAATAGATAGCGAGTTTTATCTCCAAAGAGGATTCTCAACCCGAAAACATTCTCAGTTCGTCATATCTGAGAGAGGTTTTTTCTCGGGAGTGCGATAAATATCTCAAAAAGTGAATACGTAGTGGGGGTGGCGTGCCACGTGCTTTTATCGCAGTCACCAACCTTCCAACAGAAAGCTTACACCATGGGCCAAACTTTCCACTTCCCTTTGCGCAGCCGCTGCTCTCACCGTGAGTTCCGCCTTACGCGCAAGACACCGCCGCCGCGACCCCCCGCGCCGGCGCCCATCGTTCCTCCCACCTCTTCCGCTATCACCCCCGGCTCCCATCGAGCCACCGATCCAGCCCGTGGGCGGTGCCCCAGCAGGTCGTCCCTCCTCTTTGACCGATCCGAATGCGCTCCCCGGAACCACTCCGGCCGCGCCCGGCGCCCCGGCCACCACGGCCAATGCCCTTGCCCGCCACGGCCGCGCGCCTCAATGATTTCCAAGGCGACCCGATCGACCTCGTGCTGCGTACGCTGGCCCGCCAGGCCAAGATGAACATCGTGGTCAGCGACAAGGTCGCGGCGAGCGCCGGCACGGTGAACATGCGCATCGAAGACAAGCGGCACGGTGAACATGCGCATCGAAGACAAGACGCCGAAGGAAGCCATCGAGATTATCGTGGAGTCGAAGGGGTTGGTCATGGATCAGGGCAAGGGCGGTGTCTTCTACATCAAGACGCCCGAGGAGAAGGCCAAGGAGCCGACGGAAAGCGGCGCCTACACCTTCAGCTATGCCACGGCGGAAAAGGCCGTGCCGCTCCTTCTCACGCAGCTCCAGAGCGGTGTCGCCCCGCAGTTCGACCAGCGGACGAATACCATCTTCTATCGCGAGAACCGCTCGAACGTGGACAAGATCAAGTTCTTCCTCGAGAGCATCGACAAGCCCACGCAGCAGGTCATGATCGAGGCGCGCCTCGTGGAAGTGACGGCCAATCCCAAGCAGAGCTCGGCATCAACTGGGGCGGCGTCCTCGGCAACTCGGCCTCGCCGCAGACCTTCCACTACGGCGGTTCCGGGCTCGGCACCCAAACCATTGCCAACGCGCAACAAGTGACCACCACGGTGGTCAACGGTGTGCCCACCCAGACGACCACCCCGCTCCTCGACGCCAATGGTGTCCAGGTGCAGGCCCCGCAGATCGGCCAATTACCGGCGGTGACCACCAATAACGGCATCCTTGCCCCCACCGATTTCCTGATGAATGGCGCCACCCGGGGAGGGTTCGGCGATGCCCTCGCCGGCCAGTTCGCCATCCTCAGCATTCCTTCGATGACGGCCACCCTGCGCCTCATGAACGAGGACTCCGACGCGGAGTTCCTCGCCCACCCCCGCGTGGTCACGGCCAACAACATGAAGGCCACGATCAAGATCACCCGCAACCAGCCGGTGCCGCAATTGAACTTCAACGAACAGACCGCCCAGGCCGTGTTCAGCGGGTTCCAGGACAAGGAGTTCGGCAATACGCTGATCGTCACGCCCTCGATCAACAAGGACGACTTCATCACGATGAGTGTGCAGCCGGAAATCAGCAACAAGGTGGCCGATGCCACCTTCACCTTCAGCGGTGCGACGGTCACCAGCCCGGTCATCGACAAGCGCACGCTCGATTCCAACGTGCTCATCAAGAGCGGCGATACGCTGGCCATCGGCGGCCTGCTCCAGGATGAAGTCACCAAGGGCCGCACCAAGGTCCCGGTCCTCGGCGATATCCCGATCCTCGGTTACGCCTTCCAGGAACGGCTCAATACCCGCACCAAGCGCAACCTGCTCATCTTCGTGACACCCACGATCATCAAGCAAGGCTACGGCACCGGACTGGAAGACCAGGTGACCGGCATCCATCACAGCGGCGAAGAATATGCCGACCCGAACGGCTGGCGGAACAACGCCCGCGGCGCCCAGCGCCTCGTGCCGACGCCCGAGCGCCAGCTCGCCGCGGACTATCCGAAACCGGGCGTGCCACCCGCACCGAAGAAAGTCGGCTGGTTCCACTCGAAGCCCAAGGCCACGCCGATACCCGACCAGCCGCAGTAAAATTTACGGCGGACCGGGCCGCCTGAAGAGGGAAACCTCCCCGGCAATTTCGACAGAAGACCAAACGCCGGCCGGAAACGGTCGGCGTTCCGGTTTTTTATCGAGCAAGATTCCCAATCCGGGCTTATATCACCGAGCAATTCCACCATGTCCCGGTCGTTCGCCGCCTTACTCCTCACCAGCGCCGCTCTCTTCGGCGCCTTGCCGATCGTCGCCCAATCGCCGACGCCCGATCCGCGGCCGGTCGCGGCCAATGCCTCCGCCGATAAGACGAAAGCGCATTCCGTGGAGAAGCTGCTCCAGCCCCGCACCCCGGTGGCCGGCCAGCCGTTCGACGACCGCGAGATCGAGCTCTATTTCGAGGCGGAAAGCCGCAAGCTCTTCGCCGCCAAGCGCGTCAACCCGCTGCTTTTCGAGCGCCACGTCTGCGGTTTGCAACTCCCCACGGCGCCCGCCGAAAAGCTCACCGGTCCGGCCATCGCCGCCCGGGCGGAGGCGGCCACGCTCGTCCTCGGCGAATTCTCCCGCGAGTCGAAGAAGAAGGCCGAGATCGTCTTCAATGTGGCGGGCGGCGGATTCGTCATCGCGCCCGGCGTCTGTCTCACCAGCCTGCATGTGGCCAAGGACAAGACCGCTCGCGGCTTCTGCGCGCTCACCCGGGATGGCCGCGTGTTTCCGGTCCGCGAGGTGCTGGCCTACGAGCCGATCAACGACCTCGCCATCCTGCAGCTCGATCTCCCCGAAGGCGTCGAGCTCCCTGCCCTGCCCCTCGCCCACGAATCCGCACCGGCCGGCTCGCGGTCTTCGTGATGAGCCATCCCGACGATCGTTTCTTCCTGCTCTCGACCGGTTACGTCGCACGGCACACGCTCTGGCGCACGGAAGCAGGCGTGCAAGCGTTCATGTCCATCACCGCCGATTTTGCCAAGGGCTCGAGCGGCTGCCCGGTGCTCGACGAGCGGGGCACGGTCATCGGCATCGTCAACAATACGGAGTCGATCTATTACGACGACGATGGCCATCGCAAGCAGCTCGATTTGCAGATGGTGGTGAAGAATGCCACCCCGTCCTGGGCGGTCCTGTCGATGATCGAGGGCGCTCCCAAGACCGCATCGGGCTCGCCAACACCCCGCGCCCGCGCCGTAAAAGCGGGGGTGATGAGGCACCTCCTTTCACTTCTCGTTTTCCTCGGTGGCGCCGCCTTGGCGCTCCCCGCTTCCGCGGCCAATCCTTTCTTTCGGCCCTGGACGACAAACCCGTTGCCGCCAAATTCAGCGGCACCGAATGGGGCGACGAGATCGGCCCCAAGGACCTCCCGCTCAGCGCCAGAGTTGTCACTACTCGCATCGCCCAGGCGCCATGGGGATCGATCTTCAAGATCAGCTTCGAAGACATCGCCTCGCGCACCCAGCCCAAGCGCGCAATCGGCCCCGTCTACTACATTGCCACCGATGACGAGATCGTGCTGCTGAACGAGGAAAAGCCCGAGGCCGCCGCCCAGAAGCTCGCCGCGGAAGCGAAAGCGCCCGCCTTCGAGCCGGGCGATGTGCACGGCATCAGCAAAGGCACCCGCCACAGCGAGGACACCCTGACAGAGACGAAGATCACCGTGCAAGGCAACCGCTGCACCTACGAATGGACGCATAACTCCGGCCACTTCACGACCATCGTCTGGCAAAAAGGGCCTGGGCCTCGTGGAATACGCGCAAGGCCGCGGCGCCCACGCCGACGGCTACCGCCTGAAACGTGCCGGCGCCGCCAAGGGAAAGGCCTGAGTCGCCGAACAGCCCTGGCTCACCGGTCGGCGAACCAATCTCCGGGACTCCCCTTGAAGGCCACGGTTTCATGGCAGCACATTGTCGAGACCGTGATCCTGATCATTAGCTGTCTGCAAAATTCCTGTAGCTATATTTATGGAGAACTGATATCCCCCTTGGCGTGCACACTGGTTGTTAACCCGACTTTCGCTACTGAGGAGTAAAAAAGGGGAGACTTCTCTGTGCGGAGGTGTTTTGGAGCCTTAGGTCTTCACTACAGCGCTAAGCGTGGAGCGATTCCAAATTGCCGTTGGAGGTGATGCGTGGAGGGGATTGAGGCGGCAGTTCCAGCCCGAGTTGGGCGAGGAGCAGTTTCTGGAGTTTGTTGGGGCTGGTGTAGCGGTTGAAGATCAGCGTGCGGCCGTCGGTGGTGGGGAAGTGCACGTCGAGCATTTGGATGGCCGAGAGTTGCTCGAGACCGTGCGGGGTGTCAGCCCTGGCGCTTTCAATCGTAATTGGTGGCGCAAGCTGGCGTGCAGGCAATAAGCCAGGAACGCGACGAGGATATGGGCTTCGATGCGGTCTTCGTCTGATGAAAAATCGGGCCGCACTGCCAGGTCGCCCTTGAGGTTTTTGAAGGCCTCCTCGATTTGGGCCAGCTGCATATACATCTTCCAGAGCAGCGCCGGATCGTGCTCGCAAAGATTGCTGCGCAACAGGTAGCGGCCTTCCCGGCGACGCGCCTCCCCGCAGTTTGTGGCGGTTGAGCGCAAAGGCGAAGCCCGCTGACTGTTTGGTCGCACCTTTTTCTTCGGGCAGCTGGAGATCGATGAGCCTCCACGCGCTCCGGTATTTGCCACGGGCTTCCCCAGCTTGAGCAGCAGGTCGCGCGCAGTCAGTTCCATGGCGTGGAGTTGGTGGAGGCGTTTCCAGAGCGCCTTGAGTTGGCGCTGGCGCATCGAGCGCTCCTTGTGCACGCGATCCCGGCTGCGCGCATAGACATAGAGTTCTCCCTCCTGCGGCAGCAACTTGACGGCGACACCCTCGCGAACTGCCGCCCAAGGGCGTTCTCTCAGTTCGGCCTCCAGCTTGGAGAGCCGGCCTTTGGGCGTGCCCACCAGGTAATGCACCGGAGGATCGCTCTGGCGCATCTGGGCCAGCACTTCCTCGGTCGGAATGCCCCGGTCCATCACCCAGATCCGCTGGGCCTTGCCATGCATCCTTTCAATCTTGTCCAAAAAGCCGCGCAGCGTGGTTTTGTCGGAGGTGTTCCCGGCCATGACCTCATACGCGAGGGGAAAACCCTCCGGCGTGACCACCAGCGCGATGACCACTTGCACGCAATCGCGGCGCTTGTCGCGACTGTAGCCAAAGCGGCGCAGGTCAGTTTCGCTCTCCGGCGGATCGCTTTCAAAATAGGTGCTCGTCAGATCATAGAGCAGCACCTCGAACTTCACCCCAAAGAGATCGTTCCAGCGCTGGCGGAGAAAGCCAAAGAGTTCTTCCTTGTGCTCCAGCAACCGATCCAGGCACCGCGATACAAAGTATCTTTGGCCGCCACCGAGAAGTCCTCCCGCAGCAGATCGCCCATGGCCGATTGATCAAACCAACTGCGGTGCAGCCGCCACTCGCTGCCCGGGTCCAACAACCGATAACAACTCAAGACTTCGAGCACGTGCTCCCAGTTGGTGCCTTCGCGAGAGATCCCCAATCGCTCTTTCCAAAATGTATCCAGCCCCAGTTGCTTCCACACCTCGCAAAACAGCCAGCATCCACCCCATTGCCGGGGACGGCGCAGCTCAAAGTCCTTGAGCCGCACACGCACTCCTTCCGGCATGTTTTCCGGCCAGGGGCGCTCCGCGGCAAAGAGCTTCAACTGTTGGCTCCTGCCTTCATCCTCGTCAAAGACCTCAATCGCCCGAATCCATTGCTCTTTCTGGCTGTCGTTGATCTCCCCCAAATAACAGACCGTCTGCTGGATCACTCGGCCACCACGACACCGTCGGTTTTCCACCAACGACCAATAGTAATGCGCTTTGCCGTCTTTCCAGCGTTTGGTGCTTCGCAAGAACATATTGCCCTCCGATCATAGCCGCCAAAACCAAGCCGTGAAGAGGCTGGGTCTTCACTACGCACGCTTTTTGACCCCGGCCCTTGTCTCCATCAGCCTTCCCGAGCGGTCACTCGCGAAATTTCGCCTTTTCCTCTCCCAGTAGCGAAAGCCGGGTTAGTGAAGTCTGGCCGGCGCGATTCGGAGCGATATCATCGCCTCACCGTCGCCCGTTTCATGCTCGCGGGGATGTGGAATGGTTTCGCCGGCCTCATCGGCATTTTGCTCGTCGTCCTGAGGGCCTCGGATGCATTTGGACAAGCCGGCTCGCTGGGTCAGTGGGGGGCCAGATTCGATTGGCCCAATGTCGCCATTCACACGCATCTCTTGCCGAACGGAAAAGTGATGTTCTGGTCCCGGCGAGAGTGGGACGCCAACAACCCCACTGAAGGACTCGATCCCCGCGATTCCACACCTCGAATCTGGGATCCACAGACCAATACATTCACCAGCCTCCCCAGGCCGGGCTTCAATCTCTTCTGCGCCGGGCATGCCTTTTTAGGCGACGGCCGCCTGCTGGTCGCCGGCGGGCATATCCGGGATGGTGACGGAGAACCTCACGCCACCATATACGATCCCGACCAAAACACCTGGACGCGCATCGATGATATGAACCGCGGCCGATGGTATCCTACGCTCGTCACTCTGGCTGACGGCCAAAGCGTCGTCGTTTCCTCGGGCAGCGAAAACGGGCAGATGAATGACGTTCAGCAAATCGGGAAAAATGGCCACTGGAGCAGCATCGTGAACTTTGGCGGCCTGCCGTATTACCCTCGCATGCATCTTGCCCCGGACGGACGGGTCTTTATGTCGGGGCCACTGAACCTAACCCAGTTTCTCGATACCAGTGGCGCGGGGCAGTGGACGCCCGTGGGCCGGCGCAATCCGCAGGACAACGACAATGGTCTGCAAGAATATGGCTGCTCGGTAATGTATGACGTCGGGAAGGTTCTTTATGTCGGGGGCGGAGTTCCTCCCACGAATGGCGCCGTGACGATCAATCTCCAGGCGCCCAATCCCACTTGGGCTCCGACCGGCAGCATGCGGTTCCGGCGCCGCCAGCACAACGCGACCCTCCTGCCCGATGGCACGGTCCTGGTTAACGGTGGAACACAGGGACAAGGCGGGCCGCAAAACGGCTTCAACGATCTTACTCCCGGCCAACCGATTCGCGCCGCCGAACTGTGGGATCCGGTCACCGGCCAGTGGACTGTCCTCGCCGAAGAGCAGGTCGATCGCTGTTACCATTCGACGGCGATCCTACTGCCAGATGCCACGGTCTTGAGCGCCGGAGGCGGAGAATTTCGCCCCGATGGCAATATTCCAAACGACTTGCGGGACAGCCATCGGGATGGGCAGATATTTTCGCCCCCCTATTTGTTTCGTGGCGCTCGTCCCACGATCACCAGCGCTCCCACCGATGTGACCTATGGGCAGGTCTTTAACGTCGGAACCGCGCAGCCCGCGGAGATCCAGCGCGCCACCTTCGTCCGCCTCTCGTCGGTCACGCATTCGTTTAACAGCGGACAGCGGATCAATTTTCTGCAGTTCACCTCGGACGGAACACAGCTTCAAGTCACCGCGCCTGCCGGTCCCAATACCTGCCCGCCTGGCTATTACCTGCTTTTCATTCTCAACCAACAAGGCGTTCCATCCATCGCCAAAACCATCAGAATTCATAACCCGTGACCTGACCCCATGAAATCGATGTCGCTGCTTGTCGCTCTTTTTGCCGCGGTGGGCTGGTCCGCACACGCGGGTGTGGCCGAGATCACCATCGGCATCACTCCAAATTGTCCGTACGGGAATGCCGCCGGATGCTGGAGCGGTGCTCGTGAAGCCCTCGCCCACCTCGACGATGTCCAAGACGTGGAGATTCAGCCGGATTTGTACAACTGCACGATTCACCTTCACCTAAAGAACGAGAGCCTGCCCGACCCCCAAAAATGGCGCCGGCACTTCCTGGCCGCAGTCGGAGGTGCGTACGATTTCCGAGGGGTGGAAGTTACCCTCGATGACGCCATTCTCGAAAAGGCGAACGGAAACCTTGTCGTCCGGGTTTCCGGCATTCCGGCGCCGATCTCCCTCGTGCCGCTCTCGGGAAAATTGCAATGGAATTTCCGGAAACACCATACTCGCGGGCTCGAGGACGAGGAACGAACCGCCTACGAAACCCTCCTCGCGCAGAACCGGGAGGGCACATCCGCACCCTTGACTGTCCGGGTGACAGGGCCACTCCAGATGAGCAATCAGGGATGGCAGCTCGAGCTTCGCGAGTTCATCATCACCGGTGGCCCACTGCCGCACTGAAAAAATCCGCACGCGGAGAAGCGCCACCTTGGAGCACGCCAATGGCCGGGTCGCATTCAACCTGTCAAACGTCCAGTCGCGCGCTGAGAAAGGGCGGCGAAATCGCCCATCGCCCGCGAAGGCCCGCCAGCACTGATTTCCCCATTGACACCACTAAAACGCCCCGCTGTTATGCGACGCGCTTCGCCCCCAAAGCGCGGTGTCTTTTCCCCACTTCATGCCCTCATCGAAAATCAACGTCGCCATCGTCGGGCTCGGCTTTGGCGCGGAGTTTATCCCGATTTATCAGAGGCATCCCCACGCGAACCTGAACGCCATCTGCCAGCGGACCGCGGAGAAATTGCATGCTGTGGGCGACGCCTACGGGATCGAGAAGCGTTACACGAAATTCGAGGACCTGCTCCGGGATCCCGCCGTCGATCTCGTCCATATCAATTCGCCCATCCCCGATCACGGCTGGCAATCCATCGCCGCGCTGAAGGCCGGCAAGCATGTGAGTTGCACCGTGCCGATGGCCACGAATCTCGCCGAGTGCAAGCAGATCGTCGACCTCGTGAAGAAGACCGGCCTCCAGTACATGATGGCTGAGACCGTCGTCTACGCCCGCGAATATCTCTTTATGAAAGAGCTGCTCGACAGCGGGAAGCTCGGCAAGCTCCAGTTCGTCCAGGCTTCGCACCAGCAGGACATGGACGGCTGGCCGAACTACTGGCCCGGCCTGCCCCCCATGTGGTACGCCACGCATTGCGTCGGCCCCGTTTCCGGCCTCGTCGGCGCGCCGGCGGAATACGTCAGTTGCTTCGGCTCCGGCACCGTCCGCCCGGAGCTCATCAAGCACTACGGCAGTCCTTTCGCGGTCGAGACCGCCCATATCAAGTATGCCGGCAGCGACGTCAGCGCCCGCATCATCCGCAGCCTCTTCGACACCGCGCGGCAGTATCGCGAATCGATCGACGTCTACGGCAGCAAGGCGAGCGTCGAGTGGCCGCTCATCGAGCACGAGCCGCTGGTGCTGCACACCGCCAAGCTCCCCGAGCCGAAGATCCCGAAACGCATCAAGACCCCCGATTTCGCAAAGCGCCTGCCCAAGCCGATCCGGGCTTACACCACCGGCGGCGTCTACGGCGGCAAAGGCACCGGCAAGAAATCGCACCGTAGCTTCGTGCAAGGCGCCGGCCACGGCGGCAGCCATCCGCACCTCGTCCACGAGATGATCGACGCGCTCGTCAGCGACCGCGATCCATTCCCGAATGCGAAGCAGTCCGCCAACTGGACCGGCGTGGGCCTCTGCGCCCACGAAAGCGCCCTCGCCGGCGGCAAGATCGTGAAGCTGCCCGCCTGGTCGCTTTGACTCCCCTTCTTACTCTTAATCTTAATTTCCCCCACGCACAGCAAGAGCAAGAGCAAGATCAGGATTAAGAGTAAGATTAAGACCTGAAATCCCACCCCAAAAACTGACCATCCTCATCCATTATGTCCGCTACCACTGAAGGAATCGCACCCAACGCCATAGCGCCTGCTCTTTGCCGGCTTCATGGCCATTCTCGCCGCCGGCGTCGGCTTTTCCGTTCGCGGCGGCATTCTCAGCGACTGGGGTTCCCAGTTCGGCTTCACGCAAAGCGACCTCGGCGGCATCACCGGCGGCGGCCTGACCGGCTTCGGCATCATCATCCTCGCCGGTGCCCTGATCGCGGACAAAGTCGGCTACGGCAAGTTGCTGATCACGGCATTCGTCATGCACTTTCTCTCGGCGGTCGTGACCCTCGCCGCCTCGCCCGTCTACAATTCGATGAAGGACAGCAATCCCGCGGGCGCGCACAACGCCGCCTACTGGCTGCTCTACATCGGAATGTTCATGTTCGCCATCGGCAACGGCCTGTGCGAGGCGGTGGTCAATCCCCTCGTCGCCACGCTCTTCCCGAAGAGCAAGGCGCACTACCTCAATATCCTCCACGCCGGCTGGCCTGCCGGCCTAGTAACGGGCGGCCTGATTTCCGCGCTGCTCGCGGGACACGTCCGCTGGGAGATCCAGATGTCCGTCTTCCTTCTGCCCGTGGTCTTCTACGGCGCCATGTGCTTTGGCCAGCAGTTCCCGCGCTCCGAAGCCGCCAGTGCCGGTGTCTCCTTCTGGCAGATGATCGCACAATTTGCCGCGCCGCTGCTCATCGTGCTGCTCGTCATTCACGCCCTGCTCGGCTATGTCGAACTCGGCACCGACTCGTGGATCAGCAACATCACGGGGAACATCGTCGCCAGCAAGAAAGGCGGGCTCTACCTGTTCGTCTACACTTCCTCGCTCATGTTCCTGCTGCGCTTCTGCGCCGGTCCCATCGTCGAGAAGATTTCCCCGCTGGGCCTGCTCTTCGCCGGCGCTTGCTGCGGTGCGCTTGGCCTCACCCTCTTGAGCGGTTCGCAAACCCTCGTCGCCGTCCTCGTCGCCCTCAGCATCTACGGTGTCGGCAAGACCTTCCTCTGGCCCACCATGCTCGCCGTCGCTTCCGAACGCTTCCCCAAGGGCGGAGCGGTGGTCATTGGCGCCATGGGCGGAATCGGCATGCTTTCCGCCGGCTTGCTCGGTGGCCCTGGAATCGGCTACTGCCAGGATCGTGCCGCCTCCGAGTCGCTGCGCGACAACGCACCTGCCGTTTACGACTCGTACAAGGCCGGCAACTCCAATTCTTTCCTGTTCTTCAAGGAAATCCAGGGCCTCGATGGCTCGAAGGTGAATCCGCTGCGGGAGAAGTCGCCCGACCAGATGACCGCCGATGAAAAGCAGGTTCACGAATCCGACCTTCATGGCGGCCGGAGCGCCCTCAAGATCACCGCGGCCATTCCCGCCACCATGGCCACCCTCTATCTCCTCTTGATCCTCTACTTCAAGGCCACCGGCGGCTACAAGGCGCTGCACGTCAGCGGCGAAGAGGAAACCGGCGGAATCGAAGGCCCGATGGAAGCCTGACGCCTCCCCGGCATCATCACTGCTTATAGAGAAGAGGGACTGGGTTTAAACCCCGGTCCCTTTTCATTTTGCACAACGCCGAGACCGCTTATCCTGCCCTGATCGCCCCGATGCCTGAAGATCCTTCCAGTTGGCAAAACCCCGATTTCGTCGCGAAATTCCTGGATAACGTGCGCGGGGCCATCCCGCTGACCATCGAGCAGATCGAAGTCATGCTCCAGCTCATCACGGTCGCCCGGGGCGAGCACATCGGCACCTTTCTCGATCTCGGTTGCGGCGATGGCGTGCTCGCCAATGCCATCCTCGGCGAACATCCGGAGGCGCAAGGCCTGCTCGTCGATTTTTCCCAGCCGATGCTCGAATCCGCCCGCCAGCACCTCAAGCCGTACCGGCACCAGCTCGAATTCCTCGAAGCCGATTTCGTCCAGCCCACCTGGGTGCGCCGCGTGGCTCCGCATGCGCCGCTCGATGTCGTCGTCTCCGGCTTCGCCATCCATCATTTGCCCGACGCCCGCAAACAGGCGCTCTATCGCGAGATCTTCGACCTGCTCACCCCCGAGGGGATCTTCATCAACATCGAGCACGTCGCCTCCGCCACCCGCTGGACCGAATCCAAACTCGACGATTACACGATCAACGCGATCTTCGGGAAGGAACTCCAGTCCTCGCCGGGCAAAAGCCGCGCGGCGGTCGCGCGCGACTACTACGCCCGCGCCGCCCAGGACGCGAACATCCTCGCCCCGCTGGAGGTCCAGTGCGACTGGCTGCGCGACATCGGTTTTGAAAATGTGGATTGCTTCCTGAAGGTGGCGGAACTGGCGGTATTTGGTGGGCAAAAGCCGGGGATTTAAGGCAGAACATCCAACACCGAACATCCAACGCCCAATGGAAGAGCGCCAACGATGCGCTTGTCCCATTGGATGTTGGGTGTTGGGCGTTCGATGTTGGATGTTCTGCCCTTTTCTTCAATCACACATGAGCGACCCCGCGACCGCCGCCCCGTGGCGAACCTGGCTGCAACTCCTCCGCGCACCGAATCTCTTCACCGTCCCCGGCGATCCGCTGGCCGGCTTCCTCCTCGCCACCGGCGGCGTGCTCGACCATCGGCTTCCGCTCGCCATCGGCGCCAGCCTCTGCTTTTACAGCCACGGCTTGCTCCTCAATGACCTCGCCGATCTCGCCGAGGACCGCCGCGACCGCCCCAGCCGCCCCCTCCCCAGCGGCGCCGCCCGCACCCGCACCGTGCTCATCGCCGCCATCGTCCTCGCCCTGCTCGCCCTGGCATTGTGCTACGGCATCAGCCAGGACACGCTCTACGCTGGCGTCGTCCTGCTCGCCGCGATCGTCCTCTACAATCTCTGGGCGAAGAAAAACCCCATCCTCGGCCCGATCAATATGGGCCTGTGCCGCGGCCTCAGCATCTTCATCGGCGCCGCCGCCGGCCTCAATGAGTTCGCCAATGCCGATGGCCGGCCATCGGCCGCCACCTGGTCGACCCTGCTCGCGCTGGCCGTCTTCGCCGCCACCGGCGCGACGCTCTATATCGCCGCCGTCACCCACCTCGCCCGCCTCGAGACCGACGTCGATCCTCCCAAGCTTCCCCGCACCTTCCCCTTCGTCACCCTCGTCTTCGTCATCGTTTCCTTCTTCCTCAGCGCCATCGATCGCACCCAGCCCCTGCGCTACACCAATATCTGGCTCTACCTCATCGGAGCCTACACCGTCTATGCGGGCTACCGCATCCACCAGCGGCTCACCCGCCAGCCGGCCCCGCCCATTCCTCCGATCATCGGCCAGCTCATCCGCCTGCTCCTGCCGCTGCAGGCCATCTTTTGCCTCGCCTCACGGAGCCTCGCCGGAAATGTCTCCGCCGCCGCCCTCCTGATCCTCTGGCCGATCAGCAAATCCGTCTCCCGCCGCTTCTACGCCAGCTAAAAGCGCACTCGTCCCGAGTGCGGGTTTTGGCGTCTCGCCGAAACGAACTTTCTCCGGTTCGGCGGGATTTTCCAAGTTCGCGCAGGCGAGGACGCCTTCGCCAGCACCCGCGACGGGTGCGCTCCCCGGAGGCGCTACGCGCGACCCGATTCGCGGCCACACTATTAGTTAAAATGCTTTAACAACCGCTTGGACACGCACGCTCGTCGCGCGCTCCAGACGCGATATGCAAGTGATGCCGCTGCTCCGCTCCCCTACGCTCTCCGTTCTCCTGAGTATCTGCCTGATCACGGCGGTGCTTTACCTCGGCAAGCCGTTCCTCTCGCCGCTCGCGCTTTCGATTCTATTGGCCTTCCTGCTCGCGCCGCTCGCCGGCCGGCTGGAGTCCGCGGGCTGCGGGCGCATTCTCTCGGTGGTGATCGTCACCGTGGTGGCTTTCACCGTCCTCGCCTCGGCCCTCTACGTGGTGGGCGCGCAGGCCGTGGATCTGGCGAAATCGCTGCCGCAATATCACGAGAATCTGCAGCAGAAAGTGTTTACTCCGCTGGGTAAACTCACCTCCGCGTTCTCCGCCTATTCCCGAGGCATTCATCCCGACCCGCACCCGGGCGTCTCGAACGAGCCTGTGCCCCTCGACCTCCCGGCCAGCAACGTCAATATGCTCACCGTGGCCAGCGAACTCGCCGGCCCGCTGCTCGCGCCGCTGGGCACCGCGGCCATGGTCGTCATTTACGTCATCTTCTTCCTCGTCGATCGGCAAAATCTGCGCGACCGCTTCATTCACCTCGTGGGTCACGGCCGGCTCCATCTCGCGACGCACGCGATCGACGACGCCGCGAGCCGCGTGAGCCGCTATCTCGCCGCCCAGCTCCTGGTCAACGCCTGCTACGGCGTGCCGGTCGGCATCGGTCTCTACTTCATCGGCATTCCCAATGCCCCGCTCTGGGGATTGCTCGCCATCGTCCTGCGCTTCCTGCCCTATCTCGGCATCTGGATCGCCGCGGCGTTTCCCATCGTGCTTTCGTTCGCCATCTCCCCGGGCTGGGCGCAACCCATCGAGACGGTCGCCCTGTTCATGGGCATGGAATTGGTCACCGCCAATGTCGTCGAGCCCTGGCTCTACGGAGCCAGCACCGGCATTTCCTCCAGCGCCATCGTGGTTTCCGCCGTCTTCTGGACGTGGGTCTGGGGCGCGGGCGGCCTGCTCCTGGCCACCCCCATGACGGTCTGCCTCGTGGTGCTCGGCAAGTACACCCCCCGCGCTCGCTTTTCTCAATACCCTCTTCGGAGACCAGCCCGCGATTGCCCCGCAGAACCGCTTCTATCAACGCCTGCTGGCCGATGACCGCGACGAACTCGAGGACATGATGGCGGAGTATCAGCGGCGCGACGCCACGCTCGAGCTCTTCGACGAGGTCATCCTCCCCGCCCTGCAATTGGCCGAGCATGATCGGGCGACCGACAATCTCACCCGCGAGGAACACAAGGAACTCTACGTTCATCTACGCGAGATCCTCACCGCGATGGATGGCTTTCTCGCCGCCGAACAGTCCGTCCTGCATTCGGTGGTGATCGTGCCGGCGCGCACCGATGGCGACGCTCTCGCCGGCGCCATGCTGGCCTACCTGCTCCGGGCCAAGGGCATCGATTGCACCTGGTTCTCCGAGCGCATCCTGAACAGCGAGATCGTCTCCCGGCTCACCGATCAAACGGAAGTAGTCCTGTGCGTCTCCGCGCTGACGCTGACCAGCGCCCGCGCCGCCGGTTCGATCTTCAAGCGCATCGGGGGCAGCATGAGCGGACAGAGACTGCTGGGTCTGTGGCATGGCGATCGCGCGGATGCCGCCGCCGCCCAATCCCAGCCCGATGTCGAGGTCATTACCAATTTCGCCGATGCGCTGCGGCTGATCGCCGCCACCACCCGGACGGCGATCCAGGCCCCGGTTCCCGGTCTCGCCCCTCCACCGGCCGAGGCGGCGCACGCGACCGCCCCGGCGGCGAGGCACGAATCATCGACGACATGAAAAACGTCGAATTCACGATCGTCGACGGGGACAACCATCCCCTGCACGAACCGGCGGTCATCGAACGGGAAGCGGATCTCCCGGTGGCCCTGATGGAAGCGGTGAATGATTTCCTGGAAGCCTACGATGGGAAGCTGACCCTGCCTCTGCGGATCCAGGTGACCGATGCCCGTCCGAAGGCGGCGTGACAAAGGCCGGCGCGGAGGCATACGCGCGATTCCTGGCGGACTTCATGGGTGAGAGATTGACCACGAAAAAGCGTCGGGAGAGACGGCCCGCGAATCACGCCAATCCCTCGAATCATCTCATTCGTGTCATTGGCGTGATTCGCGGGCCAATCTTTCCGCCCGGCAGAGATGACAGGAAAAATCATTCGGCTTGTCCCGCGATAGAACAGTTCCTTATCAGGGCACGGCCGATTCTTCCCGCAAGTTGCCAAAACGGACCGGCTCCCGTACTCCATTCGACGTGAATCGCCGCGCCATCCCCGAATTCGACATGAGCGACTCCGGCGCCGAGCACCTGCGCCGGCGCGGCATTCTGGCCATCCACCTGCTGGATTCGCTGCGCATCGATCCCCGGCGTTCTCAGCCGCATTTCCATGAATTCTATCAGGTGTTCCTTTTGCAAGGGTCCGCCCGGGTCATGTTGGACTTTCAAGAGTATCGTCTGCGCGGGACGGCGGCTTTCTTCATCAGCCCCGGACAGGTGCACACGGTGTATCCGGGTCGCGGCATGGAAGGCGTGACCGTGTCTTTCACCCAATCGTTTTTCGACGACGACGCCCCCCCCTCCGAGCCGTCTCCTGGATCTGCCGTTTTTCTTTCCCGACGACGTGCAACCCTGGCTGCACCTGCAACCGGCACAGGTGCCGGAAATCGCCTCGCTCTTTCGCAACTTGCGCGAGGAATATGCGCAGGCGCTGCCGGATGCGGACTCCATCCTGCGCGCCACCCTGCGGCTCACCCTGCTGCGACTGGCCCGCCTCTACCTGCACGTCTCACCGCCCCGCAAAGTCACCCGGGCGCGCGCCATCGTCCGGCAATTCCATGCGGAATTGGAAAAGCACTTCCGCCAGGAAACGGACATCGGCGCCTACGCCAGCCTGCTCGCCATCACCCGCAATCACCTGAACGACGTCGTGCGCGAGCAGACGGGGCGTTCCGCCGGGGAATTGATCCGCCGCCGGCGCTTGCTCGATGCCAAGCGAATGCTTTCTCACTCCGATCTCGCGGTATCGGAGATCGGCTACGCGCTCGGCTTCGCCGATCCCTCCTATTTCTCCCGCTTCTTCCGCCGTTACGAAGGGGTGACCCCCTCCGAATTCCTGGAGCAATTCCGAGAAAAATACCAGTGATTGGCGCGGAAGCACCCGATCTCGCCGTTGTCCGCGCGGTCTTTCGTGTTGAAAGTTACCAGACCTTTTCATGAACACGACGACCCTTTCGGAAGCACCCTCGCCGACCCGCGTGGCGGAACAAACAGCGCTCTCGGTGCTGCTGGCCATCAGCTTTTCCCATCTGCTCAACGACACCATCCAGGCGCTGATCCCCTCGCTCTACCCGCTGTTCAAGCAAGGGCTCAGCTTGAGCTACTCGCAACTCGGATTGATCACGCTGACCTTTCAATGCACCGCTTCCCTGTTGCAGCCCCTGGTCGGTCGCTACACGGATCGCCGGCCCCTGCCCTATTCCCTGGCCGCGGGCATGGGCATGACTTTGATCGGGTTGCTGCTGCTGTCCGAGGCGCACACCTTTCCCATGGTCATCATCTCCGCGGCCATGGTCGGCCTGGGTTCGGCGATTTTCCATCCCGAAGCTTCGCGCGTCGCTCACATGGCTTCCGGCGGCAAACGCGGCTTCGCGCAGTCGCTCTTCCAGGTCGGGGGCAACGCCGGCACTTCTCTCGGTCCGTTGCTGGCGGCGGCGATCATCGTGCCCCATGGCCAGGGCGCCGCCGCCTGGTTCTCCGTGCTGGCGGGCATCGGCATGCTGGTGCTCTGGCAGGTGGGCGGCTGGATGAGCCGGAAGTTGCACTCCATCGCCCGCAAGCCGCGGCATCTCACCGCGGACGCACCGGCTCCGTTTCCGCGGGCCACGGTCATCCGCGCCCTGGTCGTCCTCATCGCCCTCGTCTTTTCCAAGTACGTCTATCTCACGAGCATGACGAGTTACTACACGCTCTATCTCATCGAACGCTTTGGCGTGAGCGTGCAGCGGTCGCAGGTCTATCTCTTCGTGTTTCTCTTCGCCGTGGCGCTCGGCACCATCGCCGGTGGACCGATCGGCGACCGCATCGGACGCAAGAAAGTGATCTGGGTCTCCATCCTGGGCGTCGCCCCGTTCTCCCTGTGGCTGCCGCATGCCGGCTTGACCGCGACAGTGGCGCTGACCGTGGCCATCGGCATGATCCTCGCCTCCGCCTTCTCCGCGATCCTCGTCTATGCGCAGGAGCTGATGCCTGGCAAAGTCGGGATGATTGCCGGCCTCTTCTTCGGTCTGGCCTTCGGCATCGCCGGCATCGGCTCCGCTGTCCTCGGGCGCGTGGCGGATACCGTCGGCATCCAGGCGGTCTACCAGTTCTGCGCCTATCTCCCGTTGATCGGCCTGCTGACCATGTTCCTGCCGGACGTGGAGTCCAGCGAATGACCGGGAGCGTGTCCTGAACTCATCGGGCGCGCCTCTCCTCCCGTCATTCTGGGCCGTAAAGACGCGCAAGCTGCGTTTGCTCGACGGGCTGCTCCTCCGACCGCCTTTTCGTGCCTTTCGTGAACCCCTCTCGGGTCGCGGTTCCGGCGCGCTAAGGCTCCGGCATTTTCTCTGCGCTTCGGATGGCCGCTCACTTTAGCGACTTGATGAAGAGAATGATCGACTGGATTTGCGAGTCGCTGAGGACGCCGGAGTAGACGGGCATGCCCGCTTCCACCTTCTCGTAGCCCTTCACCGTCTTGGCGCTCGGGATGAGGATGGACTCGCGGATGTAGGCATCATCCGCCACCACGTCCGGTCCCTTGGAAAGCTGGCGGGTCTTGCCATAGAGCCCCTTCCACGGCGGGCCGATCTTTGGCTGGATGGTATCGTCGATGGCGTGACAGGCCATGCAACCCATGAGCTGATACAACCGCTGGCCTTCCTCCGCGCTGACCGGGGCCGCGGTCTGGGCCGTGGCGGCCTTCGGCGTGAGGTCCACGGAAATGTCGCCGAAGCCTTCCGCCGTCGGATTGAATTTCACCAACTCATACGGCGTGAAAAACGCGTTGTTCTCCATCCGGGTGCCATCCGCCGCGGCGATCCCCCAGCCGATGCGCATCTGTTGCACAGGCTTCATGTCGGGCACACCGACGAAGACTCCTTTGCCATCCGTGGCCAGATAGACACTGCTCGGCGTGAGCCAGTCCTGGCCTGGGGTCTCATCGGCTTTCAGGTGCGGTGAGCCGTACTTGTAAGTGCGCTTGTAATGCCAGCTCTCGAGCGAGTAACTCGCGAGATCCGCGGCCTTCTGCGGATCGAGCGCCGTGTCGAAGCGCAGCAGCACGCCTTTGTCCATCGGCACCACCTCGCGCGGCACCGTGCTGGTCGCCCCGGTATAGCGCACGCGCCCCAAGCCGCTGACCCGGGTTGCCGTGGTCCCCCAGCCGATCACCTGGAAGCCCGTCGTGTAGACCCAGCCATCGGCGGGGTTCACCGCCGCATTGAGAATCGGGATATCGAAATCGTGCACCACGCTCACCACCGCCGCCTGCGGCCTGGTCGTGCGCTCATTGAGCAGCACGCGAAACAGCTCCGGCTTGTTGAACGCGACATGAATCAGCGAATCGTTCAGCGGCCCCATGTGCGCCCCGTAAAGCCACAATTGCGTGGCGGCGGAAGGGTTGACCGGATGCGGAATCCACGTCAGCGGATCGGCGATGGGCGCGGGATACTTTTCCTTCGGCAGCAGCTCGGTGAGGAAGCCGTGATACTCCCCATCCTTCACGATGTAGAGCGGCGTGGTCGGCACGTAGTTGCCCTCCTGGTCGCTCGCCGTCACCAGGCCCGTGCGCGGATTGACGCCGATGAAAGGCTGGCGAAAGCCCACGCCGAGAATCTCGTAGCTCTTCCCGTCGGCGGCGATGCGCAAGACGCTGCCGTTCAGCTTGCTCACCGTCGAAGCTTGCTGGCCACCCTTGGAAATGACGAACGAACCATCGGGCGCGAGCTTGATGGACATGGGAAACTCGCGACTCTCCGCGGACTGCGGAAAAGCATTGCAAAACAGCTCGTGCACATCGGCCTCGCCGTCGCCATTCGTATCGCGCAGCCGCCAGATGCCATTGCGATCGTAGACGTAGATCTGCTCGTCGCGAATCACGATGCCCATCGGCTCGTGCAGCCCGGAAGCAAACCGCTTCCAATGCACCTCGCCGAGCTTCTCACCCAGCCCGCGAATCAGCCACACATCGCCGTCGACCGTCACACCCGCGGCTGTGCCGTCCTTGAAGAAAGCGACATCCGCGAGGCGCACATTGCGCCGCCACGGGTTTTCCAAGGGCAGCGGGATGTCATCCACCACATAGGCGTCCTTTCCCGTTGAGAGCACCGCCTTGGTCACCACCTTCTGCGGCCAGCGGGACACACTCGGCACGTCCGGCTCCGGCGTCGCCGCCGGTTTCGGCAGCGGCGAAACGCCCGCATCCTTCATCGCCACCGTCCATTCCACGGGCTCGGTGTGTGGGAGCACGCGAATCAAATCCACTCCATCCTCCTCGATCAGCGAGGGTTGATTCGGATCGGCGGAAATCACTAAATCGGTCTGATCCTTGCCGCCGTCGTTCGGCGAGCGACCGACCACGAGCGTCAACTGTTGCTCGCAAGGCGCGATCCAAATATGGCGCTCCACCATCAGCGCGCCGTTCTCCTCCCCCGCGGTCATGCTTTCCAGCACTTGCGCGCCGGCGACGGTGTACTCCAGCACGGCTGTTTTGCCGTGAAGATGCACCGCCTTGAATTGCCCGACGGCCGGCGGGATCGGTCCGCGTCCCGGCTCTTCTGGGCTGGGCTGCGGCTCCCGTGAATCCTCCAGCGAAACTTTCTGGCCGACCTGCCAGCCGGGGTAGACGCCGTTCAGCAGCCAGACCTTGCCATTGGGCTTCGGCAGCTTGCTCTGCCCACCCACGGTCTTGAGCGGCTTGTTTTGATAAGACAGTGGCGCGAGCGAATCCGCGGTCACGCCCCCGCCATTCCACACCGCCGAGACGCGCAGCAGATCGGTATCGAAGCACGCCCAGCAATCGTGGCCGAGATTGAGCACGAGGCCACGCGGCGTGATATTCCACGGGAGGGTCTTGGGCGACTGTTCCCGCAAATCGAGCCCGGAAGAGAAGAACGGGAAATCCGGTTCGACCCACGGCTTCCACGGGTCATCGGCGGCAGATGCGGCGAAGCACGGGACCAGCAAGAGAGCGAAAATGGACGCACGGCAGGCGGCGGCCAGCGGGGAGGGACGGAGGGTCATGGGGGCGTGGGAGGGATGTTGTGGGAGAAGGCGTTTCTTAGCGACTGTCTAAAAAGGAAAAGCTCTCCTCGCGAGGTCATTCTGAGCGGAGTGTAACGAAGTCGAAAGCCGAGCGAAGCGAGACGCCTATGGGACGGCGGGGCAAACCCCGTCGAATAACCAGCGCTATCGATGGTAGAGCGACGGGATCCTTCGACTTCGCTCAGGAGGACACGCGAGGAGAGAGCGGCGACTATTTCACCGTTTCTATGTGTCGGCACTTCTCACCGCTTTGATCGGCCTCCCGGTGAAAACGCGCCTTCGTACGCTGTCAATGTTCCACATGAATTCCACAGAAAATTTCTCCGGCGGCGGCGATTGACTCACCGATTCGGCATCGCATCATTCGCCCCCACCCTTCTCATGATCGAAAAACACCTCGCCCGCATCGTCCAGGAATTGAAGCTCCAGCCCCGCCAGGTCGCCGCTACCGCGGTGCTGCTGGAAGAAGGCGCTACCGTGCCCTTCATCGCCCGGTATCGAAAGGAAAAGACCGGCGAACTCGACGAAGTGCAGATCACCTCGATCCGCGATCGGCTCGAGCAGCTCGAGGAACTCGACAAGCGCCGGGAATCGATCGTGAAATCGCTCGAGGAGCGCAAGCTTTTGACCGAGGTCCTCGCGGCCAAGATCGCCGCCGCCGACAACATGACCACGCTGGAAGACATCTTTCAGCCCTTCCGCCCGAAGAAGAAAACGAAGGCCACCGTGGCTCGCGACCTCGGCCTCGAGCCGCTGGCGGAGATCTTGTGGGCGCAGGATCCGGCGACCGATCCGCAGGCCGCGGCGGTGCCCTTCGTCGGCTCCGAGATCGAGATCGATGCCAAAAAATACAGCGTGCCCGACGTGGCCGCCGCCCTCGCCGGCGCGCGCGACATCCTCGCCGAACGCATCAACGACGACGCCACCGCCCGCGCGAAAGTGCGCGACCTCTACCTCACCAAGGGCGTCATCAAATCGAAGGTCATCAGCGGCAAGGAAGAAGAAGGCGCGAAATTCAAAGACTACTTCGACTGGACCGAGCCGGCGGACAAAGCGCCTTCGCACCGCATCCTCGCCATCCGCCGCGGGGAATCCGAAGGCTTCCTTTTTTCGCGCCTCGTGCCCGATGAAATCGAGGCGATCAGCCTGCTCGAGCGCCTTTTCGTCAAGGGCAAATCGCCCGCGTCCGAGCAGGTGAAGCTTGCGGTGCAGGATTGCTTCAAGCGCCTGCTCGGCTTCGCCATGGAGGGCGAGGCGCGCACCTTTTACAAGAAGCGGGCCGACGAGGAAGCAATCCGCGTTTTCGCCGACAACCTGCGCGAACTGCTCCTCGCCTCGCCCCTCGGCCAGAAGGTCACGCTCGGCATCGATCCCGGCTTCCGCACCGGCTGCAAGGTCGTGCTCCTCGATCGCCAGGGGAAGCTGCTCGCGAACGACGTCATCTACCCCGAGAAAGGCGCGCGCGACCAGGCGGAGGCCGCGGAGATGATCAAGTCGATCGTCACGAAGTGCAAAGTCGAGGCCATCGCCATCGGCAACGGCACCGCCTCGCGTGAGACGGAAACCTTCATCCGCAAGCTCGGCCTGCCGGCCAGCATCCCGGTCGTCATGGTCAGCGAGAGCGGGGCATCCATTTATTCCGCGAGCGATGTGGCCCGCGAGGAATTCCCCGACAAGGACGTGACGGTGCGCGGCGCCGTCTCCATCGGCCGCCGCCTCATGGACCCGCTCGCAGAGCTCGTCAAGCTCGACCCGAAATCCATCGGCGTCGGCCAGTATCAGCACGACGTCGATCAAAACGCCCTCAAGCGTTCGCTCGATGACATCGTCATCTCGTGCGTGAACAACGTCGGCGTGGAGCTCAATACCGCGTCCAAGCATTTGCTGGCCTACGTCTCCGGGCTGAACGCGCGCGTCGCCGCCAATATCGTGGCGCATCGCGATGAGCACGGCCCCTTCAAGTCGCGCAAGGAATTGCTCAAGGTCAGCGGCCTGGGACCGAAGGCTTACGAGCAGGCCGCGGGCTTCCTGCGCATTCGCGACGGGGCGCACCCGCTGGATGCCAGCGCCGTGCATCCCGAGCGCTACGAGCTCGTGGACAAGATGGCCACCGACCACGGCTGCACCGTGCTGGACCTGCTGCGCGACGGCCAGAAACGCGCCAAGATTCATCCGGAGAAATACGTCACCAGCGAAGTCGGCCTGCCCACGCTCAAGGACATCCTCGCCGAGCTTTCCAAGCCCGGCCGCGACCCGCGGCAAAAGTTCGAGGCGTTCAGCTTCGCCGAGGGCGTGGAGAAGATGGAAGACCTCACCGTCGGCTTGAAGCTCCCCGGCATTGTCACCAACGTCACCGCTTTCGGCGCCTTCGTAGACATCGGCGTGCACCAGGATGGCCTCGTGCACATCAGCCAGATGAGCGATGACTTCGTCAAGAATCCCGCGGATGTGCTGAAGGTCGGCCAGCGCGTGCAGGCCACCGTGATGGAAGTGGACATGGCCCGCAAACGCATCGCCCTCTCGCTCAAGACCAAGGTCGATCTCACTCCGCGCGACCAGCGCCCGAAGGGCTCCGGCAACGACCGCGATGTGCGCAAATTCCAGGACCGCAATAGCGGCGGCAATTCCCGCCCCAGCGCCCCGAGCGGCCCCGACTGGTTCACGCTCGCCCAGCAGAAGAAAAACTGACGCGAGGCCGCCCCCCGAGATCGGACTCGCTTCCTGCCGCTTTCGCGACCACCCTGCTCCATGCCTCCACGCCCCAGCAAAAAGGTCAGAAAACAACCGAACGCCAAAGACGACGTCGTCAAAGGGCTCGTCGGCGGTGATCAGGCGGCGCAACAGCGTCACCGGGAAAAGGTCAACAAGACGATCCTTGGCCGATATCAGGGCCGCAAATCCATCGAACGCGCATAGTCCGCGAGATCTCAGTCTATGAGACTCCGCTGTGGCGGGTTATCCCGTCACAGTTCCAACCCCCTTCACTCCATGAATCGCATCATCCTCGCCCTCGGCATCAGTTCGCTTTGTCTCCCACTGCTCGCCGCCGACCCGGCGCCGAAGCCCGCGACCCCGGCCCCGGCGGGCGCTCCCGCCGCAACCCCGGCGGCGACTCCTCGTCCGCAAGTGCCGCCGCCGACCATAGCGGACATCGCCTACGGTCCGCACCCGAAGCAGGTGTTCGATTTCTACAAGGCCGAGTCCGACAAGCCCACGCCGCTCGTGCTCTACATTCACGGCGGCGGCTGGGTCCATGGCGAAAAGCAGCCGGTCGGAGTCACCCCTTATCTCAAGGCGGGCATCTCCGTGATCTCGATGCAGTATCGCTTCACTACCGACGCCGTGGCCGAGGGCCAATGGCCACCGGTGGAATGGCCGTTGCACGATGCGGCGCGCGCCCTGCAAACCATCCGCAGCCGGGCGAAAGAGTGGAACATCGACAAGCAACGGATCGGGGCGACCGGCGGCTCGGCGGGGGCGTGCTCCAGTCTCTGGCTGGCCTTCCACGATGACATGGCCGATCCGAAGAGCAGCGATCCCATCTCGCATGAATCGACGCGCCTGTGGTGCGCCGCCGTCAGTGTCCCGCAGACGACACTCGATCCGCAGCAGATGAAGGAGTGGACGCCAAACAGTAAATACGGCGGCCACGCCTTCGGTTTCCTGAACTTCGCGGGCTTCCTCGCCGGTCGCGAGAAGGTGCTGCCCTGGATCAAGGAATACTCGCCCTACGAGCACGTCTCCTCGGACGATCCGCCCATCTACATGTTCTTCGGCACCGCCCCGGCGCTGGGTCAGGATCAGAAGGATCCGACGCACACCGCCAATTTCGGCGTGAAGTTACAGGAGCACTGCAAGGAAAAGGGCGTCGCGTGCGAGTTGAACTACCCGGGCGCACCCGACGTCAAACACGCGAGCAACGAAGCGTTCCTCATCGAGACGCTGAAGAAATAGCGGCGAAGGATCACGCGCACGGCGTCATCGCCGCGAGCAGTTCGTTGAGCGGGATGGTGACGATCGTCGTCGCCGTATCGCACAGGGCGTAGGGCAGGATGAGACGGTCGCGATGGAGCAGTGCGCCGCAGGTATAGACGACATTCGGGACGTACCCTTCCCGCTCGCTCCCCGTGGCTTGCAGCAGAGGGTCGCGGAGTTCGGCGAGCACTTTGGTGGGATCGCGCAGATCGAGCAGCAAGGCGCCGATGCTGTATTTGCGCATGGGGCCGACTCCGTGGGTGATGACCAGCCAGCCCGCTTCCGTTTCGACCGGCGAGCCGCAGTTGCCAATCTTGACGGCCTCCCAAGGCTGCGAGGGCCGGCGCAGGAGCTGCGGGTCGCCCCAGAAATGGGGGTGGTCGGAGAACATGATGAACTGGTTCTCATCGTCCTGGCGGGAGAGCATCACATAGCGGCCCTCGATCCGCCGCGGGAAGAAGGCCATGCCTTTGTTTTGCACCGCCCGGCCGTTCAGAGTGCGGGCGCGGAAGCTCAGGAAATCCGAGGTTTCGAGAAGCTGCGGCAGGATCGCCCGGCCATTGTAGGCGGTGTAGGTGGCATAGTAGAGAACGCTGTCGTCGTCCTCGACGAAGCGGACGAAGCGGGCGTCCTCCATGCCGTTGCTCTCATTGGACGACACCGGAAAAATGATGCGTTCCGAAACGGCGACGGACGGATCGAAGTGAACCTCGTAGTTGGATTGCGCCAGCCAGCGCACGCACTCGGTGGTGCGCTGCACCTCGCGCGACAAAGGCCCGAGGCCGCGAGCCGCGTGACGCATAGCGTGCTCCAGTTCGCTGAGGGTGAAGTCGAAGCCAAGCGACTCCATCACCGCCGCGGACCAATCGTTCTCAAATCCCATCTCCATCAACTTGTGCAGGAAGACCGTTTTGCGAAACGTCGGGTTGGGATTCAGCGTCGGCGCGGTGACAAAGCGCGATGGATCTTCCATGGTGACCGTGTGGTCCTGACCAATGATCCCGGTGCGGAACTCGATGGACGAGATATGTCCCTCGCCTGTCGCGCGCAGACTCAGGATGAAGCGCAACTCGCCCTCCGCCAGGCGCGTCTGATCCGGGTGCGGGACGATCGAGGGATTGAAGAGCGCGGCGGCTTCGAGCGCGTATTCGCCGGAGAAAAGCGCGCCGATGTAGAGCTGGCGGGCCTCGGAGAGCGGCCGGCCGCTGAAGATGTGCGCCTTGACCTGCTCGAAATGGCGGCGCCAGAAGGTCCGCAAATTCAGGTGCCGGCTGCCGAAGTCCTCGGTGACGGCCACGAGTTGCTCTTCGATCTCCGCTTCGCTGAGGGCCAGCGCCCGCCCGATGATATTGACGATGCGCGCGGGGTCCGCGGGGATGAAGGGGCGGATGAGCACGCGGGCGACGTTGGGCCGCATGGTGACACCGCTGGGGTGAATGGTCATGCGGCGTACGATTGGAGGACGGCGTTCTGGGCACTGGTGGCGCGGGTGTGCTCGGCGAGGGAGAGATAGAAGGCGAGGCTCGATTCGGCGCCCTGGTTTTGGTTGAGGTGATCCTGCAGGAGCGCATCGCGACAGCCCCCGGTCGTGGCGTCGTAGAGCGGCTGCCCGAGATCGTTGCGCCCGAGAAACCACTCGAAACAGCGCCGCGCCGCGCTCTGCCAGTATTCGTCGCGCGTCACGCCGTACGCTTCCAGACAGGCCGAAACCATGGCGTGCGCCTCGAGCGGCTGTTGATCGAAACGGGCTCGTTCCCCGCCTTGCGACCAGAAACCGTGGCACCCGATGGGCGCGAAGTGTCCGCCTTCCGCCGTCTGCGCCTCGAGCAGCCAGCGCAACGAAGCGAGACCGATCTCGAGCATGTCCCCCTGCGAAGTCCAATGACCGCTGAGGATCAACGCGTGGGAAAGCTTCGCATTGTCGTAAGTGACGATGCGCTCGAACCATTGCCAGCCGGGCGAGGAGTTCGCGCGGAACAAGCCGACGAGTTGGCCCGAGAGGACGTCGCGCATCTGGGCGACCACCCGGTCGCCGGCGAAGGTGCGCAGGTATTCGTGGATGGCGAGCAAGGCAAACGCCCAGGCCCGCGGCGAACTGAAGCGCGCGACCGGCGGGAGTCCGCGCTGGAAAAGGAGCGCGCAGAGATTGCGATGTCCTTCATCGTGCGAACGCCCGAGCGCGGTGCCGACGGCCCACAAGGCCCGTGCGTGGCTGTCCTCGGAACCCGCCCGCTCGATCCACTCGCGATGATGATTCATGAAGTTGCGGAAGCGGCAGGTATTGGCGTCAAACGCATACCAGAGGAAGGCGAGGTAGGTGCTGGCCAGCCGGTTGATCTCCGGGGAGGTGTCGCCCATTTCCCGGAGGAGCACGGTGAAGATGAAGGCGCGCGCCGTGTCATCCGTGCAGTAGCCCTCGTGGTAGTTCGGCACATTGTAGATGGCGTGCTGAAAGATGCCGGTGTGATCGCTCATCTTGAAGAGATGATCGAGCTTCAGCACCGGCCACGGGTAGTTCGCGTTCTCCATCTTGCGCACGGCGACGGTCTCGATCGAAGGCACGCTGAGGCTGGCGCGGGCGCGCTCGAAGCTCTCCATGTAGCGCCGGGCGACCACCGGCCAGATCATCTCCCGGCCGGCCTTCCAGGCGCGCTTGCGCATCGCCGTCATCAGCGTGGGATTCGAAAGGTAATGGTTCACCCCCTCGGCGATGGCCGGGGCATCGCGGAATGGCACCAGTACCCCCGCGCTCCCCGGCCAGCAACTCCTGCGCATGCCAGTAGGGTGTGGAGATGATCGCCTTCCCGGCGCCGAAGGTATAGGCCAGCGTGCCCGAGGTGACCTGCGCCTCATTGAGATACGGCGTGATGTAGATATCCGCCGCGCCGATGAATTCCTTCAGCTCCTCGAGCGTGACGAAACGGTTGTGGAAGATGACGTGGTCCTTCACGCCGCGCTCTTCGGCAAGGTTCTCCAGTTTGTGCCGGTAGGCCTCGCCTTCCCGCGAGAGCAAATGCGGGTGGGTGGCGCCGAGCACGATGTAGACGACGTTCGGATGCTGCTGGAGGATCGCCGGCAGGGCGTCGATGACGTACTCGATGCCTTTGTTCGGCGAGAGCAGGCCGAAGGTGAGCAGCACCGTCTTCCCTTCCACGCCGAAGACGTCCTTGTAAAAATTCGAGTCGATGAACGGCATGTCGATCACGCCATGCGGAATGAGATCGATCTTCTCCGGGGCCACGCCGTAGATGGTTTCGAGCATGTTGCGGCCGCGCTCGGCCATGACGATGAAGCGGTCCGAAAGCTGATCGAGTTGCTCCATCACCATGCGCTGGTCGGCGTTCGGCTCGCTCAGGACGGTGTGCAGGGTCGTCACCACCGGCTTGCGGACCTCGCGCAGAAAGCTCAACAGATGACTGCCGGCGTCGCCGCCATAGATGCCGAACTCATGTTGCACCGACACGACCTCGACGTTGTTGATGTTCAGGAATTCGGCGGCCCGCCGATACGAATCCAGCTCCTGCTCCGCCAGCTCGAAGCGCACGCGCTCGGGATAGTCGTAGCCCTCCGGCCGGTCGTTGACCGATCCCACGATGCACTGGGCCGCGGGAAACTCGGCCGCCACGGCCTCGCAAATGTCGGCGGTAAAAGTGGCGATGCCACAGCGGCGCGGAATGTAATCGCCGAGAAAGGCGATGTGTTTGGTATTAGGCGGAGTATCCATGGCGTCGAAGATCGAAAGATTTCGAGCGCCTCACGATGGCAGCGACGTGGCATTCGCCAACAATGGCGAAAAGTCCTGGACGAAACAGCGCAACATCCACTCGGAAGGGTTCCGGGTCAACCCTCACGCTCGCCAGGAGTACGCGCCTTCGCTCCGCAACGACACCTACTGCAGGCCCAGCGCGCGCACGAGAAAGCCGAGTTCGTCGGCCCGCTCGGCGATGACTTTGGTCATGGGCTTGTTGCCGCCGTGACCGGCGCGGGTCTCGATGTGGATGAGCACCGGCGGACCGTCCTTCGCCTGGCATTCCTGGAGGCGGGCGGCAAATTTGAAGCTGTGCGCGGGCACGACGCGGTCGTCGTGATCCGCCGTGGAAATGAGCGTGGCAGGATAACGCACGCCGGGACGGAGCGCGTGCAGCGGAGAGTAAGCGTAGAGCGCTTTGAATTCGTCGGCATTTGCGGCGGAGCCGTAGTCGCTGCGCCATGCCCAGCCGATGGTGAACTTATCGAAGCGCAGCATGTCCATCACGCCGACGGCCGGCAGTGCCGCTCCGAAAAGCTCCGGACGCTGGGTCATGCAGGCGCCCACGAGCAGCCCGCCATTGCTGCCGCCCTGGATCGCGAGCCTGGCCGGCGACGTGTATTTGCTGGAGATCAGCCACTCCGCGGCGGCGATGAAATCATCGAAGACGTTTTGCTTCTTCAGCTTCATGCCGGCCTGGTGCCACTCCTCGCCGTACTCACCGCCGCCACGCAGGTTCGGCATGGCGTAGACACCGCCCTTCTCCATCCAAACGAGGTCGGCCACGTTGAAGCGCGGCGTGAGGCTGATGTCGAATCCGCCATAGCCGTAAAGCAGTGTCGGGTTCGTGCCATCGAGCTTCAATCCACGGCGATGCGTGATGAACATCGGCACCTGGGTGCCATCCTTGCTCGTGTAGAAGACCTGCTTCGTCTCGTAATCGTCCGGTCGAAAATCCACGCGCGGCTCACGGAAGACGCTGCTCTCACCGGTGGTGAGGTCGAGACGATAGATGGTCCCCGGCACGGTAAAGCTGGTGAAGGAGTAGAAGGTCTCGCCGTCGGACCGCTTGCCGCCAAAGCCGCCTGCCGAACCCAGACCCGGCAGCGACAGCTCGCGGAGGAGCTTGGCCAGGCCCGGCCCGGCCTCCGCGGCGAAGAGCTTCACCACGCTATGGGCGTCGTGCAGATATGTGCAGATGAACTGGCCGTGAACCACGGAGATTCCTTCGAGTGTGTCCGCCGGCGTCTGCGCGATGACTTCCTGCCAGTGCTCGCGCTGCGGGTGTGCGGTGTCGATCGCGATGACCCGGCCACGGGGCGCGTCGAGGTCGGTCTTGAAATAGAAGACCGGGCCGATGTTATCGACGAAACCGTAACTCGCATCGAAGTCATTGAGCAATTCGACAACCGGGCTCTTCTCGTCCGTGAGGTCTTGATAGAAGACCCGATTCCGGGTGTCCGTGCCCTGCGAAACGTGGATGACCAGATAGTGGCCATCCTCGGTCACATTGCCATCGAAGCCCCAATCCGCGTGGTCGCGCCGTTCGTAGATCAGCGCGTCTTCGGTCTGCTTCGTGCCGACGCGATGGAAGTAAAGTTTATGAAACTCGTTCAATCCTTTCTTCTCCTCGCCGGCCTTGGGGGCGTCATAGCGGCTGTAGAAGAAGCCGCTCCCATCCTTCTTCCACGCGGCGCCGGAGAACTTCACCCACTCGACGAGATCGCTGCGATCTTCGCCCGTGGCGACATCGCGCACATGCCATTCCTCCCAATCCGATCCCGCCCGGGACAGGCCATAGGCGAGCAGCTTGCCATCCTCGCTCGGCGCGAAATTGGTCATCGCCACCGTACCGTCGGTCGAGAGCGTATTGGGATCGAGCAGGAGGCGCGGGGCGGCGTCCAACTTGTCCGCCACGTAAAGCACGCGCTGGTTTTGCAATCCACTGTTGCGCGTAAGGAAGTAGCGCCCGCCTTCATGGGTGGGCACGCCGAAGCGCTCGTAGTCCCAGAGCCTGGTGAGGCGTTCCTTGATCGGCGTCCGCTCGGGAATCGCCTGGAGATAAGCGTCGGTCACCTTGTTCTCCGCTTCCACCCAGGCCTTGGTTTCCTCGGAGTTATCATCCTCCAGCCAGCGGTACGGATCGGCGACCTTCACTCCGTGGTAATCGTCGATCTGATCGACCTGGCGGGCGACGGGATATGCAAGGTGGGCGTCTTCAGCAACCAGCATGGCAGGAATCAAAAGTGCGCCCGAGAGCGCCAGCAAGGCAGATGGAGAGCGCATGGATCAAGGTTTTCTGGCAAGGATAAAGCTGCGGCCCACGGCGGTCGGCTGGTAATCCGCCCACTCGAAGCCGAGTTCGCCCAGATACCCTCGCATCTCGCCGACCGAGTAACACTTCCCTTCCGTAATGTTCATCAGCAGCGCCGAGTATTCCGCGGCGTGCAGCGGTCCCGTCTTCCCGGCATTGACATGCACGTCATGGACGATGAGCGAACCGCCGGCGGGCAAGGCTGCGTAGGATTTCGCGAGGAGCTGGCGAACGGGCTCTTCGTCCCAGTCGTGCAGCACATTCGAGATGAGATGAACGTCAAACCCGGTCGGCCACGCATCGGTAAACATATCTCCCACGATCACGTCCACCTTGTCGCTGTGTCCGCGCTTCGCGATGTTCTCCCGCGCAATGCGGTCCACCGGCTTCTTTTCAAAAACCGAGGCGCGCAGGTGCGGGTGGTTGGCTACCAGCGCGCACGAGTAGATTCCCGAACCGCCCGCGATATCGAGCAGAGCCTTATGGGCCGAGAGGTCGAGCTTCCGGGCCATCGCCGGCCCCAGCAATACACCGCGGCAATCCATCGCCGCCGTAAACGGCCCGGCGAAATCCTCGCGCTCCATGGCTTGCGCCCAGGCCTGCGGATCGTAGCTGCCCCAGTTGGCCGGTTTCCCCGTGCGCAGAACCTTCAGCATATCCAGCGTCTGCGGGCGATCCTTCATGGAGGTGTAGTAGGGCGTGAGATTCCACGGCGAACCCGCCGTCAGATGCTCCCGCGCACGCACCGTGAGATGGAAGACGCCGCCCGAAATCGTGGTCAGGCCCATGGCATTGAGCAGCGTCATGAGCACGTCCGTGGGCCGGGTATGGATTTCGAAATGCGCGCAGATCGAGCCGAGGGTTGCCGGGTGATCCGCAAGCCAGGTAAAGAGATCCAGGTGCACCATGGCCGCCGCGAGGAGATCGGTCGCGACAATGGCATCCCGTCCCCGATACAGCGCCAGCGGATCGGTCACGGGTTCGGAAACGAGGGGGTCAAGAGACATAAGGGGCATCACCAATGCCCCATCCTCCGGCGTTTGACCACGCGGAAAGTGGCCGCCCCAAACGGTTTCGGCCAACGCCGCTCAATCGCAAAATTCGCGCCGACCCTGGCCCAAGCGGCCAAACCGCAAATTCCCGAGCAGCGCCAGCAAGCCGCAGCCGAGAAACACTCCGGACGTCGGTTCCGGCGCGGCCACGATCGCATTGATCTGCGGCGCATAGTTACTCAACTCTACCATGTAGGAGTTGTTGTTATTGGGATCGACCGCTTCGTTAATGCCTGCGAGCTGCCACTGGGCCGCCGCAGAGTTGTAGATAAAGTCGCCTCCGCCGGAGTCGCCGAGGAACAAGAGGTAGTTGTTCGTCGCGCTATTGGCCCCCATCGTCGTCGTGCCATAGGCCGTCTCAAAATCCTTGCTGACGAAGCTGGTTCCGTCCAGCGGGACCGTCACACCCGTCTGCGTGACGGTGTTCAAACCCCAGGTCTCGGCGAAGCCGCTGCTCGTGCCGTAACCCAGCATGGCCACCTTGCTGCCCGACTGAAACAAGGAAAGCGCCGTGGGAGCCGAGGTGGCAATACTCAGCGACGGCAAATTGGGCGCCGTCTGAATTTGAAACAGCGTCATATCCGCCATCCCATTCGCATCGGTAATTCCCTGGGCCGAGCCAGCGACGACCTGATAATCCATGCCGCCCAGGGTGAAGGTCCCGGGGCCGACGTGCCCGGCGGTCAAGACCCAGTTGTTTCCCAGATAAACTCCACTCGCGGTGCCACCGCCGCCGGCCACCGTTCCCACGTAATTCCATCCGGTGATGCCGGACTGCCCTTCCGGCTGAGTCCAACCCGTGTCCCAATTCAGAATGTCAGCGCCCGTCGGAGCGGTCGCGTTGAACGAACTGTTGGAACCATTTTCCACCGCCATCACCGGAACGAGCGAGCCGAATGCGAAGACCCCGCCGACCAGCAGCCAATGGGACAATGGTCCCCTTTGTTTCACGGGTCGCGACGAGGAATAGTGGGGGAGCGAATACATTCAGCGAAACGTAATTACACGCGGTCAGACGTGAATGGCAAGGATTCGTCGGTAACGACAATGTAAAATCCCGGCGGACATTTCGCCATGCGTCTCGAGAAATCGGAATCGCGGGTGGGACAGGCGAAATCATTTGCCCGCCGTGCGTCCTTCCACACAAACTTGCACCTCCCATGAAAACGCTCGCCTCCCTCTTCGCACTTGCCCTTCTTACCATGTCCTCCATCGCCGCCGACGGTCCCATCCGCCACGTTGTCCACTTCAAGTTCAAGTCCGACGCCACCCCAGAGCAGATCAAGAAGATCACCGACGAATTCGCCGCACTGAAGACGAAGATCAGCGAGGTGGACGCGCTCGAATGGGGGAAAAACGTGAGCCCCGAGGGCCTCAGCAAAGGCCTGGACTACTGCTGGATCGTGAGCTTCAAGACGGCCAGGGATCGCGACACCTATCTCGTCCACCCGGCCCACAAGGCTTTCGTCGAAATCCTCAAGCCGATCCTCGACGACGTGGTGGTCGTCGATTTCTCGCCGGAGAAGTAGCGCAGCGCTTCCCGGCGCGTTTCTTCGCGGCCATTTCTTGCGAGACCCCGTTTCGCCGCCTAAGGGTTGGCTGGCGGGTTGCATATGCCCCTGTCCCGCTTCACCATTCAGCCCCTTTTTCCTCCATCCCCTTTGATGATTCTATTGCCCGCCATCGATCTCATGTCCGGCGAAGTCGTCCGACTTCGCCAGGGCAAAGCCGACCAGAAAACCGTCTACTCGAGCGACCCTGCGGCCTTTGCCCAGCGCTGGGAAGCGGAGGGCGGCCATTACCTGCACGTCGTGGATCTCGATGCCGCCTTCACTGGCGAGCAACGCAATCTCGAGTCGGTGCGGGCGATTTGCGCGGCGGTGAAATTTCCCGTGGAACTCGGCGGCGGCATCCGCGATCTGGCGGCGGCGCAGCGGGCGATCGATGCCGGGGTCTCGCGGGTGATCATCGGCACGCGGGCGGCGGAATCCCTGGCCTTCGTGTCGGAACTCGCCGCGGAATTCGGCAGCCCGCGCGTGGCGGTGGGCATCGACGCGAAGAACGGCCAGGTCTCCGTGAAAGGCTGGACCGAGGAATCCACGCTCACCGCGCTGGACCTCGCGAAGCGGGCGGAAGACGCCGGAGCGGGCACGATCATCTACACCGACATCGCCACCGATGGCATGATGGCCGGCCCGAACTTCGCCGAGACGGAGAAAATGCTCGGCGCCCTCGGCTGCCAGCTCATCGCCAGCGGCGGCGTAAGCAGCGTGGCCGATGTCAAACGGCTCGCCCAGATGCCCGGACTTTACGGGTGCATCATCGGCAAAGCCCTTTACGATGGTGCCCTGCATCTGCGCGATCTCCTCTAAGCCACTCACCACTTCATCCGCATCTCCAGCCACTCTCGCAAACATCCTATGAAAGTCCTCTTCCTCGACTGCTTTTCCGGCATCTCCGGCGACATGACCGTCGGCGCCCTCGTCGATCTCGGCGTGAAGCCCTCCACCCTCGAATGGGAGCTTTCCAAGCTCGACCTTGGCGATTTCCACATGCACTTCGAACGCAAGCTGCGGCAGCAAGTGGAAGGCGTGAAGTTTGGCATCCACGAAGGCGCGACGCACACACACGACCAGGACGAACACGAACACGACGAGCATTGCGAAGGCCACCATGAGCATGACCACGGGCACGCGCATGCGCACGAGGATGAACATGCCCATTCCCACGAGCACGGCCACGAGCATCATCATCATCACGAAGAGGAAGAGAAGCACGACCATGACCACGGTCACAAGCACGAGCACGGCGAGCATGAACATGCGCATGCCCATGAAGAGCATGAGCACACGCACGAACATGAGCATGGGCACCACGAGCATGGGCACGAACACGACCATGATCACGGTTGCGAAGTGGCCGGTCATCATCACGAGCACGGGCACAGCCGCGACCATCACGAGATCCGCGAGTTGATCGAGCACAGCGAGCTCTCCGCTTTCGTCAAGAAGCACGCGCTTTCCATCTTCCACCGCATCGCGGTGGCCGAGGGCAAGATCCACGGCCAGCCCGTGGACGAAGTTCACTTTCACGAAGTCGGCGCGCTCGATTCCATCGCGGACATCATCTGCACCTGCGTCGGGATCGAAGCGCTGGGCGTGGAGAAGGTTCTCGTTTCCACCCTGCACGACGGGTCCGGCACGGTGAAGTGTGCGCACGGAACCTTCCCCCTGCCCGCTCCCGCGACGCTCGAGATTTTACAAGGCATCCCGTTCGGGCAGATCGATGAGCCGCACGAGTTGATCACGCCGACCGGTGCCGCCATCGCCGCGGAATTTGGCGCGTCCTTTGGCCCGATGCCCCAGATCACCATCGAAAAGATCGGCTATGGCGTGGGTTCGCGCGATCTCCAGTCACGTCCGAACGTCCTGCGCGCCGTCCTCGGCACTCTCGTGGAGGGCTAGGCCATGCCGGGCGGCTACGAGACCGATACCGTCAGCCGCCTCGATACGAACCTCGACGATTCGTCGCCGGAGATCCTGGGCGCGGCGATGGACAAGCTGCTCGCCGCCGGCGCGCTCGACGTGTGGTTCACGCCCATCCACATGAAGAAGAACCGGCCCGCCGTGATGCTCTCGGTGCTCTGCGAACTCCCCCACGTCGAGGCGATGGCCGACATCATCTTCCGGGAGACCACCGCCTTTGGCCTGCGCACCGGGCAAGTCGTGCGGCTCAAGCTGGAGCGGCGTTTCGAGACGGTGGTAACGGAGTTTGGCCGGGTGACGGTGAAGTTGGGTTTGAAGGGCGGTGAGGTTGTGCAGGTAGCGCCGGAATTCGAGTCGTGCCGCGCGCTCAGCGAGAAGAGCGGCCAGCCGCTGCGGGTGGTTTACGAGGCGGCGATGCAGGCCTATCGGCACCGCGGACAGTAGTAAGAGCGCCTCAAAACTCGGGATACGCCGCCACGCCACCGGCCCCGCCCACCACCTGCCGAAGCGCCGTCGCGATCGTAGGCTGCCCGGGCGACAGCCGCGCCGCTTCGCGCAGATGCGCCAGCGCCGCTTCGTGTTGACCTTTTTGCTCCAGCGCCCGCGCGAGGTAATAGTGGGAGCCGGCCGACTTTGGTAGATTCTCGAGGATCTGCTCGAACTGCGCGATGGCCTCGTCCGTCGCGCCGCCTTTCTCCAGCGTCACCGCCAGCTTGTAGCGCGCTCCGAAATCCGCCGGGTCGTACCTTAGCGCCATGCGAAACGCCTGCACGGCATCCTGCGGCTTGTCGACCCGCAGCAACGTCGCGCCGAACTCGCGCCAGATCATCGGCTGATCGGGCAGGAGACGCAGCGAGGCTTGAAAATGCGCGATCGCCTTGATCGCATCGCCCTGCCGCGCGCGGTGCATGCCGGCCTCGCCGGAGGCGGTGGCGTTGTTCTTCGTCACAGCGATGGTGTGCTCGAAGAGCGTCGCGCCATCGAGCCAATAGGTGACCTGCCACGAAGTGAGCAGCGCACTGGCCAGCAGCACCGGCCCGGCGACGAAGCGCAGTGCACACGCATTTTTGGGCCAGTGCTCTTTCACCAGCCACGTCACCGCGAGGAAGATGCCGATCTGCGGCACATAGGTGAAGCGATCGGCGCGCGCTTGCGAGCCGACTTGCACGAGCCCGATCACCGGCACCAGAGTCCCCAGAAACCACAGCCAGCCCATGAGCAGATATGGCTGCGTCTTCCACGCCCGCCCGGCGAGCGCCGTGATGACGACGAGGAGCAACGCAGCCCCTGCAGCGAGGATGGGCTGCGGATTGACCGGGTGCGGATAGATTACTCCGAGATGGATCGGCACGGCGAGTGTCCCCAAATAGACCACATAGGAGATGAGTGCATTGCTCACGCGACCGGCTAGCGAAAGCATTTCGGTGGTCACCACGGCGCGTTCGCGCGGGGCATGCATCGTCATCCAGCACGAACCCGCGCTGAGCAAAAAGAACGGGAGCTTCTCCAGGAACAAACGCGGCCAGCCTGCGGTGCGCCAGCGCTGGAGCGGCCAGAAGTCGAGCAGCAGGAGCGTGCAGGGCAGCGTCACGGCCATCGGCTTGGCGAGCAGCGCCAGCGCGGCGCCGCCCAGCGCCGCCAGGTAGGGCAGCGGACGCGGCCTTTCCGCGTAGTGGGCATACGCGGCGAGGGCGGCGAACCAGAAGAAGGCATTGAGCACATTCTTGCGCTCGGTGATCCACGCCACGGATTCGACATTCAGTGGATGCAGCCCGAAGAGCGCGGCCACGAAGGCGCTCGCCCACAGGTGCCTCGTCATGCGGCGGAGCGTGAAGAAAAGCAGCACCGTGCTCGCGGTATGCCACGCGAGATTGACCGCGTGCATCGCTCCCGGGTTCATCCCGAAGAGGCTGACGTCGGTCATGAAAGAAAGCCACGTCAGCGGCACCCAGAGGCTGGCGTGAAATTGGGTGAAGGCCTCGGCGAAGCCGTGCCACGACAGGCCACCCTTGACGAGCGGGTTTTCGAAGACGTGGCTGTTGTCGTCGTAGTCGATGAAATCGGCCCGCACGATGAGCGCGTAGGAACAGACGACGGCGGCGATCAACCCGAGCACCACATAAGCTACGACGCGCGATTCCGGCAGGCGCGGGCGCGGTGGGATGGAGTCCGTCGTGGGACCAAGGGTGGGAGCAGACATGAGCGAGTTGACTTCCTACCGCACGACCTATGCCACCTCGCGACCCGGAGAGGCTCCAAACATTCCGTCAAAGACACAAGCGCTCCCCCGGGAATGCTCAGGGCGAGACGAGACGCACTGCCCACGCCGTACTGATCGACGCCGCACTGCCCCACGCCGCACTGCCCCACGCCGCACTGCCCCACGCCGCACTGCCCACGCCATATCGACGCCATACTGATCGACGCCATACTGATCGACGCCGCACTGACCCACGCTTTGCTGACCCACGTCGCGCTGACCGACGCCGTGCTAACCGACGCCGTGCTGAAACTGCCGGCGATGCCGAAGGCATCCCAGCTTCGTAGCCGGTGGTTGAGCGAAGCGACACCACCGGTTTCCATGCGCAGAAGTGATCACCCCAAAGGGGTGGCAGCCACCGTGTTTGCACGAGTAGCTGGGTGGAACCGTCGACGGGCTGACTGCCATCCCTTCGGGATGAGACGCTCTTTTGCGGGGACCGGTGGTGTCGCTTCGCTCAACCACCGGCTACGCGGCTGAGATGCCTTCGGCATCGGAAGCCAGCACCCGCCCTGTCTCACCTGGGATTTCCAGCGGAAATCGGGGGTGTCGCCTCGCCAATCGCCGGCTACGCGGCAGAGATGACTTGCCGCCGATGTCCACTACGGGGCCGCCGCCTCGCTCAATCGCCGTTACGCGGCAGACTTCCGCATGGCAAGCCAGCGCCCGCGCCGCCTCACACCTCCTATCTCCCCGGGATCTTGTCTCCCCTCGATCTTGTAGTTCGACTGCGCTACTTCGCGTCCTTCGCGTCCTTCGCGGGAGCGTCGCCGAGCTGGAGCGTGGGTGCTTTCGCTTCGGTGTCGACCTTCAAGCCCACCCAGTGGCCTCCAGCGGCGTGCGAGGGGAAGCCGCAGGCGAAGGCGTAATCGCCAGCCTCGCCCGCGGTGAAGGTGAAGGTCGCTTTCGAGGCGCTCATGCCCGTGACCGATTTGGCGTGGAGGCGCCGGCAAAGGCCGGATCGCCCAATTGGAGTTTTCGCACGACGTCACGATCCACAACAATGACGCTGTGCGGAACCGGGCTGGATTGATAAAGGTCACTTCGACCTTCCAGCCGGTGGGGATGGTGAAGACCGCTTTGCCATGGGAAAAGCCGTCGAAGTTCATCCCGTAATTTTCGTCGGTATAAGCCGCGATGAGGGTGACTTTCACGGTCTTCGGTTCGGCACCCAGTTTGAGGAAGTCGGCTTCGGTGATCCCGGCGGTCAGCGCTTTATTGAGCCCGGCCCCCGCATGCGCCGCCGGATCGTGGGGCGTGGCCGGCTCCTGCGCCGGGGCGGACAGCAGGAGCATGGGGACGGTCAGCAGCGGCCACAGGGGATGAGATCGAGGGTGTTTCATAAAACGAAACGGACAGGAGAGGCCGTGAACGCCTCCCGGGCGCAGCGAACTGCGCCGGAGGCGATCGGAGACGGCGACGGGTTACTTGGCCTGGAGCGGAGCGGTGACCGCACCGGCCGGCACTTTATCCGCGGGGACAATCTTCCACAGCGCGCCGCGTTCGTTTTGCGTGGGATCGACATTGCCACCGTAATTGGCGGTGGCGTGGACCAGATAGAGATTGCCCTGCTCGTCCTCCCCGCCGGCGGTGGGCCGGAGCGGGGTGTCCAAATCGGCCAGCTCCTCCATCTGCCATTTGCCGGCGTCATCGCGTTTCAAGCCCCAGACCTTCCCGCTGCCCCAGTCGGAGGCGAAATAGATGCCGTCGAGCGACGGGTAATCCTGGCCGCGGTAGACGCCGATGCCGGCGATGCAAATGCCCTGATCGACGTGGCTATATTCCGCGACGGGCAGGATGCCGACTTGCGGAGCGCCGTCGGCCAATTCGATCGGGAACGGATGGCTGCCGCCCATGAATTTCCAGCCATAATTTTCCCCGCCTTTGCTGGCCGCGGGTTGAAAATCGATTTCCTCCCAATGATTCTGGCCGACATCGGCGATGTAGAGATCGCCCGTCTTGCGGTCGAAGGAAAAGGTCCACGGATTGCGCAGGCCGAAGGCCCAGATTTCCGGTTTGGCGCGCGGATGAATTTTCGAGAACTGCAACTCGCTCACGCCGAAGAGCGTCATCTGCTGGAGCGGGCGTGAGGAACGGGTTGTCCTTCGGAATATTATAAGCGCGGTCGGGCGTGCTGGAATTCAGGTCGATGCGGAGCATTTTCCCAAGCAGCGTGTGCAGATCCTGGCCGGAGTTGACCACGTCGCCCTCCCAGCCGCCATCGCCCACGCCGATGTAGAGATAGCCATCGGGCCGAAGAGGATCTTGCCGCCGTGATGATTCGCGTAGGGATAGTCGATCTGCATGATGACCCCGCGCGCTGTCGAGGTCCGCCTTGTCGGGGTTGTCCTTGGAAACCTTGTATTCCACGATCAGCGTCGCGCCGTTGAACCAATAGTCGGCGTAGCTCACGTAAAAGAGACCGTTCTCCTTGAATTTCGGGTGAAATTCGATGGCGTAGAGACCTTCCTCCAGGAACGAACTGAGGCGTCCGGTCCTTCAGATCGAGAAACGGCTTGGGCAACAGTTTCCCATCTTTGACGATCCGCACCAAGCCGTGTCGTTCGCAGACGAAAAGGCGGCCGGAGCCGTCTTTGGGCGCGGTGACGTGAACGGGATCGACGAGGCCGTCGACGACCTTGACCAGCTTGATGGCCACATTGCCCGGCAGCTTGCGCCCGGTTGCACGGGTGGAGTTTGTTTGTCCGCAGCCTGCGCCACGGAAATGAAGGCCACGGCAGCAGCCGCGGCCACGAGGGACGAGGGGAGGTATTTCATAGGGGAACCTTTCGCTAATGGGGTATTCGAACTACGGCGATGCGCCCCTCGATGCGTGTATCGCCGTTTAACAAAAAGGGCAGGAGCAGCGGGCTGCTGTGCGAATTGGCCGAGTTCACCGACACGTCCCTGTAGCCGCGTCTTCCTCCTTGCGCTACAAGACGGGAATGCCCGGCCCCGACATTTTCCCCCGACGATCCTTCCATCTACGAGCTGCGTACCCGCGCGCCGGGGCCGGCGGGGGCGCTGCCGCTAACCGAGGATCTCCTCCGGACCGCACCCAGTGGCGATCTCTTTGGCCTGACTCAGAACGTCGGCATGGGGTGGGAGCCTGAACGGGCCAATGACCGGCAGTTTCTCATCCTGAGCACCGCGGGAGGAGTGCGCGCACCGGATGGGAAGCCGATCGCTCTGGGCTTCCATACCGGTCACTGGGAGATCTCCCTGCAAGTCGAAGCCGCCGCCCGGGAGCTGCGAGCCCTCGGCGCGACGCCCTTCGCCGCTGCCGTGAGCGATCCCTGCGATGGCCGCTCGCAAGGGACGGCCGGCATGTTCGATTCGCTGCCGTATCGTAATGACGCCGCGATCGTCTTGCGCCGCCTCATCCGCTCGCTGCCGCGGCGGTCCGGGGTGCTCGGGGTCGCCACTTGCGACAAAGGTCTGCCCGCCATGATGATGGCCCTGGCCGGTTGTCGCGATTTGCCCAGCGTCATCGTCCCGGGGGGGTGTCACACTTCCGGCCACCGATGGGGAAGACGCCGGGGCTGTGCAGACCATCGGCGCCCGCTTTTCGCGGGGGACTGCTTTCCTTGAAGGAAGCCGCCGAACTCGGCTGCCGCGCCTGCGCGTCGCCCGGTGGCGGCTGCCAGTTCCTCGGCACCGCCGCCACTTCGCAGGTGGTGGCGAGGCCCTCGGCATGGCCCTCCCTCATAGCGCCCTCGCGCCGTCGGGCTCCGCGGTCTGGCGGGAAATCGCCACTCGCAGCGCCCGGGCCGTCACGCATCTGGCCGAACGGGGCATCCCCATCCGCGAGATCCTGTCGCCAGCCGCCATCCGCAATGCCATGACCGTCCACGCGGCCTTCGGTGGTTCGACCAATCTCCTGCTCCACATCCCGGCCATCGCGCACGCGGTCGGCATCCCCCGGCCGGTCGTCCAGGACTGGATCGCCGTGAACAAGGTGACCCCGCGCCTGGTCGACGTGCTGCCCAACGGGCCGTCGTATCACCCCACCGTCCGAGCCTACCTCGCCGGGGGCGTGCCGGAGGTCATGCTCCATTTGCGGTGCCTCGGCCTGCTCGATACCAGCGTCCTCACCGCCACCGGACGGACGCTCGGCGAGAACCTGGATACGTGGGAAAAAAGCGACCGCCGCGAACGCTTCCGCACGCTGCTGGCGGACCGCGATAACGTGGCGGCGGATAGCGTCATTATGTCACCTGAACAGGCGCGCGCCCGCGGCCTCACCGGCACGCTGGTTTTTCCCACCGGCAACCTCGCTCCCCAAGGTTCAGTGATCAAAGCGACCTCCATCGCCGCCGAGGTGGTCGACGCCGACGGCGTTTATCGGCACACCGGCCCGGCCCGGGTTTTTTACGTCGGAAGCGGCCGCCATCGCCGCTTTGCGGGAGGGTCGAATTCAGGCCGGAGATGTGATGGTTTTGGCGGGAATAGGCCCGCTCGGGACGGGAATGGAAGAGACCTATCAGATCACCAGTGCGCTCAAGACCCTGCCCTTTGGAAAGCATGTCGCGCTGCTGACCGACGCGCGCTTCTCCGGAGTTTCTACGGGAGCCTGTGTGGGCCATATCGGGCCGGAGGCATTGGCGGGCGAAAACTTCCGTTGGCCAAAATGGGAAGCGGACTGGCAAAAGCAATGGCGGGACGTGTTTACGTTTGCGGAATTGGCTCCCGATGCCTTTACCAAGGGAAGGTTTTGATTGATGTGGGCTGCGGGTCAAGACCAGTATTGGATTACTTCCAGCAAGGGCAAAAGTTCTTTCTCGATCCTTTGCTGGCGGACTACGTTAAGATTCCGGCCATGGAGACTCACTGGCAACGACATCCTGCATCGCATCGTTTTTGCCTGCCAGCAGAAGAATCGGTGACCGATCTTTACGATCGCGGTGATTTTGTTCTCTGCTGGAATGTAATCAACCATTCCTGGGATCCGTTTCGAATCGTGGAACAAATCCGCTCTTACGCGAAATCGGGAGCAAAAATTCTCCTCGGAACCGACTTGTGTGAACGGCCTTATCTTGGACATCCCGGTATTAAGAGCAAACCAGAGTTCCTACGGCTCATCGAACAACACTTTCGTGTCGTCAAGAGGAGCACGAGAAACGCCTTTCCGACGTGTCTAGATATTGCGCTGCTCTTGCAGAAACCATAGGTGCGTGGCGCACTGTCGACTCCTCTGCCATAAACGAAGGGTTTGAATCTGGGACCGCACTGCTACTTGGTGAGCTGGGCGCTGGGGCCGGGCGGGAGCGGGATCTGGGCGGGGCTGCGGAGGTAGGAGACGAGGTCGCGGACGTCCTGATCGCTCCAGGGGGTGAGCAGGCCTTCGGGCATCATCGAGGTTTCCAGCGTGGTGATGCTCTTGATCTCATCGCGGGGGATGCTGAGCGATTCGTTGGGCGTGATGATGCTCACGATCTTCGGGTCCTGCGGGTTGGCGATGCCGACCAGGGTGCGGCCGTCTTCAGTTCCATCAACGTCGTGCGGTAGGCATTCGGGATTTCCGCGTTGGGGTCGGTGATGTTGTGCAGCAGATAATCGAGGTCAGCCCGATTCGAGCCGGTGAGGTCGGGGCCGATCTTGCCCCCGCTGCCGAAGAGCGTGTGGCAGATGCCGCACGTCTGGGTGAACAGGGTGCGGCCGTGGCCCGGATCGGGCGTGGGCAGGCTCTTGTTCTCGATCAACGCTTTGTATTTCGCCTGGGCGGCGAGTTTATCCGCCGGAGTCTCGCGCGAGACGCCCCAGACCTTTTCCAATTCCTGGGTAAGGTCGGGCTGATGGAGGCCGCGCACCTGGCGGGCGATGTCGGCGGAGATATCCTTGGCGAGATGCGATGGTCCGCGATGGCGGCGAGGAGTGGCCGGGCGAAAGCCACGCGGGATACGAGGGTGAGAAGGGCGTCGCGTTTTTCCTCCACGGGCAGATTCGCATAGAGGGCGAGGAGCGCATCGGGCGTCTTCGGATCGGCGTAGGCGGCGAGCCGCGAATGGCCGGGGCGCGCAGGGCGGCATCCTGGAGCAGCCGAGCAGGACCGGCGGCAGCGCGGCGTCCTTGACGCCGAGCAAGGAGTCGAGGGCGCGGCGGCGATCCGCCTCGCTTGCGCTCGCGTGGTCACGATCTGGCGCGTGGCTTCCAGGGCGCGGCGGCTGCCGAAGGTCAGCGAGAGCGCCTCGGTGATGCCGCGAATGTCGCTGTTGGCGCTCTTGGTGAGTTTGGCTTCCACCGCATCCCATCCGGCGGGCAGCGGCACGGTCCGCTGGCCCTTGAGCGCGCGGTGAGGCCTGTCAGCACGGCCAGTTGGCGCGAATCGTCGTTCAATTCGGCAGCAGCTCCGCCAGCGCGCCGAGGGCCTCGGACGTGCCGAGAGTGGCTACCCGACGGGCGGTGAATTCCAGCGTCCGGGCAATTTGGAATCGACGCCGATGGCGAGCGTCCGGTGCAAATCCGCGGTCGCCATGGGTTCGAGCGCATACCAATCCATGAGCGGGAGATTGTGATCGGCGGCGTCTTCGCCGTGCTGATGCAAGGCGGCCACGATATCCCAGCGCTGGGCCGGCGCGATCCGTTGTGCGGCGGTGGCGAGATAGAGGCGCACGGTGGGTGAAGCATCGCTGTGCGCCAGTTCGCCAAAGGCCTGCACAATCTTCTCGGACGGCTGACCATTTTCGCAGGCGAGCTGGATGGCCCAGGCACAAACATACGGATTCTTACTCTCAAGCAGGCGAAGTATGTCACCTTCGTTCAAACCACCGATGACATGCAGAGCCCACAGCGAACGAAGCTGCCCCTCTGAGCTGGACACCGAATAATGCTGCTGATCGGCGTATCGCGCGGTCATCGTCAGCCCGCGAAGGCCCAGGTTGATGTGCAATTCGTCGCTCACCTTTGGATCTAGTTTCCCTGCCGCCGCCCGTTCTTCCAGGATGCGCCGCGCATGACGACTCAACCACTCGTGCTTGTCAAGTAACAGTGTCACGAGCTGGTCGTCGGATTCCTTCTGCAGATCCACGCGCGTGGTCTTGGTCTCGCCGTAGGTGATCTTGAAGATGCGGCCGTTGCTGCGGTCGTGAACGTCGGGTTGTTGTTGTGGCACTGTTCTTGTCGTACCAGTCGATCATGTAGCAGGAGCCGTCCTGGTCGTACTGCAGGTTCACGATCTGCGACCAGGAGTCGTTGAAGAGGATGAAATCCGGGGCGTGATGGCCGATGTAGCCGCTGCGCTTTTCTCGAGCGTATCTTCATTGATGCGCGCGCCGTGGATGTTGTTCATGAAAGTTTGCCCGTAATATTTCTCCGGCCAGCTTCCGCCTTGATAGACCATGAGCCCCGCGTGGGCGTGTCCCCACCCGCGCTGTCGCTGCGGCCATTGCCGGCGTGCGGCGTCTTGCTCGCGTAGTGGACGTGATCGGCGATCGTCTTGATGTCGTCGTAGAGGTTCGGGTTGAAGTGCTGCCCGCCTGCCGCATGAAATGCCCGCCTTGGATCATGTGCCAGAGATGCGGGATGACGCAGCCCTCGGTAATGCAGTGGCCGTATTGATTGAAATCGATGCCCCACGGGTTGCTCGTGCCCTCGGCGAAGAGCTCGAACTGATGCTTGATCGGATGATAGCGCCACACGCCCGCGTTGATGCGCGTGCGGGCGGCATCCTCCGCGCCGGGCTGGCCGACGTTGCTCTGCGTGAAGACGCCGTGGCAGCCGTAGAGCCAGCCGTCGGTCCCCAGGTGAAGGTGTTCAACGTCTCGTGCGTGTCGCCGTAGGCCCAGCCATCGAGCAGGATCTGCGGCGGACCGGCGGGCTTGGGCGTGTCGCCATCCTGCATGGGGATGAACATGAAATACGGCGACGCGCCGACGTAAACGCCCCCGAAACCGACTTCGATGCCGCTGACGAGATTGAGCCCCTCGGCGAAGACGGTGCGCTTGTCGAATTTCCCGTCGCCATTGGTATCCTCGAAAACAAGGATGCGATCGTGACCGCCGAAGATGTCCTTGAGCTGGGCTTCCGTCGGCTGGCTGCGGTCGGTGCCAGGCGCGTGATCGTCCTTCGGCGGCGTGCCTTCGCGTCGCGGATAGGTATAACCTTCGCCACCCAGATGCGTCCGCGATCGTCCATGGCGAAAGCGATGGTTTGCTGCACGTCCGGTTCCCCGGCGAAAAGGGTGGCGCGAAACCGGGAGGAAGCGTCATCTCCTTTGCGCCTGTTCGGGCGGCAAGCCGGCGAATTTGTAGACATCCTGCGGGAGCGGCGGCGCGGTCATGCTCGCATTCGCCAGCTTCACGACTTCGGCCAATGCCGGTTTGGCGGTATAAAAGCGGAAGTCGTCGAAATTCACGTGCCCCCAGCCGGTGCTCTCCTCATCCACGATGCGGATGAAGATCTCCTTGTCCTTGAGCGCCTGGAGATCGACGGCCACGGGCAGCATCGTCTCGTTGTTGCGGCCGCGCGCGGTAAAGAAAACTTCACCGGTATCCACGCGCACCAATTCCACGCGCGTCCCCGGCAGGCTGCCGCCACCGATGAGGAAGGACGCCCACGGATGCGTGACGGTGAATGCCACGGAGGTCAGCGTGCCGTGCGGCTTGTCCTCCAGCTTCTCGTAACCGCCGATCCAGTACTGGCCCTGGAGATCGGCATGCCGGCCTTTGCCGTATTTGCGGTTCTGGTCGATGTCGCCCTTGATCGGCTGATCGTTGAACGCGTCGCCGGTCGCCATCCAGTCGCGTAGGGTGCCTTGCTCGAAATCGAAATTGAGCGGCTTGCCATCTTTGCCCAGGGGCAGCACGCCCGGCAAAGCGATGCTGGCGGCGGGGGCCGGCGCAGCCGCTTTCGGTGCCGCAGGCGCCGGGGCCGCTACCACGCCGACGTTTTCCACAAAAGCCGGATTCGGCTTCGGCTGGGCCTTTTCGTATCCTCGGCGCTGACGGATTTCTTCTGCTGCAAATGGACGAAGGTGCCTTTCTTGTTACCCACAACAATGTCGGGCAACCCGTCGCCGTTCACATCGCCGACGACCACCTGGGTGCCGACACCGGAATTGTCATCGACCAGGTGCGGGACGAAATCGACATCCTGGCCGTGGCGGACGAGCTGGAACCATAGAGCACCGCCGGTTCATTTGGCTCGGGATCGCCATGCGTGCCGTGCGCCCAGAAGCGTTTGCCGACGACGATGTCCTTGAGTCCGTCGCCGTCGATGTCCGCGAGTTCCAGCGCGTGGAGCTGCGAGAAATGGACGCCGTAGCGGTTCTCCTCCGCCTTCTCGCCCATGATGAGGTGTTTGCGAAAGCGGATCTCGTCGCCCGTGCGCACCTGTTCCCACCACGCGAGGCCATAGCCGTGCGCCGCGACACTGCCGATGATGTCCGGCAAGCCGTCGCCATTCACATCGTAAGCATAGAACTGCGCGCCGCCGCCCAAGTTGACCGCATGATGCTTCCACACCGGATCGGCGGCCAGCGACGCCGGGTGCTCCCACCAGCCACCCGCTTCGATGATATCGGCTTTCCATCGCCATTCACATCGCCGACACCGAGCCCGTGCGTGAAGCGCGCCCAATTGCCCTTGGGCGTGATCGGATGAAACGTCCACGGCTTGGCCGGGTCGCTCCAGTCCGCCTGCGCATAGCCGAAGTAACCGCCGCTGTTGCAGACGATCTCGGGTTTACCATCCCATCGATGTCCGCAAAAGTCGGCGACTCGTTGTCCACCGGATCGAAGATGACATGGCGTTTCCACGGGCCGTCCTTGCCCTGCGGATTCCCGAACCACGAGGCGTCCTTGCCGGGAAAACCGTAGATCAGAATATCCGGCCAGCCATCGCCGTTGAAGTCGTAGACGAAGGCGAAGAATTGTCGGAGTAGACATTCTTCGTCCCGAGGCCGCCCTCGAAGCCGGCGATCGTTTCCTCTTTTCCATCGGCACCGAGACGCTGGAACGTCTGCGTCGCCGGGTTGTACTCGTGGCGCACCTTGAAGTCGGGCCCTTCATACCAATAGGGGCCGGAGACGATGTCCATTTTCCCATCGCGATTGAAGTCGCCGAAGCTCGCCCTTCGCACCAGAAATGGGCGTCGAGCTGCTGCTTCCGGAAGGTGTGCAGCACGGGATCGGCGGCGAAGGCGGCGGACGCCAGCAGACCGAACGCGAGGGCGGCACGGGAGGAGACTTTCATGATAGGTGGGGAGGTGAAGGTGAGAGGAGTTCCACCGATGGAAGACAATCAGCAGGGAGGCAAGAGCGCTTGGCTCTTTCTGACAAAAACCAGTGCAAATGCGACACGCGATTTTTTCAGAAGGTGCCACCGCGTCGTCAAAATGCGAATTCCCTCCGCACGCTCCATCGTGCTTTCATCAGAACACCTCCATGAACATCCTCACTCGCCGTCAATTTCTCCACACCGCGGCCCTCGCCAGCTTGGCCGCCGGCTCACGCGCCTACGCTCAGGACGCGACCGCCAAACCAGCGAAGATTCGCATCGGACAAATCGGCACGGGCCACGCCCACGCCGCGGGAAAAATGGATACGATGCGCCATTCCGAAGATTACGAGGTCGTGGGCATCGTCGAGCCCGACCCCGAGCGCCGAGCGAAGGTGGAAAAATCGCCGACCTATTCCGGAGTGCCGTGGATGACGGAGGAGCAACTGCTCAACGCGCCCGGCTTGCAGGCGGTGGCGGTCGAGACGCTGGTGAAAGATCTCGTGCCGACCGCGACCCGGTGCATTGCGGCCGGCAAACACGTCCACCTCGACAAGCCCGGCGGCGAATCGCTCCCGGCTTTCAAGGCGCTGCTCGATGACGCGACCCGTCGCAAGCTGACGCTGCAAATGGGCTATATGTTTCGTTACAATCCCGCGTTCCTGCTCTGCTTCCAACTCTGGCGGGAAGGCGCGCTGGGCGAGATCTTTTCCATCGATACGGCGATGAGCAAACTGCTCAGCCCTGCGGAACGCCAGGCCGTCCTACCCTATCGCGGCGGCAGCATGTTCGAGCTCGGCTGCCACGTCATCGACGCCGTCATCACCATCCTCGGACACCCGGACAAAGTAACCCCGCACCGTCGCAGCGTCTCCGCCCTGGCGGATGGCTGGAGCGACAACGATCTCACCGTGCTCGATTTCCCCCGCACCACCGCCACTGTGCGCAGCGCCATGGTGGAAGTGGAAGGCGGTGCACGGCGCAACTTCGTCGTCTGTGGGACGAAAGGAACTTTCGACATCCGCCCCCTGGAAGCGCCCGCCGCGCGTCTGGCCCTCGACGCTCCGCACGGCGAATTCAAGAAAGGCTACCAGGACGTCAAATTCCCAAAAACCGGCGGCCGCTACGATGGCGACTTCGCCGACCTGGCCAAGATCATTCGCGGCGAAAAAGCCTGCTCCTTCCCTCCCGAGCACGATCTCGCGGTGCAGGAGACGTTGCTCCTGGCCTGTGGCCTGCCGATTGGGTAAGTCGTTCTGCTACGGGGCGCTGGTCGCATCGGGCTAATCGTGATAGGGACTTACTCCATCTCCCCAGATGAAAGCACTCTTCTTTGTATTCCTGTTATTGTGCGGCCTCGAGGATTCACTACCCGCGGCACCGGAAGCTCCCACGACTCCCACACCATTCCGTCTCGTCTTCAAAGGATACGATGGCGCTCCAGGGCAAACTCCAGTTGAAAAGTTTTCCTTTCAAATCGAAACGCTCGACTACAAGCAGCCCGCGGAGTTTTTGAATTCAGGTAACTGGATTCCCAATACGCGCCTGAAGGTCGCGCAATTTGTCTTCAAGACCAAATGGAACCCCACAATTCAGGACATGATGGATGTCTCCGAACTCACCGTCGTCAATCCCGACACGGGAAAGACTGCCGTACTGATTTTGAATAAAGGGCACCTCTGGAAAGGTCGCGTTGGAGTTTTGGGAGGAAACCGGGGTGGTTGGCGGGGGATTTTCCCGCTCGAAAAGGTTGGTCGATCAAGCAAGGCGGTCAACGACCACGGCTCCGCTCGTTCTGGAGTTGGCTCCCGGCCTTCTTTAGCCTGGCCGGGCGGTCGGCGCCGCGCTCATTTTCGCAAGCAGGCGTAGCGATCCATATTATACACCAGGTTGCAGAGATGATTGTGGGCCGTGGCTCGAGCCAACCCGATGCTCCGGCAAAAGTCGGCTCCCATCTGCGCCATCGTGCAAAGATGTGCTCTACCCGCACGCGGATCCGGCTGATGGTGTGGTTGCTCTTTTGCTCGGCCGCACTCAGGGCCTGGCCTCGGGGGGCTTTGCGCAGCAGGAATTCCTCCGCCCCCAAGGCCACAAATGCGCTTCGTGTTCCTCGCTGTGGTAGGCCGAGTCGGCCAGCACCGCCCGGTCCTGGGCATCGACCAACTCCTTGAAGACCTGGCTGTCATGCACGTTGGCCGGAGTCGTCACCGCGCGCAGAATGAGCTTAGTCTGCGCATCGGCTTTCACATGGTTCTTCCACCCGTAGTGCACTTCCTCGTTCTTCTTGGTCCAGCGTGCCTCGCTGTCTTTCTGCCGCCCCACCGCCGGCTGGCGATCGAACTCTTCGGGACGTTCGCCCTCTTTGATCCGCCGGTTCTGCTCCCGGTCATTGCGCTGCCGGGGCGCTTCCACAAAGCTGGCGTCCACGATGCTGCCGGCGCGCGCGATGAGTCCTTCGTCCTCCAGCATCGCCCCAAAGGCCTCAAACAACCGCCGACTGCCCCGCGCGTCCTTCGGCTTCGATGCGCTGCTTGAAGTCCCACAGCGTCTTGGCGTCGGGAATGGCGTCGCCGATCCGCAGCCCAAGGAAGCTCTTGAAACTCGTCCGATCGAAGATTTGCTCTTCGGTGGCATCATCGCTCAGCCGTGAAACTTTTGCAGCACCAGCACTTTGAACATCAGCACCGGATCAAACGGTGGTTTGCCGCCCTTGCTCCAGTCCCGCTGGGCGTAACCGCTTAACTCCTCTAACAACGGTCGGAACCTTTCCCAATCGATCAATCCCCGTCGTTTTACTGGCCACCGCTTGTTCGTGTTCAATCGCGGCAAACAATCCTCCTCCGGTGCTCTGGCGGTAACGCTTCATACTTCACCCTCTCCTCCATTTTTCCCCCGGCAAAAGCTTTCTCTGAAGAATGTGGGTTCCAGAGGTGCCCTTAAGAGTAAGATTAGAACGCCTTCGGCGGCCCGACGCCGTAGTGGGAAACTTCCAAGAGATGTCAGAGGCCGCGGGCGGGCGATCGCGCGAATCTACTCTCCGTGAGCCGTTCCCTCCCCTTCACCGCATCCCCCCTGCCCCACACCTGGACCGACGCGCCGGACTTCCCCCGCGCGGCGCCATCTCCGGCGTCTCATCTGCACCCATTCGATCGCCGCCGCGCTGGTCATCACCGGTCTCATCACCGCCGCACGACTCAAGGCCGACCAGACGTACGATCCCACGAATCCCGCCATGTCTGGGACTTGAGCACGCATAACTGGGACGGCAGCACGGACGCCTGGATCAATGGCAACAATGCGATCTTCGGCAGCCCCGGCGAGGCGGTGGAGTTGAACGGCGCGATCACGGTCGGCGACAATCACTTTCAACTCCGGGCGGTTATGACATCGTGGACACGAACCACAATGGCTCCCTGGCTCTGGCCAGCCCGAGCACGATCACCGTCCACCAACGCCGCGGACACCGCGACCATCAGCGCCGCGGTCACCACGGGCGACATCACCAAGGCCGGCCTGGGGACGATCGAGCTTTCGGGGGCGAACAAGCTTTCCTCCGGCGCCGTCACGGTCAATGCCGGCGTGCTGAAAAGTGGCGTCCAATACCGCGCTCGGCGACACCACGGGCGCCACGAGCGTGACCAGCGGCGCCTCGCTCGTCCTCACCAATGGCGTCACCGTGACGGGGAGAAACGGTCGGCATCAATGGCACCGGCACAAACCTCGCCGGCGGCCTCCAGGCCGCGGCCGGCGCCACGGCGACCTGGGCTGGGACGATCAGTATCGATACCAGCGGATCGAGCGTCGGGGCCGGAGATGGCGGAACCCTGATTCTCAGCGGCGTGATCGAAAATGGCGCGGGTGTCTCCAGCGGCCGCGCTGGATATCGCCGGTGCCCCGGGGGCGGTCGTACCGGGCGTGGTCATCATCTCGGGGACGAACAATACCTACACGGGTTCCACGCAGATCGTCCGCGGCATTCTCAAGATCGGCGCCACCGATGCCCTGCCCACGGGGACGACGCTGGACGTGGGATCGAGTACCACGGGCGACATTTCCGAGTTTGACCTGAACGGCTTTGACCAGACGCTCGGCTCCCTGGCCCGCTCCGGCGCGGGCACGGGAGGCAGCTTCATCACCAACAATGGCGCCACGGCATCGACGCTCACGGTGAACACCGCTTCCGGCGTCTCTTCCTTTACAGCGGCGTCATTCAGGATGGTCTCTCGACCGTGGCCTTGACCAAATCCGGCGCCGGCATGCTGACCCTCACGGCGGCCAATACCTATACCGGTCCACCACGGTCATCGCAGGCCCCTGGGTCTCTCGGGTTCCCTTTCCGGCACCTCGATCACGGTGAACGCCGGAGGTCTTTCGGAAGCCGACATCGGGGTCATCGGCGGCAACGTGAGCGTCACTTTCAATGGCGGCGCCTCGCTCGTCGGCGGGGCGAATACTTACACCGGCCTCACCTCGGTCACGGGCGCAGCCATCGTGACGTTTGAACAACAATCTCGCCCCTGGGCGGACACGGCAGGCGGCACGGTCGTCCACTGGCACCGGCCGGATCGTGCTCTTGAACGGCGTGACCATCACCGGGGAAACCATTCACATCATCGCCGACGGCGGGAACAACTGGGCGCCATTCAAACCGCGGACAACGCTTTCGCCACCTGGCCGGCAATATCATCCTCGACGGGCCAGCCGCCTCGGTCCCGGCGTGGGCGGCACCCCTGGTCCATTTCGGGCCGTCATCAGCGGTCCTTTCGGCGTGTTCTTCAGCCGGGCGAATAATTCCACCACCATCCTCAATGGGGTGAATACCTACACCGGCGACACGCAGATTTTCGCCAACGCGGGCACGGGCGACACGCTGAAAATCGGCGTCGACAACGCGATCGGCGCGGCCCCGAGCCGGCTCACGACGATCGGGACGGCGGCGACCGTGCGCTCCACGCTCGATCTCAACGGACACATCCTCACCCTCCGCGCCGTGGACACGAGCACCCTGCAAGGCAACGGCGCGGTGCTCTTCATTTCCAACAACGCCGCGGCACCAAGTCCATCCTCACCCTGGCCGATCCCGCGGCGGCGAACACCGCCACCTTTTCCGGCACGCTGGAGGACGGCACCAGCGGCGCCGGCGGCCTTTCGCTGGTCAAGGGCGGGAACAGCACGCAAATCCTCATCGGCCACAACACCTACACCGGCAGCACTACGGTCAACAGCGGCACGCTCCAGGTCGGCGCCGCCAATGGCACGCTCGGTGTCAACGGGTCGCTCGCCTCCACCGCCTTCACCCTGAACGGCGGCACCTTTGCCCTGAACAACGCCGGCGACAGCAATAACAATCTCAATCGCATCTCCGACACCGCCACCTTCACCCTCAATGGCGGCGCTTTCCTCTTCACGGGCTCCAGCGTCGCGGACTCCTGCGAGGAAAGTCGGCTCGTTCGTCCTGCGCTCCGGCTTCTCCCGATCACCGTAACCGCCGGGAGCATGCGGGCCACCGTCAACGCGAATGCCCTGACGCGGGCGGCCCATGGCGGCGTCGCGCTGGTCAATGGCGCGGGCCTCGGCCGGGACGCCAGCAGCACCGGAGTCGGGCGCGTCTTTTTCACCACCGCCCCGCAACTCGTGGGCGCCACGGCGCCGCTCGACACCGGCATCAATGCCGGCGCCCAGGATACCGGGATCGTCCCTTTCCTGGTGGGCGAAGCAACCAACACCACCGGCGGCCTCGGCACCGTCACCGGCACGGCCGATACCTTCCTGACCTACGACGCAGTCACCGGCCTGCGTCCGCTCAATCCCACCGACGAGTTCACCCAAAACGCGTTCATCGCCGGTCACAACACCCGCCTGACGAGCAACACGACCGCCTCCGCCTCGGTGGCCATCAATTCGCTGCTCTTCGACGGCGGCGCGCTCACCATTGCCGGTGGCCAGACCGTGGACCGTGACCAGCGGCGCGATCCTGTTTCTTCTTCCGGCGTCACTTCCCGGGATCAGCGGCGGCACGCTCAACTTCGGCACGGCCGAGGGCATCATCACGGTCAACGCCGGGGCCGCCGCCAATCCCACCCTCAATACCGTCATCGCCGGCAGCGGCGGCCTCACCTATGCGGGGACAGGCACGGTGGTGCTGGGCGGACAGCAAAATACCTATTCGGGAGATACCGTGCTGCTCGTCGCGCTCACCGTTCCCCACTCCAATTCGATGGGCGCCGCGGGCGCGCCGACCAGCGGCCCTTTTGGCACGGGCACGCTCGTCTTCGGCGGCGGCGCGTTGCGCCTCCACCACGTCGGCGGCCGGTCATCATCGGCAATGCCATCTCCTTCGCCGTGGACACGACCATCCCCACCGCCGGAGTCGGCGACAAGTCGATCACCTTTACCGGCCCGGTGACCCTCACCAACGGCAACCGCACGCTCACGCAAACTTCCGCCGCCAGCACCGTCTTCTCGGGCGACATCGGCGATGCCGGCCTCGGTCTCGGTCTCACCTCGCCGGTGGCGGGGCCGGTCCGGTGGTGCTCGGGGGCCACAGTACCTACAACCGGCGTGACCGCCGTGAAAGCCGGGACGCTGGTGGGTCAACGGTTCGCTCTCCGGGGCCAGTGCGGTGCGTCTCGGCGACGCCGCAAACCCCGGCGCGTCCGCCATTCCGGCGGCAGCGGCCGGTGGGAAATGTGACCGTCGGCGTCGCGGCCAGCAACCTCGGGGCCACTCTCGCCCCGCACGCCGGTTCCGACGATACCGGCGCCGGCCTCACCTGCACACGGCCGGCGTGACCTTCGCCGATAGCTCCGCCCACCTTGCATTGGAAATCGGCCGCCTTTCCGCCTACACCCACAACGCAGGCGACGGCACGGCGGGCGGCGATCTCTCCGATCATCTGGCCACCACCGGCCCCCTCACCCTCAATGGCGCGGACCTCCGGCTCAGCCTGCTCACCACACACCGGCTACACCCCGGTGGACGGCGACCCTCTTCTTCCTCACCATCAACAGTGGCGGCGCGATCAACGGGACGTTCTCCTCCCTCAATTGGCATCGCCACCGACCTCCGGAAGGCACCGAGTTCGTCTTCGACGCGCAACAGGTACGAAATCACCTACCTCGCGAACTTCAGCGGCAACTCCTTCACCGGCGGCCACGACATCGCCTTGCTCGCCGTCGTCCCCGAGCCGGGTTCGATGATTTCCCTCCTCGGTGGCCTGGGTTGCCTGCTCGGCCTCCACCGACTGCGTGGCGTGCGTAGCTGATAATGGCCATTGATCCGGCGGATTTATGCGTTTTTTCCGACATCCGATCTTTGCGAAGATTTCACGCAACTGTCCTTGGATACAGCCGCAACCGCATGCAGATTTGCCCGCTTTCCCACCCGCCTTCCGCTCCGCCGTAAGATCATCCTCCTTTACTTCATGTTACGATCGAAAAACCTCATCTGCGCGCGTTCCATCGTTTGGTGTATCCTCACCGGAGGGATCGTCTCGGCCGGGAAAGTCTGTGCGGATCAGATTTACGATCAGACGAATGCGAGCCACGTGTGGGACACGGCCACGTCGAACTGGGATGGCAGCACGGCTACGTGGACCAATACGCTGACCAACAACGCCATCTTCACCGGAACGGCGCAGGCGGTGGACGTCAACGGCGCGATCAACGTCAACAACATCACCTTCAATTCCGCGGCTGGAACATCGGTGACCCGACCGCCAATGGCTCCTTGAACTTCAGCGGGACGACCACGATCACCGTGACCAATACCGGCGACACCGCGACGATCGGCGCGCCGATCACGAGCGGTTCCCTCACGGTCAACAAGCCTACGTCGTCGCGACCAATGCCGTCAGCACCTTGGTGCTCTCCGGGGCCAACACCTATTCCGGCAACACCCTCGTGAATTCCGGCGTGCTCAAGGTGACCAACAGCTCCGCGCTCGGCGACACCGTGGGCACGACCACCGTCACCAGCAACGCCTCGCTGGTCCTGGGCAATAACGTCAACATCACCGGCGAGACCATCGGCATCTCGGGCGGGGGCACGAATTTCACCGGCGCCCTCCAGGCCGATGCCGGCGCGAACGCCACCTTCGCCGGGACCCTCAATATCGATGGCGGGGGCACGCGCGTCGGCGCGGGCAGTGGCGGCACGCTCACGCTCAGCGGCGTGATCCAGAATGGCGCCGCGGGCAATACCATCATCATCAGCAACGCCCCCAACGCGGCCATTCCCGGCGTGGTCGTCATCTCCGGCACCGCCAATACTTACACTGGCAGCACGCAGATCCTCCGCGGAATCTGAAGCTCGGCGCCACCAATGCCCTGCCTACCGGCACCACTCTCGATGTCGATTCCAGCAGCGCGGCGGAGGATTCCATCTTCGACCTGAATGGCTTCAACCAAACGGTCGGCAACCTCACCCGCACCAACATGGGGGGCGGGGCGGGCGGCAGTTTCATCACCAATAACGGGGCGACGCCCTCGACGCTCACGGTCAACCAGGGGACCGATTTCACCTACAGCGGCATTATCAAGGACGGCACGTCCACCGTGACGCTTACCAAAGCCGGCACGGCCACGCTGATCCTTTCCGGCGCGGAATACCTACAGCGGCGCGACCACGATTTCCGGTGGCACGCTCCAGCTTTCCGGTTCGCTCACCGGCACCCCCTGTCACCGTGACCGCCGGCGCCCTCAACGAGCAGCCGCCGGCGCGATCGGCGGCACCTCGAGCGTAACGATCAGCGCCGGCACTTCCACGCTCGCCGGGGTGAATACTTACAGCGGGGCGACGACCGTCAACGGCACGGGTGCCATCCTGAACCTGACCGGTTCCGTCACCGGCACGGCCATCACCGTCACCGGCAGCACCCTCAACGAGAGTTCCCCACCGGCGTGATTGGAGGCGCCTCGAGCGTGACGATCAACAGCGGCCCGACAACCACGTCGTCCTCGACCCTGGCAGGTGCGAATACCTACACTGGCGTCCACCTCCATCGGCGCCGCCGGTAACCTGAAGGTCACCAACAACCTGGGCCTGGGCAGCACCGCCGGCGGGACGGTGATCACGGGCAGCGGCGGTTACGTCGCGCTCGGCAACGGCGTCAAGGTGACCGGGGAAACGATCACCATCCAGGGGGCCGGCACCAATAGCGCCGGCGCGCTGCAGACCGACGGCTCAGCCGTCGCGGAATGGGCCGGCAACGTCATTCTCAATGGCTCTTCCCGCATCGGTGGCGGGGCCGGTGGCACCATCACGATTTCCGGCGTGATCAGCGGCGTCGGGGCCGGCGTGCTCTTCAGCCGCGCGGATAATTCGACGACCATTCTCAACGCCGTCAACACCTACACCGGCGATACGCAACTCTTCGCCATAACGGCACGGGCGACTTCTTGAAAATCGGCGTGGACAACGCCATCAATTCCGCCAGCCGCCTGACGGTCCTGACCGGAACGGCCGCCACCGTTTCCATGACCCTGGACCTCAACGGCCACGTCCTCGCGCTGCGCGCCCTGGATACGACCGGCCAGACGGCGGTCAATGCGGCGAATCTGCACGTCACCGACAATGCCGCCAACACGAGTTCCACGCTCACCCTGGCCGACCCGGCGGCGGCGAATACGGCCACCTTCGGCGGCATCCTGGCGAATGGCGCCGGCGGCACGGGCATCGTCTCGCTGGTCAAGGGGACTGGCCGGCACCACCACGGGGAGCCTGCAAATCTTCCTCGCCGGCAATACCTACACCGGCCAGCACCACCGTGAATGGAGGCACGCTCCAAATCGGCGGCACGGCCGGAGCGCGGGCGCTCTCGCCTCCCCAGTTTCATCCTCAATGGCGGCACCTTCTCGCTGAACAACGTCGGCGCGGGGAATAACAACACCAACCGCATTTCCGATTCGGCGAATTTCAGCTTCAACGGCGGCACTTTTCCTCTTCACCGGCTCCGATCAGGCGGCGAGCGATTCGACGGAATCGATCAACTCGTTCGCCCTCAACGCAGGCCTCTCGACGATCACCACCACCGCCACCGTTTCCGCCAACAACGACAAGGCCGTCGTCACTCTCAATACCCTGACGCGCGGGGACCAACGGCGGCATTGCCCTGGTCAATGGCGTGGGCCTCGGGTCGAGCAGCGCCAGCCTGGATCGGCTCATGATCAACACCGCGCCGACGTTGATCGGCACGCGAGTCGATCAAGGCACCGGCATCGCCGCCTCCGCGCAAAATACCCAGATCGTCCCCTACCTGCTCGGTACGGTCACCGCGACCTCGGGCGGCCTCGGCACCTCGGGCGCGGCCAATACTTTCGTCACCTATTCCGCCTCGGGCGGCCTGCGTCCGCTCAACCTCACCGATGAGTTCACGCAAAACGCTTTTACCGCCGTAACAATATCCGCATCACCGCAGCGAGCACGGTCAGCACCTCGGTGGCGATCAACTCGCTGATTATCGATACAAGCAGCGTCAACATCCTCAGCGGCCAGACGCTGACCGTGAACAGTGGAGCCATTCTCTTTTCCAGCGGCGATTCGCTTGGGATCAGCAGCGGTACGCTCGCCTTCGGTGGAAATGAAGGCATCATCACCATCAACTCCACCGGCCCGACGATCATCGGTTCGCTGATCACCGGCACCGCCGGCGTCTCATACTACGGCTCAGGAGAGCTGGTGGTCGACCCCACGCCGAACACGTACTCGGGCAGCACGCTGCTCCGGGTCGGCTTCGTCGTTCCCCGGGGCAGTTCCACCGGTCCGGCCGGCGCACCCGTCAGCGGACCCTTCGGCACCGGCACCTTGATCCTCGGGGGCAGCCAGATCCGCGCGAGCAACTCGGCCACCGGGGTCACGATCGACAACGTCGTTTCCTTTGCCGCCGATACGACCATCTTCGCCGCCGGAGTAGGGATGGTGGATCAGCCGCTCACCTTCACCGGACCAGTCACCTTGACGGGCAACCGCACTCTCACTCAGCAGTCCAACGCGAATACGAATTTCTCCGGCAATATCGGCGACGGCGGCGGCGGTTTTGGCCTCACCATTGCCGGGCCTGCGACCACAGACCCCCACTACTGCTCCGGTCGTCCTCAGCGGCGCCAATACTTACACTGGCGCCACCACCATCAAGGGCAGTTCCCTGCTCGTCAGCGGCTCGCTCTCCGGCAGCAGCGCGGTCGTCGTCGGCGACGCCGCCAACCTGACCACTTCGGCGATCCTCGGCGGCAGCGGCACGGTCGGCAATGTCACCGTAGGGGCGGCGCTGGGCAATTCCGGCGCCAAGCTCATGCCCCACCTTGGCTCCGCCAGCACCGCGGCGGGCACGACCTTTCACGCCGGCAGCGTCACCTTTGCCGACAGCGCGGCCCATCTCTCCCTGGAGATCGGGAGAAATTCCGTCTTCAACGCCAGCGCGGGCGATGGCACCGCAGGCGGCGACGTTTCCGATCATCTCAGTACCGCCGGCCTGCTCAGCCTGAATGGCGCCGACCTGCAGCTCAGCCTGCGTCACGACCACCGCTATACCCCCGTCACCGGCGACATCTTCTTCCTCACCATCAATAGCGGTGGCACCATCAGCGGCACCCTTCTCCTCCCTCAACGGCATCGCCACCCAACCTCAGCGAAGGCGCCACATTCGCCCTCGGCTCCCAGACCTACGACATCACCTATCTCGCGAACTTCTCGGGCAATTCCTTCACCGGCGGCCACGACATCGCCTTGATGGCCGTCGTCCCCGAGCCCGCTTCCCTGGCCAGCCTGCTGGCGGCCTCGGTTGCCTCCTCGGCCTCCACCGCCGGCGGCGCATTTCCTATTGACATATTCACGGACGGTTATTCGGAGGGCTGGCGGACCAGAGGTCGAATGACGAGACGCGATGACATTAACCAATTCATGAAGCAATAGCAGAGCTCGGACTCTTCCCGACTCCCAAAAAGCTGTCGTCGCCGGGTTGGATATGATTGCGTCTTCTGCCGTCCTTCCCCCACCCCATGAAATCCCTCCTCCCCTCCTGCCTCACTCTCCTCGTTCCGATTGCCCTGGCGTCCTCCTGCACGCCGCCGATCTCCCCCTGAAATTCGCCGACCCCGCCGCCAGGCGCTACGAGCTCACGGCGCGGGGCCAGCGCGATCGATCCGCGGGTGCAGGGCGCATCCGGAGATCAATTTCCTGCTCGAGAAGGATGGCAAGCCGCAGGATACCGAGCAGGCCTCGGTGGATACGCGGGTGGCGCCGCAGGGCAAGCTGGTCATCTGGCTCATGGGCTACAGCGCGCCGCTTTTCGAGCGCGTGAACAGCTACGGGCTGCATATCCTGCGCGTCCACTATGCCAATGGGTGGTTCGATAAATTCGGCAAGGAGCCGGCGCCCGCGGACGAGCAATTCCTCGGCAAGATCCGTCTCGAGGCGGCCACGGGAGAGGATTTTTCCCCGGAGGTGAACATCCCCAAGCCCGATGGGATGATGGAACGCGCGTTTCAATTCGTGAAATACCTGGCCAAGGAGAATCCACAGGGACGCTGGGATTACTTCCTCACACCGGATGGCCAGGGGCTGCGCTGGACCGAGTGATCATGTCGGGTGCGTCGCACGGTTCGACCACGGCGGCGCGGTTTGCCATCTACCAAAGGTGGATCGCGTGGTGCTGTTTGCGGTCCGCGCGACCAGTATGAAAACTGGCAGGGCCTGCCTCCCGCGACCCCGGCCAATCGTTTCTTCGCCTTCAGCCACGTGCTGGATGGCGGCTGGACGGGCGGGCACTACTGCCGCTCGTGGGAATTGCTGAAGCTCAATCAATTCGGCCCGATCGTGAATGTCGACCAGACGGCAGCGCCGTACGGCCACACGCGCCGCCTCATCACCGATGCCGATGTCAAGGGCGACGCGAAACGCGCGCACAGCTCGGTCACACCCGGCGGCGCGGCGGTGAAGGACGCGGCGGGCAAATACATCCACGAGGACGTCTGGCGCTATCTCTTCACGGAACCCGTCGAGAAGGTCGGTGTGCCCGTACCCGCCGATCCGAACCTGCCTCAAGGACCTGCGCCACGCCGCGAAGAAAGCCGGGCAATAGCCGCGGGTGGAAACAGGCAATACCACAGTTTTTACGATTTAAACAAATGAGGACGATCCCCTTTCCGATCTAAGAGATTTCACGCAACTGTCTTTGGACATCGCGGGAGGACTGTGCTGATTTCAACGGCGCCCTTTTCGAGTCCTGCTGAATCGCCCCCTGTTCGAATGCCCTCTACTCATTTCATGCTGTCACCCAAACGTCTCATCTGTTCGCGTTCCATTGCCTGGTTCTTCCTGGCCACCGCGATCGTCGGCGCCGGGAAAGTCTGCGCGGATCAAACGTACGACCAGACCAACGCGAGCCACGTTTGGGACACAGGCACCCTGAATTGGGACGGCAGCACGGACGCCTGGATCAACAATGGCAGCAGCAATGCCATTTTCACCGGCACGGCGCTGTCCGTGGACGTCAATGGCACGATCAACGTCAACAACATCACCTTCAATTCCAGCGGCTGGAACATCGGCCGACCCGGCTGGCGATGGAACCGAGAACCCTCGGCGGGCCGAGCACGATCACCGTAGCCAGCGGTGCGGTGGATACCATTAGCGACATCATCGCCAGCGGTTCGCTCACCCTCTCTTCCCCGCAGCCCGCACCTCCCGCCTTACCGATCCCGGCCGGGACATTGATATTGTCCGGTGCCAATACCTTCTCCGGAAATGTCATCGTGAGTTCGGGCATCCTGAAGGTGACCAACAACCAGGCGTTGGGGGATACCACCGGCACGACGAGCGTGGCCGCGGACGGAGCGTTGGTGCTCGGCAACAATGTCACCATCACGGGGGAAGCGATCGGATCAGTGGCAATGCGCTCAACTTCGCCGGCGCTCTCCAGGCGGATGCCGGAGCCATGGCCACCTGGGCGGGAAACGGTCACGATCGATGCCTCCGGTGCCCGCATCGGCGCGGGCCTGGGCGGAGTGCTGACGATCAGCGGGGTGATTCAAAACGGCGCGGGCAACTCGATCAGCATCGCCAGCGCACCCGGCACCGGGACTCTCGGTACGGTGGTGATTTCCGGTACGGCCAATACCTATACCGGCGGCACGCAAAATCATCCGTGGTGTGCTCAAGATCGGGGCGGCGAATGCCCTGCCGACTGGCACCACCCTGGACGTCGATTCCAGCAGCGCGGCGGAGGATTCCACCTTCGACTTGAATGGCTTCAGCCAGACGGTCGGCGCCTTAATGCGGACCAACAATGGGGGCGGGACAGGCGGCAGTTTCATCACCAACACCCGGCGCCACGCCGGCGACGCTGACCGTGAATCAGACCTCGACGACCACCTACAGCGGCGTCATCAAAGACGGCACTTCGACGACGGCGCTCACCAAGACCGGCACCGGGACGCTCGCGCTCTCCGGGACGAATACCTACACCGGGGCGACTTCCCTGACCGGCGGCACGCTCACGCTCAGCGGCTCGCTCACGGGCACCCCCGATCACCATCAACGGTCCAACCTCGACGCTGTTCAACGAAACGACGGGCACCATCGGCGGCGCCTCCACCCTGACCGTGACCGCGGGCGTCGCCACCTTGGGAAACGCCAATACCTATACCGGGGCCACGGTCGTGGGCAGCGGCGGGATTTTGAATATCAACCACAGCCAGGCGCTGGCCAATACGGCCAGCATCACGGTGAATTCCACCGGCTACGCCGTGATTGGCGCCGGGCTGACGATCTCGGGAAAAACGATTACGATCTCGGGCACCGGCGCGAACAACTTCGGCGCCCTGCAGGGAGCAGCCTCGAGCAGTACCATCTGGGCGGGCAACATCGTTGTCACCAGCGCGGGCGCCCGCATCGGCGGCGGCGATACCGGCACACTCACCATCTCCGGGGTCATCAGCGGGGGGAATGGCGCCATGGGTCCCATCCTCTTCAGCCGGGCCAATAATTCCACCACGATCCTGAACGCGGTCAATACCTACACCGCGGACACGCAACTCTTCGCCAACAGCGGCACCGGCGACACGTTGAAGATCGGCGTGGACAATGCCATCAACGCCGGCAGCCGGCTTTCCGTTTACGCCCAGACACCCGCGACCGTCGCCATGACGCTGGATTTGAACGGCCATACTCCTCACGCTGCGCGGTCTGGATACCACCATCGGCGCCGCCCCCAAACACCACTCAATCGACCGCCGGCAATGTTCTCTTTGTGGCAAATAACGGCGCCCTTCCCTCCATCCTCACCGTCGGCGATCCGGTCGCGGCCAATTTGGAGACCTTTGGCGGAATCCTGAAGGATGGGACGAGTGGCGCAGGCGGACTGTCGTTGGTCAAAAACGGGACCAACACGCAAGTCCTCATCGGCAACAATACCTACACCGGCAGCACCACGGTGAGCGGCGGCGTTCTCCAACTCGGCGCGGCGACCACCGGTCTCAATGGATCCAATGGCGCCCTGGCCTCCACGACGATCACCTGGGCATCGGCGGCACCCTGGCGCTCAACAATGCCGGCGCGAACAACAGCAACAACAATCGCCTAGCGGATCTCGCGGATATCTTCCTGCAAGGGGGCGCATTTGCCTTCGCCGGATCGGACCTGGCCTCCACCCCCTCCAGCGAAACGGTACACTCGTTCAACCTGGGCCTGGGTGCCCCGACTTCGACCCTCGCGAGCACGGGAGTTTCCAGGATCACCGCCTCTTTCGGCGGGACGAATACGGCCGTCGTGACCGCCGCCCAACTCAACCGTTCACCGGGCGGCGGTATCGCGCTGGTCAATGGGCTGAACCTGGGCAAGGATGCGGCGGGTTCCACCAGCGTCTCCCGGCTGCTGCTGACGACGGCGCCGACCCTCATCGGGAGCGGGTTGCCGCTCGCCACCGGCATTAATTCGAACGTGCAGAATACGGCCATCGTCCCTTATCTGCTGGGCGAGGCCAGCGCCGTCTCGGGCGGCCTTGGGACCGCGAGCGGAGCGGCGAATACTTTCGTCACCTATACCAGCACCGGTGGATTGCGCCCCCTCAACCTCGCCGACGAGTTCACGCTGAATGCCTTTACGGCGGGCAACAACACGCATCTCACCGCTCCGGCGACGCTCAATGCCTCCGTCGCGATCAACTCCCTGATCCTGGATACCACGGGCAGTATCACCATCGCCAGCGGCCAAATCCTCACGATCAATAGCGGGGCCATCCTTTTTGCCGCCGGCACCGGACTTGGCTTCACCGGCGGGCACCCTCGATTTCGGGGCGAATGAAGGAATTGTGACCATCAATTCCGGCGGCAACACGATTCTCGCTTCCGCGATTACCGGCACGGCCGGGGTCTCCTACTACGGCAGCGGAGTATTTGTCCCCGGGCCGCAGCAAAACTTCTATTCCGGACCTACCTTGCTCGCCGTCACCACGGTCATCCCGCAATCCAGCTCCCAGGGCCCGGCCGGCGCTCCGACCAGCGGGCCTTTCGGCACGGGAAATGTCATTCTGGCCGGGGAGTGCCATTCGTGCGACCACGTCCAGCACCGGCATTACCATTGGCAATACCGTCTCGCTCGCGGCGGATACGACCATCGCCACTTCGTCCGGGGTAGACCAACCGCTGACCTTCACCGGCCCGGTGACTTTGACCGGCGGCAACCGGACACTCACCAATCTCTCCAACGCCACTACGCTCTTCTCCGGCATCATCGGTGACGGCGGGAATAAGTATGGCTTGACGGTGGCCGGCACCGGCACCGGTTTCGTGGTCTTGAGCGGCACCAACTCTTACACCGGCATGACATCGGTCAAGGGCAGCACCCTGGTCGTCAGCGGCTCGCTTTCCGGCGACAGCGCGGTCGTGGTTGGCGACTCGCAGAATCTCACCCGGGCGGCGACTCTCGGCGGCGCGGGCACGGTCGGCAACGTCACCGTGGGGGCGGCCCTGGGCAATAGCGGCGCGACGCTCAAGCCCCACGCCGGTTCGGCCAGTAACAGCGTGGGCACGACTTCCACGCCGGCAACGTGACCTTTGCCAACAGCTCGGCCAATCTTTCGTTGCTCATCGGCCGCACTTCCGCCTTCACCGGCAGCGGCAGCGATGGCGCGGCGGGCGGCGATGTCTCCGATCACCTCAGCACCACCGGCGCGCTGACGCTCAATGGCGCCAATCTCCAGCTCAGCTTGCTCACGACCACCGGCTACACGCCGGTCGATGGCGACATCTTCTTCCTCACGATCAACAGCGGCGGCGCCATCAACGGCACCTTCTCCTCACTCAACGGGACGGCAACCAACCTGGGCGAAGGCGCCCAATTCGTGCTGGGCTCCCAGACCTACGACATCACCTACCTCGCGAGCTTCAGCGGCAACACCTTCTCGGGCGGCCACGACATCGCCTTGATGGCCGTGGTGCCGGAACGGGGACGCTCGTCTCGTTGTTCGGTGGGTTGGGATGCCTGGTGGGCGCGCAACGTTTCCGGCGCACGCGGCGGAGCGGCCGGAAGTCGCAGGCGTAAGGCGCTTGCCAACGGCCGCGGCGGAGCGATTCATTCCCATGTCCCTGCAACGCTTTCACCACGCCCAATCCAGCCCGTGGGCCGGATATGCCACCGCGCTGGACGAGGTGCGGGCGGGCCGCAAGAGCAGCCACTGGATCTGGTACATCTTCCCGCAGATCGATGGACTCGGGCGTTCCTCCACCGCCCGCGAGTATGCGCTCCGCGATCTCGACGAAGCCTGCGCCTACCTGCGCGATCCGCTGCTGCGGGCGCACTACGAGGAAATCGCGGGCGCGGTGGCGGAGCATCTATCCCGGGGTGCTCCGGTCGAGGACCTCATGGGCGGCTCGACCGACGCGCACAAGCTGGTTTCCAGCCTCACGCTCTTTCGCGCTGCTACCGCCCGGCTCGCGTCAGAGGAAGGCGGCGCCGATTTCACCCGGCTGTCGGAACTCTGCGACTCCCTGCTCCAGCGCATCGACACGCAAGGCTATCCCGCGTGCGGGTTCACGCTGGAAAGATGCGCCTGTAGCCGGGCTCACTGAGCCCGGCCACGCCCACCGAGCCCGGCCCACCACCCCCCTCTTCAGCCAGCGACAGTTCCTTTACGGCTTCTTCAGCGGCTCCTCGAGTTTCGCCGGCGTATCGCGCACGGGATTTGCGGCTTCCTCCTTGCCCGCGCGCCGCTTGGCACGGGCCGCCGCACGGATCTTTTCGTCGGCCACCCATTGGTCATCGATGCCTCCGCCGAAATCGGCGAGACGATTGATCTTCTGCACGAGCCGGCTCGTCGGCGTGACGACCTTCCCGGCGAGAATGTCCGCCTCGGTGATCTTCGCAAAAAGGATCTGTTGCGCATCGCGAGTGTAGCGCTGCTGGTCGTAGATGAGGTAGAGCGAGCCGTCGGCCGTCTCCGTGCCGTCGGGATAGCTCGTGGCGCGTTCGTCGAGGAGGAGTTTGTGAGGAAAGGTGCGGCCGTCGTCGTCGGAAAGCATCGCGGTGAGATTCCGGCGCGCTTTCGGATCGTCGTTCACCACCAGGAGCATGCGGCCGGACTTGAGCCGCCGGAGGAGAAGCGCGTGTTCACGTTCATCTCGCGTGTGAACGGTTCCCCGACGCTCCACGTCTGGCCGCGGTCGGTCGAGATGCTCTGGGCGATGCCGTAGCTGGTGCGGGCGAGCAGCCAGAGCGAACCGTCCTGGCGCTCCGCGATCATGTGCTCGGCAAAGACCACCTCCGGGATTTCGACCGCCGCCCGGAAAGCCCACGAAGCTCCGCGGTCGGTGGACAGATAGACTTTCGCCCCCTTGCTCCGGCGCGGATCGGTCGACCTGGCATCGCCGGAAAAATTGTCGAGCGGAGCCAGCCATTCGCCGGTGGAGAGAATCGTCGGCTTGTTCAAACTCACGCCGGGTCCCAGCAGAATCGGCCCCGACCACTGCGGTTGCGCATCGTCGGGCCGCGTATTGAGAAACGCCCACGAAGTGCGCGGGCCCAGCGGGGAAGGATCCTCCTTCATCGAGCGGTTCACGACCCACCACAGCCGGCCCGGCGGATCCATCCAGAGATGTCCATCGCCGCAACGGCTGGTGGCCAGGGGCTCCGGTTGAAAAACCGCGACGGGGATCGGACCACGTGCGGCCATCGTCGCCACTCGTCACGAGCGTCTGGTGGTTGCCGGGTTCGCCTTCGCCCGCCGGTCCGCCATACCACGTCGCCCACAGGCGCCCACCGGGCGATGCCTCGATGCCAGGGATGCCCTGCCACTTGCGGGACGCATGGCGGTACTCGGGACCAGGGTTCGTGATCAGCTTCGGCGGAATCGGTGCAGCCGGCGGCGGTTCGGCGAAGCACGCCGGCGCCAGGGCGAGTAACAAACAGGAAAGAGGGAAGAGATGCTTCATGGCGCAGGGGTGGCCGGTTTTGGGGCTTTGGCGGGAGCGACCCCTGTCGCTTGATTGATCGGCACACGCAGCGCGGTTGTACCCGACGGCTGGCCCGCCGCGACATCGCTTTCGGTGAAGGCGGCCATGAGGATCTGCTTCGCTTTGCTCCGCTCGAAATCGTAGATGACACGGATCACCCCGTCCTTGTCCTGGACACCATCGGGATACGAGACCCCGAGGCGTTCATCGAGGAGCAGCCCGCCCGTCCAGGTCTTCCCGTCGTCGTCGCTGAGGTACGCGGTGAGATGGGAGCGCGACTTCGTGTTCGGCGAATTGTGCCGCACGAGCAGCAGCTTGCCGGAAGCGAGCCGCCGGATGAAAAAGCGCGAGACGGCGTGAGGAATACCGGAGGGTTTTACTTCGCTCCACGTCTGGCCGCCGTCGGTGGACGTGCTTTCGCCGATGCCGTAGCGCGTGCGCACGAGCATCCAGAGGCTGCCGTCCTTCCGCTGCACGATCATGTTTTCGTCGCAGTTGCGGTCCTCGGGGACGGGAATGGTGGCGCTGCCGAGCAGTTCCCACGTCGTGCCGCGATCCGCCGAGCGCACGACGCGCGAGCTGCCCTCGCGCTTCCACAGCGCCGTCGGCAACAGCCAACTGCCATCGGCGGAGACGATGGGCTTGTTCATCATGATGCCATCGGCAATGCGCGCCGGCGGCGACCATGGGGGATCGGCCAAACCGGGGTCGTCCGTCGACATGGCGAAGAGCTGGGGCAGCGCGCTTTCGGCGCGTTGCGCCCAGAACAGCCAGAGCTTGCCCGAGGGATCGCGCCACAGGCAGGGATCGAAGGCGCGCACCGGCCCATCGCGATCGGGGTCGAGCACGAGTTTCAAGGACGACCACGTGCGCCCGTCGTCGCCGCTGGTGACGAGCATGATGTAGTTGAATTTGTCCTCGGTGATGCCGCCGCCGTACCAGCAGGCCCAGAGGCGGCCATTGGCCGCGCGTTCGATGCCGGGAATGCCCTGGAACATGCGGGCGCTGTCGGCATATTCGGGACCGGGCGAGAAGTTCGGCACGGGCGGCGTGGCGACTTGGGCGGGGATGCCGGCCAGCGCCGTCGAAGCGGTAAGGAGGGCAAGGAAGAGGGTGCGGAGTGGGTGAATCATCATGGAGTGGGGTCGGAGGTGATGTGGCGCGTCGGATCGATCTTGAACCAGCAGAGGAACGCCACGACATAGAGCGCGGCGAAGCTGTAGAAATTGAGGTGATAACCGTGCCGCAGCGCCGCGGTCGTCTGCTCGAAGGTGAGCTGCACCACTTCCACGCCCAGCTCCGCGGCCCGGGCGGCCACGGCATGCTCGAGCACCGAGCCGGTCGCCCATCCCGCGAGTGCACCCGCCAGGCCCGCCCCCATGTTCATGCAGGCGCCGATCGTGCCCGCAAAACATCCGCCGATATCCTGGCACGTGGCCCACGCGCTGGCACCGTGAGATCGGTGGAAAAAGCGGCGAGCGAGACGATCACGAAGAATACAAATGCATTCGGCGCCAACGGACAGGCGAGAAAGCAGAGCACGCATACGCTGTGGCCGATCCAGCCGCACAAACGGCGCGCCCGGCGGCGGTCGCCCGTGCGGCGGACGATGGAGTCCGTGATCATCCCGCCGAGCAAACAACCAATGGCCCCGCTCAACAGCGGCCCGCCCTTGTAGAGCGCGCCGAGCAGGCTGCTGTTGGGCATCCCAAACTGACGCTCCAGGAACTGCGGCAGGTAGGTGATATTGAAGTACCAGCCATAAGCCTGCGCGGAATACATCAGGCAGAGCGTGAGGAAATTTCCGTCGGTGGCGATGCGCCGCCAGGGCACGCCGCGAGGGGCATCGCCTTCGTCCACCCGATCGCGATCGATCAATGCCCGCTCCGCCGCATTCACTTCGCTCTTCTCCGCCGGCCGGTCACGAAACCAGCGGGCAAACAGCGCGCACCATGTAACGCCGATGATTCCGAACAGACAGAACGCTCCGCGCCAGCCAAAGAGAGCCGGAGTCGCACTGGTTCCCACCACCAGCACCGTCCAGAGAAACGGCGTGAGCCCGCCCATCAGCTTGCCAAAAAACCAGACCAGCCCCTGGCCACGGCCGCGCTCCTCGAGGGGTAGCCAGTTGTGCAATGCGCGGGTGATATTGGGAAAGGCGCCCGCTTCGCCGAGGCCGAAGAGCAGGCGCACGCCGATGAGGAACCCGAGCCCCAGCGTGATCGGGCCCACGCGCAGCCCTACGGCCGCGGAGAGCACCGTGAAGGCCGACCACCACAAGACAATGCGCAGCAGAGCGCGGCGCGGACCAAACATGTCCCCCATCCATCCCGTCGGCACTTCGAAGAGCGCATAAGCCAGCGCAAACGCCGTGAAGGCCCATTTCAAATCCGCCACGCTTTGCCTTCCGAGGGCCTGCACGATGTTCCCCGCCGCCGACGCGATGGCCACCCGGTCCAGATAGGTGATCATCGACAGCGCGCAGGCAAACAGCAGCACGCCGCGGCGGACGTGCGTGGGAGCGGCGTATGATTCCGGGGAGGTCATCGTGCTGGTGCGCTCCAGTGGGCCGGGGCACGCAATTCCGCAATCAGCGCGGTCATGGCTTCGGTGAGCTTGGGTGGATTCGCCGGCGCCGGCTGGCGCCGGCCGCGCCGCGCGTCGTAGGCCTCCAACGCGGCATGCATGCTGGCCTGCATGTGCGCTTCCAGCCACCGTTGCGCCTCGTCCGGATTGCGCCGCCGCACCGCCCGCGCCACCCGCGCGTGCAACAGCCACACCCACGCCACGTGATGCAAGTCCCGCTGGTGGCTGCCGCAGCCAAAGATCGCGCTGCGCAAGTTCACGTCGCCGAAGATGGTCAGCGCCCGCCGATTGTCCGACGCCTTCAAGAGCAGCACATGAAAGCCGAGATCGGCATTCAGGTACCGCCGCAACGGCTCACCGGTCATCATCGGTTTCTTCGATTTGACGAAAATCGCGAATCGCCTGGCGCATCTGGTCGCACAGCTTTTGCAATTCGATGACCTGCGCCGGTTTCATGCGCCGCGTGGCTTTGCGCACCGCAAAACCTTCGATCGCCATTCGCACTTCGTAGGCTTCCACGATTTCGCGGCGTTCCGGCGCCGTCACATACGTGCCGCTCGACGCCACCTGCGTGACGACCCCCTCCGATTCCATCCGCCGGATGGCTTCGCGCACCGGCGTACGGCTCATCCCCAGCCCCGCCGCCAGCCGCGCCTCGGAGATTTTCTCCGCCCGCGGTCAAGCCGCCGCTCCAGAGCTGTTCCTGCAAATGCTCGTAGGCCAGTTGGGCGAGCTTCGAAGTCGCTGGACCGGGCTTTTTTCCCGTAGGTGGTGGACGGGCCGTCGCGGGGCGCCGGGATCTGGGGGTATTCTCGATCACGGAACCGGTATACCGGTTTGCGAGCAATACCGTCAAGTGGCATTCGTCGATGACCCTTCTATTCCGGCGTGCGTCGGCCCATGCCTATGCGATGATACAGTTACACATTGCCCCCACTCCCATGAACACCCGCCGCCATTTCCTTCGCCATCTTGCCGCCACCGGCGCGTTCTTCGTCGTCCCCGGAGCCTTTGCCGAAGCGCTCACACAAACGCCGGGCGTCGGCTTCGGTCCGTTCTATCCCGATCACCTGCCGCTCGATACGGACAACGATTTGATCCTCATCAACGACTCGCTCACCCCCCGCCGTGGGCGAAATCACTTATGTGAGCGGTCGCATCCTCGGACCGACCGGCGATCCGATCCGCAATGCCATCGTCGAGATTTGGGAAGCCGACACGCATGGCATCTACATCCACAGCCGGAGTGGCGGCGACAAAGCGAAGCAGGACAAAAACTTCCAGGGCTACGGCCGCTTCCTCACCGGCAGTTCAGGCGAGTATCTCTTCCGCACGATCAAGCCCGTGGCCTACACCGGCCGCTGCCCGCATATTCATTACGCGATCAAGCTGCCGGGCCGCGAAAAATGGACAACCGAATTGCACATTCGCAACGACCCGCGCAATGCGACCGACGGGGTCACCCGCAGCGTGCAGAACCCCGACGCGATCTGCGCCGACTTCACGCCCATCCCCGGCGCCAAGGCCGGCGAGCTTTCCGCCAAATACGACATCGTGATGGGCTTCGCCCCGGAAGCGTAATCGGGCGGCCAAAAGTGGTGATCGGGCGCCGGGGACTAAGAATCGCCGCGCCCCCTGTCGAGATTCCCGCCACCGCCTGCGCGGTGCCGACGATGTGCAATCTCGGCACGAGGGAAGGTGTGACGGAAAGGGATCCGAAGTTTGGCGGCTTGTGGCCAAACGTGCAGAAATTCTTCACTGACCTCCGCGCCAAAGGCGGACTTGTCGGAGTCGCGGTCGATCCGAATAGCAGCCACGACTGCGGCAACTCCCGCTACCTCGTCATCCCATGGTTCGACGCGTGCCTCACCGCGCGCCTGCCCGACCACGCCGGTGACGCGATGTTGAAACCGATGCGCGTCAAGGACGCCTGGCTCGCCCCACTGCTCGGCGACAGAGCCCAGCCCGCCGCCCAATTCACCGGCGAAGCGAGCACCGCCGTGTGGCTGCCCAACGAACGCGTCGCCCAAGCCTGGGCCGAGTACGCCAAAGACGGGAACGTGAGCGATGCCACTCCCCCACCCGCGCCCACCGCGGCCAAACTCACCGGCAACGAACTCACCTGGAGTGCCGATGCCGACCTCGAAAGCGGTCTCGCCGCCTTCATCATCGAACGCGACGGCACCGAACTCGCCCGGCTGCCCGACAAGCCCACCGGTCGCATCATCGGCCGCCCGATCTTCCAAAAAAACGGCTACAGCGACAGCCCCACCCCGCCGCTCGCCGAAATGCGCTTCACTGATTCTACCGCAACACCCGGCGAAAAGCACATCTACCAAATCATCGCGGTGAATAGCGTCGGCCTGAAATCCGCCCCGGCGAAGGTGTCGCGATAAGAACCTGTGAAATAGTTACCGCTCTCTCCTTGCGTGTCATCCTGAGCGAAGTCGAAGGACCCCGTCGCTCAACCATCGATATCACTGGTTGTTCGACGGGATTCTTCGACTCCGTTACACTCCGCTCAGAATGACAAGCACCATGACCACCGTCCTTTCTAAAAGCGGGCAAATCGTCCTGCCATTATTGGTGCGCCAGAAGCTCCGGCTTTCGCCCGGTGAAGAGTTCGACGTGACGATCAAGGATGAAGAGATGATCACTCTGCGCCGCGTCTCCCGCCCACCAAATTGGGGGCTGGCGGACTTGCTACTCGCCTGCCCGTCGTCCTTTAAAATTTCCGAGCGGGAGACAGACGATACCGCGCCTCCTGCGGCTTGATCCGACTCCTCGACACGAATCCTTTTCCTGACCGGAAGAACCAAAACCGGCCGCCTTGGATTCCTCCTAATTTCGGTTCTCCCCGCCGATTGATTCGGCTACATCCATCGCTCCGCGACAGATCCCGCTCCTAGCGATCTGCACCACCTATCTCCGCTGCATTCATGAAGTTTTCTGCCCGCCTTTTCCTCACCGCCAGTCTCGCTCTGGCTCCGCTCTGCACCTTCGCCGCCAATTGGTGGGAGGAAATGGATTACGGGCGCTTTCTATCGGCGACCTTTATCGACACCACGGGAGAAAGCACGCTCGACCACGCGGTGCGCCTGGCTACGAACAAGGGCATCGGCGTGAAGCTCGGCGCGGGGGGCGAAGGCGGCCTCATTTTCGATACCGAGCTTTTGCGGGCCACCGGCGGCTGGACGGGCGGCTGGCTCAAGCTCAAGGGCGTCGTCTTCGATGGCGGTCACGGGCCGAATCCTTCCGCACCCGACAATGCGCTCATCTACTTCGGCACGCACTCCAACACGCCCGGCTGGAGCAAAGGCGACGACTTTTACGATCCGCGCCCGCTGCCGAAAGGTCCGCACATCGCCGACGTCAACAAAGGCGATCCGTTCTTTGCCGAGGTGCCCTTCGGCCCGCTGCCGGAGTCCTGGGCCAAGTACCCGCGGGCTTTATCTCAGCGGCGATCACGTCGTCTTTTCCTACACCGTCGGCCAAGCCTCGCTGCTCGAATCCGATGACCTTGAAAATGTGGACGGGCAGTCCGTCATCACCCGCACCTTCAACGTGCTCACTCCCGGCGACGCTTCGAGTCTGCTGGTCGCCGATGCGCCGGAAGGCACCAAGCCGACCGTTGACGGCATGCGCGCCTCCTTCCTCTATGACCCGGAGAATTCCGCCAACCGCACCGTTGTCGGATTCGTCGGCACACCCGCCGGGGCCAAGCTTGTCGCCAAAGGCACGCGCATCACGCTTAAGCTCCCAAAATTTGTAGCCGGGCAGAAATTCAAGGTCGTCTTCGCGCACGGGACCGCGGCGGATGTCGCCAAACTCACCGATGCCGTCAAAGGCGCCGCCGAGCCGGCGGACCTGGAGCCGCTCACCCACGGCGGCGCACCGCACTGGGCGGAAACCGTGAGGGCGGCGGGCACGCTCGGCGCCGAGGACAGCGGATTCCCCTACGTGGTGGACAATCTCGCGGCGCCGCTCGACAACCCTTACAAATCCAGGATCCGCATCGGCGGCCTCGATTTCTTCAAGGACGGACGCATCGCCTTCAGCACCTGGAGCGGCGACGTGTGGATCGGCAAGGGCATCGATGGCAAGCTGGAGAATATCGAGTGGAAGCGCTACGCCACCGGCCTCTTCCACGCGCTCGGGCTGAAAATCGTAAACGATCAGATTCTACGTCCTCGGCCGCGACCAGATCACGCTTCTTCACGATCTCAACAACGACGGTGAGGCCGACTTCTACGAGTGCTTCAACAACTCCGTGCAGGTCACACCGGGCTTCCACGAGTTCACCTTCGGCTTGGAGACGGATTCGAAGGGCAATTTCTATTTCATCAAGGGCGGCCCGGTGAATCCCGGCGGTCGCGGCTGGGGTCCGCTCAGCGATCACAACGGCTGCATGTTCAAGGTATCGAGCGACGGCCAGAAATTCGAGGTCTTCGCCACGGGAGTGCGCGCGCCCAATGGCATCGGCATGGGCCCGAACGACGAAATCACCACCGGCGACAACCAGGGGACGTGGGTACCGGTCGATTACATTCACTACGTGAAGCAGGGCGATTTCATCGAAGTGCCCGACCTCTCGCATCGCCTTCCCGTGCCCACGGCCTACACGCCGCACCTCTGCTGGGTGCCCTACGATTGGGACAACTCGAATGGCGCGCAGGTCTGGGTCACCAGTGACCAGTGGGGCCCACTCAAGGGCAGCATGCTCTATCTCTCCTACGGCAAATCGTCGCTCTTCGGCGTCCTCCAGGAAAACGTGGGCGACGTGAAGCAGGGCGGCGTCTTCAAGTTCCCGCTCAAGTTCGAGACCGGCATCTGCCGCGCCCGCTTCAGCCCGGTCGATGGACAGCTCTACCTCGGCGGCCTCAAGGGCTGGCAGACCAATGGCGCGAAGGACGGCGCGATCTACCGCGTGCGCTATACCGGCAAGCCCGTGACCGTGCAAAACGCGTTGCACGTCACCGACAAGGGCATCACCATCGGCTTCACCAACGAAATCGAGACTTCCAGCGCGAGCGACGCGGGCAATTACTCGATCGAACAATACAACTACCGCTGGACGTCGAACTACGGCTCCGCCGAATACAAGGTGAGCGATCCCGAGCAGAAAGGGCATGACAAGCTGGACATCACCTCGGTGACCGTCGCGCCGGACAAGAAATCGGTGTTCCTCGAAGTGGTCGGACTGCAGCCGGTGATGCAGATGAAGATCAAGATGAACATCAAGGCCGCGGACGGCACGGCGATTCCTGACGGCGTTGGCAACACGATCAACGTGGTGCCGCCCGATGCGCAGCGCGGCACGGATTTCACGTCCTCTCATTAAGAGGGCGCGCCCCTCTCCACCGGTCACTCTGAGCTTGCGAAGAACCTCTGATTGTTGATCTGGCATCTGACGCCGGGTGTTCAGGGTTGATCCACGTCTAGCCAACTGCTGAACGTTAGAAGAAAGACAGAAATCAGAGGTCCTTCGCAAGCTCAGGATGACGGGGTGGGGGGAGCGCCACTCCGCGGCGTTGACGCCTCCTTCGCAAACACGCTAATTCCCAAGGGCGGCGAGCGATCGCCGGCCCTGGCTTTTCCCTCGTATCTATTTCCGCCGATGAAGATCCCGCTTCCGTTGCTGGCGCTGCTCACTCTCAGTGCCTCGATCCCCTTTCCCGCTCCAGCCGACGACGGCGGCATCTTAACTCCCGCGCTGGCCGATCTCCCGCCGGCGGCCAAGCAAGGATTGACGGTCACTTTCAGCGCCGGCGGCAAGACCGACACCCGCGCCGCACGCCTGGTGGCGCTCTACGTTCCGGAAGGCGAAGCACCCACGCCCTTCCTCGCGCCCGGCCCGTTCACCGCGAAGTGGGAGGGCGAGATCGTCTCCGACCTGCGCGCGCAATATACGTTCACCGTCGATACCACCGGCATCGTCACCGCCACGCTCAACGGCCAGCCTCTGCTCGACAGCCGCCTGCGCATCGCGCCGCAGCCTGCGCAATTGCAAAAGGGCGCGAACCAGCTCGTCGTCGAATTCCAAAGCCCGCCGAAAGGCGACGCCATGGTGCGGCTCATGTGGTCGTCGAAGGATTTTCCCCGCGAACCCGTTTCGCCCATGGTCTTGCAACACGACGCGAATGCCAAAGATCTGCGCGCCGGTGAACGGCTGCGCGAAGGCCGCCTGCTCTTCGCGCAAAATCGCTGTTCCGCCTGTCATGAAGCCGCCGCGGCATTGCCGCCCAAGGGCCAGGGCATGCCGGAACTGGCGCAGGACGCGCCGACCTTCGACGCCATCGGCGACAAATATCGCGAGCCGTGGCTGGCCGCGTGGATCAACGATCCGCGCAGCATCCGCCCACACGCGCTTATGCCGAAGCTCTTCGCTGGTGCACCGGGCAAGATCGACCCGCGCGCCGCGGATATCGCCGCGTATTTTGCCTCCGCCGGCGCGCATGCGGAAGACGACAAGCCCATCGACGAATCCCTGGCCGCTCCGGGGGGTGCGCTGTTCGCCAATCTCGGCTGCATCGCCTGTCACCCGAAGCCCGACGCCGACGGCGCGGACGAGCACGACCGGATCCCCCTCGCCCATGTGAAGGCCAAATGGCATCCGCAAGCCTTGCGCGAATATCTTCTGAACCCCGCGAAAACCTACGCGTGGAATCGCATGCCGCACTTCCGCCTCAGCGACACCGAAGCCAGCCAGCTCACCGCTTATTTGATCACCGCCGCCAGTCGGGAGTTTTCCGACGCGCCGCCGGGCGACGCCACGCGCGGAGCGCAATTGCTCGCCACCTCCGGCTGCCTGAATTGCCACGCCAACATCCCCCCGACCACGACCCATTCCCTCGCGGCGACCCTCGAGAGCGGCTGGACCAAGGGCTGCCTGAGCCCCGATGCCGCCATGCGCGGCAAGGCTCCCGATTTCGGCTTCACCCCGCCGCAGTGCGAGGCTCTGGTCGCGTTCGCGGCCAGCGGCTTCGATTCGCTCAAGCAGGATGCGCCCGAAGAATTCGCCGAGCGGCAAATCAAAAACCTGCGCTGCACGGCCTGCCATCCACGCGATGGCCAGCCGAGCGTCTGGTCGCAACTCGACGAGGAAGTGGTCGCGCTGCAAAGTGCCGCGCCGCTCGAGGAAGGCGAAGGCAAGCCGATCTTCACCACAGCTCTTCCGGCGCTCACGTGGTTTGGCGAAAAGCTCCGCCCCGATTACCTGGCCACCTTCATCGCCGGGCAGGAAAAAAACAAGCCGCGCCAGTGGATCGTCGCGCGCATGCCCGGCTTCGCCACGCCCGCCGACGGGCTGGCCAAAGGCCTGCCCCGGCAACACGGCTTCGGTCCCACGATCGCCGAGCCCTCGCCCGATCCGGAGAAAGTCAAAATCGGCGAAACGCTCGTCGGCGAAAACGGCGGCTTCAATTGCGTGCAGTGCCACATCCTCGGCGACCGCGCCGCCACCGCCGTCTTCGAAGCGCCGGGCCCAAACCTCGCGTGGGCGCCAAGCCGTCTGCGCAAAGAATACTTCCTGCGCTGGGCCCTCGCCCCGACGCGCATCGACCCCGACACCAAGATGCCCAAGTTCGCCGACGAAGAGGGCAGGACGCCGCTCACCGATTTTTTCCACGGACAAGCTGCTGACCAATTCGACGCCATCTGGCAGTATCTGCGGACCGTGGCAAAATAGCCCCGCGCCCAGCGCTTCTTACTCTTAATCCTAATCTTAATCTTTCCCCGACCCGTCTATCTCAAACCCCAGCGCATGAGATTAAGATTAAGACCGCCCGAGCGGACCAACCCATGAGATCCAAACCCGCCCTCCCACCGGTCGACATGGAGACTTACGTCCCCGCAGCGATTACCGTCGTGCGGCGTTCCGTGGGGTGGCCGGGCATTCTCGTCCACGAGCGGCGCGGCAAGTCAGGCGGCGTCAATTATCCCGGCGGCATCCGGCAGCACGTCCTCTATTGTTTCCTCAAGCCGTTGCGCAGCGATGTCGTCATCGCCGGCCAATCGGAAACGGTGCGTTACGAAGCGGGCGATGGCCGCTTCACCCCCGGCAGGACGGCCCGTCGCTTTCCGATGGACCGGTGAAGTGCGCGTGCTGATGCTGGGCTTCCAGCCGTGGTTCTTTGAGCGCGTCGCCGCCGAACTCGGCACTTCCACCGCGTTGCCCGCCGAAACGAACATCCGCCGGCTCGATGCCCGACAACCCGCCTGCCAGCTCATGCAGCAGCTCTACCACGAGCTCGACGCCCCGGCGGGCGCCGCGCTCGCCGCCGAGGGCCTGGCCCGCGCCATCGCCGTCCATCTGCTGCGCGAATTCGATCATATCCGCAGCACCAAGCCCGCCGTCGCCGTGCCTCCGGTCGCCGTGCTCAAGGTCGTCGAATTCATGCGCCATCGTCTCGCCGATTCTCTCGCCTTGGAAGAACTGGCCGACGTCGCCGGCCTCAGCCCGTTCCATTTCGCCCGCCAATTCAAGACCGCCACCGGCCATCCACCCCACGACTACCTTATCCGCTTGCGCGTCGACCGAGCCCAGGAACTCATCCGCCAGCACAGCCGCCAATGGACGATGGCCGCCATCGCCAATGAATGCGGCTTCGCCGACCAGAGCCATATGGCCCGTCATTTCAAGCGCGTGCTGGGCGTCAGCCCTGGCGAATTTGCCGACGCACATCCCGTAATGCGCTGATTTCCGCTACATTTACGCTACGACCTTGCCGCAAGATCGTTCTCATACGACCGCAAGCCCGTCCAAGCGCGTTCCGGCGCCTGACGGAAATTACCCGACCTGCCCGACCCTATGTGGATCGTCCGTCTCGCGCTCCGGCGCCCTTACACTTTCATCGTCGCCTCGATCATCCTGCTGCTGCTCACGCCCTTCGTGCTGCTGCGGACGCCGACCGATATCTTCCCGTCGATCAATATCCCGGTCATCTCGGTCGTCTGGCAATACGCCGGCCTGAGCCCCCAGGAAGTCGAGCAGCGCATCATCTACAATCACGAGCGCTCCCTCTCCGCCACGGTCAATGACATCGAGCACACCGAGTCGAACAGCTACAATGGCATCGGCATCATCAAGGTCTTCCTGCAGCCCGGCGCGAATGTCGACGCCGGCGTCGCCCAGCTCACCGCCGTCGCCCAGACCATTCTGCGCCAGATGCCTCCGGGGCAGACGCCGCCCCTGATCATTCGCTACAATGCGTCGACCGTCCCCATCCTCCAATACAGCCTCACCAGCGAGAAGCTGAGCGAGCAGGAGGTCGCCGATCTCGCCCTCAACCAAGTCCGCGTGGGCATCGCGAATATTCCCGGCGCGCAAATCCCGTGGCCCTACGGCGGCCGCCAGCGCACGGTGGTGGTGGATCTCGACCTCAACGCGCTGAAAGCGAAGAACCTCAAGGCGCAGGATATCGTGGACGCGGTCAATGCGCAGAACCTCATCCTGCCCAGCGGCACCTCGAAGATCGGGCAGACGGAATACGACATCTCGGTGAACAGCAGCCCGCGTGTGCTGGAGGAGCTGAACAACCTGCCCATCAAGCGGGTGAACGGGACCACCATCTACGTGAAGGACGTGGCCCAGGTGCGCGACGGCTTCAATCCGCAGACCAATATCGTCCGCATGAACGGCCAGCGCGGCGCGCTCATCACCATCATGAAGAGCGGCTTCGCCTCCACCCTCGACGTGGTAGCCCGGGTGAAAGCGCAATTGCCGCAGGTGCTCTCCACCGTCACGTCCGACCTGCATGTGAAGGAGTTCGCCGACCAATCGCTCTTCGTCCGCGCGGCCATCAGCGGCGTGCTCCGCGAAGGCGTCATCGCCGCCGGGCTCACGGCGATCATGATCCTGCTTTTCATCGGCTCCTGGCGCAGCACGGTCATCATCGCGCTCTCCATCCCGCTCAGCGTGCTCGCCTCGCTGGCCTGCCTCAGCGCGCTCGGGGAAACGATCAATCTCATGACGCTCGGCGGTCTCGCCCTCGCGGTCGGTATCCTCGTGGACGATGCCACCGTGGAGATCGAAAACGTCCACCGGCAAATGGCCATGGGCAAGCCATTGATCGTCGCCATCCTGGACGGCGCGCAGGAAATCGCGCTGCCCGCCCTGGTCAGCACGCTGTGTATTTGCATCGTTTTCGTCCCGATGTTTTTCCTCACCGGTGTCGCCCGTTTTCTCTTCGTGCCGCTGGCCGAGGCGGTCGTCTTCGCGATGCTCGCCAGCTACGTCCTTTCCCGCACGCTCATCCCCACGCTGGTGATGTATTTCTATCGCAACTCGCCCTACCACGGCCATAGCGAGGAAGAGGAGGAATCCAGCGGTCACGCCGCCGAAGTTCCCACCGGCTGGTCGGCCCCTTTCCAGCGCATCCAGCGCGCCTTCGAGCATAGCTTCGCCAATTTCCGCCGGGCATATCGCAGCCTCCTCGAGGTGGCGCTGAAGAATCGCTACACGTTTGGTCTCCTCTTCCTCGGCTTCTGTTTTGCCACGTTCCTGCTTATCCCGCAGCTCGGGCAGGATTTCTTCCCCAAGGTCGATGGCGGCCAGTTCCGCCTCCACTTCCGCGCCCGCAGTGGCATCCGCATCGAGGAGACCGCCCTGCTGGTCGAGCGGGTGGAAAAAGTCATTCAGGAAGTCGTGCCGAAGGAGGAGTTGAGCGGCATTCTCGATAACCTCGGCATCCCCTTCTCCGGCATCGCCCTGAGCTACAGCAACAGCGGTGTCATCGGCACGGGTGACGCGGACATTCTCGTCTCGCTCAATCACGATCACCATCCGACCGACGATTACGTCCGCACCCTCCGCGCGCGCTTCAACCGCGAATTTCCCGGCACCGTCTTCTATTTCATGCCCGCCGATATCGTCAGCCAGACGCTGAACCTCGGCCTTCCCGCCCCCTACGACGTGCAAATCTACGGACGCGACCAGGCCACCAATCGGGCCATTGCCGCGCGTCTGGTGGACAAGATGCGCCGCGTGTCGGGCGCGGTGGATTTGCGTATCCAGCAGCCCTCCGATCTGCCCCGGTTGAACATCAACGTCGACCGCGACAAGGCCGGCGAACTCGGCTTGAATGAGCACGACGTGGCCAATTCCGTGCTGCTCGCCTTGAGCGGCAGCGGCCAGGTCCAGCCCGTCTACTGGCTCAATCCCAAGCTCGGGATCCAATACACCATCAATATCCGGGCTCCCGAGCACGTCATGGATTCCATCGGCGCGCTCGAAACCATCCCCGTGAGCAGCAGCCGGGCCGGTCAGGGCGACGGCCAGATCCTCACCAACATGGCGTCCATCCAGCGCAGCCAGACCACGCCGGTCTTCTCGCATTACAATGTGCTTCCGGTGATCGACATCTTCGGCGGCGTGAGCGGGCGTGACCTGGGCGGCGTGCTGCGCGATATCGAACCGCTGATCGAAGACGCGAAAAAGGAACTGCCGCGCGGCAGCTTCATCCTCGTGCGCGGCCAGGCCGAAACGATGCGCAGCAGTTACAACGGCTTGGGGCTCGGCCTCGCCGGGGCCATCGTCCTTATCTACCTCCTGCTCGTCGTGAACTTCCAGAGCTGGCTCGATCCGTTCATCATCATCACCGCGCTGCCCGGGGCGCTCTCCGGAGTGGTCTGGGGCCTGTGGGTTACGCACACCACCCTCAGCGTGCCCGCGTTGATGGGTGCCATCATGAGTCTCGGCGTGGCCACGGCGAATTCCGTGCTGGTCGTCAGCTTCGCCCGCACCAATTACCAGGATGGCATGGACGCGACCGCCGCCGCCATGCTCGCCGGCGCCACGCGTCTGCGCGCCGTGGTCATGACTGCCCTGGCCATGATGATCGGCATGCTCCCCATGAGCCTGGGCCTCGGCGACGGCGGCGAACAGAACGCCCCCGTCGGTCGCGCCGTAATCGGCGGGCTGCTCATCGCCACCATCGCCACCCTCTTTTTCGTTCCGGTGATTTTCAGCCTCTGCCACCGCCGTCCTCATGTGAAGAGCACCGATGTGATCCCCGAGGAAGCCGAAGAAAAAGAAGAGGAACTCGCCACCGTTTAATTCCGCACGCAAGATGAATACCCACCCCGAATATATCCCGAATCGTCGACACGACCGCGAAGGCGTGGATGTGCTCGATGCCGGTGAATTGCCCGAACCCACCCCTCATTCCCGCCACGCAGTGACCGAACCACAATCCAAGCCGCCCCGCCTCGGCCGCCTGACCTTCATCATCGTCGTCGTCGTCGCAGTGTGCCTCGTCGTGGGGTTGCTTCCCCGGCTGCACGATCACGCCCAGGTGATCTCCGACTCCCGCGACCTCGCCATCGCCACCGTCGCGGTCGTGACGCCCGGCCCGGCGAAAGTGACCGAGCCGCTGGTGCTCTCCGGTGAATTGCAGCCGTTGATCTCCGCCTCAATCTACGCCCGCGCCAACGGCTACGTGCGGCGCTGGCTGGTCGACCTCGGCGCCCATGTCGAAGCCGGTCAATTGCTCGCCGAACTCGACACTCCTGAAATCGACCGCCAGCTCTCCCAAGCGCGCGCCGAGCTCAATCAGGCTGAAGCTGCCCTGACCCTCGCCGCCACCACCGCCAAGCGTTGGAAGGAAATGCTCTCGGCCAAGACCGTCAGTTCCCAGGAAGCCGACGAAAAGGCCGCCGATCTCGAACTGAAGAAAGCCTCTGTGGCCGCCGCCCAAGCTAACGTCGAACGCCTCACCGAGGTCGCCGGCTTTGCCCATGTGACCGCCCCCTTCGCGGGCACCATCACCGCGCGGAATCTCGACGTCGGCCAGCTCGTCAATGCCGGCGCCGGGCAGGAACTCTACCGCCTCGCGCTGACCGACAAGCTGCGCGTCTTTGTTCACGTGCCACAGAACTACTCCCGCGGCACCAAGGTGGGCCAGATCGGGGAACTCACGCTGCCGGAAGCACCCGACCAAAAATACCCAGCCAAGGTCGTCCGCACGGCGGGCGCTCTCGATATCACCACCCGCACATTGCTCGTCGAACTGGAAGTCGACAACGCGAATGGCGAGATCCTCGCCGGCAGTTACGGACTCGTGCGGCTGGCGGATTCACATCCCGAAGCGGAGCTGACGTTGCCAGCGAGTTCGGTCATCTTCCGTTCCGAAGGACCGCAGGTGGGAGTCGTGGTCGACAACCATCTCAGCCTGCGCAAGATCAAACTCGGCCGCGACTTCGGCTCCGTTGTCGAAGTGCTCAGCGGTGTGGTGGCCACCGACCACGTCATCACAAACCCCACCGACTCCTTCGCCGATGGCATGGAGGTCCGCGTGCTGGAAACGCCTCCCGCCCCCAAGCCCGCGGAGCCAGCCAAGCACTAGGACGGAATCGGCATTCACGGTGTCATCCTGAGCGGAGTGTAACGAAGTCGAAGGACCCCGGCGCTCTACCATTGATAGCGCTGGTTATTCGACGCGCGAAGAAGGCCGCACCTCAGGCTTACGTAACCGCCGTTCTGCCAGCAATATTGCTGGTCGTTCGCCGGGGTCCTTCGACTTCGTTACACTCCGCTCAGGATGACACGCGATGTCGCTCAACTCAGCAGATCTTTCAGCGCCGGCGCCAGCTCCGGAAACTGGAAACCGAAGCCGTGCTCGCACGCCACGGCCGGGAGCACGCGTTTGCTGTCGAGCAGCTCGTGGGACAGGTCGCCCAAAGCGGTTCGCAGGAGGAACGCCGGGGCACGGAAGAAGGCGGGGGGCGGCGTAATTGGCGGGCGAGCATCTGGGTAAAATCAGCGTTGCGCACCGGCCAGGGTGCGGAGGCGTTCATCGGCCCGCGAATGTCCATGTTTTCGATGGCGAAGAGGGCGAGCCGGGCGATGTCCTCGAGATGAATCCACGGCACCCATTGGCGGCCATCGCCCATCTGCGCGCCGAGACCGAATCGATAGGGCATGGCCATCAACGGCAGCGCCCCGGCCTCGCGACCGAGCACGAGGGACGTGCGCAGGAGAACCACTCGCACATCTGCAGTCCGACATGCCTCGGCTTCCCAGGCCTGCACGGTATCCGCCAGGAATCCGATTCCGGGCGGCAGTCCTTCGGTGAGTTCCTCCTCGCCGCGGTCGCCGTAGAATCCAATGGCGGAACCACAGACCAGGACTTCCGGTTTCAACTCCGCAGCCGCGATGGCCTCGACCACCCGCCGCGTTCCCTTGACGCGGGTCTCGGCGATGCGGCGTTTTTTGGCTGGCGTCCAGATTCCGGCCACCGGTTCACCCGCCAGGTGGATCAACGCGTCGCACCCGGAAATATCCGGCGGCACCTCGATCGAAAAAGGCCGCATCGTACATCCCGCAATCCCCCGCTCCGGATGGCGGGTAAAGGCGATGATCTCGTGTCCCCGCCGCAGCGCGAGATCGAGAATCTTCCGCCCGAGAAAAACCGGTGGCGCCGGTGAGACCGATGTTCATGCCGATGAACATCCAACCTCCAACACCGAACATCCAACGCCCAATGAGAGAGGCACTGCCGCGCCCGTCAGCGTCGGCACCATTGGATGTTCGGCGTTGGAGGTTGGATGTTCGATGTTCTGCCTTTTGGTACACGTCCCCGGCTGATCGAAACGGCCGTGAATCCAGTTGTAAGGAAAGCGATCTCCCGGACAATCCGTGGGCCAGCGCGGCGGATTGATCTCGCGATGGGGTTTCACGATGGCCCACTTGCGGTCGATCTTGCCCACCGCGCTGCCGCAGGTAGCGGATGAGTTCGTCGCAGGCATCGAGTTGTTCTTGGTCGGCGTGTCGCGGTTGAAATCGCCGACCAGACAGATGCCGAGCGCGATATTGTTGAGATAGTCGCTGTGGACATGGCCGCCATTGATCTGGCGCTTCCAACGGTTGCCGATCTCGATTTCGCCGTCGCCGGTGGAAGTGCCGTTGCCGATCACGAAATGGTAGGCGAGCCCATTGGGCATCTTGCGCACGTGCAGATGGTAGTAGTCGAAGGCCTTGGCGTTGCCCTGGCGGGTGCCGCTGTTGTGGACCACGATGTAACGCCACCGCCGGGAGAGCACCGGCGCGCGGTCGATCTCGGAACGCACGCTTTTGGTGAGGAATTTCAGTGCTCGAACCATCCCGCCGCCGGCGCCGGCTCGAAGCTGCGCTGCTGCTCGAAGCCGGATTTCTCGATGACCACGGGCGCGACCCGCCGGCGGGACGACCGGTGGCCGCAAGGGCGTGGGTGTCCCATTCGCCGGGAAGAACATCGTCTGCCGCGGGTGCGGCGTGGCCTCCGGCTCCGGCTTGGCTTTGGGTTTCGGGCGGGGAGTGACCTCCGGTTCCTGCGGCTTCGGAGGGGCGGGCTTTGGTGCGGGTGTGGGCGGCGGGGTCGGGGTAGGTGTCGCGGCGGGCAGCGGCGTCCGCCGCCGGGCGCACCGGCTTGGGCTTGGGCTTGGGCGTGGTCTCCGGCGCCGGGGTCAGGGGCAGCGTCTTCATTTCCTCCCGTGCCTTGAGGAACTGCTTGCGCCGGTCCTCGTCGCTCTGGTCCTGAGCCAGGGCACACGCTTCCAGGCACAAAACGAGAAGCAACAAAGGGAGAATGGCGCGCACGCGGGGGAGGCTAAGCAAAGAAGGGCGGGAGGAGGAAGGGATGAAGAACGCCGGAGGGCAGAACATCCAACATCCAATAGGGCCAGCGCACGCGGGCCGCATTCCTGCATTGGACGTTGGACGTTGGACGTTGGATGTTCGGTGTTGGATGTTGGATATTCTGCCTCCATCTTTCCGTCATGACCTATTGCCTCAGCCTTCTTTGCCGTGAAGGGATCGTCTTCATCTCCGATTCGCGGACCAGCGCGGGCGTGGACAATATTACGGTCCAGCCCAAGATGCGCGTCTATGCGAAAAAGGGCGACCGGGTCATTTGCCTCATGACTTCAGGGAACCTTTCCGTCACGCAAATCGGTCTATGCC
>JBBCHV010000028.1:0-375790 GCA_037200205.1 Chthoniobacter sp.
GTGCCCGTGCCAATCGTTCTCGCGGCCGATATCCTCGTCCTGCTCGGTTACGGGATCATCTTTCTCGTCTTCCGCGCCAATACCTACACCGGCGGCATCGTGCGGGTGGAAGAGAACCAGACGGTCATCTCCACGGGGCCGTACGCCCTCATCCGCCATCCCATGTATGCCGGCGCCAAGCTGCAATTCCTGGCCACGCCGCTGGCTCTCGGCTCGTGGTGGGCGCTGCTCGCCGTCGTGCCGTTGTGCGCCATGCTCATCATTCGCCTCCTCGACGAAGGAAAGGCACCTCACCGCGGAACTCCCCGGTACGCCGAGTATCGCGCGAAGGTTCCGCATCGACTGATCCCCTGCGTCTGGTAAATCTCCTCTCGGTGTCTCGAACAACCCCGTCGAACGACCAGCCATATTGCTGGAGCCGTTCAACCCACCGGATTAACCGCAGAGGGCGCGGAGGTAAGGGAGAAGGCCGCAGAGGGAGATGTTTTCCCTCTGCGGCCCTCTCTCTTTTCTCTGCGTGCTCTGCGGTAAATTCGGTCGCTTCCTGCCAAATGCGGCTTTGGTCGAGCGCAGGGATTTGCCCCGCAGCCCTATAGGCGTCTCGACTCCGTATACTCCGCTCACAATGACATCCACGTTAAGTTTGGCTGGCGCGCTGGATTGATCCCGGCAGGATTTGCCATGACCCTCCGGAATACCACCCTTGGATTTTCGCTCCCGCGCCTCTTCACCCTGGCCTCCGCGCTGCTCCTCAGCGCGTGCGCGGTCGTCCCCATCACCCCGCAGACGATCAGCGGCAAATACGAGATCGAAGGGCGGCCGGAAGGGATGTGGAATGGCGGCGAAGCGATCGTGCTCGGCGACGGCACGTTCGAGTATTCGCTCTTCACCGTGGATCTCCTGGAGAACCCCCATTCGTCGCGGAGCCCGATCCGCGGACGTTACAAGCTCGATGGTTCCACCATCACCTTCCTCAATGCGTCTGTCCCCTATCCGCAACGCACGCTCACCCGGCGGCACAAGCTGTTCGTCCTGTGGACCCCGAAGCAGATCGACGACTACCATCTCACCGGCCACAAACCGGACGACCTGCTCTATCAGCACCCGTGACGCTCGATGCATGTTCTGCGTCACCTCCCACACGTTCCCCACCTCTATCGGTCGATCTTCGCGCTGGGGCTGCTCTCCGGCGTGGTGCCCCTGTCGTACCTCGCCCGGCGCAGTCTCGTGGCTCGCCGCCATCGCTCCGCAATCGCCCGGGCGGACATCCTTTACCGGGAGAGCTTCGCCTCGGGAACTTCGCAGAAGAATCTGCTGACCCAATTTGGCGGCGCCCATGCCTGCCTGCGGCTCGTGGTCACCAAGGATCTGCTCGTGATCACGTCGTGGTTTCCGTTCACCCTGCTCATGCCAGTCTACGATCTGGAACACGCCATCCCGATCAGCCACATCGTCTCGCTCGATGATCTCCAGTCATTCGAGCGCACCGGCCTCCTCCTGATCTACGCCGATGCCACGGCGCGCCACATTCGCTCCATCTTTTTCCGAAAAGCCGCGACGCTTTCCGGCGCGCGCTCGGCATCGCTCCCGGACCGTCTGCCCGCGTCGCCGTAACCGGCTGCTCACTCGCGATTGCGCTTTCGCGGGAAAGCGCGCAACTTGATCGCATGGGAATCTTCGGCCTTGTCTTCCTCTTCGTCGCGCTGGTGCTCATCGGCATTGGGATCGCCATCGGCACGATCGCCTGTCTCGCCGCCGCGGTGCTCGTGGGCTTGGGAGTTGTCTCGTCGTCCTTCGTGGTGGCGCTGCGCGCGGGACGACCCTCCGCCGGTATCCGCATGTTCCTGTTGCAGTGCGGCGTGCTGGCCGGCATCCCGGCGGGCGCCGTTTGCGCGTGGCTCGGTCACAATTTCTACCTCGCCGCCGGCAGCGAATGGCCCATTGTCGCTTTCGGCGCCCTCGGGGGAGCGCTCGCCGGCGGTGATTGTCGCGTTGATGCTCGATTTCACCTCGGGCCGGCTCACGCGTGGGCCGGCGCTCGGGTGCAGTCGCTGGCGCCCGCACCCGCGCCACGTCATCGTCAAAAGCGCCTGAGAGCGCGCAGCGCGCCAGGTCAGGCAGCGATGCTCTGCGCCGTTTTGACGAACTCAGCCACCATGCCCATGTTACCCAGCATGCGGTAGTTTACGCTCAGTGATTTTGCGCCTGCGAATTGCGCCACCCTCTGCGCGCGGGCTTCTTCACTGAGGTTGGGCCAGCAGGCGCTGAGCGTATCCGTGTAGATGCGGCAGAGAGCGCCTTTTTGCAGGGTGCTTGCGAATGGCCGTCTGGAGGTGGGGGAGCGAGCTATACATAAATAGGCCGACTAATCGTTTTTGAGTTTGTTTGGTTTGACCATTTTTCCCGCGAAAGTATGCAGCAGATCGAATGCCTCATTGAGCACGCCGAGGACGAGATAAGCGAAGCTGACGAACATCGAGGCCAGCAGCGCAAACCGTTCGGCGAGGAAAAAAGCAGGACGGCCCAACAATGGCCGGCCGCTGTGGCCGGAAGCCAGATTCCGATCTCGTGAGAAGAGCATTTGCTTAAATGGCTGACACGGCAATGGATACGTGTAACCACTGTCGCGATTTCCGCTACAATGCTTGTGTACTTTGAATCTCGCAAGGGGAAATTGACGAAATTATTATGGCAGGCACTCCAGCACGGCTTTAGCGCAGCGAATCTGACGTTGCTCCATTTACGCCGGCCGCAGTATGACATCGCCCACTACTCCCTTTCATGACCAACGAAGAACAAAAGCAGATTGACGACCTCAAAGCGGAAATCGCCGCTCTCAAGCAACAAATCGCGACGTGGAAGCCATTCGCGTCGCTCTGCGGTTGGAGGATCGGCAAATCCACATGCTGAATGTCCTGGCCCAGGAAGATATTCCACCGGACGCGCCCTCCCCGTTCACGGTGGTCCCGCGCCAGGAATAGAGCGGACAAAGCAGTCTCGCTTTTGACTGCTTTCACCTACCGATCTGCGGCAGCCGTGACCGGCTCGGGATCGGCCGGATTCTCTTCGGTGATCAAGCGGTGCGTTTGGTCCAGCACCTCGTCACGGGATCCACGAAATGGCCGCGGAACGGAACCTCCCTTGTAAGCCGCACTCGCCAGCAGGCTGAACGTGATATGCACGAACAGCGCCCGGCCTTCAGGACTCTGCATCTGGGTAGCGAGCGGATGGAAGACGATAAAGTTGACCCCATAAAGAGCCAGTCCGGTGCATACCCCTACTAGGATGCCGGACATCGGGCGCAGCCGATAGATGACGTGGGCAATCACCGCCACATAAAGGAAGGAAAGGGCGAAGTGCAGGACGAGGAGCGTGAACATGCCTACGGGCAGGATCGCGCCCATGATGGCATTCATCGTCCCGGCGGTGCTCCAAGGGCTGCCGCCCGACATGATGAACAGAATACCTCCCACAAAGAGGGAGACGGTGGTATGGCTCTCCAGCTTACCTGCTGCCTGGAGCGCCACTCTTGATGTTGTGGTGTTTCCATATCCGCCGATTCGCTCCACCCGACCCCCCTGCGCGTAAACGTTCGGAAACCGATGAATGGTTCAGGGTTTTGCCTCACCCTGCCAGCGATTGCCGGCCCGAATGCCCGGCTGGGTCAGTGCCTTCATTCACGCCACTTTTCGGAGTGTGTAGCGTCGCGACCGAGTTCTTAATTTTTGCGTGTCCGATGTCCAAAGGGCGCGGGCAAATGGTAAGGGCCGCCTTCCGGGCGGCTTTTCGCAAAAACTCGCAAACCAGCGCGAGCTATGTGGAAAGAACGGTCTCGCCTGCGTCTCGCGCCGGCGCTTTGCAATTCGATTCCCGAGCGGCCTGCACGTGGCGTGCAGAGGGTCTGCAGGATGCCTGCACAGCTTCTACAGCGGTCGCAGGCACGGTCCTTTTGCGGGGCCGGGGGCGCGCGCCGGTCAAGGCAGCGGCAAGCGCATTGTCGGATGGCACGACGCTCTCTTTGAGCGCGGAAACCACGTCTTGGAACGTGGGCTCGATTCGATTCGCTTTCTTCGCCAGATAGCGCGACCGACGCGCGAGAGCTTCGATGCCCTGGAGATACTTCTCCGAGCTTGCGCGTAGGTGGTGAGTGTTTCGACGGCGTCTTTGTCCGCGCCTGGCAACCAATGCCGAGCAACGGCCTGCAGATCATCTTCGCCAAGCAAGGATGGCAATTGCTCGTAGTGGATGATCCGGCCGACAAGCTGCTCAGACGACCATCCCCCCGCCCCGCACAAGTGCCTCCTGGCTCTTCGTGAATTGCGGGGTGGGTAACGACAGCCACGGGGACGCCCATGTTCACGAGTTGCGTGAGCATCCAATTAATGCGATGCGGCACGGCCTTCCTCATGTTGCGCTGCGGCCAGAGGTAGTGGCCTTCATCGAGCACCAGCAACAAATCCCCCGTGTGCAAAACCGTCTCGATTCTCCCGCGCAGTTCCAAGGCTTTATAGGCGTGGCTCGTGCCGATGCCCAGCGATTCTGCCATCGCGCGGAAAAAGCTCATATCGTCATTGGACGAGGGCACCCTGCACATAACGCGCCTGGCCGGGGTTCTGATCGCACCACGCCTTCACCGCGAAAGTCTTTCCGGTGCGGGCCAATCCATCGATGACAACGAGGCCGCGCTCTTCGAGCGCGTATTCCATCGTCTCGGCGATCTTCGCGCCGATCTCCGTCACGGGTGCGGAAGCGGCGGCCTTCGCACGGATTTCGTGCAGCTCGGCGAGCGATTCGACCAGGGCGGGGAAATACCACAGCGGCGATTCATCCATGCTCACTTCAGGGGTCCAGGCACAGCTTCTCGAAGAGAAACCTCGAAAGCCCTTCTTCCGCCTCCTCCAGGCAATATTTCAAAAAGTCGCTGGCCGGATAGCTAGTGGGATAGGTCCGCGATCTCCGCAGGGCATTTGCCCTCTCCTGCCGTCGCTGACTCCATTTTCGCCGATCCTCCTCATCGTCCAGCCGCCAAACGTTCTCCATTCTCTCGTAAAGCTCTCCCCGCAGCGGGAACGAGCGGCGGAGATCGTATGATCCACTCCAGCTCCTTTTGTTGCTCCTCAATGAGCCGACCGCCTCTTCCACCTCCGTGGCCGAGAAAATGCGGTCGGAACCAATCCCGAGCCTCTGCATGGCCGTGGTTGCGAAGCGAAGCGGCCACCGCTGGATCAAGTCGGCGGCCAGCGCCTCCAACCCGCCGGGCTGCCAAGATACCTTTTGCAGCCACCAAATCAGCTTCCGGTGCAACGGATTGGTGAGCACCTGCACCCTCGCCGACACGCAATTGGCCAGCAAGCCACGCTGCATTTCAGGGCTGCTCATGTACGTTCCTGCCGGAATTTGGTGGAATCTTCGGGAGCGCGGTCGCGTCGTCATTTTTAGTCCTTTTGTTGCTGGGCCTTGGAGACAAGTGCGGCGAGTCTCTCCGCCGCTGCCGTCTGTGTCTCGGGATCGCGGCCGGGGGCGGACGCGCATGCCGATCTTTTGCGCGGCGGCAGCGGTGCGGCGATGCAAACGCTGCTCCGTGCTCGCGGCCTTCTTTTCTTCTTCCGCGCTCGCCGCAAATTGGCGGCCCGCTTCCACGGTAGCAGTGTCGATCAGCGTGGGGCGGAAGATGGGGCGGCCGAGGAAGTGTTCCGAAAACTTCGGACGAATCGCCCGATACAGCGCACGCTTGTAGCTATCGTGCGCTTCATTCTCGGCGAACGCCTGGGAGAGCGTGGCATCGTCCGCGTCCATCGCGGGCACAGAAGCCGCGCGCCGCACGGCAAATACTTCGCCGCTGTCGGGATGTTTCACCCCGAGCAAATCCGGCGATTCCCGGTTGAAAAAGACTTCCACCTGCCGACCGATCAGCGAACCGGTTTCCACGCTTTTATAGGTGAACGCGACTCCACCAGCTCGGAAACCAATCCCGTTGCGGCCCACCTTTAGACTCTTGCGCTCATTGGCCAGCAAATAGCGGGCAGAGTCTGGCAGGCGAAGCAATGGCACTTCGCCGAAGTGTTTTTCATAAGCATCTTTCGGGGAGAGCCCGTCGCAATACTTCCCGCCCTGCGGCTCTTCGTTGTAGAGTTGCACCAGGTGCGTAAGCCGCTCGACCCATTGGTCACGGTCGTAAAAATGATTGCCGGCCGGCAGCTTGCCCGATTCCGCGAACCGCTTCGCACGCTCCGTCCTCTCGTATTTGTCGTTATGCCAGCCACGCCCGACATATCCCGGCTCTGCTTCCATCGTGTTCTGAAGCGAGCCGAAAACGCGCTCCACTACTTTGGCTCGCGGCAACCGCGCATGACGAAACCGCAAACCAAATTCGCGCAGTCCGGTTTCTGTCCCCGTCTGATCGGCAAAATTGCCGGTCAACACCTTCGCCCGCCACGAACCGTTTTCAAAGTAAAAGCCCTCGCGTGGCAGACCGTAGATTTCATGCACCGTGGTGATGAGATTGCGGATGTGCCAAGCGTTATAAGTCGAAGGCCGATCCTGGGGCGCGCTGATGAGCACAAATCCAAGAATGTAAGTCGTGCGCACGTCGATCATCGCGAGGAACTGCCCGCGCATGAGCCGCACCCCTTCGAGAGTCTCTTCGTAGTAAAGGACCGGAAGCGTGCAATCGTCACCCTGCATCCAATCGCCAGCGGCAAAGGTGTTCGGATCGCGGGAAATGTAAGCGCCGCCCAACCGCGCCTGGCGGGGGCCGTGCATGAGATCGTCCAAAAGTTTCAAGTCGTTTCCGAGTGCCTCACGGACGGCCTGGGGGACGTAGGATTTCGAGCGGGCATTACCGATATACCGCTCAGTCAATTCCCGGCTCAATTCGTCCCGGCGAAGTGCTTCCCGCCACCCCTGACTCAGACCGCCGCCAAACTTCGCGGCGAAGGCGAGCAGCGTCTTGCGATCGTTTTCGTTCAATTCCAAGGCGCGTTCCTGATTGGCCGCCGCGCGGCGATCGGCGAGGGCGGACGGCCTCCCCTGCCCTGCCTCCCATTTCGCCAGCTTGGCGGTAATGCGACATGCAACGCGTGCGGCGTCTTGGCCAGGCTGGGGGCGTGCTGAGCCAGAAAGGCCACCAGGCTGCGTCGGCGTCCCGCGCCTTCGCGCCGTCCCGCAATCAAATCCGAGTAGCGATCAAAGACGCACTGCCACAAATGCCCACGCTCGTCCTTCGTCGGATCGGACGGCTTTTTGAAAGAGGCGATCAAATCGCACAATTCGCGATGCTCGTTGCCACTGACCACGGCGGCGACGGTGTTCGCGGGAGCCCTCCGGGCACAGTTCTCGTCCAGGTAGATCTCCATCCGCTGCCAGTCCTCCGCACCGTGGTCGCGGGTCACGGTGCGATCCAGTAACCTCTTCCATTGCTTCGCAGAGATTTCATAGCCGAAAACCGCGCGATAGTCGGCCAATCCACGTTGGCGAAATTCCGCTTCGGAGAGCGTGAGATCATTCAAACGCTGAAGCGTGCCGGCAAAGGCCGTGCAGAGCTTGCGCGCCTTGCCCAGAGCTTGACCCGCGACTTCCGCCAGCGGCACGGGTGGCTGCCATACGGCCTGGGGCGTGGTGAGCATCGCCCCGGCGTCGCGAAAGCCCCGCGCGGCCGCCAGCGCCACCAGTTCGCCGCGCAGCGCTTCGGGGAGCTGCGAGAGCGCCCACAACCGCCGCACGATTGCCGCGAATCGTTTCCTCCCCTGTTGGCCGAATGTGTTTGATTGCCTTCCACACGCCACGCTTCGAGCGGCCAAGGGCGGCGGCGATTTGTGCAGCGGTGTAGAGGGCGAGATCCATGGAGGGCTTACTTCGCCGGGCTGGGGGCTGAATCCGTCGCCGAAAGTCTAGGCTCGTAAACGATTCCAGTGATGTTCGGGCGAAGCATGGCAGCCGCATCCATGGCAATCACGCGCAGTTTGATCGTGATGCCTTCGTATTCCCATGCGTCAGTGACAATGCCGCGCGGCTCGGCCTTCATTTCATCAGCGGTCGGGAACTCAGCTCCTTTTTCCAACGCGATTGAATTTCGAGTCGGCAATGTCGCGAAGAAGTTTCCAGGTTTCCTGTGCTCGCTCGATAGAGTCTTCAAATTTGCCTACCGAAAATTGATTCAGCACGGGGCGGGCATCAGGCACCAATCCCAAATCTGTTCCAGCATCCATCGACGTTAGCGCGCCTGGTCGCTTCGTCCCTGTGTTCACAAAATGCATGCGCACGTCGGCGGCCGTAAATCGGGAGTTGTTCTTCCGACGCTTGGCATCGTTGAGCATTTGGGTCCATCCACTTGGTGCATTCCGCATCGGTCATTCCAAATCGAATCGGCCCGAATGCCTGATGTCTCGAAGAGGCCGCCACAAAAACGAGGGTCAAAAGGGAGATAAATAAGATGGTTATTTTCATGGGTGAGATTTTGAGAATCGGGTGATTGTTCGTGCGAGCTCTAATTTACCTTTCCGGTTCCTCCGAAGAAGTCATTGCCTCCGGCGGCGTGAATTGAATTGTTCATGGAACTGCGCCGCGGGAGCGGGGTCACTTCTTCAAATCCGCCCGACACAGGCGCCACTTTTCCGGCGATTCCCTTGAGTGACAAGTGCCACGTTGCATAGATGGCATAGCTAAATTCGGTATCTTTGTGGCGGTGATCTGCCATGAAAAATTCCCCGCGCTGCGATCGTCAAAGGTGTCTTGAGATACCCCTTTTGAAACGTCGTGCTCCACGTTAGCCCACCCGCAGGCGCGAGCGCATAGGTGCCATCGAGATCACCGGTATGAAGGTCTTTGATCAGCGTCCCGGTGAAATCGGCGGCAGTGAGTCCCGCAAAAGTCACGCTGAGGCTCGTCCCCGGATCGGGCGGCGGAAGGCTGCCGCCACCACCACCACCACCACCGCCCCCGCTGCCGCCGCCACCGCTGCCACCGCCAGCGGAACCGCCACCGTAGCCGCCACCAGACGGTGCGCCGGGGAAGCCTGGCGAGCCGGGGATGGGCGGGCCGCCACCCAGCGGGCTGGTCGGCGTGATAGGGCAGCTCATGAGCGGGGCGGGCATCGTGGTCCAATCCTGTGCCTCGAATTCGGCCCGGCCGAAATCCGTGCAACGAACGAGTTGCGTGCCCGCGTAGCCGACTTCCGCCGTGAAGATGTAGGACACCACAGTGTTAAGGACCCACATCCATTTATCGGCAGGCCACGACTCGCGGCGGATGTGCAGTTTCGTGGCGAGGGCGATGGCGCGGGCGTCGTAGAAATTCATGATGGAAAATGGAGGATGGAAAATGGAGAGATGGAAAAATGGAAACAGCGGAGTTACGGCGAGGGGAAACCGGGCGGCGGCGGCGCGATAAAATCGGGCTGACTGGTCCACTGTCCGTAGACGTTTGGCTCGCTATTGAAGGCAGGCGTGGCCGCGCAGGGATCGGCATTGAAAGGTTGATCGGTCCAATCCTTCGCCTTGAGATCGGCGGTGGTGTAGTCGCCATTTTCGCCCGACTTCACCACCCTCGAAACGCCTCCGGTCACGAGCAGCCACATGGGACCGCCATTGACATTCACCAGCACTTTATCCGTCCACGCCACACGGCGAATCTGTGCGCCCGCTTTGGCGAGTTTTTCAGCAGCGAACCAATCGAGGGACCAAGCCATAAGAAATAGAGGATGGAAAATGGACAACGGGGCTACTCGCCGAGATCGCGCTCAATCTGGAGGCGGAAGGTGCGGCTGGTGCGAACCAGCGTGGCCGGGCCGAAGGCACCGAAGGGATTCGTGTAGGTCAGTTCGATTTCGGCTAGAGCGTTGTAGAAGGTGCCGGTGTCGGCCTCGTAATTGGAGAGCGACGCCTTCAACGCATCTCCGTCGAACTTGGCATGCAGGAGGTAGCTGGTGGCATCGCCAGCGCCGAGCTTGGTGGAGGCGTCGCTGATCGCCACTTTGTTCCTCCCGGTTCCAGTTCCTTGAGCACGAGTTTCAGGGCATTATCCTCCGTGGCGAGATCGAGCACGCTGCCGCTCTTGACAACGCGGATACGAGCCATGAAATCGTCTTGCTCCTTGACGAAAAGAATGGGCGTGTCGCGGTCCAGGGGCGTGAGACTGAGCGCCGCGCTCGTCTGGGCGATGACGCTGTTGGTGGCCATATCCCATACCAGGTCGGCATTAGCATCAGGCACGGCGGCGGCAGCCTCGATGCCGATGGTGAAGAGCTGCTCCGCGCTCGTCGTGGGATCGGCATTTGTCGCCGTGAGACGCACCGTGGAAATGCCGGGCAGTGTGCCGAAACCGGAGAGATAACCAGGGCGAAAGAGCGTGGCCGTCGCCGCATCGCTGGTAATGGCAATCGCCGCGCCGCCGGGGGGCAGCGGCGAGTTGGAAGGTATCCGCCGCGGCATTGACGACGTAATAGCGCGTGCCCACGCTAAGGCCGCCGCCGCCGCTCGGGATCGCGCTGAAGACGAGTAACGTGCCGTTGGCAAAGCCATGGGCGGCGAGGTTCACCACGTCGCCGCTATCGGAGAGCGTGACATCCCAACGCGGCTCGAAGGTCATTCCGCTCGGGAAGCTACCGCTATTGATCGCCCATGACACGGGCAGATTAGTGGCGCTGAATTGATGTTCCCACGGCAACCATTGCGGATAGCTGAGGATGCTGGATTCGGGATCGATAACGGGAGTGGTGGGCATTTGGGTTTAGTGGTGAGAGTTAGGGGCGATAGAAATTCTTGAGCGTGGCGACCTGCTTCATATCGGCGTGCTGCTTTTGCATCGTTTCGTGGATGTCCTTCATGATATTGGCCGTCGAAGCGCGATCTTGTTCGAGCTGCTCGTGTTTCGCCGTGGCCACGCGCGCCGTATCGGCCACGCCATCGCGCGCCGTCACGAGCCGGTCATAGCCCCGCGCGCGCTCGCGGGAGATGCCCTCCAGCTTGGCCTTGGCTCCGGCCTCGGCATCTTCATCCGAAGCGTAGCCATCCTTGAAATGGCGATACGCATCCCAAGCGGTGAGCTTGTCCTTGATCGCCGCGCGCGGCGAGGTATTGACCCGCCGCCTTTTTCTTCTCCATATCGATTTCCACCGCCGTCGTGTGCCGGGCGAATTTGGCCGCGTCCTCGCGGGCCTTCGCCTCGTTCTCTTTGGCGCGCTGGATTTTGTCATCCACTTCGCCGATGGCGGCCTTGTTGGCGCCGCCGATGTCCCACGTCTGCGGAGCATACCAGCGAAACTGTTTGTTGTGTTCCAACTGCGCCTTTTCCTGCTCCAGGCGGAGGCGTTCCGTCTTGAATCCCTCGGCCATGTTGCGGGAACCGGAGGCGCTGCCTTCAAAGCTTTCCGCGCGCTCGAACTCGCGGGCATCCATCAGCCGGTTCCCTCGATCCTTGATGGCGCGTTCTCGGCATTGAATTCCCGCTGCTGCTGGACCGCAACGACGGCGGCGGTGGCCGTCGCGATGAGGATCGCCGCGCGGGCCTCTGGCCCCAAGGCCTTGGCCACCTCGTTGATGCTGGTCAAGGCAGAGATAGCGTCCCCTACGCCGGCGCTCTGCCCCGCGAGCCCGACCGCCATATGCCCCGCGCGTTGGGCATAAGCCGCGCGCGACCTCATCAGCGTCTCCTGTTCCTTCTCCTCTTTGGTAGCCCGCTTTGGCCGCCGCCGCCGTTTCCTGGGCGGCCTTCTTTTCCGCAGCGGCTTTGGCGGTCGCGGCGGCCTTGGCCTCCGGCTGCGTCTGCTTCTGCTGTGCCTTTTCCGCCTTGGCGGCATCGGCGGGCCTGCTGCTTCTGCTGGTCCGCCGTTTCTTTTTGCGCCGCTTGTTCGGCCTTGGCTTTTTCCTCGGCGGCTTGCTTGTCGGCGGCGGCCTGTTGTTTGGTCGCTTCCTTGCGCGCCTTCGCCTCGTTCTGGAGATCGACGTGGGAGCGCGCCTTTTTGATCGCCTCCTCTTCCGGCATGTTCTGCTCGCGCTGGAAGCGGGCGGCCAGCTTTTGGGCGCGGAGCTGGCTGTCGAGTTCCTGCACCGTGGCGGCGCTGGCCCCGGTCGCTTTCGCCCGCACTAGGTCTTCCTCGGCATCGGCGATCAGCGCCTTGCTGCGTTGGGCCTGCTCGCGGCGGCGGCTGTCTGCTCTTGCTTGGACGGCGGCAACGGCGTGTTGAGATCGGGCGGCGGCGTGGCCAGCGAGCCCCGTCCGCCATTGCCCTTGCCGAGCGCTTCCATCTTTTTCGCGTCGCGCTCCGCATCCTTGGCCCCTAGCCGTCGTAGGTCGTCTTGATTCCTATCTTGATTTCTTCGGCCATAATCAGGCGGGGTTCTGGAGCGCGTCACGCTCGCATAAGTCGGTCCCCCTGGCTGCCAGCCTCATTGCGCCGCGCGGTGGCGAGGAGGGCGTAAGCCTGGGGCACGGGCAGGGAGCGCGCTTCCGCGAGCGAGAGGCCGCATTCCTTGACCAGAAAAGTAAAGAGCGGCAGCCACGCGCCGAACCCATCGCCCGCGCCTTCTCCCCTCGCACCGGGCTGGCGCATGGGCAGCGCCATCTCAAAGGATTGCGCGATGACATCGCGCAACTGGCGGGCGATGGAGAATGCCTCGTCCCATCCAGCCCCGCGACGGAAAGCGCAAAGAGATTGGCCGCCGCCTCCACCTCCTCCAAAGACTCGGGAGTGTCGCCCAGGAGCAACGGTGAGCGGATCGCTTCCAGCGCAATCCACACTTCCATGGTGAAGACCAGGGCACCCGCGCGGCGGGCGCAAAGTGCGCGCCACGCAGAGCGGTTTCCCACGGCTTTTCCACCCGCGCGCCAAGTCTTCCCCCATCTCGCGCAATTGTTGTTCTTCTTCGTCAGTCATACGGGCATGCCTCAGTTGTCGCCAAACATCGTGAAGGCGACCATTTCATCGGGGCTATGGATCGGCCCGGCCTCGAACCAGGCGACCCCGAGGGCGCGTTGCCCTTCACCCTCGCGCCATGTCCTCACCTGCGGCGCGTTCCAAAGGATGCCCTCCTGCCCTCTGATGACCATGCGGAACCCCGTGCAGCGCCCTTCCTCATAGATCGGATGGCGGCGGAATCCTTCTGCGGAGCGGTCTCGCCCGGCACTTCCGGCGCGAGCTTCCGCGCCCGAGACTGTTTGAAGAGCTTGAGGAGCAGTTCGTTCACGAGAGGGCGCGCGGTGGTGGTGCGGGGGCAGGCAGGGCACCATTTCCTCGCCGGTGGTGTGGTCGCTGTGCGCGCCCGTGGAAGCGCAGAAGAGCGCCAGCATGAAGCGCAGGAGGCCCACGGAATTGAGCGAGGTCCACTCAGCACCGAGGAACCCCTCGAAGTAATCGCGCGGCAGCTTTTCGGTGCCCGGCGTGGCCGCGATCTCCGCACGCAATAGCTCGCGATAGAGGCTCTCGTATTTGGCAAAGAGAGGGCGGGAAGTTTCTTCTGCCCACGCGAGCCATGGCTCGATCGTGGGCGCTTCCGGCCCGAAATCGGGCGCGGTGGCGAGTGCGGCTTCCAGGTCGGGAATGGCGGCTCGCGCCGCGCTGAGGAGTTCCGGTGAAGGAGTGGATTTCATTTCGCGGCGTGCGTTAGAAACGTCGGTTGGCGAACTCAATCGGGATGATCGAGGTGTGCGTGTCACCATCCCGCGTAGTCGTGGTATTGGCCTGGCCGAGATAGCCCGCGCCGCCTTGCATGGCTTGCATGAGAGCGGCATTGGCAGGGTCGGCGCACGCACGGCGAAATGCGGTCGGATGATCCTCGCCGAGTTCCGCCATGCGCTGGCGCACGATGGCATTGAGCGCATCGCCCCGTTGCTGCAGGGTCATCTTGCTCGGATCGGCCGGCGTGGGACTGCCGCTGCCGCCGACCATGGCGTCAACGAACGGTTTCATGTCCGCCGCGCTGTTCGCGGTGCGCCAAGCTTCATCGTAACTCATCGCGCCCTCGCGCATGAGGAGGCGCACGCGATCTTCGAGGGCGATGCGGCGGTGCTCGGGGTTTTTGGGATCGAGATGTTTCATATTTTTAGAATTGATGCTTTGCTGGAGTTACTTGGGGATCAGGCGGCTTTTTCCTCGCTTTCCTCGGCAGCTTTGTCCGCGCCTTCAAACTCCCAAGCCGCGCCGCCCTTGAGGATTTTCGAGAGGCGATTTTGAAACATGGCGAGCTGCGAGGCCGCAGCGTCTACATCGTCCAATTTAATGATCTTCCTCTTGTTAATCTCGGCATCCAGATAGTTGATGATGTCGCATTGAGTAGCATTCGCCCGTGCTACGTGCTCGTGAAAGCAATAGGGCAGAAGCGCCTTCGTGATCTTGTCTTCCACCAGCCGTTTATGGGGCGCGAGAACACTCTGGATGAAGGATAAGGCGCGGGCAGAGGCGGCGTTCATTTCTCCGCACAAAGTTTCGTTGATTTCCTTTTCCTTGGCCTCGGCAAGTCGAGCGGCCCGCATGCCTTGATCGACCACGGCCAGCAATTCGCGGCTTGCATCGAGGTCGCCGGTATTGGCCTTGATCTCCAAAGCAGTGGCGCTGGAGTGGAGAGAGAGTTGCCTGCCCTTCAAATCCATCAGCTCGCGGAGGAGAGAGACGTGACGGGCGGAGAGGGATTGCATGATCTCCACCAGGGCGGAAAATTCCGCGCGGGTTTCGGAATCGAGTTTTACGATGATGTTCATTGGCTGTTTTGGTTTTTGGGTTTACTGCGGATTGGTTAGGCGACCACCGCGACGGCGAGGACGGCCTGCAAAGTGGTGACGATGAGCCGGGCCACGCCGGGCGCTTCGCTAGGAAGCTGCGGGGCGGATTCCAGCCCGTGGACCAGCGCGCGAAGCTGGCGCACCGCGCCCAACTCGCCGACGATGCGGGAGAGTTCCACGGTATTGGCCGTGAAGGGTTGCACTGCCGTCGAGGCATTGCTGACCGTCTCATCGCGCAGCGTTCGCCCCAAGCTGGCGGCGAGCGCGATCGCGCCCGCGTTGAGGGGAAGCAAGGTGTCGCGAGCGAAAAGGTCTTTTGCCGCCGGGCCGCTGATCGCGCCGTAGCTGGTGAGTGCCGCTTGCAGGTTCGTAATGGCGGTGTTGGCCGCGTCGGAGTCGCCGCTGGAAATGTTCACTTGGTGGCCTCTTCCTTTTCGCGGCGGCGGCTGCCCTCTCTCGGTGCTGGCTGAGGGCCGCTTCCAGGGCGGTCTCAAATTCGAGCCGCGCGTCCATGCGCCAGAGCACGTCTTTGGCGTCTGGCAGGTCCGAGCCTTTGACGATGAGCGCCTGCGTGGGGGTGAGGCCGGGGATGCGCTCGGGAATGCCTGCCTCGACCGCGCGGAGGCGTTCCAATTCCGCATCCTGCGCCGCGAGCTTGCTGCGCAGGGTGGCGATGTCGTCAGGCTCCGCGTTGGCCGTGCAATAGGCAGCGGGACGGGTGAAGACCAGGCCCAAGAGAGCGAGGGCGATCAATTTGAGATTCGATTTCATACTATCGGGTTTTCGATGGGTTGGGTTTTTACTGCGGGTGAATCAAAGGGAGCGATCCGCGCGGATGCGAATTGCGGGTTTTGTGAGCTGCCCATTGCCGCAGCGGTGCCGTTTGCAACCGTGTTGCAACGCCGCTTCAGGCGTGAGCGCGGCATCGATACCCCTCAAACAAACGTCGGGCATTTTTGGCGCTTTTGCGTTCACGGCTCTTGATCCCTGTTACGGCGTGCGGAAGGCGAGGTCAGCGGCGCGGTAGAAACGCTCGCCGGGGAATGCCTGCCACGGGGTGGGAGAAGCATCAGCTCAAAGGGCTCCTCGAAAACAATCTCCCGGCCATCCTGCCGGGCCACACCGGGCGGCAGCTCCGCCACGGCCAGCGCGGCGAGTTCCTCGCGCGGATACTGGATGCGGTCTCCAGGCTCAAAGCAGAAGCGACCGTTTTCGGGCTGGCGTGGAGAGGGGTCGCCGGGGGATGTTGTCATACGCTCCGCCTTCCTTTGATCCACTCGCGGGCGGCGCTGAGCGGAATGCGCCAGCTCTTGCGCTCCGAAATGTTGCCGCGGGTGTTGCCGATATTGACCGCCAGCAATTCCCCCCAGCTCAATCGCTGCCGCAATTTGCTTGGGATCGACGCACAATTCCCCCGGCAAGCTCGTTGACCCCGCACCACAGCCGCCCGGCATACTGGCATCGAACTCTTCCAGTAAGGCGGCGAGGTGTTTCGGTAACGGTTCGCCGCCCGCGTGTTCTTCGAGGCCCTTCATGCGCGGGCTCCTTCCCCCCGATTTACCACGCCCTGGGCGGGATCACTGGAAACTAGACCAGCAACCCCGCCCCGACTTATCCGCAGACTCCGCAGTGCCACCCGAAACCATAAAGGCAGCACACGGTTTTTTCCCAAGAAAGTAGCGGCCACATTGCGAAGGGGCGCGGCAGTGCTCATATCTCGCGCCCGGTGAAACTCCACACTTCGCCACCCTTCAAAATTCGCTCGATGAACCTGGCGGTGGCCTCCGCCTGATCGGCCAGACCGACGAGTGTTTCTTCGCCCTGGTGGCCGCGCAGAAAGCCGCGCAATTGTGCGAAGGCTGGGAACTGTGCAGCCATTTGACGGGCGTCTCCGTCATGCGTAAACCACGGCGCGATTTGCCGGGCGGCAGAATCCAGTAATTCATTAGCCGCCGGTGCGCAGACTTCAGCAATCGCGGTGTGTGCGCCACGGATCGCGCCTGGAAAGCTGCACTCCCAGTGAACCACGAACCGACCGCGTGCGGCATGTCCGCTGATGTGCGACGAGCTTGCCGAGCTGCGCCTGCCACTCGGCGAGTGTGGCGCGCTGCGATTCGCTCAATTCGGGAGATGGCAGCGTGAGGGAACTCATGCCTTTGCTTTGGGAGCGGCCGCGTTGAGGGCGGGCCGAATCGTGACGCGGATTTCGGTGGCCCCTGGCGCAAACACGGACACCTCCCAAGGGATGCCTCCCGCTTGGCCCTCGCTGGGCGCGTCGAGCCGCCCGGTTTCTCTCTGCCGGCGGAAGAAAGCTCCGAGCGCGGCTTGGGAGGCCCAGCGTCTTGTGCTCCGTAGCCAGCCACGAAAGAATTTTCTGGTAGCTGATGGCCGGGTTGTTCCAGCGGGGTCAGCAGTTCGGTTTTGACCGTCTCGGGGAGTCGATCGATCACAGATATTTTTCCGTAATCGCGGCGACGAAACGGCCGGCTGACGGGTCGCGTGGTGTTCTTGGGCTTGGTCATGCGGAGATTTTGGGGGGCGAAGGCCCGGAGTAAGCCGCGCCGGGCTCGGGAATGGGCATTTGGCAGGTGACGAAAAAGGATACAGGCTGAAGCACGCGCAGGCCGCTGCTATCATACGCGAATGCCGCCGGGTAGCTGGCCGCGATCTGCCGCATCATCGCGTCATCGGCCAACCGGATGTGCTCGGGGGGATAGATTCCAAAGCACGGATTGCCCCCTACCGCCTGCTTGCGCATGTATTCGTAAAAGCGCGGGAGCACCGTGGGGTCCTTGGGTATCACCTGGCCGGTGGACAGCGCGATACAGGGACGTGCGATGCACCCCCAGCGCCTTGGCGGCGAGTTGGATGCCGAGATTTGGTTTTCTGCGTGGCCTCTCGCGTTGCATAGTCCCATAAAGACCATATTGATACGTGGCTTGTCAAAAGCTTTCACTGTCTTTTCTAAAACAATAGTCTGCGGTATGCCCCGAAAAAAACCCTCTGCCGCCTGCTGAATTGAAAATCGGCGAGCGCGTGCGCGTGCTACGCGAGCGCCTCGGTTTCTCTCGCGCTGATTTTGCCCGTCAAATTGGCATCGATAGTTCAGTGATTGCGGATATTGAACTCGGCCGAACACCTCTACGCTTTCACGTCGCCGTCCGTTTATCTGCGCGGTTTTGGGTAAATCCACGCTGGCTCGCAACGGGATTTCTGCCGGTTAATTTTCAAATTAATTTTTACGGCCAGCGCTACCAGTTAGCCCCCAAGTCGCTGTTCAGCAGAGCATATGCTGAGGTTCTGTCGGTGCCGGTCGAAAAAGCCTTGGCGGCACAGGCGGCTAAAGCAAATTGTCGCGTCGAAGATCTGGACAGTTTGTTTCAAAGAAAGGTCGGTTCCATTGCTCCCGATTCACCCGACGCCATTGCCGAGCGGAACCGCCGGATTGTGCAATGGGCTGGAAATATTTTGGGCCTTCTGCGCCCGACTTGCATGAAGAATTTTTGAAGAGGATCACCTCTGCTTCCGATGATTTTTTTTCGTGAGCACGAAACGGCAATCGGGAGGCTTCGCTCTACACTCGCATCGGGTGACAGTGAAAACGCCCGTGACCAAACGTCGGAAAAAATAAGTTCTTGACGTGCTTACGGTATACGTAAGCAATGACCATGGTCGAACGACCAACCCCCGCCTTAAACGGCTTTTTGCTCGCGTCCGTCGCCTCACGACTGAACGCGGCTCCAAGCAGAAGCTCGCCGATCTACTCGGCGTTGCAGCACCGCGCTTGTCCGAATGGATGCGCGGAGACGTGGAACCAGGCGGGGAAACAACACTTCAACTGCTCCAATGGGTCACGGCAGAGGAAGCGAAACAAAAAAGAGACCCCGGCCGTGTTACTAGCACAGCCGGGGCGGATGACCCGATCAGCCAAATCACGATCAAATGAAAAAGTCCAACCGGATCAGTAAAAAGGGTGCCACCCGCGCCCGCCAGGCGCAAGCCAAGCGCCCCACTAAGCCCAGCCCGCGAAAGTCGCTGCCTCAGCCCATCGCCACGCACGGGCCTTCCCTCACCACAAGCTCGCGCCGCGCACGCCTGTTGAATTGCGCGAGCTGCGCGCTTTCACCGCCCCATCTCGGCGAGTATCTCGGCTCTGCGTTTTCGAATCCGGCGACGCGGATCACTTGTTCAGACGCCACGCCCAGTTTTACATCGTGGAGGAATGGCTGTGGGCGCTACAATCGCCCACCAAGAGAGCCACGGTGCATGATGCCCCTCGCGGGCGCTGGACTCTCACTCGCGGAATATCTGGAATGTCTGCCACGGACACGCTTTGAACGACGGTTGAGTTTGAACCGTTTGGAAAGGAGGAAGTCAAGCAATGGGCGGAAAAGACGGGTGTGGCGGAGCGGCTGCCGATGGAGGTAAAGCGCGATCTCTGGGGCAGCGACGAAGCAGACGGCAAGACCAAGGGGCGGCTCATTCTCTGCTCGGTCAATGCGGAGACCGGGGGCGATCGACGCCGCATTTACGATCGCTGTGGGTGTTTCGTGGAAGAAATCGAGAAGAGCGGCGAGATAAAACCAATCAGTCGGGAGGATGTAGTGGACAGGTTGCGTGAAGCAATCATCCAGCCAGCGCTCAATAAACTGCCCAGCGAATTCGCGGGAGATTTGCGAGTGGCCTTTCGCGACTTCAGCGGACGGCCCGTCGAGTCGGCGGACACGCTGCCCGGATAAACCAGGCGAAAGCGAAAAATACCGGAAGCGCCGGCGAGCCCACGAAGCTCCCCGGCGCTTTTTCGTTTCGTCGGTTATTTGCCTTTCGGCCTGGCCTTCCACTCCCTCTCGCACTGTTTCGCCTTTGCAGTCCAAGCGTAGTGCGGAATCTCACCGGATTCGGAGAAGTAAGGTGACGAAAATTTGAAGGTCTCGAAGGGAGCAGCAGCCGAAGATGAGGGCGGCGGTTGATTTGGTCAGTTCCGACTCGTGAAAAGTCAGCTCGAATTTCTGCGGGCCGCCGGCTTCCGGCAAACGATGGGGCCACATCGTTTTGGGGACGCCAGGATTGATGCCGCTGCTTACCCTGATGCAACCGGGGGGAGTATTCGCGGATATAGACCCAGCAAGGGCGAAACCAGTCGCCATCGCGGACGACCCACCAAACGCCGTCCCTTTTCACCCCGCACGCACAAACCCCGCGTGCTTCATAGAGGAAGGCCAAGAGGGTGTCCCGAAATTGCTTGGAGGGATTGGATTTCATGTGGTCCGCAGGATGGGCAGGCGCGAGCGATCTCGCCAGCCCGATTGGTAATCTGAGCCGGGCCGATGATTCAAAGGGGGCCTGTAGAACCTCTGCACGGCGGCTACAGAGCCCGTGCAAGCCAGCTCGCCTTCGTCCCGCGGAGACTTAATTTCGTTCGGAATCTTATAGTCTCTGGAAAAAGTTGGTTCACAGGTTCACACGTCCCGTTTCAATCCCACTTCTGAATTTTGGGCGTCTAGAATGTCCATTTACTCTGTGGGGACGTGTGAACTCCATTGGACATGCGTTTTAAGGGGTCGCGAGACTCTTAAGAAGTGGGCCGCACCGGTTGTCACAATTCCCCGCTCCCTTTCGCTCCGACCACCCTCGCCGACTCTTTTGCTCTTTCTCTCTGTAGAACACCCATCGAAAGCACCCAAGCAGACGAGCATTTCAGGGCTTTTATGGCTTAATAAGGGTTCTTCTGACTTCTGGGGATAATTAAGAAGTCGGGTGTGAACGCACACATTTCCAGAGTAAAACTGCGCCCGGCGGGGGTCGAACCCACAACCTTCGGCTTCGGAGGCCGACGCTCTATCCAATTGAGCTACGAGCGCGTGAGCCGGGGAACGTAGTGGCGGAGTCGCGCGGTGAAAAGCGGAAACTGATGCGGTCTCGCTCCGTGATTCGCGGGCCGAAATTCGAACCCGAACATCCCTACAGGCCCTCGATCTTCCACTGCTGCTCCGGGGCATTGGTATAGGTCGTCTGGATGATCGGCGCGGCGTTGCCCTCGCCACCCACGGCCAGCACCTTGCCGCTGGCTTGCGAGGTCAGGCGGAAGAAGTTGCCCTCGGCTTTCTCGATCTTCACTTCTGCGAGGGCCCTTTGTTGACGTTCGCCTGCTCCAAAGGCACGCCATCGTCACTGACGCTCTTGGGCACATTGATGGCCTTGCTGCTTTCGACGCCCACGAGCAGATAGTATCCGCCCTCCTGCGGGATGATGTGCCAGTGCTGACTGCCGCCGCCGCTGTAGGCATTGGTCTGCAGCTTGTGCCCATCGTCGCGTCCGTGATTTTCCACTTCGATGGTCTTGCCTGTCTTGCGATTGATCAGCTTGTAGCGGCCATCCGGCACCTTGCCTTGGGCCAGCATCGCCGCGCGGTCCTTCTCGCCTTGGCGACGTCCTTGGCGGCGGTCACGGCGAATTCGTGCGCCTTGGGCGCGAGCTTGCCCTGCACGGCTTTCAGAGCCTTCAGGGCGGTGCGTTTCTGGTCGATCGTTTTCGCCGCCTTCCAGCGTCGATCGCCATCTGATACGCGGTATATTCCTCCACGTAGTCGGTGGCCAACGGCTTGAGTCCATCGAGCCACGAATCGGGGCCGACAAATTCCGCCTGCCGGAAGCGACGGAAAAACTCCGCGGCTTCGTCCACGTCCCCGGCTTCCCAGTCCTTCATGCCGTAGAACAAAAAGGCCGCCGGACCAAAGCCGCCCGCGGCGGGCTTCGTCGCCTTCGGATCGATGACGTGCTCGCTCGTCATCTGCCGCGAAATCTCGACGAAAAGATTCGCCAGCGCCTGGTCCGCATCGTTCGTCGAATAAGGTCCGCGGCCTTCGACCCGCTGAAAAGCCTCGATGCCCTCCGCGCGACGCCCCGCGGCGAACTGGGCCAGGCCGGTCAGCATATCCGCCCAGTTCAGCCACGGCTGCTTCGGCTTCTGCGCGGCACGGCGGCCAGCGACGCCACCGCGTCGTCCGGCTTTTCTCCGGCCAGATCGCCCACGCCATCAGCCACCAGCGCGCTGCCGTTCTTCGCTTCCTCCTCCGGTGAACTGGAGAAAATATGATTGCGGAAGAAATGCCCGCCCCCACGAGCAGGACGAGCACCATCATCACGAAACTGAGCAAGCCCATCGCCTTCTTCTGCTGTTCCGATTCCAGCACCACCCGTGTCTCCCCGGCCTTGCCGCGGCCGGCCTGCAGTTCGTTCAAGGCGTACTCGAGATGCTCGATGAGTTCGTCGTAGCTCTGGTAACGCTGGTCGGGATCCTTGTTGAGCGTGCGGTTGATGACGTAGGCCGTATTGCTCGAGACGTGCGGCGCGAAAGCCTGCAGGCTGACCGCCTGGCTCTTCAAGTGCTTGAGCGCCACGAGCGACGCATTCTCCGCCTCGAACGGCGGCCGGCCCGCGAGCGCATGGAAAAGCGTGGCGCCGAGCGAGTAGATATCGCTGCGGAAATCCTCGGGCTTCTGGTCGAGCTTCTCGGGCGCCACATAGTACGGCGTGCCCCAGATCTCCCCGCGCACCTTCGCCTCGTCCTCGGCAAAAATGGCCAGGCCGAAATCCACGATCTTCGCCGTGTGCGCATCGGTAAAAAGAATGTTGCCCGGCTTCACGTCGCGATGGATGAGCCCGGCCTCCAGCCCGGCCTCCTGCGCCGCGCGCAAGCCGCTCGCGATCTGGATCCCCACCTCCAGCACCTGCGCCTCGGCCACGCGCCCCTGCAGCTCGATCAAGCGGTCCAGCGTCCCCTTCTCCACCAGCTCCATGGCGATGTAGAAACGCCCGCGGTCGATCCCCGTACTGAAGACGCGCACGACGTGTGGATGATTGATCGACGCCGTGATCGCCGCCTCGGTCTCCAGTTGCTTGATCTGCTCGGCCGAACCGCTGCTCTTGCGCAGGAGCTTGAGCGCCACCATGCGGTCGAGCGAGGTGTCATGCGCTTTGTAGACCGCGCCCATGCCGCCATGGCCGAGCATGTCGACCAGTTCAAAGTGATCGATGGTCGAGCTCACCGTGGTCGGCGCCCCACAAGCCGGGCACACCACCGCCGAAAGAGGTTCTACTTCGGAGACATCCATCGCCGCGCCGCAGTCGGGGCAATTCTGGATAAGTGGTTCGTCGACGTCGGTATCGTTTTCCACAGGGATAGGAGCGTGAAGGGGGATCGTATGCGCAGAGGAAACTGCGTGTGCGGAAAATTTCCGCTGACCTCCGCGAAGTTGCGAGGACAATTTGCGTATCGACCGCAATTAATCCGCTAAACATCCGTCACCCTCCCCGCACGCGAAGCAAGGGCATGACTACGATGAACCTCAAAGGCAATTGGAACGAAATCAAAGGCAAGCTTAAGCAGAAATACGGACAGCTTACCGATGACGATCTCACCTTCGCCGAAGGCAAGGAAGACGAACTCCTAGGCCGGCTGCAGAAGCGGCTGGGCAAATCCAAAGAGGACGTCCGCCGCGAAATCGAAGCGTTCTAAAACGCCGCCCTCAATCGAAAAAAAAGCGCCCGCGGTTCGCCGCGGGCGTTTTCGTTTCGCCCCCGAAGAAATCCCGAACAGTTTGCTTACGGTTCGATCTTGAACCGCTCCAGGAGCGCCGCGTAGGCGAAAGCAGGCCGGACGGGCGGTCCACTGGACCAAAGCTCGGTAAGCGCCGGCGCCCAAAAGCGCAATGGAAGGATGCAGCAATAAGACGTCCGCGGGGGAGCCACGAGGACCGGCAACAGGCGGCTGTGCAAATAACCGGCGGGGAGCCGGGTGCGATGAATGCATAGGTTGGCCAGATAGGCTTCACCGTGCGCGCCGGCCTCCACCGGAATGCGCAGCCGAGTGAACGAAGATTGATCGTCGCGCATCGCCTGCGTCATCTCTTCCGTGCCCGGCGGAGGAGGGGAATTGTCGACGCGCAATTGGTTCGCGTCGTAGGCCAGTTCAAAAATGGAATCGGGCTCGTGATCTTCCAGGCGTAGACCACGCTGCCATAATGCGTATGGCGGCCCGGCATATACGCGGGGAAAAAAGCCCGGGCCACGTGTGCCCAGACGACCCGCCCTTCATCCTGCAGCACCGCCTGCGCGGCGATCGGCGTCCCCGCATCTTGCCGCGCGTCCCGTTCGAGTCCGAAGCGCGAAAACCAAGTCTTGCGGGGGCGCGATTGTTCCCAGATTTTCCGCGTCTCCGCGAGCAGCGTCGGCAGCTGATCGCCCCACTTGAAGGACAGCCGCTCGGGCGAATAATCATCCATGGCGGACGCCTCCAAAAGTCGCGGGGGGAGCATGGCGAAGGGCACTCATACGACGGGAAGCCAACACCACGGGAGGGCGAGACGCAAATCTAGTCCGCGCCGATCAAAGGCGGATTCGGCTCCTCGAAACCGGGCATCGCCAATCCGCTCACCGTCTCCGCACCCGGCGCGGCGCGCGTATTCCACACACGCGCTCGTACTCCTGCTCGTAGCGCGGATGGTTCGTGCCCATGAGACGGTCCCAGACATTGAAATAGAGGCCGTAGTTATAGTTCACGTAGTGATGGTGCATGTTGTGATGCACCGACGTGTTGTGCCAGCGCGTGAAGGGGTTTCGCAGAAACCATTTTGGCAGAATTTCAAAGCCGAGGTGGCCGAAGACGTTCATCACCGTCATGTAGAAAAGCCAGAGCAACGCGACGATCGGATGCATCGGCAGCACCAGCGCAGCAAGCGGAAAGATGATGGCCTGCACCAGCGCCTCCGAAGGCTGAAAAGAAAACGATGCCCAGGGCGTGGGGTTATGGCTGAGGTGATGCACACGGTGAAAGATCCGGAACAGCGGGCGCCAGTGCATCAGCCGATGCGTCCAGTAAAACCAGGTGTCGTGAATCGCGATCATTGCGATGAGTGAAACTCCCATGTAGAGCCAGCCGCGCGGCTCGACGTGCATGTAGAGCTTGCTCCACCCCAGGCGATACAACGTGGCCGTGAGCAAACCCGAGCCGCAGAAGACCAGGAACGACAGCAGGCTGTAGGCGACCTCCATCCGCATCTGCGTGGATTTCGGAAACGAATTCTGGATCTTCCGCCCGATCAACCGTCGCCGAAACCAGACGTAGAATACGAGGTACGCCCCACCTGCCAACAAGGCATAGCGGACGAAATGCGACACGTACTCAAACAACATGAGCTTTTCGATACGGCTGAGGGCGACGGGATCGATGTGCATGCGGAGCAAAAGATGTGTAATGCAAAAACCCGAGGACAGCCAGAAGTTCCATGGATGGTAGGAAGCGCGCCGAAGGCGCCCCCTTCCTCCCCGTCATTCTGAGCTTGCGAAGAACCTCTGATTTCGCTCTGGCATCTGATGCGTGGCTGACCGTGCAAGGTCGGCGCTATCTCGTGCCACGTTGGTGAAGAAAGGCAGAAGATCAGAGGTTCTTCGCAAGCTCAGAATGACGGGGAGGAAGGGGGACACGCCAAACAACTTCATGACGCACTCATCTCGCCCGCCCCTTCACGGTGATGAGCACGACCGCCGCGAGGATGAACGCCCCCGCGAGCAGCGCGCCACCAGGCAGCGGTTCGCCGAGGACGAGGCGTCCCAGCAGCACGGCGATGAGTGGATTCACATACGCATAGGTCGAGACGCGCGCGGGGGTGCTCACCCGCAGCAGCCACACGTAACACGTGAAGCCCACGAGCGAACCGAAGACGGTGAGATAGACGAAGGCCTCGACCGATTGCGCGGTGACATCGTGCAGGCTCCAGTTCCGCGTTTCTCCGAGCAAGAGCCCGGTCCCTAACATCAGCGCACCACCGGCCAGCATCTGCATGGAAATGGCCAGCAGCGCGGAGGCCGGTTGACGCGCGTGGCGCGAATAGATCGAGCCGGCCGCCCAGCAGACCGACGCTGAGAGCAACATCACGGCACCCGCAGGATCCATCACCCCGTGCCCCTGCGCATCGCGGCTGGCAACGATCAGCACCACGCCGACAAAGCCGAGCCCCAGCCCCGCGAAGACGAGCCCGTGCGGACGCCGTCCGCCGGGACGCAGCCATTCGAGCACGAGCATCCAGAGCGGCGTGCCGGCCACGGTGAGCGCAGTGATATTCGTCGGCACGCGTTTCTCCGCCCAACTTACGCCTCCATTGCCCACGAGCAGGAGCAGCGCACCGAGGACGAAGGCATCGCGCCAGTGGGTCGTCTGCGGCCGGGGAGCGCCCGCGCGGCGCATGATCGCGTAGAGCACGCTTCCGGCAACGACGAAGCGCGCCCCTGCCATGAGAAAAGGCGGGATCGTTTCGATCGCGAGGCGGATGCCGAGATAGGTGGAGCCCCAGATGAGATACACCGCGGCAAACGCGCCGATGACCATCCACATCTGGGGGACGGAAGGCACGCTGCGGGGGGCCTCGGGTATGGGGACGGCGCGCTCGCGGCGACAGGGCGTGAGCGCGCTCATACGCCGCCGAGGTACGGAGGAAAGCTGCAGCGAAAATCCGCCAGGGCGCAGCGGCGGGCCGCTTCGGTCGAGAGACCGGCTTCGCGATAGATGCGGGTCAGCAGTCCGATCGAGTCGCGTGTCCGCGGATTCGAGGTGCCGCGCGCGGGAGGCTCCGGCAGGCGGGTGGGATTATCGGTGATCATATGGCTCGGGGTGTTGGGAGCGAGCCAAAGGCGGCGAAACAAAAAGCCCACCGCCGTTGGCCAGCGGTGGGTTTCGATGAAAGAAATTGGTTTCGGATCGGGTTCAGTTTCTTTCCCCACTGCGCTGACGAATCGCGCAGACCGCCCAAAGGACGGCCATCGAGCGCGAGCTCACGTGCGGTCGTTTGGCGATGGTGGAAAGGAAATTCATGGAACGGCAAACCTTGTAGCGGCATTGGCGCGGATCGTCAATTCGATATTACGCACCGCAGCGCAGAAAAGCGGCTGGATGGCGTTCTCAGGCGCCCGAAAAAGCCATCCGTCATCCTGAGGGGTCACAAAACGCGGGCGTGATTATTGGTGCGGAGAAGAACCAGGTTGCGGGCGCAGCCCGGTGCGCAGCGTGACAGCGCTTTGCTTGGTGCCGCCGACGGCCCTTTTGGGTGGTCGGGGTGCCCGCTCCTGAGGCTTGTTCTGGCGGATGGCGTTTATTGGTGAGGTGACGCCCGGCGTGCCCGGCCTTCGAGTTCGGGCAAGACGGGATGTTCCCGTTTGGCAGCATCGCCTCAGCAGGAATGCTTCCTTCGCTCCGCCAGGCACGCCGGGTTGATCGTCTGCCTTTCCCCACCCGCTCGGCGGGAGACCACGCTATGCTGTTACGACCAGCGGTGCGCAAGATGCCAGAGCGAAAATCAGAGGTCCTTCGCAGGCTCAGGATGACGGCGTGTTTTTTCGACTCCGCCCGCTTGCTTACGCCGCCGGCTTCTTCTTCGGTGTGGCCGTCGGGGTCGGGGTGGGTGCCGGCGTGCCGGCCTTCGGCTTGCCGCCCTTGGGCTTGGGCGTGGCGGTCGGCGCCGGTGTGGCGGGGGCCGGGGCCGGGGTTGGGGTCGCTTTCTTTCCGGAACCGCTGGGTTTTGGCTTTGGCGTCGGCGTCGGTGTGGGGGCGTCCTCTTTCTTCACGTCCTCTTTCGGCGGTTCGGGCTTCTTCTCCTCCACCTTCGCCGCCGCGGCTTCGTCTTTCGGGCCGGGGCCGGGAGGAGGCGGGGGCGGGGTCTTGGCGCCGATCAGATGATTCAGCGTGTAGGCGACCAGCGGATTCGCGACGGCCGCACCGTCATCCCCTTTCAACGCATCGAGATGGAATTCATAAATGCGCCACGCGACGACGGGATCGAATTCCAGCGTCACCTTGGTACGGTCCTCCGACAACGCGACGGATTTCGGGACGATCTCCTGCGTATCGAATTCCGGTGAGCCGTAGGGCGCGTGGTACTCGTAATAGTAACGGCGCACTTTGTAGGACTCCGGATTGCTCGCCGCGGAAGATTCCAGCGGTTGCGTGAAGGTCATCTCGAAGCCGGTTTTCGTGAGGTGCATTTCCTTCACATCGAGCGGCACCTTGCCCGTCCACGTGATGCGCTGGATGCCCTTGTCCCCGGCCCAGCCGTGATCGGTCTGCCCGACCCACAAGCTGCCATCCGGCGCGAAGGCCACGCGATTGTCGCCCTTGTGCAGGCCATGATTTTCCAGCAACGCCACGGCCATGCCCTGCAACTGCCCATCCACCTCCTCCATCGCGACACGCAACATCCGCGCGCGATTCATTTCCCCCACGAGCATCTGCCCGGCGAAAGGGCCGAACTTCCCGGCGGTCGTGTCCGCGAGCGGCTGCGACGGCGAGTTCGACATCGAGCCGTAGGGAAAGAGGATGCTGCCGCGGGTACGCGCCGCATCGAGTTCCTTCACCGGAATTTTCACCGGTTCGCGGGTCTCGCCGGGCTTCCAGGCGAGGGCGGCCGGATGACCGTAAAACTTGCCCTTCTCCACGTGATAAAGCGGGCACGCGCCGAGCCAGTCGCCCTGGTTGTCGGTGACGAAGAGCCGGTTTTTCGTGTCGAAGCCGAGGCCATTCGGCGAGCGGAAGCCCGAGGCCCACGGCGTGAGCTTGCCATCCGGCGCGATCTTCACCACCCAGCCGCGCCACGGCACCACGGAAAACATGCGCCCATCGCGGCCGCGCTCGCGATATTCGCCGCGCACTTCCTGCCGCACCCCCGCGCCATTCGAGGCGGTGTTGAGCGCCACGAACCACCCGCCATCCGGCGCCGGCAGCGGGCCGAAGGCGAACTCGTGGTAGTTGCCCGTCATGCCGAAGGAATCGCAAATCGTTTCGTAGCTGTCGGCCACACCATCGCCATCGGTGTCGCGCAAGCGCGTCAGTTCGGAGCGCTGCATCACGATCACCTCGTCATTCTTGGGCGCGATGATGCCCAGCGGATCCTGCAGGCCTTGGGCGAAGAGTTTCCATTCCTTTTTTGCGGGATCGTAGAAATAGACTTCGCCGCGATGGAAGCACGCCACGAGGCGGCCATCGGGCGCGAAAGTGAGGCCGCCCACTTCCGCCGAGAGCCCCGGCGGCGTGGCGATATTTTCCACCGTATAGTACTCGCTGGGAGCAAGGTTATCCGCGCCCAAGGCCACGCGCGCAACAAGTAGGAGAGGCAAAAGAAAGCGTTTCATTTGGCCGGTTTCGGAGTCGATTTCGGATGCGCCGCGGGCGCGGGAGTGGCGGCGGGGTTTCGCCGGTGCGGCCGGTGCCGCAGGCGTGGGTTTCGGCTGATCCGCCGCGGCCGGTTTGGGATGGCTGCTGGACGGCGGTTTCGGCGGCGCACCCACCGGCCCTTTCGGCCGTTCGTTTTCGTAGATCGCGGCGATCTCCTTCGCATCCAGCACGCGGGCGTAGATGCGCGCTTCGTCGAGTGTCGCCGCGGCGAAATGGGTGCTGCCATTCGAGCCGAGATAAAACGCCGCACCGGGAGGCAACGGCGCGGACGCGCCGGAGCCAGCCGGCTTGCCATCGAGATAAAAGCGCAGGCCTTTGGCGCTCAGCGTGGCGGCGAGATGATGCCAGTTGCCATCGGCTTCGGTCGGCACCGCGGCGATGATCTTGGCATCCTGCTTCGCACTCTTCACGCGTACTCCGTAACCGCCGATGCCCGCGAGATTCGCCCCGAGGGCGAACTCCCCTTCCCCTTCCGCCGCGCCGATGCCCACTTGATCGGGATCGGCCGGCTTGCTCACTTGCATCCACACGGAAAACGTGGCGTCCGCGCCGAGCATCTCGGTTTTCAAGCCGGTGTCGTGCTGCGCCTTTTTGCCGTCGAAGACGAGCGCCCGATTCTTTACGCCGGGCACGGGCAGCGGCTTTTTCACGGTCAGCACGTCGTCCATCGACCAGTAGCCGATCGGTTCCTTGTTCACGATCTCGGTGAAGGTCACGGTGAACTCCTTCGCCTTGGCCGCGGGCAATTTCAGCACGCCATCGGTGATCTTTCCGGCCTCGGACGCGACGGTCGCGCCGCCATTCGGATCGGTGACGAAGAATACCGCCGCCCTCGTGCCGCTGATCTTGAACGTCTCCTCGAAGCCATGCGGCGCGGCCTTGATCAACTCGTGCACGTCCGCGCCATCGACCTGGTAGTGAAATTCCGGCAGGCCGCCGACGATGTTGTAACCGCGAAAATGAATCTCGTGCGGGATCTTCTTCTCGTCGCCGAACCGCAGCGGGAAATACGGCGCCGAGCGGTAATAGATCGTGCCCTTCACCTCGGCAAAAGCATCGCCATTCGACGACCAGTGCGCCATGGGATTGACGAAGCCTCCGCGCCACACGTAGCGCAAACGGCACGCGCCCGCATCCCAGCAGTAGTTCTGGCCATCGGGCAATTGCACGGCGATGGAGGCGGGTCCGCTGTCGCGCATAAAGATGCGATACCAGTGGGGCACGTCGACGGGGTAAGCGTGAAGGATGGGGTTCTTCGCCTGCTCGCGGATGATGTCCGGCAGATTCTCATCGTCGCCGACCGCGGGAAGGTCCTTCTCCTTCTGCTTCGTCACGTACATCGCGCCGAACATCACCATGCCGTGCCCCGGATACGTGCAGACATAGGGATACACGCCCTCTTGGGTCGGAGCGGTAAATTCGAGCACAGCCGATTTGCCCGGGGTCATCACCGGGGCATGGAAAAGAATCTTGTCGCTCTGCGGGATAAACGTCTGCTCCGGGGTGATCGGCATGGTCATCGACGCATTCACCACCTCCATGCGCCCGCCCGGCGCGACGATCACCAGATTGTGCGCCATGTCGTCGGTGTTCTCGATCTGCAGCTTCACCTTCGCCCCCGGCTTCACCACGAACCGCGGCGGATCGAAGCGCAACCCCGCCACCGCCTTGATCGCGACCGGCTCATCCTCCTTGGCCCCGGCGACCCCACCGAACGAAGCCAGCGCGCCGACCATCAGGGCGAAGACAAAAAGAGAAGAGAATCGGCGAAAAAGCATGAGCGGGGATGAAGCGCCGGGAATAACAGGCGTAGAATCAGCGAACGACAATGCCAATATTCTGCGCCGGGTGCAATCGCCGCCCCGTCCGATCGTCTTAAGAAGGCTCCGTTACGGTGCGGGCGGCGAGGCTTCGCGGACGTCGGCGCCGTGGGATTCGCTCATGAGCAGGATGGCGAAACGCTCGACCTGACCCAGTTCGGTAGGGCTGAGCATCTGGTAGTTGATGCCTTCGCCGGGGGCTGCCGCCGCGCGAGATGGCGGGGCGTCCGAGTCCAGGGCCTCGCTGGAGTTCAGGCTCGCGTAGTCGAAGCGTCCGCGCAGGTCGGTGTAGCCGTCCTTGAAGAAGCGCACCGTGCCGTTATGCAGGCGCGCATAGACTTTCACGTAGGCTTTGCTCACGGCCTTGTTTTCCGTGTCGTCGCGCGCCTCGAGGCGGCCGTAGGTTTCGGCGAGGGTGAGCTTGAGCGTATTGGCATGATACGTCTGCGCCTTGCGCTGGCCGGCGCCGAGGATCTCGACGAGCACGTTGGCCTTGGCGAATTCCGCGGGCAGCGGAATGCTGAGCTGGTCCTTCCCGGCGGGCAGCGCCTGCGTATCGGTGCGCGTGGGCTTGATGATCGAGAAGCGCCCGGAATCCTGCGTCAGGAAAGGACTCGCGCTGAACAGGAACTCGGGGTCCATGAGGTAATAGCGGATCGTCACCTCGTGGAGATTTTTCCATGTGAGGGCGATCTGGCGGCTCTCCACCTTGAAGTCGAAGGACGGCTCGGTCGCAGCGAGATCGGCCTGCTGTTTCTCGCGGTTCGGCTGATCGTCACCGGGTCGCACGGGCTGCTTGCCTTCGATCTCGTCGAGCTGTGCCGCCACCTCGGCGAAGAGCTTGCGCCAGCGGTCCACCGGATAATCCGCGTACTGCTGCGCGAGGCCGCGCGCCACGGCCGGCTGTTCCTCGTAAAAGGCCGCGTAGCAGCGAAAGTAATCGTGCTGCAGCCGCGTGGGCAGCGCCTCGGGCGCGATGATGTGGAAACGGGCCAGCGCTTCCTCGATGCGGTCCTGGAGGAAGAGATAATAGACCACGCTCATCTGGTCCTCGGCGTCGAGCGTGGGCTTGTGCGCGAGGATATCGAGCAGGTGCTGGTATTGCCCGCGCAACACGGGATTGGGAATGCGGTTCTCCGCGCCCACGCGATGGGCGCGCTGATTGACGAGCGGCGAGTATTCCAGGTGCTCGTAGGAACGTCGCTCGATGGGATCGATCTTGAGCAGCTTCGAATCCAGATACGGCCCGCACTGGCCGATGAAATCGTCGCGTTGCCGCAGCCACGTGGCCAGCGGCGCGGCCACATTGTGCAGCACCGCGTAACGATAGATCGGCTCGCTGTAGACGTGCCGTTTTTCCATCACGGCCACGAGCTTCTGGAAAAAGTCCGCGCTCTTCCGCGCCCCGCCAGGCCACGCTTTCGAGATCGAGCCGCGCGAGATTGGCCGTATCGAGGAAGGCGAACACGTCGGCGTCTTGGCCATATTGCGAGATATAGTCCCACGAAGTCTTGTCCACCTGCGTGAGTTGCTGGACGACTTTGAAGGTGAACGGCTTCGCCTCCCCGACGATTTGCTCCTCGCGCGCCACGTGCACCGGGTAGTGCGGCAGCGGCTGCGCGGCGGGCGCGGGGAAGTAGAAATAGTATCCTGCGTTTGCGCGCTGTAAGGCTCGAGCTGGAGCCGGCGGCTGTCGGTCGCCTTGCTGCCCTTCACGGCAGCGCGCCCCGGGGGATCTGCAAGAGCACGGAAACCTTCTGCGGCGAGCTCGTCGGATTGGTCACCACGACGTTCGCTCCATAGACCACTCCCGCGAGAAATTCCTCGGTGATGTATTTGTCGAACTTCTCATTGCCCTCCTCGCGATAGCGGTCGTCGGCGCGGAAAAAGTTCTGCGAGACGAGCAGCGGCGTCTGCTCCGGCGCGGGCGTGGCGGGCTTGATCTCCTTGTGAAAAGCGATGAGCGGTCCCGCGGCGGTGAGCGTGAACTGGCCGTTATCCACGCGCGTGGTGTGCTTCGGCGACTCGAAGGGCAGATCGAGCACAGCCAGCGCCAGCACCATTTCGCTGAAATTATGCGCCGCCTCGGTCAGGTTCGCGAGACGAAGGGCGTCTTGCCATCCCACGCCGCGTAATCGCGCCAGAAGGCATTGACGGTGATGAGATCGGCGCCCTGCTGCGCCAGGGGGAGCTGGTAGTAATTGTTCTCCGCCCATTCTTTCGTCGGCCCGAGCGCCCGAAAGAATTGCCGCACCGCCGCCCGCTGGCGCTGGCCTCCCCGGCGACGGGAAAGAGCAGCGCATCGATCGCATTGGAGGAAATCGCGACGTTGCCGGATCGATTGCCGGCCGTGAGCGCTTGGGACACGGCCCCATCGATCAACGCGTCATCGAGAGCGCGACCGTTTACCCGCTTGATCCTTGAGGCTCCTGGCCGTGGTCGCGGATTCAGTAGAGATCCCTGCGAGCGCCGCCACGGCTGGCTTGGCCGGAGGCGGCCCATCCACGGGAGCCGCTGGTTCCGGCGCGGCGACGACGGCCTCTACCGCGCTCCCCGCGATCCGCGGCATGAAACCCCTCTCCCGGCTGGCATTTTTTTCCTTCGTCTTCGCCGCGTTGAAGTCGCTGGAGTCGTCGGTACTCATGGCGCGCCCCCGCAATGCCGTCTCGAAGAGTTGGTCGTCGCGGTCCGGATTCGGCGGGAGCAATTCCCACAGCTCGCGCTCGTGCCGAGCCATGGCAGCGCCTCTCGCCCGGCAGGTGTTGCGCGAGCAGGCAACGCTCGGCGGCATTGAGCCGCGCGAAAGCCCACGGCTCGAGATACCGGTGCAGGTCGTTGCCGAGCAGGTAGTCATCCAGGAACGTCCCGGTCCTTTTTGTTCCGCAGATAGGGACGCACCACCTTCTGGAAAAAGGCGTCGTCCTTGCGCGAGAGGAAGAAATTCAACTCGTGACAGGCAAACTCCGAATACTTCGCCCGCTTCTCTTCCTCGCTCAATCTCGGCCACTGCAGGAGCCAGTCCCAATTCGACAATGCATCATTTCCCTGGATGGTATTGAGCAACGCGAACACCCGCGCCAGCGAGTCGTAGGTTTCGAGATCGGCGGCCAGCACGTCCTCCAGCGTCAAGGTTTGACCCGCGGTCAGCACCGTCGCCTCTTTCTTTTGCGTGAAGGGCTTTTGCGGATCGAGGTTCCGCACGAGGCGCAGATCGTTGAGCTTCATCGGCATCTCGGGATACTGCTCGGAACGCAGTTCCGCGGAGTCGAGGTCTTCGCATACACTTGAATGAACGGATGGTCTCCGAGCGCGTGGCGGTCGACGCGCACCACGCCGTCGGCGTCGGGCACGAGATTGTAGAGGGCGACGGAACTTTCGCCGAGGAAATCGAGGTCCGGGCCGTTCCCCTTGCCATCCGGGGGCGGCGGCGGTGTCGCCAATTGCCGCCCTGGCCGGGCCTTTTCCGAGCGGTCGCCGGGCCGCCGCACCTGGGCTTCGGAGGCCGCCAGGGACTGCGCCGCAAGATCGGTCGAGCGCACTTCCCACGGATTGAGCAGCAGGCCGGGACGCGGCAGCATGTTGCCTGGGAAGAGCTTCGCATAGCGGCGATTGAGGATGTAGCGATACCTCGTCGCCGATCGCGCGGCCGCGGCGAACAGGTTGGGACGGCGCGCGGGGCTGGCGGATGCGCCCTCGAATCGTGCAAAGCCGCCCAGGCTCTCGAAGAGGTTCCCGTGCGGGATGAAGCGCGTGGCGGCCACGTGGACGCGGACGTAGGGGTTCAGGTTCGCCACCCCGGACGACCACGGCATCGGGATCGAGTTTGACCGAGGTGATGTGGACCGGCGGGGCCTTGGCCATTTCAAACTGCCGCGTCGCGCCGTTGAGCCTGCCGCGCAGAACCGTGCCGGCGACCACGTGAATATCCGTCATCGGGCGGCCATTGCCACGGCAGAAAAGGGCATAGTCGCCCGGTGGCAGCGACTTGATTTCCAGGAAGCCGTCGACCAGCGCGATGGCCGCGGTGCGATCCTGCACGAAGGTGTCGGCCCGGCGCTCGAGCAGCGAGACATCGCCGGGGCGGAGCGGCCCATCGCCCATCCACGGCACCCGAATGGGCTGGCCGCTGGGGGACTGGATGGATGACTCTCCCACCCGGTAGCGCGCGGCGTAAAACCAGGCGCGCCGGTCGAACGGGGTTTCCGCTTCGACACGGGCAATTTCCTTGAGTGGCCCCAAATCGATACGGCCCCGCGCGTCGGTGCTCAGCGAGAAGGTGAGCTGCTTTTTGAAATCCTGGTGAGTGACATGGAAGGTGATCGCCGTGTCCGGGACCGGCTCGCCATTTTTGCCGAGCAACTCGAAGACGCAGCGCTCCGCAAACCGGGTGAACCGGCCATCATTGGTCGCCAGCGTGGTGTCGATGCCGTTGAGGTGAAAATCGCGGGAGGCGGACAGCTCCTGCTTCGTGCCGCCGGCGCTGAGGTTCTCCACTTTTCCCGAGAGCGTCACCCGGAGGGAGGCCAGCCGCTCCGGTACGGCGAAGCGGTAGGTGAACAGCTTCGCGGGATCGAGCTTCACCTCCTTGATTTCGCTGGTGGTCGCGATGCCGTCGAGCGTCGTGGACGTCAGCGTGAGCCTGGGCTCCTGGAGCAGTTCGGGCGAAACCTGCGCGTCCCCGAGCAGCAAGGCGGTGCGGATGGCGAGGGTGGCCTCGCGTCGGGCGAGCAATTGCTCGCGTTCGATGTGAAATTGCGCGTCGAGCCGGTAGTGTTCTCCGTGGTGCATGAAATCCGCCAGCGTCGCGCAGGTGCCAGCGGCGTCCGCGAGGATGATGGGCGAGGTGCCCGGCTGCTGGGTGAAGGGAATGAGGATGTAGCCGGTCTTTTCATCGGGCGTGAATTTGCGGCCCCCGAGCCACACTACCGCGTCTTTCACCGGCTGCCGGCTTTCATCCAGCACGGTGATCATGTCCCCGGCCGCGCCGACGCGCTGGAGCAGCGACCACTGGCCTTTGCGCACCAGCGCGCGGCTCGATTTTCCGCCGCCGATGAATTCGATGACCCACGCCCCGCGCTGGCCTTTCAACTCGGGAAACTTGAACGTCCGCGGCGTGCGGCGGAAAGGATTGCGCCCCGCTTCGTCCGCGGAGAAATCGTGGGTGACCTCACGGTTGGCCACGAGCCCATCGAGCGCCAGGTCGGTGTTGAGCTGGCGCTGGTTCGTGAGGAAGAAGGAGAGGGTATTGATCTCGTAAATCTTCACGATGAGCTTCGGGGTGTTCTTCAGGAACAGGTCGATGCTCACGTCATCGGCGGGCGCGGTGAAGGGCGGATTCGCCAGCGAGAAGTCGACGTCCACGCGCTCCTTCAGTGCCTGAAACGCGCCCGGTGAAAGAAGCGACGCCCATTTCTCGGGATCGCCCACACCATTGACGATTTTCGCTTCCGCGAAGATGGGCTTGAGCCAGGTATCGCGCAGCCACGCCGCCCAGGGCTCCCAGGTGGCTTCGTCCTTGAGCAAGTGCAGCAAGTAGTCGCGCACGAGTTCTTCGTCGGAGCGAACGGCCGGAAGAATCCCGAGGCCACGCCAGAAATTGGCGTGCAGATCCGCGGCTTGCGAGGTGAGTTCGGCGCGGCGCAGAAAGTCGCTGTTCGTGTAAGGAGAGCGGCGCGGGAGCTGGAGATATTCCTGAAAACGCGCCCGGTCGTAGATGCCACCGGCGCGATCATGCTCCAGCCGATGCAGGAGGATTTCCGCCTTGAGCGAATTGAAACTGCCACTGAGGTTTTTCGCGTAAGCCCACAGGCGATCGAGCCAGGCTTCGCGCTCGGCGGGATCGAATTCGGCGTCGGCATCCGCACTGGGCGACAGCTTGCGCAGCCGCGCATAGACGAACTGCTCATTCCCATAGAGCGCGGGCATCCGCCGTGCGAGTTCGTCGAGTTGCTCCGGGAGCATGGCCCGGTGGATTTCAAATTCGCCGAAGCCGCGGCTCTCCTTGGTCTTCAAGTCGGCCTCGATCAGGTCCACGAGGAAGGGTACGTCGGGTCGCTTGATCCGCCTTAGAAGGTCGCGCCGCTGGGACTCCGAGAGCGGCACGCGGTCGCGCACCAGTTCGGTCAGCGCCTCATCGTTTACCTGTGCGACGTTGTCCTCATTTTCCAGGGCTTCGCGTTGAAAAGCCTCCCGGCTGATGAGCGCGGGATCGAGCTTCGTGGGCAGATCGGGCTTCTGGTCGCGCGCCGGTGGTTCGTGATTGAACTCCAGGTTCAGCCGGTCGCGCAGGAACTTCAGCGTGGTCTGCGGATCGGCATCGTAGGCCAGCAGCGCCGCGCGGTTTTCGATGACGCGGCGGCGCGCGGAGTCCGGATAACGCTTCGCCCATTGCTCGAGCAGCGCGGTGAGTTTGGCCTTTTGCCCGGTGTTCTGATACTGGAGCGCGCGAAAGAAATAGGATTCCTCCGTGCCGGGAACAAGTTGGTCGAGGACGGCCTCGCGGTCCGGCGCGAGGGCAAATTTCTCGATGAAGCCGATTTCATTTTCCGCGCGTCCGGCCAGGGGAGCGAGCAGCAGGGAGACAGCGAGGCCGAGAGCCAATCGTGTTTTCATAGGGGCAGACAGGGGTTAAACGAGGTCGCGGACAAATCGTGGTCTCATCCCCTCGCCGGTGCAATGATCATTGGATCACAACGGCAATACGAATGGGCCGCCATTTTTCTTAGAGATGTCTGGCCGGAGAACGTTCCGTCGGTGACACCGCCCGGGTAGACATTTCCGGCACTATCCACGCCGACACCAAAAGTCATGTCGTTGCCCGAAGACCCAAACTGCGTCGCCCCATCCACCCACGCCAACGGCGCTGCCGCCCAGCAAAACCAAGGAATGAGCCCGTAAAAAAAACTTGGATAACCACATAGGGTGCCCGCAGGTGGCAACCGGCGGACCAACGGATGCGACATTCATGTGAATCAATTCCTGCACTTCCATTGCAAGGTTCAATATGCGACTAGCTCGCTCGAACTTCCTCCCGCGCAATGCTCCTTCCGACTTTCTTCCGGCGATACCTGGTCCTGGCGATGGCCAGTTTCACTCTCCTTGCTGTCGCCGCCATCAGTACCGCGGAACCGCCGGGCACCGCACGGGTGAAGATCGTCTTCGACACCGACATGGAAACCGATTGCGACGACGCTGGCGCGCTCGCCGTCCTGCATGCGCTCGCCGACCGTGGCGAATGTGAGATCCTGGCCACCGTCGTCAGCGTTCGCGACCCGCATTCCGCCGCGACGGTCGATGCCATCAATGCTTACTACGGTCGCCCCCATCTTCCGCTCGGCATGGTGAAAGGCGCCGGCGTCCTCGAAAGATCCAGTTACGTCAGCCACATCGCCGGCGATTTTCCGAATCGGGTAAAATCCGACGACGACGTTCCCGACGCCACACTCGTCTATCGTGACGTCCTCGAAAAACAGCCCGACCATTCCGTAACCGTCGTCACGGTCGGCTATCTCACCAATCTCAAAAACCTGCTCCACCTTCCCGCCGCCGACGGTCATCCGAGCGGCCTCGACCTGATCAAATCGAAAGTCACCCAGTGGGTCTGCATGGGCGGCAACTTCATCGGCTCGCCGCCCAAGGACGACCTGAAACTCGGCAACGTCAATTTCCAGCGCGACCCCATATCCGCCCGCGACGCGATCCCAAACTGGCCCAGCCGCATCGTCTTCGTCGGCCGCGAAATCGGCTCCGTCCCCAGCGGCCTCACCGCCGGCGAATGCCTTGCCAAAACCCCGGCTGAAAATCCCGTGCGCATGGCCTACTTCCATTATTTCGGCGCGCAGAAAAGCCGCCACGTCGCCGACCTCGTCACCACCCTCTACGCCGTCCGCGGCCTGCGCGATTACTGGGACAGTGGATCGCCAGGCGCCATGGACCTGCATCCCGATATGACTTTCGAATGGCAGCCCGGCAACGACAAATCACAGTCCTATCTCCTCAAAAAGCTCCGCGAGGGTAAACCCAACGACCGCTATATCGAATCCGTCCTCAACGAACTCCTCGTCCAGCCGCCGCGTCACTGAAGCACGATCCACGTGATTGGATTGCGACCATCCATTTTCCCCGCATCTTTTCGTGCCTTTTCGTGTTTTTCGTGGACCATCCCTGTACCCACCCACCCCTATGGAACGTAAAACCGCCTCCCAATTCGACCAGGAACTCCTCGACCTCTACGACGACTACGCGCACAGCCGCATCGGCCGTCGCGATTTCCTCGATCGGGCCGCCAAGTTTGCCGCCGGCGGACTCACCGCCGCCGCGCTGCTCGAAATCCTCAGCCCGAATTACGCCTGGGCCACGCAGATCGCCCAGGACGACCCGCGCCTCAAGACCGAGACCGCCGAATACGAATCGCCGAAAGGCGCCGGTAAAATGAAGGGCTATCTCGCCAAGCCTTCCGCGGCCACTGGCCAACGCGCGGGCGTCATCGTCGTCCACGAAAACCGCGGCCTGAATCCCTACATCGAAGACGTGGTGCGCCGCGTCGCCGTCGAGGGCTACCTCGCCTTCGGCCCCGACGCCCTCACCCCGCTCGGCGGCTATCCGGGCGATGACGAAAAAGGCAAGGACCTCCAGGCCAAACGCAAACCCGAAGAAATCACCGAGGACTTCGTCGCTGCCGCCCAATGGCTGGCCAAACATCCCGATTGCAACGGCAAGATCGGTGTCGTCGGCTTCTGCTTCGGCGGCGGCATGGCCAACACCCTCGCGGTGCGCCTTCCCGAGATCGTCGTCGCCGCCGTCCCCTTCTACGGACGCCAACCCGCCGCCGAAGACGTCCCGAAAATCAAAGCCGCGCTACTCCTCCACTACGCCGGCCTCGACACGCGCATCAACGAAGGCTGGCCCGCCTACGAAGCCGCTCTCAAGCAAGCGGGTGTGAAATACGAAGCCTTCGTCTATCCCAACGTTAACCACGGCTTCCACAACGACACCACGCCCCGCTACGACGAAGCCTCCGCCAAGCTCGCGTGGTCGCGGACCGTGGAGTTCTTTAAGAAAACGCTTGAATAAGACAGAACTGCGTCCCTCCCTTGACATTCAGGCGACTGGCTTGGATCCTTTTTGCGCCGTCTTCACCTCATACAATTAGGATGAACGGATTGCACCCTGCGGATGATAGCAAACAAAACTACACTCATTGTTGGAGCTGGCGCGAGCGTTGACTTAGACTATCCCACTGGTGTACAGCTAAAGGACTGGATCGTCGACGGACGCGGAATTACCAACAATTACGGTGACGAAGGAATAGCAGATCGAAAGAAACTGACGTGGCGCCTCAAGCGCAGCCTAATTCCATCGATAGACGCGTTCCTAGCCGAAGAGGAGAACGCAGACCTGCGGGCATGGGGCGTAATCTGTATTGCAGCCGCGCTATTGCCGTGCGAATCCCTCAAAAAGAGCGCGCCACCTCAATGGCTACAAATGCTATTCAACGCCATCCGAGGAAGGAAAACTGAGCAGCGTCAAGAGAAGTTAAAGATCGTCACGTTTAACTATGATCTCTCCATTGAGTTTTTTCTATTTCATGCTTTTCTCGCTGCCTACAAGCTCTCCTCTCAAGAAGCACGAAAGGCGTTTGAGGAATCCGTTGAGGTTATTCACGTTTACGGTCACTTGGGGCAAATCATGGAATTTGGCGGCAATCGCGAATACGGCGCTCCGGTCGAAACATACACGATCAATGACGCGAAGAACAATTTGGTAATTATTGGTCGCAAGCCAGAAGACCCATTATTTACTGCCGCGCAAGCGGCTATCGCTGAAGCTGAATTCATAGCGATTCTCGGCTTTGGTTATGATGAAACGAATGTCGCAAATCTGCGCATGGTCGATCTGACTAAATCGAAATTCATATTAAGCACCGCTTACGATATGGGCGTCGGAATGAGAGGATGGATCAATCACATGGGCATAAAGAATGTATTATTCGGAATGCCACAGGATGACGTGACGCAATTTCTCCATCGCTCGGCATTTTTTCGCTGGGCTAATACGCCAGGTATGAAAGCCGAGGAAATGTACAATGCGATCTACACTGCTCCCATGCGGCTGCCAGAATATTGAGTTTACTGGCTCGTTACCAAAGTGCGGCTGGTAGCACACATCGTTATTCTCCTAAAACTGCGCGAGGAAGCGCTGGTCGTTTTGCGTGAAATAACGGATGTCCGGCGTGCCGGACATGATCATGGCCAGCCGGTCGAGGCCGAAGCCGAAGGCGAAACCGGTATATTTCTCCGGGTCGTAGGCGGTGTCGCCGCGCTTTGCGTTGATCGATTCGAAGACGGCCGGGTCGACCATGCCGCAGCCGGCGATTTCCAGCCACTTGTCGGCGGCGCCGAGCGCGGTGGCCTTGATATCCACCTCGAAGCTCGGCTCGGTGAACGGGAAGAAATGCGGGCGGAAGCGGAACTGCGCGTCGTTGCCGAAGAGTTCGCGGAAGAAGAATTCCAGGGTGCCCTTGAGGTCGGCGACGCTCACGCCTTCGGCCACGTAGAGGCCTTCCATCTGGTTGAACTGCGCGAGGTGCGTGGCGTCCACTTCGTCGCGGCGATACGCGGCGCCGGGCGCGATGATGCGGATGGGCGGCGCGCTGCTTTCCATGGTGCGGACCTGGATGGTGCTGGTGTGCGTGCGCAGCAGGCGGCCATCGGGCAGATAAAAGGTGTCCTGCTCGTTGCGCGCCGGGTGGTCGGCGGGCGTATTGAGCGCGTCGAAGCAATGCCACTCGTCCTCGATGTCCGGGCCGTCGGCGAGCGCGAAGCCCATGCGGCGGAAGATCTGGATGGCGCGATCCTGGAGCTGGGTGATGGGGTGCAGCGAACCCAGGCGCGGGGCGGTACCGGGCAGGGTAACGTCCACACCGGCAAAAGCCGCGGCATCGGCATCCGCGAGCAGCGCGGCCTTGCGCTCGTCGAGCGCGGCGGTCACGGCATTGCGCACGTCGTTGAGGAGCTTGCCGATGCGCGGCTTGTCCTCCTTGGAGACGTCCTTCATGCCTTTGCTCAGCGCGGTGAGCGCGCCAGACTGGCCGAGGAATTTGATGCGGGCTTGTTCGATGGCGGTTTCATCCGCGGCACCGGCGATGGCGGCAAGGGCTTCGGTGCGGAGTTGTTCGAGCTGCTGGTCCATGGCGGAAATGGGAGATGGAAAATGGAAAATCGGAAAAAGCGGGATGGAGAGAATGCAGAGCCCACGCGGCGGCGCAAGTCTGCGTAACGCCGCGGATCCCGGTATTCCCCCGCCTGCTCGATTCAGTGGCGCGACGAATGCCGACCGTATTCGCCGTACTCTTCACTCCCTGGAACGGCAACATTCAGCGGCGGCCACGGGATGACACACGAACCGCAAGTCTTTGACTGTAAATGACTATCCCCCAAAGTGACAGGGATTTATGCAGAGAAACCTTGCTTTCAAGCGAGGTAATTACTAATCACCGGCTTCGAGCCATTCAGGGGCTCAGAACCAGTGAAGTTTGGTTCCCTTGTTCACCTTCCATTTCCCTATGAAATTGTCTTCTTCCCATCGTCACTCCGCATCCTCCCCATCGATCCTTGCCTCGTCGATTGCCAGTCGTCTGCCGAGAGGCTGGCGCGCGGCGTGTCTGAGCGCCGCCTGCGGTTTCGGTCTTGCCCTGGCGCCTCACCGGACGGAAGCCGCCACGGCGATCTTCAATTTTGCGGCCAGCGACTGGGGCTTTACCACCTCGGAGTTCAACTACGTGAACGGAAACCTCGGCACCTCCGAATGGACTTACTCCGCGGGCGCAAACTGGCACGTCAACGGCGTCAATGACTCGAGCCGTGCGCTCGTCTCGACGCCGCTCACGCTTTCCGGTGGCCCCGTGACGGTTTCCTTCACTCACACGCGCGACTTCGAGATCTTTTCCGATGGCGGCACCTTGCAGATGAGCCTCGACGGCGGGACCACGTTCACCCCGGTGACCAATTTCACCAGTAACGGCTATGACGGCTACATCTTCTCGGGAAATTTCAATCCACTCGGCGACCAGGGTCTTCAGGGCTTTTGGGAAGGTCCGGGGCCGGTCGGGCCGCTGACGAGCGTGGCCAGTCTTGGCACGCTGGCGGCGGGGCCATTGCAGTTGCAGTGGAATGCCGGGTGGGACGACACCAATCTGCGCGCGGCGCCCAACTGGACGATCACTTCGGTGACGGTGACGGGCCTCCAGGCTTTGCCGGCGGAGTATTGGAAAGGCACGGTGGGTGGCAGTTGGTTCGATTCGAACTGGGCCTCGGACGCCGCGGGCACCCTCACGCCCCTGCTCCCCGATGCGCCGACGGATGTCATCTTCTCGGCCACCGGCGCCGCGAATCAAAACACCACACTCGACGCGAATTTCACCATCCACAGCCTTACGATCAACGACACGACGCCCGTTACGATCGGCAGCGGCGCCGGAGGCCCCTTTACCCTGACCATCGCAGGCGACGCGGGCACCGGTATCACCGTCAACACCGGTGGGGGTCTCACGATCAACGCCAACGTCACCTTGGGCGGTGCCTCGGACACCGTCGCCGTGGCCACCGGCAGCCTGGCCACGATCAACGGCATCCTCGGCGGCAGCAACGGCCTGATCAAGAACGGGGGTGGCACCCTGGTCCTCGCCAATGGCGGCAACAACTATGTCGGCGCCACGAAGATCCAGGATGGCACGCTGCAACTCGGCGCCGACCATGCGCTACCGATCGCCACCACGGTCACGATCAATCAGGCGGACGGCACCGGCAACGCACTCTTCGATCTCAATGGCCACGATCAGACGGTTGCCGGGCTGACCTTCATTGCTCCCGAAGGTTCGTCGGTGGTGGACTTGAACGGCGGTGTGCTAACCCTGGCCGGAGATGTGAATCTCGTGAACAACACCACTTTCGCCGGGGGTGGCGGCGGTTCGTTCATCCAGGACACCGCCGGCGGTGGAGCATTGGACCTGGGCGATGCGACCCGGACCTTCCATATCGCCGGGCAGAATGCCGGCACGCAGGATCTCACCATTAACGCCAGGATCCAAGGCCACGGCGGCGTGGTGATCGATGCCGCGCCGAGCACCACCGTGCTCAACGAAGCGGGTGTCGTTTTCCGGCGCAGCCAACACTTACACCGGCAGCACCACCGTGGCGCAAGGGCGGCTCACGACGACTGTCGACGGGGCGCTGCCCTCGACCACGGACCTGATTCTCGGCACCGCCAATTCCGCGTTGACCGGCGACGTCGACCTCGCTGGCACTACGCAGACGGTCAACAGCATTTCCCTGGCGGCTGGCAATACCGGCGGAACCGGGAATGACATCACCTCGCAGGGCGGCCCGAGCACCCTCATCGTGAGCAGCACCACGACGAATAGCGTTTTCGGCGGGACAATCACTGGGCCGCTGGCGCTCACCAAACTGGGCGCGGGCACCTCGCTCACCCTCTCGGCGCAGAACACTTACACCGGCAATACGACCGTCGACGGCGGCGATCTCATCGTCCTCGGTTCGATCGGCAATACCGATCAGCTTTACGTGGGCTATGGCAACAGTGGGACGAGCATGACGATCTCGAATGGCGGCACGGTCACCGACGTTTCCGGCACGGTCGGGGTGAGTGTCACGGCGACGAACAACGGCGCCACCGTCACCGGCATTGGCTCGACCTGGACGAGCAGCGGCGATCTCAATGTCGGTTTCGACGGCTCCGGCAATGCTCTGAACATCGAAAAGGGCGGACAGGTTTTTGCCAATTTCACCAAGATCGGCGGCGGCTTGAACGCCTCCGGCAACGAGCTGAACATCAACGACGCAGGCTCGGCACTCACCACGACCAACGATGTGATCGTCGGCTACGACGGCAGCGACAACTTCCTCTCGATCGGGAACGGGGCCACGGCCACGAACAAGAATGCCTTTATCGGCTTGAACATCGATGCGAGTGACAACCTGGTCACGGTCGATACCGGCGCGCTGTGGACCAATACCGGCACCCTTTATATCGGCGACGCCGGCAGCGGCAATTCGCTGGCCATCCTCCATGGCGGCAAGGTGACGGTCGATGGCGCCAATCAGGATGCGGTCCTCGGTTTCACCAGCGACTCCTGGCAAAACGTGCTGGACGTCCTCGGCACCGGCTCGCAGTTCTCGAATAGTTCGACGCTCTATATCGGCGACTCGGGTTCGTTCAACGAACTCGACATTTTCTCCGGCGGCTTGGTGACGAGCAAAAACGTCCGTCTCGGTTTCAACACCGGTTCGAATGGCAACATCGCGAATGTCGATGGCGTAGGTTCTCTTTGGAATATCGGCGGCACCCTGCGCGTGGGCTCCAGTGGGAACGCCAACGAACTCTTCATCACCAACGGCGGCGTGCTCAATGTGACCGGCAATACCTTCGTGGGCTATGCGGGGTCGGGGAATAACAATTCGATTTTCATCGAGGACGCCGGCTCGACCTTGAACGCTCAGGCCCTGACGATCGGTCGCGCCGGCCAGAATAACGCCGTCGTCGTCGCCGGCGGGGGCCATCTCAGCGCGACTTCGATCACGATTGCGGAACTGGCGGGATCCTCCGGCCTTCTCTATATCGGCCTTGGCGGCGCACCGGGTACAGTGGATGCGCCCGTGATCAACGGCGGCGCGGGGGACGCGCTCGTGATTTTCGCGCACGATGCCACCGGCTATATCTTTGCGCCCCAACTCACCGGCAGCATCGGCATTTGGAACTATGGTCCTGGCGAGACGATCCTGGCGAACGCCAATACGATGACCGGCGGCTCGGCGATTCTCGGTGGAACGTTGCGCACCCAGAACAACTCGGCTCTGGGCACCAGCGCCCTGGAGATCGATGGCGGTATCCTCGCCGCCACCGGATCGCTCACCCTGCAAAGCCTGAAGTGGAGCGGCGGCAACGTGCAGCTTGCCCCGGCGGCCGGGGACATCGTGCACGTGACGACTGCGCTGACCCATGCCGTGGCCGCGACTGGCGGCCAATTTTTGCTCGATACCGCGGGGCTCGCGCAGACGACCTATACGCTGGCCACGTTCAACTCGACGACCTTCACCCTCGGCGATTTCTCGGCGGCAGCGGTGAACCCGAACGTGACGTTCCAATATCAGTTCATCCTCCATCCGGCGAGCGATGTGCAGATCACCATTTTGAGCGCCCAGGCCACCGGGCCTTTTCTGCAAAACAGCGCGCCCGTCGGAATCCCGACCTTTGCGGATTTCATCGTCAATGGGCCGGTGACCACCGGCACACCGACGGAAAACAACACGGTCCAGACCCTCACCTTCCTGCCGGGCAGTTCGCTGCTCATTCACCAGAATCTCAATGTGACCCAGGGACCGGTGACCTTGGTGGGCGGATCGAGCATCACGCTCGATGGCTCACTCACGGCCAACCGATTGCAGATGCTTTTTGGCTCCTTGCTCAATGGCACCGGTAACATCATCGGCGATCTCATCAACGCCGGCACCGTGAGCCCCGGCCATTCCCCGGGCCAAATCCATGTTACCGGTGACTACACGCAGACTCCCACCGGTTTATTGAAGATCGAAATCGGCGGACGCGATTTGACCCAGCACGACCTGCTCTCGGTGGGTGGCACGGCCCAACTCGGCGGCACGCTGCAACTCGTGCGGTTGGACAAATTCAAGCTCAAGCGCAACAAGCCAGTAACCTTCCTCACGGCCGCGGGCGGAGTGAGCGGCGAGTTCGCCGCCGTGCTCAACGACTTCACCAGCGATACCATCCTGGAACCGACGGTGGTCTATCATCAAAACAGCGTCGCGCTGGAAGCCGCGCAGGGTTCCTTTGAGAAATTCGCCGGCAATTGGGGACTCTCGTCCAATCAGCGTTCCGTAGCCCGAGCCTTGGACAGTGTGGCTTTCAACCGCCAGGCGGACTCGCTCATTAATTACCTGGATGATCGCAAGTTGACCAAGTTACCCGGGGACTTCGACAGAATCGCGCCAGAGGAACTCACCTCCATCTTCACCATCGGCACCTCGCTGGCCACGGTGCAGTCGCAAAATATCCAGCGCCGCACCGATGACATTCGCAGCGGCACCGGCGGCTTCAGCGCCGCCGGTCTCGCCGTCAACGGCGCTGGGCCGAGCTACAGTGGCAGCTTCGGACTCACCACCGGCGTGGCCGGCCCGGGCGGCAACGATGGCAAGGAGAGCAAGGAAGACATGCCCTTGGCGGACTTCGACTTTAAGGACTGGGGCGTCTTCCTCTCCGGCACCGGCGAATGGGTCAGCGTAGGTAACACCGACAATGCCCGGGGTTACAACCTCGACAGCGGCGGCTTCACCCTCGGCATCGATTACAAGGTGACACCGAACTTCGCCATTGGCCTGATGGCGGGTTACACCGGCACCAGCGCGGACCTCGTCGATCGTGGCCGGGTCTACGTCAACGGTGGCAAGATCGGCCTCTACGCCACCTTCTTCCAAAACAAACAGGCGACCGCTCCGGCTCCGACGATGTCGAAGGACTCTTCGAAAGAAGCGCCCGCGCCCACGGCGAGCCTCGCCAAGGGCTTCTATGCCGACGTGGCCGTCTTCGGCGGTTACAACAGCTACGACACGCGCCGCAGCGCCCTGCAGGGCGAAGCCCGGGGCGACACCGACGGTGGCGAGCTCAATGCCCTCTTCGGCACCGGCTACGACTTCAAGAAAGGCAACCTCACCTTCGGCCCCACCGCCAGCTTCAACTACACCTACCTCGGCACCAACGCCTTCACCGAACACGGTTCGCTGGCTCCGCTGAACATCCACGGCGGCAAAGGTGAATCCCTGCGGACCGCGCTGGGCTTCAAGGCCAGCTATGACTGGAAAGTCGGTAGCATCCTGATCAAGCCGGAGATTCGCGCCGCCTGGCAGCATGAGTACGGCGATGCGGCCTATGCCCTCGACTCCAGTTTCGCCAACGGCGCGGGTAACTCCTTCCTTGTCAACGGCCCGCAACTCGGCCGGGACAGCGCCCTGTTAGGCGCCGGCTTTGCCATCCAGTTCAACGAACGGATGTCGACTTACTTCTACTACGATGGCGAACTCGGCCGGAAGAACTACCAGTCGACCAGCGTGACCGGCGGTTTCCGCGTCGCGTTCTAAGCGGTTCCGTGGACGACTAGCGCCGCGGCGGTCCGGTTTTCCACGCCGAGTTTCACGAGAATGCGCTCGACGTGGAGTTTCACCGTGCCGGTCGTCAGACCCAGAATCACCGCGATTTCCGAATTCGTCTTGCCTTCCGCCACCCAGCGCAGCACCTCGCGCTCCCGGGGCGTGAGGGCAAAACGATCGAGCCGCTGATGGAATGCGAGTCCGCTTTCCTCGCTGAGCAAGAGCAGACAGCGGTCCTCGCTCAACACCCGCCGGACGATGAGCCGGTCGGGCTCGCGCGCGACGACCAGCGGCGCCACTGGGCCGTCGACGTCTCCCTGGCGAAGCCACTCGGCCACACGCCGCGGCAGGCCCGGCGTATCGCCCTTGGGAATCGGCAGATAGCCGGCGAGGCATTCAAATGCGCCGGGCGTGGAATGAAGAACCTCGCCGGCGCGATTGGTCGCGATCACTCCGACCCCATTTTCGCGCAAGACCGCGTGAAGGTCGACCTGGCGCTTCTCATGCCCGGCGAGTTCCTCCGCATGCAGATAGGCCTGCACGATATGCGGCCGCACCAGATTGAGCCGCAGCCGGTCCTGCTCGGTGAAACTGCGTTCCTGGCGATTGAAGACGATGCCGATCATGAATCCAGTCGACATCTGCATGCCCAGCGAAAGCTGATCCTCCACCGCGAGGTGGCGGTAGCAGTCGCGATAGATCGCCCGCTCATGATACTCCGACACGCTCAAAAAATCCGAGATTTTTAGCGCCTGACCGTCCCCCGTCTTGTCGAAGTAAGTGATGACCGGGTGCTCGTGCATTAGGCCGGCGAACTTCTCGTAAAGATGGGCTTCGATATCCGGCTGCGGCGGATCGAAGACGACCACGAACCGGTTCCGCGGCAAGTCGACTTCGTTGTAGCCCGCGAGGCAGCAATCGACGAGTTTGCCCAACGTCGTCAGGATATCGCGCGGAAACGTCTCCAGCTTCCGGCAGCGATAGATGGCCTGGATGCAATCGAGCACCTCTTCGTAATCCGTATCTGACAGGAGATTTTTCACCGATGATCGTGAAGGACAGTCCGTTCGCGCCGCTATATGCCGAACGTCATCCCGTCTGGCAAGCTCACCCCGAAGCGCAGCGCTTCAGGAAGTGACCCCGTGGACGATTAACGCCGCGGCGGTGCGGTTCTCGACCCCGAGCTTGGCCAGAATCCGTTCGACATGGAGCTTCACGGTGCCCGTGGTCAATCCCAGGATGAGCGAAATCTCGGAATTCGATTTGCCTTCGGCCACCCAGCGGAGCACCTCGCGTTCGCGCGGAGTGAGGGCAAATCGGTCGAGGCGCCGCCCCATGGCTTCCCCGCTTTCTTCACTCACCATCAGCAACCAGCGATCGTCACTTTGCACCCGGCGGATGATTAGTTTCGCCAGGTCGCGCATGAGGACCAAAGGCGCCGCGACACCACCGGCGCTGCCCTCGAGCAGCCATTCGGTAATCCGCCGCGGCAGGACTGGCGCCTCGTTCTTCGGCACCGGGAGATAGTGCGCGAGGCATTCGAAGGCACCGGGCGTGGAGTGAACGACCCGGCCCGCGCGGTCCGTGGCAATCACCCCCAGCCCACTCTCGCGCAAGATGTTATGGAGGTCCACCCGGCGCTCCTCATGCCCGGAAAGTTCCGCCGCGTACAGATAAGCCTGGACGATATGCGGACGCACGAGATTGAGGCGGAGCCGGTCCTTCTCGGTAAACCCACGGTCCTCACGATTGAAGGCAATGCCGATCATGAAACCGGGCGAGACGTGCACGCCAAAGGAAATCTGGTCCTCCGCGCCGATATGCCGGTAAAAATCGCGATAGATAGCGCGCCGATGGAATTCCCGCTCGCTGAGAAAGTCGGAGATTTTCAGCGTTTGTCCGTCCCCTGTCTTATCGAAATAGGTGATGACCGGATGCTCCTGCATGAGCTTGGCAAAAGGCTCGAGTGTCGAGGGACTGATTTCCGGCCGCGGCGGCTCGAAGACCACGACGATGCGGTTGCCCGGAAGATCGACCTCGTTGTAACCCGCTAGATTGCAGCTAATAATCTTGCGGAGTTCCGTCAGGACATGCCGCGGGAATGTCTCCAGATTGCGGCAGCGATGAATGCCTTCGATACAATCGAGAACTTGGCGATATTCGTCATCTGACAGGCGATTCTTCACCGGGCAATTGTTAGGGCTACTTCTTCAGGAAGCTATATGCCGATCGGCATATAGGCGAACAAGGCGGTTTACGGCAAGATACGCAGATTCGCACAACGGGCGAACTAACTACCGCAGGAAGCCATATTTAACCAAGCTTATCATCGATGAAACGCCGCGTCATTCTCATGGGCAGTTGCCTGCTGCTGCTCTCGGCCCCTCCGCTCGTCCACGCGCAATCGGTTTGGAATGCGGGGAACCAGCGATTGGTTTACCCCCGGAAATTGGACGCCGAACGGCGTGCGGATACCAATATCAAGGCGCAGATCAATAATGGCGGCACCGCTCAGATCACGGCGGCGGGCGCGGCGGCGAATACGCTTTATCTTGGCAACGGCGTTGGCGAGAGCGGCAGCCTGAGCGTGTCCGGCTCTGGGACTCTGACCATCAACGGCAGCACGGGCTTCTACATGGTGGTGGGCGAGGCGGGGTCTGGGCACGGCCACCATTTCCGGTGGGGGGAACGGTCTCTCCACCGGTTCTTTATATCGGGGATCTCGCCGGCTCCATGGGCACCGTTACCGTGACCGGCAGTGCCGTGGGTTGGCCGCGAGTTCAGTGCTCGATGCCATGTATGAAATCGAGGTGGGCCGCAGCGGCGAGGGCACGCTGAAGGTGTTGGATGGAGCCGCCGCCATCACTTCCGTCCTGAATGTGGGCAATGGCGCCGGAACCGGAACCGTCCTGGTGGACGACAGCACCGGTGTGACCACCACCTTGACCTCCACAGGGACGAACATTGGCGGTTACACCGTGGGCAGCACCGGCCAGATCACGGTCACAGGCGCGAAGGCGAAGTATGACGGTGGCGTCGTGGACGTGGGCTCCGCAGGCACGGGAACATTGACGGTTTTCCGCAGGCGCCATGGGAAAGGCCACTTCGTTACTCATCGGGGATGCTGGTACCGGGACCGTAACGCTCACCGGCTCCGGCACCACCTTCAATGTCTCGACTGGCTCGGCCACGGGCACTGCCACCATCGGCGGGCAGCGCCGTGGGAAATCTGAACGTCGAGGCGGGGAGCCACTCTCTCCAGTGATCTGGGTGTCATTGGAAAGAATCCCGGCGGCATCGGCACCGCGACCATTACCGGCGCGGGCTCCTCCTGGTCCCTGGTTTCGACCAATACCCTTATCATCGGGCAATCGTCCGGTCCCGGCGGCAGCGGCACGCTCAACATCCTCAATGGTGGCAAGTTCTCTGCCGGGAATCTGAATGCCTTCACCGACACTACAATCAAGGTGGACGGAGCCGGCTCCCAACTCCTGCTGCCCGATGATTTCCCGGCGAACAAGTCGCTCTATCTGGGGCTCGGCCGGTGTCAACAAGCTGGATGTGACCGGCGGCGGCACGCTGGCCACGGGTTCCGCGATCCTCAATACCACCGCCACCTCCAGCTGGCCATCAATCTGGCCGGCCGCCGGCTCGAGCTGGACGCAAAGCCAGTTTGCCGGCTCCCTCACCACGCAGTTTGGTGGGGCGGGCACAGCCACCTTTACGGTGTCGGATCATGCGGTTTTTTCGTTTGCCCAGAACTCTGACTTTGGCACTTACAGTTTCAGTTGTAGACGCCACCGGCACGGGGGACGGCCAGCCTCACGGTCAGCAGCGGCGGCAGCGTCAGTGTAGGCACGACTGCGGCGGTGTTGGTCATTGGGGGAAAATGGCACCGGCTCGCTGACCATCGACAGCGGCGGAATTGTGAACACGGCCCACAGTTACATCGGAGAAAGACGCGGGGTCAGTGGGAACGGTGAGCCTGTCCGGCATGGGCAGCACGTGGAACGCGAGTGACTTGCGGGTGGGTTCGCAGGGGGGCACTGGGACGGTGGATGTCTCCGGCGGCGCCAAGTTGACAGGGACTGGCTGGATCGGGCCCTCCGTCGGGCGGGCGAATCGGGTTCGGTGACCTTGAGCGGAGCGGGCACCAGTTGGGTGGCGCAGCCCAACCCCGGTGGTGGCCCGGATCAGATCTCGGTTTTTCCCAACAGCAGCCTGACCGTGCAGTCCGGAGCCTTCCTGAGCGCGGCAAACCTCTCCGTTGGCGGAAACGGAACCATCACCATTCAGGGCGCCGGAACCCAGATCCAGAGCTCCTTTAACATTAGTTCATCGGGCACCTCGGTGCTGAAGATCCTGGATGGGGCGGTGGTGCACGGTGACTTCACCGTGCTGGCGGGGGGGAGCGGTGCGGGCACTGTGGCCACGGTGGATGGCGCCACGACCCAATGGCTGACGACCGCTGAAACGGAAGTGGGTGTCTCAGGAAAAGCTACACTGAATATCCAGAATGGCGCCAAGTTCACCGACACGAATATTTACTTCGGCTACGAAACCGGCGGTAACGGTCTCGGCAACGTCATGGGCACGGGTTCTTCGCTGACTGCGACCGGTTACCTGCGGGTGGCGGACTGGACTTCCACTGCCGGCACGCTCACCATTTCCCAAGGCGGCACCGTGAGCAGCGTTTCCGGAGCAAGCGCCGCCAACTTCAGCGGCGTCGGCAGCACCGATACTTCCAACGGGGTCCATCCTCGTGACCGGCGCGAACTCGAATTGGACCAACACGGGGCAGCGTCTACATCGGAAAAGACGGCACCGACGGCATCGGCACTCTCACCGTGGCCAATTCCGGGCACGGTCAATATCACCGGCGCGGTGAGCATCAACGCCACCAGTACGTTGAACATCGGCAATGGCGGCCTCGCAGGCATCTTTAGCGCGGCCTCGGTCGCGAATACTGGCCTCATTCATTTTCAACTACACCGACACCGTTACCTACTCGACGCCGACCTCCGGCGCGGGCGCTTTGACGAAGGACGGCGCCGGCACTCTCATCATGACCGCGCACACACCTACACCGGCGCGACGACGGTCAATGCCGGCCTTTTCCAAGTCGACGGCACGCTGGGCAATACCGCCGTCACCATCGCCAGCGGCGCGAAGCTGGGCGGGCACGGGGACCATCGCGGCGGAGTGACGATCCAGAACGGCGGCATCCCTGGCCCCGGGCGACAGCCCCGGCACGCTCACCGTCGGAAGCCTGACGCTGAACAGCAGTTCGGTGGAGAACTATGAGTTGAGCACCCCCAACGTCGTGGGCGGCGGGGTGAACGATCTCACTATCGTGAATGGCAATCTCACGCTCGACGGTACGCTGAATGTCACCGGGGGCGCCGGCTTTGCGCCGGGGTTTATCGCCTCTTCAGTTACACCGGCACGCTGACGAACAATACCCTCGGCCTCGGCACGCTGCCCTCCGGCTTCACTTACACCATCGACCTGGGCACGCTCAACCAGTGAACCTCGATGTCTCGGCTATTGTCTCGACGTTCAACTATTGGAACGGGTCACATACGGTGCCAAATGGCACGGTCAACGGAGGTACGGGAACGTGGGATAACGCGACCACGAATTGGACCGACTCGACCGGAGCCACCAGCGGTGCCTGGATCAGCGGCGGCGTCGCGCATTTCACCGGCACCGCGGGCACGGTGACCTTGGGCGATAACATCCACTTCCAAGTCTGCAGTTCAGCGTGGATGGCTATGTGATCAATCAAGATGCCGGCCACGCGTTCTCGCTCCGGCCAGACGGCACGGCCACGATCTCCACGGACACGAATGTTACCGCCACCATCAACGCACCCTTCACCGGCTCCGGCAGCCTGATCTTCGGCGGCCCGGGAACAGTGGTTCTCACTGGCGCGAGCAGCCTCGGCGGCGACCTGACGGTCAACGGCGGCACAGTCAAAATCACATCGGGCGGTACGGTCCAGAGCGCCATGGCCAACATCGCGCGGGACGCCGGCAGCCAGGCGACAGTCACGGTAGACGGCGCCGGCTCTGCCTGGACCATCACCGGGTTCAACGGATTCCTCACCGGGCAATCGGGGCTGCCCAGTGGCAGCGCTGCGATCAACGTTTTGAATGGCGGCAAGCTCTCAGCACCAATCTGAGTGCCTACACGGACACCACGATCAAGGTGGACGGCGCGGGGGTCCCCAGATTTCCCTGCCTAACGATTCCGGAGCCAGTCCTAATAAATCGCTTTTCCTGGGCTCCGTCGGCGCCAACAGGCTGGATGTGACGAACGGGGGCACGCTGACCACGGGTTCCACCATCCTCACGACCCACCGCTGGCACCAGTCTCACGATCAATATCGCTGGGCCCCGGCTCAAACTGGACGGCGACCCCGCTGGTCGGAACGCTCACCACCCCAATTTGGCGGCGCGGGCACCGCCAGCTTCACGGTCGACGATCATGCCACTTTCACCTACGCCACAAACGGCTTTTTCAATGTGGGACACCACGGGCGCCGGCACGGCGAGTCTCACGGTCAGTAACGGCGCCACTTTCGACGTCGGGACCACCTCGACCATCCTGCGCATCGGACAAGACGGAACGGGTTCGCTGACCATCAATTCCGGAGGCACAGTCAACACCGCGCACGCCTATATCGGCGAAGATGCCGGCGCCGTCGGGACGGCCACGGTCTCCGGGGTGGGCACCAATTTTAATGCCCATGATCTCAATGTCGGGACGATCGGCGGCCAGGGCACCGTGACCATTTCCAGCGGCGCTTTCTTGTTTGGGGATGCCGTCATCGGCGGGACGGGGGGCAGCGGAACGATGACCGTAACCGACGCGGAACGCAATGGACGATCGCCACCGGCTCGGTCAACGCCTTTGTCTTCGTCGAAAACAATGGCTCGTTGAAGATTCTCGCCGGGGGCTTCGGTCGGTGGAGGCAGCCTTTCGGCGGGCACGGGTTTCACGAACGGCACCATCTTGATCGATGGCAACGGCACCCAGACCACGGGAACCACGTTGTTTACCGATGGCACCGGCACGATCACGATTCAAAACAAGGCCGTGGTCGCAGGAGCCACCGCCGTTTTGGGGCAAAGCGAGGGAGCCAATACCACCGTGACCGTCGACGGGGCGGGCACACAATGGAACCTGACCGGCAATCCGGAGGGTGGGCGGTCATGGTGGCGCCACCCTGAACATCCAGAATGGCGCTCACGTCACCAGCAACCAATTTTATCTCGGCTACGACCAGAATACGGACAACACCGGCGCCAACGGCATCGTCAATGTCACCGGTGCTGGATCCTCGCTGGCGGCCGCCGCCTATCTGCGAGTGGCAGATTACTTCTTTACCTCCGGTACCCTGACGATTTCCCAAGGAGGCACCGTGACCAGCGTATCTGGCGCAACCGCCGGCACCTCCAGCGGCATCGCCAGTACCAACAATTCCACCGGAAGCATCGTCGTCACCGGTGCGAATTCGAGCTGGACCAACACGGGCAATCTTTACGTGGGCAAGGGCGGCACCGGTGGCATCGGAACGCTCACCGTGGCCAGCGCCGGCAACGTCAACATCACGGGGGCGGTGAGCATCAACGCCACCAGCACGCTGAACATCGGCACCGGCGGAACCGCGGGCAGCTTCAGCGCGGCCTCGGTGGCCAATAGCGGCCTCATTCATTTCAATCACACCGACACCGTTACCTACGCGACGCCGACCTCCGGTACGGGCGCTTTGACCAAGGACGGCACGGGCACGCTCATCATCACCGGCACGCACACCTATACCGGCGCGACGACCGTCAACGGGGGCATCTTTCGCGTGAATGGCACGCTGGGGAATACGGCGGTGACGATCAATACCGGCGCCACCCTCGGCGGCTCGGGGACGATTGCGGGCGCGGTGAACATCGCCAACGGCGGCATCCTCGCCCCCGGAAATAGCCCCGGCACGATCACCGTGGGGACGCTGACGTTGAACAGCGGCTCGATTGAGAACTACGAGCTGGCACGCCGAATGAGGTGGGCGGTGCGACCAACGATCTCACTATCGTCAACGGCAACCTCATCCTGGACGGCACATTGAATATCGCCAACGGCGCCGGTTTCGGCGTGGGCGTCTATCGCCTCTTCAATTACACCGGCACGCTCACCGACAATACCCTCGACTTCGGTACGCTGCCGTCGGGCTTCACCTACACCATCGACCTGAGCACGGCCAACCCAGGTGAATCTCGACGTGAGCCCGATCGGCGCGACCTTTACCTATTGGAACGGGACGCACACGGTGCCCAACGGCGTGATCAATGGCGGCGACGGCACGTGGGATAACGTTACCGCAAACTGGACCGATGCCGCCGGCGACATCAGCGGAAAGTGGGGGAAACACGCTGGGCATCTTTGCCGGCACGGCAGGAACAGTGACGCTCGGCCGCCAATACGACCTTCACGGAACTCGACTTCCGGACTACGGGCTATGTGGTCAACCGCGATGCGGGCAACCTCTTCTCTTTGCAGGCGACCGGCAATGTGACGATCGTCACCGATCCAGGCGTGACGGCGACGATCAACGCGCCATTGACCGGCGCGGGCGGCATCACCAAATCCGGCGCCGGTACGCTGGTGCTGACGGGCACGAGCACGCTGGGCGGCAACGTCGCCGTCAACTCCGGCACGCTGATGATCACCTCGGGCGGTTCCATGAGCAATGCCAATGGCTCCATTGCGAGTGGCTCCGGATTGCGAGTGGCTCCGGAACGTCGGCCACGGTCACCGTGGACGGCGCAAATTCGGCGTGGCTGCTCACCCAGATCTCACGGTCGGCGGCTCGGGTACGGGCACCTTGAACATCCAGAATGGCGGTACCGTGAACGACGCCGTCGCGCCTTGCACACGGTGACCATCGGGGCCGGCACGGGCTCCAGCGGCACGATCAACGTCGACGGCACGGGCAACCCCGGCGGCGCGTTTGTGAACCTGAACTATTGGAATATGACCATCGGGGATTCGGGCACGGGCACGCTCAACATCAAAAATGCGGCACGGTGCAAGGCGGTGCGGGCAACAGCATCATTGGAAACGATTCCGGAGCGTCGGGCAGCGCCGTGGTCGATGGCGCAGGCTCGAAATGGACGATGGCGACTTCGGTACTCGTTGTCGGGCGGAACCAAGCCACGGGCAGCCTCTCGATCACCAACGGCGGACAGGTGACCAGCGGAGGCGGGGGCAACATCGGCGGGCACGGCACGGTGATGGTCGATGGCGCCGGTTCGAGTTGGAACGCGGGGGACCAATTCGACGCCGGCACGAGCACGGGCACGGCGATGGTGAACATCACGCACGGCGGCACGGTGACCGCCAACTCTTCCTCGCTCCACCAAATTGGCGGGGTCGGTTCGGCGAACGTCACGGTCTCCGATTCGGGCTCGTCGCTGACCTTGCCGGGCACGGTGCAAATCGGTTTGGGAGGAGCTGTGGTGAAAGTTCTCAACGGGGCCGCCTTCACCAGCGATTCGATGGGCATCGGGATCGGATCGGCCCAGGTAACAGTGGATGGCGCCGGCAGCACCCTCAACCTGACCGGCGGCAGTTCAAACGGTCTCGTCATCGACGCGACGGTAGCCGGCCCTGCCACGCTGAGCGTGCAGAACGGCGCGCGGTGAACGTCACCGGACCTTCCGGCATCCTGATGGAAGGCAGTGCCGCCCTCAACATCGGCAACGGCACTGGCGCGGGTACCGTGACCGCAGCGGGGATTCTCGGCCAGGCAGGTACGCCCACCCTCAATTTCGATCATACGGATGCCGCCTATGCCTTCGCGCCGGGCATTGCCGGTACGGTGGCCGTCAATCACCTGGGCAGCGGAACCACCACGCTCACTGGGACCGACACCTATTCGGGAGCGACGACTATCGGCCACGGCACCCTGCAGGCCGGCTCTACCGGGGCGTTTTCGCTAAACTCCGCCTACCTGCTCAGCAGCGGGGCGACGCTCGACCTGCGCGGCAATAGCAACACCATCGGCTCGCTGGCCGATGGCACCGGCGGCGGAACCGTGACTAACTCCGGTGCCGCTGGCGCGACCCTCACACCGGTCATGATGACAGCAGCACGACTTTTAGCGGAGCGATCACGGACGACTGGGTGCGATCGGGGCTGACCAGATCGGCCATGGAAACTTCAACCTGACCGGGACCAGTACTTACACCGGCGCAACCATGGTCAATGCCGGTACCCTGCGAGTGAATGGCTCGCTTGGGGAACACGGCCGTAACGGTGAACAGCGACGGCACGCTCGGCGGCGCCGGCACGATCACCGGGCCCGTGACGCTCAACTCCGGCGGCACGCTCGCCCCCGGCAACAGCCCGGGCACGATCCATACCGGCGCGCTCGTGGTCAATGCGGGCTCGAACCTGGACTACGAACTCGCTACGCCGGGCGTGATCGGCGGCGGCGTCAATGATCTTACCGAGGTCACTGGCAATCTCACCCTCGACGGCGGCACGCTCAACATCACCGGCCGGCCCGGTTTCAGCATCGGCACTTATCGCCTCATCGACTACACCGGCAGCCTGCTCGGCTCCACGCTCAACATCGGCGCCGCGCCTCTCGGCTTCCTTTACACCGTGGACACGAGCATCCTTGGGCAGGTGAACCTCGACGTCGCTGGCGGCGGTCCGCTGCCCATTGCTTATTGGAATGGCTCCACGCTCGTGCCGAACGGTCGGGTCAATGGCGGACCCGGCACGTGGGATAACTCCATGACCAACTGGACCGATAGCACGGGGAATCTGTTTGGCACTTGGGGCGGCGCCGTCGGCATCTTCGGCGGGGCGCCGGGTCTCATCACGCTCGGTTCCAACGTCACGTTCAATAGCCTGGAATTTACCACAAACGGCCACGTCATTCATGGCGGCGTTTTCTCGCTGACTGGCGTGGGGCCGGTGGCCATCATTGCCGATGCGGGCATCGACGCGACCATCGATGCCACGATCTTCGCCCCCGGCGGCGTAACCAAGCTGGGCACCGGTTCGTTGTTCCTTGATGGTTCGCTGTTTGGCAATTTGCAGGTGCTCAGGGCCTCCTCGGCGGGCACGGCAGCATCCTCGGCAATCTCTTGAACGCCGCGACGGTCAGTCCCGGCCACTCACCCGGGACGCTGCACGTGAGCGGCAACTACACGCAAACTCCCACGGGCTGTTGAAGATCGAGATCGGCGGGCGCGGCATCAGCGAACACGACCTGCTCACCGTGGGCGCGCGGCCGATCTCGGCGCACACTGCAACTCGTGCGGCTCAACCATTTCAAACTCAAGCGGAACCAGCCGGTGACCTTCCTCACCGCAGCCGAGGGGGTGCGCGGAGAATTCGCCCAGACAGTGAGCGATTTCACCAGCGACACCATTCTGGAACCACCGTGATCTATCACGCCAACAGCGTTGCCCTCGAAGCGGTTCAGGGATCCTTCCTCCAACTCGATGGCTTACTCCCAACCAGAAAGCCGTCGCCGCCGCCCTGGACAGCCTGGCTTTTGACAAGCGGGCCGATTCGCTCATCGACTATCTCGATAATCGCCCACTGACCAAGCTGCCCGGCGACTTCGACAAGATCGCACCGGAAGAATTGACCAGCATCTTTACCATCGGAACCTCACTGGCCACGGTGCAGTCGCAGAACATCCAACGCCGGAACGATGACATCCGCAGCGGCGCGAGTGGCTTCAACGCCGCCAACCTCGCCCTCAATGGCGACGGCCCGAATTACAGCGGCTCGTTCCGCACCGGCGTCGCGGGACCGACGGCGATGAAATCCGCGATGACGGAAAAGAGGTGAAAGAAACCAAGGCGGTGGCACCGGCGGAAAATCGCTGGGGAGCCTTCCTCTCCGGCACTGGCGAGTGGGTGAATGTGGGCGATACGGACAACGCCCGCGGCTACGATCTCACCAGCGGGGGCTTCACCCTCGGCATCGATTACAAAGTGACTTCGAATTTCGCCATCGGCTTGATGGCGGGTTACACCGGCACCAGCGCGGACCTCGTCGACCGTGGCCGGGTGTATGTCAACGGCGGCAAGATCGGCATTTACGCCACGACTTTCGCCGGACGGCTGGTATGCCGATGCGGCGATCACTGGCGGCTACAACAGCTACGGACACCCGCCGCAGCGCGCTGCAAGGCGAAGCCCGCGGCGACACCGACGGCGGCGAGCTCAACGCCCTCTTCGGCACTGGCTACGACTTCAAGAAAGGCAACCTCACCTTCGGCCCCACGGCCTCCTTCAACTACACTTACCTCGGCACCAACGCCTTCACCGAGCACGGCTCCCTGGCACCGCTGGACATCCACGGCGGCAAAGGCGAATCGTTGCGCACCGCGCTGGGCTTCAAGGCCAGCTACGACTGGAAGATCGGCGGCCTCCTCATCAAGCCCGAGATTCGCGCCGCCTGCAGCACGAGTACGGCGACGCGGCCTATGCCCTCGACTCCAGTTTCGCCAACGGCGCCGGCAACTCCTTCCTCGTCAACGGACCGAAGCTCGGTCGCGACAGCCTGCTGCTGGGCGCCGGCTTCGCGATCCAGTTCAACGAACGCTGCTCGACTTACTTTTACTATGACGGCGAACTCGGCCGGACCAATTACCAGTCCAACAGCGTCACCGGCGGCCTTTCGCATCGCGTTTTAAGGGCGGTCATTACTCATTTCCCGCACCACCGTTGCCACATGCGCCGATACGCGGCTTCGATGTCGCGCGCGAAGCGTGGTGCGTCCATCAGTACCGACCCTTCCATGCGCCGGCGCAATGTGGCTCGCAATTCCGCCAGCCGGAGGAGGTCACTGGCGAGTTCCGTCGCCATCCGCACATACTCGTCTTCGGAAAACGTCGCCCACTCCGGCAGGCCCAGGTTGGTGAGCTGGCTCAGCCCCGCGCGCGCAACGGATCGCGAGCCGGCCAGGCTGACTACGGCACGCCCATCCACAATGCATCGAGGCTGGTCGTGTGGCCATGGTAGGGGAACGGGTCGAGCACAATATCCAGCCGGTGATAGAAATCCAGATAGTCGCGACGGGCGCATGGTTCCACAAACCCGATGCGTCGCGAGTCGATCTCCTCGCCTTCGAATATTTCCACCGTCCTCCGCCGGTGGCTCCCCGCGTGACTCAAAATAATCAACCGTGAGTCCGGCACCCGGCCAAGAACCTTGGCCCAGAGCTTCAATAGCGGCTCGTTCACCTTGCAGAAGTTATTCAGGCTCCCAAAGGTGATCCGCCATTCTCCCTTGCAGGCAGTTCGTTCACCGGCACGTCCATCCCGCAGGGATCATAACACCAGAACGAGTCGATACTGTAGACCTCCTCGCGGCCTGCTCCCTGGGCTCCGAGGTGCAACCTGCTTCGAGGTAACGGTCGCTGATGCGGTATCCGATCGCGTCGACGCCGGCGCTCGCCGGGTAACCGGCAAAACTCACCTGCACCGGCGCGGGTCGATGCGCAAACACCGTCAGCCGATTGCCGTCCAAATGCTGCGTGAGGTCCACGAGAATATCCACGCCGTCCTCTCGAATCATCTCGGCCAACGCTTCATCCCCTGCCCCCGCCGTGTTCCGCCAAAGATCCGCACGTTCGTGAAACTCGTTGGTCAATTGGTCCGGTCGCACGACGCCCGCATAGCAGATGATCTGGAAATTCTGCCGATCATGATTTCGAAACAGCGGCCGGAGATTTCGACCGATGACATGGTCGCGGAAATCGGCGGACACATAGCCACCCGCAGCGGACGATCGGGCGGCGATCATTGCCATGGGGCCGGATGGATCCTTTTACCGGCAGCCGAACTGTCGATTCCAGCGAAGCTGCTCCGCAGCTTCGCTTTCCCAGCGTCATCATCGGAAACGAATTGCAGTGTGTAGATGAGATTGCTGCAGGCCCGCGGGTCGACGGGGTTTTGTTCAATAGCCTGTCGGTAGGCAGCCACGGCTTCCGCCACTCGTCCCTGATTCTTCAAGGCATTCGCGAAGTTATTATGAGCCTCGGCGCACTCGGGTGGGAGTGCAATATCTGCCGATATATCGCGATGGCTTCATCCAGCCGCCCTGCTCGACGAACGCCATTCCCAGGTTGTTGCGCGCGTCCACATGGTCGGGCTGCAAGCGAAGCGCATGCTGATATTGCACGCTGCCTCCGCCAGGCGCCTCTGCCCCGCGAGAGCAATCCCCAGACCGCAACGCGCATCCGCATAATCGGTCCGGAGCCTCAAAGCCTGGTGGCAGGCGGCTATGGCTTCTGCGAAGCAACCCAGTTCCTTGAGCGCATTGCCCAGATTCTGGTAACTCTCCGGAGAATCGGGCTGAAGCTGAATCGCCCGCCGATACGACGCCACCGCCTCATCCCACCGCTGGAGACCTGCGAAGACAATGCCGAGATTGTTATGCGCGTCCGCATAGTCGGGTCGAATCCGCAGCACCCCACGATACGCGGTCATTGCTTCCTCGAAATGCCCCTGCCTTCCCACGATACGCGGTCATTGCTTCCTCGAAATGCCCCTGCCTTCCGAGAACAACGCCGAGATTGTTATAGCGCGTCGAGGTAATCGGGCTGGAGTTCGATGGCGCGGCGAACACTGAGACGGCCTCGTCCAGTTGACCGCGATCAATCAGCGCGTTGCCGAGGTTGTAATAAGTCAGCGCACTATCCGGCTGGATTTGCAGGGCGCGCCGATAACTGGCGATGGCCTCCCTCCGTCCGGCCCAGTGCGCGATACGCTTCGCCGAGATTGGCCAGCGCGATGGGATGTTGCGGATGAAGAGCGAGCGCCCGGCCCAGCAATTCCACCGCGGCCGAATGGTGGCCGGACTGATGCGCGAGCACGCCCAACAGCTGCCACGCCTCGACATGATCGCCCTGCGCCGCGAGCACCTGCCGGTAGAGCGCCTCCGCTTCCGCCAGGCCGCCCAGCCTGATGATGCTGGAGCGCGAGTGCAAAGGCTTGCTGGACCGTGACGGCGGGCATGGGAGGAATTCGAAATTCGAACAACACACGGCCCCGCCCCGAAACGCAACTGCATCGAAACGCCCGGGCTTGGCGCGCTTTCAGGTCACACCCCGCTCTTTTCTTTCGATTCCCCACCTCGCCAACCCACACCGCTTGCCGAGCAGAAGTGTGGGTGATAGCGTCGCCGCCGTCTTCATGGCCGCCCCAAGAACTCGCTCATTCAGGAATGCTCCAAGTGCGGAGCGTTGCTCGATGTCTCTGGCGAGGAACCCTTTGCGCTCATGCACTGCCCCACTTGCGGCGCCGCCATGCGCGTGCGGCGGAAGTTCGATCACTTCGATATCCAGGAGGAACTCGGCGCCGGCGGCATGGGCACGGTGTATCGCGCGCTCGACGTGAATCTCAGCCGGCCTGTCGCCCTCAAGCTCCTCCAGCGCGAGCACGGAGGGAACCCACAGTTCGTCGCGCAGTTCCAGAAAGAGGCCTCGATCACGGCGTCGATCAATCACCCCCACGTGGTCAAGGTCTACAGCACCGGCAGGACCATGGGCTGCTCTACATCGCCATGGAATTGGTGGACCGGGTTCGCTGGAGAGCTTGATGGCGGTGGATGGACGCCTGCGGAGGTGCAGGTGCTTTCGGTGGGAATCCAGATCGCCCAAGGGCTGCAGGCGGCGCTGGAGAAAGGGCTGATCCATCGCGACATCAAGCCGGGCACATCTCTTCGCCGATGCGAATACACCGAAGATCGTGGATTTCGGCCTCGCCGTGCTCCAGGAACACGCGGGCCACGTGGCGGGCGAAGTGTGGGCCACGCCCTACTACGTCTCGCCGGAGACGGTGCAGGGCAAGCCGGAGGATTTTCCGCAGCGATATGTATTCGCTGGGCGCGACCCTTTACCATGCCCTGGCGGGCAAGCCGCCACATGAGGTGGAAACGAATTCGATGGGCGCCCTGGCCCATGCGAAGAAAGCGCCGGTGAATCTGGCGGCCGTGGCGCCGAACATCTCGAGTGCGACGCTTACGCGCTGAACAAGGTGCTCAGTTACGAAGCCGCGAAACGCAGCAAAGCTATGCGAGTTCATCGAGCACCTGGAGTTTGCGCGGCCGGGTTGTCGGCATTCTGCCACAGGAGGGAAACGGCGGAAGCGCCAAAATCGGGAAGCCGCCCGACTATCGATGGCTCACCTATGCCACCGCCGCAATCACGGTCGCGGTGGGCGTGAGTGCCTTCGAAATGCGCAGTCATCTTCTGGGCCGCTTCCGCCCCGCCGAGGAACAGGCGGAAGCAATAGCGGGAAAGAAGGAAACGCCAGCGGTGACCTACGACCAGGCGCGTCAATTTCTCGCCAAGGGCGACCTGGCGAAGCGACCGAGGCCTTCGCGCTGCTCGAAGCCAGGGCCGACACGCCGCAGCCACAGAAGAATTGGATCACACTGCATGCCGTCCTCGTCGATTTCCTGGCGGGACACGCGGATCAAGCCAATGCCGGCTCGAGCAGATCGAAGAGCGAGGCAAGTATTCGCCCGATCCCGCGGAGGCGGATCTGGTGACATTTTTCCTCGATGTGGCCGCACGCGCGGCCGGCACGAAGGCATCACGGCGGACGAGGCCAAAAGCCTCGACCGCCGGAATTACGAGGCGCTCGCCCTGCTTCTCTACGGGCTGAAAGATTGGTCCCTCGGCGAATACGATGAGGCGTCGACGATCTTCCGCCAGTACGCGCAGGTCACGCCCGACTCCGTTTCACGTGGGTGGCCGATTACAAATCGCTGTCTCGCCCTACGTCGCCGAGGTGAATGTCTACCACCCCGCCATCGACGCCGCGAAAGCGCGGACACGCTGGACACGCGCCGCCAGGCGCTGAAAACGGTGAAGGCCGCCCAAGCGCGGATCAAGCTGGCCAATGGCTTTGCGGCCCGGCTCGATCAAAGTGCGCAGGATCTCCAGCAGAAGATCACCGCGGAGGAAGACGAGAACGCACGGCGCATCGCGGAGAGGGAAGCGGCCGATACGAAGGCCCTCGCCGAAGCGAAGAGCAAGGCCGGCCCGCTTTGGCAGCAGTTCCGTCCGGCGGACGCGTATCTCGTGATGAATGCGGTGCAGGTGACCGGCGACCAAGCGAAGCAGGAGCGCGACGCTTTGCTCAAGAAATTCACCTGGCTGGCGCGCTTCAAAGCGACGCTGATCCAGGATGTGAATACCGTGGGTTACGCCTCCCCGGTGCTCAAAAAATCCGGCACGCCAATGCCCGGCCCGATCCGCCACGCCAATGATACCCAGGTCGAAACGGCCACCCGCCGTTCGGTACGCTGTCCGCGCAATGGACGGATCTCGCGCCGGACTCGATCGCCGCCATGGCGAAGTCCTTTCTCCGGCCGATGCGCCGCCCGACCAACTGGGCGAACGCCAGTGGATGATCGGCGTTTACGTCTATATGGGCGGAAAAAAAGCCAAAGAAGGCCGCGAATTGCTTACGCAGGCCACGCAGGCCACGCACCAGCACGACGGCGATTTGCCACTGTTCCCCGAATCCGGCGAGGCGCCGTAATAATGTCACGCCTAGTTGAAAACAGGACGATTCCTCAACTGGAGAAAGCGTTTACTTGAGCGAGCAGCCAGCCAAAGCCGGCCCGGTCTGGAGGATGACATGGACCGCGGCAGGGTCGGCCGGCTGATTTGCTCCAGGAAACGGGTGCTGACCTCCTGGCTGACCGTAAGGAAGAACACACAGAGCCCTTCGCCGGCCCGGCGATCCCAGGGCCGTGGCCACATAGCCCCATTCCTACTTGGTCCGATAGCGGGCATAAGCACGCACCCCGCGCATCCCCGGCAGCATCGTCCAGTTTTTTAACTGGCTATGGTATCACAAGACCCAGACCAAACTGTCAAGCCTACCGCCCGCGGCGAGGCTTCCGAAAGGGCCTGCCAGCCGGGCGTTTTTCGCGGACTTTTCCGTTCATCGCGTTTCATCTATGGTCACGGCGATGAGCGACAGCGACTTTCCCTCGGGGCCGTGGACGGGCTTTTTTCACCTATGCCCGCGTGTCCGGAAAATGGCGCACGGATGTGCGGTTCACTTTGAAAAGGGCCGCGTGACCGGCGATGGCAACGACAGCGTCGGGGCATTCATCATCGCCGGCGGCTACGATGCTGCCGGCCAGGGAATGCCACTGGACGAAAACCTACGTCGGCGCGCACGACGTCTTTTACAAAGGTTTCCGCGAGGGCAAAGGCATCTGGGGCACTTGGGAAATCCAGGAAGTCTCGCGCGCGGATTTCAGCTCTGGCCCCTCGGCTCGAAGGGGTGGAGAACGAAGCAAGGCACGAGGAAGAGGCGTTCCTTCTGAACTCGTGACCGTGGAATCCCCCGGATGCAAGGTGATTTTGTATTGCTATTTGCAGCTTCTGGTAATACGTAATGCCATCATGACGACGATCACGTTGCAGGGTCCCGGAAAAGCTCGCTGCGCAACTCGACACGCTCGCGCGCGCGGAGCGCCGTCCCAAGTCGGCGCTGGTCCGCGAGGCCTTGGAAGAGCGACTCAAGACGGCACCTCGGCGCCGCCCGGTGCGCGCCTACGATTTGGTGAAACACCTGTGCGGTTCGATCAAAGGCGGCCCGACCGACCTCGCCACCAATCCCGAGCACATGAAAGGATTCGGTGAGTAGCAAGGCCAGCATCCTGGTGGACACCGGTCCGCTCGTCGCTTTCCTGCGGCCGCCGAAGCGACCCACTCCTGGGTGACCGCGCGGTTTCAAGAACTCCGGCTCCTTTCCTGACTTGCGAGGCAGTCCTGGCCGAGACCTTCTTTCTCGTCTCGAGACAAGCAGACGGTCCACAGCGCTTCTTTCATCTGCTCGGATCGGCCTCCTCGAAGTCGATTTTTCGCTGATCGCAGAACGCGAAGCCCTTTGGAAGCTGATCCACAAATACCGGGACCTCCCCATGTCTCTCGCCGAAGCCAGCCTGGTCCGGCTCGCGGAGTTGCATTCCGGTCTATCGCAAGCACGGCCGACAGACGATTCCCGTGATCATGCCATAGCAGCCGGCCTTCACTCATGCAAATCCGCGTCCACGTCCCATCCCAGACCCTCGACCTGCTCGACGATGCCGGCGAGATCGTCCGCTGCTATGCGATCTCGACTTCCCGCTTCGGCATCGGCACGGAGCCGGGCAGTTTCAAGACGCCCACGGGGCGCTTCCGCATCGCGGAAAAAATTGGGGATGGGGCGCCGCTGGGGGAGATTTTCGTGAGCCGCGTCCCCACCGGCCGGGTGGGCGCGGAAGGCGACGACCACGATCATGTCCAGACGCGTATTTTGTGGCTGGATGGCCTGGATGCGGACAATAAAAATACCCACGAACGCTACGTCTACATCCACGGGACGAACGCCGAGTCGCAACTGGGAACACCGGCCAGTTTCGGGTGCGTGCGCATGAACAACACGGACGTGATCGACCTTTACGAACGCGTGGCGTCAGGCACCACCGTCGAGATACAGCCATAGAGCGCTCCGCTTACGAAGTGTAGTCGCGTCGAAAAAAACGTTGTCTTGTCCCAACAAACGACGAACATCGCCGCCCTATGCCCACTGGCAAAGAAAGGAGGGGAAACTACTTATCATGAAATACATTGCAATGATCGCGCTCGCCGCGATGGCCTTGAGCCTTGGCGCCTGCGCCAGCAAATCCGCGACGTCCACGACGTCCACGACCGCTTCGACCGGTTACAAGAAGTAAGGACCGGTCCGAGGGGACTACCTTTTTCAACAAAGCCAGGCTGGCCTCGCGCCCGCCTGGCTTTTTGCGTGCCTGGATTGGCGCGAGGGGGTGAAAGGCAGAACATCCAACACCCAACGTCCAACACCCAACGTCCAACGCCCAACATCCAATGTCCCGTTCGGACGCTGGATGGCGCTTCGAGGCGAACTCATTGGATGTTGGGTGTTGGATGTTCCTCCCCTTTTCCCCTCCGCAACGCCATCATCATTCCGGCTAAGAAAACGCCCCAATTCGGCTTTTCCAAGTGTAGACGTAGGATTGCGTAGGCACGCCTCCCCAGACAGCGTGCCGCCCCGTGCATCCCGCTTCTCCTCCTTTTCATGCAAAAAAATCCTTCTGATTCTCGCCGCGGTCGCTCTCGCCGGCGGTGGTCTGTACGCCGGCAAAGGCAAACTGTTCTCGCGCCAAAGCGACCAGGACACGCCCGACAAATTCATGGCCCGGGCGGAAAAAGCGCGACATCGACTTCAGTGTCGAAGTCAGCGGCGACGTGATGCCGGCCACCCAACTCGACATCAAGGCCGAGGTCGGCGGAAAGGTGAAGAAGATGCACGTCCTGCCGGGCCAGACGGTGAAGAAAGGCGATGTTTTGGCCGAGATCGACGACAGCGTTTTGCTCACGGACAAGGACAGCGCGCTCACCGAGATCGAAGGGGCGAAGCTGGCCATGGAGAAGGCGAAAAAGAACTACGAGCGGTCGCGCGACCTTTTCGAGCAGAAGCTGGTCAGCCTCGAGGTCTTCGACAATACCACGGCGGAATTTCAGATCGCCCAGAACGACCTGGTCAAGGCGCAGCGCAAGCTCCAGCAAGTGGAGGATCAGTTGCACTTCGCCCGGGTCGTGGCGCCCAGCGATGGCACGGTGCTCACCGTCCCCGTCGTCGAGGGCCAGGTGATCATCGCCGCCGCCAGCGTGAATAGCGGCACGACGCTCATGACCATCGCCGATCTGCGCAAGCTGCTCGTGCAGACGCATATCAACCAGGTGGACGTCGCCCGCCTCGAGCTCAGCCAGGCGGTCAAGCTCCGCGCCGAGTCGCTCAAGGACCTGGAAATGGAAGCGTCCATCTCCTTCATCGCGCCCGTCGCCACCGTCACAAATAACGTCAAAGGCTTCGACGTCCAGGCGCTCATCGAAAAGCCGAGCGCCCGGCTCCGGCCCGGCATGACCGTCAATATGACTGTCCCCATCGCCCGGGCGGACGACGCCCTCAGCGTGCCGATCTCCGCCGTCTTCAAGGGCGAGGGCAACACCAAGATCGTGTATGTCCGCAAGGGCGAGACCACGGAAAAGCGCCAGGTGAAGGTCGGCGTCACCAATATCGAATTTGCCCAGATCCTGCAGGGCGTGGATGAAGGCGAGCAGATCCTGCTCGTGGAACCCGACAAAGCGCAGAAGCGCTCGTGAGCCGGCCACTGGTTGAACAGGCGGGATGAAACAACCACCAAAGAGACGGAATCAACGAAAAGCAGCCCAATCGCTTTCGTCTAATTCGTCCTTTTCGTGGTCTTCCTTCCGGAAACCGCTTTAGCGTCTTTTGTCTTTCGTGGATCCCTCCCCATGCCGCTGATCGAACTCACTGACGTCGTCAAACGCTACAAGATCGGCGAGCAGGAAATCCTGGCGCTCGACGGGATCAATCTCATCATCGAACAGGGCGAATACGCCGCCATCATCGGCCCCAGCGGCAGCGGCAAATCGACCCTCATGCACCTGCTTGGCTGTCTCGATACGCCGACTTCGGGCCGGATGCTCATCGATGGCATCGACGTGAGCCGCGCCAGCGGCAACAAGCTCAGCGAGATGCGCAACCAGAAAATCGGGTTCGTTTTCCAGAGCTTCAATCTGCTGCCCAAGATGACCGTCCTGCAAAATGTGGAGTTGCCGATGATTTATGCCGGCGTCTCCGCGCGCGAACGGCGCGAGCGTGCGCTGGTCGCCATCGAGCGGGTGGATCTCCAGAATCGGGCCAGGAATACGCCGCTGCAGCTCAGCGGCGGCCAGATGCAGCGCGTGGCCATCGCCCGCGCGCTGGTCAACAATCCCCGCATCGTCTTCGCCGATGAACCGACGGGCAACCTCGACTCGAAGACCGGTGCCAATATCCTGCAGCTCTTCCGCGAGCTCAGCACAGGAGGTTGCACGATCGTCCTCGTCACCCACGATGCCAAGATCGCCGCGCAGACCCCGCGCCGCATCGAAATCCGCGACGGCAAGATTGTTGACGCCGCGGCCATGGACCCGGTCCTGAGCGGTGCCGCGCCCCTTCCCCTCCCCGCATGAACCTCTGGCTCGGCTTGCTCGTCGGCTTCAAGGAAATCTGGGCCCACAAATTTCGCAGCATCCTCACCATGCTTGGCGTCATTCTCGGCGTCGCCTCGCTGCTCTCGATGTTTTCACTCACCGCCGGCATCGCCAAGGGCATGCGCGAATACATGCAACAGGTCGGCGGTATCGAGCGCGTGGGCGTCATCCCGCAGGAACCGCCGGAGGAACAGCAGCTCTTCGCCGATACCTCCCCAGGCCGCACGGTGAAGGACGCCGAGAGCATCGAGCGATCCGCGCCGCTCGTCGCGAGCGTGACCCCGGTTTCCATCCTGGCCGGTTGCGCCATCCATCGCGGGCCCATGACGATCCGCGGCGAAGTGGATGGCTGCTGGCCTTCCTTCGTCGAAATCAACAAGCACAATGTCGCGCTCGGCCGCAACCTCTGCGACCTCGACCTCGAGGACGCCAAGCGCGTCTGCGTCATCGGCAAGGTCATCGTCGACCGTCTGTGGCCGGAAACCCCGAACTACAACCCGCTCGGCGAAACGATCCTCCTCAACAACCGGCCGTTCACCATCGTCGGCGTCTTCGAATACTACGAGCGCGACCAGGACAAGCGCCGCCGCGAACTCGGCCTCGACAAGGCCAAGGCCACACCCGCGCCCCCGCGCAAGAAAAGCAGTCGCACCTCGCGCGCGGCGCCGCCGACCGCCAACATCCCCTTCCTCGCCAAGAACTCCACGATCATCGTCCCGATCAGCACGATGTTCTTCGAGTTCAAGAGCGCCTCGGTCGTGGGCGGCGTGGACCAGGGGCCGACCTTGAAGCTCGACGCGCTGACCTTCCAGGTCGCCGACATCAATCGCTTCCAGGAAGCCATCCAGCAGGTCCGCCGCATCCTGCACGAGACGCATCGCACGGTGGAGGATTTCACCTTCGACACGCGGGAGGAGATGTTCGACGCCATCGAGCAAAACATCCACGAGACGCGCATGAGCGGCGGGCTCATCGCCGGCATCTCGCTGCTCGTCGGTGGCATCGGCATCATGAACATCATGCTGGCCAGCATCACCGAGCGCATTCGCGAGATCGGCGTGCGGCGGGCCGTCGGGGCCAAGGCGCGCGACATTTTCGTCCAGATCGTGGTGGAAAGCGCGGTCATCGGTTTCATCGGCGGGCTGCTCGGCCTCATCGCCAGCGCCGGCATGATGCAATTGCTCATCGCCATCTCCCCCGGCAAAAACGCGCCGGTGGTGGAACTGGAAAACGTGCTCATCAGCTTCGGCTTCGCCGTGGTCATCGGCGTGCTCAGCGGGCTCTATCCCGCGTGGAAAGCCAGCCGGCTCGACCCGATCGAGGCTTTGCGCTATGGGTAGCGGGGGAAAGTGGATGGTTGGGAGTTGATAGTTGATAGCCGATTCCGGTAGGCGAGAATGCCTTTCTCTTTTTGCCTGTCATTCTGAGCGGAGTGTAACGGAGTCGAAGAACCCCGTCGCATCACCAGCGATGTCGATGGTAGAGCGGCGGGGTCCTTCGACTCCGTTACACTCCGCTCAGGATGACACCGTAAGGAGAGATTCACTTTCAATCACTCCGCGCTATCAACCATCCACTCTCCACTATCGACCGGCCGCCCGCGCCTCGTTCGCTGCACGACCTTCCCTTCCCCGCCCTCGCCCGCGAGATGGGCGGCCTCTCCCCGGTCCACGCCAAGGCGCTGTGGCGAGCCCTGTATCACGAAGCGGCCACGGACCTTTCGCCGCGCCCGGCATTTCTGCCCCCGCTCCGCCGCTGGCTGGATGGCGCAACCGGGCGCCTTTCTTTTGATGCACCGGAACTCGTCGTCGACACCGCCAGCAACGATGGCCTCACCCGAAAATTCCTCCTCCGTCTCGCCGATGCGCAGACCATCGAGACCGTCCTCATGCGCTTTCGCGGCCGATTCACCGCCTGTGTCAGCACGCAGGCGGGCTGCGCGATGGGCTGCGTCTTTTGCGCCACCGGCCAGATGGGTTTCACCCGGCACCTGCGCCCCGGCGAAATCGTCGCCCAGGTCCTGCACGCGCAGCGCGCGCTCCACGCCCGCCATGAACCTGGCCTGCGCAATCTCGTCCTCATGGGCATGGGCGAGCCGCTGCACAATTACGATGCGGTGATGACCGCGCTGGAAATCATCTCCGACACGCGCGGCCTCAACATCGGCCCCGGCCGCATCACCATCAGCACCGTTGGCGTCGTCCCCGGCATCCTGCGTCTCGCCGAGGAGCAGCGTCCGTATCATCTGGCCGTGAGCCTGCACGGCGCGACCGAGGAGGATCGCTCCGCCCTCGTGCCCGTCAGCCGCCGCTGGCCTCTCCGTGAACTCATCGCCGCCTGCCGAACCTACGGGACGAAAACCGGCCGCCGCATCTTCTTCGAGTGGACGCTCATCGCCGGCCAAAACGATTCACCCGCGCAAGCCGCGCAGCTTGCCGCGTTGCTCACCGGTCTCGACGCCCACGTCAATCTCATCCCGCTCAACCCCACCGGCGGCTTCACCGGCATCGCCAGCGCCGCAGCGGCCGCCACCGAATTCCAGCACACGTTGCGCACCGCCGGAATTCCCTCCACCGTCCGCCAGCGGCGCGGGGATCGATGTCGCCGCCGGCTGCGGTCAGCTTCGCGCGGATAAAGGCAGAACATCCAACACCCAACATCCAACACCCAACATCCAATAGAAGAACCCGCCACGGCACACGCTTGCGCCATTGGATGTTCGATGTTGGGCGTTGGATGTTCTGCCTTCTACAAGCCCACCGGATGCCGCACCACGCACCCGCTCGCCGGCCGATCCAGCGTCGTCCATTGCGGCCCTTCGCTGCCATCGGTCCATCCCGTGTCGAAACGTACGCCCGCCACCGCGAGGAAGACGTGGCCCTTCTTTGCATACACATTGATCCACTCTCCTTCGCCAGCTCGGCCGTAATCGCGAAACTCCTTTGAGATCATGCAGCCCTGCATGAGCCCCGCCTCGCGCAGGATGAAAGACGCCGATCCCGAACAATCATACCCCGTGTCGACCGACACCCCATGACCGCCGCCCCAGCGATACGGCAGGCCGGCAATGCGGTTGCCCGCGGCGATCGCCTGCGCCACCACCGGCGGCGCCCCCGGAGGCGGAACCGCATAGCCGTTCCGCAACAGCGCCGTTTTCCCCGGCACATAGTGGTAGGTGTAACGCGTGGAATCGCAGCCGGTCAGCGCCGCGAGGAGGAGGGCAAAAATGAGGACGGGGAATATTCTACGAAGCACGGTTCAACGGATGTCGCCTCGACAAATGCAGGAATCGCACCAACTCCCGACGCTCACTTGGCGATCTCGAATTGCAACGGCACCGGCTGGATCGCCGTTTGGATTTCCGCCTCGGCGTCGTCGATCGCCTTTTGCGCCGCCGCGAGTTTATCCGCGTCCTTCGCCTTGCTCGCCGCGCGCCAGCCCTCGTTCAGTGGCTTTTGCAGCTTGGTCAGCAGCGCGGTGATGCTGTTCGCCCGGTCGCCGATGACGCTGTCGAAGGCCGTGGTGAGATTCCATCCGGCGGCGAGGTCTTTCGCGCTCACCGTGCCTGCGGGCTTGCCGTTGATCGTCACGTGGTAATCGCCGTCGGCCAGCCCCGGCACCTTCAGGATATAGGACGACAGCTTGAGCGTCTGCGGGAGAATTTGCAGCGCCGGCTTCGCCGCCGGGATGATCGGCCACGGGCCGCTTTCATCGAGCCGCGTGAAGCTCAGCTTGCCGTCCTTCGCTTTCACGTCGGTGATCTTGCAGTGCTTCGCCTCGACCACCTTGCCATCCGCCTTGATCGTCGCGGCACTCACGTCGCCATCGGCTTTCAGGCCCTCGAGAATCACCGCGGCCATGTTGTATTGGCCGACCTCGCCGGGATGCACAGGATTGCCGCCCAGCGGGATGACCGATGGCGCGATCGGCGCCGGCTGGGGCTTCGCGGGCGCGGGCTTGGCGGCCCCGGTGGTTGGGGCGGGCGGCACCGGTGTCACCGCCGGCGCGGGCGTCGCCTTGGGCGGCCAGGTGCCGTTCTGGCGCGCGAGTTCCTCGCCCTTGCGCCGGTTCTGGCCCCACACATCGACCAGCGGATGATACTGATCGACGAAGACGATATTCTCCTCCGCCGCCAGTTTCTTCAGCGCCTCGGTGAAGGGATGCAGCTTCTGGCAGCGCTCGCTTTTCCAGTCATTGAGCATGCTGCCGTCATCCACCGGGCTCGAGGAAATCAGCACGGGCTGCGCGGGAATCGCCCGGATCTTCGCGATGAGATCCTTCATGCCCTTGATGTAGACGTCCTCCGTGCCATTCACGTCGTTCATCCCGAGCTCGATGCTCACGATCGTCGGCTTCCACGCCGCCACATCGTAATCGAACCGAGCGAGGATGTTCCCCACGCGATTGCCGCCGATGCCCGAGTTGCGAAAGTGCAGATGCCACTGCGGATGCTTCGTGCGGTAAAACGCCTCGATGTAATTCGTGTGCAGCCGTTGCGCCGTGATGCTGTCTCCGGCCATCACCCACACATCGTTGTCCTTGAGTTGGAGTGTGGGCTCGGCGGCGAAGAGCGAAGCGGCGCCAAGCGCGAGGACCGTGGCGGCGTAGGTGCAGCAGGAAACGAATCGGGAGGTATTCATGGGGAATGGGGGCAGGCAGCGTGACGACACTTGGGGCCGCACTGCAAGCCAGCAACGCATTCCGCGTGCAATGTGCGCCGCGGGATGATCAAAGCTCCCGGTGGCATGCCGATCATCGCTTCCCGCTTTCACGCCCCGTTCTTTCTGCGCAATGGTCACGTGCAAACGATCCTCCCCGTGCTGCTGCCGCGCCGTGTGCGGACGAAATTCGTGCGCGAACGACTCGAGTTGCCCGATGGAGATTTCCTCGATCTCGACTGGTTGCGCCGCGGCTCACCGCGCCTGGCCGTCCTCGCCCACGGCCTCGAAGGCAGCTCCTCGCAGACCTACATCCGGGGCATGGCGGCAACGCTCGCCGCGACCGGCTGGGACACGCTCGCCTATAACTTCCGCGGCTGCAGCGGCGAACCAAATCGTCTCCCCCGCGCCTACCACAGCGGCGAAACCGGCGACCTGCGCGCGGTCATCGCCCGGGCCGCTCGCGACTACTCCACGCTCGCCCTCGTCGGCTTCAGCCTCGGCGGCAATGTCATCCTGAAATATCTCGGCGAAGCGCCGCCGCATCCGGCTATCCGCGGCGCCGTCTCCCTCTGCGCTCCGATCGACCTCGCGGCCTGCGCGCGCCAGCTCGACCGGCGCTGGGCCAACCGCATTTATCTGCGGCGTTTCATCGTCTCGCTGGTGCAAAAGATCGAGGCCAAGGGCGAGCTGTTTCCAGGCATCGTCGACCCCACCGGAGCGCGAAGCCTGCGCTCCTTCCAGGAATTCGACGACCGCTACACCGGCCCGCTGCACGGCTTCCGCGACGCCGACGACTACTGGACGCAATCCAGCGCCCGGCAATTCCTCCCAAAAATCACCGTCCCCACCCTGCTCGTCCAGCCGCGCAACGACCCGTTCCTGGCCCCCGAGGCCTACCCCTGGCCGGAGGCCGAAGCGAATCCCCAACTCTTTCTCGAAACCCCGGACTCCGGCGGCCACGTCGGCTTTCTCGATCTGCGCCACGGCCTCCAGCCCTGGTCCGAGCGCCGCGCCGCGGAATTTCTCAACGCGCAAAGCTCCGCCGTTTGACGGCAGCGCCGTAACGACCCCCCAATTTGTTTTCCTCTCAACCCGATGAAACTCTCCCCCACCCTCTTCGCCCTCGCGTTACTTTTTCTCCCACTGCTCCCGGCGCCCGCGGAGACGACTTCAACCGCTTCCGATGTCACCCGCATCGAGGATGTGGTCTACGGTCGCAAGTTCGGCGTCGCCCTGACGCTCGATGTTCTCCAGCCCGCCAGGCCGAATGGCTACGGCATCGTGTATATGGTCAGCGGCGGTTGGAAATCGAACCACGACTCGATCAGCGCCAAAGGCTACGCGCCCTACCTCGACCGCGGTTACACCGTCTTCGCCGTATGTCACGGCTGCCAGCCGCGGTTCACCATTCCGGAGATCACCGAGGATGTGAATCGCGCCGTGCGTTTCATCCGCCATAATGCGGCGAAGTGGAACGTGAAGCCCGACGAACTCGGCGTCACCGGCGGCAGTGCCGGCGGCCATCTTTCGCTCACCCTCGGCACCGGCGGCGGTCCGGGCAAGGCGGACGCCAAGGATCCGATCGATCGTGAGAGCAGCGCCGTGCAATGCGTGGCGTGCTTCTACCCGCCGACCGATTTTCTGAATTACGGCGAGCCCGGCAAGGATTGCGTGGGCGCGGGCGTGCTGCAGGATTTGCGGGCCGCCTTCTTCGCTCCCGGCGCGGCCGATACGCCGGAAATCCACCAGGCCCTCGGCCACGAGATTTCGCCCATCTATCATATCACGGCGAAGATGCCGCCCACGCTCATCATCCATGGCGACGCAGATCCGCGGGTGCCCATCCAGCAGTCGCAGAGCTTCGTGCAAAAGGCCACCGAAGCCGGCGCCACCGCCAGACTGATCGTCAAGCCCGGCGCCGCCCACGGCTGGCCGAATCAAGGCCCGGACATGGCGGTGCTTGCCGATTGGTTCGACCAGTATCTGCGCGGCATCCAGAAGTAAGGCGCTCCGCCGCCCTCAATTCGCTGGCGCAAAGGGTCATTCGCGGCTAACGAAACACCCGCCATTTTTCGGCAGCCCGGCTGCCGTCCGCCTCACCCTTCCGCCTTTTCTTCCATGCTCACCATCCGCGAACTCAAGAAATCCCTCGGTGGCCGCGTCCTTTTCGAAGACGCCACCATGCAGGTGAACTACGGCGAACGCGTCGCCCTCGTCGGCCCGAACGGCGCCGGCAAATCCACGCTCTTCAATATCGTCCTCAAGCGCGAGGAAGCGGACGCGGGCAGCGTGGAGCGCGACGAGTGGACGATGATCGGCTTATCTCCCGCAGGAGGCCGAAGCCCACGGCGATTACACCGCGCTCGATGTCGCCACCGGCCGGGCCGGCGAAGTCCCCGCGCTGGAAAAGCGCCTGCGCGAACTCGAGCAGGCCGGGGACGTCTCCAGCCCCGAGTATCTCGAGGCCCACGCCAAGCACGAGGCCCTCGCCGACCCGCAGGTCGACGCCAAGGCCAAGCGCATGCTCGCCGGCCTCGGCTACCGCGAGGAACATTTCGCCAAGGCCGCCCGCGAACTCAGCGGCGGCTGGGTCATGCGCGCCCATCTGGCCCGCCTGCTCGTCATGGAGCCCGATCTGCTCATGCTCGACGAGCCGACCAATCACCTCGACCTCCTCTCGCTGCTCTGGCTGCAAAACTATCTCAAAAACTATTCCGGCGCCGTGCTGCTCATCTCACACGATCGCCAGTTCATGGATGAAATCGTCCAGACCGTCTTCGAAATCGACGAACGCAAACTGGTCCAATATACCGGCAACTACTCCGACTTTCTCCGGCAGAAGGAAGAGCGTTACGAGCAGCAAAACGCCGCCTACAAAAACCAGCAAAAGGAAATCGCCGCGTTGCAGGAATTCGCCGACCGCTTTCGTTCCGTCTCCTCCAAGGCCTCGCAGGCGCAGAGCAAGCTCAAGCAGATCGAGCGCATGGAGCTCATCGAAAAGCCGTTGCCGCCGCGCAAACCTTTCCGCTTCCAGATTCCGCAGCCGCCCCCGCAGCGGCGCGCTCGTCGTATCGCTCACCGGCATCCACATGGCCTACGGCAACAATGTCGTCTACCAAGGCCTCGACCTCGACGTGGAGCGCGGCGAACGCACCGTGCTCGTCGGCCCGAACGGCGCGGGCAAATCCACGCTGCTCAAGATTCTCGCCGGCGTGCTGGAATTCCAAAAAGGCGAACGCAAGCCCGGCCTGAACGCGAAGATCGGCTATTTCTCCCAGCACCGCTCCGCCACCCTCGACGTCAATAAGACCGTGCTCCAGGAAGTCATGGACGCCAACGGCACGCTCAGCGAGAACGAGGCACGTGGCATTCTCGGCTCCTTCCTCTTCCGCAAGGATGAGATCTACAAGAAAACCGGCATCCTCAGCGGCGGCGAGAAGACGCGACTCAACCTCATCAAGTTCCTCGTCGACCCCGCCCAATCTCCTGCTCATGGACGAGCCCACGACCCACCTCGACATTCACACCGTCGAGTCGCTCATCCTTGCGCTGGAAAGCTACCAGGGCACCCTCGTCTTCATCAGCAACGACGTACACTTCATCCGCAAGCTCGCCACCAAAGTCCTGCACGTGAACAACGGCCAGGTCCGCTCCTACCCCGGCGGCTACGATTACTTCCTGGAAAAGACCGGCGCGCTCGGCAACGAACGGGCGGCGATCACGGCGGATAAGTTCCAAGTCTCCTGCCAGGGCTATCATGCTTCTGGGGTTTTGCGGGTAGCGCGCGTCCGCGCCGCCATCCGCACCCCCCTACGCCGTCATCCTGAGCTTGCGAAGGGATCTCTGATTTCGCTCTGGCATCTGACGCGTGGCCGAACGTGCAAGCTTGGCTCCATCATTTGCCATGCGTGTGAAGAAAGGCAGAAGATCAGAGGTTCTTCGCAAGCTCAGAATGACCGTGTAGGAAGGGGGGCACGCGCTAGACACGTTCAAGACACGCTCCAAGCATGAGCGCTTACTCCGCCGACGCTTTCTTCTTCTTTCCTCCACCGAGATAGGGCGGTGGCTCCAACGTCACGGCTGTTTCTTTCGCCTGCGCGGCGAGGTCGGCGGGGGTGAGCTTGTCCGGCGACCACTCGGCCGGCTTGGGGTCGGCCACCGTGAGCGGAAATGGATCGTCATAGTTGCTTCTGCAACTCGGCGAGTTTGCCGAGTAGCGCCTTGATCTTCCCTTCATTCTCCGGGCGGGCCCGCGAGATCGGTTTCTTCGTGGGCGTCTTGGGCCAGGTCGAAGAGTTGCGTCTTGTCGATCAGCGGATAGCGGATGAGTTTCCAGCGATCGTTGCTGATCGAGCGCTGACAGTTCTTGTAAGCGTTGAAGAGATACTCCCGCACGCGCGGCTTTTCACCGCGGATGATGGGAGCAAGGCTCAGCCCCCTCGACCCGCGCGGGGATGGACGTGCCGGCGAATTCGCAGAGCGTGGGAAAAACATCCATGAGATAGACTATCGCACGCGTCTCGCCTTGCGGAACTCCCTTCCCGGCCACGATGAGCGGCACACTCATACCGCCGAATTCGTAGAGGTTTTTGTTTGCCGAGCAGCCCGTGCTCGCCCAGCGAAAGTCCGTTGTCGCCCGCGATGACGAAGATCGTGTTTTCGAATTGCCCGGCGTCGCGCAGCGCCTGGATCACCCGTCCCATGGCGGCGTCCCAATATTCGGTGGAGGCATAATAGCGCGCGAGCTTGCGGCCGACGTTTTCTTTCGTGCGCGGCCAGGGCAGCGTCATCTCATCGCGCACCTTGATGTCGCCATTATCGAAGGATGAAATGGCGCGAATGCTTGCGGCAGCGGCACCGCCTCCGGCTGGTAGTGCGCGTAGAAATCTGGCGTCGCGTATTGAGGATCGTGCGGTTCATGCGGCGCGATGTAGAGACACATCGGCTTCGTGCCTGCCGCGCGCCGGATGAAATCGATCGCCTTGTCCGCAACAAGCCATCGATTCGCCGGGATCGTAGGTTTCATCGAATTCCGCGGTCACCGCTTTCGGCGAATTATCGTTTTTGCCCGTGTGCAGCGTGGCGTAACCCGCCGCCTTCATCGCCCGCGGAAACGAATAGCTCTCCGGAGTGGAGTCCGGCTCGATGGCACCCTTGCCATTCGGCACCGCTTTCATCGCGCGAAACATCGACATCCCGGTAAGCAACATCGTGCGGCTCGGCAGGCACACGGCACCGACCATCGATCCCATCGTGTAAGCGCGGCGAAAGATGAAGCCGGTGGAGACCAATGAATCCACATTCGGGGTCTTCACCACCGGATGGCCGAGGCTGCCCAGGCAATCGCAGCGGAGATCATCCGCGAGCAGGATCACGATGTTAGGCTTACCCTCGGCGCCGTGCGACCAGGGCGAAAAGCAGACGACAAAAAGGGCGACGAGCAGGCGGGAGAGTTTCATGGGGGGGGAGATGCCGTGGAGCTTTCTAGATTCGCCGCGGTCGGCGATCAAGATACGTCACGTCGCGCCGGCAGGTGGCTCGCCGAGAAGCAGCGCCTGCTCTGCCGCACTCGTGCCGTTGCCCGCACGCGGGATCGCCGTCTTCTTCGTGGCCGGAACTCCCGGCGTGAATTGTCCGCGGCGCAGATCGGTCTTCGATTTTTCCGCCGGGGCCGAACGTAGAACGTGCCTGGCCATTACATCCGGCGCGCCGCGGAGCGCACGAGCGTTTCGTCGACGAGCGCTGCGCGGACGTCGGCGGCTTCGATCAGGCTGAGCATGGCCAGCTTGTTTACGTTGCGGCAGATGCCGCCGGAAAGTTCGTGCAGCGCGGCCAGTGCGGGTTCGGCAAAGAGCTCGTCGATTCGCCCGGCGATGAGCAGGCGGTATTTGACGTACTGGACCACTTCCTCCGGGGTGAGCGGGCGGAGTTCGCTGCGCAGATAGATGCGATTGTTGAGCGACGCGTAACTGGGATGCCCCAGCCGTTGCAGGAGCCGCGACTCCGCGAAGAGCAGGCAGGTCACCAGCTTCTGCTCGGGAGTCTCAATGTTGCTGATCGTGCGGACCATGTGCAGGCAATCGGCGGAAAGCAGATGGCATTCATCGACGATGATGACGAGCCGTTGCCCCTGCTCGTGGAGTTCGATGATGTGGTTGCTCAATTGCTTCACCAGATCCTGCACCCGCAAAATCCCCACCGGCAGCGCAATGTCCAACTCGGACAGGATCTCGCGCAGCAGTCCGGTCTTGCTCAAGCCGGGCGTCACCAGCAACAGCACCACCCGGTATTTCGGATCGTCGAAATGCTGCAGCAGGAGCTGGCTCACGAGCGTCTTGCCCGTCCCGCTCGGCCCCGCAACCATGCCCAGTGAAGCGCGAAACTCCACCGCAAGCATCATACTGCGAAAGGCCTCCGCGTGCCCGTCGGTGCGGAAGAAAAATGTCGGGTGCACGGAATCCGCAAATGGATTTTCCTTCAGCGCGTAGAAGTCCACGAAGTTGCCTGCGGGCGCGAAGGGCAGGATCTCCGGGGTCGTGGGCGGTGGGGGGTACCGGCAGATTTTCCAGAAGATTCAGGAAGGCATCCATGTCCGCATCCTCCGTGGGCGCCGGCGGCAGGAGGGGAGCGGCGGGTGTGGGTTCAAGAGGCTGGGCTTGTGTTTCCATGGCGGGCTCGGTGGTTTGCGGAAAAAGGATTTCCGTCTTCAGGCGGCCGCGCAGTTGGGCTCCGTCTCGCAGGCGGCCGTGCGGTCGGATTTGTCTTCTTCGAGAACTTGCGCGGCGATCGACGCGAGGCGCTTCGCGTTGGCATTGCCGGGATCGCTCAACAGCAGCGGACGCCGGCTCTGGGCCGAGCGCTCGAACGCCGGGTCGCGGTCGAGAAATCCCAAGGTGCGCACGGACGTGCTCAGGTAGCGCTCGGCACAGCCCGCGATGCGCTCGATCACCCGTCCCGCCTCCTGTTCATCCGCGGCCTGGTTGACGAGCAGATTCAGTCGCGTCGCCAGCCGCGTTTCGTAGGCGAGCTTGATGACGCCGTAGGCGTCGAGCGTGGAAGCGAGCGCGGGAGTCGCGACGACGATGGACTCCTGCGCGAGGCTCAGAAAATGAGTGACCGACGCGGAGATGCCCGCCGCCGTATCGATGATCAGCACATCGAAATCCGCCGCGGCGCGCAGCAGTTGCTGGCCGAGGGTCTCCAGCGCGAGGACGGTGAGATCCGACAAGCGGCTCACACCCGAGGTGCCGCAAATCATCTGGATGCCGCCCGGCCCCGGCATGATCACCTCCTCGATGCTCGCCCGGCGGTCGATCAGGTCGAGCAGCGTCACCTTTGGATTCACCCCCGTGTAGATGTGGACATTGGCCATGCCGAAATCGGCGTCGAAAAGCAACACGCGCTTCCCGAGTTGCGCGCAGGCGACCGCGAGATTCACCGAACACGTCGTCTTGCCCACCCCGCCCTTGCCGCTGGTCACGGCGATGGTCTTGGTGCGCCGGAAGGTTGCGTTCAGTTCCGCCCGTACCTCCGCCACGGAGTCCCGATAGTAAAAGAGCCGCTGATGCACCCACAGGGTCAATTCCCGCCGCCACGTTTTGATCGTCTCGTTGTCCGAAGGCTTTTCCGCCAGGTAATCGCTGAAAGTCCGCTGGAGAAACTGGATCTGCGAGGGTTCGATGGCCGGCGACGCGCCGCCGGCCGGCGGCTCGGTGGAGGACGGCGTGGAAGTGCTCATGGAGTCAGAAGTGGAAACCGATGCCGCCGAGGGGAGCGCAAAATGGATCTTTCCCCCACGAACCACAAGATATGGTGGTAAGGTTTTCAACTTGACTACCACTAATGGGCTGCCAGCTTGTCATAGTCAAGCTCAATGGGAGGTTCTTTTTCGAGAATCGTGCCCGTGCTTCCACGCCCATGTCCGCCGTCCATTTTTATTGCGTCCTTTGCGGGACCGCACTGGAGACTTCGTCCGATTCCCGGCACGACCTCACGAAGTGCCCCTGCTGCTCGCGCTACGTCCCGGTTCCGAGACCGATGCGTATGACCGGCAATCCCAACTCCTACCAGGCGGTGTTCCCACCGGAGGTGCTCGGGCTTTCGGTGAAGTTTCGATGCGACGCCTGCGGCGCGGTGATTTCCGCCGATGCCCGCTGCGAAGGGCGCCCATTGGCCTGCGACGACTGCGGGATCAAGGTCACGGTTCCGCGCTGGTCGGACGTGGCGACCTGGCCGCGCTTTTCGGAAGCCGGCCAAATCGCGCGCCTGCGGGCGTCGCAGCCTCCGGCCCGCGTGGAGCCGCCGACTTTGACCGTCGAGGAGATCGATTTCCTGCGCGGAACAGACTCCGGGAAACCCGAGGCGGCTGCCTAGCGCCAGATGGTCAAGACACACGTCGCTCCCGAAACCGGCGAGACCGTGTGCCCGGCCTGCGGCGCCCGAATCCGGGCGGCGCCTTCCGCCCGGCGCCGGCGCGTGCACTGCCCGAAATGCCGCGAGGTGATCGTCCTCGAGAGTTCACCCGGCAGCGAACCGGAACCCGCTCCCCCGCCTCCCGCCGCTCCGCCCGTACCCGATATCGCCGCCACGGAAACGCGAAGCCGTATCGACTCCCTCGAGGCCCGCGTGGAAGCGCTCGAAGCCGCCTTGCGCGACTCGATGGCCGCCACGCGATCCGCAGCTTCGAGCACGCCGCAGCGCAAATTGTTGTGGATCACCACCACACCCGGTCAGGCGCCCGCCTTTTCCGCCGAGCAGGATCTCGCCCTCTCGCACAACCTCATCGGTGTGCGCTCGCAGGCGATCACCATCCGCAACCCCGGCGGGTGACTCCGCCGCCCGCGCTCACGCCGAATGGTTCAAGTCGATCTTCGAGCGCGCCGGATGGACGGTGCGCGGACCGGAAGAAATGCCGCCCGGCAGCGTTGTCACGGGCCTGTCCCTGGCCGTCCCCCGAACTCCCCGTGGCCAAGGAAGCCGCCGCGACTTATCTCGCCTTGAAAGCCGCCGGCTTCGAGCCCATCCCCATCCTGGATTCCGAGCCCCGATCCGAATCCGGCGCCGCCGCGCTCTCGCTCACGCTCCCGCCGGTGAAAGCGGCGTAGGATGGCGTTCGCCCTCCCGGCGGATTACCTATTTGCTCATCCCATGCCCGCTCACGACCACCCCGATCACGATGAAGAAGAGCATGAGCACGAACATGCCGGCCACGGCCACTCCCACGCTCCCGCCAGCTTCGGCCGCGCCTTCGCCGTCGGCATCGTCCTCAATACCATCTTCGTCATCGTTGAGGTCGTCTACGGCCTGCTCTCACACTCGCTCGCCCTGGTCGCCGATGCCGGGCACAATCTCAGCGATGTCCTCGGCCTCGTGCTGGCCTGGGGTGCGACCGTGCTCACCAGGCGCGCCGCCACCGAGCGCCACACCTACGGCTTCCAGCGCTCTTCTGTGCTGGCGGCGCTGGGCAACGCCGTCGTGCTGCTCGTCAGCGTCGGCGCCATCGCTTGGGAAGCGCTCCAGCGCCTGCGCACGCCGGATCCGGTCGGTGCGCAGACGATCATCTGGGTGGCCCTGCTCGGCATCGCCGTCAACGCCGGCACCGCGCTCATGTTCCTGTCCGGCCGCAAAGGCGACCTGAACGTCCCGCGGCGCTTTCATCCACATGGCTGCCGACGCACTGATCTCCGCCGGCGTGGTCGTGGCTGGTGTCGTCATTAGCTTCACCGGTTGGTTCTGGCTCGATCCGCTGGTCAGCCTCGTCCTCGCCGCCGTCATCGTTCGCGGCACGTGGGATCTGTTGCGCGAATCGATCAATCTCTCCCTCGACGCCGTCCCCGAGGGCATCGACCTCGCCGCGGTGGCGGCCTACCTGCGCACCCTGCCCCAGGTCAGCGACGCTCATCACCTCCACATCTGGGGCCTCAGCACCACGGAAGCCGCCCTCACCGTCCACCTCGTCCTCACCGACGGCTCCCAAAACGACGCCCTCCTCCACGAGATCAACGACACCCTCCGCAACCGCTTCAAAATCGGCCACGCGACCATCCAATTTGAGTCTCACGGCACCCAGTCCTGTGCGGCGGTCGGCGACGACACCTGACGATACGCGTCCTGCGTGCTACTGGAGTATGCTCCCATTATCAAGGAATGAAATCAACGAACTCAGCGCAGGATGTTGCACGAACGACGCGCGCAAATTCTCTCTTCGCGCCTCCCAAGAGTTCCCCGGCTCGGTAAACATCATCTGCTGCATTTCAGCCATGCCCTGCGGGCCTTTCTGTTCGGCTGCCTTCCGGCGGCGCGCCCGCTCGGCCACCACCTGCGGCAGCGCCAAAGCGGCCCCCTCTCCAGCTTCGGCTGCGCTTTCTCCGCGGCGAGAATCGCATCCCAATAAACCCGCAAGTCGCGCACCCCACCCAAGGTGCCGCTGTGGTGGATCATCGTGGGATCGAGCCGCAGCATCGCCAGCGTCGCGGCATCCATTTCAGCCGCCGGCAGAATCCCCTCGCCGCCGACCTCCGTGAGATGCTCCCACGCGTTGAAATAATCGGGATCGAGTTTCACGGCCTTGGAAAACTCCGCCGCCGCTTCCGCGGCGCGCCCCTGCTCCTGCCGCAGATAACCCAGAAGATAGAAGACCTGCGGCCGGGCGGCTGGGCTGGCGGCCAGTTGTGTGAAGACGCGTTCGGCCACATTCTGCGCGCGCTCACTGGCGAAGGCTCCTTCGCAGCCGAAGCAGTGGCTCTCGATCCGGCCAAAACTTTCGGGCATCAATTCGAAGGCCCGCTGATAGTGCTGTTCTGCTCTGGCCAGGTCGCCGAGTTCGCTGTAGCGCAAGGCCAGTCGAGATTGGATGCAATAAGCGTCGGCGAAATGCTCCAGCGCTTCCTCATACATCTTCACCGCGCGCCGGAGCAGGCCAGCCTCCCACCAATCGTCCGCATTTTCCGAAAGGCGGATCGCCTCCACTGCTCCGCGTATGATCTTCGCCTGGGCGGCGTCGCCCTTCTTTTCCAGGATATCCCCCAACACCGCGTAGGCCCGCATGCGGTCTCCCTTGCCCTCCTCGCCATCGGAAGGGTCGATGGCAATCGCCGCCCGCGCACTCTTCTCCGCCTCTTCCAGCCGGCCGGCATCCCCTTGTAACTTCGCCTTCCAGATCAGCGGACGCTCCTGAAACCGATCACGTTGCGCCAGCTCGTCCAGCCGCTTCTCCACCCCGTCGCCGCCTAATTCGAGGAGCAGCGCGTAACCCGGATCGTACCCGCTCTGGATCTCCACCAGGCGATTCACGATCCGTCGCGCCTCCTCCTTCCTTCCCGCCGTGGCCAGCGCCTTCGCCGCCATATAGAGGATCGGCACGTTAAGCTTTTCGCTCCCACGAAGGTCGGAAAGATCCACCACATTCCAGTAGGGCGATTGCTCGATGATCTTGAGCACATCGCCCTCACGGCCCGCCAGGTGATAGATGGCAGCCAGTTGCTCGGTGACGTTGCCGAGCTGTTCCTGCTCGTTTTCCCCATTCATCAGCGGCGACTCGCTCACCAGCTTTTCCGCTTCCGCTCCACGCCCGATGCGGATCAGAAACTCCAGCACCAGATCCGTCGTGCCTCGGGCAGATGACGGATTGGCATTCGCCAGGTCCACGAGCGCGGCCGCCAACCCCTCATCGACTAACTCCGGCCGTTCCAGCAATCGCCCCAGCCGGACCAGATGCAGGCAGTCTTCCACGTGTTCCCGCGTCCGGTCGCTGCTGTTGCGGCTCATTTGCGCCAGCCGCACGACGGCCTCGGGCGGAAGGTTCACTTGCGCATTCGCGTAGCTCTTGCTGATTTCCGCTGCCGCATCCCCGCGCCGGGCGGGGACGCTTTTCTGGATCGTCTCCCGCAGGACTTTTATTCCGCTATCGATATCATCCGCGGCCAGCAAGGCGGTGAGGTAAAAGCGATCCGTCTGCTCGCGCGCTGCGGGTGAAAGATTCGGCCTCGCTCCCACTTCGCGCAGAAAAGCCAGAGCGCGGTCCGGTTCACCCAACCGCGCCGAGAGCTGGATATACGGCTCCCAATAGGGAAGCGCCGGATCGCCAGAAAGCACCTCCCGAAAAAAATCGCTAACCTGCCGGACCAATCCCTGCCGCACCAGATAATCCGTCGTCCCGTGCTGCACAAACGACGGCGTCCCCACCGGGTTCTTGCTCATTTCCGCGAGGAGTTCGGCCGCTTCCTTCGTGCGATGTTGGGCGATGAGCGCCACGAGATAAACCGCCGATGCCGGTGCGCGGTTGTAATCATTCTCGGAGTTGGTTTTCGGAAAGCGTTTCGCCAGCGCCTCGTACAAGGGCGCGTCATCCATCTCCTGTACCAGGCTCCAGACGGGGCTCTTCAATTGATCAGCCGACTCCGTCGCCACCCGCACGGCGAGCCGGCGCGTATCTTTGTCCGTGGTCTCCACTCCGACCCCGAGCGCAAATACGCGCTGGAGCAAAGCACGAGCCTTGTCTTCACCCACCCGCTTGAGCAGGGCCGGCACGCGAATCGCCCCGTTCTGATAGCGATTCCCGTGGCCTTCCATTCGCGTCAACCGCGCCTCAAAGGAAGCCAGTTGTTTGTCCTCCCCGTCGAGCGTCTCCAGCCCTTCCTCCATCGATTCGAGAAATTGCGCATCCATTGCCAGTTCACCCGGCCTGGCATGCTCGATCTTCACTCTCAGATCGTGCATCGCCCGGTCGCGGCCAGCCGCATCGTCCCGCAAGAGTGCCGCAAGGATATGTAACCCATACGGCCGTAAATTCTGGTCATCCGCCACTTTGGCATCCAATCGCCGGGCCAGCGCCTCCCAGGCATTTGACGGTGGCAATGACTCCAGGAAAGTTGTCACGGAAAGCCGTTCTTCCCAAGGCTGGGATTGGTTTATCGCGCTCGCGGGCAAGGCGGAAAAGGCATCGAACAGTCCCATCCATCGGGTCGCCGCTTCTTCCGGCGCCAGCTCAGCCGCCTGTGCACGATACTCCAAAAGCTTCTTGCGCAACTCCTCCACCGGATCCGCTTTTTTCTCATCGGATACCTTGGTATGCTGCGCGATGATCTTTTTCAGGGCCTCATCCGCACCCTGGAAATCCGCGCCTCTCAGCGGCACAAAAGCGAGCACGATCAATCCGGCAAGGGGGAACACAGATTTCATAGGGGCAACCTCCGTCGCGCTTTTCTCACCAATTCCACCCCCAAGCAAGACTTCTTCCCCGTTCTCCTCTTCCGCCCATCCTTCCACTGTCACCAATCGACGCGGAAGCGAAGGTAATCGAGCCGAATCGAAGAGAAAATTTCCTGTGATGTTCAAACCCTTCGGCAACAATGGGCCTCCCGAATGCGCTTGGGGTGAACTCGCACTACCGACCGCGAACCTCCTCCTCTTCCCATGTCTCCGCCTACCTACCAAGTGCCCCAGTGGAACATGCCGCATTTCAACTTCGGTTGGATCTGGCGCGGCATCGTCGCCTTCTTCCTCCTTTTGACGCTGCTCTCGTGCTACTCGTCGGTGCCGGCGGATTCGGTCGGCGTGCTGCTGCGCTTCGGCAAGTTCAAGGACATCGTGCAGCCGGGATTGGTCTTCAAGCTTCCACTGGGCATCGACCAGATCGTCCTCGTCGCCGTCCAGCGTCAGAACAAACTCGAATTCGGGTTTTCCACCGAGGGCGCGACCAACGCCGATCAGGCTCCGCGGGAACCGGAAGAGGAGCAGAGCATGGTGACCGGCGATCTCAACATGGCGCTCGTCGAGTGGGTCGTGCAGTATCGGATCGAAGACCCCAAACAGTATCTCTTTCACGTTCACTCGCCTGGCCAGACCTTGCGCGATGCCAGCGAATCGGCCATGCGCGAGGTGGTCGGCGACCGCACGGTGGATGAAGTGCTCACCATCGGCCGGCAGGAGATCGAGAATGAAACGCTGGTCCGGCTGCAAGACCTCTCGAAACAATACGGGCTCGGGATCAGCGTGATGCAGGTGCAACTCAAGGACGTGCATCCGCCGCGCAATGTGCAGTCCTCTTTCAACGAAGTGAACCAGGCGCAGCAGGAGAAAGAGCAGATGATCAATGTCGCCAATGGCGAATACAACAAGGTGGTCCCGCGGGCCCGCGGCGAGGCCGATCAAAAAATCCGCGGCGCCGAAGGCTACGCGCTGGGCCGCGTCAACCAGGCGCAGGGCGATGCGGACCGTTTCAGCGCCTTGCTCGCGGAGTATCTCAAGGCGCCGGAAGTCACCCGGGAGCGCATGTATCTGGAGACGATGACGGAAATCCTCCCGCAGTTTGAGCGCAAGGTGATCATCGACGACAGCGTCTCGCCATTGCTCCCGCTGCTGAACCTCGACCCGAAAGAGAAAGCGAAATAACGACTATGAATCCCAAGGTCTTCTCCATCCTGCTGCTTATCGTCGCCGTCCTCGCGCTGTTCGCCGTCTCGGGTGCTTTCTACACCGTCTCCGAGACCGAGCAGGTCATCATCACGCAATTTGGCAAACCCGTCGGCGAGCCGATTACCGAGGCGGGGCTGCACTTCAAGACCCCGCTCATCCAGGACGTGCATAGCATCGAGAAGCGCGTCCTCGAGTGGGACGGCCCCGTCGCCGAGATGCCGACCAAGGACAAGCTCTACATCGTGGTCGATACCTTTGCCCGCTGGCGCATCAGCAATCCGTCGCAGTACTACATCCGCCTGAGCGATCTGCGCAGCGCGCAATCCCGGCTGAATGACATCCTCGGCAGTGAGACGCGCAATACCGTGGCGCGCCACGAGCTCGTGGAGATGATTCGCACGACGAAGGACCGCAAGGCGGCGGTCGACGAGACGCTCGTGGCCGGCAGCGGCTCGGTGGCCGCGGGATTGCCACCCATTCAGTTTGGGCGCGTCGCGCTGGAAAAGGAGATCACCGACGAAGCGCGCGGCAAGCTGGCGGAATTCGGGATCGAACTGCTCGACGTGCGCTTCAAGCGCATCAACTACAATCCCGCCGTGAGCGCGAAGATTTACGATCGCATGACCAGCGAACGCCGGCAGATCGCCGAGCGCTTTCGCAGCGAAGGCGAGGGTGAAGCGGCCAAGATCATCGGCAGCAAGGAACGCGACTTGAAGGAGATCGAGTCCAAGGCGTATCGCGAAGTGCAGACCGTCGAGGGCAAGGCCGATGCCGAGGCCACGGCCATTTATGCCAAGGCCTTCAACTCCAGCCAGGAAGCGCGCGACCTCTACCAATTCCAGCGCACCCTCGATACGTACAAGACCTCCTTCCAAGGCCAGACCACGCTCATCCTCAGCACGCAAAGCAGCTTCCTCCGCTTCCTCAAGGGAGCCTCTCCTGCCTCCACTCCTGCTCCGGCCCAGGCAGCGCCGTAGTCTTGTGCTTGCCGCGTTCCATACGTCCCCGTAAGTCTCGACGCACGATAGTGATCTAAAGGTCGGCCCTACTGATGAGTACCGAATTGCGCATCCTCCACCTGGAAGACAACGACAACGATGCCCTGCTGGTCGAATCCACGCTCCAGCGAAACCATTTCGTGTGTGAGATCGATCGGGTCGAGACGCGCGACGCCTTCATTGCGGCGCTGGATCGCGGCGGATACGATCTGATTCTCTCGGACTTCTCGCTGCCCTCCTTCGACGGGCTGGCCGCGCTGGAACTTGCGCGGCTCAAGCGGCCCGATGTGCCCTTCCTCTTCGTCTCCGGAACGATCGGCGAAGACACCGCCATCGATGCGCTCAAGTCGGGCGCCACCGACTACATTCTCAAGCAACGGCTGGGCCGCCTGGTGCCGGCGGTGCACCGGGCGCTCGTCGATGCCGCCGAGCGCGCGGCTCTGCGGCGCGCGGAGGAAGCGATGATCCAATCGGAACACAAATACCGCCATCTCTTCGAGTGTCTCAGCGAAGCCGCCCTCCTCACCGATATCCGCAATGGACGGGTGATCGATACCAATCGCCAGGCGGAGATCCTCTTCGGGCGGCCACGTTCGCAGATTGTCGGCTCCTACATCGAGCAGTTGCTTTCGCCGGGCACGCTCGCGGAATTCCGCCGCCACTTCACCGGGGAATCGACCTCCGACGGGCGCGTGGTGTTCGAGGGCGAGATCCCTTCCGCCGACGGCCCCGCCGTGCCGGTCTCGATCAGCGCCACGCCGATCGTGCTTTACGGGCGCCGTCTCGTCGTCGGCCTTTATCGCGATGTCACCGAACGCAAGCGCGCCGAGGCGGAGATCGAGCAGCTCAAGGCTCAGCTCGCGCAGCGCCAGGGCTGATTTTTTCGCCGCCCTTTTTCATCCGCGCTGTCCGCCGCGCTTTTCCATTTTCCATTTTCCATTTTCCATCCGCCTTCCATAGTGCCGCCCCGATGAAATTCCTCCCGCTCCTCGCCCTCACCATGCTCGCCACCAGCCTCACCGCTCCCGCCGCCGATACCGACACGCGCGTCTTCGAGATGCGCACCTACCACGCCGCCGCCGGCAAGCTCGACGACCTCAACGCCCGCTTCCGCAATCACACCGTCGCGCTTTTCGAAAAGCACGGCATCACGAATATCGGCTACTGGACGCCGATCGAAAATCCCGACAACCTCCTCATCTACGTCCTCGCCTATCCCACGCGTGAAGCGCGCGAGACCTCGTGGAAGGAATTCCAGGCCGACGAGGATTGGAAAAAAGCCAAGGCGGATTCCGAAGTCAACGGCAAGCTCGTGGACAAGGTCGACCAGCTCTTCCTCTCCGCCACGGACTTCTCGCCCGCGATCCAGCCCTCGACCGGCTCCGGCGGGCGCGTCTTCGAGCTGCGCACCTACACCACCACGCCGAATAATCTCCCCATTCTGCACGCGCGTTTCCGCGATCACACCATCGCGCTCTTCGCCAAACATGGCATGACGAATCTCTTCTACTGGAAGCTCCTGCCCGACCAGCCCAATGCGGAAAACACGCTCGTCTATCTCCTCGCCCACGCCAGCGTGGATGCGGCCAAGGCTTCCTTCGAAGCCTTCCGCGCGGATCCCGATTGGATCGCCGCGAGGAAAGCGAGCGAAGAAAAAGGCGGCGGCTCGCTGACCGTTCCCGACGGCGTAAAGTCCGTCTTCCTCAAGGCAACGGACTACTCGCCGACGCACTGAGCCGGTCGCGCCGCCAGGCGAGCACGATCAAGACCACGGCGAGGCCGCCGCTGATCACCAGCAACGGCAGCAAGCTGGCGCGGCTTTGCGGGAAGAAGAATTCGCCCACGTTGAAGGAATTCCAATCGGTCTCCTCCGAGCCCGCTGGGAACATGCTGAACGTCAGCAAGCCATCGTACGCGCCGATGGGATTGACCGATACCGGCCCGCGAATCGCGCCGAGGATGAAGGGACTCGAGTCCCCGCGGGCAATGCTCTCGCGCATGTCCTTCTCCAGCGCCGCGAGGCGGGTCTTGCGCTCGGGTTCGGCGACATCGTCTTCCTTGAGTTGTGCCTCTTCCTTGTCGAGCCGCGCGGCGATCAACTGGTTCAGGACCGGCCACGCGCGTCCATAGGCGAAGAGCGGCCACGCGTATTCGCCCACGATCTGGCAGAAGAAGTCGTCCTTGCGATGCGCATCGTCGATGCGCGCATGTCCGCCGACAGCGAGCGAGTTCTGCGCATCGGTCGCCGTGAGTAGCGTCTGCTGGACGATCGAGATCAGCGCCAGGGCGGAGGTCAGCCAGCGCCAGCGCATAAAGGCGACGATCAACGGCAGGGCGAGAAAGGGCAGACCCGGCACGAGATAGCGCGGGCCGGCGGCAAAGCCGCCGTGATAGCCATTGAAACAGACGTTCACGAGGAAGAAGAAACCGAAGATGGCGAGACACAGCCGCGCCTCGGCGACCCAAGTCTTTTCGCGCAGCCAGACGATGAGGCCGTAGACGCCCATGATCGTCACCGGCGCGAGGAAGAAGATGCCGCGATAAGGCGAGACCGTGAGCAACCCCGCGACGTAGGGATTCGGCATGTAGAACATCCCGAGAAAGGCGGTCGTGTCCTTGAAGAGCGGGTTCTGGAAGTCGTTCGTAAACTTGAAGGGGAAGCGAAGTTCACGACGTTGTAGGAGCAGAGCGCGACCGCCGGCAGCGCGACGCCGAGCAGATACCAGATCGCCGCGCGCCAATTCCACGCCCGCTTTCCACCCGTCGAGAGCGTGCCCAGCAGCGCATAGATTCCCAGGATCACTCCGGCGCCGAAGGCGACGTAATTGGTGACGACGGCGATACCGCACACATTCCCGCCAGCAGCACGCGACCGGGCGATGGACGCTCCCTGCCGCGCACGCGCCACAGGCAGGCAAACGCTATCAACAAAAACACCGCCGTGAGATCATGATCGAAAAGCAGCGTGCCAAACGGAAAGAACGTGGTGCCGAAGGCGAACGACAGCGTGGCCAGCAGCGCCGGCAGCGCCTGGCCAGCGGCCATCTCGCGAGCGAGCCGGAAGAAGACCACGCACCCGAAGGCCGAGATCAGCCCCACGCTCAGGGCCGAGGTCAGCCACGAGTTCACCGTCAGCGTCCACCAGTCGTCCGGATTCCACCCGCGCCATTTCTCGAAATGATAGATGAGCCAGTAGGCCGGCACGGCCAGAAAGGTCGTGCCGGGCGGCTTGTTCGGATGAAATTGCCCTGTCCACGGCACATAGCCGATGTCGCCCGAGGAGCACTCCTCGATCATCGGCATGTTCTTCGCGTCGGGCGTCCGCGAATCCTCATTCACCGGTAAAGTTCGTAGGCCATATCCACCCACGACAATGCGCGGACCTGGCCTTCCCAGGTATATTCCGCGTGATTCAACGGCAGCCGCACGAAGCGCCGGGCCCGTCGCGTCGCCGGATCGACCTTGTAGACGAGGAAGTCATCGATGGCGAAACGCCCCTCCTCCACGATGGCGCGCACCTCCGCGAAACGCGAATTCTGGTTCCATCCCCGCCCTGATGAAACCAGGCGAACGCGACGAAACAGCTTAAAAACAGCAACCACTCAAAGCGCCGGAGCGGAACCATTAGCGAAGAAAAAGTGATGCGGACGAACCATGCGGGGAAAGGGACGGCGGAGAAGTTGCCCGCATTCATCCGCGAGCGGAATCTTTTTCGCGCCCGCTCGACGATCTCGTGAAACTACCTGAGCAACAAAATCGGCGGCGCGTACTTGTCCGTGCGGTAGTTGAACTGCTGGCCCGCTTTACACGGGCGCGAGAAGATCAGAAAGGTCATGTCCGCCGCCGTCGTCTTGATCTCGTAAGGCTCCTCCCGTATCCAGCCTTCCTTCATGAGCTTTTCCGCCGTCATGAAAGTCTTGGCGTCCTCTGGCGGAGCCGTCGTGCCCCAGCGCGCCGGGCACCCGAGATAGACCACGCCATCGGTCTTCACTTTGAACTTCACGGCCAGGCCATGGGCCTTGTGCTGGGTGAATTGCAAACCGGCGAACACCGCCGGAATGCCGGTGATTTTGACATCGCGATCGCTCCAGATCTTTTCGTCAGCAACCAGTTTCAAGACTCCCGCATCCTGGACCTCGACCTTGGCGATGAGCGCCGCATCGACTGGCCGGCCCACGGACGCCGCGGGCTTCGCCGCCGCCGAAGTAGTCGGCGCATTCGGCGCCGGCTCCGAGCCGCCCTGCAACCACGTCGAGACGATAAGTTCCCGCCGGTCTTTCACCAGGAGTGCGTCGTCGAGGCGCCCCGCGCTTCGTCAAAACCGTTTGCGCGTTGGCGAGGACGGCGTCGTAACGCATTTGCACCACCTTGGTTTTATCCGCGCGATCCCTGGCCAGCCGGCCGTTTCCGTCTTCCAGTTCGCTCGCAATTGCTTGAGGGAGCCAGGAATGTCGCATCGCCTTCCAGCGTGATGTCCTTCGCGGTCGGGAAGAGGTCTCTCTCTTTGCGCCACGCGATGACGCCCTCGAGGTCGCCCGCACTCGTCGCCCTGGCGATGCCTCCCTCGACCGCGGCCAGATACTGTTGTCGCGCCTTGCTCACATCGAGATCGCACGGGACGGTCACCTCCTTCGTGAGGACCGCCCTCCACTGATCATTCAGGTCGTCGAGCCACCTTTTCAGTTCGGCCTGGGGGGCTGGGGTCGCTGCCGGACTCGCCTGGCCGGAAGGAGGCGCTTCCTGGGCTCGCACGGCGATCATCGCCATGCTGGCAAACAACAAAACAGCTCTTGTCAGCGTAGTCATATTCCGACGGGGAAACCGTTCGGGGTCATAACGAAAAGACAAGGAGCCCGACAAGCAAATTACCCCTCGCCCGACATCGCAGGAGTTCGCCGCTGGGAACCAACGCGAGGGCGGCGTCCGATTCAGCATCCCATGAAGCCAGTCGTTCTCACCGTTTCCATTCCCGCCACTATTTTGAGTTGCCAGGTCAATGCGGGCGACGACATCGCCGAAGGGCCTTCCGCCGATGTGCCTGAACTGAAGGAACTTCACCACTACGCCGGCCAGTGGGAGGACGAGATCGCCGGCCGGCCCGATGTGCGGCGCACGGAGACGGGCGAATGGATCCTCAACGGCCGTTTCCTGCGCCAGTCCTGGTCCACGGAGTCAAACGATGGCGCGCCACCCGCCCACGGCCTGACTCTCATGACCTACGATACCGAGCGCAAAGTCTATCGCAGTTGGGCCTTCCTCGCCACGGTTCGGTTATTGAAAACGAGGGGGTGTGGGACGCGATCACGAAGACCTTCACCTGGGGCCATCGGGTACCGGAAACGTCGGGCACCGTCATCACCAAGGCTTCCTTCGCCGTCGAAGCCACCCAATCGTGGAGCATCGTGAAGACCGATGCGCACGACAAAGTCCTTCGCGAGGTCGCCGGTCGCAGTATTCGCCGCACCCTGCCCGCCCTGCACGCCGCCTGATTGGTTGTGATGCAAGTCGGAGTTGGAAACTTTCGGCCCACTCTTTTTCCACCCAGGGTCTCTCTCTGGCCTAAGGCTGTGCCGCACGTTTAAAAAGCGCGGCCCTTCCTCCTTTGCGGGAATGTGCTGTAACAGGGGGAAGGGCCGCTTGGGATGTTGTCCGCAGGTATGACGCTGCCGACAAACTAGATTTCGGACCGCGCGGCTCCGCGGATGTATCGCCGCACCATTTTTTGCGCGTCCCTTCCCCTTCTCCCGCGACTGCCCCTATTTTCCCGGCGCTCCGACTTCCACGGCGGGCATGTCCAGCACCTGCTTCTGCGCGAGCAAGCGTTCCCGCAACGCCGGATAGCGCACTTCCTGCACCCCGATGTTTTCCTTCGCCGCCAGCGCCGCGGCGACGCCCGCACTTTGCCCCAGGATCATCCACGTGGGCTCCACCCGCACCGAACAATACGCCACGTGCGTGCAAGACAGCGCCACCGGCACGAGCAGGTTCGTACACTCGGCTGCGCGCGGCGTCAGGCTGCGATAGGGAATTTGATAGGCCACCCCGTGCCTTCGACCCGCGGCGCGCACGGGGAAAATCGTTCCTTCGTTCACCACGCCATCCGCCGTCCCCACGCGCTGGCAGTCATGCGAATCGATGGGAAACGAAGACACCACCACCGCGTCCTCCTTCCCGGGTTGCTCCTGAATGTCTTTCTGGCTCAACACAAAGGCGCCCCGCATCCGGCGCCCTTCCCGCACATAGAGCTGGGGAGACCAATGGCCGGAATCGGGAAACTCGTCGGCGCACAGGCCTAACTCGCCCATCTGGTTTCGCAAAGGCTCCGGCACCGCGGGATCGGTGGTCAGAAAATGGTATAACTCCAGTGTGTATTGCCGGTGTGCTTCCCAGATCTGCGCGCGCCCGGTTTCATCCGCTTCGCACCAGCCATGCCGGCCCCCACCAGGCCCATCGAGAATTGCTTTCCGATGCCATTGTTCGCGTCGAACTTTCCGCCCGGCAACGGATACAGATCCCAAAGCAGGACCGGCTTTTTCTCCTGCGCAAAATAGCGCCGCACCACCTCGAATCGCGCGGGATCATAGTGGGCCGGCTCGGGGAAAGGCGCCCGATTGGCCGCTTCCTTCGTCAGGCACAGCCGGAAGCTATACACCATCACTCTCCGGTCTCCCTCCTCGGTCGGGCCGGCATCCGTGGTGGTGATCAGCGGCAGCATTTTCCCTGCGGCATCGAGTCCGGAAATCGGCAGCTTCACCTTGGGATACTGCCGGCCCGCCAGCGATTCCCCGAACTCCGCCCGGCTTTCGCGCCCGATCGTCCAGCTCACCCCGGCTGCCGCCATGAGATCGCCCTCGTAAGTGGCATCGATGAAGACCTTCGCGCGAAATTCGCCGTCGCTCGTGACGATCTGGCGGATCTGCGCACCCTCCTTGTCCACCGATTTCAGGGCATGCCTGGGCAGGACCTGCACCTTCGCCTCGGCGAGCATGGCCTTCGTAATCCGCATGGCCACATGGGGTTCGTAAGTCCATGGCCGTTGATCCTTTTCGCTGACTTTGTAAGGCAGCTCCACCCCGCGTTCCTGGTAATCCTTCTCCACCCGGCTGTGCCACTCCTCAAACAATCCCAGCACCGTACTCCGCACCGTCTGGTTCGAGTCGCTAAAGCACAGCCCGCCCGTATTCACGCCGCCAATGTGGTCAGTCGGTTCCAACAAGATGACCGACTCTCCTTCCCGTGCCGCCGCGATCGCCGCGCAACACCCGCTGGGCGTGGCTCCATAGACGATCACATCGCACTCGGTGGCAGCATGGAGCCATGGGGCGAGAGCGAGGAGGAGGGCGATCAGTCTTTTCATGTGGGGCCAATACTGGAAACTGTCGCCAGGCACAGCGTCAATCCTCCATGAACCACGGCGAATTTCTCACCAGGCTGAGTATCTGGCTGGCGCTGATCGCCTATGTCGTCACCGCAGGCCTCCGACGGCACGCTCGCGGACGCGAACCGTAGCGGCGACGCGCCCGCGGGACGTGGACGCTCGGCTGCGCCTTCTTCCTCATTCACGTACTCTGCGCTTTCGGTTATTTCCACCATTGGAGTCATGCGGAAGCATATGATGAAACCGCGCGACAAACCGCCGCGCTCACCGGCTGGCACTGGGGTGGCGGCCTGTACTTCAATTACGCCTTCGCCGCTGCCTGGCTGGCCGATGTGCTCTGGTGGTGGCTCGCACCGCGAGGTTTCACCCGGCGTCCCCAGTGGATCACCGGCCTCTGGCACGGCTTCTTTTTCTTCATGGTCTTCAACGGCACGATCGTCTTCGGCCACGGCCCTGTGCGCGTGTTGGGCCTCGTCATTTGCCTCACCCTTGCCGCCCTCTGGCGGCGTGCCCCTGGCGAGCGTCTCAACCCTGAGAACTAAGCACTAAGAACTTCATTCGCCACCCATCGTCACCCTCACACCCACCTCCCCATGGCCCTCTTCCAACTCGACCCCGAAAGCATCGCCGCCCGCGTGCGCGCCTCCAGCCACGCCACGCCACCACCCACGCTCGCCTCCTCCCTCGCGCGCGGCGTCCTTGGCTTCACCGTCGTCAGCGTCGCCGGTTTCCTGCCGTGGCCGATCCTGGACCGCTGGTTCTCGCATCCCACCGAAATGGAGCTCTATCTCTCTTGCACCGCCGTCTTCATCGGCCTCAGCGGCCCGTGTCTGCACCGGCTCATCATCGGCCCCGGCTCGCTCTCGCGCTTTTACGCGCTCTTCGCCCTCGCCTTCATCGCCTACGCCGTCCTGTGGGTGACGTTTTGGGTGATGCTGCGCGGCGACGCCGGCGGTCTCCTCGGCCTCCTCGGCGGAACCGCCGCCATGGGCGCAATCCTTGCCCTGGCCTTCGACCACCCACGCGCCATGCCCAAGGTCATTGCGGCCCTCTTCGTCCTCAACGCCCTCGGCTACTACGCCGGCGGCAAGATCGAAGGCAAACTCGCCATCGATCATCGTCTCGTCGCCATGCTCCTGTGGGGCGCCTGTTACGGTATCGGCTTCGGCGCCGGCCTCGGCGCGGCCTTCTACTTCTGCAGGAACGCGCCCGCGCTCTCCTGCGCGCCAACTAGGCTGAATCGACATTCCAACCGGGAAGCCGCGTTCGCCCGGAGCGCGAGCACCGAAAGAAAAGCGGTAGACTGGAGGCTTGGCGACAGGTCCGGGGGCCGTGGGGACAAAAGCCGCGCCGCGGGTTCCCATGCCGGGGGTGGGGCCACGTGGCGGGTGGCGGACGAGCAGCGTGATTCCGCGACCAGATGGACTGGTCCCGCCGCTTTTCCGCCCACCCAAAAGTGGGAACCCGCGGCGCGGCTTCCCTACCTCGGTTTGGTCGGGGCGCGCGCTTTCTACTCCCATGTCTCCCGTTTTTGAATGTCGATTCAACCTAACACTGCCCGAGGATGAACTTTTCCCACCGGGCAAGAATAGTCGCCAAAACCCTCGCAGCCTTTGCTATCTTCTGTTCCATGTTTCCGCAGCCGCGGCTTCGCGGGCCAGCAGAGTGCGCATGCGGACGGTGCTCCCAATGTCGTTTCCGTTGAATGTGCCGTCGTGGCGGAGCACACGATGGCACGGGATGGCAAAGGCGAGACGACAACGGGCGCAAGCGCTGCCCACCGCACGGATCGCTTTCGGTGAGCCGATCTTCCGGGCGACTTCGGTATAGGTCGAGGTCTGGCCGGCGGGGATTTCCTGCACCGCTTTCCAGACCCGCTTTTGAAAAGCCGTGCCGCGCAGATCGAGCGGCAGGTCGAGACCACGGGCGGGCGCTTCGATAGAGGCGACGACCCGGGCCAGCAGTTTCAGGTCGTCTCGTTCGGCGGATACCAGGTGTGCTTGCGGAAACTGCTGCTCCAAATCCGCAGGAGTTGATCCCGATCTTCGGCCATCGAGATCGACACCACGCCTTTCTCGCTGAAGGCGGCCAGAATCGGCCCCAGCGAAGTTCGCCCGATGCCAAAACGGCTTTCCTCCACCGATGGGTCGGCGCGCCTTCGCCGCGGCGATTTCTTACTCCGCTTCGCTCCCCCCTTCCCGGTTGGGGATTTTTAGTCACGCCGGCGCAGCCTCTCAATCTTCCGGTCCGTAGATCTCTTCGCTGTCGAAACCGACCTTCGCAAAACTTGGCGAGCGCACCATCCATTTCTTCTCATCGGGAAGATAGGCCGTGTCGCTGATCGGATTGTCGGCGATCACGTAAACAATCAGGTCACGATCGCTGTCGTTGATGATTTGGTGCGGTTCATTCGGTTTGAAGAGGAACGCGTCTCCCGCCTCCACCGGCGTCAGCCCATCCTGATCCCGGACTTTCCCCCGCCCTTCGATCACGTGATAGAACTCCCACTGCGCGCTGTGGGCATGGAAAAGCGTGTTCGTCTTTCCCGGCGGGATGCGGGAGATCTCCACATCGAAGGGATGGCGCTTCATGAGATCGAAAGAAGCGGGCTCGCGGCCCAATGCCTCCGACACATCCTTGCCGATCGCTCCATATTTTCCCTGCGGAGAGAAAGACTCGGACTCGGCCATTCGGTGAGTGTTGATCTTGTGCATGCTGTATCTTCGCAAATGCGGAATCTTTTCCAATGTCGCAATGCTGGTCGGCGGCGTCCGGTCCTCGCGGCGACGGAAGAAGGGATTGGGGCGTTCCGGGTTCAATGAACCCGGCTACAACTACCACACCACCCCACAGAAAACGGCCTCGAACACCGTGAAGCGTCCGAGGCCGTGGTTAAAACGGAATTCGAAGGAAGCGGTTTACGCCGCCTTCTTCGCGGTCTTGTGCTTGTCGTCGAGCGCGGCCTTGGCCTTCTCGAAGATGGCCTTGAAGGCGGCTTCATCGGTCACGGCGAGATCGGCGAGGATCTTGCGATCGAGCTCGATGCCGGCGGCCTTGATGCCTTCCATGAAACGGCTGTAGGTGAGGCCGAGCGCGCGGGCGGCGGCATTGATGCGCTGCTGCCAGAGCATGCGGAAGTTGCGCTTGCGCGTCTTGCGATGGACGGTTGCCCAGTGCTGGGACTTGTACATGGCGTCCTTCGCATAGCGAAAGAGCTTGGAGCGACGTCCGCGATATCCGCGGGCTTTGTCGACGACTTTCTTGCGGCGCTCCCGGCTGGCGGGAGCATTGGTGGCGCGTGCCATAGTTGGTTAAAAACCCGGGTTTACCGGGCCTCCTGTTTCTTTCAGCGAATCGTTCTTTAGTGGATGATCCCGCCGACCTCATTCGCTGAGGGCCCCGCGAGGCGGAGCAGGTGGCCGGATCGATTTATTTTGGGCCTTGCGGTTGGCTCCCACTCTTAATCTTAATCCTAATCTTAATCCCCTGCGTCGAAGAGATTAAGATTAGGATTAAGGATTAAGATTAAGAACCAAAAGTTACGCGAAGGGCAGGCACTCTTTGATGCGGTCGACCATGGTCTCGTGGACCTGGCCGTCCTTGCCGAGCTTGCGCTTCCGCTTCGAGCTTTTGCTCGAGGCGAGATGGCGAAGGCCTGGCTTGCGGCGCATGAGCTTGCCCGTCCCGGTCACTTTGAAACGCTTGGCTGCGGATTTTTTCGTCTTGCGACGTGCGACTGATCTTGGCATAGGGGCGGGCAAAGTAGCGGGCGAACTCAAAACGGCAAGCTCTTTTATTGAGCGACGGCAAAAAGCCGCTCCCCGGCTCAATCCCGCGGCAGCGAAAGCAGCCGCGATTCGATCTCGTCGAGCGCCTTGGCGCGTTCGCGGTTCCATTGGTTCTGCGACTTGAGCTGCAGCAGCGTCTTGCGGGCCTTGGTATAAGTCGCGCGGGCTTCCGCCGTGGAGGAGTTTTGCATCTGGAGCAGGCCCAGCTTGCGTCGCAGCGCCACGAGTTGATCGCGAGCGTTGGGGTTGGCCCCTTTCCGCGACGCGTATTCCTCCGCGCTTTCGAGCGCGGTATGGTAAAGATCGAGCGCATCTTCGGTGCGCTTTTCCGCCATCGTCTCGTCGCCCCGCCGCTCAAGGGTGCGGACTTCGTCGAGCAACACCGCGTCGGATTCGGCGCTGGTGGCCGCGCTCGCCGCAGCCGTCAATGGAGCGCTGGAGGCGGGCGCGATGACCGACACCGCTCCCGATACGGACGTGCCGGGCGGCGGAGCCTGCGAATCGGTCGCCGCGGTTTTCGGCGTGGCCCAGACGGAAGGCGGCACGACTTGCGGCACATTCGGCACTGCCGCGGGTGCGGGCGGCGCGACCTTGGCCGCCGGCGCGGACTCTGCAGCCGGCAACGTATTCTGGGCGACTACCGGGGTCGGGGTCGCCTCCGAGGCCAGCGGCGCCGGCTCCGCTGCGGCGGACGCCTCCTCCGCCGGCGCGTCTCTCCACGAACGCCCCGCCATCGCCCCCGTCACGGGACTTACCTCCAGCGTGGACACTTGTTCGTCCGCGGTGATCTCCTGAAAGCTGCGCACCCCGAAAACGATCGCGACGAGAATCAGTATCATCGCCGTGAAGATGGTGTATTTCGAGCCCTTCCGCGCAACGGCGGCCGGCGGGGGGGTGGCCACGGCGGTCGTCACGACGGGAGGCCTTTCCACTTTGGCAGGCTCGGCGGGAGGCTCGGCAAGGGAACGAGTTCGACGCTCTGCGCGCATCCTCCGAGCCGCTCCAATTCCGCCACATCCACATCGATGAGCGCGGCGAGCAGGCTGTCGCGGACTTGCTTGAGGCTGCGGTAGCCGCGCCGGGCATCGATGATCCGCGGCTCGGCACGATCCGCGGCGCGAAAGCCATTCTCCTCCAGCCGCCAGCGCAGCCACGAGGGCAGCCAATCGCACTGTGCGGCCCGGCGGTATTCGCCAAGCCGGCGTCTGGCGGTCCATCCGCCACCAGCGCGAGGATGCGCTCTTCGCCACCCGTTTTCTTAAAGGCACGGATCTGGTCGTCCACCGCTTCGCAGCGGGCCGATTGGGGCGAACAGATGACGATGAGGCAACTGCTGTCCGCCAGGGCGTGTGGGAGACGATCCTCGTAGGCCGGGTCGCGGCGGTCGGGAAAGATGGACAGGCAATCCGGGCGCGGAATGCCCTGCGAGGTGACCCGGTCGACGAGGGAAACCGGCAGCCGGTAGCCATTGAGATTGCGATAGATCCAGTCGCACCACGCGGCGTCTTCCGGCGCGAAAGCCACCACCGCCCACGAAGAACCCCCCAGCTCCGCCGCCAACTGCTGTTCCAGATCCGGTAACGGTTCGTTAACAAAACCCTGCCGCTCGCCACCCGGGGCTCCGGTCGCCGGAAAACCCGGGGACGAGCGGAGCTCCGTGATGGTCTGAACGCCAACGCGGATGCATGGCTCGAAAGACAAGCAAGGAAGGTGCCCGCGCCGCAACGGAATTTTGGGGGATTTAAAGCAGGCGGAAGATTGCACAGTAGAGGCCCGAGGAGCTGGTTTCTTCGCGCTCCACCGGCGTGCCGACAAGGCGCTGGAACATATCCGCCTCCAGCTTCGCCACCAGCGGAAATTCACGTAAAACATCGAGGATCGGCGAATGGTGTTCCACGATGCGCACCGCCCCCGTTTCGTCGGCTTCGCACTCGGCCATATGCCCATCGTGATCGCGCAGGCGGGCCAGCCATTTCGCCCGCTCCGCCGGCGTGTCCCCTTTCAGCTTCGCGAGGTACTGCTCGGTCTTCTTCTGGAAGACCACGAGCAGCAGTTTGTCCGGCGCCGTGGAGCCGAAGAGCTTGCGGGCCGCTTCCAGCGTATCGAGGGTCAGGGCATTGCTCTCCGTCGGGAAGAGATCCTGCGCGCGCTGCGTGAGCCGGTAGAGCAAGTGCGGCCGGCCGATCTTCTGCGGCTGCCGCCAGGTATCGAGCAGCCCGCGCTTTTCCAGGTCGAGGCACACACCTTTCGCCCCCATGTAACTCATGCCGACGCGCGCCGCGAGATCGGTCACGCACAGGCCCTGGGTACGCTTGAGCTCGTTCAACACGCGCAAGCGCGCACTGCGGCCGACCTGCTGGAGGAGTCGCTGCTTCATAGGGGAACAATCGTCTTAATCGCAAAGGCCGGCCGGAGACAAGCGATGCCTTGATCCGGCTTGATCCGCCTTGATTGGTCCTGATCCACCTCGACCACGGCCTTGAGCAGTCGATGCGCGCGTGGAACACATCGACCCGATCCGCAAGAGCACGGTCGGATACCCCGGCGACATTTTGAAAGGTGGGATCGAGTGGGATTCCGGTGGGATTCAGAGTAATGCGACACTGGGATTTTCGGCCATGGAGGTAGGATCTCGGTGGGATCGTCCCGCCACCCATTCACCCCTCCCGCATCGTGGAACACCCAGGCCTCGCATCACTCCCACCGCCGATTCGGAAAAATTTCTCTTCGATTAGGTTCGAACAGGTTCGATTGGCTTCGATCCCCAGAGAGCGGCGACTTCCCCTCAGCCTCAGCCTCAGGCCATCCAATGATGATTTTGAAAGTATAATCGATACGCATCGAATCAAGTCCCGTCTATTGCACCCAGCCCCGTTGTCCCCTCCGGCGATCGCCTTCTCCTCTCAGGGTCGCGCGTCATCATGAGGCATCGCCTCATAAAAGTCAAGCAGATCCGTATTTGTTTGCACGAGTTATCCCGATGACGCTCATTTGCGCGGACAAGAAGCGGATGGCGAGACGAGGGCGTCGGTGATTAAGCAGCGGACAGGAATGTCCGCACTCCGTTACAGGCTCGACGCGTAAATGCGAAAAAGCGTCGAAGGAAGATGCTGAAACGGAGCCCGGACATTCCTGTCCGCCGGATCAACCCCTTGACACTGTCCGACACCCTTCCACGATGTGCGTGACTCGGAATCCGAATTCCAGACGATCGATCCACTATGTTCGGAAACCCAAAGCCTCGGTATATTTCTGCCGCTTCGCTGTTTTAAGTGGGTGAAAGGGAGGGGAGGTGAAGTTGGAGGCGACCGGCTTTGAGCAGAGCCATGAGGCGGAAGTTGCGGAAAGAACGAAAGCCGCGAGCCATGCGTTTGGCCAGTTGGAGCAGACCGTTGATCGCCTCGATCACGCCGTTGGTGACACGGGTTTCCAGGAAAGCAACGATCCCGTCCCAATGTTCCATGACGCTGTCGGCCAGTTTGCGAAAGGGGGCCAATCGAGATCGTCTGGCACGAGTCACCCACCAGCGTAAAGCGGCCGCATCTTCGCCCGCCAGCACATCTTGGAAGGTTTCGCGCAGCATCAGGCCCGGCCCAGTTTGGGATATTGGGTGCAGAGTTGCTGGCGGTGCGCGAGTTGTTCCTCCGAGCGCGTCCAACTGTGGCCGCGGATCGCCCAAAGTTCCCCGGCCAGTTCGGCCCCTTCACGGCGCAGTTGCTTGCGCACGTCATCGAGCGCCTTGCCCGCCATCTGCATGAGATGAAAACGATCGAAAACGATCCGGGCCTGGGGCAGATATTGCCGCACTCCTTTGCGATAGGCCGGACTCATATCCATGGCACCAACTCGATCTGCTCAGGCACGGCGCCATGAGCCCGCAGTTCGCGACAAAAGCTCCCACCGCCTCGCTCTCCCCGGCCCTCGCTCAAGAAGAGCAGTTCACGCGTCTGGGCATCCACGAAATTGGTCACATAACGATGCCCACGCCGCGCGCTGGTCTCATCGATCAGCAACTGGCGCACTTGACTCCAACTGCGCCGTGCCTGCGCCGCTTCCACATAGTGCGCCACTAAACGCCACAGGCGCGTGTCCTCTTCGCCCAAAAGAGCGCCCGCTTCCAACACCGGCATCTGGGTGCACAGCATGGCCCAAGCTTCGAACATCAAGGTAAACCCGCTGCCAGGTCGCGCCCAGGGCACTTCCACCTGCACCACCTTGCCTCCGGGGTCTTCACCCGCGGCAGCCGGGCCACCAATTCGGTCTGGTATTGGAAAAGTTCAGATGCCGCCAGCTCTTCTCCACCGTGTCATGCACCGGGCAAAGCAACTGATGCTCCGCCCCAGGTGCGCAAAATTTGCTCCCAGCCACAAAATCCAGTTTGAGCGTCAAGCGATGGGCTTCCTGGTCCAATTGGCAGTCGCTGACTTTCCATTCCGGGGTCAGTTGCAGGGCAAGAGTGAAGAGTTCCTTCGCATCCATTTCCCCTCATTGCCTCTCAATCCCAATCCCTCGTCAATCTCTCGCTTGCTCACCCAGCGGCCTCTGTTCCCCCTAGAGGAGGGGTTCGGGGAACCGTGGTTCCCTGATCCTCCTTCAGCCGGCAACGCCGCCATCTTCCCACTCACAATAGCGAAGAGCCATATTCTTGTCCGTCTGTTGGGACTGACTTGATCCAGTGATCGTCTCTATTCCATGATCGTCTCCATCTTCACCTCTATCGAAACCACCGCTCCGATGACGTCTCGGTCGGCGGATCATCCGTGTCGGTGACGCCATCCAAATTCTTCGCGAGTGAACGGAGGGCTCTAACCGTGCCTCGCAACGAACCGCGACGAACTATCACCCCGGCCCTCCACGTTCGCTAAGTCTGCAAATGTTATACGATTCACCGAGTTTCTCATGGCTTCACAGACCTTCACGATAGTCACCCTCGGCGGCCACGCGGCTGAGGTCGTACGGAACCTATTCTCGAAATGGGAAGCGGCGACTCGTGAGACATCGGAAGAACCAGATTCGAGCTTTCCGGAGATGGACAGCTTCTGCGATGCGCTCCGTAAGAACCGCACACAATTGCCGATCCTTTATTACGCTGAGTGGGTTGACCGTGGCTTTTCGGACAAGACGTTTCGCCTTTATGGATTACGGGAAAACGCTTTCAAACGTGTTGTCTTTCGCGTGCGGAGGCGGCCGCATTACCTGCGTCCAGGCCTTCACAGTCTCAGGAAGAGTCCTGGTTGTTCGCTCGCCTTCTGGAGGCGACTGCTGCGGGGCAGCCTTTGGCAGAGACGGCGGTAATCCTGATTATTCGAGAGGTATTTTCAGGCTCCGTTCTCGATGCGGAGATCGTCGAGTCACTTTCGATGGTCCCCGATTGGCTTTCGCAAGATTTCGGCGGAATCGTCAACTAGACCATCGCCTGGCCTTGCGATAGATCGACCCGTCCCGCGGTTGCCGAATATGGGAGCGTTGGGTTACCGTCACACACCATGAAAGTCCCCTGCACCACCTGCGGCGCGATGATTCTCCCGACGACGGCGGAGGCGACGGGTGGTGTGCATGGCTTGCCAGAAAGGAGTTCGCCAAAATCTGGAAGCGGCCAAGGCGGATCGCAAAAAGCCGAAGCCGGCTTTGCTCACCGACCAGACCGGCGATGTGACCGCGCCTGGGAGATGCAGGGAGAGTTTTATCGCGTCTTCGGCACCGATCTAACGGCCGTGCCCGGCCTGAGCGCTCTGACCGTGCAGACCCTGCTCAGCGAAGTGGGCCCCGACCTCAGCCGCTTCCGCAATGTCCATAGCTTCGTCAGTTGGCTGGGGCTTTGCCCCGATACCAAGATCACGGGCGGCAAAGTCATGGACAGGCGCAGCCGGCGCGGCAAACCACACCTCGCTCGCGCCCTCCGCCAGGCCAGTGTCTGCTTCCACAGTGAGCGCGGCGCCTTGGGCGCTCGCTACCGCCGCCTGCGCTCCAACCTCGGCGCGCCCAAGGCCCTCACGGCCATGGCCAATTTGCTCGCCCGGATCATCTACGCACTCGTCACCAATCGCAAAGCGTATGACGAGACCGTTTTCGCCCCTTTGGAAGCCCACCATCTCGAACGCCAACACGCCAGGTTGGCCAAAACCGCTAAAGCCATGGGCTACTCACTACAGCCCATCCCCGCCTAACCCTCCACCCTCAAAATCATGAAGAACTTCCCGATGAGGGTTGGGCCGCTGCTGTTAACCTAAAAACGGGGATGAGAAGAACGTGCCGCTCGTTAAATCGCGCGGAGGTCGGTGGCTGGCGATGGAGTTTTTTGGTTAAATCAACCCGAGAGGAGAAGGGCGGCGTCCGGCGGCAGCCGCCCGAGCCATTTGCCGCCGAGCCAGTGGCGAAAAACATAGGTTAGAAGGAGCGTCCAGCGCTGGTGGATAGTCCATTGCTCCGCAATGGCGGAGAAGCGATGCAAAGTGCTGCTGACCTGCGCAATGGATTGAACGAGGGCGTCCCGATTTTCGTGCTGGAGACTGACTTTGACGGTGCTCTGGCCTCCGTGTCGCGTCAACCGGGCAACGCCGCCAAGTAAGGCGGGGCGGCTGGTAATGGCTTCCCGGTGATGTTCTGCGTCGTGCAACCGGGCATAGAGGTGCCACCAGTTGTAGATCAGCGCGACCAGATTGGCCATGAACCGGCAGGGCTTGAGTTTGCGTGTGGTAAAGCCGTTCCAGCCCCATTGGTTTTTGAGTTCGTCGTAGATATTCTCCGCATCGGCTCGTTCTCGATAGAGTCGCGCCAGGACGCGCGCCGGATAGGCGATCGGATCAAGCGTGGTGACCAGGACGGCGATCCGGCCCGACCATGGTGCGACGCCACTCGCCCATTGTTCACTGCCGGGCAGTGGGCTGGAGGCCAGATGATCACGCCGACGCCGCGCTTGAGCGCCCACCGGCGCCAACGCGGGGCCTTCGCGCACCAGCACCACCCGCCGTGTTCGGGTCCATCCGCTCAAGCGCAGTTCGGCCGTCATGACCTCCCAGCCATCGCCGACATCTTCCCAAGCCCCGCCGCCGCGGAGCGCCTGCGTGATCAGTGTTTTGACTTTGGCCGTGTGCCGCAGCTTGAACAAACACGGCAGTCCGCGCTCCTCCGCCGCGCGCAAAAGCACTTCATTGCCGTAGCCGCAATCTCCTCGCACCATCGCCGGCCAGTGCGTGCGCGGCAGCTTGTCCAGGAGCGACCAAAGTCCCGGCAGCGCCTGCCGCCCGGCGTGCTCCTTGCCCCCATGCACCTCCACTCCCAGGCACAGCCGTGTGTGGGCCATAAAATAGCTGTGATACGCATGACTCGGTCGTCCCGGCTTATGGGGGTTATGCCCCAGTTCCGCGCCCTGCGGCCGCCCGTAGATCGTCTTGACGGTGACATCGATGTCCAGGATCCACGGCTGACTCAAGACCGGCTCCACGCAGGCCCGCAACTCTCCATGCAACCACTCCAAGCCGGACACCTCATCCAACCGCGACCACGCTCTGCGCACGACATCTTCGCTGACCGTCCCGCTCATCCCCAAGAGCGGTGGATTGAGGCGATCACCTCGAACCGCGTTGATATGGGCATACCGCCAGTGTCCGCACAAAACCGACAACGCCACCGTGCCCAACACGTCCACAACCTTGCTTCCCCGGTTACCTGTGTAGCGCAACGGCGACTTCTTCAGGAACTGCTCCCACCGTCCTCCCAGATGCAAAAACTGCGCGAAGAAGATAAGCTGTCCTGCCCGCGTTACCGGCGCCTGGTCATCGAACTCTGCCCAATATCTCCCTCCGGGCGTATCCACAGGCCACGGTAATTGGCGTGGGCGGATCCGCGCGCTTTTCCAGCGCCGCGACGCTGCGTCCGTGCGGCTGTCGCCCAGTGGCCGCAGAGACGCGGGGACCAGCCTGCCCGTTAGCCCCCTGCTCGATGGCCACCACTGCGGCGGCACTGTAAAACCCGCTGTCCACGAGCACCGCCTCGATGCTTTCGATCACGGCGCTGGTCGCCGCCAGTGTCGGTTCGAGTTGCTCCTTGTCAATTGGGCGCGTCGCTCACCGCCTGGCTGACCAGCAACCGACTTTCCACTTCCACCGCCGCTTGCGCGTTGTAGCTCTGCGCAAAGCCGCTCCCAGTCTTCATGATGCGGCTCTCCGGGTCCGTGAAGTTGTATTGGTCTTTGCTCCGCGGCCCCTCCTTGGGGGGTGCGGCTCGCGGCCGCGAGGCTTCTGCCCCACTGCTTTCTGCTCCTCACGCCGCTTTTGTTTCTCCCCAAAGGCCGCCAGTTCCTCCCGCTGTCGCTCCTGGGCTCGGGCTTGGATCTGCGCCGTCGCCTGCCGCAGCTTTTCCAGCCGATCCTCCCACCGCGCCACTTCCTGGGGTACCGTCAGTCCATCTTCGAGCGGAGTGCTGTCGGCGGTGTCCGCTTTCTGTAAAAGCTCCGCGATTTGCTCTGCGAGGAGTTGCATTTGCCCCACGGCGTGGCCGTGGCTCACCGCGCTGTGTTTGCTGGCGTTGGCCAAAATCTTGGTTCCGTCCACCGCCAGGGTGACATCCCCCACCCGCAGCACCCGCAGTTGGGCCGCCACTTCCAGGACCTGATGAAAACTGCTGGCCAGCAACTCGCGATTCTCCCGCCGAAAGGTGCAGATGCTGTCATGGTCGGGATGATGGTCCGCACAGAGCAGGCGCACCGCCACTGGCCCATGCGTGTTCTGCTCGATCTGGCGGCTGCGGAAGGTCCCGGTGAGGTAGCTATAGATGAGCAGGCCCAACATCATCGAAGGTGGATACTGCTCGCTGCCGCTCCCGCGCTCGTTGCCCCGCGCCTGGCTCAAATCCAGCAGCCTCACCGCGTCCATGATGAAATGCACCAGATGACCTTCCGGCACCCAATCCCGTAAATCCGGCGGCAACAATAGCGGGGTGTCGTGATCGATATTGACGAAGCGAGCCGGCATACTCTCTCAACCCTCCTTCCGCCCCAATCTTTGAAAGCCCGACAGGCTGCTAGCAGCCTGTCGGACTTTTCCTCCAATGATTTTTGAGCAAGGGAGGTAGAAGACGTATGGCCGCTCGATTTGTGAATGTAGACCACGACACGCCGCTGTTGTTGCCGCCGGATTTACGGGAGTGGGTGCCGGCAGATCATCTGGTGCACTTCCTCATGGATGCGGTTGGGGAACTGAACTTGAGCGGCGCGCGGGTCAATGAGCGCGGGACGGGCGATGAGCAGTATCCGCCGGGGATGATGCTGGGGCTGTTGATCTCCAGCTACGCCAGCGGGGTATTCAGCAGCCGGCAGATTGAGAACTCGACCTATGACAGCGTGCCGGTGCGGTTGTTGTGCGCGGACACGCATCCGGATCACGACACGATCTGCGCGTTTCGGCGGCAGCACCAAGCGTTGTTGAGCAGCGGCTTCAGCCAGGTGCTGGAGATGGCGGCGGGCTGCGGGGGTGCTGAAGGTCGGAGGGATCACCGTGGCCATCGACGGGACCCAGGTGCTGGCCAATGCGAGCAAGCAGGCGGCGGTCAGTTACCCGCGGGCCGGCGAGCAGATGCGGGAACTGGATTTGGAGATCGCCCAGTTGCTGGCCAAGGCCGAAGAAGCGGATGCGACTCCTTTGGAGGACGGGCTGTCCATCCCCGAGGAAGTGCAGCGCCGGCAGGAGCGCAAAGCGCTTTTGGCCAAGGCGCGAGCGGAGATGGAAGCGCGAGCCTACGCGCGGGCGCAAGCCGAGCGCGGTGAATACGAAGCCAAAGTCGCCGCGCGGGAGGAAAAGCGGCGGGCTGGCCAGAAGCCGCGCGGCAAGGAGCCCAAGCCGCCGAGCGAAACTCCCGGTCCCAAGGACCAATACAACTTCACCGATCCCGAGAGCCGGATCATGAAGGCGGGCAGTGGTGGGCACTGCGAGCCGAGTTACAACGCGCAGGCGGCGGTGGAAGTCGACAGTCGGCTCATCGGAGGCCAGCGGGTGGACCATGCGCCCAACGACAAGGAGCAACTCCTGCCGAGCTTTGGAGCGGTGGCCGTGGAGGCTGGGCCGGTCAAGGAAGTGCTCATCGACAGTGGTTTTGTCAGCCAGGAGGCCATTGAGCAGTTGGAAAAGGACGCACAGGGAGAGGCCACCGGGGTGCGGGTGCTGGCAGCCGTCCAGCGCGAGCGGCATGGACGCACCGTGACGCAACTGGAGAAGAAAGAGGATCCGCCGGAGCCGGCCAGCGACGCGCCCTTTCTGGAGCGTTTGGCCAACCGGGTCGCCACGCGTGCCGGACGGGCGCGCTACAAGCTGCGCCAGCAGACCGTCGAACCAGTCTTTGGCATCATCAAGGAAGCACTCGGTTTTCGGCGCTTTTCGCTGCGCGGCTTGGAAAAGGCCGCGTTGGAATGGACGCTGGTTACGCTGGCCTATAACTGCAAACGGCTCTTCTATCTCGGCGTCAAACTGGCGACCGCCTGAAAAAGGCGGGCGCTCGAAGCAAAACCATCTCTTTCGGCGCCTCATGACGGCACCCGACTGCGCATCGAAGGTGCGTGGATGCCAGCCACAGCGCGCCGATTCCCCTGTCTTTCGATCCCGCGCCCGAAAATTCAGCGCCTTGCTCCTATGTCCGACAGGCTGCTAGCGTAGAGTAAACGCTCCGACGCAGCAAGATCCACTTCGACACGATCGCCGATGTAACCTCCCGCCATGGCACCGCGTCTATGCAGGATGATGAAGGCCGCTTTTGATCCATTTTGCTCCCCGGCGGCGCCATTTCCGACCGATGAGTTCGCTTGCCCTTTCCTGGACTGCATTGCCTTTGCCCCTGGCGGACGCTAAGACGCCGTCAATGGCCGAGCTCGTACCGCCTCCCGATGAAGCGCTGGTCGCGGCCTCGCTGGCCGGGGATGAGGCTGCCTTTGCGGAATTGGTGACGCGATACAAGCGGCGGGTCTTCGCCGCGGCGGCGCGGTTTGCGCGCGACGACCATCAACTCGATGACATCGCGCAGGAGATATTCCTGCGGGCCTTCCGGCATCTTGGGAAGTTTCGCGGCGATGCGCCGTTCGAGCACTGGCTGGCGCGGATCATCGTCTCGGCGTGCTACGATTTTCTGCGCAAGGAGCGGCGCGTGCGCGAGCAGGTCTCGCTCGAGGGCACGGAGTGGGACATGCGCGACGCCGGCATCGACGCTGCACTGGCCGCCGGGCGGGCGCGCGAGCTGGTTCATTGGGCGCTCTCGAAGCTGCCGGCGGACGAGCAGCTCATCATCACCCTCGCGGAACTGGAGGAGCGGCCCATGAGGCAGATCGCGGAACTCACCGGCTGGAGCGAAAGCAATGTGAAGGTGCGGGCTTTCCGCGCCCGGCAGAATTTGAAAAAGATACTGGAGACGACCCATGAACGATAATTTCGACCAAAAACTGGATGCCCTGTTGGCCGCCGCCCGCGCGACGGCGCCGGACACGGCACGCGCGGAGTTTGCCTTCGAGACGCGGCTGGCCGCGCGGTTGCGCGCCGAGAACTCCGGGTCGCTCTTCGCCTGGGCCTGGCGTCTCTGCCCCTTCTTTGCCGCCCTGGCCCTGGCGGTGGGTTGGTGGAGCCATACCGCCGAGCGCACGGAGACGGTGTCACCGCTCGTCGCGGAAGTCGCACCCGCGAACGACGAACAACTCCTCGTGGCCTATATGACAGGCGATCGCCGATGAGAACGCTGAAACGCATCCTCGGTGTGCTGTTGATCTTTTTCTTCGGCTGCTTCGTCGGCGCTGCCGTGACGGGCGCGGGTGCCATGCAGAAGCTCCGGGAGACTTTACTGGGCGGTCCGGAAGCGGTCATGGATGTGGTCGTGAAGCGGCTCGATCGCGAGTTGAAACTCGACGAAGAACAGAAGCGCAAATTGCAAGGCATCGTGGACGACGCGCACATCAAGCTGCGGCAAAGCCGCGCAAAGATTCAGCCCGAAGTAGAGGAAACCTTGCAGGAAGCCGAGCAACGGACCCGCGCGATTCTGTATCCGACGCAGATGAAAAAGTTCGACGATCTCATCAACCGCAGCCGCGCGAAGTGGAAGGCGGTGGAGTCTCCGCGAGCGACGCCTGCTCCGACTGTGGGAACGCCGGCGCCGGCGACACCCGCGGCCGCCCCGGTGGAGGACGCAAAGTAGGACGCGTGTGCCCCCGGCGGTGACGTCACTCTCATGAATTCCCAGTGACTCTGTGCGCGGGCCGCGCTATTCAACGCTCCCATGTCGAAGACCTTCGCCTGGTTTGTCTACGCGCTGACCCTGGCGTTTTTCGCCTGCTTTTTCCTGTGGCCGGTCTGCGCCACGCTGGGCGGCGCCTTCTTCGATGCGGACCGCAAGTTCACCCTCGAATTTGTCGCCGAGGTCTTTCGCAACCGCATCTATCTCGAGGGTCTTTGGAATTCGCTGCTCCTCGCCATCGGCAGCACCGCGGGTGCGCTGGCCATCGCGCTGCCATTGGCCTTCATCGCGGATCGCTTCGACTTTCCCGCGAAGAAACTGCTCACCGCGTTCATCCTCGTGCCGATGATTCTGCCGCCCTTTGTCGGCGCGATTGGCGTGCGGCAGATCCTCGGCCAGTACGGCGCCTTCAATGCCCTGCTCATGCACCTCGGCGTGCTCGGTGCGAATGACACCATCGACTGGCTCGGCCGCGGACGCATGGGGGGCGTGGTGGCGCTCAACGCCCTGCATCTCTATCCGATCCTCTACCTCAACCTCACGGCCGCACTCGCCAATCTCGACCCGGCGATGGAAGAAGCGGCGGAAAACCTCGGTTGCACGGGCTTTCGCAAGTTCCGTCGCATCACCCTGCCGCTCATCATGCCGGGCCTCTTCGCCGGTGGCACCATCGTCTTCATCTTCGCCTTCACCGAGCTCGGCGTCCCGCTCATCTTCGACCTGACCCGCGTCACCGCCGTGCAGATCTTTTACGGCATCAAGGAGATTGCCGGGAATCCGTTTCCCTTCGCGCTCGTCGCGGTGATGCTGCTCAGCACGGCCCTGCTCTACGCCGCCAGCAAGTTCCTTTTTGGCCGCGCGAATCACACCATGGTGTCGAAAGCGACGACCGCCTCCAGCGCGCGCACGCCCGGCAATGCCGTGCAATGGGCTTGTGCGCTCGGTTTCGGGGCGATCACCTTTGTGGCGCTGCTGCCGCATCTGGGCGTGATCCTCGTCTCTATCGCGGGCGACTGGCATCACACCGTGCTGCCCACCGGCTGGACCGCCGCACACTACCAAACCGCCCTCGGCCATCCGCTGACCGTCCCTTCGATTCTCAACAGCCTCAAGTATTCGAGTCTCGCCACCGTCTTCGACCTCGTGCTCGGCGTGCTCATCGCCTACGTCGTCGTGCGCACCACCCTGCCCGGCCGTGGCCTGCTCGACGCCCTCGCCATGCTGCCGCTCGCCGCACCGGGGCTCGTCCTCGCCTTTGGCTACATCTCGATGACGCAAGACGGCCGCGTCTTCGAATTCTTGAATCCGTCGAAAGACCCGACGCTGCTGCTCGTCATCGCCTACGCCGTGCGCCGCCTGCCCTATGTCGTGCGCTCCGCGGCCGCCGGCTTGCAGCAGACGAGCGTGACCCTCGAGGAGGCCGCGCAGAATCTCGGCTGCCCGCCGCTGCGCGCCCTGCGCCGCATCACCTTTCCACTCATCGCCGCCAATGTGCTCGCGGGCGGCCTGCTCGCCTTCGCCTTCGCCATGCTCGAAGTCTCCGACTCCCTCGTACTGGCGCAAAAGCAGCACGATTTCCCGATCACCAAGGCCATCTACGAGCTTTTCCAGAGCATGGGCGAAGGCCGCTTCGTCGCCTCCGCGCTCGGCGTCTGGGCCATGGTCTTCCTGGCGCTTACGATCTTCGCGACGAGCCGTCTTCTCGGGAAGAAGCTCGGCGCGCTGTTTCGCGTTTAGTATTACTACGTTAAGTAATTGACTTAGCGGAGGGGGTCGATTTTACTGGGTTCCATGCAATGGAACGAACACGTCTGGCGTCGGAGCGTGGAGTCTTTTGGGGCTTTTTTGGAGCCGCTGGTGATGGCTATGGGGCGGAGCGAGCGCCGGGAGGGAGCGGCCCTTTACGTCGAGGGGTTGCTCACGCCGGGGCATCGCAAAAGCGTGGAGCCGATGGCGGAGCGGTTGGGGGTGGACAAGCAGAAGTTGCAACAGTTTGTTTCCGACAGCCCCTGGCGGGAGGAGGGGCTGTGGGAGGCGGTGCGCCGGGAGGTGATTCCGGTGCTCGGGCCCCTGGAGTCGTGGATCATCGATGAGACCGGGTGGATCAAGCAGGGCTGCCAGTCGGTCGGAGTGGGGCCCCAGTATTGCGGGGCCGTGGGGAAGAAGGCCAACTGCCAGGTCAGCGTGCATCTGGCGGTCGGTACCGGAGAGGTGGCGGCGCCGGTCGCCGCACGGCTGTTTCTGCCCGAAAGCTGGGCGGCGGACCCAGCGCGGTGCGAGCGGGCGGGGGTTCCTGTGGAGGTGGGCTTCCAAACCAAGCCGCAGATCGCCTTGGAACTCATCCGCGCGGTCCGCCAGGAGGGACTGGTCGCGCCCGCCCCCGTGCTCGGCGATTGCCTCTATGGTCCCAGCGGTCCGTTGCGCCAGGGCCTGCGCCAACTGGGCTGCGAGTATTTCCTGGCCGTCGAACCCCAGACCCAGGCGTGGACGCAGCCCCCGGTCGTGCGCCGGGCGCGCACCCGCTGGAGCCTGGCGCCCAAACAGGCTCCGGCCCGATCCGTGCTCGACCTCGCCAAAGAGTTGCCCGCGTCAGCCTGGCAATCCGCTCAGTGGAGCACCGCCGGCGGCCCAGTCCGGACGACCCGCCTGGCTTGGATTCGCGTATGGATGTGGTCGGATCTGGATGCCCTCACCGGCGCGATCCCGCCCACTTGGCTGGTCGTGGATTGGCCCGAGGGTCAGTCCGCCCCTTACCATCTCTACACCGCCTGGCTGGACGGACTCCCCACGCGCCTGCGCTGCCTGCGCCTGAGCCGCCAGCGCTTCCATCTCGAGCAATACTTTCAGCGCGACAAAGACGACTTGGGTCTCGATCACTTCGAGGGACGATCCTGGCGCGGCTTCCATCATCATCTCGCTTTGGCCGCCGTCGCCTACCTCTTTGTGCTCGTCATCTTCCTGCGGGCTAAAAAAAACTTCTGCCCTCACGTGGGAAGCGGTCCTGCGCAAGATCCGGCCATATCTCCTACGCTCTCGCGGCTTCTGTCCCTTTTGTCTGAGTTATCTTAACCACAAACCGCCCTGAAATACTTAACGTAGTAATATTAGGGCATCTCAATTTAGGGTGTAGCCGCCAATCTCAGGTGTGCAACGCGAAAAGTTCGGGGAGCGCACTCGTCTCAAGTGCTGGTTTCGGCGTCCCGCCGAAACGAACTTTCCAATAGTTTAAAATACTATTGGCGTTCACCTTACGATACATAACGAAAGTCCGCGAAGGCGGGACGCCTTCGCCAACACTCGGGACGAGTGTGCTCCCGGAATACCCCAACCGCACTTTCACTGCGGCTCTGCTATAACTTAAACCGCTCGAGCGGCCCGGCTTGGGCCGCGGTAAGACGACCGCCTGGGCATTACGTCGGGCAGGGCAGCACGTTGGGCACGGCCGCGACCGCGGGCATGTCCCCCGCCGTTCTTTCATCCAGCCAGAGGGCCTGCCGGCAAAACAGGAACCGCATGTGGCCGAAGTTTTCCCAACCCGCCGCCTCGGCCAGCTCACGCAGTTCACCGAAAGAAAAAGCCCGCTGCATCGAGGTATTCGCATCGGCCTGGGTCATGGGCAGGCGATAGAAAAAAGTGGTGAGAAACTGCACGCCCAGCGCTCCGATCTCACTGCGTTCCAGGTCCGAAACCAGCACGAAGCGATGCGAAAGATGGCGACAACGGCGCAACAGCAGGGCCGCGTCTTCGTCACTGAAATGGTGCAGCGCCAGCGAACAAGTCACGAGATCGTAGGTTTCCCTGGTCTCCCATTTCAGCGCATCTCCCCGCAGAAACTGAATCTCGGGATAGTCGACGCTGCCCCGCCGCGCCAGCGCGAGCGTGGATTCGTGGAAATCGACGGCGTCGATCCGCAGGGTGACTCCCGCCGCATGCGCCCAATCGACCATCAACCGCGGAATGTCTCCCGCGCCCGTGCACAGATCGAGCACGGTATAGCTGCGGCCCGGCGTCAGCCACTGGGCGAGAAACTTGCGCACCAGCCGGTAGCTGCCGAAGTAGCGGTTGAAGGAAACGAGATTCTCTAGATACGACTCGAGCTCGGGCGTCACGGGTTGCGGACGATCCATGAGCTCTGGCTCGAGTGGGTCGAAGGCGCGTTTCATAGTGAAACCAACTTAATCCGATGCACCCCGGGAATCGAATCCTTTGATTGGCTGGGCATCGATTCCGTCAGGAATGCAGGGCCAGCAGGGCCAGCATGCGCCCGGTCTTGCCCCGCTCCACGCGATAGGAATAGTAACGATCCAGATTCGCCCCGGTGGAGATCCCGCAATCCTGCACCTGCGTGACGCCCGCGGCGCGCGCCTGCTCGACGATGAGGGCCGCAAAATCGACTTCGAAAAGCGGCGGGCGGATGCAGGGGCTGAGTTGCACGATCATCTTCGCCGGGTCGCAGCCGAACTCCGTGCGCATCCGTTCGATGGCCACGGCGGTGATGCCCAGCTCGCTTCCCTTGCGGCCCGAATGGAGCAGCCCAATGACGCGCTTCTCCGGTTCGACCAGATAGACCGCACAGCAATCGGCGACATAAACGCCGAGGCAGACCTCGCGGCGGGCGGTGATGAGTCCATCGACGCCGGGCACAGGCGCCGACGTCCGCTCATCCACCACGGCCACTGCGCGGCCATGCACTTGGTCGCCCACGAGAAAGTGCCGCTGGCCGAGGCCGAGTTCCTCACGCGCCGCGCGATGGAACGAATCGAGCCGTTCCAAAGCCTGCGCGCGATCCACATGCACATCGAGCCCGGCGACGCGGCCCAGAAAGGCATGTGTGATTTCCGGCACTGCTTCCAACGCCGGGAATTTCTCCACCGGCAGCGGCGCGATCGCGGGCGATTCTCCGCGGGTCACTTGCCCTTCTTCTTTGGAGTCTCCTTGGTCGGCGGCAAGACGTTGTTGTAGGCGTCGCCGGTATCCACGAAGACCGGATCCTTCGGCAGCCGATGGTTCAGCAGCAAGGGATCGCTGAACGTTTCGGAATACGAGGTGGCCGTGGCCGTGACGCGATCGAACTCGGCGAGTGCCGTGTTGTAGTTCGCACGCGCCTGGAGCTCCGTGCTGCGGGCGGTGGTCAATTGCACCTGCGCATTGAGCACATCGAGCTGCGTGCCGGCGCCGGCGGCGAGGCGTTCCGTGGCCAGACGCACGGCTTCGAGCGCTTGCTCGACCGTCTTTTGCTGGCTGCGGATCGTTTCCCGCGCGGTCTGCACATTGGCATACGCCTGCTGGACTTCGAGTTCCACCTGATGCACCGAGTCGTCGTAATTCACCTTGGCCGCTTCGAGGCTCGCCCGCGCCGCCTTCACCTTGCCGTAGGTCTCAAGACCATCGAAGATATTCCACTGCCCGTTGATGCCGAAGAACCAGCCGTCCACGGTGTCGTCGAGATGGCTCGTCAACGAGGAGTTCCGCACCTCGTAACCGCCGCTGGCGTTGAGCTGGGGCTTGTAGCCGGCGAGCGCCACTTTCACCTGCGCCTTCTGGATCAGAATGGTCAGGCGCTGGACTTTGAGAAACGGCCGGTGCTCGATGCCCATCTGGATCGCATTGCGCAGACCGAGCGGGCGCTCGTTCACCTCCAGTTTGCCCACGGCGTGGTAGGTCGTCTGTCCTTGCGGGCCGGGATCGATGCCGAGGGTCTTCGCAAGTTGGAATTCCGAGATGAGATAGTTGTTCCTTGCACTGATCAATTGCGGCTGCTGGTTCGCCAGCGCGACCTCCGCCTGCAGGACGTTGAAGCGCGGCACGGTGCCGGCCTCGAAACGGTTCTGCTGATCTTTGAGCTGGTCTTCGAGCAGCTTCACCGATTCCTCCTGCACGGTGATCAACTCCCGGTTCAGCAATACGGTGTAGAATTGCTGGCGAACCGTATCGATGGTCTGGTCGATCGTGTCGCGCAGGCTGAAGTAGCTGCTATCGTCAGTGAACCTGGCGATATTGATTGCCTCGCGAATTTGGCCGCCGGCGTAGAGCACCTGCGACACCGTCACGTCCACATTCCACGAAATATCGCCCCCGCCGCTGGAAGTCTGCGACTGGGTGGATTGCGACTGGCTGCTTTGGACCGCGCTGACCACCTGCTCCGCCGCACTTTGGGTGAGGCCGGGGATATTGGACAGTTGCTTGGAAAGGTCGCTGCTCGAGCTGCTGGACGGGGTGCTCGTGCTGGAGCCGCCGCTGGAGACGTTGCCGCCGGCCCGCTGCAACAGCGTTTTCGATTGCTGAAAGTACGATGACGTCAGCGCCACGTGCGGCAGGGCCTCCGAGCGCACCTCGATGATCTGGCCGCGCGTATTCTCGATCTGCCAGAGCGCCTTGAGGATGTTGGGGTTTTGTTGCAGCGCCAGCTTGATCGCCCGGTCGAGCGTCAGGTCTCCATTGAAGGAATGCTGGATGGGGCGCGGTTGGACCGCACCTGCTTGTGAAAAGACAAGGGAAACGGCCGCGATGGTCGCAGCCAAGGGAAGTAATCTCATTTAGACTGGCAGTAGCTGAAGATTTTCTCGTAGATTTGCAACCACGTCTTCTGCTCCGAAGGATCGAGGACCGCCATCATTTTTAATAAGTTTGAAATCATGTCTTCGCGAACTTCGGCCACGAGGTTCGTGCCGGAAGTCGTAATCTGCACAAGCACTTTGCGCCGATCATCCTTAGCGTGCATCCGCTTCACGTGGCCGAGATTTTCCAGGCGGTCGATCAACCCCGTGGCGGCGGCCGTGGAATGCCCCATCTTGCCCGCGATTTCGGACATTGTCAGCGCATTCTGCTCGCGTAGAAAACCGAGCAGGCAGTATTGTGGAAAGGATACATTTCCGCGGGATAACTCCTTGGAAAGGTTGAGGATGAAACAGCGCTGGAGGACAGTGAAAATGTCCGCCAGCCGCTCGGCGTCGGTGCGCATGGGGTCCGCGGCGCGTAAGGTCGGCATAAATTTAATGGCGTTTACATTAAAGCCCTTGAACCACCCGTCAACCGTTCATTCGCAAACTCTCACGAATCGGCGTGTCGCGCATTCCGCGACAAACCTTGCAGCCCGGTGACTACGGCTGCTACCCTGCCCGCATGGACATCGAATTGCTCCGTCATGTTTCCATTTTGCGCAAGCTTTCCGAGGAAGAATTGCGCGACTTCTGCGCCCTGCTCTCGGTGCGCGAGGTGAAGCCGCGGGAGCGCATCATCGAGGAAAATACGCCGGTGAAAAACTTTTCGATCGTCACCGAAGGCGTCGTTCACATCCGCCGGATGGCCGGCAGGCGCGAGATGCTGCTCGGCCGTCTCGGGCCCGGAGGTTTCTTCGGCGAGATCAATCTGTTCGATCCCGGCGTGGCCACCGCTAGCATTTACGCGATGAAGCCCACCAAGCTCGCCTATCTCGACTACGAGAGCTTTCACAAGTTCATGGAGGGCAACTGCACGGTCGGCTACAAAATCGCCTCGGCCATGATGACCGAGATGGCCCGCCGCCTGCGGCAAACCAGCGCCCGCCTCGTAAACACCGCCTACTGGGCCAGCGCCGAGGGCGCCATCCCCCGCGCGACGCCGCCGGAAACGCCAGCCTAGGCCGGGCGGTCTCGAGTCCGCTTCCCCACCAATCGCGCCGGCCGCTTCCGCGCGAAGCGAAATGCCATGGCATGGCATCTCGCGTGCCGCCGGAAGGTGCGGCCGAGATGGCCAAACGAAAAAAAAATTGGAACCTTGTATGGGCTTGTGCAGCCCTGTATCGCCTCCCCCTGCCCTGGCCCAACTGAGAGCCAACAGGGTGATTCACAAGCCTGTTCTAGAGCGGGTTGATTACGGTGAAAACGACGTCGCGGCACTCCGGGGAGCACACTCGTCCCGAGTGTTGGCGAAGGCGTCCCGGCCTTCGCGGACTTTCCAAGGCGGCCATGTAAGGGCAATGCATCCAGCGACCTCCGTACTGGTCGAAGTTCGTTTCGGCGGGACGCCGAAACCAGCACTCGGGACGAGCGCGCTCCCCGGAGCTCTCCCTGTCGCATCCGTGGAATGGAGGCCAAACCGCTAATTTAAATGCTGTGAACGAACGACTTCGTCTTGCCGCAATCGAATTGCACTGATCGGCTTCCAAGTCAGGTGTCAAAGAACTTCCTTCCTTCCCCCAAGCGCTGCGGGGTCATGCCAGTTATATTCTGAAATGTCAACTGCTTTCCCCAGGCAACCAGCGGTCCCCGCCGGGCCTACTGAAATACCTGGTCGCCCTTTTTCGGCGTCCCCTTGACGATATCCGCCACCACGAACGGCGGCTTGCGAATCGCCGTCACTTTCAATTCCACCGGCGCGCCTCCCGGCACCGCATTAATCGTCAGCACCGTCCCCGCCATCGGCGCCGGCAACGAGCCATTGTCGATCAAGACAAAAGTCGGTTCGTCGCTCACCAAGGTCACCGTGCCCACCAATCGGGGGACTTTGGCCTCGGCCCGCGGCGGCTTCTTTCCCCAGTGGGACCACCGTAACAGGCTGCAACCGGGCAGCAATACGATCACCGCCAGCAGCGCGGAAAAAGAACGAAAGCGATGGAGCATGAAAAAGAACCTGCGCCATCGCACCACGAAATCGCCTCCCCGGCAACCGGCGGACGACCTACCCGCCACCCTCAATTCTCACCGGCGCCCCGATCCGCATGCGCGGTGAGGATCTTCAGGCCAAAAAGCAACACACGGGTGAGCACGATAAATGAGCCCGCCATGAGGCAGGCAATGGAAATGAGGGGGAACATAACGAGGTCACGAGACACCCATTCTGATAAAATGCAAATCACATTTTATGGTCCACAGTCTGCGCCAAATACCGGATGTCATTTCTGGAATTTTTCTTGCCATCCCCCGCGAACCACTCGAAATAGGCACCCCGCAATTGGTGAGGTGGCTGAGTGGTCGAAAGCGGCGCTTTGCTAAAGCGTTGTACCCCTTAAAAGGTACCCAGGGTTCGAATCCCTGCCTCACCGCGGGTTTCAAGCCACTGGAAACCGGCGAGGGAGATGTCGCGGCAGGGCCGCTCATCCGCTTTGCCGTGCCAGCACAGTCGAGCCGCTGTCGAAAGACGTGGGGTAGCTCGTGCATCCGCGGCAGAAAACCCAGACCTGGATCCCGTTTCGGAGTGACGGAGGATTCGCTCAGGATGGCCTCGCGGCGGCTTTCGTCTGATTCGTCTCTTTCGTGGTTCTCCTCTTCCCCGAGAACCGAAGAGGAAACCACGAAAGAGACGAAATAAACGAAAAGCTTTCCGCCCTTTCGTGCCTTTTCGTGTATTTCGTGGACCCGCATCTTCGGTTGCGGCTTTGCCGTTTCCTGTTTTTCGTGGTTCCTTCCTCCGCATTGTCCCGACTGAAACCTGTCCCACGCCCCGCACCGCCCACCGCACGAGGAGTCACTCCCAGGCTCGCTCTCCTGAGCCTCACTTTGGCTGTTTCCGGCTGCAGCACGGTCCGTTTCTATTCGCAGGCCATCGATGGCCAGGCGGAGATTCTCAACAAGGCGCGCCCGATTTCCGCTGTCATGGAAGACGGCGGCATCTCGCCGCGCGTAAAGCAAAAACTGACCGTGGTGGAGGACGCCCGTCGCTTCGCCAGCGCGCAACTCGAACTGCCCGCCGACCGCGAATACGCCCGCTACTCCGACCTCGGACGGCGCTACGTTTCGTGGGTGCTCTTCGCCGCGCCGGAGTTTTCGGTCGAGGGCAAGACGTGGTGGTATCCCTTCGTGGGCAGCCTGGAGTATCGCGGTTACTTCACCGAGAAAGCCGCGCGCGCCGAGGCGCAACGCTTGCAGGCGCAGGGTTGGGAGGTCTATGTGGGCGGGGTCGAGGCCTACTCGACGCTCGGCGTTTTCCATGACCCGGTGCTAAACACGTTCTTCCACCGCTCCGACGCCGAACTCGCCGAGGTCATCTTCCACGAGCTCACGCACGTGAAGCTCTTCCTTCCCGGGGACAGCGATTTCAACGAAGCCTTCGCCACCGCCAATGCGGAAGCCGCCGTGCGGCGCTGGCTGCTGGCCAAGGGCGATCGCGCGGCCCTCGCCCGCTACGAAACCGCTCTGGCGAAGGACCGCGATATTGTCGCGTTGCTGCTCGCGACTCGGGAAAAGTTCCGCGAGCTCTATGCGCGGCGTGACCTCTCACCAGCCCAAATGCGCGCGGGCAAAGCCGGCGTTTTCGCCCAGCTTCACCGCGGCTATCTCGAGATTCGCCGCCGTCATCACGGCGATTCGCTTTACGACCAGGCCTTCTCCAAGCCTTGGAACAACGCCCGGCTCAACACCGTCGCCACCTACTACGTGCTCGTCCCCGGCTTCCAGCGCCTGCTCCAGCGCCAGCACGGCGATCTCCACGCCTTCTACGCGGCGGTAGGCAAGATGCGGCACCTGAGCAAGGAGGAGCGTAGGGCGAGGCTGGCGGAGTGAAATATTCCTCCACATAGCCCATCCAGCCCACGCACCATTAGGTGCCCACGCGCACTGTCGGGTATCATGCGTGAATGCACCCTCATTCCGACTCCCCTTCGCTCGATCCCGCTCCCTTCAACGGAGGGGATGAAAAAGGGCATTTTTGCCAAACGAACCCATTTTCGCCGGGAAAATTAAGCCGTCTCAAGGCAAATCAAGCCAATTCAAGGTCGGGGTCCCTATTGCTCCTACTTCATCACCGAGAACAGCACCTTCCACCCGAACGTCGCCACTCCGATGACCTTGTAGCCTACCGCGACGACCCCGATCGACAGCGCTCCGATGGAATTGAAGCCGCAGGCCACGATCGCGCCGAGACTCACGACGCCGAGCGAAAAGACCCCCATCGACACCACGCCCAGCGAGACGAATCCTCCCGCCACGATCCCGATCGCGACGGCGCCCACCGCGCGCTGCCCGATGGCGATGATGCCAATGGCTATCCGCGCCTTCCCCATCTCGTCGTGACCGAAGGCCACGTGCACGAGCGGGACTCCCATCCACCGCCCGCGGCTCTGCCATTCGTAACCCGCCGCCTCGATCTGGGCGCGCCCCGGCTGCAACGCCCCGCAATGCGAGCACGTGGCATCGCTGGCATTCACAGGCGCGCCGCAGTCGCGGCAGGAAGCGTTTGGCATCGTCTCACCCTGCCTTTCTTTCCGCTCGAATAGCAAGATGGACTGGCCGCTCACTCCAAGGTCGAGCGCTCGTACCACAGAGCGAAATACTTACCGCAAGGTCGCATCACCGCCGCCACTTCTGCCGCCCTTTCCCGATCGAAGGCGAACGATCGCCCTCTCCAGTTTTTTCGCGCCAAGGCGAACGAGACTTCCCGCAATGCCAGCGAGCAAAGCCAACGGAAGCAGCCGCGTCCACGCGAGGTGTTGAAGCTGTTCGACGAAAGGATCCAAGGAGTTTGCCATACTCATCGATTAGCAGCCCGCCTGCCAGGAGGCTGACTTTGTCCCGCGACCGTGATCTGGGTGATTTGCGGGCCTTTTTCTTTCAGTGTCTCTAAGCCTTGCCTCGACCATGGGTAGTGGGTAGGCGTAACGATTCGCCCTCCCACCCCCGGCGTCTTCATCTCTCATTCGATCTTCATGAAAAAAAACCTCCGTCTTCTCTTCCTCCTCGCGCTGGCCGCCAGCCCTGCCTTTTCCAGCTTGGCCGCCGAGGCGAAGCGCGTGCTCGTCGTCACCACCACCACCGGCTTCCGTCATAGCTCGATTGCCGTTGCGGAACAAACGCTGCAAAAACTCGGCGAAGAATCCGGCGCGTTCACCGTCGTGGACTTCGCCCGCCAGCCGGATATCCAGGTGCCCAGGAAGCCGAACAAGCCCAAAGACCTCCCGGCGGAGGCCGACGACAAGGCCAAGGCCCGCCACGAAGCGGACCTGAAGAAATACGACGCGGAGATGGCCAAGTGGACCCCGGAATTCGAAAAGCAGGCCAAGGACACGCAGGCGCAGCTCGATGCCGGCATCAAGCAGAGCCTCGAGAAGGTCAGCCCGGCCAATCTCGCCGCCAACAAGATCGACATGGTCATTTTCGCCAACACCACCGGCGATCTGCCGCTGCCCGACAAGGAAGGCTTCATCCAATGGATCGAAGACGGCCACGCGTTCGCCGCGATGCACAGCGGCAGCGACACCTTCCACAAATTCCCCGGTTATATCGAAATGCTCGGCGGCGAATTTGAAACGCATCACGCCCAGGTGCCCGCCGACCTCGTGGCCGCCGACACCGCGAGCCCGGCCAACGCCGGTCTCGGCGCGAAATGGGACATCAAGCAGGAAGAGATGTATCACATCAAGAGTCAGGACCGTGCGAAGGTCCACATGCTGTGGTTCATGCAGCACGATCCGAATGAAACGGCGACGCAGGTCTTCTTCCCCGTCTCGTGGTGCAAGATGGCGGGCAAAGGCCGCGTCTTCTACACCTCGCTCGGCCATCGTGAAGACTTGTGGAGCGACGATCCCGCTCTGCCCGGCCGCGTGAACACGCCCGAGATCAGCAAGCAGTACCAGGCGCACATCCTCGGCGGCATCAAGTGGGCGCTGGGGTTGGCGGATGGCAGCGCGACGCCGAATCCGGAAGTGAAGTAGGGCTGCTGGGGCGGTTGATAGTTGAGGGTTGAGAGCTGATAGCTGGTTTTCGGACGGCGTTCGTCGCAGCGTGGACGAGTCAGGCACTTGTCTGGCGCGTCCCCCTCCCCACTCGTCATTCTGAGCTTGCGAAGAACCTCTGATCTCGCTCTGGCATCTGATGCATGGCTGACCCTGCAAGCTTGGCACCATCTTCTGCCAGATGGGTGAAGAAAGGCAGAAAATCAGAGGTTCTTCGCAAGCTCAGAATGAGGGGGCGGGGGGCGCCTGCGGCGCAAAGAGGTTCTCCGGCAAAGCTCCAGGATGAATTGCGCGGTCCACGGAACATCGCCCGCAAACCCGCGAAGGCTCTCAACTCTCAACTCTCCGCCCTACCGCATCCAACGGTCCGCGTAGTCGAGCCACACCGCCCAGTCTTCACGGGTCATTGAGTGTTTGCCGGGGCGGATGTAGTAGCCCAGCCGGCTCGGGAGCAATTGGCTGACGGCGGGTGCCTGTTCCGCACCGAGGCCGTCGCCGGCGAGCAGCTGGTAGACGGGGTCGGCGGCGCGCAGCATTTCGAACTGGCCCGCGGGATTCGCCCACTGATCTTCGGTCGCGCAGGAGAGCAGCACCGGACGTGGCGCACACAGCGCGATGAGTTCATGCTGATCGAAGGGCAGCCGCGCCGGTTGTTCGTTGAACGCTTTGAAGTTGCCGCAGAACCAATGGGGAAAGGTTGTGTTGATGCGCTTCACGGTCTCCACGATGGCCCGCCCGTTCGCCCCTTCCGTGGAAAGCTCCGCGGAAACCCGGCAGGGCGCCGTGCCGCCGCAACCGGCCTGGCTGGGGATCGCCAGTGCGAAGCGATCGTCGAATGCGGCGGCGAGCAGCGCCGTCTTGCCGTTGCGGGAGTGGCCCACGACGGCGATGCGCTTCGCATCGAGCGCGGGATCGGTCACGAGATAATCCACCGCGCGGCTCAGGCACCAGGCCCACGCGGCGATCGTCGCGGTGTCGCTCGGGCCGCGCTCGGCGGAGCCCGGTGAGCGAAACTTTTGCAGCATGGCCTCCGCGGCGTCCTTGTCATCGGGCACGACTTCACCGTTCCAAAAGGTCGCCACGGCGTAGCCGCGCGCGATCGATTGATCCAGCGCCCATTTATCCACTTCCGAGCCGCGGCTTTGTTCGAGAGTTTCGCCTTTCCTGGATTTCCAGCCCGGCGGAGCGGAGATTTGCGGATCGGCGAGCAGGGCGTGATTGCCGCTGAAGTTCAGCCCGAGAAAAACCGGCGCGGGCTTCTTCGCCTCATTGGGCGTAACCAGCAGCAGATGAATCTCCGTACCCTCCGGACGCGACAGCGCGAGCGTGATCTCGCGCAGCGTCGCCTTGCCCCCGAGCGCCGCCTTGTCCTCGCGCGTGACTTTTGCCGTGACCTTGGCCGTCTCGGGCCACGTCCCATATTCGTAGTGCTGAAACAGCCGGCGCAATTCGGGTGCGCGCTTTTCCTGCCAGACCTCGCGGGTGGTCACACGCTGTCCATCGGCGGAGGCGAGCGGGTCGGGCAGGCTCGCATGGACGGGCAGCGCCTGCGGATCGGGATAGGTGATCTCGGCGGCGCTGAGAGTGGCAGCGAGGGTCATGACAGCAAGGAAGGCGAGCGAAGGGGGGCGATTCGGGGGCATGCGCGAGCCTAACCGGAAAAACGCTTCCCCCGCCAATCGCAAATATGGCTAGGCTGCCGGCCATGACCGATCCTTTGCCAGAAAAGCCGCGCCGGCGCCCGCGCTATTCCGGGAAAAACCCGCGGCACTTCCACGAGAAGTACAAGGAGCACCAACCGGATCGCTACGCCGCCGATGTCGAGAAGGTGCTGGCCAGCGGCAAGACGCCGGCGGGCACGCACCGCCCGATCATGGTGCGGGAGATCCTGGAAGCGCTCGCGCCACAGCCGGGAGAATTCGCGATCGACGCCACACTCGGCTACGGCGGCCACGCCCGCGAGCTTCTGTCCGCGATCGCGCCCGGTGGACGGCTCATCGGCCTCGATGTCGATCCGGTCGAGTTGCCCAAGACCGTAGATCGATTGCGAGCCCTGGGCTTCGGCCCGGACGTCTTCACCGCTCACCGCATCAATTACGCCGGCCTGGCCGCGCTGCTCGCCCGCGAAGCCCCCGGCGGCGCCGACCTGATCCTCGCCGACCTCGGACTGTCTTCGATGCAGATCGACAACCCGGCCCGCGGGTTCACCTTCAAGGTCGAGGGGCCGCTCGATTTGCGAATGAACCCCGAGCGCGGCCAGCCCGCTTCCGCTTTGCTCGCCACGATCACCGCCGTGAAGTTGGAGCAGTTGCTGACCGAAAACGCCGACGAACCCCACGCCACCTTGCTGACTCGTGCCATCCTGGAAACACGAGCGCGCACGCCGATCCTCACGACCACCGCGCTGGCCGCCGTCATTCGCCAGGCGCTCGCCCCCCTGCCCCGCGTCGAACCCAACGATGCCATCCGCCGCGTCTTCCAAGCCCTGCGCATCGCGGTGAACGATGAATTCAGTGCGCTGGATGCTTTCCTGCGCCACCTGCCGCAATGCCTGCGACCCGGGGGACGCGTGGCCATCCTCACCTTTCACTCGGGCGAAGACCGGCGCGTCAAACACGCCTTCAAGGCCGGCCGGCAAGAGGGCGCCTACGCGGAGATCGCCCGCGATGTCCTGCGGCCTGGTGCGGAGGAGTTGCGCGCCAATCCACGCTCGGCCAGCGCCAAGCTGCGCTGGGCGAAGCGGGGGAGCGAAAAGTTGATGGTTGAGAGTGGATAGTTGATAGCCGTTTTCTCGTCAGCGGGGACTCTTTCCAAAACCAACCGTTATTCTTTCGATGCTTTCTGATACTCACCGGCTCCCGCAAACCACCGGCGGCTAGCAACCATCCACTTTCCACTCTCCACTTTTCTCTATGAACGTCGCCTTTTTCAGCACGAAGAAATACGATCGCTCTTCCTTCCTCGCGGCCAATGCGGAGCGTCATACCTTGCGCTTCCTCGATCCGCATCTCACCGTCGAAACGGTCGCGCTGGCCCGCGGCGCGGACGCGGTGTGCGCCTTCGTGAACGATACGCTCGATGCGGGGGTGATCGAGGAGCTCTCCGCGCTCGGCGTGCGCTTCATTGCATTGCGCTGCGCCGGGTTCAACAATGTCGACCTGCCGGAAGCCGCCCGGCTCGGCATCGCCGTGGGGCGCGTGCCGTCCTATTCCCCGCACGCCGTGGCGGAATACACTGTGGCGCTGATGCTCACCCTGAATCGGCAGACTCACCGGGCGCACAATCGCGTCCGGGAAGGCAACTTTTCTCTCGAAGGGTTGCTCGGGTTCGATTTTCACGGGCGCACCGTGGGCCTCATCGGCACGGGCAAGATCGGCGCGATCACCGCGAAGATTCTCCTCGGATTCGGCTGCGAAGTGATCGCCTACGATCCTTTCCCGAACAAGGATTGCACGGCGCTGGGCGTGGAGTTCGTGACCCTCGATCAACTCTTCAGCCGGGCGCATGTCATCTCCCTCCACTGCCCGCTCACCCCGGAAAACCATCACCTCATCAGCGATCCCGCCCTGGCCAAGATGCGCGACGGCGTGATGATCATCAACACCAGCCGCGGCGCGCTCATCGATACCCGGGCGGTGATCGAGGCCCTCAAGTCGGGCCGCGTCGGCTACCTCGGGCTCGACGTCTATGAGGAGGAAGGCGACCTTTTTTTCGAGGATCTCTCGGACAAGATTATTGCGGACGACATCTTCACCCGCCTGCTCACCTTTCCGAATGTGCTCATCACCGGGCACCAGGCCTTTTTCACGCGCAACGCCCTCGAGAATATCGCCGCCACCACGGTGGCAAATCTCACGGAATTCGAAACCACCGGCCGCTGCACCAACGCCCCGCCGGCCAAGTGAACGGCGGGTCTTTCCTTGCGCGCATCGCAGACCGGCTCTACACAAGCTGCCCTATGAAACGCTTCGCCCTCCTCGCCCTTTGCCTCCTCGGCGCCATCACGCTGCGGGCCGATGATCCGGCCACCTTTCCGGTGGGCGGCCTGACTTTCAAGCGGCCGGCGGATTGGGCGTGGGTGCCGGTGAGCTCGCCCATGCGCAAGGCGCAACTCAAAGTGCCCGGGACCAAGCCCAACGAAGCCGCCGAGATCACCTTCTTCCACTTCGGCCCCGATGGCGGCGGCGACATTCAGTCGAATGCCCAGCGCTGGGTGAGCCAGTTCCGCGGGAATGAGAACGCCGCCAAGATCGAGGAGCAGGAAATCGGCGGGGCGAAGGTCACGCTCGTCTCCACCGAAGGCACCTACAGCAGCGGCATGCCCGGCGGCCCCACGACCACGCTCGAAAATTACGCCCTGCTCGGCGCCATCATCGAACATCCCGAGGGCAACGTCTTCGTGAAGATGACCGGCCCCGCTCCGCTGGTGAAGGATTCCCGCAAAAAGTTTCTCGATTTCCTGGCCACGGCCTTTCCGGCCAAGTAAGCCGCCGTGCCCTATCGTCCGCCGCATCGCCATCCCATGAATTACTACGTCACTTCGTTCATCAGCATTGTCCATTTCATTAGCGACGACCTGATCCAATGCGATGCGACGACCCGTATCGTGGAACTCTTCGGCGACGAATTCGACGACCTCGATTTCGAACTCGCGCTCTGCTGCTTCGAGGCCACGCACAAGGTCGCCTTTGCCGACCGGCTGTGGGAAACCGATGCGGAGGACTACGAGGAGATGACCATCGAGGAATTCCTCGAGGCTTTCGTCGATGCCCGCGAGCAACGCGACCCCCTCTTCGTCACCAAGCGGTTCCTCATGTTCCAGGAGTCACTGACCAAGGCCCTGACTGAAGAGGCCGAGGGCGAGGGCGATCAATCCGAGGATTACTAGGCGTATTCTCCGAGGCCTGCTGGCGCAGCAGGCGGCCGTGGTAGAAGTCGTCCAGAGCCCGGTCCATATAGATCCAGCCCTTCGCGCTGGGATGCCCATAATGATCCGCGAAGAACTGCGGGTCTTCACCGAGTTCCGCGAAATCCACCACCGGCACATGGTAGCGTTGCGCGAAGGCGCGCAGCCGCCACGCATAGGCATCGATGCACTGCGGGGAGAGGCCCATGCGTTCGAAATGCGCGTACTCGAGCGGCATGCTCAGCACGAGCGGATCGAGCCCGAGCTCCCGCACCGCGCGCAAGAGCAGTTCCAGGTCGCCCCACTCGTAGGAACGTTGCAGCGCCTGGAGAAAGGCGCCGTCGCTCGCAAACTGGCGCAAGCGCGGATCGGGCACGTCCTCCGGCAAAGGCTCCCACTGGGCCTGCGAGGCCGCCAGCAGCGCCTCCCAATCGAGCGGCGTCTCCTGCCGATCGTGCGTATGCCAGCGCCGGCGCTCGCGTTCCAATTGATCGATCACCTCGAAATGATCCTGCAGCCGGAATACCATGTTTTGCAGGCGGCCCAGCGGCACGCTGGCGAAGTAGAGCAACCGGTCCCGCAAGCGATCGCTGGCCAGCCCGCGCACGGCCACGGCGAGCAGCGGCGACTTATCGAACACCTCGGGATAGCGCAGCATTCGCCCGGCGATGGCGTGTTTGAGCCGGAGGCTCAGCGGGGCACTGAAGAAGAGTTCGCTGGCCTGCATGGTGGAGAAGTTGCCGCCGAAGCCGGAGTGATTCGCCCCCTTGGCCAGGAACCAACTTGGAGAAACGCTGATCACCACTTTGCGTCCGCGCGCCGCCGTGCCGGAGGAGGCGACCTTTTCGAGCAGGATCAGCGAGGTGCAGCTCTCGCGGCCGACCGGTGAAACGGCAAAACCACTGGGGTACTTCGCGAAGAACTGGCTGGCCTTGGTGGGCGCTCTCTTGATCAGTTCCGAGCTGCCATAAAGCGGCAACACATCGGGATGCGCGAAGGTCTCTTGCTGCCACACGACCCCCAGATCTTTCACCGGCGAATTCTCCGCCGCCACAGTGTGAATTTCCCGCCGCTCCCGACTCTGCGCGTGAAACAGCTCCACGGCCGCAGCCAGCGCGGCCAGCGCCAGGGCCAGGACCGCTGCCCGGAGATGCAGTCTCGCCGGCAAAGGATCAGGGGAATTCATTCCGTGCAAAATTGCGCGGAAATGCCGCGTTGCAATCCGATTTCATTTCGCATCAAAAGCAACGGCTGATGCCTTTTGCGAGGCACCGGCCGCCCCAACCAAGGAAAGGTTTCGCGCTCAGGGCGGCGACGGGAGACGCGGGTTCAGGATCACGAAGGCGCGGCGCCCCTGGCGCTCGACATTGAGCAGCACGCCTTTGTTTCCCTTTGTCACGAGGCCGGTGGCGATGGCCGAGACGCAGCCCGCGGCGTCGTTCACCGGCTTGCTCTCGACCTCGGTGATGACGTCATCGACAAAAATCTCGGCGTGCGCGGCCGGGCTGCCGGCGGCCACACTCACCACCTGCGCCCCGGTGGGTTTTCCATCGCGCAGCTTCAACCCCAGCGTCTCCGCCTTCGCGACCGGCGTTTCCTTGGCCGGTGCGACGTTGGCCACTTTGGTCACTTCGATGGGCAACTCGCCCGTGGCGACGGCAATCTGGATCGTCGTGCCGGCCCGCCACACTGTGAGATTCACCGGTTGCCCGATCTTTTTCTTCAGGATCAGACGCTGCAAATCGTGCGCCGAAGACACCTTCACCCCATCCACGTCGGTGATGACATCCGCCGGCCGCAGTTCGCTCTTGTAAGCCGGCGCATCGGCTTCCACGGTCAGCACCACCACGCCCTGCTGCACACCGGCGAGATGCGCGCGCAACGAACTGTCGTCGGCCAGCGTCTCGATGCGAATCCCGAGCCACGGCCGCTGCACTTTGCCCGTGGCGATCAGTTGCTGTCCCACGTCCTGCAACATGGTCGCCGGGATGGCGAAGGCCAGGCCGTGCCCGAGCCCATTGATCAGCGTATTCATCCCCACGATCTTCCCTTCCACGTCGAAGAGCGGTCCGCCGCTGTTGCCGGGATTGATGAAGGCATCGGTCTGGATGTAGTCCTCGTAGAGGATCGTCGTCGACGTCGGCCCGAGCAGGTTCGTGCGGTTCTTCCCGCTCACCCAGCCGACCGTGAAGCTATAGTCCTGGCTGAACGGGACGCCAATCGCGCACACCATCTGCCCCACGCGCAACTTGTCGCTGTCTCCCCATTCCACGGTCGGCAGATCCTTCGCCTCGATCTTCAAAATGGCGATGTCCGTGCGGTCGTCCGTGCCGATGAACTTCGCCGGAAAGCTCCGTCCGTCCTTCAGCCGCACCGTGAGCTTTTCCGCATCCACGACCACATGATGATTCGTGAGGATGTATCCATCGTTCCGCACGATGAAGCCCGAGCCTTCGCTGCGCGTCGGCGGCCCCGGCACTTTCGGCGCGTCGCGTTGGCCGGGGCGGCCCTCGTCCAGGAAAAACTCAAAGCCGCGCGGGACTTCGTCATCGTCGTCCATCGCCCGCTTGGTGGCATCGATGACCACCACGGCCGGCGCCACCTTTTCATAAACCTGCACAAAGCCTTCATCGATCGCCTTCAACAGCCCGAGCGCCGCCGCGCCCTTTTCCTTGTCACCCTCCGCGGCCGACAGTCCCGCCAGCGGCAGCACCGCGAGGGCGAGGAGCACGACTGGGATTCGGAAATGCATGGCGGAAGGGATCATTTCGACACGCCACCCCGGTGGCCGTTCAAAAGCATCCGGGGAGAATAGCCGAAGAGCGGGACGATGGCGAGCGGACGTTGACCTGGCCCCGCACCGCTCGTACCTTTGTCCCCCACCACATGGCCGGACTCATCATCAAACCTCGCTCCCGCATCCTCCACGGCCACGACTGGGTCTATACCAGCGAAGTGCTCAAGGCCTTCGGGCAACCCGCCAATGGCGACGTCGTCTCGCTCAAGGATGGGCAGGACCGGTTGCTCGGCTCCGCCATTTACAATGCGCAGTCGCAGATCATCGCCCGGCGCTTTTCGCGGCAGCGGCAGGATCTCGACCTCGAATTCTTCCAGCGCCGCCTGAAACAGGCCGTGGAATATCGCGAACGGCGGAAAGTGGACCCGCGCCTTTGCCGGCTGGTGTGGAGCGAGAGCGACGGGCTGCCCGGCGTGATCGTCGATCGTTACGGCGATCATCTCGTGGTGCAGACGCTCACCCTGGCCATGGACCAGCGGAAGGCGATCCTCACCGAAGCATTGCAAGCGCTGCTCTCGCCCAAATCCATCATCGAGCGCAACGATGCGCCGATCCGCAAAGCCGAGGGCCTCGAGCTGCGCACCGGCGTGCTGGCGGGTGAAGCGCCCGGCCCTTTTGAGATCGTCGTCGATGGCATCACTTTCGAGGTCGATCTGCTTCAGGGGCAAAAGACCGGCTTCTATCTGGACCAATTGCCGAACTACACCGCCGTGGCCACCCATGCAAAGGGGCGCAAGGTGCTCGATTGCTTTGCCAACCAGGGCGCCTTTGCCCTGGCCTGCGCCAAGGCCGGGGCGAGCGAGGTGCAAGCCATCGAAATCAGCATCGAGTGCGTGGAACTCGTGAAGCGCAACGCCGCGCGCAACAGCCTGAAGGTCGAAGCGTACGCTGCCAATGTTTTCGATCTGCTCAACGACCTGGAACGCCAGCAGGCGCGTTACGACCTCATCATCCTCGACCCGCCGTCCTTCACCAAGAGCAAGGGCAAGCTCGGCGACGCGATGCGCGGTTACAAGGAGATCCACCTGCGCGCCCTCAAGCTGCTCCATCCCGACGGCCTGCTCGCCACCTTCTGCTGCTCGCACCACGTGAGCCGGGAGATCTTCATGGACGTGATCAACGAAGCCGCCGTCGACGCAAAGAAGACCCTGCGCCAGCTCGAAACCTACACGCAAGGCGCCGACCACCCGATCATCACCACCCTCCCCGAGACCGAGTACCTCAAGGGCTGGCTCTTCGAACTGGCCCCGGGGCGGTAAGGGCTCAGTGACTCTGAGTTGGTTCGGCGGACAGGAATGTCCGCGCTCCGTTCCAGCATCTCCTTCGACGTTGAATCCCCGCGACGCTTTTCGCATTCACGCGTCGAGTCAGTAACGGAGTGCGGACATTCCTGTCCGCTGCCTGTGAAAAAAGCCCCATCCCTGTCGTTGCTGGTGTGGGCAGGGTATCCCTGCACTCCATTTCCGCGACAGGAGCGCTATTGAACTTCAATCGTCCACGGTCCGCTGGAGGAGATTGAAGGCCGCCACGGTCTTGCCATCCTCCAATAGCGCCATGGCGTGACGAATCCGCGCTTTCAATTCGGCGACCTCCTCGGAGTCTTTCTCTTTCACGCCCCGCGGGAAGGGAACGACCTTGGGAGAAGTGGGCGGCTTTTCCTTCTTGGCCGATGCACGTCGCGGTCGCTGGGATTTCGAAAGGCGCGCCGGCGGCGCCTGGTCTTTCTGCGAAACTTCGCGGGAATCCAAAAGATCGTATTGGATGCCGACGATGCCGCGACCGGCAAAAGACCGTAAGGATTTCGGGAAGATGAGGAATTGCCGGTTTTGGCCGGCTTCAAAGCCCACGATGCCGTGATCGGCCTTCGTGCCGACGTTCTCCTGCAGCACCGTCATGACCCGATTCGTTTTCACGGCCGCCTGCAACACGCGGTCCCTGGCCGGCGCGATCCAGGCCACATGGACTTCCGGCTGGCCGCATTTGGCCACCACTTGGGAAAACCGCGCAGTCTTCATGTCCTCTTATCGCAAGTGCAGGTTCTTTCGGTTTGCCCGCCAAACGGCGGCGTCCACACGTTCCCATTGCGGCGAATCGATGGTGTGCCCGCGTTACTGACAATTTACATTGGCTGGGCCCGAGAGGATTCCTGTCGCCCCCCTCGTAGGTATGCCTTCCCATAATTCTTCCACCCCGCGCTTAAACAGAGATTCCTTGGTGCGCGTGCGGGGAGCGCGCGAACACAATCTCAAGAACGTCGACGTCGACATTCCACGGGATGCCCTGGTCGTTTTCACCGGCATCTCCGGTTCCGGCAAATCCTCCCTCGCCTTCGGCACCCTGTACGCCGAAGCGCAACGACGTTACCTGGAATCCGTCGCACCTTACGCCCGCCGGCTTTTTCATCAGATGGGCGTGCCCGAGGTGGATGAGATCGATGGCCTGCCCCCGGCGGTCGCTCTGCAACAGCAGCGCGGCTCGCCGACCACCCGGTCCTCGGTCGGCAGCGTCACGACGCTCTCCAACTTGCTGCGCATGCTCTATTCGCGCGCCGGAAACTATCCGCCCGGCCAGGCCCTGCTCTACGCGGAATCCTTTTCCGCGAATACGCCGGAGGGCGCCTGCCCGCGCTGCCAGGGACTCGGCCGGATCTATGACGTGACGGAGCAATCGATGGTGCCCGATGACTCGCTCAGCATCCGCCAGCGGGCGATCGCCGCCTGGCCACCGGCCTGGCATGGCCAGAATCTGCGCGATATCGTGACGACCCTCGGCCATGACATCGACACGCCCTGGCGGGAGCTGCCGAAGAAAACACGCGACTGGCTGCTCTTCACCGACGAACAGCCGGTCGTGCCCGTCTACCCCGGCTGGGATCGCGAGGAGGTTCGGTGCGCCATCAAGCGGAAGGAACCGCCGAGCTACATGGGCACCTTCACCGGGGCGCGGCGCTACGTCCTGGAAACCTTTGCCAGGACCGAAAGCGCCTCCATGAAGAAGCGCGTCGCGCGCTACATGACCAGCACGGAATGTCCGCTGTGCGGCGGCAAGCGCCTCCGCAAGGAAGCACTCTCCGTCACTTTCGCCGGGCGGGACATCGCGACTATTTCCGGGCTGCCGTTGCGGCGTCTTGCCGACATCGTGCATCCTTACGCCCAAGCCACGGCCCCCGGCTGGAAGGAGTTGGTCGCGAAGCATCCGGAAAAAGCGGTCGTTACCCAGCGGATCGCGGAGGACCTGGCCGCGCGCATCGGCGTGCTGCTCGATTTGGGGCTGGGGTATCTCGCGCTCGACCGCAGCACCCCGACCCTCTCCCCAGGGGAACTCCAGCGCCTGCGGCTCGGCACGCAGGTGCGATCGAATCTCTTCGGCGTGGTCTACGTTCTCGATGAACCTTCCGCCGGACTGCATCCCGCGGACACCGAGGCGCTGCTCGCTGCCCTCGATAAATTGAAGGCTTCGGGGAACTCGCTGTTCGTCGTCGAACATGAGCTGGACGTCATTTGCCGGGCGGACTGGATTGTCGACGTGGGCCCCGGCGCCGGCGTGAACGGCGGCGAGATCTTATATAGCGGACCCCTCGCCGGGCTCGAGAAAGTCACGGCCTCGCAAACTGCGCGGCACCTCTTCGACCAGCACCCGTCCACCATCCGGAAGCCGCGAAAACCACAGGGCTGGCTGCGTTTGAGCGGGGTCACCCGCAACAATCTGCATCAACTCGACGCCGCCTTTCCGCTGGGAGTGTTCACGACGGTGACAGGCGTTTCCGGCTCCGGGAAGTCGAGTCTCATCAGCCAGGCGCTGGTCGAGCTCGTGGCGAAAAGTCTCGGCCACGAGGCGCCCGTGGACGACGAGGAGCAAGACCAACTGGAACCGGTCACGCATGCGACGACCAATGGCGAGATTACGGCGGGCCTCGAGTCGATCAAACGCCTCGTGCGCGTGGACCAGAAGGCCATCGGACGAACGCCCCGATCGAACCTCGCCACCTACACCGGCTTGTTCGACCACATCCGCCGGCTTTTCGCCACGACCCGGGCGGCGCGCAGCCGGCACTACGATGCGGGACGCTTTTCCTTCAATGTGGCGAAGGGCCGCTGCGAGACATGCGAGGGCGAAGGCTTCGTGTTCGTCGAACTGCTCTTTCTTCCGAGCGTCTATTCTCCGTGTCCCACCTGCCATGGATCGCGCTACAATGCGAAGACGCTGGAGATTGACTATCGGGGGAAGAATATTGCCGACGTGTTGGGCATGACCGTGGATGCGGCCAGTGAATTCTTCGCCGCGGAATCCCAAGTCAGGCCCTATCTGGACGCACTGCGCCAGGTGGGCCTGGGGTATTTGCGGCTGGGGCAACCGGCGACGGAACTTTCCGGCGGCGAAGCGCAGCGCATCAAGCTCGCCACCGAACTGCAACGGATCGGCCGCGGCAATACGCTCTACATTCTTGATGAGCCGACGACCGGCTTGCATCCGGCGGACGTGGAAAAGCTCATGGTGCAGCTCGAGAGCCTGGTGGAAGCCGGGAACACGGTCATCGTGGTGGAGCATGACATGCACGTCGCGGCGATGAGCGATTGGATCATCGACCTGGGACCGGGCGCGGGCGAGGACGGCGGCCGCATCGTCGTCGCCGGCCCGCCGGAAAAAGTGGCCAGGTCGAAGGAAAGCAGGACGGCCGTCTATATGCGGCGGGGATGAGATCTTTCCGCGCTCGGAGTCTGCACCCTGCCATTCCGCTATTGTAACGGGGCGCCTTGCGGTTCGTATGGTGCCAACGCCCTTGACCTGGGCTCTCCTTGGCTCTATCGAAGCGCCTCTTGAATTTCCTGCGTTCCACTCTGCTGATCGCCATCGTGTCGCTCTTCGTGCTCACGGGATACGCTCATGTCGTGGCGGATCGCTGCTGCGCGCATGAGCAGCAGGAGCAGAGCCCGTCGGGAAAATCACTTCCCGCGGACGACCAGGGCTGCCACTGCCTCTGCCATCAGATCTTCTCGAATGTCTCTGCGTCGCCGGTGCGGTTGCCGGTTCTGAGTGTGGCGGTATGGGCGGTGCGGATTCCGGGGGAGTTTCCGCCGGATACGGAGCCGCAAGGCATCGACTATCCTCCTCAGCTCGCTTAACGGCTGACGCGCATCGTCGCGCCCGGATGGCGTGACGATTGTTTCCGGCGTTGGCTCCTCTCTCGCTGCGCGGCGTTCGCCGCGGGCCTCTCTCCGCGTATTCGCGCGGTCGCATCTCACCCACCACCACCCTTTTCCATGATCCCAAAATCCGTCTTCATTTTCATCTTCTGCGCCGCCGCGCTGACGCCGGCCCGAGCCGCCGAGCCCACCGGGAAATCCCGAATGAGCCTGGCGGAGGCCGTCTCCACGGCGCTGCGCAACAATCCCGAACTGCGCGTCTTCGAAGCGCAAATCGGGGGAGCGAAAGGCGCTGTCACCACGGCACGCACTTGGGACAATCCCGATTTGCTTCTTGCCCCCGGTTCGAGAGTCACGCGCGAAGATGGGCGGCGCGAGACCGTCTTTCACGGCTGTTTCGAGCTCAACCAGACGTTCAAATTTCCGGGCAAACGCCAGCTCGAGATCGCCATCGCGCAACGCCACGTAGAGTTGCGGGAACTGGCTCTCGAAGGCTTCCGCTTCCAGCTCGCCGCCCGGGTGCGAAAAGCATTTTACCAGATGCTTGCGGCCGGGCAGGTGATCGATCTGCGCACCGAGCAGGTCGAGTCCGCCAAAGTTTTCGTCGCGTCAGCGCAGAAGCGCGCGGAGAGCGGCTACGCTTCGGATTTCGAGACGCTGAAAAGCCAGGCCGATCTCATCGCGGCGACCAAGGCACTGCAACAGGCACAGGGCGAAGTCATCACGGCGCGCGTGACCTTGAACGCGCTGATGGACCGCAACCCCTCGGCGCCCCTGGAAATCTCCGGTTCCCTGGAAAATCTCACCCCGCCGGGCACGACGCGGGATTACGTGGCCCTGGCCATGGCGCGCAACCCCAGCCTGCGGGCCCAAATCCGCGAGGGCGATCTCGCCGGGCTCCATCTCTCCTCGGCGAAGTTGAGTCGCCGACCCGATTTGAAAATCGGACCGCAGTTCGAATACACCGACGCCGAACAGACTATCGGCCTGGGCTTTTCCCTCCCGCTGCCGCTGTGGGACCAAAAGAAAGGCGAGATCGAAAAGGCGACCGCAGAGCAGCGAAGAGCCCTGGCGGAAGTCGACAAGCTCCGTGCGGAAATCGCGGGCGAGGTCACGGTCGCGGCATCGAGCCTCCAGTTCGCCAGGGAAGCGGCGGCCCTCTACACGCCGGAGCTGCTCCGGCATCTGCGCGCCTTCGTAGCGCAGGCCGAGCAGGGCTACACGCAAAGCTCGACCACGCTCCTCATCTACCTCGACGCCCGGCGCACCTACTTCGACACGCTCAGCGACTACTACAGCGCGCTCGCGAAAATCGCCGCCAGCCGCGCCGAACTCGAAGCAGCCATCGGCGTCCCGCTCGACACCCAGAAACCCTGACTCACCCATGAAATCATCCCTCACGAAATCAATCCTCGTTTTTGCGGTCGCCGCCTTCGCGCTGGTCGGCTGCACAAAAAAGCCGGGCGAAGCCGAACAGGAAAAGCCCACCGAGCAGCATGACGACCAGACGGTCACGCTCATCAAGGAGCAACTCGCACACGTCGAATTGAAAACCGAGATTGCCACGACTGGCGATATCGACATCACGCTCAAAGCAGCGGGCCGCGTGAGCCCGAACATGAACAAGACCGCGAAGGTCGCGAGCACCCTCGACGGTCGTATCCTAAAGCTGAACGTCGACATCAACGATCCGGTGAAAACCGGCGACGTGCTCGCGCTCGTCCAAACGCCGGAACTGATCGGCAAGCCGCTCGAACTCAAAGCGCCCATCGACGGCGTCGTGACCGAGCGCAATCAGGCGGTGGGCGAACTCGTGGACAAGACGGGCGCGGTCTACGTCATCAGCGACCCGAAGGATTTATGGGTGCTCGCGGAGATCAAGGAGCGCGACATCGCCGCGGTGAAACTCGGCCAGGAGGCGAGCTTCACGGTGATCGCGTATCCCGAGGTCTCCTTTCGCGGGAAGGTGGTGCGGCTCGGCAACAAGGTCGAAGAGCAGTCGCGGACGGTCGAAGTCCGCATCGAGGTGGACAACACCGACGGCCGATTGAAGCCGGGTATGTTTGCCGACGTGGCCATCGTCACCACGGTGACGAAAGACGTGCTCGTCATCTCCGACAAGGCTCTGCAAAGCATCGAAGATGGCCAGATCGTTTTCGTCGAATTGGAGCCGGGGAAATTCGAGAAGCGGGTCGTGAAGCTCGGCGTGGAGCAGCACGGACGCGTGCAGGTAATCGAGGGCGTGAAGGCCGGCGAAAAGGTCGTCACCGACGCCAGCTTTGTCCTGAAATCCGAGCTGCAGAAGAGCGAGATGGAGGCCGACTGATATGATCAATCGCATCCTCGATTTCTCCGTCCGCCAGCGGATGCTGGTCTTCATCGGCGCGGCGATTCTCGCGACCTTCGGCGTGATGGCCTGGCAGCGCCTTCCCATCGACGCCTTTCCGGATGTCACCACCGTGCAAGTGCAGGTTCTGGCCAGCGCCGGCGGCATGTCGCCACTGGAAGTCGAGAAGCTCATCACCCGGCCGATCGAGATCGAGATGGGCGGCCTGCCACGCATGACCGAGGTGCGCTCCGTCTCGAAGATCGGCCTGAGCATGATCACCGTCGTCTTCGAGGATGGCGTGGACGACTATTTCGCGCGGCAACTGGTGTTTGAGCGGATGCAGAGCGTGCGCGGCGAGTTGCCGGCGGGGACCGAGGTCGAGCTCGGACCCATCACCACCGGACTGGGCGAAGTCTTCCAATACACGCTGGTCAGCAAAGACCCGAAGATCGACGCGACGGAGCTGCGCACGCTCCAGGATTACGTCGTGCGTCCGCTGCTGCGTACCGTGCCCGGCGTGGCCGACGTGAGTTCCTTTGGCGGGCGGGTAAAACAGTTCCAGGTCATCGTCAATCCCGACCGGCTCACCTCCTTCGGGATTTCGCTGCAACAGCTTTTTGAGGCGCTGCCAAAGAACAACGCGAACGCCAACGGCAACTTCATCGAGCACGGCTCCGAGCAATACATCGTGCAAGGGCTCGGCCTCGTGAAGGACGAGAGCGACATCGGCAACATCATCGTCGCCACGCACGAGCACACCCCCATCTTCGTCCATGATCTCGCGGAGGTGAAGGTCGGCGCGGAGTTGCGCCAGGGTGTCGTCACCGCCGACGGCAAAGGCGAAGTGGTTTGCGGGATCGTGCAGATGCTGAAAGGCGCGAGCGGCCGCGATGTCGTCAATGCGCTGAAGGAAAAACTTCCCGCGCTGGCCAAGGCGCTGCCCAAGGGCGTCGAACTCGTTCCGTTCTATGACCGCACCGACCTCGTGAAGACCGCGATCCACACCGTCACCAAAGCGCTCGAGGAAGGCGCGATCTTTGTCTTCATCATGCTCATCGTCCTGCTGGCCGATGTGCGCAGCGCCATCATCGTCACGCTCGTGTTGCCGCTCGCGGCGCTCTTCGCCTTCATCATGATGCGATGGTATGGCCTGAGCGCCAATCTCATGTCCCTCGGCGGCCTCGCCATCGGCATCGGCATGATGGCCGACGGGGCGGTCGTCATGGTGGAAAACATCCACCGCCACCTCACGGAGAAACCCGACGAGAATAGAGCGCACGCGCACGCCAACAAAGTCGAGACCGTGCTCTACGCGGCGAAGGAAGTGGGCCGTCCGGTCGTATTCGGCATTTTCATCATCATCATCGTCTTCCTGCCTCTGCTCACACTGGAAGGCTTCGAGGGGAAAATGTTCGCGCCGCTCGCGTTCACGATTGCCTTCGCCCTGCTCGGCTCGCTCCTCCTCTCGCTCACGCTCGTGCCGATGCTCAGCACGCTGTTGCTCCAGCAATCGCCCCACGCGCAGGATCCCATCCACATCCGCTGGCTGAAGGGCGCATACCTCTTCTTCCTCCAGCCGTGCGTGCGGCATCCGGTCGCCGTCGTGCTCGCCGCCCTGCTCGCCCTCGGTGGCGCCTTCGCCCTCGTTCCGCGCATCGGCACGGAGTTTCTCCCGCCGCTGGAGGAAGGGTCCGTGCTCGTCTCCGTGGCGCGCCTGCCCAGCATCTCCGCGGCCCAATCCGCGGAAATGGCGACCCGCGTCGAGGCCGCGCTGATGAAGTTTCCCGAAGTCATCACCGTAATTTCCCGCACCGGCCATGCCGAAAAATCCAACGACCCGATGGGCGTCGAACTCGGCGACACCTACGTGATGATCAAGCCCTACTACGAATGGACCACGGCGAAGACGAAGGAGGAACTCGTCGCGAAAATGCGCGAGGCCCTCGCCGAAATCCCCGGGCTTACCGCCAGCTTCACCCAGCCGATCGCCATGCGCGTGGATGAACTCGTCAGCGGCGTGAAAGCGACCATCGGCATCAAGATCTTCGGCGACGACCTCGACGTGCTCAAAGACCAAGGCGAGGCGGTCGCCCGCGTCCTCCGCACGGTGCGCGGAGCAGCCGACATCGAAGTGGAGAAAGTCAGTGGCCTCGCCTATCTGCGCATCGAGATCGACCGTGCGAAAATCGCCCGCTACGGCATTAACGTCGCCGACATCAACGACGTGATCGAAACCGCCATTGGCGGCAAGGAAGCCACGCAGGTCTATGAGGGGATGAAAGTCTTCAGCCTCGCCGTCCGCTTCCCCGAGAGCGCGCGCAACGACGTCGAACCGATCCGCAACATCCTCATCCCCTCGCCCGGCGGCGCGCAAATTCCGCTGGGCCAGCTCACGAAAATCGCGGTCACGGAAGGCCCGGCGCAGATCAGCCGCGACATGGCTCAGCGGCGCATCATCATTTCCTGCAACGTCACCGACCGCGATCTCGGCGGCTTCGTCCAGGAGGCGAAGCAGAAGATCGACACGCGAGTGAAGCTCCCAACCGGGTACCTGATGACGTGGGGCGGCCAATTCGAGAATCAGCAACGGGCGATGAAGCGGTTCGCCATCGTCGTGCCGATCACCATCGCCGGCATTTTCCTGCTGCTCTTCAGTTCGTTCAATTCGGTGAAGCAGGCCGTGCTCATTATCCTGAACATCCCCTTCGCGATGATTGGCGGCATCCTGGCGCTCGTTATCGGCGACTTCAATTTGAGCGTCAGCGCGAGCGTCGGTTTTATCGCGCTCTTCGGTGTCGCCGTACTCAACGGCGTCGTCATGGTGAGCTACTTCAACGAACTGCGGCGCGCCGGCCTGGCCGTGGATGTCGCCGTCATCCAGGGCTCCGCCTTGCGGCTGCGCCCCGTGCTCATCACGGCGAGCGTCGCGGCGCTCGGCCTCATCCCGATGCTCTTCGCGCAAGGCCCCGGCAGCGAGATCCAGAAACCCCTCGCCGCCGTCGTCATTGGCGGCCTCATCAGTTCCACGTCGCTCACCCTCTTCATCCTGCCCACCCTCTACAGAGTGTTCGAACGCCAGTCTCGCGCGGCACCCCATCCGCTTCCCGACCCACCAGCCACGACCGAATTCCACGAAAGCTGAGGCCGACAGGACTTCGCGCGGGATTGCTTCCGCAGGAGTTTTCCGCAAGGTGACGGCGCATGGCAACGATCACTGTCGAACAGGCTTTTCACACCGCCGTGGCCTTTCAACAGGCCGGGCAGTGGGAAGCGGCCGAAAAACTGTACCGGCAAATCGTGCTCGCGCAGCCGGGCAAAGTGGAGGCCTGGCAGCAGCTCGGCTTCCTGGCCAGCATGGCCCGTTGCCATGAGGAGGCGCTGGCCCATTTCCGGAGAGTGGTGGAGCTCCGTCCGGAACTGGCGGACGGGCACAATAATCTGGGCGCCGCCCTGACGGAAATCGGTGCGTGGGACGAGGCGGCGGTGAGTTTTCAGCGGGCGCTGGCGCTCGATCCGCGGTTGGCAGAGGCGCACAGCAACCTGGGCAGAGTGTTGACCAGGCAGGGACATTACGACGAGGCGATCGCGGCGATTGAAGGCGCGCTGCGGTTGCAGCCGGATTTGGCCGGAACCTACGGCAACCTGGGACACGCTCTCTTCCGCAGTGGCCGGTTCGAAGAGGCGGTGACGTGCTATCGCCAATGGATCGCGCGACATCCCCAGGATGCGACGGCGCACCGGAGCCTCGGGCATGTGTTCCTCTTTTTGGGGCGTTTCGACGAGGGATGGAGGGAATTCGAATGGCGGCGGCGCGATCCGTCGGCGGCGTGGGTGCATCGCCACTTTGCGCAGCCGCGGTGGGAGGGTCAGGCGATGCCGGGCGGGACGCTCTTGCTGCATGCCGAACAGGGCTTCGGCGATGCGCTCCAATTCATGCGCTACCTGCCGCGGGTAATGCCGCGGGCGGCGGCGCGCCAGGTGATCGTGGAGTGTCCGCCGGAATTGGTACGGCTGCTGAGGCAGAGTGTCGACGAGTCGGTGAAAGTGGTGCCGCGCGCCACCGGGAGCGAGGGAGAGCTACCGCCGTTCGATCGGCATTGCGCCTTGATGAGCCTGCCTTTTGCGTTGGGCGAGCCGGAGCCGTTGACCATGGCTGAGCCCTACTTGCGCGCGGACCCAGAATTACGTGCGGCGTGGCAGGCGCGGTTGGGCTCGACCGCGAAGATGCGGGTGGGCCTGGCGTGGGCGGGAAGTCGCGTGCATGTGAACGACCACCTCCGCTCCATCGCGGCGCGCGACTTGGTGCCGCTCCGGCTCGCCCATCGGGACGTGGAATTCTACAGCTTGCAGGTCGAGGCGGACGAAACCGAGACGCGCCCGCTGCGGGAGGCGGGCTTGATCGACCTTACATCCCATCTTATGGATTTTGCCGACACGGCGGCGATAGTGGCGGAGCTGGATCTCATCATCTCCGTGGACACGGCGGTCATTCATCTCGCCGGCGCGCTCGGGCGGCCGGTCTGGACGCTCCTGCCCTTCGCTCCTGATTGGCGCTGGGGCGCGGAGCGACAGGACACGCGCTGGTATCCGACGATGCGCCTATTTCGGAAAAAAGCACTGGAGAATTGGCCTGCCGTGATTCAACGCGTCGCGGAGGAGTTGCGCAGCGTCGTGGAAGGCGACTCATGGCTCTCCTCGCGTGTCATCCTGAGACAAGGAAGCCGCTGCGCGGGATTGTTGGTTGGGCAAGAACCGGGTAAGGTGGAGCGTCGCTGTGCAGTGTGACTGGCCTTTGCTTGGTGCCTTGTGCCCGCTCCTGAGACTAGTTCCTGCGCTGGAGATTGTTTGTTTGGTGAAGCCCCGCGGGCTGGGCCTGGCCTGGCCGGCGGGGTGATCCCGTTTGGGAGCTTTTCATTTCCCATTTCTCCGCAGGGCACGGCGGCACTTCCACCGCAACTACCAAACACACCATGATTGATCGTATCCTACCGGGTTATGGGGCCATCGATATTGGCCAGGAAAAGATCTTCGTCGCCTGTGGCGGCGAAGAGCCAGTGCGCAGCTTCGGCACATTCAGTGCCGACTTGGAGTTGGCCGCGGAGTATCTTCTCCAACGCCAGATTGGGCGGGTGGCCATGGAGGCCACCGGCGTCTACTGGATTGCCTTGCACGATTTGCTGGAGCGCAAAGGGATCACGGTGACGGTCTTCAACGGAGCCCATGCCCGCAATCTGCCGGGGCGCAAAACCGATGTGCAGGACTGCCAGTGGCACGGGATGCTGCACAGCCATGGGCTGCTGGTGGGCTGCTTCATCCCCAGCGAAGAGATCCGGCAATTGCGCTGCTACTATCGGCTGCGCGAGGACCACCTGGGCATCGCCGCCGGGCACATCCAGCATATGCAACGGGCTCTGGACTTGATGAACGTGCGCCTGCACGTGGTCTTAAGTCAGTTGCACGGGGTGAGCGGCCTGCGGGTGATCCAAGCGATCCTCGCCGGGGAGCGCGACCCGGTGGCGCTGAGCGAACTGTGCGACGTGCAGATCCTCCAGAAGAAGCGCGCGGAGGTGGCGAAGAGTCTGCAAGGCCAGTGGCAGGAGCATCATCTCTTTGCCCTGCGCCAGGCCCTGGAGAGCTACGAGTTCTGCCGGGGCCAGATGGCCGCCTGCGACCGGGAGATCGAGGCTTTGCTCCAGCGCGTGACCCGGGACCGGCCGCCGCAGTCGCCTGCGCCGGGGCAGAAGATCAAAGTGGTGCGGCACAACGCCCCGCAGATTGAGAACCTGCATGGGCTCTTGATCACCTTGAGCGGAGGCCCCGATGCCACGCAGTTGCCGGGGATCAGCCCGCTGGGCTTTATGAAATTGATCGGCGAGACCGGCACCGATCTGAGCCGGTGGAAAAGCGCCAAGCACTTCACCTCCTGGCTGGGTCTTTCCCCAGGCAGTGCGCAATCCGGCAAGCGACGCCGGCGGCTGCCGCGCAAGAAAACGGTGGCCGGACAGATCTTCCGGGAAGCCGTCCTGAGCATCGCCAAGAGCAAACACCTGGCTTTGGGGGCCGCTTATCGCCGGCTCAAAGCGGCCAAAGGCAGCCCCATTGCCGTCCCGGCCATCGCCCGCAGACTGGCCGTGCTCTACTACAACCTCTTCACCAAGGGCCTCGCCTATGTCGAAGAGGGCGTCCGGCAATACCAGGAAAAATACCGCCAGCAAACCCTGCGCTATCTGGAAAAAACCGCTAAAGCCTTCGGCTTCACCCTGGCTCCCTCCCCCGTGTCACACTGAGGTTCTTTGGGAGCGGAGTGTAACGGAGTCGAAGGACCCCGTCGAACAACCAGCGATTATCTTTGGTAATGCCACGGGGTCCTTCGACTCCGTTACACTCCGCTCAGGATGACACCGTGCGGGGAATTGCCTTTCTTTCACAGCCCCTTAAGGCTCCAGCGAAGCGGCGTAGGCCGCCAAGGCGACCATGTCGTCGAGCGTGAGCTTCTCGACCGTAGGCTTCATGAGAGCGCTGCCGATGCCGGCGCGGGTACCGTGCTGGAGATCGTAGAGTTGGCGGACGAGATAACTGGGCGAGCGGCCGGCAATGCCGGGGATCGGGCCGAGTCCCCGCAGATCGGGGCCATGGCAGATGGTGCATTGCACGGTACGGCCGCCGTCTCCCGTGCTGGCCAGCGTTTTACCTTTCTCGATGCTTCCGGTCGGCACGTAAGCGATGAAATGCGAGCGCGAGTCGCGACTCACAAATTGCTCGAGGTCTTCCGGCACTTCGATGACGCGCTGGCCGATCGGCTCCTTCTCCCCCGTCTTGAAATCGGCCAGATGCCAGCCGTGGACCTGCGTCTTCGGCGCCATGTCCGTCTCCACCACGCGAATGATCGGTTTCAATTTCAGGCTCGAAAAATAGGCGGCCGCCGCTTCGATTTCCGGCGTGGTCACGGCTTTGGAAAGCGCGATCATGTTCTTGGGCGGAGCCCGCAATGGGATCGAGGTCGTCCGCGCGCCGCTTTTGAAATCGGCCATCTGTTGAATGATATAGGCGGCGGGCAGGCCGGCGAGGCTGGCATTCTCCGGGCCGCCGGTGCCCTCGGCCCGGTGGCAATAGCCGCAGGCCATCACGGCGGGCTTGTCACCGTGCGCCACGATTTCGGGCAGCGGCGGATGATCGTTCGGGTGCCAGTCCGGAGACACAAAACCATCGCGCACCTGGCTGAGCGTGAGACCCATGGGGCTATCGGGCACGTGCCGCAAAGTGCCGTCGTCCTTGGGATTCACCAGGCCGGGAGGATCGATCGGATAGGCCCACGGCGGAGGGACGTCCTCCGTCACCGCCGGGGTTTCCGCGGGTGCTCCGGTCGATAGCAGTAACAGCAACGCTCCGGGCAGGAGGAGTCGTCTTCCGAGTTTGATGATGGGGGGGAGGCAGGAGTGAAGCATGAGTGGTTGGCGCGGTCGGCGGCCCTGATTATCCGACTCCCGCATCCGCTTCAACAACTTGCGTCGGAGAATCGCCCTACCAGGTAATGCGAACCTCGGACTCCGCCACGCCCGGCGGCGCATCGATGATCCGAAAAGACAAGGTGTGATCGTTCGCCTCGGTGGGCGGGATGAGATCGCGAATCTCGATGCGACCACTCATCTTCTTCACTTCCACTTTGCTCTCGCCAAAGGGGGCCAGCGGGGGATGAAAGGCATTGAAGCGTTCACTGAGCTTTTCCTTCCATTGGGGCTTCCAAGGCACGCCATTGATCGTGAGGCCGGTCGGAAAATCGAACGCCCCATGCTCCAGCCAGACGGTTCCCTCCCGCACTTTCACCATGTCGTTATCGATCTTCCCGCGAATCGTGATCTTGTGATTGTTCGACTGGCTGGCGTCGTCCAGCGGCGGCCGCGGGGTGGGCGCGCCAAATCCGCTCGGAGCATTGCCGGTGGCGCGAATGCGGACCGCCGTCTGGGCATCACCGAGGCCCATCTCCACTTTCATCCCCGGGCTCAAGTTGTCGAGCGTCGTGGCCGTCCCATTGAGCTTCACCTCCGTGAAAGGCTTCAACCGGTAGCTCTTCAAACCGGCGCTCGTCTCCACGGTGATCAGGCCGGCCGCTTTATCCACGGACGCAATCGTATCGCCAAGCGCGGAGGTTCCCAGCAGCGCCAGGAGGGAAAGCAAAAGCGTCAGCGGGGGGACGAGCGATTTGTTCATCGGTTCATTTTGGTCTTCGCCCATTCCGCATTCAAGCCTCGGGTTCAGCGGTTTGCCGATGTCATCTTGCGTGTTTCCGTCAATGCCCCGTTGCGGGTGCGTGGGCGTAGAAGCGAATCTCGCCCTGGGAAAAGGCCTGGGGATGATTGGCGAAGCCGCGCTTCAGGCTCGCGGAGTTAAAATTCGTCCCGCCGGCCTGGGTGACGTCCGGCCCTTCGGCGGCGATCTGCGCAGGCGTCTTCGTGCCTGGCCGGACGATCGCAATGTGTCCTGACTTTTTCGGATCGGCATTCTGGCAGACGGCGACGACGACTTGCCCGCGATTCGCGAGGTCTTGCGCGGCGACTCCGTCGGCCACGGGCGCCCAACCGCCCGCCCTGCCCTCGCCGGGGAGCCAATCGAATTGGGCGTTGGCCAGGAGCACCGCGCTGTGTTCCGGCGGACGCAGGATATAGATGCCGAGTTTCTCGCAAGCGGCGGCGACAAATTGGCTGCAATGGGTGTGCTTGCCCGTGTCGGTCACCGCTTGGCCCGTGGGATCGCCGGTCCGCCAATCGACGATCGCGCCGGCGATCCAATGCTCCTCGACGTGCATGGCGTCGAGCACGGAGACGAGGCGCTGGCCTTCCGACGTGATCTCCGCGGCGGCGAGCAGCGCAGCAGTGGAGGCGAGGAAAAGAGCGAGGACTGCGAGGAGGAGGCGCATGGTCATTTCGTTACGCAAAAATCGGGACCACGGCGAAGACAATTCTGACGGGTGCCTCGCGGCTCCGACACACATCCCTTGCCGATCGGGCGTTCGTACTGTTGGATCGCCGGGAATCGATGGAAGCCGCCTCCACTCCCACTCCGCGCCTGCTCTCGACGATGGCCCTGTTCCGTCTGCTCTTCTGGGTGCAATGGCGGTCGTTTGTCGCCCGCTGGCGCGGCATCTGGCAGAAATCGCCGGCGATGCTGGTCGTGCTCGGGGGCTTTGTCTTCGGCTACGTGGCGCTGGGTTACTGGCTGTTTTTCGAAGGACTCAACTTTCTTTACCGTTTCCCGCTCGTCGGCAGTCTGCTCTCGCAGCGGCTCATCTATCTCGTCTTCGGGTTCTTCTTCATCATGCTGGTGTTCTCGAACCTGATCATCGGCTACTCCACGCTGTTCAAGAGCCGCGAGACGACCTGGCTGCTCTCGCTGCCGCTGCCTCCGCAGAATATCTACCGCTGGAAATTCCTCGAGGCGCTCGCGGTCTCGAGTTGGGCGCTGCTCTTCCTCAGCGCGCCGCTCATGCTGGCCTATGGGCGGGTGCACGAGGCGCCGGCGATCTTCTTCCTGGAAGTCGCGCTGGTCTTCGTCCCTTTCGTCATCATCCCGGCGCTGCTTGGCTCCTGGGCGGTCGTTTTCCTCGTGCGCGTGCTCGGCAATCGCGACATCAAAAACGTCGCCCTCGTCGTCGCGCTCGCCATCCTCGTCGTCCTCATCGCGGGGATCAAGCCGGTGACCGATGCCGACGCGCTCGCCCCGGAAGACATCCTCTCCTTCGATCAATTGCTGCGCCATACGCGAATCAGCGTGAATCCTTTTCTCCCCAGCGCGTGGCTCGCACAGACCGTTCTCGCCTGGAGCGAAGGGCTCACCCGGCAGGGGCTGTTTTCTTTCTGCCTGCTGCTCAGCTACGCGCTCATGGGTCTGCTCATCGGTTTCGAGCTCGTCGGCCGGTGGTTCTTCGGAAGCTGGACCGTGGCCCTCAGTTCCCGCGCCGCGCGATTCCAGCGCCAGGCGGTGGCGCGGCGGCAGCGCGAACGCAAACCGGAGCTGCTGGAGCGCGTCACCAATCTGCTCCGCCCGTGGTCGCCGCCCGTGGCCGCGCTGGTGCTCAAGGACGCACGTCTTTTCTGGCGCGACCCCGCCCAGTGGATCCAGTTCATGATCTTTTTCGGCTTGCTCTGCATCTATGTGATCAACCTCCGCAACGTGGCCTTTAATTTTCAGAGCCCGTTTTGGGAGACGATGATCAGCTACCTGAATCTCGCGGCCTCCTCGCTCACGCTTTCCACGCTCACCACGCGCTTTGTCTTCCCCCAATTCTCCCTCGAGGGCCGCCTGCTCTGGCTGGTGGGCCTCGCCCCCATCGGCGTCCACAAGGTGCTGCTGCAAAAATTCTGGACCAGTTGTTTCACCACCTCGGTGATCACCGTGAGCCTCATGATTACCTCCAGCGTGCTGCTGCACCTGCCATGGCTGCGGGTCTGCTTTTTTGCCGTGGCCATTGCCTTGATGAGCGCGACCCTCAGCGGGCTCGCCGTGGGCCTCGGGGCGCTGTTTCCGAATTTCAAGGAAGACAACCCGAGCAAGATTGTGAGCGGGTTTGGCGGCACCTTGTGCCTCGTGGCCAGCTTCCTTTATATCACGCTGTTTGTCGCCACCATCGCGTTGCCGGACCTGGCCCGCGTCACGAAATTTCCGTGGGCGATTCCCACCCTGTTGCCTTACCTCGTGGTGCTGATCCTGAGCCTCTGCGTGATGCTCTTTCCGCTCCTGCTCGCCATCCGGCGCGTGAAAAATCTGGAAATATAAATTGCGCCCGCTACGCTCGCGGGTGACCCACCGACACCATGGCTGACCGCACGCGCTCCGACGACCAATTCCTCGATCTACCCGAAGACGAATCCCTCGCAGGAGAACACCTGGACAACCAGGTGCAAAAGGCGCAGGAACAGCTCTACGCGCTCAAGCGCCAGCAGGAGACGATCGAAAAACAAAAGCGCGAGCTCGAGGAGCTCAGCCGCCGGCAGGAGCAGTTGCAGTTGGGCAAGGCGGAGATGGTTGACAAATTCACCCGTGCCATCGTGGTGCTCGAGCGCGAGACCTACGATGCGAAGAAGCGCGTGGAGTTGCTCAACAGCATTCACGAATCTTTTTCCGCCCATCTCGACGCGCTCGACGCGATCAACCCCAAGGCGTGGGAAGGTCTCGACATCAACAAGGAGCTCACCAAGTCCTTGAGCGTGGTGGACGACTCCCGGGCGGAGTATTCCAGTTCGCTCCCGAAGATCAGTTCCAACAAGGAGAGCGACGGCTCTGATCCGGTGGCCGCGAGCATCGGCTACCAGGCAGAATACGCCGCGGTGGAACAGAAGGATTTCATGTACTGGCTCAAGGCCGGCTTCGCTTTCACGCTGCCGCTCTTCGCCCTCGGCATCCTGATCATCGTCGTCCTCGTCGCCGTCTTTAATAAATAAAGTGCTCATGCTCCCCAAACGCCGGAAGCAGGAAAAGCCCGAGGCCAAGGCCTCCAGCCCGCTCGACGAAAAAGCACGCGCCCTAGCCGCCGAGCAGGACAAACTGCGCGCGGAGATCGAGCGCAATGAGCGCCTCATCAAAGACGCGCCGAAGATCCGCCAGGAGCAGGCGCGCGTGCGCCGCGAGGAACTCATCAAGCGCGCCAGCCGCACCGACGCCCGCCGCGGTTCCCGCGTGGCGCTGCAGGATCCCCGCCACGGCTTCGAACTGAACGCGGCCATGCCGGCCCGGCAGAAGAGCCTCCGCGCCGAGCGCCGCCGCGGCCGTTTCCTTTTCTTCGTCCTCCTCTGCGGCTTCGCCGCGGTGGTCTACTGGGCTTACTTCCTCTTCACGCATCCCCAGTAAGCCGCGCCCGTCGGCGCGGCGCGATGTTCGGCGTTGAATCCCGCGCCATCCCCCGCTCTACTCCCCGTCCCTATGAGTGCCGCCTTTGACGTCCGTTATACCGCGCAACTGGCGCGTCTGCATTTAAGCGAGGAGGAAATCGCCAAGTTCCAGACGCAGATTTCGCAAGTGCTCGCCTATGTCGAGAAGCTCGAGCAGGTGGACGTGAGCGGCGTCGAACCGACCGCGCACGCCAATGCGGTCTTCAACGTATTTCGGAATGACGTGCCGCGCGATTGGTTCACGGCCGAGGATGCGCTGTCCAATGCGCCGCGCTCCGCGAACCAGCTCTTTGTCGTCCCGAAGGTCATCGAGTAGCGCATGGAACTTGCCGCTCTGTCCATGGCCGGCGTGCAGGAAAAGCTGCGCGCGAAAGAAGTGTCGCCCGTCGAGGTCCTGCGCGCTTTGGAAGCGCGCATCGCCCAGGTCGACCCGCAAATTCACGGCTACCTCTCGCGGGATTTCGACGCCGCCTTGAAACTCGCGGAAAGGGCCGATGTCTCCCTGCCCCTCGGGGGCGTGCCGATCGCCATCAAGGACGTGATCAATGTCACCGGCGAGCCCTGCACCGCCGCCTCGAAGATCCTCGTCGGATACCGCTCGAACTATGATGCGACGGTCATCGGCAAGCTGCGCGCCGCGGGGGCGATTCCCTTCGGCCGCACCAATCTCGATGAGTTTGCCATGGGCAGTTCGACGGAAAACTCCGCGTTCGGCCGCACGCATAACCCTTGGGATCTTTCCCGCGTGCCCGGCGGCTCGAGCGGCGGCTCCGCCGCGGTCGTGGCCGCGCACGAGGCCTTCGCCGCACTCGGTTCGGACACCGGCGGCTCCATCCGCCAGCCCGCCGCGCTCTGCGGCTGCGTCGGTCTCAAGCCGACCTATGGCCGTGTCTCGCGTTTCGGTCTCATCGCCTTTGCGTCCTCACTCGACCAGATCGGGCCCTTCACCAAGACCGTCCGCGATGCCGGCTTGCTGCTCAACGCCATCTCCGGCCGCGACCCGCAGGATTCCACCAGCCTCGACGAACCCGTGCCGGATTACACCGACATGCTCGGGCGCGATTTGAAAGGCATCCGCCTCGGCCTGCCGCGCGAATATTTCATCGAGGGAGTCGACCCGCAGGTGGACGCCGCCGTGCGCGCGGCGATCAAGCACTACGAATCACTCGGTGCCGAAATCGTCGATGTTTCGTTGCCGCACACGGAACACGCTGTCGGCGTCTACTACATCATCGCCACGGCGGAAGCTTCCGCCAACCTCGCGCGCTTCGACGGCGTGCGCTACGGCCATCGCGCGGCGGACGCGACCGGGCTGCTCGATCACTATGGACGCACGCGCGAGGAAGGCTTCGGCGCCGAGGTCAAGCGCCGCATCATCCTCGGCACCTACGTGCTCAGCAGCGGCTACTACGACGCCTACTACCTGCGTGCGCAAAAGGTGCGCACGCTCATCCGCGACGATTTCACCCGGGCCTTCGAGAAGTGCGATGCGATCATCGGCCCGACTTCGCCCGAGGTCGCCTTCAAAGCCGGCGACCGTAGCGACGATCCGCTGAAAATGTATCTCGCCGATATCTTCACCATTGCCGCCAATCTCGCCGGCATCTGCGGCATCTCGATCCCCTGCGGCTTCGCGAGTCTCGATGGCCGCCAGCTTCCCATCGGGCTGCAACTCCTCGGCCAACCCTTCGCCGAAGCCCAGCTCCTCCAGATCGCCGACGCCTACGAGCAATCGACCGACTGGCACAAAGCGCAGCCGGTGCTCGCGTAGCGGGGCCGCCTTGCTTACGTTGCCCGTGAAATGGGTGACGAACTTTCAAAAGATACCATCGTTGCTGCGTTGAGTCGTCTGAACGACGAATTGAAGCGCGATGAGGTGCATGGCGAACTTTGTTTGTTTGGAGGCGCCGTCATGGTGCTCGCATTTCAAGTCCGTCCCGCCACCAAAGACGTCGATGCCGTTTTCCAACCGACGGATCATATCCGACGTGCAGCCGAGGTCATAAAAGAGGAGTTGGGCTTACCCGATGACTGGCTGAATGACGGAGTCAAGGGATGGCTTTCTGCGAAGGGCGAAACGACCGAAACCGGATTGCCGCAGTTTTCCCATCTTCGTCTCACGCGCCCCACGCCCGCCTACCTTTTGGCGATGAAATCGCTTGCTGCACGGGCCGCAGGCCCAGAAGGAAAAGGCGATCGCAGTGATATCATCGTGCTCATCCAAAATCTGAAGCTGCCAAGTCCGGAAGCCGTCTTCGCTTTGATCGAGCGTTTTTACCCCACGCAGCGTATACTGCCGAAGACCGAATTCTTGATCCGCGAAATATTCGATGAACTCTCGACCACAAAGCCTTAAGGAAGTCGCCGAACGGACTCTGGCAGGCGCCTCGGCGGACTTCGCCTTGCGCAATTTTCTCGATGAATTTTACCGCGAGCCTCGGCTGGAAATGCTGCTGGAAGAACCTCCCATGACTGGGGCGCCCGTCACCGATTGCTATCTGGCAGCCGCCGCGGATGAATTGGGGACCATTTTTTTCGGCAGAGTGCCTCGTTGGGCCAACCAAGCCAGTCGCACCTTGGAACAGCCGCACTTCGGCTTTTCCACGCCACTCGGTCGGGCCTATGCGCTCATCGCCACGCCGGGGCCGTTCCGCGAGCGCAATCTTTTCATCGGTGAAGACGCGCTGAAGCGCGCTTGACCGCTATTCGCCAGCCCGCCGCGCCTACGCCGCCTTGGCGGAGGACTTGTGCCCCATGATGCGGAGCGTCTGATTGAGCTGCTCCACCTGGAGCGGCTTCTTCAGCACCGTCACCGGGCCGAGCTTGAGAATATTGTCCAGCATCTGGCTGTCCGGATAGCCGGTGATGATCACGATGGGCAGATCCGGGTCGATCTCCTTGGCGTACTTGTAAATTTCGTCACCCGTGATGTCGGGCAGTTGCAGGTCCAGGAAGCAGAAGTCAAACTTCTGCTTCTGCAGCGCGGCCAAGGCCTCCTTGCCGGTGCCCACTACCAGACGGCTGAAATTCGCCTTTTTGAGGAAAAGCTTGAACATACTCTGGAGCGCCTCGTCGTCGTCCACCACCAGCACCGTCGGCTGGCCCTGCTCCTCCGCCCGCAACACGTCCCGATCCAGCGCATCTTTTTTCACGCGCCAACGGCCCCCGATTTGAATGGCCGGAAGCTGGCCGCGCTGCACGAGATAGTAGACTGTCGGCAGCGGAATCCGCAGGTACTCAGCGGTTTCCTTGACGGTCATCAGATTATGCGTCGCTTGGGACATGAGGTATGTTTTTTGTAATTACTGCGATTTATCCGAATTCCAAGGTGTATGTCTACACTTTTTCGCACCCTTTTAACATAGGAATTATAATATTCCGCAAAATCACCCCATTCCGACGCTGGACAAGTTCCCCCAAGACGGGGATAGTCGCCGCCTTATTTTCTCGGCACCCCGAATGAGCGCCATCTTCCTTAAGCGATTTCTCCAACGGCCTTTCCAAGTCGCTTCGATCATCCCCAGCTCCCGCACCCTCATCCGGCGCGTGACCGGCAAAATGGACTTCAGCCAGCCCCGCGTGATCGCGGAATACGGGCCCGGCGAAGGCTGTCATACCCGGGAGATCGTCCGCCGCATGCACCCGGATTCCAGCCTCATCCTCTTCGAGCTGGACCCCGAGTTTGCCCAGCACCTGGAGGAGCAATTCCGCGGGGACAAGCGGATCACTGTCCTGAACTCCGACGCCGCCCTGCTTTGCCAGGAGCTCGCCAAGCGGGGCCACAGCCACTGCGACTACATCGTCTCCGGCATCCCCTTCAGTATCCTGGAGCCGGAAAAGAAGCGGGAATTGCTCCGGAGCACCTACGATTCGCTCGCCCCGCACGACCACTCGGCCTTCATCATCTATCAGGTGACCAATGAACTCGTGGGCCACTGCGGACACTTCCCGCGCCGCGAGTCCGAATACTGCCTGCAGAATCTGCCCCCGATGTTCGTCACGAAATTCTATCGGACGGCCAACGGGCACGCCCACGGCCTCAACGGCCATTCGAAGAACGGCAACGGCCACCACTAGCCTCCCTGGCAGCGCATGACCGCTGGGAGATTTCACGAGCAGGTAAGTGGGCGTCCGAAAATTCCAACGCTCCTCTCCCGTGAACTACTTCGCCCACCCCTCCGCGGCCGAGCGCTACGCCCGGGACCGCCCCTACTTCCATCCGCTCGTCATCGAGCGCGTCCGAGCCTTCCTGAAACTCGACGGCCCCGTTCCCGTAGCCCTCGACGTCGCCTGCGGCACGGGCATGTCCACCCTCGCCCTCACGAAGATCGCCACCGCGGTCATCGGCGCCGATATTTCCCCGGCGATGCTTTCGCAAGCATCCGCGCACCCGCGCATTCGCTACCTCGAGGCTCCCGCCGAGCATCTCCCCCTGGAGGATCACAGCGTGGATTTGATCACCGTCTTCCTCGCCTTCCATTGGCTCGACCGCACGCGATTCCTCGCCGAGGCGCATCGCATTCTCCGGCCCGGCGGCACGCTCGTCATCTGCCACCATGGCTTCCAGGGGAAGATGAAAGAGAACCCCGACTTCACTCGCTGGTGCCGCGACATCTACTACCCCCGCTTCCCCACCCCGCCGCGCCACAAAGAGCCGCTCACCGACGAAGACGCCCGGCGCTATGGTCTCACCGTCGCCGGCCACGAGCGCTACACCTACGACATCGTCTACACCCCGGAGCAATTCATCCGGCAACAAAACACCCACAGCAACGTCATCGCCCAAGTCGAGCAAGGCAGCGAGACCCTGGAGGAAACGTCGGCGTGGGCCCTCGAGACCGTCCGCCCCTTCTTCGTGGCGTCCACCGGCACGTTCCCTTTCGGCGGGGAAATCCTGTATCTCCAGCCGGTGTCCGCATAGCGGTTCCCCCCTATGAGCGCAAGCCACATCACCGTCGCCGAAGCCGGAGGAGCGCTCTTCCTTTCCAAGCCTCTGCCGTGATCGCCATCGCCGGGCGATGTTCGCCCGAGTGCGACATCGCGCTTTCCAAATTGCGCGTGCTTTGTGCAAGCTTCGCGCATGTCCTCCACTCGCATTGAAAAAGACTCCATGGGCACGATGGAAGTGCCCTCCGACGCCCTCTACGGCGCCTCCACCCAGCGCGCCGTCCTGAATTTTCCCGTCTCCGGCCGCGGCTTTGGCCGCGAATTCATCCGCGCCCTCGGACTTATCAAGGCCGCCTGTGCGCAGGCCAATCTCGAACTCGGCCGCCTCTCGAAAGAACGCGTCGACCTCATCGCCCGCGCCGCGCAGGAAGTCATCGACGGCCAGCTCGACGCCCATTTTCCGGTCGATATTTATCAGACCGGCAGCGGCACCTCGACGAACATGAACGTCAACGAGGTCATCGGCAACCGCTGCTCACAGCTCGCCGGTGAGCCCGTCGGCAGCAAGAAGCCCGTCCACGCGAACGACCACGTGAACATGGGCCAGTCGAGCAACGACATCATCCCCACCACCATCCACGTGGCCGTAGGCATACTGCTCCAGAAGTCCCTCCTGCCCGCGCTCGCCGATCTGCAATCGGCGCTGGAAAAGAAGTCCGTGGAATTCTGGGACGTGATCAAGATCGGCCGCACCCATCTCATGGACGCCACGCCCCGTGCGCCTCGGCCAGGAATTTGGCGGCTACGCCAAACAGATCGAATACGCCCGCCTGCGCGCCGGCAACGCCCTCGCCGCCATCGAGGAACTGCCCCTCGGCGGCACCGCCGTCGGCACTGGCCTCAATTGCCACCCCGAGTTCCCCGGGATCGTCATGCGCGTCCTCTGGAATCAGACCGGCATCGCCTTTCGCGAAGCGAGCAACCACTTCGAGGCGCAGGCCGCAAAGGACGGCCTCGTGCAGGCCAGTGGCCAACTCAAGACCATCGCCGTCTCGCTCTTCAAGATCGCCAACGACCTCCGCTGGCTGAGCAGCGGCCCGCGTTGCGGCATCGGCGAAATCCGGTTGCCCGAGACCCAGCCCGGCAGCTCCATCATGCCCGGCAAAGTAAACCCCGTGATTTGCGAGAGCGTCATGCAGGTCTGCGCCCGTGTCATCGGCAACGACGCCACCGTCACCTGGGCCGCGGCCAATGGAAACTTCGAGCTCAACGTCATGATGCCCGTCCTCGCCGACGCCATTCTCGAATCCATCAAGCTCCTGGCCAACGTCAGCAACGTCTTCCGCGAAAAGTGCGTCGACGGCATCCAGGCCAACGTCGCCCGCTGCAACGAGCTGGTCGAATACTCCATGGCCATGGTCACCAGCCTCGCCCCGATCATCGGCTACGACAAAGCCGCCGAGATCGCCAAGGAGAGCGCCAAGACCGGCAAAACCGTCCGCGAGATCTGCCGCGAAAAACAGATCCTCCCCGAAGACGAACTGGCCAAGGCCCTCGACCCCGTCTCCATGACGATGCCCGGCGGCGAAGGCTCCGCCGGCGGGTAGCATCTCTCCCCCCATGTCATCCTGAGCGGAGTGTAACGGAGTCGAAGGACCCCGTGGCTCTACCATCGACATCGCTGATTTATTCGATGGCGGTTACCCACGGTCCCATAAGCGTCTCGCTTCGCTCGAAAGGGGAGTCGGTAACGGAGAGCGGACATTCCTGTCCGCCACCTCCGCGGGCTGGAAAGCCCGCACTCCGTTACTGCATCCCCCTCGGGAGTCTCAGATTGATGGGGGCGTAGCACCCTCGATGAACCCGCCCTCTGCGGCTCGAGTTACAGGATGTTCCGCAGGATGCCGCCTTCGCAGCGAAGGGCCGCGCCGTTGGTGGCGGCGGAGAGCGGACTGGCGAGATACGCGATCAGGGTCGCCACCTCGCTATCTTCCGCCATGCGCTGGAGCAGCGAAGTGGGGCGCCCCTTTTCGAAGAACTCCTTCTCGGCCTGCGCAGGTGTCGCGTGGGGGATCGACGCTTGTTTCTGGAGAAACTCGACGATCGCCTCGGAGCGGGTGGGACCGGGGAGCACCGAGTTCACGGTGACCTTCGTCCCCTTGGTCATTTCGGCGAGGCCGCGTGACAGGGCGAGCTGGCCGGTTTTCGTCACGCCATAGTGGATCATGTCCGGATGCGTCTCCGCGGCGGCTTCGCTGGAGACGAAAATCACGCGCCCCTCGTTGCGCTGCAACATGCCGGGCAGGTAGTGGCGCGAAAGGCGAACGCCGCTGAGCAGGTTGACTTCGAAGTAATGCAGCCAGTCGGCATCGGTGATCTCGGTGAAGGCTTTGGATTCGTAGATGCCCAGATTGTTGACGAGGATATCGGCGTCCGGCACCGCCTCGATCAGTTTTCGGGCGCCGTCCACGGTGGAAAGGTCGGCCTCGACGCCACGAACGGCGCCAGGCATCGACGAGATCGCGCCCTGAAGTTTCTTCCCGTTGCGGCCGGGAATGATGACCTCCGCTCCCTCTTCGGCGAGCAGGCGGGCGACGGCCAGGCCGATACCGGCCGAGCCTCCCGTGACGATGGCTTTCTTATGCTGTAACTGCAGGTTCATAGTGAGTTAGGTTTTGAGTGGTGGTAGTGGGATGAAGGAAAAATCAGGGGATGATCTTTTCGCCGCGCAGGCGTTCGAAGAGATGGAAAAACGACTCGTCGGAAGTCTGATAGGCGGAGAAGCCCAGACGGCGGCTTTTCGACATATCGGTGATGCATTCGAAGGGTCGCAGGAGGTCGCCATCGGTGTGCCAGAACGAGGCGACCCGATTCAGATCGGTCTCGACCAGGCCGTGGCGGCGGGCGATTTCGCGCCAGACCGGCGCAGCGTCAACCATTTGGTCGGACAGGCGGTTGATTTTCCCCGTGAAGGGCACCGGCTCCAGGCCGAACCATGAGGCGAGGCGTTCCCACATCCAGTTCCAGCGAAAGACATCGCCATTGGTGACGTGGAGCGCCTGGTTCCGCGCTCCCGGCGTGACGGAGGCCCATTCGAGGTGCTCCGCCAGGATCCGGGCGTCGGTCACATCGGAGAGGCCGTTCCACTGCTGCGCGTTGCCGGGAAAGGCGAAGGGATGACCGGTCTCGCGGCAGTAGGCGGCGTACACGGCGAGCGTGGTCCCCATGTTCATCACGTTGGCTTTGGCCAGGCCGATGATCGTGTGCGGGCGATGCACGCTCCAGCCGAAGCCATCGGCCTCGGCCGCCGCGAAGACCTCGTCCTCGAGCGTGTAGTAGAAGTTGGGAAGATCGAGGCGCGGCAGTGTCTCGCGGAAGGGCGTGGGCGGCGGCGGAACCTGCCCATACATTTCAAACGGCCCAATGTAGTGCTTCAGGCCGGTGACCAGGGCAAAGTGTTCGATTGATTTTTGGGGGCGGAGCGCCGCCAGCAGGTTGCGGATCATCGCGCCATTCACGGCGATATTCTCCGCCTCGGTGGCGTGGCGTGCCCAGGTGGCGAAGAAGACGTGCGTGGGCCGGACTTCCGCCAGAGCGGCGCGCAGGCTCGCGGCGTCGAGCAGATCGGCGGCGATGTTTTGCAGGCCGGGAATGGCCTCGCCCGGATGCCGGGCAAGCCCGTAGGTCTTCCAGCCTTTGGCCGGCAAATACCCGGCGAGGGTATGCCCCACGATGCCTGTGGCGCCGACGATCAGGGCCGTTTTGCCTTCGGCGGTGAATGTATTTGGTTTCATATGCAGAGACCATCCACCTATTGGTTTCTTTTGGAAAGAAGGCACCATTTTGTGCTATAGGTACCAAAACGATACTACCATATGCCCAATCTCATTCCCGCCGCCCGCAGCGACTGCCCGCTGACCGACCTGGTCGACATGATCGGCGGTCGCTGGAAAGTGCTTGCCTTGTGGCGCTTAATCGACGGCACCAAGCGTTTCTCGGAATTGCGCCACCTCCTGCCGGGAGTGACGCAGAAGATGCTGACGCAGCAACTCCGTCAATTAGAGAAGGACGGTTTGATTTCACGAAAAGTTTTCCCGCAAGTGCCTCCCAAGGTCGAATACCGGCTGACCGGCACAGGCGAAGAACTATGCCAACTGCTGATCACTCTCTCGGAATGGGCCAAGCTCCATATGCCGGCCCTGCAAGCGGGGAAGCTCCGCAAAAAGCGAGCGCCGCAACCCGCCAGGAAAATGCTGCAGGCGGCGTAATAGCCGAAACCCTCGACCTGGGATGCGCTTTGACCAACTCCTCCAGGAAAGCAGCGCGTCGCCAGTGAGTATCGGTAGGTCGCTATCGCCCACGGGGCGCATACCTATCTGAGAAAAACGCGTACGCGGCGTTGATCTTTTTCGACTCTTCCTCAGCCAAGGCACGCAGTTTGGAACCCAGTGCGGCAACTTTGTCCGGATGATACTCCAGCATCCTTTGCCGGTACTGCCGTTTGATGTCCGCAAACGTCACCTTGCCACTCAAGCCTAACACGCGGCCATGGGAAACCTCCTCGGACTCGACCTTCGGCGGTGGTGAAGATCGCCGACGCTGCTTCTTTTCAGAAGCACGGGGTGGCGGTTCCCTCGGTGGAGGGACAGTATGGCCGGTGCGATCTTGCTCGAATCCGCCGCTCGTGGCGTCCGGTTCCGGGACACCTCGGCTGCTCATCTCCAGAGCTCGGCAGGAAATGCCGATGATACTCGCCAGGATCAGTGGATTGGCTGCCGAAAACACCATCCGCTTCTGCCGATTCTCCACACCCAATGCCACGGAATCACGGAGTGACTCCACCGCCACGATCCGCCGGAGCATCAATGCCCGGGTTTCCTTCGCTCCATCAAAAACCAGCCGCCGGTTGGTCACCGTCAGCGTCCCGGAGTCGATCAAGGTCCATTCCTGGCTGCTGACCGAGTATCCCTGCGAACCACTCATCCACACTCCCTTGGCGACGCGAAAACCCGCGTGGCTCGATTGGTAGTGCCGAACTGCGCGCGTCTCGTAGAGTGAAGTAGGCGCGCAGTAATAAGCTCTCTCGTCATCGAGTAACAAAACATGAGTTTTCCTCGTCGGAATAGCATGACCCTCTTCCAATAGGCTGAGAAATTGGTCGGATTCTGCACACACACGCTTCCACCGCTGGGCTCGCTCGAATTTCCTTCCAATCCAGATGCTAATGACCAGGCCGACGACAGAAAGGGCTAAAAACATTCCCAATTGCGCAACCTGTGACAGAGCGTCTGAATTCTTGTCTCCTTCGTCGTTGGACGTGGCCGGCTCCAGCGCCGGTCTTCGGTTCGCGGCGACCGGCGTACCCGGCTTCGCAGCAGGCGCGGCTGTTGGCTTTTGCCACTCACCAGCCATTCTCTTCGCAGGTCTTGCCTGGGCGTCCTTGAGACGGTTTCGATATTCGGCGACTTGGGCCGCATCCAGGTGGTATTGCGCCTGGAGCGCCGCAGGCATTTCTTCAAAGGGGATCCGAGCGATTCCGTCCGCCGAGCTGATCACAATGCCATCCGGCTCCACCTTGGTCACTTCGCAATGCCGGTAGGTCGCGCCCTCGCGAGTCGTGATATCGAGAGCCAGACAACGACCTGCCACCAGCACCAGAATCAAACCAAGTGTGCTGCTTCGCATGACTACTCCCGCTCTGTGGCCAGATTGCTCATCGCTCCTCCATCCTTTGCCACTCCGGACTCCGCCACGCAATAGTGAACACGTCAGCCCCGGCTGGCCGCCGCTGGCGGAAGGTCGGATCGTAACGGAGAGCGGACATTCCTGTCCGCTGCATCCGGTGGGCTGGAAGCCCGCACTCCGTTACAGACCACCCTCCCGACTCCGCACCCAATTCTCAAAATCTCAAAACGGCTCCGTGCTCACTTCCACTTTGCCGATGACGAACGGCTGGGATTGCTCGGGGACGAAGGCTATGTCGTAGCCCCACATTTTGGCAAAGCAGGCGTCTTTCACATGCCAGGTGTAGGTCTGCCAGCCTTCGTCGCTCTTGAGGGCAAACCAGGTGCCGACGTTGCGGTAGGAGGCGCCGCCCTGGCTGTCGGCGACTTCGTAATGGAGATTCATGCCGACATTGCCGGGAGTGACACGGCGGACGGTGATGCGGATGTTATATTCCCGGGTAAGGATGGAGGCGAAGGACGGGTGGATGTGGAAGCGCGTGGATTGATTGGCGCTGACTAACATCCCGCTCGTGCCGTCGGGGAAGGTGACTTTGGGATTGGCCAGCGGACCGGCTTGGTAAATGCCCGCATTCGGGACCGCCGCGCCGGGGGCCACGCTCACCGTGCGCACCCGGGAAAAATCTCCGCCCCACGGAAAGGCGCGCTCGCGATTCGAAGCGGCTTCGCCGGTGAGGTCCGCCGGCAGGTTGGCGACGAAAATGGGTTCGTCGCCCAGGGTGAGCGGATCGCCGGCCGCCAGAGGTTTCGGAGCAAACTCAGCGAGGGACCGGACGTGGACATTCGCCCGGAAGGTGAGTTGCTGGTCTGGATCTCCGGCCGCTTTCCACGCGACCAGCACCGGCGTGGACGGACCTTGAAAGACGAAGCCGAAGCATCGTCCGCCATCGCCGAGCGCCAGCCAGCCGAGATATTTCGGCGCCGGGCCGAGCGTGGTGGTCATCGTCTTGAAGGCCTGGTACGCGGCGCGAGGCGTGCCGTCGCGCTGGAGCAAGCCGAAGCCTGGTTCTTCACCCGCCGGGTCCTGAGCCTCGAACCATTGCACGTGCCGAATCCCTTGCGCGAGCGCCATGACATAGAGCTTCACGAGCGACAATGCGGCTTCGCGCTCGGCGACCGGTTGATCCGGGCGCTTCGCGACGTTGTGCCCGATTTCCGTGATCCAAATGCCGGCGTTCGCTTTATCCGGCGCGCTGTCCTGGAGCATGTCACGCAGGAGATGCGTCATCCACAGATAGGGAATCTCGCCGTTGGGGCGCCCCACGCCATCCGCCAGTTCATAGGGGTGGACGCACAGGTAGTCGAACTGTCCCGGCGTGCCCGCCGCATTCTGGGCGAGGATGGCATGGTGCAAATATGCGGGATCGAAGCTCGCCGTCGTCAGGCCGACTTGCGCCGCCGGGTCCGCGTTTTTCGCGGCCGTATAAGCCGCTGCCGCGAGGCGTCCGTAATCCACGCTCGTGTGGTGCCCGTCATTGAAGCCGCCATTGCCTTCATTCCATACCTCCCAATAGTGGATGCGGTCCTTGTACCGCGCGACCGCCTGGCCGATGAAACCAGACCACGCGTCGAGGTCGCTCATCGGGAAGGTGTGGGACTTCTCGGCGCTCCAGGGCACCTTTCCCATCATGCAGGCGGTGATCTCGAAATGGTTGTCCGTGGCGGACTTCACCAAGGCATCGGCCTTCGTCCAGTCCCATTGACCTTGGCGCGGCTCGATCGTCGGCCACTCGGGAAAGGCCCGTGCCGTCACGGCGCCCGCTTCGCGCAAACGAGGCATCCATTCACCAGCGCCCTTCATGCCGCTGGAGGAGGTGGCAACGCCCCAAGGGCCGGGGATGTCGGCGGCAGGAAGCATCGCGCCGGTGAGCGCGCAGACGAGGAGGGAAAGAGGAGGAAGCGCTTTCAAATCGTGGGAGGGGTATGGGGTGCGATGGGATAAGATTACGTTGCCCCGTGGCAACTGTCGCCGCCATCTTGCGTTTGTCGTCCAAGGCGTCCGTCAGTGGAAGTGGGTGGGTGGAAAAACGCAGAGACGCGGAGGCGCAGAGAACGCAGAGCGAAAAAATCCAAGCCGGTAGGGAAGCCGCGCCATCGGGTTCACTTTGGGTGTGTGGAAAAGCGGCGGCGGCCAGCCAGCGCAGCGCGCAAAGCTCCCTTTTCGGGGAAGGCCACCCGCCCTAGAAGCCGGAAGCCGACGGCGAAAATTGCGTGGGCAGGGGCTGGACGAGGAATCCCTTTGGCGGCACGAAATCCATGGGAAGCACGATGACAAACGGCTGCGTGCCGTCGCGCGCGAAGGAGACCAGCGCCGCCACGTCTCCCGATCCAAAGCCCACCCGGGCGGTCCAATACCATCGATCTTTCCCGGCGGTTTTGACTTCGAAAACCGCCCGTCCCGCACTCGCGATAAAAGGCCGGCGGTCGAAGCGCCGACCAGCCTCCGTATTGGCGAGCTGCGCCGCGAGTTCCGCGGCGGTCTGCGACGTCAACGATTTGGCGGTCTGACGACACGCCGGCATGGACAGCGCCACGAGCAGCAAAGGCAGAAATGCGAGACCCTTTCGCAGACAGTGCATGGTGACATGACAGCGTGGAGATGTGCTGCGTTCACGCGAAGGATGACACTGCCGCGGAAAGCTTTTGTGACGAACCCACTGAGGACTACGCGTCGACCAAGCTCGTGTCCTTCGACTTGCGCCACGCCTTCCCCTTCGGCTGCGCGTACTCCGCGCCATCATCCCTCTGGATGCGCCGGACCTCGGCATAACGGTCGTAGCGATAGTGCAGGCGCTTGTCGGGCCCGGTCAGGACGTTGACCTGCGCGATGAGGTGGTTCGCATCGAACACCTGACGGCTGTATTTCAAATCGTCGGGCGCGAGGCTGGCCTCCTAGCCGCGCAGAAGCGCCGGAGCCGATATCAGGAAGAGCACGACGGGCAGATGGAATTTCATGGCGCGAGAGATACGGGCGCCGGCGGGCGATCTTGCAAAAATGTGCGGCAGGATTCCATCCTCACCGCAAGGCGGAAAGGACTAGTGGAACTATCTGCGGCGTCTGCGCTTTCGCCACGATGATGGTGCCGGTCAGCGGAAGAAACAGCGCGATGATAATCAATCCAACTTGCGCCGCCGTCAGGAGGATCATGACGACAGAGGGGGACGCTGGCGGACCATCGAGCCGATAGCGCCACGCCATATAAAAAGCCGCCAATAAGTAAGCGACTCCGAGCAGAAGCCAGAGTGACTGGAAACGCAGCACAAACGCGGTGAGCGGCGGCAACGGCTCCGGGCCGAGCATGTCGTGAAAAATAGCCTCAAAGCGGGGGATGACGAAAGCGGCGGTGAAAATAGCCGCAAGGGCAACCACCATATTGAAGGCGTGGGAAAAGACCGCGAAAGCTGGCAGCCGGGATGGCGCGGGTGCGGTCACGGGAGAGGTTCCCGCGGCTTATTGCAAGCCCGTGCCGCCGGCTTTCAGGTCGTCGGGTTTGCCCTCGTCGGCTTCGTCGAAGAGGCCGGTGAGCTTGTCGTCCACGCGCATGTCGATGAGGCGCCATTCACTCAGCGGTTTGTAAAAGTAAAAACGCCAGCGGAGCGGGAAGACCCGGCCTTGCGAAACATAGGTGGCGCGCACGAGGCGCTGGCCGATGGCGCGCGACTCCACGAAATCGTAGCCGCTGATGGCGCCAAAGACTTCGATGGCCTCGCGAGTCTTGGCCTTGAGCTGTTTTAATTCCTCGGGCTTCTCCGCGATCTTCGATTCCTTGGTGAGGGTCGCATAGCCCTCGTCGATCTTGCCCTCGCGCAACGAGGCGAAGAAGGTGGCGACGATCTGCGATGGGCCGTCGGACATGGGATTCGGCAGCGCGAGCCGCTGCACGGCCACGCTGTGCACGGTGCCGTTGACGGTCTCGGGAGCGGCATCGGGCAGCCGCGCGGCCGGCTGGAAGGTGAGCACCTTGGGCGTGGCTTTCTCCCCCTTTTCGGGCTTGGGGGTGGCGGCTTTGTCCTGCGCGTGCAGCAGGGCGGCGGTCCCGACGAGGATGAAGGCGAGGATGGAGCGGCGGTTCATGCGAGGAGCTGGGAGAGGCGCTGCCGGGCGTGGGCCACGATCGGCAGACCGTGGGCGAATGTCAGTAGTTCGAAGGGAATCCGCAACAGTTTTCCCAGCGCCTGGCGCATTTCGCGCGGGTCGGCGCAATACTTGTCGGGCAACAGGGCAAACCCATAGGGCGGCTGGTGAATGAGGGCGTCGCCCACGTGCACGGCGTCGCCACGCTGGAGCGCAACTTCTCCGGCTGCCGCGCCGGGGATGGTGTGGACGGTGAATTCATCGAGCAGCGTTTCGCCTTCCGCGATGGGGTGATCGATGGCGAAGGGAAACTCCGCCGCAGCCTCGGCGTGCGCATAGATCGGAATGCCGAAGCGCTGGCGGTAATCCCCGGCGGCACGCGCGTGATTGCCGCTGGTGAGGATGATGGCCCGGGGCGCGGCGATGGCGAGCAACTCGGCCTCCGCGGCTTTCTGCAAGGGAATCGGATCGATGAAGACGAGGCCCTGCGCCGTGCGGCACGCGCAGCAGGTGAGATCGGTCTTCACCGCCGGTGCGTACGCCTGCCAGACAAAGAGGTCGGGGCGGAGTTGGTGGAATTCTTCGGCGCGGGACATGGGCAAATTGTGAACAACGGAGGGACGCATGGCGAATGAGGAAACGCGGCAACGGGAACGTTGTAGCCGGGTTCAATGAACCCGGTGTTGGCGGGAAGTCGAAGCGCCCCGAGGACCGGGTTCCCTGAACCCGGCTACAACTCGTCCGTGCCACACAACACAAAAAAAGGGACCGCATCGCTGCGGTCCCTTTGGTGATTTTTTGGCCTCTTGGTGGCGAACCTCCGTGCCGCTTAGCTTGCGCCAGCGGGCTCTTCCTTGACTTCCACTTTCGCGTGGAAGGTGAGCTTGCCCTTGTCGGCACTGACTTCGGCGGTGTCGCCGGGCTTGAGGTTGCCGCGGAGGATTTCCTCGGCCATCGGGTCTTCGAGGTAACGCTCGACCGCGCGGCGCATGGGACGCGCGCCGTAGGCCGGGTCGTAGCCTTTCTCGATGAGCAATTCCTTCGCCTTCTCGTCGAGGACGATGGTGATTTCCTTGCTCTTGATGCGAGCGGCGACCTTCTTGATCTCGAGGTCGACGATCGTGAGGAGCTCGGGCTTGCCCAGCGTGTGGAAGACGATGAGGTCGTCGAGGCGGTTCACGAACTCGGGCTTGAGCACGCGCTTGGCCTCCTCGAGGATCTTGTCCTTCATCACGTCGTAGGCCTGCTCGTCCTTGGTGGACATCGCGCCAAAGCCCATGGTCGTCGACTTCTTGATCAGCTCGGCGCCGATGTTCGAAGTCATGATGATGATCGTGTTGCGGAAGTCGATCTTGCGGCCGAGCGAGTCGGTCACCTTGCCTTCCTCCAGGATCTGGAGCAGCAGGTGCATCACGTCGGGGTGCGCCTTTTCGATTTCATCGAAGAGCACGACCGAATACGGCCGGCGGCGCACGGCTTCGGAAAGCTGGCCGCCCTCTTCATAACCGACATAGCCGGGAGGCGAGCCGATGAGACGCGAAGCGGTGAACTTCTCCATGTACTCGGACATGTCGATCTGGATGAGCGCGTCGCGGTCACCGAACATGAACTCGGCGAGGGTCTGCGCGAGGAAGGTTTTGCCCACGCCGGTCGGGCCGAGGAAGATGAACGAGCCGATGGGGCGGCGCGGATCCTTGAGGTCGGCGCGCGAGCGGCGCAGGGCCTTGCTGATCGCGATGACCGCTTCGTCCTGGCCAATGACCTTGCCCTTGAGCTCGCCTTCCATGGAAAGCAGCTTCTGGGTTTCGGCCTGCTCCATGCGGTTGAGCGGGACGCCCGTCCACTTCGAGACGACGTGCATGATGTCGTCCTCGGTGACGAAGACTTCCTTCTCTTCCCGCTGTTCGCGCCACTCGGTGAGGATGCGATCGAGCTTTTCCTTGGCCTTCTTCTCGTCGTCGCGCAGGGCGGCGGCTTTCTCGAAGTCCTGGGCTTTGATCGCGCCTTCCTTGCGGCCGCGAATGTCCTCGATCTCTTTCTCGATTTCCTTCACATCCGGCGGGCGGGTCATGGCGCCGATGCGGGCGCGGGCGCCGGCTTCGTCCATGACGTCGATCGCCTTGTCGGGCAGGAAACGTCCGGTGAGATAGCGGTCGCTCAGCTTGGCGGCCTGCTCCAGCGCTTCGTCGGTGAACTTCGCCTTGTGGTGCGCCTCGTACTTCGAGCGCAGGCCTTTCAGGATGAGGATGGTTTCCTCGACGCTCGGGGCCTCGACTTTCACCTGCTGGAAGCGGCGCTCGAGCGCGGCGTCTTTCTCGATGTATTTGCGATACTCGTTGAGCGTGGTCGCGCCGACGCACTGCATCTCGCCGCGGCTGAGCGCGGGCTTGATGATGTTGCTCGCATCCATCGCGCCTTCGCCGAACCGGCGCCGACGATGGTGTGCAACTCATCGATGAAGAGAATGACGTTCTTGGTGCGACGGATCTCGTCCATCACCGCCTTGATGCGCTCCTCGAACTGGCCGCGGTACTTGGTGCCCGCCACCATCAGCGCCAAATCCAGCGTGATCACTTTCTTGTCGCGGAGCAGCTCCGGCACATTGCCACCGGCAATTTCCTGCGCGAGACCTTCGACGATCGCCGTCTTGCCTACGCCGGCTTCGCCGATGAGGACCGGGTTGTTCTTCGTGCGGCGGCACAGCACCTGGATCACGCGCTCGATTTCGCTCGCGCGGCCGATCACCGGATCGATCTCGCCCTTCTTGGCGAGCTCCGTGAGGTCGCGGCCGAAGGCGCGCAACGCGGGCGTCTTCACTTCCTTGCCTCCGCGGGATTGCGGCTCCTGTGAGCCTTGCTCCTGCTCGGCTTCGGGCGGCGTGAAATTCGGATCGAGTTCCTTGAGGATCTCGTTGCGGGTGCGCTCGATGTCGACTTCGAGATTCTTGAGCACGCGGGCGGCCACGCCTTCCCCCTCGCGCAGCAGGCCGAGCAGGATGTGCTCGGTGCCCACGTAGGAGTGGTTCAGCGACTTGGCCTCCTTGCCGGCGAGCGCGAGCACCTTCTTCACGCGCGGCGTGTAGGGGATGTTGCCCACCATCTTGGTTTCGGGGCCGCTGCCGACTTGCTTTTCGACTTCCATGCGCACGGTCTCGAGGTCGAGTCCCATTTTCTGGAGGACATTGACCGCGACACCTGGCCGAGCTTGATAAGACCGAGCAACAGGTGCTCGGTGCCCACGTAGTTGTGATTGAACCGGTCGGCTTCCTTGCGAGCAAGGGCCAGGACCTGTTGAGCACGCGGTGTGAAGTTGTTCATCATTTTTGACTGAAGCGTTCTCCGTGCCCGCCGCAGTCCTCGCGTGTCGCGCAGGTCGCAGCGGTCTCGGGAACACCACCAATCTGAGGGCAATACGAGGCCTGTGCAAGATAGGACCAGCGATTATTGAGAAAAATTTCAGCACCCGACGGGCGCATGCCTCTCTGAAATATTTCGTAGAAAGACGAAATCGCATCCGCCTGCGGTGAGCAAAGCGCCACTATTTGTCGCAGTCCTGCTCATATCGAGACAGCGAATCTGGACAATCTGTCGCGACTTTTAGGGCTGGATTGGAACAGAAGGACGCGAAGGCGAGCCCCTTCCGGAGCGTCGGCCATTGGTCGACCGGGGAGGCGCTCCGCCTTTATGCCGGATTGCTGGAAAGCAGCCCATTCCGGCCCACGGCGATTGCATCTAATGAGCGGTTTCCTTGTAATTATCATAACTGTACTTTTGGAAGGGCCTTTGCGACAAGCTTGGGATGCCCGAGAATCATGCCACGAGTCTGAGCCAATACCTTTCCATTATTGCCGATCCGCGCGTGGATCGAACCAAGGAGCACTCCCTGCATGACCTGCTCATCATCGCCGTGCTGGCGATGTTGTGCGGAGGGGAAAGCTTTGTCGACTTTGCGGACTTTGGGCGGGCCCAGGAAAGTTGGCTGCGCACGTTTTTGCCCTGCCCAACGGGATTCCCAGCCATGATACCTTTGGCCGGGTCTTTGCGCTGCTGGATCCCGAGCAGTTTGCCGCGTGCTTCTCTTCGTGGACACAAGCCTGCGGCAGAGCTTGGCCCAGGAGATCGTGGCCGTCGATGGCAAGACGGTGCGGCGCAGCCACGATCGCGCACGGGGCCGGCCGGTCAGCGCCTGGGCCTCCGAAAACGGGCTGGTTTTGGGGCAGATCAAGATCGAGGAAAAGAGCAACGAGATCACGGCCATCCCGGCGTTACTGCGCGCCTTGGAACTGCGCGGCTGCATCGTGACCATCGACGCCATGGGCACGCAGAAGGCCATTGCCAAAGAGATCGTGGAAGCCGACGCCCAATACGTCCTGGCGCTCAAGGGCAACCATGAAAAAGTGCACGCGGAGGTGCGGGAGTTTTTCGCGGACGCGCGGGCGCGGCAGTTTCCAGGCGTGACACATGCTTTTCTGGAAACCGTCGAGAAAGATCACGGGCGCTTGGAGACCCGGCGCTATTGGATCACCAAACAGATCGGCTGGTTTGCCGACCGCGCCCTTTGGGCAGGACTGCGCAGCTTTGGCATGGTCGAAAGCCTGCGGGAAATCGACGGCCAAATGACGGCGGAAATCCGCTTCTATCTCGGCAGCATCCCCGCCGACGCCCAAACCTTCGCCCGTGCGGTCCGCGGTCACTGGGGCATTGAAAACCAACTCCACTGGTCGCTGGATGTCGCTTTCGGTGAAGACCAGTGCCGGGTGCGGGTCGGTCATGCGGCCGAAAACCTCGCCCGCTTACGTCACATCGCCCTCAACATCCTCAAAGCCGACACCACCAAAAAGCGCGGCATCAAGGGCAAACAGAAAAATGCTGCTTGGGATCATTCCTATCTCCTCCACTTACTGAGTATTTAGATGCAATCGCCCTGGTCTCACCTCTCTGGCACCACTTTCAATCACACCCGAGAAGACACACTCCCAAACTCACGCGCTCTTTTCGAGTATCATCCTGAGCGGAATGTAACGAAATCGAAGGATCCCGTGGAGCAACCAGCGATCATTCCGGGGCTATGCGCACTCCCCCGACGCCCAATCCACAGAACGCGCGCTCACCAAAAAGCGCGCTCCCCAACGGGGCCATCCTGAGCTTGCGAAGGATCTCTGAATGCTGCCTTTCCTCACCCGCTCGGCAGGAGACTACGCCATGCTGTTACGACCAGGGGTGCGCAAGATGCCAGAGCGAAAATCAGAGGTCCTTCGCAGGCTCAGGATGACGGCGTTTTTTCGACTCCGCGGTGTTTCGCACCCGGCAGGTGATGCTGCACTCCTTTACTTCTTGTCCGGCACCGCCGAGAGTTGCACGTCGCAGATCTCACAGTCCGACCCGTACTGCGGCAGGACGAACTTGAACTCCACCATCGCCAGCGTCGTCCCGGTGAGCTTCTTGAGGTTGTGCTCCTTGAAGCCCACGGTGAACGTCTTCTCCATGCTCTTCCATTCGTTGCCGCTGCTGAAGGGCTCGGTCACGTTCACTTCCTCGTGGGTTTCGTCCTTCTGCGCCTTCACCCCCGCCCCGTTCGTTCTTCTGGAACTTGGTCGCCACGTTCTCCGCCGCGCCGAGGTACGCGACCGTGCAGACTCCGTCGGTGATCCCCTTCCCTTTCACCTTGAAGGTGAGCTTGTAAGTGGTGCCGACCTTCAATTCCCCGAGCTGCTGGCGCATGAGGAAGGCATCCGCCATGCGCTCATAGCCGGCCCAGCGCACGTCCACCGGCACCCATTCGTCCCGCCAGTAGCGGAAGAAGTCGGCGTTGTCGCGGCCGTTCACCGAGAGCGTGTTCATCTTGAAGACCTTGTTCGGCGACGGAAAATAACCGCCTTGAGCACCTTGCCGCCGCCGGGGCTGGCTTCGTTCGCATCGACCGAGAGATAGGCGTAGAGATTGCCGCGATCGTTGCCGACGTCGAAGTTCCACTCGCTGGGCAGGTTGATCTTCTCCTTGAAATACTTCTCCCCGCGCATCTCCGTGGCGGTGCCGAATTTCGGCTCGGCTTTGGTTCCGCTATTCAGCGAGAGCGCGATGCGCCCATTACTCTTGCCGATGATGAGATCGAACAGCCCGTCGCCATTGTAATCCGCGGCGTGCGGGGCGATCGCCATGCCGAGCGTGTCCTGGCTGCCGAAGCGAATCATGTTCGCCAGCGGCAGTTCCGTGCCGGGCTTCCAATTGCCGGGATTGAGATAGACACCGACGGTGCCCTTGCGATCGCCCACGAGGACATCCGGCAAGCCGTCGCCATTGTAATCCGCCACCGTAGGCACGAGTTGCTCGCGGCCGTCGCCGTAGCAGAGATAATATCGCTGGTCGTCGCTGAACTTCGGCGTCGAGGCGCTGGATTGATTGAGGAGCACATACACCGCGTTGGCGGAATACGAGCCTTCGCCAATCAGCAGGTCGGTCTTGCCGTCCTTGTTCCAGTCGATCGGGCACGGCGCGAAGAGGTTCCCCCAAGGGCGCTTGCCGGCGAGCGGGATTTTCACGCGCTCGTAATTGGCCGGCTGGCTATAGGCGGGCGTCGACGCGCCGCCGGTATTCGGCACGAGCAGGACGTCGCCGCAATAGTTGCCGATGAGCAGATCGAGCGCACCGTTGTGGTTCCAATCGTAGAGCGCGATCTTCGGCACGCTGTGGGGACCGGTCCACAAGCCGCGGTCGTAGGCGGTGTCCTTGGCGATCTGCGGCGGGAAGATCGGGATGACCTCCGCGTGGGTGAATTTGGGTTCGGTCTTCGTGCCGCTATTGATGTAGGCGCGCACCACGCCCGCGGGGTCGGCCGTCACGAGGTCCGGCAGGCCATCGGCATTGATATCCGCGAAGCTCACGGAAATCGGCATCTCCTGGCCGCCGACTTTGCCCGACTCCGTGGTGGCGTAGGTCGAGCGGCGGAATCCGGCGAGAAAGCCCGCGCCATCCACGCCGTCCCACAAATTGTCGATGGGGGTAAATTTTTGGAAGTTACCATTGGCCACGAGATTCTGCTGCGCCCAGGCGCAGGAGGCGGTGGCGGCGAGAAGAGAAGAAAGAAGGAGAGAAAGGCGCATGGGAGGGCGATTCATGTTTCAGTTGTCCATTTGCGGGACGTTGCGGAGCTTTTCCTCCCAGCGCGTGAGCAGATGGATGATGATGTTCGTGCCGAACTTGTAAGTGTCGAAGAGGGCCTTCGGTTCGATGTTGCGGTAGTAGAGATTGCGCCGGTACCACATCTCCTCGTTGACCGCGACCATGCGCTTTTTCTCGTCGCGGCTCAGGTCGATGTCGCCTTTCTCATCGATGCCGAACTGCCACATGTCGCCGTAATCGTTGGCCGTGTAGAGCACGGCGATTTCCCCGCCGTAGCCCATGAGCGCATAGATGGGCTCGTCGTAATAGTTCAGGCCCGGCGCCACGGCCTTGATCTCCGTGTACCACGCGTGGGTGAAGATGGGATGGCTGGCCGGCAATTCCTTCCAGGGCTGATTCGGATCGGGGACGAGCCGGAGCATCTCGCGGCGAAACGCGATATCGAAACGCGAGCGTTGCCCCGGCAGCGAGCTGTCGCCCCAGATGCACCCGCCGCGCCGCAAGTATTCGCCCAGGTTTTCCACTTCCTTGTCCGTGAGCTTGAAATCGCGATGGCCGGTGAACAGATGAACGGCGGCTTCTTCACGAAGATTTCGTCGCTCGACAGATCCAGCGGCTCGACCTGCGGCTCGGCGGTGATCTTCTTCTTGGAGAGCTTGGTGATGATGTAGAGCAGGTTCGGCAGGCTGCCTCCCCAGATGCGCCCGTCCGGCTCGAGGCGCACCGTGGAATCCCAATCGCCGCCTTGGTACTTCGCCAGATACGCGGTGAAGACGAATTCGCGGCTTTTCAGGGGCTTGCTCATGGCCGCCGTGCCGCCCTTCGCCCAGCCCGAGGTGAAGTTGGAGATGCGCTTGGCGATGTCCTTGCTCAGGCCAGTGCCGGCGGTCGGGACTTTCGGCGCCATCGGCGCCTTGAGCGCGTCGGATTTCATCGCGGGCATCGTCGAGGCCATCGAGCTCATGTTGAAACTCGAGGTCGTGAGATTGGTCGTCGTAATGGAAGCGATGGCCGACGGTGCCATGGGCACGGCCGAGAGCTGCGGCGTGGCCATGGAAGCGTCCGGGTTCTGCAACTGCGGCGTCTCCTCCGGCGGCGGCTGCACGGCCGGGTCGTTGTTCACCAGCGCGCCGGAGTCGGAGGTGAAGTCGGGCGTCTCCACGATGTGCTGCACGAGCACCGTGCCGCCGAGCACCAGGATCAGGACGGCATGCAGCAACGCGGACACGGTGAAGAACTGCGCCTTCGAGAAATACTTGATCAGCGCGCTGCCGAACGGTTCGCGTTTGGCCGGCAGGTGTGGGGAGTGGACAGTGGTGGCGTTCATCGTGACGAAGCTTTTCAACCGACAGAAAGGTGACGTGCCGCTTCTTAGCACCTATCGGACCCAACCCCGAAAGACGAACACTCTCTCTATAATTTTTCCGCCGGCCAGATCGAGCCGGGAGCAGGCCGGATCGCAAAACATCCATCCGAACAGGCCCTATGAATAAATTCTATCCCCTCCTCTCTCCGTCGACCCCCTGTGAAAACGAAGCAGCCGGGTGCGGTGGCATGATGCCACGAACCCGGCTGCAGCGCCTACCGGCGCGCTCGACAAAAGCCGAAGGAGAACGGATCGAATTTTTCCCTTACGCTGCGATCTGCGCGCGCCGCCGCCGCAGGCCCAGCAGACAGGCTGCGCCGCCGACCAGCGCCACCGCCGCGGACGGCTCGGGCACGGCGCTCGCCGTGGCCGTGGCGCCCGCCGGTGAGATGCTGGTGAACGTGGCCACATCCGCCAGCGTATTGGCGCTGCCGATCGGCACGGTGAGCATAGTCCCATTCGGATCGGTGGTCGGAATGACCGGATTTCCCGCCTGGCTGTCCAAGAGTTGGATCAGGAAGCCGTCCGGCGTTACGCCACTCACATTCTGGCTGAGCGTCACGTCGAACTGGATATCCGTCGTCCCGGCCGTGAAGCCCTGGAAGATCTCGTTGAAGGCACTCGAAGGGTTGTCGATGATTGAAATGGACGACCCGAGGTCGCCGGTGGCGGTGTCGCTGAAGATGCTCGGCGAGCCGGTCGGGCTTCCCCCGGTGAAGAGGAAGTTGCTGATCGTCACCGAATTCTGGAGCGTGCCCGAACCTTCGTTCAACTGAAAGTCGAGGAAGAAGGGAGAGGTCGGCGTTCCGACGATGCCAGCCAGATTCAGGTCCACGTGGAAGTTGAAGGTGTCCGCGTGCGTCGCCGCGGGCGTCAGGACCGCCGCGATGGCGATGGCCAGTTTGGTCAGGTTGCGAGTGAGGTGTGGGTTCATTTTTGGTGTGCGTGGAGAGGAGTTGCGGCCGCGCCGGCAAGAGGGCCGGCGCGGCCGCGGGGAGGTTCGGTTACGGGTTGGTGGTGCCGTTGACGGTGCGGGCGAAGTAATTCACGCCGCCGGTCGTCGGCATCGCGAATTGCAGGGACACGGTCACCGACGCGCCGGGAGCGATGCTGCCGGTCGAGGCGGTGATGTACGGGCTGCCGTTGGGCGTGTTATTGGCCGTCACCCCCGTCTTGTTCGTCAGCGAGGCGGTGGCCGACAGATTGTCGAGCACCAGTTGGACCGGGCCGGCGATCGCGGATGTCCCGCGGTTGGTGATCGTCACGGTTTGCGTGATGGTATGGGCACGCTGATTGACCACGTAGACTCCGCGGGTGATGTCCAGCGAGCTGAACAAGTCGAAGAAGTTCGGCGCCACGGCGTCGCGCTGGTTCAGGGCCGCGAGGCCGAAGCGCTGCTCGATGGTCGAGAGGATCGACGAAGTGTCGCGCTGCGCATGGTCGACGTAGCCCTTCTTGGCCAGCGGCGAGATCACGATGCAGGGCACGCGCTCGCCCGGTCCCCAGATGTCGCGCAGCGGAGGAGTCACGTGGTCCCAGCGACCGCCGTGCTCATCATAGGTGATGATGACCGCGGTGTGGGCCCAGACCGCAGGATTCGCCTGCAGCGCCTGGATGATGGAGGCGACATGCGCCTGGCCTTGTTGCAGCGTCGCGTAGCCCGGATGCTCGTTGTTCACCCCGACCGGCTTGATGAAGCTCACCGCCGGGAGGGTGCCGTTGGTCACATCCGTGAAGAAGTCTCTCTCATCCTGCAGGTGAGCGGCTGAATTCTGGGCCCGGGTCACCCCGTTCTGGCCATGGGTCAAGCCCGCGCTGCCGACTCCTGCAAACCCGCCCACGAAGGCCGCCGGCACGGTGTTCGCCGTATCGAACGGCGCGTAGTTGTCGAAGTAGGCAAAGGGCTGATGATGATACTGGAGCTGCAGCGGCGCATTCACCGCGGCGAAGCTTGGGTTGGTCAACGGCGCCGGGTTCGAGCCGCTATAGTCGCGGATCTGCTGCCAGCCACCGGAATACCATTTCCAGGAAACATCGGCCGCGCTGAGCGTGTCGCCGATCGTCGGGATGTAAGGCCGTGTATCGCCATTGGCGTTGGTCGGGTTGCTGTCGTTTTGCGGACGGCAGGAGCGACACGAGAGGCGCACTGCCGTTGCCCGGCAGGCCGTTCTCGCCATTGCCGCCGAGGTTCACGGAACGCGTCGTATTGACGACATAGTGCTTGTCGAACGTCGTGCCCGAGGGGCCGGCGTAGGCTTCGGCAAAACCTGGGTTGGCGCCCGATCCGACGGTGATCGTCGTGGAGGTGCCATTGAGGCTGACGCCGCTCAGCACGTCCCCGACAACGGGCGTGATGCTACCGTCGCGGGCAAACTTTCCATTGGCCATCCCGCTCGTGTTCATCACGAACACGCCGTCCGCATCGAGATAGGCAATGTTAACGTTGTTCGAGGTCGGCATCTGATCGTAAACCGGCGCCTGCGCCGCGACGAGGAACTGGTGATTCAGGAAGGAACCCCCGAAGGCCGAATGGAAGAAGTTATCGCAAATGGTGTACTGCTGCGCGAGCAAGCCTTCCGGCAGGTTCGTCGCATCATAGTGGCTCATGACCAATCCCGGATTGTCACTCCACGTGACAAAGCCGCTGTTATTTCCCGCTTCCGCGTCCGGGTTGTTCGGGACGGTGACGGTACCAAAGATCTGGAACTGCTCCTGCCAGTAACGGTGATAGATATCACCGGTCGTCAACGTCGGATCGATGAACGAAGCCAGGGCATAGGGCGCCAGCGTATTCAAATTGGACGGCACGCGGGTGTCAGCCACGCCCGAGTTGGCGTCGGTCGTCAACGGCACCGGCGGGTTCTTCACCTGATCCGTCGCCGGTTGCCCGGCGTTGGGGACAAAGGCCGGATTGTTATAAGACGTCGCGCCGTCGCCGGAAAGCGCCGCGCCAGTGAGACGGTTGATCTGGTTAACCGAAGCTCCGCTCGCGTTCGCGAGGCCATTCGCCCCGGGAAAGCTGCCGTAGAGACCATCAAATGGCCAGTTCTCCTGGTAGATGACGACGATGTGATCGATGTTATTGACCGCATCCGTGTCGAAGACCTGCGGCTGGAAGTCCGGCACGTCGGAAGGATCGACGGCCAGGGCGAAGATATAGTTGGGAAAATTCTTGCCCGTAATCGAGCCGCCCGGCGCCGTGAATGGCAGGGAGTAATCGTTGTCGTTCGTCACCAGCAGGTGGCGACCGTCCGGCAGATCGGGACCCCAGCTATAGCCTTCGAACTTATCGGGCAGGTCGGTGCGGAAGTTGGTGCTGTCGGTGGTCAAACCCGGAGTGACCAGCGCGCCGACGTTGGCAAACAAGGTCTTGGTCAGCGGCACCACGCCGGCGGGAATACCGCTGGCCGGCAGGCCATTGCTCGTCGTGGAGCCGTTGTACTGCGTCGTCGCCAGGTCGGTGGGCGGAGTCGGCTGATTGAAGTCCACCATGTAGAGCAGCTTCTGGCCGCTGCCCGCCGTCGCGTCGCGCTCGTCAATGAGGAACTTGTGGTTGTTCACCGCGAGGATTTCGCTGTTGGCAAACGCGGTGCTGTCGAGCGGATAGAGATACTGCTTGGGCGCGGCGGTGGGATTGGTCAGATCATAGACCACCATACGGACGTTGAGGCCGGCACTATTGGTGCCACTGACTCCGCCATCCTGAAGGAGCGGCGATTGCATGATGCCCACCAGCGTCTTGCCATCGGGCGAGATGGCGACGCCTTCCATGCCCTTGTTGTTCACGCGACCGAGGGTTTGGCTGAGTTCATCCGAGCCCTTGTCCGCCGGAGTGCCGATCACGAAGCCGGGAGGCAGCGCGAGCGAGCCGATCTGCTGGCCGGCACGATTGAAGTGCAGGAGAAAGGGGCCGTATTCATCCGAAATCCAGAACGTGCCATCGGGAGCCACACGCACACCTTCCGGATCCAGGCGTGTGCCATCGCGCCAGCCCGTGCTAATGCCCACGTATTGCGCACCATTGGCGTTTTTCAGAAGGGTGGTGCCAATGTTGCTCGCGCCGACCGTGTACGAGCTGTAGTGCCCATTGCCATCGAGGCTACCCACGGGGGTGAAGGTCAGGTTGAACTGTTGCACCCGATTGTCATAGGTCTGCGTGTTGTCGACGGGCGCGCCGCCGGCGTAGGCCACCTTGTTCGGGCCACGGTCGCACAGCAGATAAAAGAGATTGCCGCCCGCATAGGTGAGGCCGGAGCCGAAACCATTGAGCGCGTTTTGCCTGGAGGCGCCGTCCTGAAGAATAGTCGCCGGGAGGCCGGATTGATCCGTTTGGGTACCGTCGATAATGGCGCGGCCGACATAAGTCACCGCAGCCGGGGAGGGCGCGCCGGACAAGGCGATGAAGAGGGTGGCGATGCCCGCGGCGAGGATGGCGGGGCGCTTGGAACGCAGTTTCTGCGAGTATTTCATGAATGCGAAGGGATGGTTGATCGGGTTGCTTTTGCTGGCAGTCCGGTCACAGCGCTGCGCCCTGCGCCATTCGCAGAAGTCAACGCAGGCTGGGACCGAGGATGCCGTGGCACACGCAGATGTTTAGAGGCGGTCTGTGACAACCACCGTGCGTTTCAGTAACAAACGAGCAACAATTTGGTGACAGGCGCGGAGACCGCTGCCTTCCCCTTACTCCCCTTCTTCCCATTACTCTCCTGGGAGTAAGAGGAGTAACGGGAAGCATAGCCCCCGCCTAACCTCGCCGGCTTCAGCGATACCGCCGCGAGATCGCATTGAGCTCGGCGGCAAGTTCCTGAGGGGTCCAGGCATCGCCCCGAAAGATGTGCCGGATGCAACCGTTCGCATCCAGGACCACGGTGCGCAGATTGTGGTCGATTCGCTCGCCGGCACGCCGGTATTCCAGGCCGACGGCCTCGCCGAGTTTTTGAATGTCACCCTCCTCGCCCGTCGCGAAGGTCCATAGCTCCGGGTCGGCCTGATAACCCCTGGCATAAGCCGTCAATACCTCGGGCGTGTCCCGCACGGGATCGAGACTGATCGAGAGCAGATGACAGCGCCCGCCGGCCTCCATCCGCGCGAGGAGTGATTGCGCGGCATCGAAGTTCCGGCCCACCAACGGGCAGAACGTCGCCGCCGTGCAGCGGCTGTAGAAGAACGTGATGGCCAGCGCTTTGCCCCGAAAATCCCGCAGCCGAATCTCCCCCCCATCGGAACCGCGCAAGGGCACATCCGGCATCATCTCTCCGATGCTCAATTCACGCGAAACCACCGAGGGCGGCAGGAATTCCGCTGGCGCCGCCGGCCCGTGCGCGACCGCCGCCGCCAGCGACCAAGCGACGGTCCTAACTAGCCAGAGCATGCGCGGGGATGATTTCATCGGCCCACGATTCGGACGGAAAATTGTCACCCACAAGCAACAAAATCGTTACAATCCGACCCTTGCCGCTGGGCGAGGAGTGGCGTTGTCTCGCGCCATGGCCCTTTCGCGCTCCCACCTTCTGACGATCCTTTTCCTGCTTTCGGCGACGGTCACTTCCATCGTGGGCCAGGCCGCGGATAACTCGGACGCACCACCGGCGCCCTGGCCCGTGACGGTCACTCCGGAGATGGGAGATCGGGGCGGCAAGATCTTCGGTAAAGCACCCGATCCGGCCCACACGCGCCACTATTACATCGCCGCGGAGCCGGACCTTTGGAACTTCGCCCCGCTCGGGCAGGATCCCGTCTGTGGCAAGACCTTCCCCACCGCCCTGTTGCTCAACCGCGTCGCCTGGAAGATTCGCTACGTCCAGTACGCCGACCCCGACTTCTCCGCCCGGGTGCTGCCCACGGAGCGCCTCGGCATCCTGGGCCCGGTGCTGCGCGGCACCACCGGCGAATATCTCGCCGTCACCGTCCTCAACCGCTCCTGGCGGCCCGTCTCCATGCACCCGCATGGCGTGCTCTACGACAAGGATGGCGAAGGTTCCTTTTACCAGCCCAATCCCGGCTTGGGAGCCTCGATCGCTCCCGGTGCCCGCTACACTTACGTGTGGCACCTCGATGAATCTTCCGGGCCGCGTCCCGATGAGCCCAGCTCAAAGGCCTGGCTCTACCACAGCCACGTCTCCGGCGATGAGGACATCAACCTCGGCCTTTTCGGCTTCCTCATCGTCACCGACCCCACCCGCGCGCGGCCCGATGGCACCCCGCGCGACGTCGATCGCGAGATGGCCGCGGTCTTCAATATCTTCGACGAAAGCTCCTTCCCGGACTCGGACGGCGATGAACCCGACGAGCGCCCGGCGAATGCGCCTACGGGGCCGATCCAGCGCACCTGGGCCGAGATCCAGCAGTTTAGCGAAGAAGGCGAGCGCCACACGATCAACGGGCGCACCTTCGGCAATCTCGGCGGCCTCGAGATGAACCACGGCGAACACGTCCGCTGGTATCTGTTCGGGCTCGGCTCGGAAAAGGACTTTCACACCGCGCACTGGCACGGCGAGCGCGTGGTGGAGGACGGCCGCCGCCGCACCGACGTCGTCGAGTTGCTGCCTGCTTCGATGAAGGTCGCCGACATGCAGGCCAACAATGTGGGCTCGTGGTTGCTCCACTGCCATGTCGCCGATCACATGGAAAATGGCATGTACGCCCAGTTCGTCGTGCATCCCGCCGACGTCACCGGCGCCAGCCGCGAGCCCGGCGCCGCTTTCTTCGGCATGCCGGAAGCCGCCCAGACGCTCCGCTTCCAAAGCGCGGAACTGACGCTGGCGCCCGGCAGCCCCGACACCTGCGAACTCAATCTCACCGGCCAGGTGACCGTCCCCGATCCGTACCCGACCGCCGGCCAGCCCTTCATCGTGCAAGTCGGCGCGCGCAAGATTGAATTTCGTCCCGACGCCAGCGGCATCTCCGTGGGCAGCGAAGGCCTGCTCGTGGTCAAGAACACCTCCCTTTACGGCAATGGCGCGGTTACTGGCGGGACCCTCCACTTCGATCTCACGCTCAAGGGCAGCGCCGTTCGGCAAGAACTCGAGCAAGCCCATCTAGTCGAGAACGGCGCGCTTGCCCCTCATTCCTCGCTCCCCATCAGCCTCACCGTCGGCCCCGCCCACCACACCGGCCTCGCCGATCTGAAACTCCTCCCGCCCTAAAGGGATCGCCATCGTTCCCTTTTTCGTCGGCCGCGCCTTTCTCCAAGCTTCAAAGCAGCTTAAATAAGGGCGTCAGCTTTTTAGCCAGGGCGAGAGTTCTTTCGCGGCGGTATCGCTCAGGGCGATTTTGAATTCGCTGCCCGCCAGCAGGCGCACGCGCTGGCCTTCCGCATTGACGAATCGCAACTCCAACCGTCGCGAGCCGGGGAAGCGCTGGACGACTTCCCGCACGGTGAGCAGATCGCTCTCCGTCGTCCGGCTCCGCTCGAAGGACAGCACCACCGGCTTTTCCGACGGCGCGGGCTTCTTGACCGGCTTCACCTCATTCGCCACCAGGCGCGGCGATTCGTCACGCTGATCGAGACGGCCGGTGATGGAGACCACGGTGCCCTGCACGAGGTGCGCCTGGCTCTTGGTGAAGGTCTCGTTCCAGATCATCACTTCCAGCGAGCCGGTCATGTCTTCGAGCACCACCACGGCGAAGGGCTTGTTGTCTTTCTTCGTGAACTTCTTTTCGACCGATGTGAGCGCGCCCGCGATCGACACGGTGCTCTTGTCCTCTTCTTCGCCGAGCTTCGCAATGGGCACGAATTTCTCCAGCGCCGCACGGTAGTCGTCGAGCGGATGGCCGGTGACGTAGAAGCCCAGCAGTTCCTTTTCGAAACCGAGTTTCTCCGTCGAGCTCCACGGCGCCACCTTGGGTCCACCGGACTTGCCATTCTTGGAAGCCGCGCTGGAGGTGGCGAAGTCGTCGAACATGGAAAACTGACCGACCGCGCGGTCGCGATGTGCGCTCGAAGCCGCGGCGAGAGCGCCATCGATCTCCGAGCTGAGTTGGGCGCGCTCCACGCCGGTCCAGTCGAAGGCCCCGCATTTCACCAGGCATTCCAACGCCTTCTTGTTCAGCTTCCGCAAGTCGATGCGCCCGCAAAAATCCTCGAGAGATTGGAACGCGCCTTTGCTGTCGCGCTCGGCGATGGCGGCGGCGACGGCCGTTTCGCCCACGTTCTTGATCGCAGCCAGACCATAGCGGATCGAGCCGACGTGGACTTTCTCCCCGGACGTCGCCACCACCTCTTCCACAGGTGGCGCCGCATCCGGCGCCGACGCGCTCGGCAGGTCGTCGAAACGCACGCCCTCTTCCTCGACCGTTTCGGCGGCCGCGGCGATGCTGGCGGTGGACACGGTCTTGCGACGCGCGGCCTGGGCCGCAGCCACGCCTTCGTTGCTCACTTCCTCGGGCGTGAATTTCAGTCCGCTCTTGTTCACATCCGGCGGCAGGATCGTGATGCCCATGCGCTCGCATTCGCCGACAAAGACGCTGATCTTGTCGGTGTTGGAAACTTCGTTGCTCATGACCGCGGCCATGAACTCGACCGGGTAATTCGCCTTCAGGTAAGCCGTCTGGTAGCTGATCCACGCATAGGCTGCGGAATGCGAGCGGTTTGAAGCCGTAGCCCGCGAATTTCTCCAGCGTGTCGAACACCTCGTTGGCCGTGGACTCCTTGACCCCGTGGAGCTGGGCGCAGCCTTCGCAGAACTTGATGCGCTCCTTGGCCATCTTGTCCTTGTCCTTCTTGCCCATGGCGCGGCGCAGCAGATCGGCGCCGCCGAGCGTGTAGCCGGCCATGACTTGGGCCGCCTGCATGACCTGCTCCTGGTAGATGAGCACGCCGTACGTTTCCTTCGTCACGCCATCGAGCAGCTTGTGCGGCGCCTTGACTTTCGCCAGGCCTTTCTTGCGCTTCACGTAATCGGGTATCAGGTCCATCGGGCCGGGCCGATAGAGGGCGATGAGCGCGTTCAGGTCTTCGATGTGCCGGATGTCGAACTGCCGCGCCCAGCCGGTCATGCCACCGGATTCCAATTGGAAGATGGCGATCGTCTCGCCTTTGTTGAGGAGGTCGAAGGTCGCCTGGTCTTCGAGCGAGATGCGGTCGATATCGAAATCCGGGGTGTGGCGGTGGATTAGGACGACGGCGTCCGTGATGACCGTGAGCGTCTTCAGCCCGAGAAAGTCACACTTCAGCATGCCCACGTCGCCCAGCGGTCCCATCGCGTATTGCGAGACGATCGAGCCGTCATTCGCCCGGGTGAGTGGGATATAATCGGACAGATCGCGGTCGCCGATGACCACGCCCGCCGCGTGCACGCCGACGCCGCGGGTCAGCCCTTCGAGCTTCGTGGCGATGTCCCAGAGTTGCGCCGTCGCGGGCTCGGTATCGACCGCCTTTTTCAATTCCGGGTTCTTGTCGATCGCCCCCGCGACATGCTCCAGGGCGCCGGTCTCCTTGTTCTTCTTGTCGAAGCCGGCCAGGGTGATGCCCAGTTCGTTCGGGATCATTTTCGCCACGCGATCCGCGTCGCTGTAGCCCCAGCCCTGCACGCGGGCCACGTCGCGCACCACGGACTTCGCGCCAAGCGTGCCGAAGGTGATGATCTGCGAAACCGCGCGCTCGCCGTACTTCTGGCGCACGTAGTCGATTACTTCGCCGCGCCGGTTCACGCAGAAGTCCACGTCGATATCGGGCGGGCTGACGCGCTCGGGATTGAGGAAGCGCTCGAAGAGCAGCTTGAACTTGATCGGATCGATGTCCGTGATCCCCATCGCGTAGGCGATCATCGAGCCGGCCGCCGAGCCGCGCCCCGGACCCACGGGAATGCCATGCTGTTTCGCCCAATGGATGAAATCCCAAACGATGAGGAAGTAATTGGTGAAGCCCTGTTTCTCGAGGACGCTGATCTCGAGTTCGAAGCGCTCGCGCACCTGGGCGGAATCCGCGTCCGCGCCGTAACGTTTGCGCAGTCCGGCCTCGGTGATGTCGCGCAAATACTGGTTCTGCTGCATGCCCTTGGGCGGGGTGTAATTCGGATACTTGGGCGACGTGTCGATCTTGATCTGGCAACGCTCGGCGATGGCCAGCGTGTTGTCGCAGGCTTCGGGCACCTCGGCGAAAAGCGTGCGCATCTCCGTGGGCGACTTGAAATAGACCTCCTGTACGTAGTGGAGGCGGCGCTCGTCGGCGATGTTCGAGCCGGTGCCGATGCAGATCAGCGCATCGTGCGCCGCGTGGTCCGTCTTGTTGAGAAAGTGCACGTCGTTCGCCGCGACCAGCCCGAGTCCGAACTCCCTGGCCAGCGTGGGCAGCACCCGGTTGCATTTGATCTGTTGCTCAATTCCGTGATTATGGAGCTCAATATAGAAGTTTTCCGCCCCGAGAATATCGCGGTAGGCCCCCGTGAGTTCCTTCGCCTTGGGCAGATTGTCCTCGATGATCGCGGAGTTGATTTCGCCCTTGAGGCAGCCGCTCAGCCCGATCAGCCCCTGCGAGTATTGCGCGAGCAGTTCCTTGTCGATGCGCGGCTTGTAATACATGCCGTCGAGGTGCGCGATGGAGACGAGCTTCACGAGGTTTCGGTAGCCCTCGTCGTTCTGCGCCAGCAGGGTGAGGTGATAGGCCGATTCGCGCTGCGTGGTCGCCGATTTCTTGGTGTGCGAATCCGGGGCCACGTACACTTCGCAACCGATGATCGGGTTGATGCCCGCGCTCTGCGCCTCCTGGTAAAATTCGATCGCGCCGAAGAGGTTGCCGTGGTCCGTGATGGCCAGCGCCGGCATCCCGTATTCCTTCGCTTTTTTCATCGCCTGCGCGATCCGCACCGCGCCGTCGAGCGTCGAGTATTCGGTATGGCAGTGGAGATGGACAAACGAGTCGGCAGGCATGCGGAAAACTTAGCTCGAAGTGGCGCGACGCGAAGCGATAAAATGCGCTCCGTCGATTTTACCGTGCGGGTCACGGAAAGCTCCTCCTCTGTATCCTTTCTATCCCCTATCCCCTTGACCCCGCCAGCGTCCTCCGCCACGCTTCATCGCGGTTTTACGTAACGCCTTCCCATGAGCTTGCCCGAAGCCCACCTCACCATCCTGCGGCAGGATGCCGATGCCGAGGTCCGGGCCTTCCTGCCGGGTGACTACGTCATCGGCCGGGGCGCCGAGGCCGATATCCGCATCGAGACGCCGCTCATTTCGCGCTCCCACGCACGGCTCACCATCCGGGAACGTGAGTGCCTCATCGAGGATCTCGGCAGTTCCAATGGCACCTTCGTCGATGGCGAGCGCATCGGCGCCGTCACCATTCTGCGGCCGGAAGAGCGCATCATGCTGGGCCCCAGTGTGACGCTCGAAATCCGCCGCATGCCCACCTCGGTGGACACCGCGCTTTCCCTCGGCTCGCGCCGTGACGCCTTGCGCAAGCTGCTGCCGCCGGAATTCCTCCGCGAGAAGAAATACGAGATCGGCAACGTCATCGCCCAAGGCGGCATGGGCGCGGTGCTCAACGCCCGCGAGGTCACCATCGAGCGCAACGTCGCCATGAAGGTGATGCTCAACAGCGAGGCGCCTGAAGAGGTGGTGCGCTTCATCGCCGAGGCAAAGATCACCGGCCAGCTCGAACACCCGAACATCGTCCCCGTCCACGAACTGGGGGTCGATGACAAGGAGCAGGTCTTTTATACCATGAAGTACGTGCGCGGCACCACGCTGCGCCACGTCCTCGACGACCTCTTCACCCGCGAACCCGCCGCGCTGAAAAAGTATTCGCTCGCCCAGCTTCTCACCATCTTCCAAAAGGTCTGCGACGCCGTCGCCTTCGCGCACAGCAAGGGCGTCATCCATCGCGACCTCAAGCCCGAGAATTTCATGCTGGGCGACTACGGCGAAGTGCTGCTCATGGACTGCCAGCAGATAGGGCGAACCCATGATCTCGATGAACTGCGTGTCGAGCGACCAGCCACCCGGGTCCTGGAAGCTTTCGGCTTCGACGAGCAGGGAATCAGCCGCCAGAGCACTGGAGGCGGCGAGGGAAAGGCAGGCCAGGAGGAACGATCTCATAATACGGGGGATGGATGAAGCTTCGGAAACAGAAGGGCAAGGACTCATAAACGATCCTCTTCGCCGCTTCCATTGGCAATCCACGTTACTGTAACTTTTTCCCTATGACCAGCCCCTCCGCCAACACCCTGGACGATGTGGCCAAAGCCTGCCGCGTCTCCAAGATGACGGTTTCCCGCGCCTTGCGTTCCCAGCGAGGCGTCTCGTCCGAACTGGCCGAGCAAATCCGCGCCACCGCGGAGAAACTCGGCTACCGCACCAATCCGGCACTGGGATCCGTAATGAAAGCCCTCCGCCAGCGGCGGGCGTCCGGCTACCGCGAAAACCTGGCCTTCGTTTGGACGCATCCGGATGGCAAACCGATCCCGCTGCTCAGCCCGTGGCGCGATCATGCCCGCGCCCGCGCCGAGCATCTCGGCTACCGGCTCGATGAATTCTCCCTGCGCGCCGGCGGCATGACGGCCGCCCGCCTGCGCACCGTCCTCCAGGCGCGCGGCATTCGCGGCATCCTGTTCGCCCCCGGATACCGAACCTCCCCTGCCCCGCATCTCGTTCGACGTCGCGGGCTTCGCCGCCGTGCTCCTCGGCAGCTCGCTGCAAAATCGCGGCCTGGCCCGTGTGCAGTTCGACCACTTCCAGCTCATCCATCTTGCGCTGCGCCACATTCGCAAGGCCGGCTACCGACGCCCCGCACTATTGCTCTCGCCGTCCATCGACGGGCGCACGCAGGGTCGCCTGCGCGCGGGCTATCTCGTCCACAGTCCCGCGCCCGCCAGCGAACGCTCGCGGCTGATCTATCTCGGCAACCTCGATGACCGCGCCGCCACCGCTGCGTGGCTGAAGAAGCGCGGCGCGGATGTCGCCATCTATCTCCAGGGCGATTACCGCCGGCCGCTGGAATCCGCCGGACTGCGCGTTCCGCAAAAGATCGCCTTCGTCTCGCTGGCCAGGGAACCCGGCATGACGGATGTAGCTGGCGTCGTCCAGAGCGCCGAGGCGCTCGGCCGGGCCGCCGTGGACCTCGTCGCGGCGCAACTGCAACGTCACGAATTCGGCCGCCAACCCTTCCCGCAGAAGGTCATGCTCGAGGGCGAATGGCTGCCGGGCCTCACGCTGCCGAGGCTGCGGGCGAATTCCCCCGCTCCCACCCGGGCTACTTCTCGACCGGCTTCCCGGCTTTTTCCCAAGCCTTGAAGCCTTCGTTGAGATGGTAGACGGACGGCAACTGTTCCTTCTCGATCACCTTGCAGGCCTGCGCGCTGCGGCCTCCCGCCGCGCAATGCACGACGTAGGTCTTGCTCTTGTCCAGCGCGGCGATTTCCTTCGCAAAATCGTCGCCGAAAAAATCGAGATTCTTCGCGCCGGGAATATGCCCGGTCTTGAATTCATCCGGCGTGCGCACATCGAGCACGACGACTTTCGGGTCGGACTTGAGCAGCTTGTCGGCGTTCTCCACGGAAATATTCTTCGGTGCAGCCACGGACGCGGTGGCGGCGGCGGGAGCCGGGTCCGCGGCCAGCAACGGAGCGGTGAGCGCGACGAAGAGACCAAGCAAAGCGATGGGGCGAATCATGGGCAGACTGTGGAGCGGAATGCCCGGGCGCGCAACGTGGGAACGGTTCAATCCAGCACTTCGCGCCGGGTCGCGAGCGCACTGGCCAGCTCGGACTGCTTGTGGTCGAGCAGCCCCTTGGTCGCCGCTCGCACCGCCTCGAGCAGGTCGCCTGCCTCGTGCAGGCGCGCAATGGAAACATAGCTCGCGCCGGCTTCGAGCAGGACGGCGACCTGGCCGAGCACTTCCGCGGTAGCGATGATCTGGGCCGTGGGATTGAGCCCGCGCAGCAGACGCACCAGCCGTTCGTTGGAGGTACCCTTGAGCAGCGAATCGGGAATCGTGCAGATCAGCACCTCGGCCTTCTCGACGCCGGCGTGCAGCAGGGTATCGCGCTGGCTGATGTCGCCATAAACGATGCGCACCTTGCGTGCGATCAACCCGGCCCGGGCCACGGGGCTGAAATCGACGACCGCCACGTCCTTCATCAGGTCCGGCGCGTGGCATTGCATGTCCTCCAGCAGCGAACTTGCGGTGCGGAAGAAACCGAGGAACATGATACGCGAGCTGCCATGCCCTTCGCCCCCCTCGGCACGCACATCGTCGACGCCGCTATCGAGGTCGCGTAAACCCACGCGCTTCAGCCAGGGGATGACACCACGGGCCAGGCCATCGGATTTGGCCATGCCGAAAGTCGAGAGCGCCGCGAGCAGGGTGAAAGCCAGCGACACCATTCCCGTGGTCGCCGGATGCCCGAGGTGGCCGGCCTGCATTGCCCAGCGCCAGCACGACGAGTGAAAACTCCGCTCACCTGGCTGAGATTGATCGCCGGGATAATGCTCATGCGCAGACCTTGCCGCATCAAATAGAGCGGGATGAAAACAGTGAGGCCGCGCGTGAGGACCACGAACGCCGCAAACACCAGCGCCCAGCCGACCAGCGACCCGGTGGGCATCGGGATCTGCATGCCGAGGCCGACGAAGAAAAGCGTGATGAAGAAATCGCGCAGACTCGTGACCTTGGCGGTGACATCGAGGGCGTAGGGAAAGGTGGAGAGCGCAACCCCTGCCACCAGCGCGCCCATTTCCCGCGAGAGATGCAACCGCTCGCCGAGTTCGCCGACCAGGAAGCACCAGGCCAGCGCGCCGACTTGCATCAGTTCCGGCGAGCGGGCGACGCGACGGAAAATGGCCGGCAGCACGTAGCGGCTGACCGCCAGCGTCGCGGCGATGAGCACCACCACGCGGACAAGCGAGAGGAGCAGGATGCTCGGCGCGAGACGCTCGAGATTGGGTTGCACGGCCAGGAAGAGGATGGCCGCAAGATCTTGCAGCACGAGGACACCCAGGGTCACCCGCCCCGTCTGCGTATCGAGTTCCTGCTTGTCGTAGAGCACCTTCACGATGATGACGGTGCTGCTCAATGCACCGGCGATGGCGAGATAGAGCGCGTCCCATTGTCCGCCACCCAGGCCGAACCCCAGGCACCGAAAGAAGACGATGCCGAGCACCACTCCGGAACCGATCTGCACCAGCGCGGTCAGCGTGATCGAGCGGCCCGCGCTGAGGATCTTCTTCAAGTCGATCTCGAGGCCGATCATGAAAAGCAGCAGGATCAAGCCGAGTTCCGCGATCGCCTGGATGCTCTCGGCCGATTCGATGAACTTGAAGCCCGCCGGCCCGAGCGCGAAGCCGCCCGCCAGATAAGCGAGCAGGATGGGCTGCCGGAGAAACTGCGCGACGAGCCCGAGCAGCCACGCCGCCGCAATACACATGGTGATGTCGCGAATTAACTCGTGCATGGGACAGTAGTTCCGGCTTCCGCCGGCAACGAGGGCAGGCCCAGCATCCGCGCCAGGTCGAGCCATGTGCCGGCATTGGGCCGGCCGGCAGCGTCCCCAGTAATGAGCCACGTACGCCAGCCAAATCGCCGGGCCGGCTGCAGATCGCTGGCCTCCTCGCTGCCGATCATGAGCACTTCGTCGGTCCCGATGCGGCGCGCGCGGAGCCGGGTGGCCACGTGCTGAAAGGCGTGCAGATTGGGCTTGCCGAAGCCGTGCGCATACGACCAGAAACAGAGCGGCGGAGTGAAGATTTCCAACTCGCGCGCCGGACCGTCGACCGCGAAGACGCCGTGCGCCGCGGCGACGGGCAGGAACGACTCCACCGGCGCACAAGGGACGTGCAGGGCGAGCGCGAGTTCCACGGGCGTGTGCGGCTGCCCATTGGTAATGAGGCCGAGCAGGACGCCCCGCGATTCCAGGGAACGCAAGATCGTGCCCGCCCCGGGGGCGAGTTGCACCGAACGGCGAAGCTGGGCATGGGTATAGAGAAAGTCCGCCGCGGATTGCTCGGAAAGTTCCCGCAATTCCGGCAGCAACTGCTCGGCGACGGCGGGCCAGTAGGGTGTGGGGTTTTCGACCCCGCGCACCGTCAGGATATTCGCCTCGGTCTGCAGGGCGAGATCGGCGGCGCGGTTGAACTCCGCCAGCGCGGTGCGCGGCGGGCGTTGCAACTTCCCGCGCCAGAGCTTCGTCCACGCGGCCTCGGCGTCCGCGGGCGCGGGACCACACTCGAGGAGCGTGCCGTAGATCGTACAGATCACTGCCTTGACCGGAAAGTCCGGCCCAGCATGGATGGTCATAGAATTGAAAAAGGTGATGTGCAGACCGGCGCGCTGCTGACACGGAAAGCCGGTGCGGCCTCAATCGGCCGCCGGCGCACATCGCATTCGACGATGCGCGACTTGCTCCGCCGGACCGAAGCCCGGCATGACTAGACCCGCGATTCCCGAGGCGGGGCGCGCCCGCGCAAGGCGCGCAAATCCTCCAGCCGCATTTGCGGAGACTTCCCCTCTTCCGGTCGCGTCCCCGTGATCGCCGACTGGTATTCAAAAGCGCGTCCCGTGAGACACTCGACACACCCGCTCCACGACGACGACGCCTTGCGCGCCACGGTCTTGAAATCCAGCACTGTCGCCGACATCACAAACTGCACGTCCTGGTGCAGTTGCAAATCCCGATCCCCGGCGGCGGGATCAGACGTCTGGTCGGCGCGCCCCAGGACGGTGAACGCGGCCATGAGCAAAATGCTCAGCAAAACCTGGATGGGATCGCGATGGAAAGAAGGCACGGCGGAGTCGGAAAATTGCGCCGAAGGTAAGCACGGACCACGGCCACGTCCAGCGTGCGCAACGCCGCACCTACGCGATGATCTTGTGCACGACTTCGCCCGCCACATCGGTGAGGCGGAAATTGCGACCGTTGTGCCGATAGGTGAGCTTCTCGTGATCGAGGCCGAGCAGGGCGAGGATCGTGGCGTGGAGATCGTTCACGCTCACCTTGTCCACGCTGGCCTTGTGGCCGACTTCGTCCGTCTCGCCATAGTGCGTGCCGCCTTTCACGCCACCGCCGGCAAACCAGGTGGTGAAGGCGTTCGGGTTGTGGTCGCGGCCTGGCGCGGCGCCCTTCTGCGCGAGCGGGAGGCGGCCAAATTCGCCACAACAAATGACCAGCGTGGAATCGAGCAGGCCGCGTTGCTTGAGGTCGGTCAGCAGGGCGGCGATGGGCTGATCGGTCTCGCCCGCGAACTGCCGGTGATTGCCCGCGATGTCCTTATGCCCGTCCCACGAGCGTTCGTTTTCCATGCCGCCGCTGTAGATCTGCACCATGCGCACGCCGCGCTCCACGAGGCGCCGCGCCATGAGACATTGCCTGGCCACGTGGCCGCAGCGCTTTTCGTCCACGCCATACATGGCGCGGGTAGCCTCGGACTCGCTGGCAAAGTCCAGCGCCTCAGGCGCGGCCATCTGCATGCGATAAGCGAGTTCGTAACTCGCGATGCGGGCGGCGAGTTCGGAATCCTTTTGCTCGCGCTCCAAATTGATTCCGTTGAGCGCATTTATGAGGCCGAGTTGCGCGCGCTGCTCGGCGTCGGTCATGTCCGCATCGCGCGAGAGATTATTGATCGGCTGGCCTTGGGCGTTGAGCGCGGTGCCTTGATAGACGCCGGGCAAAAAGCCCGCGCCCCCAATTGCTCGCGTGGCCCTTGGGCAGGCCGCGGCCCAGCGTGTCGTACATGACCACGAAGGCCGGCAGATTCTGGTTTTCGGTGCCGAGCCCATACGTGACCCACGCGCCGGCGCAGGGGTAACCCATGCGCGACATGCCGGTGTTGATCTGGAAGAGCCCGGGGGAATGATTGTTCGTCTGCGTGAAGCACGAATGGATGAACGCCATGTCATCCACGTGCTGCGACATATTCGGAAAAATCTCGGACGCCCAGGTGCCGCTGCTGCCGTACTGCTGGAAAGCGAACGGCGACTTCATCAGGCCGCCCACATCGTTGACGAAGAAGCCGGTGTTTTTGTCGAAGCCGGGCAGATCTTTACCGTCGTATTTCTCGAGCGCAGGCTTGTAATCCCACGTGTCCACCTGGCTCTGGCCGCCATTCATGAAGAGCCAGATGACCGACCTGGCCTTCGCCGGAAAATGCGATGGCTTCGGCGCGAGCGGATTGACCGCCTCGCCCTGCGCCGCCGCCTGGGCGCTGGATCCCAGCAGGCCCGACTCCCCGAGCAACGTGGCCAACCCGACCATCCCGGCACCGGCGCCGGTGCGCTGCAGAAAGTCGCGACGCGAGCAAAAGCCGGGATGCGGATGGGCGAAGAGATGGGGAAGTTTCATGGCGATGGCCTCAGTTGACGTAGAGAAATTCGTTGAGCCCGAAGAGCGTCTGACAGAAATCGGTGAAAGCCTTTCCCGAACCGGAACCGTTGTCGTCCCATAGGCCGCGCTCTGGGCCTTCAAAAACGAGTGGGCGATGCGTATTTCGGCGTCACTCGGCTGCCGCCCGAATGCCTCCCGGTAGGCCTGCACCACCGCAGGCAGGCCGAGCTTGGGGTCCAATCGCTTTAACCCATGCCCGGGCCGCTTCGCGGACCAGCGTGTTGTTCATGAGCAGCAGCGACTGGGGCGCGACGGTGGTGCTCGACCGCTGGCCCATGCTCTGCAGCGTGTCGGGGCCGTCGAAGGCGATCATCATCGGCGGGAGCTGGCTGCGCTTGATCTGGAAATAGATCGCGCGGCGCTTCATCGCCGGGTCGAGGGTGCCGGGGCCGAACATCGTGGGATCGATCTGGCCGCTCACGGCGAGGATCGAATCGCGAATGACCTCGCCCTCGAGCCGCTGGCGCGCGCGGTGCGAGAAGAGCGAGTTGTTCGGATCGGCCGCGATCTGGTCCGGACTCGCCAGCGTGCTCTCCTGGTAGACCCGGCTCATCATGATGAGCTTGTGCAGCGACTTCAGATGCCAGCCGCCACGGATCAATTCGCCTGCGAGGTAGTCGAGCAATTCGGGATGCGTGGGCTTGTCGCCCTGCGCGCCGAAATCGCTCGGTGTGGCCACGATGCCGCGCCCGAAATGATGCTGCCACACGCGGTTCGCAATCACGCGCGCGGCGAGCTGCCCCGCTCCCGCATCGGTATCGGTGATCCAGCGGGCCAGAGCCGCGCGCTTCATCGGCGTGCGGGCTTCCGGCGGAGGCGGCGTGGCCCAGCGCGATTCGTCGGCTCGGCTCATCACTTGCAAAAATCCCGGCGCTGCCTCGTCCTGCTTTTGGTTCAAGTCACCGCGCTTGAGTAGATAGGTCTTCGGGTAGAAATCCGGGCCTTGGGTATTCAAGCGCACCGCGGGCAGGCCTTCGCTGCAAACCAGCGCCTTGACGTACTGCGCTCGCGGCTCGGTGCGCTCGTGGGCACGCACAGCATCGGCCAGCTTCTGCCACTCAGGATCCGTCGTGCAAACGAGCCGAAGAAGTGCAGCGGCTTGGGTGGGCTTCGGTGTGCCGATCGGGGTGATCGCTTCCCCCCGCAAGCTTGAAATCCTTGTAGCTAAAGGCTGCCGCGTCCTCGGCGATATCCGCACGGGAGCTGCAATCCAGCCGGAAACGGCCCAGGTTATTGCGTCCGCGGCCGCCGGCGAATTTCATGGTGACGCTCAGTTCGGCACCGTCTTCCGTATCCAGCGGCTCCGGCAGGACGAAGACGATGCGGCTATCCTCGCCGCCCTTCGTCGAGGACCACTTCGCCTTTCCTCCATCCGCAATCAGGGACCTCGTCTTGCCGTCCCAGAGCTTCGCGGTCGCCGTGATTTCCGTCACCTTGAACTCACCGTTCTCCGACCAACCGGGGCCGTAGTTCGGCAGCGACTTGTCGGTCAGCGCCTCCAGGCGCAGCGCCGCGAGTTTCAGGCCGCTAATTTTTGTCGTGAAGGTGTAGGTTTCCGGCACGCCGGCCGTGACGCCGATGAGGTAAGAACCATCAGGCAGATTTTTTTGAGTGGAAATCGCGTAATTGGCGCCGGAGATGACCAGTTTGTCCGCCGTCAGACTCAGCCATGGTTGGGGCGCCTGCATTCTGAGTCCCTGGAAATCTTCCAGCAGCGCGGCACCCTTCTCCTTCTCCCACTGCGCCAGCGCGGCGGTGAGCGGCGCATGCTCCTTCTCCCACGCGGCATGACGGGCGCGCGACTCCGCAGCGTTCACCTCGATGTCGTAATCGCTGCGCACCGTGGTGGTGAAGGTCGAGATGAAGCGGTAGTAATCCGCCGTGGGGATGGGATCGAACTTGTGATCGTGGCAGCGCGCACAGCCAACGCTCAGGCCGAGGAAGGCGTTGCCGGTGGTGGCGGGCCATGTCGTCCAGTTCGTCGTAACGCTCCTTTCTGGTTCAAGGTGATCTGCGTGGCGTGCGTGCCGGCGGCAAGGAAACCAGTGGCCTTCCACGCTTCGGGGTTTTCGGGCGCGAGTTCGTCGCCCGCGAGCTGCCAGCGCACGAATTCATCGTACGGCTGGTCGGCATTGAGCGCGCGGATCACGTAGTCGCGATACTGATACGCATTCGGCCGGTCGTAGTCCTGCTCGTAACCGTGGCTCTCGGCGTAACGCGCCAGATCCAGCCAGTGCCGCCCCCAGCGCTCACCGTAGTGGGGGCTGGCCAGCAGCTCGTCGACGACTTTCTCGAAGGCATTCGGCTCGGTATCGCTCTCGAATCTGCTGACCTGCTCCGGGGTAGGCGGCAGGCCGATGAGATCGAAATAAGCGCGACGGATGAGCACCAGTTTGTCCGCGGGTGGCGAAGGCTGGGTGCCTTTTTCCTCGAGCTTCGCGAGGGATGAAGCGGTCGATCGGCGTGCGAGCCCAAGCTTCATTTTGCACCGTCGGCGGCTCCGGTTTGGCCAGCGGCTGGAAAGACCAGAACTGGCGATCTTCGTCCGTGACCTTCGAGCGATCGCGCGTCGATTTGCCGGCGATGAGCGGCTTCGCATATGGCGCGCCGAGGTCCACCCATTGCACGATCTTGGAGATCACTTCGTCCGGCAGCTTGTCCGCCTTCTTCGGCATCTGAAGATCCTTGTCCTCATGACGGATCGATTGCACGAGCAGGCTGTCGGCGGATTTGCCCGGCACCAAAGCCGGCCCCGTGTCGCCGCCTTTCAGCGCCAGCTCGCGGGTGGTGAGGTCGAGCGCGCCCTTCGATCCCTTTTCGCCGCCGTGGCACTTCACGCAATGCTCGGTGAGCAGCGCGGCGACGTCGCTATTGAAGAGCGCGGTGCCTTCTCCATGTCCGCCGCATGGTCCGCCGTCGCGGCATCCTGCACCGCCCAGGCGGAAACGCTGAGCATAGTGGTGGCGATAAGAGTCAGGCGGAAGTTCATGGGGTAGTCGCGAGAGACGAGCCGGAGGGTGGAGCAACCTTAGTGAAAAGGCCATGCCGGATTCTGCTTTCGTTGTGTCTTATCCTGCTATTTTTAACCGGATTGAGTGCCAAAATTTGGAGCGGAAGCCGTCCCCGCAGTTAGCGCGAGCGCTCAAAAATAGGTAGGGGAAGCCGCGCCGCCGGGTTCCCACGCATGCGGTGTGGGAACGCGGCGGGTGGTGGGACGATAGCTGTGTGATTTTGCGAACCGGGCTGGCCTCCCACCGCCACTTTTCCGCACACCTAAAAGTCGAAACCCGGCGGCGCGGCTTCCCTACCGGGGTTGGTTTTTCGGCGCTCGCGCTAGGAACGAGCGCTTTCCTTGCCGCATCCGGTGATGACCCGCGATCTGGCCATTGCTCCCAATCAGCAGCCAGACTACCCGCATCGGATTTTCGAGAACGCAACGGGCCTGGCGGCTTGCTCTTTACCATAAACTGTATCCAATTTTGCACATCGGCCTTGTTCTGCTGGTCCCCTGGTCTCACAATTCCATCGTCCCACCATCCCCCAACCATGCCCCGCAAACGCAGCAAAGGCGGCTACAATCCCCCCTTCACCCGGCACGGCGTGCGGCTCGGGGACGCGCCGCAGCTCGGGTTCACTACCTTCACCGTCCACGAGTGCGGCTACCTTCCGCACGGCTCGAACTGGAATCACCCCGCCGTCCTCAGCCCCTTCTGGCGTCTCTATCATAATGGCGCGCCCGGCTGCCACGTGCGGTTCGGCGGCGAGACTTTCCCGCTCCGACCGGATCGCCTGCTGCTCATCCCCGATGCCACGCCTTTCGATTGCGTTTGTGAAACGCGCTCCCCGCACCTGTGGCTGCACTTCAGCCCGCTGCAAACGACCAGCGCCTTTCCCCGGCGACCCACGGTCCTCCCGCTGACGCCGTTGCTCCGCAACCTGGTCGAGAGCCTCCTCGCCGCGCGCACGGCCGCCGATTCACCGCTCGCCCGCCAGCATCTCTATCATCACGCGGCGGCGCTCCTCCACAGCACCTTCGCCACCCTGGATGTCCCCCATCGCGCCCGAAGCTCCCGAGCGGCTCGACCACCTGCTGCGCTTCCTGCATAGCCAGCTCGCCGCCGACCTCTCCAACGCCGTCCTCGCCCGCCGCGCCGCGATGGGCGAGAGCGCGTTCATCCGCTGGTTCAAGGAACACACCGGCGCCACCCCCGCGATCTACGTGCAACAGGCCCGCGCCCATCACGCCGCCCAGTTGCTCGCCCTCACCGACCGCACCATCGAACAAATCGCCGCCGACTGCGGCTTCCCCAATCGCTACTACTTCACCCGCGTCTTCCGCCGCCACCTCGGCGCGGGTCCGGCGGAATATCGCAAACGGCAGGTGCGGGCGGGGGTAAGGGGCACTTCCCGATATATTCTACCTTCTTTGCTAATTAGGCAGAAGCTAACGCCGAGCTTACACGGTCGACGACGCGTCAGATGCCAGAGCGAGATCTGAGGTCCTTCGCAAGCTCAGGATGACGGGGTTGTGGGGGGCGCCTCCGGCGCATGCGGCTCTCTCGCAAAACCCACATGGCACGCGTGTCGCCGTGAGTCGACGCGTGCGATTTCCGAAAAATGGCATCGTCAATTCCGCCCGGTGAAATACGATGGCCCGCCCATGGTGAATTTGGAACATCTCGCGACGTACGTGCCTCGCCGGATTCTGCGCGGTTTTGCGGACTCCAGCGGAGGTCAATTTGCGCCGCACGTGGATCGTTTTCCCGCGGCGATTCTTTTTGCGGATATCTCGGGGTTTACCGATCTTTCCGAACGGCTCGGGAGCAAGGGGCCCGCGGGCACCGAGGAGCTGAGCGCGATCATCAATGCCTGCTTCGGCTCGATGCTCGGGCCGGTGAGCCGCAGTGGCGGCGATGTGCTCATGATGGCCGGCGATGCGCTGGTCGTGGCCTGGGATGCGCTGCCGGATGGGAGCCTGCGCGAGCCCTTGCTGAAGGCGATGCAGTGCGCGCGGGAAATTCAGCAGAGCTCGACGAAGACCGAAGGCGTGACCTTGAGCGTGCGGATCGGCATCGGCGCGGGGCTGGTGGAGGCCTTTTTTGTGGGCGGTATCGAAGGGGCGCTGGGAGATGATGCGGTGGGGGATCCCTTCCGTCAGATGGGCCTGGCGCAAGGCCAGGCGCGGCCCGGCGATGTCGTCGGTGTCGCCGGGAAGCGTGGGAGATCGTTCGCGGCCGCCGCCCAGGGCGCGATCGTCGGCGAAGGCTGTGTGCGCATCGATTCCGCGGAGGCGCCGCGACGTCTGCCCGGCGAAGAGCCGCGCGATCTGACCGGTGTGCCGCGCGAAATGTGGAAGCATTTTTGCCCAAGCCGGTCCGCTTTCTCCTGCACGACGCGGGCGAACATTGGCTGGCGGACACCCGTCCGGTGACGAGCCTCTCGTGCATCTGCGCGCCTGCAATGGCGAGACGACGCTGGAACGCATGCAGGAAATCGTCGCGGGGCGTGCTGAAGGCGTCCAGCCGCTTTGAAGGGACGATCAGCGGGGGACGAATGTGGATGAGAAGGGCATGAAGTTCATGATTTCCTTCGGCCTGCCGCCGGCGAGCCACGAGGACGATCCTTTCCGCGCGACGCAAGCGGCGGCGGCGATCCGCAGCGCCTTGCGGGCGACCGATCCCGAGGCGGGGATATGGCATCGCGACCGGACGGGTTTTTTGCGGCGTGGTGGGCGATGCATCGCGGCGCGAGTATGCGGTGATCGGGCGCACGGTGAATCTCGCGGCCCGCCTCGCGCAACAATCGCACGGGGATATCCTCTGCGAGGAATCGACTTTCCAGGCGGCGGCGGGACGCGTGCAATTTTCCGCCCAGGCGCCGCTGCGTTTGAAGGGCGTGCCGAAGCCGATCCCGGTTTACCTTCCCACGGGCGTGCTCACGCAGACGTCGGGCGCGGCGAAGATGATCGGACACGAGGCGGAGTTTGCGCGCACGGCGCGGGCGATCGCCGATCTGAAGACCGGGCAGGGTTTCATCGGCATCCTCGAAGGCGAAGCAGGCATCGGGGAAATCGACGCTCCTGCTGCAGTGGTCGAAGAAAGCGGCCGGCGAAGGGCTGCGCCTGTTGCGCGGTGCCGCGGAATCGGTCCATGCGACGACGCCGTATTTCGTGTGGCAGGGCATCGTGAATGCGCTCCTTGGGCTTCCGGAGACCGGCCATACGGACGACCGCCGTGAACAATTCTTCCAAGCGAGCCGCGGACGCTCCTGGGAGCGGCTCGCACCGTTGCTGAACGACATTCTCGATCTCGGCATCCCGGACAATCCGATCACCGAGCAGATCGCGGGCAAGATTCGCGCGGACAATACGCGGGAACTCGTCGCCAGCCTCGTGGCGGAAGCCGCCGCGGAGAAGCCGCTGGCCATCATCCTGGAGGATGGGCACTGGATGGATTCCGCGTCGCTCGCCGTGGCGGCGGTGGTCGCGCAGCGGGTACACCCGCTCGTCCTGCTGCTTTCCACGCGCATTCTCACCGGCGAGCACGAGCACGCACTGGATCCCCTGCTCCATTTGCCGGGCGCGGAACGGCTGCGGCTGGAACCGTTGCGGAGCGACGATTGCATCGCGCTCGCCGCGCGAGCGGCTGTGCGTGCGATCGCTGGCCAAGCCGATCGCGGACCTCATCGCGGCGAAGTCGCAGGGCAACCCGTTCTTCAGCGTCGAGATCGCGTTTGCCTTGCGCGAGCACGGCTTCGTGATGATCGAGGGCGACGAGTGCAAGCCAGTGGCCGGGCTGGATTTTTCGACGGTGAAATTTCCCGACAACGTCCAGGGGATCATCATGCGCCGCGTCGACGGCCTCGCGCCGGAAGTGCAGCTCACGGCGAAAGTGGCCAGCGTGGTCGGCAGCGCCTTTTTCCGCCTCGCTGCTGCGCGACGCCTTTCCGGTCGAGACTGGCGAACCGCAGGTCGAGACGAACCTCGGGGTGCTGAGCGACGAGCGACTCGTCCTGCGCCACGACGATCCGGAATACACTTTCGCGCACGCCATCGTCGAGGAAGCGATATACGACCGCCTGCTGGTGGCACAGCGCAAGACCTTGCACGAGCGCGTGGCCGCGGCGCTGGAGAAGAAGCAGGCGGGAGCGCTCGAGGCGGTCGCGCCGTTGCTCGGGCATCATTGGCTGCAAGCCGGCGATGAGAAAAAGGCGGGGCATTACTTTGGCCTCGCCGGGCAGCGCGCGGTTCACAACGGCGCCTATCAGGAAGGACTGGATTTTCTGACGCGCGCGCTGGAACTCACGCCGGACGAAGCGGTGCGCGATGCCCTACTGGGAAGTGATGCGCGCGGAGGCGTTCTTCGGCCTCGGCCGGATCGAGGACAGTTGGAAGGCCTTCCGCGAAGTGGCCCGCCTCCTCGGGCAGCCGGCGCCGGACCATCCGCAGACCAAGGATCTGCTCCAGCAGATCGGCCAGCGCATCCTGAGCCGCGTGACCGGCCAGCGGCAGTGCCCGGAGGCGGAAGTGACCCGCGTGCGCCTGCTCGCGGGGAGCTACGAGATGCTCTGCCTGCTGGATCTTTTCTCGAACCGCATGACGTCGAGCCTGAGCGCCGCGCTCGAATGCCTCAAGCAGGCCGAGCGGCTCGGGGGACTCACCGGAATACGCCCGCGCGCTGGCCACGATGGCTCTGGCCTCCAGCCTCGTGCCCTCGCGCTTTTTCGCCGAGCGCTACGCGAGCGCCGCGCTCAAGGTGGCCACGCGTCTCGGTCACGAAAGCACCACCGCGCGCGTGCGGGAATTTCTCGGGATGTATCTCATGGGTGAAGGGCGCTGGGAAAAGACGGCGGAGAATTTCGAGCAGGCGATCGCCGGCTTCCAACTCGTCGGCGACCGACGCCGGGAGATCGAGTGTACGTGTCTGCTTTCGACGTGGAATCACTACCGCGGCGATTTCACCAAGCGCGTGATCCTGGGGCAGCGGGTCTTCGATCTCGGCTGCGCGACCGGCGATCTCCAGGCGCAGGCCTGGGGCATGCTCGACCAGATCGAGAGCCTGCTCAATCTCGGCGATTTCGAGCGCGTGCGCTCGCTCGGCAACGACCTGAAACAGCACCTCGGCCAGAACATCTACGGCGCGGATGAGATCATGGCTTACGGTCTGCTCGCCGCGCTCGAGTTGCGCATCGGCCGCCTCGCCGAGGCGCTGCCGCATGCGGAAAAGGCGCTGGCGGTGATGAACAAGGTGACGCCGACGATCGTTTATAATCTCGAATCCTATGCGGCGGTGGCGGGACGTGTATCTGAAAGGGCTGGCGCCTTTCGCCGGAAGGCGATCCCGCGCGCGCGAATTTCATGGCAAAAGCCCGCGAGGCCTGTGCCTGCACGCGGCGGTTCGCGAAGATCTTCCGCATCGGCCATGCCCCGCGCGCTGCTGCTGACGGGTGTGGAGCACGAACTCGCGGGCGACATGACGCAGGCCGTCCGCCTTTCGCGCGAAGGGCTCGCCGCGGCCCTGCAGCTCGAGATGCCCTACGAGGAAGCGCTCGCCCATCGCCAGCTCGCGCGCCTGCTGCCGGATGGAGATCGTCACCGCGACGGCGAGCTCGCCCCGCGCTCGCGAGCTCTTCGGCAAGATGGCCGCGAAATATGACCTGAGCGCCATCGACGCCGCGTAAGCCGCCGCGGTTCCATTTTTCATACCATGATTCAACCAGCCAATTGGACCCCTCGAACAATCGAAAGCCACCCTCGGCGCCTTGCGCGCGATCGCCTCGCTGCACGGCACGGCCCCCATGTCCGCCGAGGAGACGCAACTGATCGAGGGCGTGCGGATCAATATTCTGCACCACCCGGAGATCATCGACGCCGATGAGAATTTTCACGTCAAGCCCGACGAACTGGCCGCGATCGTCGTGGACGACGAACACCGGGAACGCGCGCGCAAGTGCTCGCGCTGATGCCTTACGCCACCCGGCCCTATGCCGATGCGAAGACGTATATCTCCGAGAAATTCATCGAGGCGCTTGGCGAGAACATGCACCGCATGGAGGACTTCCTCGGGGCGCGGCAGAAGCACAGCCAAAACATGGAGTACTGTGCGTTGCGCAAGATGGGCCCCGATATCTTTCGCTCGCTGGACCCCGATGGCGAACACAAGGAATTGGCCAAACTGCTCAAGGATGCCGAGGGAGATCCCGAGGAAAAGGCCCGCTATCAATCGCTGCAAGCGTACCCCGCCGGCTCCTTGGGCCGCGCCTTCTATGATTTTTACGCGCAGTTCGACTGGCCGCTGCCCGGCGATCCGCTGTGGATCTCCGAGGATATGACCGTGCGGCACGATCTCATCCACGTGCTCTGCAGCTACGATATCTCGATCAACGGCGAGTATTGTGTCTCCGGCTTCACCGCCGGCAATTCGGAGCATTTCGATTGGATGATCGCCATGCTCGGCTTCACGCCGCCCTACGTCTCGACCGGCGCGGGATTCAGTCCGGCCGATTTCACGGCCTCCTACGAGCGCGGAGCCAATGCCAGCCATAGCTTTGTGGACAACTGGGACTTCTGGCCCGTGCTCGAGCATCAAGTAGGCGACCTGCGCACGGAGTATCAAATTTAGGTTGGCTCGCCTTGGGCTGAAAGCCGGCGCGACATCCGGGGGCACCCTCCCCGCCGAATTCTCTGATATGAGTACCTCCGCTTCTCCCATCGACCAGTCCCAGCACTTCATTTCACTCCTCCAGAGATTCCGCACCGCCATGCTCGTCACCCATACCGGCGAGCACGGCTTTCACGCCCGGCCCATGGCCATCGCCCAAGTCGAAAAAGACGGGCGGCTCTGGTTCATCACCAGCGCCGAGACGGCCAAGGTGCACGAGATCGAAATGGATTCGCAAGTTCACCTCATCGCGCAGGATGACCACGCTTTCCTCTCGCTCAGCGGGCGCGCCACGCTCATCGGCGACCGCGAGAAGATCGCACACCTCTGGCGCGAGCCGTTCCGCGTCTGGTTTCCGAAGGGTAAGGACGATCCCGATATCGAATTGATCGCCGTGCGTCCCGAGCGCGGTGAATTCTGGGACAACACCGGCGCCAAACGCTTCAAGTATTTATGGGAGGCCGCGAAGGCTTATGTCTCGGGCACCCCGCCGGATGCCGACGATGGGGAGATGCACGGAAAGGTGCGCCTGTAGAAAACGGTGGCAGGGAAGCGGCGCCGTCGTCCCGCAACTGCGGGATCGCATGGGGTGCGGAAACGTGGCGGGTGGTGGTATAATTCCGCGAGAGTTGGCGTGCCGCCACCGCCGCTTTTCCGCACACCCAAAAGTGGGAACCCGCGGCGCGGCTTCCCTACCGGGCTTGCTTTCTCGGCGCTCGCGCTACGGGCGAGAGCGGCTTCCTAAGAGCTGCACACTCGCGAGCGCGTGCCCCAACAAAACCTGTAGAGGTCCACGAAATACACGAAAAGGCACGAAAGGGATCTCCGCTTCCGTGCCTTTCGTGCTTTTTCGTGTATTTCGTGGACCTCTACTTCTTCCGTTCCGGCAATACCTATTTCAAGGGCGGCTCGCTGAGCGCTGTGCCGTTGGTGTCAAGCACTTGGAATTCGTGGATGCCGTGCTTCCACGGCAGGGTCATCGTCCACACCACCTGCTTGTCGCGCGTCACCTCGAAGAGCTTAACTGCGTTTTCCCCGGCGCCGTAGCTGGAGATCACGGTGTGGCCATTGGGCAGACGTTGCGCGGCGGTGGGGTGATTGAGCAGCGGCGTGGGCAGATCGGCGGTCGTCAATTCCCACACCATCCTGCCGTCCGCGTCCACCTCGTCCACGCGCGTGCCGCGGGTCTGCGTGACCAGCGTGTGCCCATCGGGCAGGCGAATGGCGATGAAAGGCGAACACTCCTTGGGCAAAGCCCGGCTCTGGTATTCCCACACGATCTTTCCCGCAGGGGTATATTCGCGCACGACGCGTTCCTTGACCTGCGGCACGAGGTAATTGCCATTCTCCAGTCGGCGCGTCATGCGCGATTGCATATGGCCATCCGTCGTCTGCGCCTGCAGCGGCACTTCGATCACGATCTTCCCGGTGCGATCCACTTCGAGCACCCGCGGATTCGGCCCCGCCTCGGTGAGCAGGATGCGGCCATTCGGCAACGCCTCCGCCGTGTTCACCTCGACCTGCGTGCCCTTGTATTCAAAGACGATCTGGTTCCCCCGCGTCACCTCCACCACACCGCCGCCGGGGTACTCCTTGTTCTTCGACAACGCGAGCAGCACATGCCCATCCGGCAGGACAAAACCATCGCGCGTCGCCGCGGGATATGTCCACAGCACCTCCCCTTTGTCGTTGAGGATCGCCGTCTCCGCCCCTGCGACGAAAACCGAATGCGTAATCCCCACCGGAGATTCCGCGAGAGCGGAAATCGCCGCAGCCAGGATAAAAGAAACAACAAAAGGGAGAACACGCATAGGGGAAGCGTGACGCGCGACGCGCTATTTGTCAGCACGCGAACGGCTGCTGTTCAAGGCGGGTCGCTGCGAGTTACCTGACATTACGGTACGGTCCACTCGACAAAATCACCGGACGCCAATCCATTGATCGCCTGGACCAAGGATGGAACATGTGAAAGCAATCGCGGCCAACTGGTAAATGGCAATACAAAGATAGCGACCTTTCTGCCGGCAAGGTTTTGCTGATAGCGAAGATTCTTGTCGGTTGTTACCAACACATCGAAATGGTCCGCCTCAGCGGCATTCAGTAGCTCGCCGTTTGCCAAATTGTCCCAACCCATTTCGTAAGCCGTCTTGACCGCATGCAAGACCAGCGCCTTGCGAAATGGAACCGGCGTCCCTTGATCGAAGAGAATTTTCACAAACCGCGAGTTGGCATCACGCGACCGCCAGGCTCTGCTCCGTGAATTCCAGCACCGATTGAACCTGTTCACGTCTGACGCCTGGGAACCATTCCAAAAACTCGTCCACCGTCGCGCCATCCTCGAGGTTTTCGAAAAGCGCCTTGACGGGAACTCGTGTCCCTCGAAAAAGCCACGCACCACTCACCTTTTCCGGCGAGCGTTCCACCTCGGGACATTGGTTCCAGGAAAGCATGCCTGACTCTAGGGTGTTTTTCTCGATGATGCCATAGTTTCCGTTCGAAGCGAAGCTTCGCAGATCAGTGCGCTCCCAAGTGCAACTGAAAGCGAGCGCGGTGACGGGCGCAGACCGCGTCCGTCACCGCGAAACTTTTGCATTTGCGGCGTTGTCACGGGCGGCGGCGCCCTGCAAGGGTGCGCGCGTCATGGAACTCGCCCTCATTGACGCGATCGGACCGTTCTTCCGCGGCTACGCGCGGCGGGTCATCAACTGGTCGAAAATCCCCTTCCCTCATCTCGCCACCCACGGACCGGAACGCGCGCGGCAATGGTCGGAGATTCGCGCGGAGCTGGCCACGTTTGCAAGCAAGGTGCGGGCACTGGGTTTCAATGCGGCTTCGCTCGACGACGTGGCGCACCTCAGCCTGCACCCTTGGTTCGAGACGGAAGTGCGGGAGCGCAATGCCGTGCTGCGCGAGGAATTCCGCCAGTGCTTTGCGGTATTGCGCGAGGCGGGTTTGCGCGTGCTTGTCACCAGCGATTTTCTCACCACCACAGCGGCGGTCGATGCCCAACTCCGCGACCGCTTGAGCGCCGCAGAGACCTGGTTCGGCGAAGTTGTGGCCGCGTTTCTCGATGACTTTCCAGAGGTCGAAGGGGTGATCCTGCGCATCGGCGAGAGCGACGGCCTCGATGTCAGCGACCCGCTCCGCAGCCGGCTCTTTCTGCGGACTGCGGCGGAGGTCAACCGCATGCTCCATTCGCTCCTGCCCATCTTCGAGCAGCGCGGGCGCAAGCTCATCTTCCGCACGTGGACGGTCGGCGCGCATCTCGTCGGCGATCTCCTGTGGCACCGTGGCCGCCTCGGCCAGGCCCTCGCCGGCATCACCTCGCCGGCCTTCATCCTCTCGATGAAATACGGCGAATCGGACTTCTTTCGTTACCTCCCGCTGAACCGCCATTTCTTCCGCATCGAGCTGCCGAAGATCATCGAGCTGCAGGCGCGCCGCGAGTACGAAGGCGCCGGCGAATACCCTTCCTTCATCGGCTGGGATGTGGAGCACTACGCTCGCGAATTGCGCGAGGCGCGCCACGTCGTCGGCTTCTCTGTGTGGTGCCAGACGGGCGGCTGGCACGCCTTGCGCCGGCGCGCCTTTCTCCAGCCGGAAGGCCTGTGGATCGAGCTCAATGTGGTGGCCGCCATCCGCGTGCTGCGCGACGGGTTTACCGTCGAGGAAACGGTCCGCGAATTCTTCGGCGCGGAACGCGCGGCCGGGGCGCTGGAGCTGTTACGTCGTGCGGAGATCGTCATCCGCGAGCTCCTCTACATCGTCGAGTTTGCGGAGCAAAAGCTCTTCTTCCGCCGCGTGCGCATCCCGCCGCTGCTCCACGTCTATTGGGATTCCATCTTCATCCACGATGCCGTCCGCCGCGTCATCGCGCACTTCGTTCACGATCCCGAGGAGGCGTTGCGCGAGGGCGAGGCGGCGTTTGCCAATTTCGACCGCATGCAGGTGCTCGCGCGGGAACTCGCGTTGCCGGAGGAGGACATCGTCTTCATGCGCGGCACCTTCGAAATGATCCTGCTCGCGCGGCGCTACTATCTGCTGCCGCCCGATCCCGCACTCGAACTCCAGATCAAAGCCGCGAAGAAAGCTTACAAAAAGCGCTGGCCGCGTTCGCAGCGGCAGCGCTACCGCATTCGCACCTCGCTCGAGGCCTCGCGTCTCGGCCGCCGCACCGTCTCGTGGCTGTCCCGGCTGCTCATCCGCCGCCAGCGCGGCTATCGCCACGTGCTCGACCGCGTCTTCACGCTCCATGTGCTCTCGTGGATCTATCGTCTCTTTCAGGTGCGCCATCGCAAGGCCATGCCGAAGTTCATGCGCAAGACCGCCATGGGCGTGGACTCGCTCTTTCGATGAACGGGTGCCAGCCTCCCTCACGATGTCAAGGGCATCCGACCCCTCTCTTCGGTGTCCACGAAAGACACGAAAAGGCACGAAAGTGTTTGGCCGGAAAATTGGCCAACTTCTCTCGCCATGACCTTTCGTGTCTTTTCGTGTATTTCGTGGAAACCTCCCTCTAGCTGCCTTTCTGCACGCGACGATTGTTTGAGATATAGTTTGCCTTCACCTCGATCCCGGTGTTTCATCTCTTCATTACAAGTTTGGAACCCCTCTGGGTTTGGTAGATTGCTAGTTGTTCGTGACGCGGAGTTTCCTCCGTTTCAACTCTTCAGTGGCAGTTTGAAATCCGATAACCGGAAACAGCCACCGAAAGATCCCGTCTTGCAGTAAGAAAGAATCGTCATGTCCAGCAAACTCTACGTCGGCAATTTGTCCTTCGAAACCACCGAAATCGACCTCCAGGATACCTTCGCCGAAGCCGGCACCGTCTCCGAAGTCGCCCTCATGCAGGATAAGTTCACGGGCAAAAGCCGTGGCTTCGCCTTCGTCACCATGTCCACGGCCGATGAAGGCCAGAAGGCCATCAGCCTCTTCCACGGCAAGAACGTGCAAGGCCGCGCCCTCACGGTGAACGAAGCCCGTCCTCGTGAAGACCGCACCGGCGGTGGTCCTCGTCGCGAATTCAGCGGCGGAAATCGCCCTGAGCGCCGCTACTAAGCCAACCAGGCGCCTCGCGCGCCTGCCTTAGCTTTTTTCACAAACGCCCCGGCTTCCCGCCGGGGCGTTTTGCTTTTGAGGGAGGGCTTGCGAAATTCAGGTCCAAGGCAGGCCGAAGGCCTGAGACAAGCCAGCCCAAGGCAAAGCGAGGAACGAGCGCCGCCCTGGGCTGGCTTGGGCGGGCCTTGGGCCCTCATACCCTCTCTTACCATTAACCGAACTCTTGGGCTCAAAGAAGGGAACCACGAAATAAACGAAAAGGCCTTTTGTCAGCCTCTTTCGTTTGGTTCGTTTATTTCGTGGTTCCTCCCCTTTCTCTCCAAAGGAAAAGTCATTGTAATTCCGAAAAATGGTATCAATCCTCAACCGGCGACGCGATTGACTATTTCATACCGCAATCCGTGATGACGGCCTGACAGAAAGCGTCCGATGCTTATTCGCTGGGAGTCTTCCAGCGGAACAAACGCTTGAGCAACGAATCCTTGGCCGGCGCGGGTGTCGCCGTGGCGGGAGTAGGCGCTGCGACGGAAGGAGCGACGGTGGCCTTGGAGGAAAGGGGAGCCTTGTCCGCCAGCGTGGGGCGCTTGTTCGTAGCCGGAGTGCTATCGCTGAGGGCGACGGGCACTCGGATAACCTGGCTGTCGCTCATGCCCACCATTCTGGCCATCTCTTCTCCGCTGCTCGGCCTTTTCAGCATGGCCGCGAGATAGGTGTCGCGGGCCGGCATGGCCAGGACGTTGCGGATTTGCTCGGGATGTTCCAGGCGCGAAAACAAGACCCGTTTGACCCGCTGCATCGGAATCTCGGCGATCCCAAATCCGTTCGGCTGATTCGACGACCAATAGCGGACAAATTCACCTTCCGGTTTGCTGATCCTGCCAAGAAAGACCACCGAATGACCGGCTTCCCTGAGCCCGATTTCGTCGTTCCAAAAGATCTTCATGAAATCGCCGGGCTTCGCCTCGTCGAACGAACTGAAATTGCGCCCCAGGCCCGCTTCATAAAACAAACGCGCGGTGCCAGGACCGTTGGCATTCCAGCGTCCCCACACCCCCGACCCATCCGCCTGATGCTCCTGCACGAGCAGTGCTCGCAAGGTCGCTTCGTCGAGCGCGATCTTTCCCTGCCGGTGGAGCTGGCCTAATACCGACAGGAAGACGAGATAGGTTGCCCCGGAACAGAAGCTCGGCGTCGCCCGGTTGGGATCGATCACGAGTTGCGCATCCGCCGCCCGAATGGAGGTGCGCAAAGCCGTCACCGCCGCCGTGGTCGCGCGATACGTTCCCCCGCCTGGCATCGCTCCGACCGCATCCACGATCATGACATTCGGGCTGACCGCGAGGGGAACGGGCGACCCGCTGCTCGGTACCGGCTGGTTGATCGGAAAGGAAGTATTCCCACCCGCGCCACCCACGACCCTGGGCTCGGGAGAGGCGCTCTCCGCCAGGAGCAACGAAGCCAGCGAAAGGCCAACCCCGATCTGAACAAGCAAAAAGCGCGGCCCGCCGGCAGTGGTCCGGAGCGGCAAAGCGGTGGCCCGGCCTTTCCATTCCACCGGGAAAAGGTTCTGGGGGCGCCTGGTGGAACGGTTCGTCACGATCTTGGGCGACACTTACTTCAATCCCGTCGAAATGCGACATTTTTGTTCATCCCAGCCGCGGCGCCGGCGCATATCGTCTTGCAAAAATCGCCCAGATTCCTTACAAGCGCGGGCGCGATGGATGACGGCATCAACCTACCAACGCAGGAGCAACGCTTAACCACGGGGACTTTTCGGGCTTTCTCGCCGGAGCAGCGCCTTTTCAACCGCTACCTGATCCGGCAGGAGTTGGGTCGCGGAGGGCGGGGTGTCGTATGGCTCGCGCAGGACATGCGGCTGTTTTGTTTCGTGGCGCTAAAGTTTCTCGCCGATGAACTCGTCCGCGAACCCGAGGCGCTGCAAGAACTGCGTCACGAAACCCTCGTCAGCCGGAAAATCACGCATCCCCACATCATGCGGATTTACGACTTCGAGCAGGACGACTCCGCGGCGGCGATCTCCATGGAGTATGTGGAGGGCGAGACGCTTTCCCAGTTGCGCTACAAACGGGAGCGGCACTGTTTCGATACCGATGAAATCCGGCCTTGGATGCTGCAGCTTTCCGAGGCGCTCTACTACGCGCACAGCGTGGCGGGCATCGTGCATCGGGACCTGAAACCGAGCAACCTGATGATCGGCATCGATGGACGCTTGAAGATCACCGACTTTGGCATTGCCAGCGTGATCGCCGATTCCATGAGCCGGGTGACCCGCACCCAAATCGTGTCCGGCACGCTGCCCTATATGAGTCCGCAGCAGGCGCTCGGAGATCTGCCTCGAGAGAGCGACGACATCTATTCCTTCGGCGCGGTGATATATGAGTTGCTTACTTCCCGTCCGCCCTTTTTCCGGGGGAATGTCGCCGCGCAGATTCACACGGCGCAGATCCCGCCCATGGCGGTGCGCCGGAAGGAGCTGGGACGGGAAGGACCGCCCATCCCCCAAGTCTGGGAAGACATCGTATCCAGTTGCCTCGCCAAGTCGCCCTCGGATCGTCCCGCCACCGCCAAGGTGATCGCGGACTGGCTGGAGAAAGGCGCGCGCGACAGTTTGGGAGGCCGCCCGGCAATGGATCATCGTCGTCGGAAGTCAGCCCGGAGCCGCGTCGGAATGCCCGGCTGGTCTTGGCCCTCGCGGCCCTGGTCGTCGTGGGGGATCGTCGGCTGGATGATCAACCGGCCCTCGCAACTCACCCCAAATCCGCTCCGGTGGTTCCGGCCGCGGCGACGGCCAGCGCCGCTCCGGCTCCATCGACCCCTGGTCCATCGCTCCCGGCGGCCCCGGTTCCTGTAGCCGCTACTCCCGCCCCCGCCACACCGGCGCCGGTCGTAGAGGTGGCCAAGGTTGAGCCGGCCAAGCCCGAGGCGGTTCCCGATCCCAAGCCTCCGAAGACGACGCCGATCATCGTGAATACCATGCCTTCCGGCGCCAATGTATTCTTGAACGGCGAAGACAAAGGGAAGAGCCCGCTGCAATTGGAAAACGTGGGCGTGGGCAGTTGGCGGCTCAAGGTGGAACGGGAGGGTTACGAGAGCGCCGAATTCATCGTGGAGGTGCGGGAAGACGGCACGACTCAGCCGCCGCTCGTCGAACTGGTCCGCAAGCCGGCCGCCTCGAGCCCGGCGCCCGCGCCGAAGCTGGCCGCGGCCGCCACTCCCACGCCGCCTCCGGTTTCATCCCCTCCTCCGGTGGCTTCCTCCTCCGCGGCGGCTCCCAACGCGGGGGCCATCATGAGCGTCGTGAGCGGCTATACCCACGCCTTGGAAACAGGAAATGCGAACGATTACATCGCGCTCTGCGCACCGCGGGTCGGGTATTTCGATGAGGGGCAAAAGACCCGCGATTACATTCGTCGCAGCCGCGATATGTTCATGACGCACTGGTCCAACTACGAAGTGCGCAATATCCGCGGCGTCGATATTCGCGAAGCGCCCGATGGGGCGTCGGCGCACGTCTCCTTTGCCTACGATTGGAGCGCGAACAGCCTCGGTTCCCATGCCAGCAAGCACCATTCGATCTCGCCGGGACCGAAGCGGGGCTCCGTGACCGACACGCTGGACATGCAGAAAATCGATGGGCGTTGGCTCATTACAAAGATGTGGCAGGTGAAGATGGACCGCTGAGGCGGGGGGCAAATCGGGAGTTTTCGATATCCGATAGAGAACGCCGCGCTTTTTCGATCGCTCTGCAATATGACAATTACGGTTAATTCTCACATTTGCAAAGAAGACGGGGTCGGAAATTCCTCCTCGCCCGCCTCAAGGTGATCGTCCGCCAAGGCCGGTCCCTGCAGGAAACCTGAGTAATTTGCCCTCGCCCACCCCCGATCTCAGTACTTTCCCGAAAATAGTTTGTCCGGTCGTGGCCCCGTTTTTGCAATAGGCTAGGTATGAACCGCATTTTTACTTACCCTGCTTCGATCGTCCTCGGGCGCCGTGATGGTGCTGCTCACGCTCACCCCGGCCAGCCACGCCGGCTATACCTCCGCCACGCCGCCCACCTCCGGCCCGACCGTCCCGGGCGACAAAGCCGCCCTTGACCGCAAGACCGGCATTGCCTTCGCCCCGGAGAACGCCCCGGAATGTGTGAAACGCGCCATCTGGGCGACCAACTACATCCGCACCAAGCCCTATGTGTGGGGCGGCGGCCATGAGAGCTTTTATGTCGATGGCTACGATTGCTCCGGCACCGTGTCCTTCATGCTCCACCACGCCGGGCTGATCAGCTCGCCGGTCGTTTCGAAGGATTTCACGGGTTACGGCGCCAACGGCAAAGGCCGCTGGATCACCGTTTACGCCAAGGACGGGCACGTCTTCGCGGTCGTCGCCGGTCTGCGCCTGGACACCACGGGCTTCGGCGGGGAAGACGGTCCTCGCTGGCGCCTGAGCGGCCGCCCGGCCTTCGGCTTTGTGGCTCGCCACCCGGATGGCCTGTAAGCGGAGTTTTCCGGTTAACATTTAAACCTTATGCGCGAAGCGTTCGGGAGCCTCTCCCGAACGCTTTGTGCTTTTCGCAATAGAGTCTTCCACAGTTGGCGCGAATGTTTCTGTCCGGTCTTGTGTCCGCCTGCGATTCGCGCCGAAAACCTTGGAGAATCTCAGCGGTGATTGGACCGATCATCCTCCAGCAAGGCATCGACCGCCCTCTTCTCTGCGGATGGCGGACGATTGAAGAAGGGAATCCAGATGCAGGTATCAACGAGAATCAGGCGCATCGGTTTTCCTGTCCTCCATCACGCGCCAGTTGTCTTCCATCGTCACTTGCCCCGAAAGCGCTTTCAACTGCATTCGCCGTGCAAACCGCCGGTACTCACTAAGTGCAGAACGCACCGCGCCTTCGGCATCATCGACGTGCGTCAATTCGCGAAGCTCGTTCCATTCCTCGTCGGTCAGGTGAACGTGGGCGGTCAATTTATGGTATTGGAAACTCGCAGCTTGTCGAGCCACGAGTCCGATCTGAAAAGTCGATCGGCGCTTGCGGCGGACAGTGCGCATCACGCAGGCTGGTGCGCATGCCCGCCCCGAATTTGTTCGCTGTCCAATTGGATATTGTGTGGGAGGACAAGGCGGCGAATTTCCGCAAGGTCGAAGCGCTTTTAGCGGCAGCATCGCCCGCCGCGAGATCGCTGGTGGTATTGCCGGAAATGTTTGCCACGGGCTTTTCCATGAACCTCGCGGTGACTCGCCAGGGCGAGAAGCGCGAGGACGAAGCGTTTCTCGCGGGGCTCGCGCGAAAGCATGGCGTCTTTGTCACGGGTGGGGTGGTGAGTCGCGGCACGGCGGAGATGGGGAGGAACGAGGCGGTGGTCTTTTCGCCCGAGGGAAATTTGCTCGCACGCTACGCGAAGATCCATCCCTTCAGCCTCGGCGGCGAGGCGCAGGGCCATGAAGCGGGCACCGAGGTCGTGACGTTTCCGTGGGGCGGGTTCCTGGCGGCGCCGTTGGTCTGCTACGATCTGCGCTTCCCGGAGATTTTCCGCGCCGCCGCACGCCAGGGCGCGAATCTTTTCGTGGTCATGGCGCTCTGGCCCGTCCGGCGCCAGCAGCATTGGCTCACGCTGTTGCAAGCGCGAGCGATTGAAAACCAGGCCTACGTCGTGGGTGTGAATCGCGTGGGACGCGAGCCGGAGCTTCTCTACGCGGGCCGCAGCGTCGTCGTGGATCCGCAAGGCGTGATCATCGCGGATGCCGCCGAGCGCGAGCAGATCCTCTCGGCCACGCTCGATCCTGAAGTAATGTCCGCGTGGCGGCGCGATTTTCCCGCCTTGCGCGACGCGCACTGGCCCTTGTCGTGAAACCCTTTTCCTTCTCATGAATTCCACTCCTTCTCCCCTGCCCGGCATCCGGCAATTCGACCTCACTGGACGCACCGCATTCATCACCGGCGGCTCGAAAGGGCTCGGCCTCGCCATGGGAGCCGCCCTCGCTTCCGCCGGCGCAAATGTCGTGCTGCTGAGCCGCCATCTCGACGAGGCGCAAGCGGCCGCGGCGCAAATCGCCGCGGACTTCGGACACGGCGCGCTCGGGCTCCTGGCCGAGGTGACGGATGAGGCGCAAGTGAATGCCGCGCGCGATGCGGCCCTGCACGAATTCGGCGCCATCGATATCCTGATCAACAGCGCCGGCATTAATATCCGCGGCCCGATCGATCAACTCACCCCGGAGCAATTCCGCCAGGTGATGGACATCAACGTGACCGGCTCCTGGCTGTGCAGCCGGGCCGTGCTGCCGCAGATGAAGGCGCGCGGCTGGGGCCGCATCCTCAATCTCGCCAGCGCGCTGGGACTCGTGGGCCTCGCCAACCGCACCCCCTACACGGCGAGCAAAGGCGCGATCGTGCAGATGACCCGCGCGCTCGCCCTCGAGGTGGCGGGCCACGGCATCACCGTGAATGCGCTCTGCCCCGGCCCATTTCTCACCGACATGAATGTGCCCATTGCCGACACCGAGGAAGGCCGCAAGTTCATCGTCGGCGCGACCGCGCTGAAGCGCTGGGGCGAACTGCGCGAGATCCAGGGCGCGGCCATCTTTCTGGCCAGCGACGCGGCGAGTTACGTCACCGGCTCAATGCTCGCCGTGGACGGCGGCTGGACCGCGCAATAATCCACCCCCCAGGCCATTTTTCTCGGTTCGCCGATTCGACAGCGAAGCCCCGAAAAGGTATATTCCAGTGTGAACGCACTCCCCGAAACCGTCGGCCGAAAACTGAGAATGTTTCAGGCCGCCGACCCACTCAAACGCTGGTGGTCGCTCGGTGAAATGCGCTTCTGTGCAAAGTGCGAGCATCTTTTCACCGGCCACGACATTCGCATCACGCTCGATGCCGATGAACACGTCCATTTTCACTGCCCGACCCTCAAATGCGAAGGCCAGTGGGAGGATTGGCAGTATCCGAATCTGCATCTATAGCAGCTGGGCTTTTAAGCTAAACCTTAGCCGCTTTCTCTTCTCCACGCCGAAGGCGTAAAAGCAGTGTAGCCCCGGGTCGAGCGAACCGAGCGGAGCGAGATGCCTTCCGCAGGAAGCCCGAAGGGCAGCGCCGGCGGGCGCTGGCAATCTGCGAGCGACCACCCGGGGTAACCTCCTCCCCTACGGCCAATCCAACCGTCCCGGCCCTCCTGGCCGCATCCTCCGTCGATCCGCAGAAGAGATACGGCTTCGCCGGGACGGTTGGAGTGTCCGCGGGCGGTCGATACCCCGGGTGGTCGCTCGCGGACTCGCTCGACCCGGGGCTAGATCGCTTTTGACGCCTCCAGCGTCGCAGAGGAGCTTTAGCACCTTGAACCCCGGCGGTCTTCGCAAAGTATTTACACAAGGTAGAGGAAGAGTGCTTGCAATCCGCGCGGCACAGACGATGCTTCCCGCCCTTCACCGGCGCGTGCCGGCCTGGAGTGCTTCTCCGAAAGCTGTTCGCAAAACCCTGGGAGCCGCGTTGGCCGCTCCTTCCGCGCTGCCCCCTACGGCGCCGCAGTGTCTCTTGTTATGGCAGTCGACAATACGATCGAAACCGAAGGCAAAATCACCTCCGTGCTCGCCGGGACCATGTTCCGCGTCGAACTCGGCAATAAGCACAGTGTCCTCGCCCACATCTCGGGCAAAATGCGCAAGCGCTTCATCCGCCTCACCAATGGCGACCGCGTGAAGCTCGAAATGTCTCCTTACGACCTCTCGAAGGCCCGCATCGTTTATCGCCTCGGGTAAAGCCCACATTCCCCCAGATTCTCCTTGCGTGGCGCGGCAATTCGGTGTTTCCTCGTGCCCACACACAAGTTTGGAACCTTAATAGGTTTGGTAGATTGCTAGTTGTTTCGTGACGCGGCTCGTCCGCGGACTTTCAGTGGCAGTTTTGAGATCCGATAACCGGAAACAGCCACCGAAGGAGCCGCTTGTGAAAACGAAAACAGCAGTATGTCCAATAAACTCTACGTAGGAAATCTTTCCTTCGATACCACCGAAGTCGACCTTCAGGACACCTTTGCCGAAGCCGGCACCGTCTCCGAAGTCGCTCTCATGCAGGATAAGTTCACCGGCAAAAGCCGCGGCTTCGCCTTCGTGACCATGTCCTCCGCGGATGAAGCTCAGAAGGCGATCAGCCTCTTCCACGGCAAGACCGTGCAGGGCCGCGCCCTGACCGTCAACGAAGCCCGTCCTCGTGAAGAACGTGGCGGCGGCGGGTGGCGGCGGACCTCGCCGTTCCTTCGGTGGTGGTGGTGGCGGCGGCGGCCGTGGTGGCGATCGTGGCGGCGGCGGTGACCGTGGTGGTTACCAGAAGCGCTACTAAGCCGCTTGCGCCTTTAACCGGCGTAAACGCCAATCTCTCGCAAACGCCCCGGTTCTACCGGGGCGTTTTGCTTTTGCCCGATGAAGCAGGTTCAGATGAACCCGGTGCCGCGATTCCTTCAAGGGACTTCGCGCAGGCTCACTCCTTGTTGAGTCTCCCTGCGCGTCGTAGCTTCGCTTTGTGACCTCCACTCTCCTCGACCAATTGCATCGGCCGTTGCGCGATCTGCGCATCTCGGTGACGGATCGCTGCAATTTCCGCTGCGGCTATTGCATGCCCAAGGCGGTCTTCGGACGCGGCTACGACTTTTTGCCGAAGGACGACGTGCTGACTTTCGAGGAAATCGCCCGCCTGGCCCCGCCTTTTCGCGGGGCTCGGCACGGAGAAAATCCGGCTGACCGGCGGCGAACCTCTGTTGCGCCGCGAACTCCACCGCCTGGTCTCCTCACTCGCCGCCATCGATAGCCTCCGCGATCTCACCCTCACGACGAATGGCTCGCGGCTCTTCGAGGAGGCGCATGCCTTGCGCGCCGCCGGCCTGCGACGCCTCACCGTCAGCGTCGATGCGCTCGACGACGCGACCTTTCGAGCGATGAACGATGTGGATTTCCCCGTGCACCGCGTGCTGCGCGGGATCGAGGCCGCGCGCTCCGCGGGCTTTACCCCCATCAACAAGATCAACATGGTCGTGAAGCGGGGGATCAACGAAGACGAAATCCTGCCCATGGCGCGGTATTTCCGCGGCCCGGAATTCATCGTGCGCTTCATCGAATACATGGACGTGGGCAACACCAACGGCTGGCGGATGGAAGAACGTGGTGCCCGCGGCGGAAATCATCGAACGCCTCACCGAGGAGATTCCCTTGGAACCCGTCGCCGCCAACTACCCGGGCGAAGTCGCCCGGCGCTACCGCCATCGCGACGGCGGCGGCGAGATCGGCATCATCTCTTCCGTCACCCAACCCATCTGCGGCGATTGCACCCGCGCGCGCCTCTCGGCGGATGGCCGGCTCTTTACCTGCCTTTTTGCCCATACCGGCGTCGATCTGCGGAATCCTCTGCGCGCCGGAGCCAGCGACGCCGAACTAACGGCGCTGATCTCCGGCGTATGGCGCGCCCGAACCGATCGCTATTCCGAAATCCGCTCCAGCGCGACCATCGCGCAGCCGAAGGCGGAGATGTCGCTGCTGGGAGGATAGCGTTCCCCTCCTGTCATCTTGAGCGGAGTGTAACGGAGTCGAAAGACCCCGTGGCACAACCAGCGATCATCTTTGGTGAAGCAACGCCAGCTTCTGGACAATATACACCGCTATGGGTCCACGCCGCGTAACCGGCATGGTCGTTCGTAGAGCCACGGGGTCCTTCGACTCCGTTACACTCCGCTCAGGATGACAGAAAAGGCAGGACGCCTTCCCCAAAAAAATCACGCGTGCTTCTTGTTGAACCGCGCCACTTCCCGGTCCGTCTCCCGCTTGGTCGCCTTCTCCTTCAAGTCCTGGCGCTTGTCCGAGGCTTCCTTGCCCTTGCCCACGCCGATCTCGATCTTCACCTTGGAGTCCTTCCAGTACATCCGCAAGGCGACCAGCGTGTGGCCCTTGATCTGGGTCAGGCCGGTCAACCGCTCGATCTCGCTCTTGTGCAGCAGCAACCGGCGCACCCGCTTCGGCACGTGCTGCTCGAAGCTCGCCCGCACGTACGGCTGGATATCCACATCGTAGAGAAACGCCTGCCCATTCTCGATTCGCGCGAAGGCATTGTTGATATTGGCCAGGCCGCCGCGAATGGACTTCACCTCGGTCCCCTTGAGTTCGAGACCGGCCTCGAATCGCTCGAGGATATGGTATTCCCGCAGGGCCTTGCGGTTGACGGATATATCCGCGCTCATGGTCGGGCGCGCACCGTGCGCGCAGGATTAATTCTTGCCAGCCTCGGTCTCCGCCGCGGCCGCTTCAAACTGGAGCTTTCCCTCGATGATTTCCTTGAGCGCGATGTCCGAAAAGCCCATGCGGGGGCCGGTCTCGACCATCGGGCGATGCCGGCCGTGAGCTGGCGGACGCGCTTGGAAACCACATTGACGAGCAATTGCTGGCTGGGAATCACTTTAAAGGCTTCTTCGAGAAGGGTGCTGGTCATAAAACGGAGCGACACAGGTCGCGGGAAAAGGGAGGCGACAATGACACCGGATTTTCGCTTGTCAACGGGAAGGTGAAGAAAAGTGCCAGGAGCCAAGTTGCGAGAGCCAAGTGTTCACTGCAACGTCTCATCTGCAATTGGGCGCCACTTGGCTCTTGGCTCTTGGCTCTTCCTACTGCTCCGGCTGCCGCCGCCGCAACGTAATCCGCTTCAGCCGCGCATCGTCCGGCGGGCTCCATGTCGCCACGTCCGGATCGTCCTTGAACGCATTGTGCACGATCCGCCGCTCGTAGGCGTTCATCGGCTCGAGATGATATGGACGTCCCGTCTGCCGGACGATCTCCGCGATCTGCCGCACGCGATGCGCCAGGTTGTCGTCCTTCATCTCGCGCCAGTGCTCGATGTCCACCTGCACTTTCGGCGCGTTCTTGTCCTTCGCCTGGAGCACCCGGTTCAGCAGCGTCTGGATGTCCTCCAGCAGGGCGCCGTTGCGCCCGATGAGGCGGTCCTTCTCCGCCGTGTACACCTGCAGGGTCAGGCCATGTTCATGCTCGAACTCCTTGATCTCGCAGACGAAGCCAAGGAGCCCCAGCATCGTATCGAGGGTCTCGCGTGGGTTCAGGCTCATAAAACTGTCGCTATTTTCTCTTCGCGGACGCGGGCAATTTCTTCTGCAAAGTCGGCAGCGGTTGGTTCCGCGTCGCGTAGAGCTGCACGACAGAAACCAAATTATTCACTGTCAAGTAAAGCGCCAACGCAGAGGCATAGTTATAACAGAACATCACAAAGATCAGCGGCATGAGCATCATGACCTTCTGCTGCGTGGGATCGCCCGTCTTCGGCGAGGCCGACATCTGCCACACCATCGTCCCCGCCATGAACAGCGGCAGGATATTCACCGGGTAGCCCAGGCTCGGGATGTGAAAGAGCGTGTCCGGCTGCGAAAGATCATGCACCCACAGGAATTTGCTGTTCCGCAGCTCCACCGCCTTGCCCAGCATATTGTAGAAACCGAAGAAGATCGGCATCTGGATGAAGGCGGGCAGACAGCCGGCCAGCGGATTGACGCCGTACTCCTTGTAGAGCTTCATCACCTCCGTATTCATCTTCGTCGGGTCGTCCTTGTACTTTTCGCGGACTTCCGTCATCTTCGGCTGCAGCGCCTGCATACGCTTCCCGGCCTTCGTCGCCTTGCTCTGCATGGGCCAGAGCAGCGCCTTGATGATGAGCGTGAGAATGATGATCGCCACCGCGTAGGCATTCTGCCCCGCGAAGCCGTAGACGTAGGCATGCAGCGAATTCAGTGAGAAGAGCAGGACCTTGCTGAAGAAGCCGACGAATGGCCCGAGGAAGCTGAAGAGTCCGCCGAAGTCGGAGAAGGCCAGTACTTCCACCTCCCCATCGGGCATCAACCGCAGGCGGCCGTACTCGCGCGGCCCGGTGTAGATGCGAAAGGTCTGCACCTGCCGCTGCCCCGGCGCCAGCGTGAAGCCCGGCATGCCGAGCGCGCCTTCGATCCCGTAGCGCGGCGTACCGCTGCCATCCGCCGCGTGGCCCGTCTCCTTCCACACCTCGTCACTGATCGGAAAGCGCGTGGCCCACACGGAATTGCCGCGCTGCTTCACCGGGTCCGCGCCATTCTCCGGGTCCACCACCGGCGAGATGAGCGAGGTGAAATACTGGTCCGCCACCGCCGCCCACGGGATGTCGTCCCGCGACGCCGTGAACGTGCTCTGCTCGTGCTTGAACATCCCGCCCGAGAACCATGTGACATCCACGAATTTCCCGTCGGGATACTTGAAGCCCGTGTAGGTCGGCATGTCGTGCTGATGCGCCGGAGCCGCCGAGCCCGTCTGCACGAAATATCCCGGCAGCGTCACCGGCTCCTTGCCGCGGTTTTCAAAAATCAGCCGCAGATCGACAATGTAGTCCTTGTCGAGCTTCGTCGACTTCGGCACCACGAATTTCTTCGTCAGGTGCAATCCCCGCGCATCCGCGCCCTCGAAAGTGATCACCCCATCGCTGCTATCCACGTCATCGTGGAAGACGACATTCGAGAGCTGGCCCGGCAACTCGCTCACCGCCCCGATCGGCAGGTCGCCGAATTGATTCAGCGTCATCCGCGTGCCCTGCTCCGCCTCGTGCTTCTTGAGCAGCACCTTGGCAATGCCCGCCCCGCGCGTGGTGAAAGTGTAGTCGACCGATTCCGTGCTCAGCGTCTCGATCTGCGCCGGCACCGCCGCTTCGGCGGGGGTCGTGGCCGCGGCCGGTGTCGCCGCCGTGGGGGTGGGAGCATTCTTTTCCGCCTCCACCTGGGCGGCCTTGGCCACCTCCGCCGCAAGCGCCTGCTGCTGGGCTCGCACCGCGGCCAGCTTCTTCATCTCCTGGTTGTTATATTGCCACCAGACGAGCAGGACGATGGCGGGAATGACGATGCCGATGATGCCTTTGCGATCCAACATAGAATAGAATTTAAATATGCGAGCGGCGTGCTCCGAGCACGCGCGCCGGCGGAACAGGGTCGAGACCTTCGCCACCCCACGGATGGCACCTCGCGAGACGTTTCAAGCCCAGCCAGCTCCCGCGCACCACACCGTGGACTTCGCAAGCCTCCAGAAAATACAGCGAGCAACTCGGCAGATATCGGCACCCCAGCGACGGCCCGCCCAGTCCGTGCAACACGGGCGAGATCAGCAACTTGTAGCCGTGAAAGAGCAGCCGGATCAGGAACATGCGCCGAGGAGGTAACTGCGCTGCGCCAGTTGAAGCCATTCCGCCGTCAGGCTCTGGAAAGTCGCCCCCGCCGCGGCTTGCCGGGCCACGAGCGTCAGCCAGGTCCCCGCCGCGATCTGCGGCCGGGCAGCCCGCACGATCTCGCGCAGACGACGCCGCACGCGATTGCGCACTACCGCTCCGCCGACCCGGCGCGAGGTGATGAAACCGACGCGCACTTCCGGCGACGGCTGGTTCCTGAGGACACTCAGGACGATGAACTTCCCATGGTACGACTGCCCCTCGCGCCGCATCCTCTGGAACTCCGAGGTGCGAAGAAGGTGGGCGGACTTGGGAAAACGAAGGCCGGTCATTTTGATTTCTGATTTGCGGATCTCGGATTTCGGAACTGGGTGGCGACCGACCTCGTCATTGAAGCCCCCGCCTCCGCCGTCACAAACCAAAAATCGAAAATCGAAAATCGAAAATGCTCAGGCCTGCGTGTGGCGGGCGTAAGGAATCTCCACACCCTTGGGCAGGAGGCGCTTGCGGCCCTGCTGGCGGCGGCGCGAAAGAATGGCGCGGCCGTTCTTGGTCTTCATCCGGGCGCGGAAGCCGAACTGGCGTTTGCGGGTGCGCTTCGAGGGTTGATAGGTGCGTTTCATAGGCCGTGTGCGAAAATTGGGTTAGAGGAAAAGAGGGCGAAGATTAGCGGCTTGCCGCCCCCTGTCAACCTGCCAGAGCAAAATCTTTCCGTGGCGATCCCACTGCAGGGCCGACGCTCTGACCCGATGAGAATCGCGATTTTTCTGCAAAATTCGACGGAATTTCGCTACGCAGCCCATGCAGCCCACGCCCATCGGCATCCACACCGGCCCCGTCATCGCCAGCCTCATCGGCCTCCACAAAATTCAGCTACGCCCTCTGGGACGACGCCGTCCAAACCGCCACCCACCTTGCCTCCACCGCCATCTCCCAACCGCATCCAAGTCTCCTCCACCACCCAGACCCTCCTCCGCGAGGCACGCTACCAGTATCGCGGCAATTCGCGAAGATGCGGTTCGAGCAGGACTGTCTCGCGGAATAGTCCGGGCAGCCGCGGCGCCAGGGATGCTTACCAGCGGTCTTGCGGGTCCGGTTCCACATCTGGTACCTTCGCGAGAATGGCGGCAAAGGCCGCGTCATCCGCCCGCGCCGCACGCGTCGCCAGATATTCCCGATCCCGGTAGGCCGCCACCGCCTCGCGCAACGCATTCTCGGCAAAAGCGTCCACGGGCTGTTGCGCCGCAGCCGCCAGGCGCGCCAGTTCGCCAAAGCTCGGGTCATCGAGATGGAGTTCGAGTGTGGTCATGGCAACGGCGGGAGCATAGCAAGAAACTGGGCCGGTGTCACCGCCGGAGTGTGAATGCCGTTGGGCCAGTCCCGAAGATTGAAGGTCACGCAGTAATCACATCCGCTGGCGGCAAGGTCGACGAGAAAAGTCGTCGTCCGGATCGCGGGAACGTGGACGCCAGTGAAAGTAAATGACCCGGTGCCCGCAACGCCGGGCCAGCATATCGTGCACCGTGGCGATGTCCTCCGGAGTGAGACCGAGCGAACCGCGCATCTCCAGAAGCTTTTTCCTCGTATTCGAGGAGGAGCGCGGTGGAAATGTTGGCCTGCCATCGAGGATCGCCCAGTGTGGAAAACAGCGGAAGGACGGCCCACGCCGCGAGCGGAGCGCAGAGATGATGACATTCGTGTCGATGACGATTTGCAGCGGCGGCATGGCGAGCAGTTACGAACTGTAACTTTCGGATGGGCAAAACCGTCGCCCTGACCAGCAACACCGACCGTGGAGGAACAACATGCGAGACGGATACCGCTCTCGCCATCCACCTGACGAGAACGAAGTCGTAAACCGGAACATGCCCAAAAGCGTAGGTGGGAAGCTGGCGGCAGCGGCATAACCGCCTTTCCACTTTTGGGTGCGGCCATAGGTGAATGGTGACAAGTGTTGGCGGTGGATTCGCGCGGTCTGGCGGAGCGCAGGTGAGGCGCCGCTGCGTAGCGCTGCGCGAGGTCTTCGCCAGCGTCGGCTTGCGGCCGCAACCAGTCCGTTGGCCGCCTCGCCAACCGCCAAGGTGTACTCCTCAAAAAAGTCGTCTCTTGTACCGGGCGGGCGCTTCCTCGTCGTGTGATCCTCAGGCTATTCCGGATCACTCTTTTTCCTTCGCCTCCATCCTTGCCTGCCCGTCACATCGGAACACGCCGCTATCAACTATCCACTTTCACCTATCCACCTCCCTGTCATACCGGGGACAAATGCCTTGCCATCGCTCCCCTCGCTCCTAAATTGCCACCCTTCTTTTAATCCCGATGATCGACATCCAGCCCAACTACGCCGCCGTCAAGCAAGGCCTCATCCCCCTCACCCCGCAGGAGAAGATGAAGCTGGATAAAGACGGCCTCGACGTCATCCACGACATCTATCGCTATGCGAAGACGGGGTTCGCCTCGATCGACCCGGAGGATTTCGACCGCATGAAGTGGTACGGCGTCTACCGGCAGAAGCCGAAGGATTCGGGCTTTTTCATGATGCGCCTGCGCATTCCCGGCGGCCAGCTCACCGCCGCCCAGGCGGCCAAGATCTGCGAGATCTCGGAGCGTTTCGGCCACGGTTTCTCGGACATCACCACGCGCATGACGGTGCAGTTCCACTGGCTGCGCATCGAGGACATCCCGACCATTTTCTCCGAGTTGCAAAGCGTGGGCCTGAGCACCAGCGGCGCCTGCGGCGATATCGCCCGCAACGTGGTCGCCTGCCCCGTGGCGGGCATCGATCCCAATGAGATCATCGACGCCTCGGCGCAGATGCGCGAGGTAAAACCACGCGCTGGAAAACAACCGCGAATTCTCCCAATCTCCCGCGCAAATACAAGATCAGCGTGAGCGGCTGCTGCATCCATTGCGCCCAGCCGGATATCAATTGCGTGGGCGTCTTCGGCCTGAAGCGCACGGTCGATGGCCAGGAAGAGCGCGGCTTTGGCATCAAGATCGGCGGGGGGGCTCAGTTCCGCGCCGAAGCTGGCCAAGCTACTGCCGTGTTCCTGAAGCCCGAACAGGTCTGGCCGGTGGTGGAAGCCGCGAGCATCCTCTTCCGCGACAACGGTTACCGCCTGAAGCGCAACAACGCGCGCTTCAAGTTCCTCATCGAGGACTGGTGGAAGCTGGGCGGCGGCGAAAACGGCGGCGGCGAATACCTTGCCGAGAAGGTGGAGGAATTGCTCCCCTTCAAGCTGGAGCGCCACCACGATTCACGGTCATCAAGGATCAGGAGACGGACCACATCGGCATCCACGCGCAGAAGCAGGCGGGCCTCTACTGGGTGGGCGTGTGCTTCCCCGGCGGCCCGTCTGCGCCACAAGGCGCTGGGCCACATCAGCCGGCTCGCGGCGAAGTATGCGCGCCCGGCCAGGATCAAATCCGCCTGACCAACAAGCAGAACCTCCTCATCGTCAATGTCCTGGAGGCCAACCTGCCGGCGCTCAAGGCCGAGCTCGACGAGTTGGGCCTGGACTATCAGCCCACCAATTTTCGCAAGGGCTGCGTGAGCTGCACGGGCATCGAGTTTTGCAATCTGGCCGTCTCCGAGACGAAGAACCGGATGCTCGAGCTCATCACCCAGCTCGAAAACAACTCCAGTTGGTATCACGACAAGATCCGCATCCACTTCAGCGGCTGCCCGTCGAGCTGCGGCCAGCACCAGATCGCCGATATCGGCTTCCGCGGCGCCCGCACCAAGGTGAACGGGGAGATGGTCGACGCCTTCGACGCCTTTATCGGTGGCCGCCTCGGCGCCAACCGCCGCTTCAACGACCTGCTCAAGGGCAAGATCATCGCCCGGGACGTCCACCCTCTTCATCGACAAGCTCCTCAAGGTCTACGCCGCCGGCAAGCAAGGCGAAGAAACCTTCGCCGACTTCACCGACCGCGTGCCCAAGGACGAGATCCTGAAGGCGCTCGACTGGAAGTAGGACGGGCGCATTGCCTTCCGGGCCAATTCCCGGTAGAGTAGCGACATGAGTATCGAGCAACTCAAGGCCGAGGCGACCGCCCTTTCCGATCAGGAGCGCAAAGATCTGATCGGCTATTTGCTCGCACTCGGTCGCAAGCGGACCCCGGAATACTGGGATCGCCTTGAAGCCAGAATGGAGGATCGTGAGCCATCGCACTGGGTGGCGGAGGACGACCTGGACCGGGCGTTGGGTCTTGACCGCCCGGAGGCGTGAAGCGGTATCGGCTGCTGGTGGATTGGGAAATCGTCGAGCAAATCAACGATCTGCCCAGAATCCAAACGGTTGATCCTGCGACGAGCGCTGGCGCGAATTGCCGATTTCCCCTGATATGGCCAGCGATTACCGCGAGTACACTCCCCCGGGGAATCCCTCTGGATGTGCACCTCGCGGCGGGATTCGCGATCAAGTACTGGATCGATTTCGCCGACCGGCATGTGAAAGTTGCTGGGCCTTGGAATCGGCAGATCGTCCTTGATCCTTTTTTCCCCATGGCAAGTGGCCCCACGTAGATCGCAATCGACAGCGGCGGGGACGTCCTTTCGAGCGAAAATTGCCGATTGTTCCACACCGCCCTTTCCACCGGGGAATTATTGTGCGATAAGCCCGGCGTTTTGCCCATGGATGAAGACCCTCATATCGAGCAAGCGACGCTGGAAGACCTGCCGCAGCTCACCGATCTCCTGTTCGACCTGTTCACCCAGGAGGCGGATTTTATTCCCAATCGCGCCAAGCAGATGCGCGGCCTGCGGCTGATCCTGGAGCAGCCGAATCGCGGCCGCATTTTCGTCCTGCGACAGAACGGGCTCATCCTCGGGATGATCAACCTGCTCTTTACAATCAGCACGGCGGAGGGCGGCTTCGTGATTCTGCTCGAGGACGTGATCGTGCACCGCGATCATCGCGGGCAGAAGTTCGGCGAGAAGCTGCTGACGCACGCGATCGACTATGCGCGGAAGAAGGATTTCGCCCGCATTACGCTGCTCACCGACCGCCTCAACGCCGATGGGCAGCGCTTCTTCAAGGCACATGGCTTCAATGAATCGCACATGGTGCCGATGCGCTTGATCCTGAACACTCCCACGAACTAGCGGATGGCGGAGCCGTTCGTCGATCTCGGGTTTGCCCGCGTGGATACCGACCGCGCGCAGCGTTGCGGATTCCCCGAGGTGATCTTCGGCGCTGGGAAGACGCCGGTGGAGGTGGTGGCCATCGGACGGGTGCTGCTGGGAAAGGAGCGGCGTGCTGCTCGTGAGCCGGGCCAATGAGGAGCAGTATCGGGCGCTGTCCGCGGAGTTTCCCACGGCCCGCTGGCATGCCCGGGCGCGCTGCCTCACGGTGGAGCTGGAGCCCTGCCGAAAAGTGAGGGCCTGGTGGGGGTGATCTGCGCCGGCACTTCGGATCTCCCCGTGGCGGATGAGGCGGCCGTGACGCTGGAGATCTTTGGCAATCGCGTGGAGCGCGTGACCGATGTGGGTGTGGCGGGCGTGCATCGCCTGCTGGCCGCGCGCGAGCGGTTGGAAGCGTGCGCCGTCCTGATTGTCGTCCGCCGGCATGGAAGGCGCGCTGCCCAGCGCCGTGGCGGGGCTGGTGAGCAAGCCGGTGATCGCAGTTCCAACCAGCGTCGGCTACGGCGCGAGCTTTGGCGGGCTGGCCGCGCTGCTCGGGATGCTGAATTCCTGTGGCAGCGGGGTGACGGTGGTGAATATCGACAACGGTTTCGGCGCGGCCTACGCCGCGGCGCAGATCACGCGTCTGCTCGCGCCACCGGCGAAGTAGCTCGAGTGGTTTAAGTTGGCCTGTAGTCATCCATCAAAACGAAGCTGAGCCAAACGAAACGCAGAGAGCGCAGAGATGTCGGAGAGAGGAAAGGAGGGCTGTTTCTTTTTCTCTGCGAACCTCTGCTTTCTCTGCTCTGCTATCTCGAAGAATAGCGAAGATTCGCGGGCTGCTCCTCCGACCGCCTTTTCGTGCCTTTTCGTGTCTTTCGTGGACCCTTCATCGATTGCGACTCCGCCGCGCTGGGCCTCTCTGCGTTTAATAACGGCTACGACATTATTCAAGCCGCTCTCGTGCGGCTCACCGGGCCGGGTGAGAGATCAGCCCGCCGTGTGGTAGAGCTCGCGCAAATATTGCCGGAACGCCCCCTGAAATCGCGCTTCCGCCTCGCTCGGAAAACCGCAGCCCCTGCGGCCCGAGAAAGACGGAAGCGCGATTCCAATTCCGGCTTCTCCGCCAGCCGCAGCCGCTCGAACTCCTCGTACCATCGGTCGTAGTGTTCGATCAGCCTCGCGGCGTCATCGAGGAGAGAGGGCGGGATCAAATGCGCGTTGGCCAGAAGGGTGTCGCGGATGGCGAGGTTGCCTTCCCGGATGAGCTACGCCTCCATGAAAGTGTGGCTGTCCTTGTAGCGGAGGTAAGCGCGCTTCGTCCGTCGAGTTGCATGTAGACCGGCGCGAGCACGTCGGCGAGGACGCGCTCTTTCCACTGCCGCGACCGGCGTGATCCGCCCCCCAGCATCACCGCCATCACTCCACCACCCGCCCAGGCCGCCCAGGATCGAATGGAAAAGGAGTTTCAATTTCATCGCAGGAATCGTTGGGCATGGTCTAGTCGCCTGCTTCCCTCGGCGCAAGAGAGCACACGCGGCGCGGAAGACTCAGCGCGGCTTCTCCGCCGCTTGCTTTTCGGCTTCAGTGAACAACTTGTCGAACGAAAGCGTGCGATAGAATTCCGGCTGGAACTCACTGCCCTTCGCCAGGCGCAGCGGGCAGATAAATCCCAAGAACTGCGTTTGTCCCGGAGCCAGCACCAGGTCGAAGAGCATTTCCCCGCGGCATTCGCCTTTCGCCGATTCCACATGCGCTTGGTCTTGCGGGGTGAGCGGACGCGCCGCAAAGGGCGATTCGGCCAGGATGGCACCCCGCGAAGGCGTATCGGCAATGAACACCGGGCGTCCTTCAATGAAGAAAGCATGCTTTTCAAAGGCGAGCGCGTGGATGGCGCCTTCCGGGGCGATCGCCACGGCGAGACTGGTCTTGAAGATTTGGCCGGTCGGATTGGTCACCCGCAAGCGCGCCACCGCCAGGACCGCATCGCCGGAATCCATCCCGTGCGAAAGGCAACACAGTTCCAGTCGCGCGCTCGTCTCCTGCGCTCCGACCAAGCTCCAGCCGATAGGGCAAGTCCGGCGCCACCAGCGGACGCGGCGGCTCTTTTGCCGAACTCGCATCGACCTCCATGTTGGAAAAACCAAACGTCACCTGGAAATCCCCTCCGCTGGGAGCAAAGCCGCCCTCGATGACCGACACGGACGCCGGCTCCTGCGCGCCCGCCGTCAGCGCGCCAAACAGCAGCCAGGCTCCGAGGGCAATAATGCGTCGCATGGCCTCAATGCGGCGTAATTTCCAGCTTCACGTCCTTCATCCGCAACTCCGCACCCCCACCCCGCAGGTAGAGGGCAAAGCCGTTGCGGCCCGCGGGCGTATCGTTCAAATGAAAAGCGGGCTGTCCGCCGAGCGAAATCGCGACGTCCCTTCCGTGCGACTCGATCCGGCATTCGACCCATTGGCCCGGGACGATCGCCGCCTTGCCCGGCACACTCACCGCCGGGCTCCCGGCATCGTAGCGCCAGACATTGGCCGGCGTCGGTCCACCGAGGCTCAACGAGCAGCCTTGGAACTTCGGCACGTCGACGCGTCCGTGGAAGGCGAACTCCGCCGCGGCATTTTCCCCGGAGACTTTGATCTGCGCGGTCAGTTGGAAATAATCGGCCACCACGTCGCTCAGCAACACCGCCGTCTGCTCCCCGCTGGCGCGACCGATGAGTTCGCCGTTTTCGACCTTCCAGTCCCCGCGCATCGACCGCCAGTGGAGAGGTCGTTGCCATTGAAGAAGTCAGCGGCATTTACCGGCGTGGCGAGGATGGGCACCTGCGCGCGCTGGCGCAGGTAGAGGAAAAGATCGCGCACGCTTTCCTCGTCCATCGAGGTGATGAGCCCCTCGGGCATGAGCGAATGCGGGCTCACCTCCATCGAGGCGATGTCCGCGCGCTGCACGGTCACGACGCCGGCCAGCGACTTCAGCGACACCGCCGTGGCGTCGTCGGCAGCGATGATGCCCGACAACCGTCTGCCCGTCCTTGGTGTGGATGAGCACCTGCTGATAATCTTTCCCCGATGATCGCGTCGGGATCGACGATGTTGAGCAGCAGGTAATCGATGTCCTCGAAAAAGCCGGGCAACTCGGACCGATCTTCGCGCCGTAGCCGAAGAGCGTGTGGCAGATGGCGCACGTCTGCGTGAAGATCGCGCGTCCGCGCGAAGCATCGGCATGCAGGATCGAATCCGTGCTGATGAATGTCTTGAGCTTCGCGATCTGCGCCTGCTTGTCCGCCGGCGAGGTGCGCACCGCGCCCCAGTTTTTCGCCATCCACTGGTCGACTTCGGTGCAAGTCCTGCAAACTGCCGGGCGGTCGGCGCGCTGATCTCCGCACGGGTCAGCGTCTGCGCGTCGATGGCCGCGAGAAAGGCACGCGCGTTCATCGGACGCGCCAGCAAGGTATTCAACGCGTCACGCTTTTCCGCCGTATCCAATCCCTTGAAGACACCGAGGATGACCCGCGCTGATCTGCGGGTCATCGTAGCTGGCCAAGCCGCGCAGCGCCGCATCGCGCAGCGGCCCCGGCTGCCTGGCCAGTTCGAGCACCAGTGGCAGCGTCTCCGCGTCCCTTCGCCGCGAGCAAACGATTCGAGCGCCGCCTGCCGGGCGGCTCCATCGGCCGCAGGGTCCACCAGCATCTTGCGCATCTCGGCCAGGGCCGCGCTGCCCCCGAAGGTCACGGCCAGCGCCTGGGCCTGGCGCCGCACTTCTTCATTGGGGCTCGCCTTGAGTTTCTCGTAGAGCGCATCCCAGCCCGCCGGCGCGGCCAGACCGTGCCGTCCTTTCAGCGAGGCGTTCATCCCCCGCAGGATATTGGCCTGCGCGTCCGGACTCTCCATCCGGCCGAGCGTTTGCAGCAAGACGTCGAGCGCTTGGGGCGCGGCTTCCTGCGCCACCAGCGATGTCCCATGCATGCCGAGCGCCAGCAGGGCTGCACTCACCCTCTTCCAGGAAATTCTCATTGGGCGTTGGCGTTGGCGGGCGTTGGCGTTGGCGGTCGCGGCGGCGGCGATCCGGCGCGAGATGAATTCCTGCACCTTGGCAATGCGGCAGTTGGCGAGCAGTTCCGCGCCCTTCGCGATGTCCGCGCCCACCGCGGGCTCGGCGGCATACCACAGCATGAGTGGAAGATTATGATCGTTCGCGTCCTCGGCGTGCGCCGCCAGCGCGGTGAGAATGGGCCAGCGCTTCGCGATGTCGATCCGCTGCGCGGCCGACGCCAGATACAGGCGCACTACCGGTGAAGGATCGTCCTTCGCGAGGCGCGCAAATTCCTCGAGCAACGGTGCTGAAGGCGTGCCGTCCTCACAAGTCAGTTGGATCGTCCACGCCCGCAGAAATTCGTGCGGGCTCTTGAGCATCTCCAAGGCGATGGCCTCGGTGAGACCGCTCACTCCATGCAGCGCCCAGAGCGCGCGCAACTGGCGTGTCTCGTCGGGATTCTCGCGCAGGATTTTCCCCAGCGCGGCCTGCACCTCCGGCTTCGGCCCGCGCTCCTGCAAGATACGGCGCGCATGGCGCACGTACCAATCGTTCGCGTTCAATTGATCCTGCACCAGTTCGGCATCGCTCTTCTTCTGCATGTCGACCTGCACCGCCGGCACGTCGCCGTAGAGGATCTTGTAAATGCGCCCGTTGCTGCGGTCGGTGTAATCGCGCTGCTGATGGCACGGCACCTTGTCGTACCAGTCGTTCACGAAGACCGAGCCATCCGGCCCGTACTGCGGACTCAGCCCGCGATACCAGGGATCGTTCGGCACGAGGAAATCCATGTTGCGCGTGCTCTTCAGGCCCGAGCCCACGCGCGTGAGCTTCTCATTGCGCATCTTGCTCATGTGAATGTCGTTGAAGAAAAACGTGTTCCGGTATTCCGCCGGCCACGTGCCGCCGAGGTAAAACATGGCCCCGCAATAGGCGCGCTTCTCGTACTCGAAATCCGCAATTGTCTTGATGTCGTCGTAGGTGAATTTGTTTTGGTGCTGGCCGGACTGGCGCTGATAGCGCGCCCCCTGGATGCACTGCCACATGTGCGGGATCACGCAGGCCTCGAAGCACGCCTGCCCCCAGTCGTCCCAATCCACGCCCCATTGGTTGCTCGCGCCCTCGGCGTAGAGCTCAAACTTCTTCTTCAGCGGATGATAACGCCAGACACCCGCATCGACCCTCTGGCGCTCCGCGTCGGGCGCGCCCGGCTGGCCCACGTTCGAAAAAGTGTAGACGCCCTGCGTGCCGTAGAGCCACCCGTCCGGTCCCCAGGTGAAATCGTTGAGCGTCTCGTGCGTGTCTTCGTTGCCCCAACCATCGAGCACCACCTGCGGCTCGCCCGCCAGCTTGTCCTCGCCTTCATTGACTGGGAAGAAAAGCAGATTCGGCGGCGCTCCAACCCACACCCCGCCATGTCCCAACCGCGATGCCCGTGGCGAAGGTAAGCTTGTCGTAGAAGACGGTGCGCTTGCCCGCTTTGCCGTCGGGACCGAAATTCTCGAGGATCAGGATCTGGTCCTTCTTCTCGCCGGGACACACGGGATAGTTCGTGTTTTGAATCACCCACAGCCGGCCGCGATCGTCGATCGTGTAGGCGACCGGTTGCACGATGTCCGGCTCGCCCGCCACGAGCTGCGCGTGGAAGCCCGGCGGCAGCGTCATCTTCTGCGGCGCCTCCGGCGCGGGCACGCTCTGCGTCGTGGCAATCGGACGCCGCGGATCTTCGAGCGGCTTGTATTCCGCCGCCCCCAGCAGCGAAGTGCCCACGGTCAAAACGAGGGGGAGTAAAAGGACACGGTGATTCATGGCTTGGGGAGGATCAGAAAAGACAACGGATACTGGAGAACACCGCCCATACAAGCGCGGAAGCTCGCCCCCGGCTTGGCCTTTTGCGCCACATTCCGGTGCGTTTGCGACATGCGGGAACGCGTGTTTGGGCCGTAGGGCTTCTCCGCGGGCTTTTGCCGCTCCTTTTCCCGAGCTTTCTCCGGCTCACTGCCTGTTCGTGGCGCCAGCGTTGCCGGTCGATTTCCGTGCGCTGGCGCTCGTGATCGCCCCAGCGCTGGCGGGCAAGTTCGCGGGTGATGCCCATCGAAGAACTTTTTCAGGCATCGCCGCACGTCGGGATCGGCGTTGAGCGGACGGCATTTCCGATTTATTCTGTCGCGGCATGGCGCGCCCGATGCACCGAACACGTGTTCCGCGGGCCACACTTCATCCCGCAAGACGACAGATTAAACCGAAACCGCTCTGGCCGCGGCGAAGAGCGGTGGAGGGTGCCGGAAGCTTGGACCGCTGCCTGCCTGCGTCAGATGCACTTCGCAGCCCCATCCCGTCATGATGACGTACTGGGCGTCTCCGCCGGTGCGGGTGAATCCCAACCGCTCCCAGAAAGGGAGCGCGGCCGGCAGATCGTTGCTTGGGACGATGGCGAAGGCGCCGACCATGGCGGGAATAGGCATAAAGGACTCGAGGAAATGGTGAGAATGTAAACCTCGGTCGTCAAATCTGGATAGCTTGTTGCATTGACGGCGTTTTGCGCCCGCGAGCAGTCAGCGCTCCTCGTGTGGCGGAAGCGCCGAAAAAACTGGTAGGGAAGCCGCGCCGCCGGGTTCCCACGCATGTGGCGCGGGAACGCGGTGGATGGTGGGACATGGCAGTTCCGAGAGCGGGGCTGGCGCGCCTCCACTGCTTTTTCCGCACACCCAAAAGTGGGAACCCGGCGGCGCGGCTTCCCTACCCATTTTTTTCGGCGCTCGCGCTCGGTGCGGGGGCAGCTTCCTCGCGGAAGATCGGCCTACTTGCGCAGGAAGACGAAGGCGCCGCGCTTGTTGCCGACGACGACGTCGGGCTTGCCGTCGCCGTTCACATCGCCGGCCATGACCTCGCAGCCGACGCCCGAATTGTCATCGATCAAATGGGCGAGCCATTCGACTTTGCCGGCGTCGCGCTTGAGCTCGAACCAATACAGCACGGGCGGAGCGTTCGGATCGATGTCGCCCGTGGGACCATGCGCCCAAAAGCGTTTGCCGGTGACGAGGTCGAGCAGGCCGTCGCCGTTCATGTCCTGCAGCCACATGGCGTGCGGCTGGGTGAACATCACACCCTGCGGGTTGTCCTCCGGCTTGTCGCCCACGATGATGTGCTTCGTCCACCCTTCCACGCCGCCCTCGCTCGTCTGCTCAAACCACGCGATGCCGTGCTTGTGCGCCTCGAGGCTGGTGATGATGTCCGCCTTGCCGTCGCCGTTGACATCGTAGGCGTACATTTGCGCGCCGCCGCTGCCGAACTCGAACTCGTGCTTCTTCCACACGGGATCGCCGTCGAGCGCACTCGGCTGCTCCCACCAACCGGTCGCCTCGAGAATGTCCTTGCGGCCGTCGCCATTCACATCGCCGACGCCGATGCCGTGCGTATAGCGCTGATAGGTGCCCTTTGGCGAAATCGGGTGCCATTTCCACTTCTCCTCCGGGTCCTTCCAATCGGGCTCGGCGTAACCGATATAGCCTCCCGAGCAGCAGACCAGCACCGGCTTCCGGTGCCGAAGAGATCGGCGAGCATCGGCGATTCATTGTCGACCACGTCCCACGCCAGGTGTTTGGGCCACGGCACGTCCGCGCCTTTCGGATTTTCGTACCAGAAGGCTTCCTTGCCCGGCCAGCCGATGACCAGGATATCGGTCCAGCCGTCGCCATTGAAGTCGTAGGTGTAGGTCAGGAAATTGTCGGAGTAGCCGTTCTCGTTGCCCCAGCGCGCCCTTGAAACCGGAGATCTCGATCTCGGTGCCATCCTTCGTTTTCACCTTCGATTTGTCCGTGTCCGGGCGATAGGTGTGCTTGACCTTGAAGTCCGGTCCCTCCCACCAGTAGGGCCCATAGACGACGTCCATCTTGCCGTCGTGATTGAAATCGCCGATCGCCGCGCCTTCCGCCCAGAACTGGTCGGTGAGCTGGATCTTGGTGAACTCACCGGAAGGCACCGGCTGCTGGCCGTGAGCGATCGCGGCGGAGAGAGCGAAGAGCGGGAGGAAAAGGGAGAGACGGGATTTCATGGTTGGGAGAGACGTTCGGGAAGCACAGTCTCACGCATCCGCGCGAGGTTGCGCAAGACTCATGCGGGGAAGAAAAAGGCGCCGGTCACAGGATTCCATCTTCGTCGTCGCTGGCGCGATGCCGGGCGATGGCGTCGAGATTCACGGTAAGCGGCAGGCCGAGCAACTCGGCGGCCAGACGGCCGAGTTCCTCGGGCGGGGTGCGTTCGCCCTGGGAGAAGAAGGCGACCTGGAATGGCGGGGCCTGGCGCTCGCGCGGGAGCAGGCGGACGTAATGGGCGAGCGTGTTGCCCGCCGAGCGGCTCTCCTTCGCGCTCAGCAGGTAATCGCGTTCCACGGAGACTTTTCGATAGTCGTCCAGATGGTGTTTCGTCGTCAGGCGACCGAGGCGCCAGTCTTTGACTTCGAGCAATTGCCGGTTGGCCGGATCGAGAATGACGAGCTGGCGCGACATGACCATCCACCAGCCCAGCGGGGCCATGAACGCGGCAAAGAGCAACGCGAAGAACGTGCTCGGCAAACAGCCGAGCACGGCGGGCCAACCGCCCTCCGAAAAAACGATGCACCGGCTCCGAGACGGCATACCAGAGGAACAGCGTCCCCAGGGCGAGCAACGGCACCCCAAAGAGCAGGCGCAGAATCCAGATCCAGCCGCCTTTTTGCTGGATGATCAACCGCGCATCCTCGCGTCGCCACGCCGCGGTCATTTGCGTGCTTCCGGGGTGACACTGAGGTCCACGCGCTGGCCATCCCGCTCGACGACGACTTTCACCGGGACGCCGATCTTCACCGCATCGAGCGCGTAGGTGTAGTCGTAGATGTTCGCGATCTTCTGGCCGGCAAACTCCACGATGATATCGCCTCCCTTGATGCCGCCTTTCTCGCCGGGGCCACCCGCGCGCACCCCGCTCAGTTTCACACCTTTCACCTCGGACGAATAATCCGGGATCGTGCCCAGATAAGCCCGCAAGCTATCCCGGGAACCGGAGCCCTGGTCGCTGTGCTCGACCCGGGCGAAATCGGGCCGCTCCGGCGCGGCCGAAAGATCGAGCACGATCTGCCGGGCAAATTTCGCGATGCGCTCCATGCCTTCGATGTTGAGCTTGTCGGGCGTATCGGTGGGGCGGTGATAGTCCTCATGCGCGCCGGTGAAAAAATTCAGCACCGGCACGTGCTTGGGATAAAAGCTCGTCGTGTCGGTGGGAAGATATGGGTCGTCCTGCAGCACGAGATTGAAGCCGGCAGCGACGTTGCGCTTCTCCAGTTCCTTGCGCCACAGCTTCGAGGAGCCCACGCCCTGCATGGTGAGCTTGTTGTCTCGCAGCCGGCCGACCATGTCGAAGTTCACGTAGGCGACGACCTTGTCGAGCGGCACCGGTGGCTTCTCGCAAAACGCCGCGGAGCCGATGAGCCCGATCTCTTCGCCCGACCACAGCGCGAAGATGACGCCGCGCCGCGGCTTCGCCGGATCATTCGCCACGGCAGGTGCCGGCTTCAAGGCAGCCGGCGCCGCGAAGGCCGCCGCAAGTTCCATCACGACCGCCGTGCCGGAGGCATTGTCATCCGCGCCGGGATGCACCTGGCCCTCCTCTCCTGAATGCGCCATCGAACTGCCCGCGACCCCCGTGGCCGAGGTGATCGTAATGCGCGCCCACGATCACGTATTCGTCGCTGCCGCCCGTCGGCGGGAGCACACCCACCACATTGCGGTCGGCCTTCTTCAGCCGTTCGATGCCGACGCTCAGGGCCACATGGACGTGCGGCAAAACGAACCCGCCCTCCGCATGCGGATTTTCCGTATCCAGACCAGACTGCAGATCCTTGAGGTTTTTGCCACTGCCCGCGAGCAAGGCATCGGCGATCTTGGTGGTGATGGAGGCGGAGACGATCCCGCTGCCGGAATGGCTCCCGTCGTTGGTCAGTTCCAGGAGTTCCCCGGCCCCTGGCGAATTGGGTCCGGTCACCACGAGCACCGCTTTCGCCCCGCGCTCCCGGGCCATCATGGCCTTGTACCGCAGGCCGGCGTAGCGGTTGAGTTGCGCCCGGCGCGGTGCATCCACCCCCTCGGGCACGTAGCGGAAGAAGAGGACAATCTTGTCCTTCACGTCGAGGCCATCGTAGCTGTTGTAGCGCGCGTTCTTCGCGTCCTCGGGCGCGCTGAGGCCGTAGCCGGCGAAAACCACGTCACCGTCCACCGTGCCGCTTTCGCTGAAGGCGAGCGGACGAAAATCCTTGTCGAGCGCGAACGTGGTCGCGTCTTTTCCACTGGAAACGGACAGCGCGGTTTTCGCGGCGTCGACGCGGGTGCCGGAAGTGAACTCGAAGCCCTCGCGAAAATCATCGCCGAGCGGCTTGAGACCCAGCGTGCGAAAATATCCGGTGAGGAAATCCGCCGACGCCCTCGCGCCTGCCGTGCCCGTCTCGCGTCCCTCGCGAACCGGATCGGCCAGCCACGATGCTTCGTATTTCAGATCCTCCGCGCGGATTTCGGGAGAGAGCGCCTCGGTCTCGGGCTTCGTGGCCGCCTGCTCGGGCGCAGCCGTGCTGGCGGCTGCCGTCTTCTCCACCGCAGGGGTGCTGCCCCGCAGCGGCGCTTCCGCCAGGGCCTTGAGCGCCGCTTCGTGATTCCAGTTCGCCAGAAAGATCTGCGACTTCCCGTCGCTCGTACGGTCGCTCGTCCAGGACAGCTTCCGGCCATCGGGCGAAAAGACCGGCAGACCATCGAAGCCGTCGGAATAGGTCACGCGCACCGGCTCGTGCTCCCCGTTCACGTCCACGAGGTAGAGCTCGAAATTTGTGAAGCCCAGTTTGTTCGAGGTGAAGATGATGTACTTGCCGCTCGGATGATAATAGGGCGCCCACGACATCGACTGGAAATCGGTCACGCGATGTTTGTCCGTGCCGTCGATCTTCATCGTCCACACGTCCGCGACCATCCCGCTCTCCGCGAAGTGCCGCCAGATGATGCGCGAGCCATCGGGCGAGAAGAAGGGGCCGCCATCGTAGCCCGGCGCGTCCGTGAGCTGGCGCACGTTGGTCCCGTCGGCGTTCATGATGTAGATGTCGCCGAAGTAGGCGGGATCCTTCTCGTAGCGGGCCCGCTGCTCGGGCGTGAGCTTTTCCAGCGGGAAGGCGCCGCGCAGTGAGCAGAAGACGATCTGCTTGCCGTCCGGCGAAAATGCTCCCTCCGCGTCGTAGCCGGGCGAATGGGTGAGATTCACGAGTTGCGTGCCATCCTGGTTGCACGAATAGATGTCCATCGTCGCGTCGTAATCCCAGGAATAGCGGCGCTGCTGGCCGCTCGCGCGAAAATCGAGTTCCGCCTTTTGCTTGGCGACCGCCTCGGGATCCGCATGCGTGGAGGCAAACATCACCCGCCCGGTACCCGGCTGGAAGAATCCGCAGGTCGTCTTGCCCGTGCCCGGGGAAACACGCGCCGTCTCGCCGGAGAGCAGATCGAGCAGATACATCTGGTAGAAGGGGTTCCCCTCCTCGCGCTCGCTCTGGAAGATCAGCAAATTGCCATCGGGATGGAAGTATCCCTCGCCGCTGCGCTTGCCCTCGAAGATGAGCTGACGCGCATTGGTGATGAAGCGCGCTTCGTTTGCCGCGTCATCGGCAAAGGCAGCGGCGGTGCAGAGGCAAAGGAGGAGGAGGAAACGGCGCATGGAGAGGGTTGGATGCTGAAACGGCGGGAATGTTCGATGTTGAGCCACCGGCGGGGCGCACGGCAATCTCGACGGCGGAATACCACCGTCTCACACTCAACATCCCGCAAACCCCGATTTCTTATGAGTCTCACCGTTTATGAAATGGTCTACAGCCCGTTTTGCATTCCCATTACCGCCGCTCTGCGGGCGTGCGGGGTGGAATTCGAAAGGCGCGAAATTCCCAATTGGGACCGCAGCGCATTGCTCCGCCTGACCGATGGCGCGTACTATCAGGTGCCAGTGCTGGTGCACGATGGCCGGGTCGTCACCGAATCCAGCGGCGACAGCGAGGACATCGCCCGCTATGTCGACCGGCACTTTGCCGGCGGCCGGCTTTTCCCGGAGCGACTCGACGGGCTCCAGCAGATCGTCATCGAATTTCTCAGCAACGAGGTGGAGTTTCACACCTTCCGGCTGCTCGACCCGCACACCGTAGATCGGATCGACGACCCCGTCGCCCGCGGCTTGTTCCTGCGGCACAAGGAGCGGAAGTTTGGCCGCGGCTGCGTGGAGGGATGGCGCGGCGAGGCGACCGCCATTCGGGCGGAGGCGGATCGGTTGCTGGCGCGCTTTGAGACGACTCTCCGCTATTCGCCGTTCCTTTTCGGGGAAGCGCCCGTCTACAGTGATTTCCTGCTCTACGGGGTGCTCGGGAATCTCACTTACGGAGGGCACAACCGCCTGAATTCGCAGCAAGTGGCCCTGGCCAAATGGTCGGAGACCATGGGAACCGTTTCCCTCGCCTCAGCCATGTAGCCACCGGCCAGAAACCCAACGAAACACAGAGGCGCGGAGATGGCGGAGAGAGGAAAGGAGGGCCGCTTCTTTTCTCTGCGGACCTCTGCGCTCTCTGCACTGAAAATCGGCTGCGACTTTATTTAATCCAATCCAACCCGCCGGGTCGGTTACCAGTTCTTGATCCATTTCGCCTTGTTGGGGGGAGTGGAGGCATCGCCAGCCGTCGAGAAGAGGTCGAATGTCGGGTTGTAGCCTTTCTGCGGGGGGCGCGGTGCGCTCGGATTCGTGGCCAGCGCGACCCGGTATTGCTGCTCCACAGCCAGTCCCGCGGTCGAATAACCATAGGAATTGCCAAAAGGATCCATGATGTATTGCACGCTGGTCAGCTTGCCGCTGGAGTCCTTGGGGCCAAAAAGGCGCGACGGCTTGAAAAAGTCGGGCGCATAATTCTTCGAGGCGCTGATGGCCCCGGTCGCATTGGTGTCACCAGACAGGCATTTATACAGGTAAAGGCTGGAAGCGGCCATCTTGCTGGTGTCCGGCATGACATTATCCAGCGAGGCATCCAGAACGTCCGTCAGCGTGGCATCCTGGGGATAGCCGCCATTGTCGTTCTTGTAGCTCTCCACGGCCGAGGACAGGGCCCTTATCTCCGCATCCGCCCGTGAGGTCGCACTTTTCTTCTGCACGACTCCGTTAATCGCCAGGACGAGACCGGCGAGAATGGCAATGATGGCGATGACCGTGATCATCTCGATCAGGGTGAACGCGGCGTGGCGTGGGGAATGTGGGGGACGGCTCATAACTTTATTATAGCGCAAATCGCGGGATTTGCGAGCGCGGATTAGCTGGCGTTCTGACCGCCCATTTGCTTGATGATTTCAATCAGCGGCATGAACAGCGCAATGACGATGGTGCCGACGATGAGCGCCAGAAACACGATCATGATCGGCTCCAGCAGCGAGGTCAGACCCTCGACGGCGTTGTCCACTTCGTCATCATACACCTCGGCGATCTTCAGCAGCATTTCGGGGAGCTGACCGGTTTCTTCACCGACGTCCACCATCGAGATCACCATGGGCGGGAAGACGCCGCTGGCCTCCAACGGTTGGACGATGGATTCACCTTCCTTCACTGCGTCGTGAACTTTGGTCACCGCGGTGGCGATGACGACGTTGCCCGCGGTGTCGCGCGTAATGTTGAGTGCCTGGAGAATCGGCACGCCGGAGGTGACAAGGGTGCCCAGGGTGCGGCTGAAGCGCGAGATCGAGCTCTTCCGCAGCAAATCGCCGAACAGCGGCGTGTGCAACGCCACCTTGTCGATCATCTTCCGGCCGCCCGGACTGGACGAGATCATCTTATAGCCGACGATCACCACGACCACGGAGACGATCGTGTACCAGAGGTACGGCGGGACGAACATCTTCTGGATGATATTGCTGACCACGATGACCCACTGGGTGATCGGCGGCAGCGGCTTGCCACCCAGCATGTCGTGGAAGATGGCCTCGAACCGGGGGACGATGAAGGCCATCAAGAACACCATGATGAGGATCGCGATGATGAGCACGATCACGGGGTAGGCCATCGCCGAGACCACCTTGTTCTTCACCTTCTGCGCTTTTTCCTGGAACTCCGCGAGACGATTGAGCACCAGCTCGAGCACACCGCCGAGTTCGCCGGCCTTCACCATGTTGATGTAGAGCTTGTTGAAAATCAGGGGATGCTGCGCCATCGACTCCGAGAATGTGCTGCCGCTTTGCACCGCATCCGCCAGGTTATTGATGGTCTTCTGCAACACCGGATCCTTCTCCTGCTTCGCGAGCACGGTGAGGCCGCGCAAGAGAGGCAGACCGGCGTCGATCAGCGTCGCCAACTGGCGGGTAAAGATCATGAGCACCTTGCTCTTCACCGTCTTCTTCTCGAAGAGCGTAATGCCACCCTTCTTGCCCTTCGGCGAGGAAACCGCCTTGGCTTGCTTGGTCACCGCCTTGCCTTGCTTGGCAATAGCCTTGCCTTTGCCTTCTTCGACGACGCTCGTCGGAAAGTATCCGGCCTGGCGCAGTTGGCCGACCGCATCATTGGAGGAGGAGGCGTCGATGACGCCAGTAGACTCCTGGCCGCGCGCATCAAGCGCTATGTAGTTGAATCGGGGCATGGGGGTCGGGGGTCAATTAAAGTTTCTTAGAGGAAAAGAAGGCGCGGGATAAAAAGTTGCAATAAGGAATTCGCGCGAACGCGCTTTTTTTCCATCATTTCATCTTGCGGCTTCGCCCGCGCGCACGTCGAGCGGCCAGCTCCGCCCTGTTCTCAAAAGCTTAATCTGGCTTGAACCACCGGAATTCGCCTTCCTTTTTCCCCTCCGCAAATCGGAGCCGGGAGGGCCCCTGAGCACTTCTCTCGGCTCGTCCCCCGCTCGTGGCTCACAATCGGTAAACCTTGCTCCGCAGCCAGCCCCGCGATTTGCTCATCGGCCACACCACGAGTTTCGCCGGCTTGTCGGCCGCGCGAATCTGGATCCTCTTCTCTGCGATCTGCTTGCTGGCCTCCGGACTGTCCGGCTTCGCATCGTATCGATAGATCTCCCTCCCCATCCCGTCTTGCACCCCGAAATAGATGAAAGAGAGATCCTCACATTGGTCGAGATGCTCCGGCTCCCACCGCAGCGTCACCTGATGATCCATCAGAAAGGCCTTCGCCCACTCCTCTTCATTCACAAAAGCGGAAGGCGGCTCCGCTCCCCGCCAGGTGTCGCGGTGCAGGCGGCGCCCTGCAAAATCGATCCCCGCGTATAATTCATAATCGCGATGGCTCCGCATGGTGCCCAAGTCGTAGCCGGCGATATCTTCATCATTTTTCTCCTCGCGGAGAAGTTTGCGCACGCGTTTCAGGCTCAGGCCGTTCCGCTCGTGCCAGGTGCGATCGACCAATTCCTGGTTTTGAGGGACATGATCATCCCAGTGCTTTCGGCGTCCCTGGCGGGTGTACTCGTGCCAGATCACCGTGCGATGCGGATGAAACAGATCATAGCCACGCGTGAAGGAACGAATGCTCAGGCTGATCTCATCCCCGGCAAAATAGAGATTCGGATCGTATTTGTATTCCTCGCAATGGCCCCCCAGCGTGAAGAAAAAATGACCGGAAACAAACCGCGCCCGGATCGGCTTCGCGAGTTGCTGCCATTCGTGGATGCAATCGGGATGAAAGATAATCGTTCCGCCCGGAGTGAATCCCTTGGCCAACATCTTGTAAGGAGCCGATGGCACCGGCAGCGGAGATTTCGGATTATAAGACACCCCATAACTGGTGAGGATCGGCTTTCGGCTGCCCGTGAGTTCCAGGTATTCCAAAAGTCGGACATCCCACTCGGGGACAAAGCGATGATGAGAATCGATTTGCAGAGTATAGTCCTCGCCCTCGTACATGCCTTGAATCCGCGATCGCGCCCAGCACAGGCCCTGGCTTTTGTGCCAGGGTACGGTGTCGATCCGAAAACGCCGTTCATTCGCGAAGCGGTCCAGGGAATGATCGTCCTCCGCCTTTTGCCAGCAAATGCCAAACGTCAGGTCGTTCGGGTATTTCGCCTTCGCCAGGCAATCCTCAATGGTGGGAATCAATTCCGGATCGCGATAGGCGGCGATTTGTACGTAGATCATCTTGGTTAGGGTAGGAGTTCGTCGGAAACAGCAGGACGGAATCCCTTCTCGTCAAGCATATGGAATCACTTGTTCGATGCGATCCATCCACCCCTTCGACTTGGAATGCGGCCAAACCCGAGACATATGGGGCAGTTGGTCATGATGGAAAGTGCGCCAGATATGAATAAACCGATCACCCGGCGCCGTTCGGAGCAACGTCCGAATCTCCATCTCGTTGCAATCCTGCCGATAAATGTCCGCTCCCGCCTTGTCCAATAGCGCCACCGCCCAAAAATCGTAATCCGACTCCGGAACCGCCTCCTTCCAAACATCGATACAGACCTTGATGCGGTTAGTCAGCCCGGATTCGAAATCGGAACGGAGTGGCGGAAAGTCCCCGCGCAACGTCTCCTTGTGAATGCGTCGATCCCGGAATCGAATCCCGGCATAGCGCTCATAGTCCGCCAGGCTTCGGTCGGTCCCAAAGTCGAATTCACCCAACGATCCCGGTTCTCGCGATGTTCCATCCATCCGAAAAAGCTCTCGATAACGCGCATACGAACGGCTATTTCGCTGCGGCCATTCCACACAATCTCCCCAATGTTTTGCCTTCCCCTGCCGAATGTATTCATGCCAGATCACCGGCCGGTGCGGACTGAAGAGATCGTAGCCATGCGTGTAGGCCCGTGCGGCCAGCGAACTCTCTTCCCCATGGAAATACAAACGGGGATCATACGGCACCTCTGTGGCAAAACCTCCCAAGGTAAAAATAAAATGCCCCGATACAAATCGCGTGCGGAACGGCCCCTCCAGTCGCGCCGTTTGGGGAACGGTATGCGGCATCAGAAAAGCCACCCCTTCGGGGAGAAAACGGTCGACGTTCAAGGAATAGACGTAGCTTCCACCATTTAACTCTCTCCCCGCTCCGGGCTGATACGGAGGAAGATATCCCGTCAGCAACGGCTTCTCATATCCTTGTTCACGCAGTCCTTCCAGCATTCCTTTCAGCTTTTCATCCCATCCTTCAATAAAACGATGGTGGGAATCCAATTGCAGGTAGTACCTCTCTCCTCCATATCTCTTTTGAATCTCATGCCGAGCCCAACAGACACCTCGGGCTTTTTCATGGGGTACATCGATAATTTGGAACCGGTCGTCACCAGAATAGGGACAGAGGCCGTCCCAGTCATCCTGATCCGAATGCTGCCAGCAAATACAAAATCGTAAACTTCCCGGCTCAGCCGCCCGTTCCAAACAGCTTCTTAGGGTCGGCATGAGCTCCGGATCACGGTAAGCAGCTATGGAGATGAAAATGAGTGACATTCCCGATTACCTCCCCCCCAGAGAATCACAAATCCACAACATATTATCTTGGCGGATACAGGTATCTCATGTCCGACAACCGAAGCCTAGTTTTAAATATTTCCTTCGTTTTCGCTCGAGAAGCTTGAACCTCAATCACTTTTCCGGCACCGGTCCGACACAAATTATAGACAGTGGATCCGTTTATGTTCTCGCCCCTCAATGCGCCGAGTTGCAAAATCAGATCCCCCACTGCAAGTCCTGCTGCCTCAGCCGCTCTTCCATGCTCCGGATGAAGAGCCCAAACCCCGCAGCCTTCTTTACCGTATTCCAGAACGGCGCCTAGCATCTCAAGCGTCGAGATCGGGGGAGTGGTATTTCTCCGGGTGAAATAGAGTCGATTACCACTGAAATCGATTATCAGATTGAAATTAATAAGAAAAGAAAGTCCAATGAGGTTGGCATCTCCGGTATCGTAAACAGGCAAATCCTTCAATGCCACGCCCAAAAGGTTTCCCTCGGTAAAGTGCCCACCGGCCAACGGTGTGTTACCAACCGCGGTGAGCGTTCTGTCCTTCGCCTTACTCGTGTCGCGATGAATCACCCCCGCTTTCACCATCTTATCGAATAGATCGTGCTTCAAACCCAGGCAATGATTTGTCCCCATGTCCATCATCCATTCTACCGGAATATCCCGAATGGTCGATCTTATCATGGGTATGCGAGAGTCGTTCTCTACACTCAGGAATACATAAGCTAGATCTTTCGCCGCCGCACCGGTGTAGGGTTTCGCACTCGTTGGGGCGTTGAATTCGGCAATGAATTGCAGCTTTTGATGATCAAAATCCACTTTGATCGCCGTCTCACGGATGGCTCCCCAGCCCAACACACCGCGCGCATCCCGTCCAATACCCTTCCGCCACCATTCCATATCGGACTCGACACACACCATTTCCGGAAGATGCCAGGAACCGAGCGTGATGGAAGGCGCCACGAATAGTTTGGCCTTCCGCTTGCCGCCAACAGAATTAACGGTGGTTTCCCCCATCGAAGGTGGAAGAAACCCAGCAACGGAAGGATCAAATACCTCCCCATAGACGCCGGTGTCCAGGAACATCGATATAGAACCTTGTGGAGTTTTTATCGGCAGCAAAATTGGCAAGGGCTCATCGTCGAGAGATTGCTCATACAAAATCTCTTCCGCCTGCCCCCCCACAGGCAGGCTTTCCATCAGAGCGAGTATCATAAGATAGAAAATACGCCGATCAGAAAACATCTGTCTCACTGAGGAGGAGGGCCAAACTGAATAAACACGCTGCCTTCGAATATGAACTCGCCGCTGGCCCACTTTCCGGCGTCGATTGAACTTTTGCTGAATACGCCGATGCCCCAGCGAACAAGTGGCACGCGGAGGCTACTTTTCGATGCGTTGTCAATCGTTACGGTTGCACCTGCAATTATGTTCGCAGAATCAGCCGTTCCACTCGTAAACACCTCACTAGCGGAGGCACTGAGAGAGAACATCCAATTGCCACCTTTCCAATTGTTCGGACTCATACTGATACCAGTTCCCACTCCTAATGCGACGGTAGGGTTTGAGACGCCGTCTGGAGGGTTTTGGAACGTCGCGGAGATCTGGACCTTCACGGTCCCGTCCAAGGCTTTTGACGTCAACATAGTCTGGGCCACCGAGGTGATGGTCGCTGTCTGTGCTGAGCTATAGCCGGGTACTTTGCTGTTAATAATGTTGCCCGCCTGCGCAGAGAAAGTTGTCGAGACGCTGCTGTCGATACTGAATCCGCCGAGCGCCTGTCCCGCGGCATAGTACACAGTCTGTCCCATCATTATCGACACGCTGGCATTATACGTTGTCCCGGATGCCATGGTAAATCGCAAGGTGTATGCGGCGGTTGCTTTTCCGTCTGGGCCAAGGCCGCTATCCCTTTTGGTGCTTAACGTAACCGAACCTGGATCAAACCCTAGAATGCTGGCCGGAGATTCCTGAGCTTCGACAATCTCAATATTGTCAATCTCCTCGCCGGTCAGATTCTGAAATTGTACTTGAGGGGTCTCGTCTTTATCGGAGCCATGCAAGTTCGGAATCATTACGAAAGGCGTGGTTATATCGATTCCCCCACTAGGCATCGGGGTCGTCGGCGGCGTGGGTGCCGGTGTCGGTGTCGGGCTTGGCGATTCGGTCGGGGTAGGCGGCGGCGGCGGGGTAGGCGGCGGCGTCGGGGTGGGTGGCGGCGTCGGGGTGGGTGGCGGCGTCGGGGTGGGTGGCGGCGTCGGGGGAGGCGTGGGTGTTGGGGATGGGCAGTATTTGTCGTGCAGATACGTCTCGACCGCTGTGCGGATGGTGTCGCTGACGGCACCAGTATAGAGCAAAATCTCCGCGATATCTCCGGCGAAGGGCGTGTACGCCGCGATCGGGGGTCCATTAATGGCCCCGCCAATTCCAACGAGGGACCCGACCGTAGTTTGGATGGAGGTCAGCCCCGTGCGAACTTCGACCCCATCCAAATAAATGGTGGGCGTCTTGTTGGTGCACTTTACCACCAAGGGACAGGCCGTAGCGATCTCGCCCGCATACACCGCCAGGGCGGGGAAGTTGTTCACTCCGGAGTCGTAGACAGAGACCCCGTTGGTGCCCAAGGAGACAGACAGTATGCTCTGTCCTGCGTTGTTGTGAACCACCATTCCACTGATGTAGCGCTGTCCGCTTTGACCGTCGGTGCCGGTAGTGCTCTCGGAATCCAAGCGAATCGTGGCGGACGGCCGAGCAACAATAAACAACGTAGAACTATTGTACGCTGCCGCCGGGCTTTCCAGAAAATCGCTGATGCCGTCGAAGGTCACCCCGGGTTTGCCGTTAAAAAGAGACTCTGCCCAAGTGGGCCGCGCACTTGCCGTATTCTGGGTTGCGGGAAGATGGCCCGATTGATCCTCCCACGTGGAAACGCCCCCGCCTACGTCGTTTTCCACCCCCCGATCCGCCATTAACCAAAGAACCAGACCAGTCGTAGGGATTGGCGGCAGAGGGGTAGGTGTCGGCCCAGGAGATGGTCTGGGTGTAGGCGTTGGTGTGGGCTGGGGGGTCGGTGTCGGCTGCGGTGTGGGAGTGGGTGTGGGCTGCGGGGTATGGGTCGGAAATGGAGGGGGCGTGGGTGGTGGTGTGGGAGTTGGCGGCAGGCAGTTGTATCTGGCCTGCAGGTAAGCCTCCACAATCTGCTGGTCCTCTGAACTCATCGTCCTGTTGTAGATCAGGATTTCGGCAATATCCCCTGCGAAAGTACCATAGTCGTTTCCACCGACCCGATTCGGAGCGAAAAGATATGTTCCACCGAAGGGAGCCGATCCCTGTGCAACAGGCTCGCCGCAGAGATAAACGGTGATCAGTTTGGCGTCGCAGGAGATTACCAAAGGACAGGTCGTATTAATGGCGCCGACATATTCAGCAGATTGTCCGAAAGGTTCAGCGACGACGCCGTCGTTACCCAGCGCTACGGTACAGGCGCCATTGTTCCCTCCAGGATTGTCCGCACCAAGCACCGCGCGATAACCTGTTCGGAAGTTCGATTCGATGGAAAAATGGTATGAATCTGAGGCTGCCGCGACGACAAAGATGGTGAAGTTATCGGTCGCCATGATCCCTTGCGCGGACAGAAAATCATCCACGCCATCGAATCGCAAGGCGGGCTGGCCATTGAAGACAGACGGGACCAAAAGCGGCTGAAAGTCGGCAATCGGTTGAGTCACATTTCCGCCGCGACCGGAGTTGTCCTCCCACCACAACACGCGATTGCTCCCGTCGGTATGAACCCCCAGATCGGAGCGCAGCCACAGCACCGGACCGTCCTGAAGCGCCGGTGGCGTCGGATTGGGCGTCACCTGTAGGGAGGGGACCATCTGCGCTTTGCTTTGGGCAGTCAGGCCAGATGCCTGTGGCGGTTTGACAGCAGATGCAGGCTTCTTTTTTGCCATAATTCAGATTTCGTAGGTGGATTTCAGACGGGCTACCAATCCTCGGATGTTTTATTATGGCTCCGACTGAACTCCCTAAAAAGGGCGACCGTTCCTATGGGCAAGGAAGTGACGAACATTACGAGCCGAATGGTAGTCGGATTATCCCTTAATGGGAATCGGGGGCCTCCCTGAAATCGTGGTCTCAAAGCACCCCGACAAGAGTTCGACGTCGGTTTATCGCGTTTTCCATGACAACATCCGACATTGAACTTCCCCGTCTCAACGCTTGCACACAGGCAAGCTGACGTAGACGATGCCATTCGTGAAGGCTGGCCAGCAGATTCAGGTGCTTGTGGTGGATGAAAATCCCCTGACACGCTTCGGCATACTCTCCGTGGTAAATCTCCATCCGGAACTTCACGTTTGTGAAGAAGCGGCCGACGCCCTCACCGCTTGCGCCCTTTTTATTAGAGAGCGTCCCACGATGGTAGTCCTCGACGTGTCTTTGCCGAAGGGGGACGGCATTGAACTTGTACGAAAGTTCTCGCGGTTACGCACGGGCTGCTCCTTTGTTGTCGTCAGCGATCTTCGTGATTCCGCCACGGTACGACGTGCTTTTCAAGCCGGGGCCGGCGCATTTGTCAGCAAAACCGACGAGGCGGCAGAGTTATTCTGCGCCTTGGAGGCGGTGATCACAGGTAGAACGTATCTGGGGAAGGTGGTCAGCAGTACGTTTATATCCAAGGTTGAATTAAAGTCTCCAAGCCGCCTGCAAAAGCTACTCGGCACTTTGTCCGATCGTGAGTTGCATGTTTTCCGAAGAACGGCTAGAGGACAAGGCGTGACAGCTATCGCCCGCGAGTTGAGTGTCAGCGTCAAAACCATCGAGACGCACCATAGACGCATCAAAGAAAAGCTAAAACTCTGCAATAGCTCGCAGTTGCATTCCACGGCGAGGGCATGGCTTGATTCACTTCATAAGCTTTGACGCACCTGAATCATGGAATAGCCGCGGTAGCAGCGAACTTCACGCTTGATATATGGACGTCCAATCGCGCGCTGAATTGAAACTCTGATTTAATCTATATCCTATATATGTTTCAAGACTACAAGGTGTTCAGATATTCAGGAACGGCCAATCTCGGAGACGCTATCCAAAGCATTGCGCTCTCGAGATTGCTTCCCGGAAATGTGGGAAGTATCGACCGTGGAGAAGGGAAAGACAGCGAGACAGGAGGTACTTTTGTGATCAACGGCTGGCTGGGGCGCAATGCCATCCCGGCGAAGGGTTCTTTTTTGTTCTCTGGTGTCCACCTCGCCGAAAGTAAAAATCTCTTTTGGTTCCATCGCAGCGGCTTTCCTGTAGGCAGCCGCGATCCATGGACGGATGTTCGGGTCAAAGCAAGTCGGCTCAACTCGGAACTGATTCTTTGCGCGACCCTCACCTTGGAAAGATACACAGGTGTCCGGAGAGGTGTTTATCAAGTCGATTGTGTCAACACGGGCATTTCTCTACCGCGGGCCAGCGTCAAGCTCTCCCATTGGATTGGACTGGACCTCTCTTGGCCGGACCAGTGGACGCTTGGTCTTCACCTACTCGATCTCTATCGAAGCGCCGCGGTGGTCTACACCGGACGCCTCCATGTGGCATTGCCATGCCTCGCGTTTGGTACTCCAGTGTTCTTAACAGAGCCGCAGCGATTGGAAAAGAGTCCCGGCGAATTCTCGCGTCGGTTCGGAACGGCGGAGGCATTGGGATTCAAGTTTGGGCAGATCAATGAAATCGATGTCAACTCGCCGGCCAACGTGTACAGAAAATTTCTGGAAGCGAATCTCAACATCAAAACTTCCTCCAAGCCGCTTGAGTCGTTACCGCTCATCTGATTTTTTTTGGCGCAGCCATTTATGGTTAAGATTACCAGCACCTGGCGATCGTGATGGATGAGCAACCGCGTAATAATCTTTGCACTTGGAACATTTCACGTGCGGCACTGTCAACCCGCGATATTGAGACGGTCACCAGTGTTATTCAGGACCGACTGACATACCTTTCCAAGATCCGTTTGCTCGACCTGGCCGCCTGCTGCAAAACCGTTGAAGCGAATGTTACCGAAGGTATTTTCGTGGAAGCAGGATGTGGACTAGGGGGATCGTCCGTGGTTATCGCCGAGACCAAAGCCAAGGATCGCGAGCTCAAGATTTACGATATGTTCGGGATGATTCCGCCACCCACACAAATCGACGGCCTGGGTGTCCAGCAACGTTATCGCCAGATCGTCACGGGCAAGGCGGTCGGCATCGGAGGAGATTTGTACTATGGTTATGAGCAAGACCTGTTTTCGAAAGTCAAAAGCACGCTCACCCGCTATGGAATGCACTGCGCAGAAAATCGGCTCTCGTTGATCAAGGGATCATTGCAGGATGTCATGCGGATACGACAGCCAGTCGCGTTTGCGCATGTCGACGTAGACTGGCATGACTCGGTGCTCTGGTGTCTCGAACAAGTGGCGCCCCGTCTGTTAGTCGGTGGCATCATGATCATCGCCGACTATTATGACTGGTCCGGGTGTCGTCTGGCGGTGGATACGTTCTTTCAGAACACAGGACGTGAATTCAAGATCGGGCGATTGCCGGGACACACCTGCTTTGTCCAACGAATCGGGTTTCCGTGAGCCCTGGATCAGACGTTTCCCAGAGCCTCGACCGAGCACCGTAGACACTGCGATAAAGGAAATGGGGGAACCGGCGGGCGTGCCCGCAAAACGATCGTTACGTGTACTTGAGAATTTCTTCGATCGTCGTTTCGCCGTCGTAGATGCAGCGCAGGCCGTCCTGGCGCAGGGTGGTCATCCCGAGTTCGATCGCCTTTTGCTTGAGGACGACGGAGGGCGCCCGCTTGTTGATCAACTCGCGAATCGGGTCCGTGATATCGAGCAACTCGTAGATGCCCTTGCGGCCCTTGTAGCCGGTGTGGTTGCACGTGTCGCACCCCACACCGTAGTAGAAGGTCTTGTCGCCGATCTCGTGCGGCGAGAGGCCGAGCTGGGCGAGGGTGTTTTCGGTCGGCTCGTAGGGTGTCTTGCAATTCGGGCAGATCTTGCGGATGAGCCGCTGGCCGAGCACGCCCTCGAGCGAGGACGAAATCATGAACGGCTCCACGCCCATGTCGATGAGGCGCGTGACCGCGCCGGGCGCGTCGTTGGTGTGCAGGGTGGTGAAGACCAGGTGGCCGGTGAGGGACGCCTGGATGGCGATCTGCGCCGTTTCCACGTCGCGCGTTTCACCGACCATGATGCGGTCCGGATCCTGACGCAGGAAGGCGCGCAGGGTGCGGGCGAAGGTCAGGCCGATGGCGTCGTTCATCGGCACCTGAATGATTCCCTCGATGTCGTATTCCACAGGGTCTTCCGCGGTCAGCACCTTGGAATCGATGGTGTTGATCTTGTTCAGGCAGGCGTAAAGCGTGGTCGTCTTGCCCGAGCCGGTCGGGCCGGTGACGATGAAGATGCCGTTTGGCTTCTCGATCGTCTTGAGCAGATAGTTGTAAATGTAATCGGGCATCCCGAGCGACTCGATGTTCAGGTTCACCGTGGTGCGATCGAGCACCCGGAGCACGACCGATTCGCCAAACTGCGTGGGCAGCGTGGAGACGCGCAGATCGACCTGGCGGCCCGCGATGTTCTTCTGAATGCGCCCGTCCTGCGGCAGGCGGCGCTCGGCGATGTTCAGGTTCGACATGACCTTTACGCGCGAGATGACCGGCAGCGCGAGATGCCGCGGCGGGGGCGACATTTCGTACAGCGAGCCGTCCACCCGGTAGCGAATCTTGAACTCCGTTTCAAACGGCTCGAAATGGATGTCCGATGCCCGATCCTGGATCGCTTGGTAAAGGATGAGATCCACGTAGCGAATGATCGGCGTGGCGTTCGCCTCCGCCTCGAGGCTCTTCAAGTCGATGCCGCTGGCCCCATCGATCACCTCGATTTCACCCCCAAGCTGCTTGAGGATTTCGTCCATGCTCCCGATGTCCGTCCCGTAGTACTTCTTGATCAGCTCATCGATCTGCTGGACCGACGCGACGACCGGCTGGATTTCTTTGCCCAGCGCAAAGCGCAACGTTTCCGGCGTCTCCGGCGTGAGCGGGTCGGCGAGCACAACTTGCAGCGTCCCCGCATCGATCCCGATCGGGAACACGCGATGGAGCAAGGCGAGCCCGGCCGGGATGAGACGCACAATCTCCGGCGGCGGTTCAAAACCCGTCAGGTCGACAAACTCCAGGCCGAGGTACGCCGCGATCGTCTGGTAAAATTGCTCCTCGTCGCAGATCTGAAAATCGGTGAGCACTTCGATCAGCGATTTGCCCGCCTGGCCAAGCTCCTGGAGGATGTCTTCCACCTGGCGGCGCTCGACGACGCCCTGGTCGGTGAGGATTTCGAGGACTTGTTTTGGATTCATGTGAGGGAGGAGTCTAGCGCTTCACGGGGGTCTGGCCGCTGATCAATTGGATGGCCGCCTGCGGGTCCTGGGCTTTGCCGATCACCTGTTCGTAGCTGATGAGACCATGGAGATAGAGTTGCACGAGTGCCGCCTCGAGCGAGAGCATGCCGAATTTCCCGCCGGTCAGGATGTCATTCGGGATGCGGAACGTCTTGTTGTCGCGAATCAGCGCCGCGATCGATGGGGTATTGACCATGATCTCGAAGGCCGCGACCCGCCCTTTGCCATCCAGCGTGGGCAGCAGCAGTTGCGAAATGACCGCCTTCAAGTTGGTCGAGAGCTGCACGCGAATCTGCTCCTGCTGGTCCGTGGGAAAGGCGTCGATGATGCGGTCCACGGTGCGCGCGGCGCCGGTAGTATGCAGCGTGGAGAAAACGAGGTGGCCGGTCTCGGCGGCGGTAATGGCCGTCTCCATCGTCTCGAGGTCGCGCATTTCACCGACGAGAATGACATCCGGGTCCTGGCGCAGCGCCCGCCGCAACCCCTCGGCAAAGCTGGGCACGTCCACGCCCACTTCGCGCTGGTTGACGATGCCGAGCTTGTGCGGGTGGTAGTACTCGATGGGGTCTTCGATCGTCATGATGTGACCCGCGCTGCTGGAGTTGATCAGGTCGATCATCGAGGCCAGCGTGGTCGTCTTGCCCGAGCCGGTCGGCCCCGTGACGAGGATCAGACCGCGCGGCAAAAAGAGCAGTTCCTCGACCGATCTCGGCAGGCCGATCTCATCGAGCGTGAGCATCTTTTTCGGGATCGTCCGCAGGGCCAGGCCGAGGTGGCCCTTCTGCCGGTAGACGCTGCCGCGAAACCGATCGCTTCCCCGGAAGGAGAACGCGAAGTCGACGCTGCCATCCTCGGTCACGCGCTGCAGATTGGCATCGCTCGTGACGGCCCGGGCCAGCGCCTCGGTATCCTCCGGCGTCAACGGCGGGAGCTGGAGTTTGACGAGCTTGCCATTGATGCGCACCGCGGGCGGAGCGCCCACCGCGAGATGCAAATCCGAAGCTCCCTCATCGACGACCAATCGCAGCAGATCCTCCATCGGCACCAGCTTGATCGGCACCGGCACCGGTGGCGGTGAGGGAACCGCCGGAGAGGCTTTGCGGGTGTCAAAAAGAGCCATGCGAGAGTGGCGGGAGCGTTTAGTTGGCGTCGGACATCGTGGCGCCAATCACTTCCTCCGCACTGGTCAGGCCGGAAAGGACTTTGCGAATGCCGTCTTCGCGCAGCGTGCGCATGCCCATTTCCCGCGCCCGCTTGCGCAGCTCGATGGTCGACGCCTTCTCGTTGATCATGTGCCGCACATCGTCATCGATCTCGAAAATCTCGAAGATGCCCATCCGGCCCTTGTAGCCGAGATTCTTGCACTTTTCGCAGCCGGCGCCCTTCATGATCGTCGCGTCCTCGAGTTGCGTGGCGTCGAGACCGAGCGATTGGATCTCCGCTTCGGTCAGTTCGTAGGGCTCTTTGCAAAACTGGCAAAGCTTGCGCACGAGCCGCTGCGCCATGATCGCACGCACCGCGGAGGAAACCAGGAACGGCTGCACCCCGATATCCACCAGACGGGCCACGGCGCTCGGGGCGTCGTTCGTGTGCAGCGTGGAAAACACGAGGTGACCGGTAAGCGAAGCGTTGATGGCGATGTTCGCCGTCTCCAGGTCACGAATCTCACCGATCATGATGATATTCGGCGCCTGGCGCAGCATGGAGCGGAGCGCCGCCGGAAAGGTCATCCCGATGTCCGCATTCACCTGCACCTGGTTGATGCCCGCCATCTGGTATTCCACCGGATCCTCCACGGTGATGAGCTTTTTGTCCGGCTTGTTGATGTAATGCAGGCAGCCGTAGAGCGTCGTCGTCTTGCCGGAACCGGTCGGCCCCGTCACGAGCAGAATGCCATCCGGCAGCGTCAGGAGCCGCTCGAAAATTTCCTGGTCGTCCGAAAGGAAGCCGAGCTGCGGCAGACCCAGCGAGAGCGAACTCTTGTCGAGAATACGCATGACGACACTCTCGCCATGGTTCGTCGGGATGGTGGAGACGCGCAGATCGATCTGCTTGCCCTTGCCCATCTTCACCTGGATGCGTCCGTCCTGCGGCAGGCGCTTCTCGGCGATCGACATCGATCCCGTCATGATCTTCAGGCGGGAAATGATCGCCGTTTGCAGCTTCTTCGGCGGGTTCTGCATCTCGTGCAAAACGCCGTCGATGCGGAACCGCACGCGGAAGCGCTTCTCCAGCGGCTCGAGATGAATGTCCGAGGCGCGCATATTGTAAGCCTCGAGCAGCATCATCGACACCATCTTGATGATCGGCGCGTCGGCCGTGTCGCCTTCCGCGGTGCTCGATCCGCCCTCGCCGCTGATCTCGATCTCGCCGCCGAGCATCTTCTCCAGGTCGTCGGCCGCTTCGTCCGCCGTGCCGTAGTACTTGCGATAGGCGGCGGCGATGGCCTCGGGCGTCGCGCAGACAAATTCCAGGTCGCGCTGCAACATATGGTGCAGCGAGTCGAAGGTATCGAAATTCAGCGGATCGCCGACGGCAATCATCAAACCGGTTTCCGATTCCACCAGCGGGATCACCTTGAAGCGCTTGGCGATCTCCCGCGTCACCATGCCGATCACTTCGTTGCTGATCGACAGCGCAGACAAATCCACAAAGTCCATCGCGGCGTGGGCCGCCAGCGCCCGCGTCACATCTTCCTGGCTGACGATGCCCTGCCGGATGAGCGCCTCCACCACGGATTCCTCGCCCACCTTTTCTGTCCGGGCGCGTTCCAACTGGGATTTAGTGATGAGACTCGTTTCGAGGAGAATCTCAATGATGTAGTCGTCGTTCTGGGCCACGGGGGAGAATTTGGGAAATTTACAAGGGCAAAGGCGTTGGGAAGCGGCGGAATTCAGCGGCGAACGGCCGCCGCCTCATCTCGCTGTCGTAAGTAACGGAGGCTTTTGGGGGTGTCAAAATCCTTAGCAAAGAAATCGCGTAAAAGCTGAAAATATCTGCTTCGCAGGGCGATGGCGGCTTCCATCAGTCGGTCACCGCGCCTTTGCTGGCGGTGCTCACTTGCCGGGCGTATTTGGCCAGAACGCCGCGGGTATAGGGCGGCTTGGGCGCTTTCCATTTTGCCAGGCGCGCCTGGAGATCCGCTTGCGGGATGTCGAGCGTCAGCGCATGCTTGACCGCGTCGATGGTGATGCCGTCGCCATTCCTGACCGCGGCCAGCGGACCGCCGAGCGCGGCCTCGGGCGTGATGTGGCCCACCACGAAACCGTGCGAGCCCCCGCTGAAGCGTCCGTCGGTGATCAAGGCCACTTCCTTGCCCAGCCCCTTGCCCATCACCGCGCTGGTCGGGGAGAGCATCTCGCGCATGCCGGGCCCACCCACCGGACCTTCATGCCGGATGACGATTACGTGGCCCTTCTTCACGCGGCCATCGAGGATGGCGGCGAGCGCATCCTGCTCATTTTCGAAAACCAGGGCCTTGCCGGTGAACGTGAGGCCCTCCTTGCCGCTGATCTTGGCCACCGCGCCGCCGGGAGCGAGATTGCCGTAGAGCACCACGAGGTGGCTGTCCTTTTTGATCGGGTTGTCGAAGCCGCGCACGATGTCCTGGCCCTTCGGATACGGTTTCACGCGCCGGAGATTCTCGGCCACCGTCTTGCCGGTCACCGTGAGACAATCGCCGTGCAGGAGCTTTTCCTCGAGCAGCATCTTCATCAGTGGCGTCTGGCCGCCGATGGCCACGAGCTCGCTCATGAGGTAGCGGCCGCTCGGCTTGAGATCGGCCAGCACCGGCACCTTGCGGCCGATGCGGGTAAAGTCGTCGAGCTTGAGATCCACGTGCGCGGCGTGGGCCATGGCCAGGAGATGCAGCACCGCATTGGTCGAACCGCCGAGGGCGATGACCACGGTGATCGCGTTCTCGAACGCCTCCTTCGTCATGATGTCCAGCGGGCGAATGCCGCTCTTGATCAGCTCCAGGACCGCGCTCCCGGCCGCGCGCGCATCCGCGGCTTTCGCCGGGGAAATGGCATTCTGCGCCGAGCTGTTCGGCAGCGACATGCCGAGCGCCTCGATCGCGCTGGCCATGGTATTCGCCGTGTACATCCCGCCGCAGGAACCCGCGCCGGGGATGGCCTGTTCCTCGATGAGGGCCAGTTCCCGGTCGTCGAGCTGCTGGTTCGCATGCGCGCCCACCGCTTCGAAGCAACTGACGATATCCAGGTTCCGGCCGGCAAATTGCTCGCGCCGGTCCTTGCGCAGCCGCTTCTCGGCGAGCACGCCCGTGATGCAGCCGGGCAAAATGGTGCCGCCATAAACGAAAACGCTGGGCCGGTTCAGCCGCGCCATGGCGATGAGACAGCCGGGCATGTTTTTATCGCAGCCCCCGATGGCCACGAGGCCGTCGAATCCTTCGCAGCCCATCACCGTCTCGATGGAATCCGCGATCACCTCGCGCGACACGAGCGAATACTTCATGCCTTCCGTGCCCATGGAGATGCCGTCGGAAATCGTGATCGTGCCGAAGATCACCGCCTTGCCGCCGGCGGCATTGGTGCCCGCCTCGGCCTGCCGGGCCAGTTGATCGATGTGCATGTTGCACGGCGTGACCATCGACCACGTGCTGGCGATGCCGACCTGCGATTTCTTGAAATCCTCCCGCGCAAACCCCACCGCGTGCAGCATCGCCCGGCTGGCCGCGCGCTCGTAGCCGTCGACCACCAGCTTGGAATGTTCACGATGCAGGCTGGTGCCATTCTTGGCAGCGGCTCGTTTGGACGGGGCTTTGGCAGAGGTGCTCATAAAGACAAGGGGCGAGGAGCCTAGACGGGACGGGCGGGGCTTGGCAAGCGGGGCGGTGGGGAAAGGCAGAACATCCAACATCGAACGCCCAACACCCAACATCGAATCAAGACAGTCCCTCGAAGCGGAGGTCATTGGATGTTCGCTGTTGGGTGTTCACCTCATCCCGCAAGACACTGCAACCGCCGCTCTGGGCACTCACTCTGCCGCCCCTATAACAAACGATGCGGCGCGGGATATATTCCACGCGTCGCACCCAAAATTCAGAACTATGGAACTCAACTTCGATGTCCGTGAAGAAGATGGAATGCTGGTGGCCGTTTGCCAAGACCCCGGCCTGGCGACGCAGGGCCGCACCCTGGAAGAACTCGTGCAGATGCTAAAGGAGCTGATCCTCTGCCATTTTGATGAAGGCGATGAGCGGCGCCAGGCCAAGGCCCGACTTCATTTCCACGATGAGTCTGCCATCGCCTATACTTAACGGATGAAGATTCCGCGGGATTGGTCTGGAGCGGACATGGTACGAGCGCTGAAGAAGCTTGGTTTTGTCTAAGATCGCCAGATTGGCAGTCACGTTCGGATGGTCAAAGGCGTATGGAGGGCCACGGTGCCGATGCACACACCGATTCCCGTCGGCACGTTCCAATCGATCCTGAACCAGGCAGGTATCACACATTGGGTGTTGGATGTTGGGCGTTGGATGTTGGATGTTCCGTCCACATGCCGTCCCTTGCCGAAAAACAGCAGCAATTGATCGCGCGGCTGAAGCTCATCGAAGACTCCCATGAGCGCCTTGCCGCCATCGTCGCGCGCGGCAAGAAATGGCCCGGCGTGCCCGAAGACCAACGCACGGACGCCCATCGCGTCCCCGGCTGCACATCCCGCGTCTGGCTGGTCGGCCGCCTAGAAGACGCACGCTGCCATTTTCAGATGGACGCCGATTCACCGCTCGTGAAGGGGCTCGTGGCCTTGCTCTGCGAGCTCTACGACGGCGCCACCGCCGAGGAAGTCGCGACCCTCGAACCGGAAATCTTTTCCGCGCTCGGCCTCGACCGGCAGATCTCCCCCACCCGCCTGCACGGCCTCGCCAGCGTCCGCGCGATGATCCGGGCCTTTGCTGAAAGCCGCCTTCAGCCATGAAATATATCGACGCGCACAATCATCTCCACGACGCGCGTCTCCTTTCCCATCGCGCGGAGATTCTCGATCAACTCACTCAGCTTCCCTTGGAGCGCGCGGTCGTCAACGGCACCCGCGAAGACGATTGGGATGCCGTCGCTGCGCTCGGCCGCGAACAGCCCTTCGTCATTCCGTCCTTTGGGCTTCACCCCTGGCACGTCGCCTCCCGCACGCCGCAGTGGCTGGAAAGATTGCGCGCCCAACTGGAGTCACATCCCCACGCGGGCGTCGGCGAGATCGGCCTCGACCGCTGGATCGAAGGCCACGACTCGAGAGTGCAGAGCGAAGTCTTCCTCGCCCAACTCGCCCTCGCCGACGAATTGAATCGCCCGGTCACCATCCACTGCCTGCGCGCCTGGGGAGCGCTCGACGAACTCCTGCGGGCGCATCCCCTTCCCGAGCGCGGCTTCCTCATTCACGCCTACGGAGGCCCGCAGGAAATGGTCGCCGGTTTCGCCGCTCTCGGCGCTTACTTCTCCTTTAACGCCTACTTCCTGGACGAGCGCAAAAGCCGGCAGCGTGAAGTCTTCCGCCATATTCCCGCCGACCGTCTGCTGGTGGAAACCGACGCCCCCGACATGCGCCCACCGGAAGAGTTCACCGCCTTCCCTCTGCGCGACTCCGGCGGCAAGCAGATCAACCATCCCGCCCACCTCACCCTCGCCTACGAACACCTCGCCGTTATTCGTGGCGTTCCTCTCGAGACGCTCGCCGCGCAAGTCGCAGAGAACTTCGGCCGGTTGTTTGGATCGTGAACGCATATCACCGACGCTCGCCCCCCCTTATGTCATCTTGAGCGGAGTGTAACGGAGTCGAAAGATCCCGCCGCATAACCAGCGGTCATCGCCGGTAGAGCGACGGGGTCCTTCGACTCCGTTACACTCCGCTCAGGATGACTATGCGGGGGATGACGCTTCACCCGTTCGCAATCCTCCCCACCACCTCCCCCGCCGCGGCAAAGCCGAATGCCCCCGTGACGGCTGTCACCGTGCCAAAGCCGCTCGCGCAATCCAGCGTGAGGCTATCGCCGCCCGGTTCGGGCTCCGAGGAGCAGGTGCCATTCGACCACGGGTACACGGGTTTCTCCGCCGAATAGACGCACGGCACACCGAAGTCCTGCCGCAGGTCACGCGGGAACCCAAAATCCCGCCGCAGCTTCCGGCGGACCTGCCGCAGTAATTCATCCTGCTCCGCGTGCGCGAGGTCCGCGACCCGCACCGCCGTGCCATCGCGTTTCCCGCCCGCGCCGCCCACCGTGAGCACGGGCCGTCCCCGCTCCCGGCAGCCGGCGATCATCACGCATTTGTTCGTCAGCTTGTCCGTCGCATCGACCACGAAATCGTAGCGCGGCGTGAGCAATTCCGTCGCATTCGCCGCGGTGAAAAAATCCGCGATCGTTTCCACCCGGCAACCCGGATGAATCAGCCGTACGCGCTCCGCAAGCACCTCGATCTTCGGCCGGCCGATCTGTCCATCGAGCGCGGGAAGCTGCCGGTTCACATTGGTCACGCAGACGTCGTCCAGATCGATCAAAGTCAGCGCTCCGATGCCGGAGCGCGCCAGTGCTTCCACCACCCACGACCCCACGCCGCCCACACCCACGATGCACACCCGCGCCACGCGCAAACGCTCCAGCCCGGCCCGGCCATACAGCCGCGCCACGCCGCCGAAGCGCTCCGCAAAATCGTTCGCGCCGCTATCCACCTTCTTCCGCTCCGACGTAGGCCTCCAGCGCCTCGCGCGTGATCTTATGCCGCGCGCCACACCGCGGACAACTGATCCGCACGACCGAATCGTCGCCGAACAATCCCTCCGGGTCGGACCGCATCACCGAGGCCAGCACCGCCATCATGCGCTCCTGGGTGCAGCCACATTCCCAGCGATAGGAGCGCTTTTCCAGCAGGCTGAGCTGCTCCGATTGATCGAGCGCCTGGATGTCCTCCACGGTGAGTTCTTCCAGCCAGCGCAAATCGCAATGCGGCTGCGCGGAGACGAAGACGAATTCCTCCGGCCCGAAGGAGAAGAAGCGCCCCGTGCGCTGCTCGCTCTGCGCGTAGTAGCGCTCGACCGCGCGAAAGACATCGTTGCCGGTGAAATCCACGGCACTGCGCTGCGGCGTATTCCCGCCCCGCACCACATCCGCCAGGAAAATCTGCGGGGCATCGGCCTTTACATTGTCCGTGAAAATCTGGCCGACGACCGTGCCGAGGCGATTGTCGCCGGCGACGAATAGATTGAGCAGCGGCACACGCAGGTGAATCGTCCACGCCGAGGATTCGTTCCAGGGCCGGCTCGCGCAGTGCAGCGTGAGGGCCGCGAGCGCCTGCTTGAACAGCTCGTCGTGAAAAGGTTCGTGCTGATACCCGTGCTGCCCCTGGTGGAGGTAGTAGTCGACGTAGAGCTCCCCAAAATCCGCCCGCGTGACGAGCGCGTTGCGCCCGCGCACAAAATAGCTGCGCACTTCGAGTCCAGCCTCCGCCGGTGATGGTTTCGGATCGTTCACGCCATTATATTGCCTCGCCCGTCAAATCGCGCACGAATTTCCCGCGAGAAATTCGCTGCGCGGCGCGCGCGCTGCCTCACCGCCCCGCTGCCGCACCCGCCGGGACCGAGGCAATGAAATTGCGCAGGATGCCCAGCCCGACGGCCTGGCTCTTTTCCGGGTGAAACTGCACACCCGCCACGCGCCCTCGCGCCGCGCCGGCGGCGAAGGTCTCGCCATAGGTGGAAAAGGCAATGCCATCCCCGGCATCTCGCGGGTCCGGAAAATAGGAGTGCACGAAATAGACGTGCGGCCGCGCCGGCAGCCCGCGCCACAAGGTGTGTGGCCGCAGGTCCAGTTGATTCCAGCCGATCTGGGGCACCTTCAAGCCGGGCGTACTGAAGCGTTTGACCTTGCCCGGAAAAAAGCCGAACCCGCGGACCCCCGGTGACTCTTCGCTTTCATCGAAGAGCATCTGGTAGCCCACGCAAATCCCGAAGAACGGCTTGTCCGTCGCCAGCCATTCCGCGATCGGCTCCCAGAGCCCGCGCGATTGGAGCCCCTGCACGCAATCGCCGAACGCTCCGACCCCCGGCAGCACCACGGCATCCGCCTCCGCGAGACGCGCCGGATCGCTGATCAATTCGACGTCGGCGCTCTCCCGCCGCAGCGCGTTGATGACGCTGTGGATATTGCCGGAGCCATAGTCGATCAGGGCGATCATGAAAGAATTTCGGAAGTGGAATTGCGGATTACGGAGGAGGTGCGCGGCATCTGACTGGGCACTAAGAACTACGCACTAAGCACCCGGCCCCTACAATCAAACATCAAACACGTTAAATCAAACTTCCCTAAAGTGTCCCTTTGGTGCTCGGAATGCCTTCCACCCGCGCATCGATCTGGCAGGCCTGGTCCACGGCCTTCGCCAGGCCCTTGAAAACCGCCTCGCACATATGGTGCGCGTCGCGCCCGTAAAGAATCTCCACGTGGAGATTCGTGGCCGCGTGCGTGCTGAAGGCCCGCAGAAATTCCTCCAGCAAGGTGAACGAGAACGCGCCGATCGAGGCGACGCCTTCGGGCGCCCGGTAGTGCAGGAAGGGGCGCCCGCTGAAGTCGATCACGACCCGCGCCAGCGTCTCATCCATCGGCAGGTACGCCCAGCCGTAGCGGCGGATGCCGCGCTTGTCGCCCAGCGCCTTGGTGAACGCCTGGCCGAGCGCGATGCCGGTGTCCTCCACCGTGTGGTGCAGGTCCACCTCGATATCGCCATCCGCCTGCACCGTGAGATCGCACAGGCTGTGGCGCGAGAAGAGCGTCAGCATGTGATCGAAGAAGGGAATCTTGGTCGCGATCTGGCTGTGCCCTTTGCCGTCGATGCCGAGATCGATCTGGATCTTGGTCTCGCTGGTGCGGCGGTCGATTTGGGCTTGGCGGCTGCTGGTCATAGGCTATTCGGCCTCCTCGGCCTTGCGCTTCTTCATCTTCAGGAAAATGTTCGCCGCGGCAAGCATGACCGCCAGACCCACCACGATGGCGATCGCGCCGGGCAGCTTCATATAAAAGGGCCGGTCATCCTCGTCCTCTTTCTGCGCGGGAGCGCTCGCCGCCGCGGTCTCGGCCGCCGCCGCCGAGGGGCGCGGCGTAGCCGGCCCGGGGGTCGCTTTCGGGGTCGGCGCCGGTGTCACCTTGGCCGGCGTGGCCGGTCCCGGTGTGGGCAGGCCCGGAGTCGCTGCGGGCGCGGATACCACGGCGGGCGTGGGCACGATCAGGGTCGGAACATCCGGGGCGGCACTGCCAATGACCGTCGGCTTCGGGGGTGGCGGGGGGCTTGGCCAGCCGCAAGGCCAGTTCGTTGTCCTTCCACAGCGCCGTGGCCTCTTTCAGCGCGACGTTGGCCGCTTCCGTATTCCCGCTGGCCAGGCTTTGCCGGGCATTCTCCGCGAGCTGCAGCGATTGCCGCATCGCCGCGGGCTTCAAGGCCGCCAGCCGGGTCTTCTCCTTCACCGCCCGCAGTTGGAGAGACGTCAGGCACTTGGCATTGTTTTTGATCATCGGCGCCCAGCGGTTCCCGGCATCCGCCGCCGCCGCCGCCGCCTCTGCGGCCGCGTCTTCCTGCTTCGCAGCCGCCTGGATCTGTGCACGTTGCGCGGGATCGGCGTTCTTCGCCCCCTTGTCGCGCTGGGCCACGAGCACCTTCTGCTCCGGAATCGCCCGCTCCAGTTCGGCCTGAAGGGCGGGAATGATCTTGCGCGCCAGTTCGATCGCATCCGGCATCACGGAAGCGCCGGGGTAAGTCTTTTCCAGCGCGGCAAACGCATTGAGCGCGTCCACGTACTCCCCGGCGGTGCTCTGGGCCTTCATGTAATTGAAGGTCAATTGCCCGTTGATCTGCACCTTCTCTTTCTCCACCTGCTCTTTGGTGAGCCAACTGCCATTGAGTTTCACCGCCCCGCCTTCCACGCGTTTCTGCTCGTCGACAAAGGCGTTCAGCGTTTTCCTCACCTCGCCCGCACTGGGGCTGGTCGGGTACTGCTGCACATAGGCATCGAGGGCGGCGATATATTGATCGTATTGCGGGGCGGGTAACGAATTGGGCTGGAGCTGGATCCGCGCGAGCGCCTGGTAGGCCACCAGCTCCGGCGACATCTTGTCGATCTTCACGATCTCCGCCCTCGGCAAAATCCGTTCGTCCACGATCCCCGCCGAAACCTGCACTTCGATGGTCACCTCTTTGTCCGTTTCCTTCGTGACCTTGCCCTCCAGATGCTCGCCATTTTTCAGGGTCACCGTATCGGCAAAAGCGCCGCTGACGAGCATCGTGATGGCGAGCGTACGGGCGATGGCAGGAGGAAATTTGGACATGGAGGGGCGAGTAAAGCAGAGCATTTCAGGAAAGGAGAAGGATTATTGCAAACCGTGATAAACAGTTTGTCTCTCCGCCTTTCGGTAGTCGGCTGGCCGCCGGATGTCTATTCTTTCAGGGCCTGGCCGTCTACCGCACGTTCGCTCCCGTGATCGCGGCCCGCCGGTAATCGGCAATGACCTTCGGACGCGTCTTCCTCTCCGCCAGCACGCGGTAATTTGCCACGCCGTCCACGATCGCGTCGGCCACGTGCGCCCGCCATGCCGAGGAGCTGATGAGGGTGCTCTCCGCGTTGTTGCTCACGAAACCGCACTCGATGAGGACTGCCGGCTGGGTGCAGAGACGCAGCACCGCAAACCGCGCATGCTTCACCCCGCGATCCACCATCGGCACTTGCCCGAGCAAGGCATGAAAGACACTCCCCGCCAGCGCTCCGCTCGGCATGTCCACGGCATTCCCCGGCTCTTCCCGCAGATCGCGCTCCCGCGGCCCGGAGTCGTTCGTCGAGGGCGCCCCCCGCGGGGCGATCGAGAAAATCTCGAAGCCGCGCGCATCGGCATTCGTGCTCGAGGAGTTGAAATGAATGCTCACGAAAATCGAATTCGGGATCGCATTCGCCACGGCCGGCCGCTGCTCCAGCGGGATGAACACATCCGTCGCCCGCGTCATCACCACCTTGTACCCTTCGCTCTCCAGGAGCTTGCGGGCGCGCAGCGCCACATCGAGGGCAAAATCCTTTTCAAAGCCAAACTTCGACATCGCCCCGCGATCGTGGCCGCCGTGCCCCGGGTCGAGCACCACGGTGGTCACGGGCGTCATGCCTTCGATCAATTCCGGCCGCAGGTTCGGCTCGATGATCCTGCTCAGGTCCAGTCGCGAGACCAGCACTTGCCCGTCGTGCAACGCCACCGGGAAGGCCAGCCAATGCTTCACCCCATTGATCTGCGCTTCCCGCAATCCCACGGTCACCTCAAGCTGGGCCTGGCCGGAATCCAGCGCGATCGTCTTGGAAAGTGCCACCGCAGGCGGCGGATCCTGGCTGCTGATCGGCGACGGCTCATCGGAGCTTTTCTCCACTGCGGTGGTTGGAACTGGTGCGGGAGCCGCGGGAATCGGGGCAAAATGCCCGGTCAAATCCACTGGTGGCGGTTTCGGAAAACCGTAAAATTCCGCGATATTGTCGAGCGTCACATACTCCCGGCTCTCAAATCGCACCAGATTCCATTCCGCAGCCCCGGCACGCAACGTCAACGCCCCCAGCAGCAAGCAGCAAAATAGACCAAGCCAACGGCTGGTTTTCATGCCCGTATTCTTACACATTCGACACCCCCGCGCAACCGGACGCTGCCCCCTTTACCGTGCCCGGAGACGCGCCGCCCTACTTCTTCTCCGCCTTCTTTTCAAAAAGCGGCAGGTATTCCGCATATCCCTTCTCCTTCAACTGCGCCACGGGGATAAACCGCAGCGACGCCGAATTGATGCAGTACCCGCATTCCCGAGGGAGCCGGCCCGTCGTTGAAGACATGCCCGAGGTGCGCGTCGCTCTTCGAAGACCGCACCTCCGTGCGGATCATCCCATAGCTGTCATCCTTCTTCTCCATGATCGCGTCCTTCTTCAGCGACTGCGTGAAACTCGGCCAGCCCGTCCCGGAATCGAACTTGTCCGTCGAGGCGAACAGCGGCTCCCCGCTGATCACATCCACATAGATCCCCGGCTCGTGGTTGTTCCAGTAGGCATTGTGAAAAGCCGGCTCGGTGCTGCCTTCGCAGGCCACCTGGTATTGCTGTGGGGTCAGTTTCTTGCGGAGTTCTTCTTTGTTCATGGTCGCAGTTTCCTTCGTCTTCCCCTTATCGTCCGCGGGCGCCGGATCGGCGGCTCGCCCCTGCACGGCGAGCGCCAGCACGAAAGGAACGACAGCGAGCGGGAAACGAATCGGGAATTTCATGGCAGCGGAGTGAGAGGGCGGGAAGAGACGGATTGTTCAACAAATCAGGCGCCTTAATTAACACGTTTCATCCGGTCGATGTCCACGCGTTCCTCGTTCGCCCGCCGCAACCGCGCCCGCGCATCGCGCAAAAACTTCACCACGCTGATCCCCCCGAAAACAATCGGCACCAGCAACAGCGCCAGCACCCGCAACGGCAAAATCAAGAAGGCCGCCAGCACGAGGAACCCCGCGAACCACGAAAAGATCGAAGCCCGCATCGTGAAGTCGCGCTCCTGCGCCGTCTCGCTCCGCTGCACGCTGCGATGCGTCTTCCAGACGCCAAAAAGCACGATCGCGAGCAACAGGTAGGTTTCGAACTTCACGGGAGTAAATTACTGCATGTGCGCCAAATGCCACCAGGAAAGACATGCCTGCTCTTTGCCTGTCATCCTGAGCGGAGTGTAACGAAGTCGAAAGCCGAGTCTGCGAGACGCCCTATGGGACTGTGGGGCAAACCCCGCCGCTCGACCAGCGATGATCGCTGGTTATTCGGCGGGGTCCTTCGACTCCGTTACACTCCGCTCAGGATGACATCACAAACGCCCCTGCCCTCAGGCAAGGTAACTGCTGAAGTCCTCATCTATTCCCCATGTCTGAAATCGAGGACCCGCAGCCCACCCTGAAATACTGGAACGCAAAGACCCAGGGACTCCTCCTTTTCGCCCTGGCCTTTCTCGTCTACGGCTTCGGCATCGGGCGCGGCTTCGATTTCGACGACCCCATCTACATTTCCCAAAATGCCCTGCTGGGCCGCGCCGACGCCTTTCACACCTTCTGGTTCACTTCCGAGGCGTCCAACTACTACCCGCTCTTCTGGTCGCTGCTCCGCGTGCAATGGTTGCTCTGGGGCGTCCATCCGCTCGGCTATCATCTGGTCAATCTGATCATGCACAGCGTCAATGCCGTGCTCGTCTGGCGGATCGCCCGCGAATGGCGCCTGCCCGGCGCGTGGTGGGTCGCGGCCCTGTTTGCCGTCCACCCCCGTCAATGCCCAGACTCTCGCCTGGGCGGCGGAGCAAAAGAATACCTGGTCCTTCTTCTTCATGGCCCTCGCGCTGCTCGCTTTCATCCGGCACGCGCGCGATGGCCGCTGGGCGCAATACGCCCTCTCGCTGCTCTGGTTCGCCGCCGCCCTGGCCTGTAAAACGTCCACTGTCTTTCTCCCCGTCTTTCTCAGCGTCATCTATGTCTTCAGCCGGGAAAAAGGCGCGCGGGCCCTGCTGCTCCGCCTGGTGCCCTTCTACGCCCTCGGGCTGGCGGCCGGAGTCACGACCATGTGGTTCGAGAAAAATCGGGTCGAAGCCCATTCCCTGCTCAACACCCTCAGCCTCTGGCAACGGCTGGAAATGGCCGGCGCCACCTTCTGGTTTTACCTCGGCAAAGCGCTCGTCCCCGTGAATCTCACGCCGATGTATCGGGGCTGGGTCGATACCACGGCCGCCGCGCACACGATGCTCCCCGGCCTGCTGCTCGTCGCGCTGCTCCTGGCCTGCGCCATCGGGTGGCGGCGGATCGGCGCGCCGGTCGCCTTGGGCATCGCCTACTACGCCCTCATGCTCCTGCCGTTGCTCGGCATCTTCGATACCAATTACTTCGCCTTCTCGCTCGTCGCCGATCACTGGCAATACCACGCCCTCCCCGGCATTCTCGTCGCCATCGTGGCCGGACTGCAGCGACTGGCGCAGCATTGGCCACGGCTGGCTGCCTATCCCCAGGCCGTCGGCGGCCTGGCCGTCGTCGGCGTCGCCGCCCTGGCATCCGCCCACTTCGCCCATTTCGAAAATCCGCGCAGCCTCTGGTCCTATGTCGTCGCGCAGAATCCCGACGCCTGGCTCGGCTGGTACAATCTCGGCAACGTCTATATCGGCGATCAACAGCCCGCCGAAGCCATCGACGCCTATCGCCGCTCGATCCGCATCCGGCCCCACTACTTCCAGAGCCGCTACAATCTGGCGAACTCCCTCTTCGGACAGGGCGACATCGCCGCCGCCGAGCGCGAATATTTCGCCGCGGAGAAAATCAATCTCGCCGACCCCGCACCGCACAACAATCGCGGCTCCGCTCTCCTGGCCCTGCATCGCGAAGACGAAGCGCGGGTGGAATTCGCGAGCGCCGTGGCCCTCGATCCCAGCTTGATTCCCCCGCGCATCAATCTCATCGCCCTGCTCGTCCGGCGCGGCCAGTTGGATGAAGCCCGCCAGCACCTGCGATCCGTCGGCCCTCTCTCGCCCTACGGCGCGCACCGGATCGCCGACGCCATCATCGCCAGTGCGAAAACCGGTTCGGTGCCCGCCGCCGACCTGCGGCAATTCGCGCAACTCGCCTGCGAACTCAACGCCAGCCAACCCGAGTTGCAAGCCCTCCTCAGCACTCTGCCAGCTCCGCCGACCGCGTCGTCTTCCACGTCCCCTCCCTAGCCGTGTCCGCAATTTTCAAAAAAGCGTGTCCGGCACATTGCGCGGTAGGGACGCCGCGCCGTCGGCGTCCTCGAGTGAGAGTTGCGAGAAGTGGAATCGCTCTGCTTTCCAGAGGCTCGCGTTTGCGAGGACGGCGCGGCGCGCCGTCCCTACCGCGGAAACGGCGTACGCCGCGCGAGCGAATTGCACCATTGTGCATGCTTTCCTTCGCAATGTGGAGTAGAGTGCCCGCATCACTACTTCCCGCCAACGGCAGGTCGAAGACAAACGCGGCGATGCGCCGCAGGAAAAGGACAAGGCTCTATGACGATTCCGAAACCAGGTGTCATTCTCGTGGATTGGATGGACGACTCGGGCAAAGCCGTCGACCGCAGCCCCAAGCAACTGGCCGACTGGCCGCTCATTGAGCGCTGCAGCCGCCGGGACAGCCGGTTCGTCGTCAATGCCCGGCACGAGGCGCAGGATCTCGAGTTGAGTTTCAGTCCCGAAACCATCCGCGACGGCCGTTATCTCTTCTCCAAGGATCGCGAGCACGGCCGCGTGGAACGCGTGGACGACCTGCAATCCAAAGAATTCAAAGCCTTCTGCCCGGTCGCCCTGGCGCCCCTATCCCTACCAATTTCGCGTCACGACGGCCGCCGAACCGTCCGGTAACAAAAGGACGTGGTTTATCGGGTTGAGCTTGGATTCGCATTAGTAATCTTCGGTTCCTCCGGAAAAACTGCAGCTGTCTTCTACGCCGAAGGCGTTAAAAGCCCAGTAGCCCCGGGTCGAGCGAGTCCGCGAGCGACCACCCGGGGGTACCATCCCCACCCACGCGCATTCCAACCGTCCCGGCGCCAGCCGCATCTCTGCTGCGGGTTGACGGAGGATGCGGCCAGGAGGCCGGGACGGTTGGAACCCGCTGTTTTCCACGAAACCCCGGGTGTTCGCTCGCGGACTCGCTCGACCCGGAGCTACGACGCTTTTGACGCCTCTGGCGTGGAAAAAAGGTCTGTCCTTTGCGAGGACGGCGCGGCGCGCCATCCCCTACCGGCGCAACTCTCTGGCGCACTGCGCCGGAAAGTTCCGCACGATACAGGGTGCGTGTCCCCCACGCGCTAAATTCGCTTACTTCCGCGAGGCGAGATACTCGACCAGGTCGCGCAACTCCGACTTCGACAGGAAGTCCATCAAGTTCGGCGGCATGGGCGAAGGGGCGCGCTGGCGGTCCTTGATCTGCGATACCGCCACGGTCACGACCCTGCGGCTTGCCCTGCGCGTCCATCGTCTCGATTTTCAATTCCTTGTCGCTGTGCGCGGCGAGGCGGGCCGGGCGACGACGTTGCCGTCGTTGAGCGTCAGCACCGCGATCTCGAAGCCCTCGGCGATTTGCTTGTCGGGGAAGACGATGGATTCGAGGATGTATTCGCGATTCTTCCGCGAGGCGACGTGCGTGAGGTCGGGGCCGACCACGCTGTCCCCGGTCTCGCACTTGTGGCAGCGCAGGCACTGCGTCGCTTCCTTTTTCCCGGAAGACCTTGCGGCCGCGCTCGACACTGCCGCCGGCCAGGGCCACGCGCCACTTGGCGAGCGGATCGCTCGCCGGCAGCGCGGCTTCGTACTGGGCGAGCTTGTTCTTGAGCTCGGCATTATCGTGCGCGATGGCCGCGTCGATCACGTCGAGCTGAATCTCCGCGGGGAGCTGCTGCGCGAGGAGCTTGTCCAGTTGGGCGGAAAGCAGCGCGATCGCCTCGGGGTTTTGAATGGGAATCAAGGCTGCGAGGGCGCCCTGTTTTTCGGCCTTGCTGCCCTTCTCGAGCACTTCCGCGATAGCCGTCACCGCGGCCGCGGGATCGGCCACAGCGAGCGCCTGCAGGCCCTCGCTGCGCACCTGCGTGTTGCCGTCCTTGATGGCGCGCCGGGCGACATCGCCGAGGTGCGAATCCTTGAGGGTGGTCAGCGCCTTGATGGCCTCGGCCCGCGCGGCGGCGCTGGCCTTGTCGTTAAACGCGAGCAAAGCCAGGGGCTCGCCGGCATTCTTGAGCGAGAGCTTGCCCGCCAGCTTGGCGAGGGTTTCCTGGATCGAAGCCGGAGCGTCCTTGAACAACTCGGAGGCCGAAGCCGTGATCGCCGCGGAGGCATCGGTGTCGCCGCGGTCGGCGAGGGGCCGCCATTGATTGAGCAGCCGGTCCTTCGCGTCGGGATGCGCCCAACTGGTCAGCGCCTCTGCGGGCGCTCTCCGGCATCTGCGTGTCCGCGGCGAGAGCGGCCAGCGCTTTCGCGTCTTCCGCTTTGCCGAGCCGGTAGTGGGCATTCACCGCGCGATTCAGGATATTCGGATTCTTGATCGCGGCATTCGCCGTCAATGCCGCCAGCGCGGGCATCGCCGCGTCGATCGGCACATCATGAATGGCGCGCGCCGCTTCGAGCACGACGGATTCATCCGCGTCCTTGAGGAACTCCGCGACGAGGGGACTTTGCAAGCGGCGCAACGCCACCACGGCGTCGCCCCGCAAGGCGAGCGAAGGATCGTGCACCTTGGCCGCGATCTGCTCCGCCGTGCCGCAGGCGATGAGGCCCATCACGCCGCCATGGCGCAGGATCGAGATCCTTGTCATCGTCTCCACCAGCATCGCGCAGAGCGGCTCGAAAGCATTCTTGTCGCCGAGCTTGCTGATTCCCATCGCCGCGAAGAAGCGCACGCGGTTTTCTTTGTCCTTGAGCATCTCCACGAACCTGGCCGACACCGTGTTCACCTTGTGATCGCCCAGCACGTGGGCCGCCTGCGCGCGCACCTCGGCATCGGCATCACCGAGCAACGCGGGCAACGCATCGAGCGCCCCCCGCATTCTTCGCGAGCTGGCCGAGCCCCCAGATGGCGTGCAACCGCGCCAATGGATTGGCCGCCTTCGTATCCGCGGCGAGCGCCGCGAAAATCGGGATGGAACCCGCCCCGCGAGGTCGCCAGCTCGAACTGCGCCGCCTGGCGCACGCGCAAATCGGCGTGGGAGAGCAACGTCGCCAGCTCGGCTTCGGAGCGCTGCGTCATGCCGTCGAAAAATCAGCTTCTCCGTTTCCTTTTGCAGCGCCGTGTTGGCATTGGCCGGATCGGTGAACTTGTACATGCGCCCCTTCCCCACCCCGCCCCAGCTCGCCACCCAATCGAGCACATAGAGCGCGCCGTCATTGCCAAATTCCACGTCGGTCGTGAGCATACCCTTCAGCCAATCGCGATGCGTCGCGGTGAAGAAGGCGCCCTTCGGCTCGGTGTGAATCTCATGCACCACGCTGGCCGCCGCGCCGCCGCGGAAATCGCTGAGATAGAAATTGCCGTAGTACTTCGGCGCGAGGCCCGTGCCGGGATTGTAGGTGAGCCCGCTCGGCCCGTTGCCGATATTGGCCACGCACGGCACGATGTAGCGCACGCTCGGCGCGATCACTTCGTCCCACGGACGCTCTCGCATCCACGGCCCGCGATCCGGCAGATATTGGAAAGCCATGCGCCAGCCGCAATCGCCGCCCTCGACCAGATAGGTGAAGCGCACCTTGTCGCCGGCGTCGGAGTTGTTGTCGCCCGTGAAGAGATTGCCGTGCTCATCGAAGGCGAGCTCCTGCGGATTGCGGACGCCGGTGGTGAAAATCTCGAACTCCGTGCCGTCCGGATTGCAGCGCATGATCGACCCGCTCTCGGTTTGCGCGATGTCCTGGCCTTCCTTCGTCGTCACGTGCAACGCCCGGTCGCCGATCGAGAAATACAGCTTTCCATCCGGGCCGAAGCGCAGCCCGTGCATGTCATGCCCGCGCAGCGCGAACTTGATGCCGAAGCCGGTGAGCAGCTTCTCCTTCACATCGGCCTCGCCCTCGCCCTTCGTGTCGCGGAAGTGCCAGAGATTCGGGATGCAGGTTGTACCAGATTTCATTGCCGCGCGCGATGATGCCCGCGCCGGTGCCGTCGAGCGCATCGCGAAAGCCATCGGCGAAGATCGTCGACTTGTTCGGCCCGTGGTGTCCTCCAGCCGGCGAATGCGGTCTTCGTACTTGGCGAATTTCTCGGCGAACTGCGCGGTGTCCGGCACGTGCTTGTGCATGTAGGCCAGCCGGTCCTCCAGCGATTTCGAGGCAATGTCCTCATCGCGCCACTCGGCGTGCCCGCGGTCCGTCCTCGATGCCCTTTTCCTGCCGGAAACGTCTCGCCGATATACCAGTGCCCCTTTTCATCCTCGGTGAAGCACACCGGATTCGCGAGCAGCGGCTCGGCGGCCCAGAGATCGCACTTCAAGCCCGGATCGAACGTAAACGACTTGATCGCGTTCTGCCCTTCCTCGGAAGCCGGCGCAACCCCCCTCGGAGGAAGCGCCGCTGCCGTGGCCTTCTTCGGCGGCGGTGAGCGGCGCCAGCGGGAGGACAACGGCGAAGACAGAGGGAACGAGCAGCGGGGAATTTCATGGCGATGGAGGAAATGGGAGCGGAAGAAAAGCAGCGTTTGCCGCCCACCGCAAGCGGGAGAACCGGCCGGCGGGTTCTCCGAGGATCATCCCGCCGAGGCCTGCCGTTCATCGCCATGACCTTTTCCTCGGGGTCGTCCGGCAGAGCCGTCGACACGGGGTGGGGCGAACCGTCTTCATCATGAAAATACTCAGCCTCCTCCTCCTCGCCGCCTCCCTCGCCTTCAGCGCCTGCGCGGGCACCCCGCCCGTACCTCCGCACCAGTCCGGCGACGGCGGTCGCGGCATGAACCCCGGCGCTCGCGCCGAATCTTCGAACGGCGCCGGCGTCGATCGCACACCGCGACCTACCGGTAAGGTCGGCGCGGGTCATCCGCCTCTCTATGTTATCCTGAGCGGAGTGTAACGGAGTCGAAGGACCCCGTTGAAATAACCAGCGATGATCTTTGGGAAAGCGACGAGGTTCTTCGACTTCGTTACACTCCGCTCAGGATGACGGCGTAAAACCACAACTCCGCTTGTCGTTCACAGCGCATTGTGTTTCGTCACAGCGTGCCCGCCACCGTCGAACTCCCCTCCCGCTACTCCACGGATCATCGACCTGCCGCGCGGCCACCGGCTCGCCATCGCGGAATACGGCGATCCGCACGGCGTCCCCGTCCTCTTTTGCCACGGCTGGCCGGCCTCCCGCCTGCAAGGCGGCCTCCTGCACGAGTACGCCTGCGAACTCGGCGCCCGCATCATTTCCCCCGACCGGCCCGGCGTCGGCTTTTTCCCCCCGCCCAACCCGGCCGCACCCTGGCGGAATGGCCGCAACTCCTCGGCGAATTGGCGGACGCCCTCGGTCTCGACGAATTTCGCGTCCTCGGAGTCTCCGGCGGCGGCCCCCTACGCGCTCGCCGCCGCCTGGGGATTGCCCGAACGCATTCCCGTCGTCTCCGTCGTGTGCAGCGCGCCGCCGCTGGCGGATCGGGAAGACACGCGCCACCCTCAATCCCGCCTATCAATGGCTGCTGCACACCCATCGCACCCGCCCCATCGTCCTGCGCTGGCTCTTCCGCGCCGCGCGCCCCATGGCGCGACTGCGCCCACCGCTCTGGCTGCGCCCCTGGATGCTGCGCACCCTGCCCACGCCCGAGGCCGAAACGCTGGGCGATCACCACATCTTCGAGTCCTGCTTCACCAACTACCGCGAGTCCTGGCGCGTCGGGCGCCGACGGCCTCTACGGCGACGGCTCGGTCTACGCCCAGCCCTGGGGCTTCCCGCTCTCGGAAGTGCGCATCCCCGTCCGCCTCTGGCACGGCAAGCTCGACCGTAATTTCGCCTGGCAACTCGCCGAGGAAATGGTCGCCCAACTCCCGAATTGCGAACCCCCGCTACCTCGCAGACGAAGCCCACTACTCCCCTCGCCATCCGCCACCGCCGCGCCATCCTCGCCGACCTGCTGGCCTACGATCCCACCCAGCCATGAAACCGCCCATCCTCCGCTTTCTGTTCGTCGGCATGGTCACCTCCTTCGCCCTGCTGTCCCTCTCCGGCTGCACCAGCTGGGGCTCCGCCGACGCCAGCGCGCAACCGCCACCGGACACGCCCAACCCCGCAAACTCTCCCGCTCAATTTCCGGCGAATTACTGAGAATAGACGCGCCGGGAGGCTACTCCTTAAACCACCTGCACACGATGGCAGGTTTCTCGCTTAGTTTCGATATCGCCGTAATGCAACGGCGTTTTGGATATCCGTTTTGAAACGACGTATTAAATCAATAACGTGATCGCATAGAGAACGACAATCCTCAGGCTTTATTCCGTGAATTTCGCCGTGGGCGACTTTATTGCGAGCCTCCACTAGATTGATATCGATGTATTTATATTTGGTCTGGTATGGGGTAGTGTCGATACCGATTGATGTCGCAACGTTTTCAAAGACTGCGGAACTCAAGTTTGATTCCGTATCTATTGCTGATGCGAGGCTGAACGCGGCGAAATCATTCATATTTGCCCTTAAGAAAGTTACCGCTTCAATAGTCATCGATGAGCGACCCGAATCCACCAATCTTGATACGTGTTTCTTGCATCCCAAGACAATAAAACATGTCTTTAACTCTCTAAACCGTAAGTTCTGAAACTGAATGTAATTGAGATATGCCTCAGAGGCTACTTTTACAAAACCCCTCCCAGTGTGCATATGCGATTGGAATCGCGGAGCGAACCACACTCCGTTGCCTAGGCATGGCGGTGGTCGATATCGACACCTTCATATCGGCGATTTCTTTGAGACGCCAAGCCCATTCATAGTCTAAAAGATCATGAAGTTGCGAGTCCGTTCGGATCTTCATGGCGTGAAATAATTTTGAGGCCAAAGGTAGTAAGTTGGTGAGCCGTTGCGTTCCTCGCACGCCTGCGCCGGAATTATTCTGGAATATTTCATCCTGCCACAGAGATTGAGCGCGAGTTGTGATGAAAGCAGCGCAATCGGCGTGTTGCATTTGGGAAACCTGCACAACGCTCCGAGAAAGCCCTATTGCAAGAACCTCAAAAACAGACATTAGAAACTTGCCGGTGAAATGCAGCCCATCCCATCGTTTGAATGAGTTTCTCCCCGAGTACCTGGTCGAGAAGGTGAAATGTTTGATCGAAAATGTCTTGCTCTGCAGCAAGGTCGAACGGCTGATCTGTGGCAAGATGAATCAATGACTGGTCCAAGTATTCATGGACGTCCAGACCCGAGGTATAAGGTCGATTGCGAAAAGCTACGAAGCGCAATACAAGCTCCATCGCCATGCCCTGTTCAAGGGCTGATTCAGTTTGGTCTATAGTTCTGAGGAACTCAGAGTTCGCCGACCGAGCCAATATCCATTCGTGTAACGCCGGATTCAACATCACAGCAATGCAGTTCCGCGATTCTTGATGAGTGAGACTTTTTCCCCCCCGAGTTTAGCCGCTGGAAGAGTTCGTATTTTGCTTCCGGATGGCTTTCTTGCTTCAAAATTTCTACCCTTATGCGAGCTCTCTTGAGTTCTATTTGTAGCGCGCGACCGATTCCGTCATTTGCAACCTTCCGCAGAAGGCTCCCATCTTTTGTCTGCTAAACTAGGGAGCGATCGGGTTCCTGTTAGAATCGAAGGCGGATTGAGAGTACCGTCAGGCTTGGGGAGTATTCCGATAAACTCCAATATAGTGGAGATACGCTGCAATCCATCGATCAGTTCCCACACCCCGTCCTTATTTTGATAGACGAATATAGGAGGCACCGGAATTCCTAGCAGTAGTGACTCAATGAAGCTGGTTTTTCGAGATAGATCCCATCGAAAGAGCCTTTGGAAAGCAGGGTTAATTTGAAGTTCTTGGTCCCTGTATAGATTGATGACTCTCCAAAGGACATATCGTAGCCATCTGACACTATTTCCTTGCGAGCTGCTTGCAATTCCGGTTCCAGCATAGGAAGCCTTTCAACAGCTTATTGAAGATTCTGTCGAGGAGCAAGTTTCGAAACTGTAAAAACCTTGGGAATAGACTTCGCTGAACACGGCCAATAGTTCCCCGCGGTGCCACTGATTGCCCTTGCGCGACCTCAGTCGCGCCGCCAACTGCGCCGGCCTCGTGGGTTGCGCGGATTGGGATTACAGAGAGGCCGGTGCGCGACCGTCGCCTCTCCAAACTCTTTCGCTCACACGGTGTGATTGCCTTCGATTTAGGCAAGGCTACGCTGACTTCGGGCTACAATGTCCGACGACCTTTTCTCCACTCCCTCGCCGCCTACCAAAATCGGGGAATACAACTTGGCGACCTACCCGCCAGATTCTCGCACAACTCGCTGCGCACGGGCTCTACCTCGGCACGTCTCCCTGGAAATATCCCGGTTGGAACGGGATGATCTACGACGAGCGCGCTACCAGTATCGCGGCAAATTCGCCAGGACGCGGTTTGAGCAGGATTGCCTCGCGGAATATGCGGAGACCTTCTAGCGCCGCCACGACACGTCATTCACTACTCAGGCCACCGTATACAACGGACAGTGTACGGCTAGCGGCCGGGACACTATTAGTAGAATTCAACGTGCCGGTGAGACCATGAATTCTTTTCGTGTGACGACCTGAACGGTTTCTTTTTTAGTTCGGGTCCCTATGAATCCTCTACCCTCAGTCCTCCCTGTTCACACCTCGGGACCGGCCCTGGCCCGGCTCGGGGCCAATCACGGCTACCGTTTTGGCGGCGATTCGGTCCGTTTACACGCCATGTTCACCGTCCTCGACGAGGCCGCGCACGATCGTGCCTGGTCGTTGCAGCTCTGGGCCTGCCCGCAGGCTCCCGTCGGCGCGGGGTTCCATCGCCGGGCATTGTATCGCCGAAGCGCCGCTGCCGCCGATCGGCGAGATCGCCGACGACGCCGAATGCTTCGCGGTCGAGGCCCTCGCCACCCCGCCGGCGGGCAGCGCGGAGCATATTCTCGTGCTCGCCCTCGTCGCACGATCCGCGCTATCGGGTGAAGAAGTGCAGGACTTCGCCGTTTATCCGCGCCGGGAATATCTCTTCCAGCCGCGGCTCGGGGGGCACGGTCGCGTATCGCGTCGAGCATGATCGCGTGCGGATCGAAGTCGATCGTGTCGAGAATCCGCGATTCGCATCGAATGTCAGCGGCACCCTCGCGCTGGAACTTTGGGCCCTCCCCTTCGAGTATGCCGGCGGCGCCTTCCAGGGCTTCCCGCTGAGCGGCGGCGCCTTCGACGGCTTCGGCGGCAACCGTTTCGTGGCCGAGGCGTCATTCGATCTGCCCTTTGTCGCCCCGCCGCCGGGTTCGTGGCAGCTCGTGTTGATGCTCCGCGAATGGACGCCGCTCGGCTTCGTGACGCGCGACTTCCGCAATTTCGCCACGCCCTTCCAGGTCGAAAGTCCCGCGCCGGCCGCGCCGCCGGAAGCCGAAGCCGGACCCGTCGCGCCTGTGGCCCCGGCCCGGATCGCCAAACCGGCGGTGAAGGCCGCCCCGGCAGTCGCCGCGGCCCCCGAAGGTCGCTGTCGCCCCGGCGGTCGTCACCGCCCCCGCCCCCGTGGCCGCCAAACCCACTTCGAAAGCGAAAAAAAGGTGCCAAAGGTTCAAAAACGGCTCCCTCCGGGCAAACCGCTTCGGTCAACACGGCGTCGGTGGACGAACTGGCCGGAGTGAAGGGAGTTTCCCGAACGCTCGCCAAGGCGATCGTCGCCGGGCGTCCGTATGAGTCTTTCGACGCTCTCCTTCGCGTGAAGGGCATGGGCCCCAAACTCCTGGCGAGTATCCGCACCGGTTTCCGGCTCTCCTGATCCCCTCCCACCATCCACGAAACCCGCATGGGCGGCGCCATGATCGGCGCCGCCCGTGCCATTTCGGCGGGGAGCGTGGGTGGCGCTTCCGGCACCCGCCAAGGCAGGGCACCATGGGCGGCCATGTCGATGCGCGAGCTCGGGGGAACGCCCCGGAGGCCGCCCGGCACTTTCCACTTGACATTTTCCAGAGAATACCCCATCGTGCGTGCGGATCTCAAGGAGGGCAGCAGTGACGGGTGGCTTTTGCCCAACGAAGATAGACGCGCCAAAATCGCCGCGGTGTTTACGAGGCGATCCCAGTCATGAACGATCTCATCACAAATACCCCCATCGTAAGGGTCTCGGCACGCGGTCAGCAAGTCGGGTGGACGTGTGCGGCCACAGGACCAAACAAGGTCCCACAAGCCTGCACAAGGTCCCACAAGCCTGCACAAGGTCCCACAAGGCCCGAAAAAATTTCACGCAGCCTTGAGGTTGGGCTCGGCAAGTGGGATGCCCGCTCTACCATTTTGCGTCCCGCCGCCTCCCCTGCCGCGAAAGCGCAAATTCGTCTCTTTCGTTAAATGAGTTGCTAATAATCCACGTTTACGATGATTGTCGCGATGGCCTGCCCATGGGCGGCTTTCACCTCATCTCTCCCGTCTTATTCCATCCATGATCACCTCCCGAATCCAGCCCTGGCTGCTTTCCACCATCGCCCTTGCCGCGCTTTCTTTCGGCGGCCTGCCCTCTGCCGGCCTCGCCCAGGATGCGCCGCCGCCCGGCTTCAAGTCTCTCTTCAACGGCAAAGACCTCTCCGGCTGGTATGGCTGGGGCACCACGGACCCGCGCCTCTTTCTCGCTCTGAAACCCGAGGACCAGGCGGAATACAAAAAGCAATCGATCGAGGGCGGGCCGATCGTGAACCAGAAAGGCGAGCAGCACATCAACGCGCACTGGAAGGTGGAAGGCAACGAGATCGTCAACGACGGCAAGGGTCTCTATCTCTCGACGGACCAGAGCTATGGCGACATCGAATTGCTTGTCGATTACAAGATGCTGCCGAAGGGCGATAGCGGCATCTATCTGCGCGGCGTGCCGCAGGTGCAGATTTGGGACACCACGGAGGGCGATCCGCGCGGGCTCGGCCAGGACAAAGGTTCCGGCGCACTGTGGAACAACGAAAAGGGTTCGCCCGGCAAGGATCCGCTCGTGCACGCCGACAAGCCGCTCGGCGAATGGAACCATTTCCGCATCCTCATGGTCGGCAGCCGCGTGACGGTGTGGCTGAATGACCAGCTCGTCGTCGATCACGCCATTCTCGAAAACTATTTCGACAAGAAGAAGCCCGCCGACCAGCGCCTGCCGATCCTGCCGCGCGGTCCGATCCAGCTCCAGACCCACGGCAGCGAGATCCGCTGGCGCAATCTTTTCGTCCGCGAAATCGGCAGTGAGGAAGCCGACAAGATTCTCGCCGGCAAAGGCGGCGAAGGTTTCCAGAGCATCTTCAATGGCAAGGATCTCGACGGCTGGACGGCGAACAACGGAGAAGGTCCCACGGACATGGTCAAGATCGAAGACGGCGCCATGGTCTGGCAGGAAAAGAAAGGCGGCACGCCCTACTGGAATACCGAGCTGAGCGACTTCGTGGCGCGCGTGGAATTCAAGCTCCCGCCGGGCGGTAACAACGGTCTCGCCATTCGCTACCCCGGCACCGGCAACACCGCCTACGACGGCATGTGCGAGTGCCAGGTGCTCGACGACAATTACGAGGTGAACAAGGAAAAGATCGTGGGCAAGCCGCAGCCCATCGACCCGCGCCAGGCGCACGGCAGCGCTTACGGCATGGTCGCCGCCGCGCGGGGCTATCAGCACCCGATCGGCGAATGGAATTTCGAGGAAGTCACCGTCAAGGGCTCGACGATCAAGGTGGAGCTCAACGGCACCGTGATCCTCGACGCCGACTTGAGCAAGGTGGACATGGAAAATGTCATGGCCCACAGCAAGCACCCCGGCAAGGATCGCACCAGCGGCTTCTTCGGCTTCGCCGGCCACAACGACCCCGTGCAGTTCAAGAACATCTTCATCAAGAAGCTGTAGGGTCCGCCGCGGAGAGCGCCGCCCACCCGCGCAGCGGGCGATGAGCGGGGCGGCGCATTTGGGATTGCTGTAGCGTCAGACCCGCTAGCATATCGGGCGCATCCAGGCAGCCTCTCGGAGAGGTGGTTCATCCGTCGCCGTCTCCGGGTCGATCCTCGACGCTCTTCAGCCCCAGCCAACACCGATGAATGTCCTGCCCCTCCTGTCCCGTACCCCCCTGCGCCCCGTCGCGCTCCTCCTCGCCGCATTCCTCTTCCTCACCCGGTCGCCGCTTCAGGCGGAATTGACGCAGGATCAAGTGGCCGCCGCCAAGGCCGCCACCGGATTGGTCCTCACCAGCGAGGGTTCCGGCACCGCCTTCTGCGTCTCGGAGACGGGCCTCTTTGTGACCTGCAAACATGTCATCGAAGGCGCCCGGGATGGATCCATCGCCATCGTGCTCTCCCCCTCCGGCAAAGACGAAAAGCGCTATCCGGCCAGGATCGTCCGCCGGCTGAACGACGATCTCGCCGTCTTGAAAGTGGTGCTCGACCGGAAAGTGCCCGTGTTGAAGCTGGGCGACGTCGGCGCCCTATTTGAAACTGAGCAGCTCTACGCCTTTGGGTATCCCTTCGGCAGCGCTCTCGCCGTGGATGCGAAATCGTATCCGTCCATCAGCGTCAATGTCGGCCGCGTCTCCGCGCTGCGGAAAAAGAAAGACGAGCTCGATGTCATTCAATTCGACGCGCAGGTCAATCCCGGCAACTCCGGCGGCCCCGTGCTGGACCCGAATGGGAATGTCGTGGGCATCGTCGCTTCGGGAGTCGTCGCCAGCGGCATCAACTTCGCGCTCCCGGTCTCGCCTCTCAGTAGCGCCATGACCGATCCGGTCATCACGGTCGAGGCCTCGAAGATGGATGCCCAGCATCCCTCCCAACCGGTGGAATTCACCGTCTCGGTCGATTGGCTCACGCCCCCGGCGGGGGAGCCGAAGGTCACCCTGCGCCTCCGCCGCAATGGCAAGCCGCAGAGCCTGGACCTCGAAAAGAAAAGCAACGGCAGCTTCCGCGCGCCCTTCATCCCCATCGCGGAAAACACGAATGCGGCCAAGGTGAAGTTGCAGATCACGCTGGATTTCGAGAGCGGAAAGATGGAGGGCACCCTGGTGGATCGCGATATCACCATCGCCGGGAAGCCGAAGCCGCTCCGGGAGATTCACGAGCTGAAGCGCGCCGACAAGGGCCCCGATTTCCAAGCCGATGGAACCCCCGCCGGCCCGCTGCCCGAGCTGGCGGCCTGGCCCGTCGAGATCGGGGGCGCCACGGTGAGCGTGGATGCGCGGAAGGCGAGCCGGATCGAGATCCGGGCGCCCGGCGTCGATCTCCCCGATGTCGCTTACCAAGTGGTCGTGAAGCTCGCGGACGGGAAGGAGTTTTCCTCCGAGGAGAAGACGCTCAACACGCTGATGAACGCTTCCGTATCCCGCCCCACCTCCCGCGTCGCCACCTCTTCGACTCCGGCCAACACCAGCCCCGCGGCCCCGCATGAAATCGTTCCTCCCCCACCCACCGTGGATGGCCATGTCGACCTGAACGACACCCGCGAAATCCCCCTCCCGCGTGCGATCAGCGAAGTCGTCGCCGCGCAGGATGGCCGCTCCCTACTGCTCTACATGAAGGAGACGAAACAGATCGCCGTCTTCGATGTCCTCCAGCTCAAGATCCGTGGCTATATCAACGTCGGCGACGACGACGCGGTGATCGCCGGCGGTTCCCGCTACGTCCTCGCGGTGTGCCCGGGCAGCAATGTCATCGAGCGGTTTTCCATCGAGACACTGCAACGGGAAAAAACGATCACCAATCCTCTGGGCGATGTGAGGAGCGTCACCATGGGCCGGTCCTCTCCCGGCCTGGCTTTGGTCATTTCCGCGGAATCCGACGCGCATAATTTCAGCATCGCCGCCTTCGATGCGGAGAGCATGTCCGTCGCGAACGTCGCCGATCGGAGCATCGCCGGGAACTTGTTCAGTTCGCAGCCCATCGCTCGCGCCAGTGCGGATGGGCGGACGTTTGCCATTTACCGCCAGGGCCTGTCGCCGAGCGGTTTTACCATCCTGAATTTCCGCGACGGGGAGTTTCACCAGACCTACGAACACGTCTCCAGCGGCATCCTCGTCCCCAACGCCGACGGATCGCAAATCTTCACCTCGGAAACGGGCATCTACACCAACAAGTACGTGCCCGTGCTCAAGAGCCAGGGCAACTGGCCCATGGCGTCACTTATCTTCCCTCCTACCATCCCATGTATTTCCTCGGCGTGCCCTACGAGTCCGGCAATGGCGACCGGAACAAAAAGAAAAATGCCGGCGCGATCGGCATCTATTGGACCGGGGCGAGTCAGCCGCTGCTGCTGACGCCGGGCGGCTTCCCGGAAATGCAGGCCGGGAAAAAAGAGCCGGGGCGCTCCACCGATCCACTCACCCTCGACAAGCGCTATCACTTTTTCCCGCAGCTCAATCTCTTCCTCACCATCCCGCCCACGAACGACAAGATTGTCGCGCGCGCTTTCAACATCCGCCAGTTGCTCGACGAAAAGGGCATCGACTACCTCTACGTCACGTCCTTTCCACCCTTGGGCAAGGTCTCCGCATCCTACCACTACCAGCTCGAAGTAGCCTCCCACGCCGGGAGCATCACCTACGCGCTTCAGGCCGGGCCGTCGGGCCTCACGATCAGCAAGGATGGCCGGGTGGAGTGGAAACCACCCGCCCAACCCGCCGACGAAACGGTGATCGTCTCGCTGAAGGATGCGTCCGGCCAGGAGCTCTTGCACTCCTTTCACGTGGTGACGGTGCCGTAAGAGCGGTCAAGTTGGACCGGGGCCGACTCCAATGAGCATCGACGCCCTGTCCGGCTGCAACGATCACGCCGTGCCGGGCACGCGGAAGATCAGGCGCACCGCGTCGAGGCGCGGCTGGGCGGCGGCGATCGCGGTCTGCAAATCCGTCTGTTGCTGGCGGATCGCGGCGATTTCCTCCGGGCGCACGTGGTCGTTGATCTGCCGCAAGTCCTCGAGGCGCTCGATCTCGTTGCGCAACTGGATGCTCATCGCGGTGCTGGCGGATTCGATGAGGCGCTGCGCGCGCTCGGCGGCCAGCGCCTGCGCTTTCGTGAGCATCGCGGGCAGCAGCTTCTTCTTCACCGCACCGCGATCGAGCAGGCGGAAGATGTCGCCCTTCTCCAGTTGGGCCGCGGCGACCGCTTCGTCGTCGGTGTGATCGACCAGCGCATGGTCGACGACCACGCGGATCGGCGTGGCGGGCAGAAAACGGTCCGCGTGCAGCGCCAGCGGGGCGATGCATTCCACCACGGTGTAAATCTCCAGTAGCATCCCCTCCGCACCCCCACCCTTCCACATGCCGAAGGACGCATTGCCTGCCTCGCTGCCGAGCAGCAAATCGAGCGACGCCCGGACCAGCGGATGATCCCCGCTGACAAAGCCCAGGTCCTCGCGGCTCAGCGCCCGCGCGCGATCAAGCGTGATCGTCATCCCCTCCTCCGGCACCGCCGGGAAGGCATCGGTGATCAACTGCCCCGGCCGCAGGATGTAACTGCGCGTGCCGTGGTCTTCCACCTGCACGCCAAAGTGATCGAGCAGCCGAATGAAAAACTCCTCGAACTTCTGGTCCGCATCGAGGCTGCGGATCTGCCGCGTCAATTCCTCCGCCACGCCCGGCTTGCACGAGTTCAGTTCCAGCAGCCGATCGTGCCCGTGTTCCAGTTTCTTCGCGACCTTGCCACTGAGATCGCGCGATTTCGCGATGAGCTTTTCCAGCTTCGCCGCGGAAAATTTCTGCCGCAGGGCGGACAGGTCTTTTTCCAGCGCGCGGACGATCTCGCTTGCGCCGTGCGGATTCTTTTCAAAGGAGTTGAGGCCTTCGTGATACCAGCGCGCCAGCACCTCCGACGCGGTCCCGCGCAGATACGGCACGTGAATCTGGATGGTGGCCGTCTGGCCGATGCGGTCGAGGCGGCCGATGCGCTGCTCCAGCAGTTCCGGGTCATCCGGCAGATCGAAGAGCACGAGATGATGAGCGAACTGAAAGTTGCGCCCTTCGCTGCCGATCTCGGAACAGATGAGAATGCGCGCCCCTTCCTCCTCGGAAAAGTAGGCGGCGTTGCGATCGCGCTGCAGCAGCGTCAGTTCCTCGTGAAACAGCGCCACCGCGACGTTCAACTCGCGCTGCAGCCGCGTGGAGATGTCCTCCACCAGCTCACGCGTACGGCAAATGAGCAGCACCTTTTGCTCGCCGAGCTCTTTCAACAGGCCGGTCAGCCACTTGACCTTCGCATCGAGCTCCGTACCCGTCTTGCCCGCATCGAGCGGGACCAGCTTCGCCTGCCGCTCGGGAAAGCCGGACAGCGCCGCGCGTGTATTGCGGAACATCACGCGGCCCGTGCCGAATTCATCGAGCAGATCGGAAACCAGCGCCGTCCGCGCCCGCTCATCGCCGGCCGCCAGTTCATCGCAGCGCTGACGGATGCGCGCCGACTTCTGGCCAAACACAGTGCGGTCCGCCTTGGTCAGCGGCTTGCCGTCGATCAGCCGATCGATCGCTTTTGCGACCTGCTCGTAGTGCTCCGCTTCCTCGAGGAAACGGTCGAGATTGTCGTAACGATCCGGGTCGAGCAGGCGCAGGCGGGCAAAGTGCCCTTCCGGCCCCAACTGCTGCGGGGTGGCGGTGAGCAGCAGGAGTCCTTGGGTCTGCTTGGCCAGCGCCTCGACCAGCGCGTACTGCAGGCTGACCGTTTCGCGGCTCCACTGGAGATGGTGCGCCTCATCGACCACGAGCAGGTCCCAACCCGCGGCGAGCACCTGCTGCACGCGCTCCGGGCTGATGGAGAGAAAGGCCGTGCTGCAAATGATGAGCTGGCTGTCGAGGAAGGGATTCGCCCCGGCGTCATGCTGCTCGATCGAGGCGCAGCGCTCCTCGTCGAAGAGGCTGAAGAGCAGGTTGAAACGCCGCAACATTTCCACAAACCACTGGTGCACCAGCGATTCCGGCACGAGCACCAGGATGCGCTCCGCGCGACCGGTGAGGTGCAGCCGGTGTAAAATGAGGCCGGCCTCGATCGTCTTGCCCAGGCCCACTTCATCCGCCAGCAATACGCGCGGCACGAGGCGCGCCGCCACCTCGCCGGCAATGGACATCTGGTGCGTGATCAGATCCACGCGCCCGCCCACAAAGCCGCGCACCGCCGATTGCCGGTGCCGGCAGCGGCGTTGCAGCGCTTCCGCCCGCAAATCGAAGGTCGCGATGTCGTCCACCTGGCCGCCCAGCAGCCGTTCCTCCGGCTTGCTGAAGCTGATCGTATCCGAGAGTTGTGCCTCGGTGATCTCGCGGCCTTCGGCATGATAGACCAGCATGCCTGCCCGCTCCTCGATCGTGGTGACCACGACCTGGTCGCCCTTGCTCGTCTTGATGTGATCGCCCCTCCTGGAAACGCACCCGCCGCAGCGGGGCGGACTTCAGGGCGTACTGCCGCTGCTCGGCGGCCGCCGGGAAAAAGACTTCCACGCGGCCGAATTCGGTCTTGAGAATGATCCCGAGCCCGAGCTCAGGCTCGGAATCGCTGACCCATCGTTGTCCGGGAATTGGTTGATCGCTTGGCATCAAAAAGGGGCGGAACGGTAACTGTTTTGCACCCCTCGGCAATCGGAAAGGTAGGGAAGGTTTCTGGTTTCTTGTTTTTAGTTTCTGGTTCCGCCGCAGGACCGACTTCCGCTACGGACAACCTGAAACCTGAAACAAGAAACCAGAAACCTTCTTCGTCGCTTCGCGCTCGACAGCATCGCCGCCCCGCGCCAACTTTTTCGCCCCTATGGCACACCAGAAATCCGATGGCATGAACTACGCGCCCGAAGGCAAAGCGGCGCCGGTCGTCAAGAAAGGCGAGTTCGCTTTTGCGGCCGTGGCGCTCGACCATGGCCACATTTACGGCCAGTGCCGCGGCCTCACCGAGGCGGGCGCCGAACTGAAATACGTCTACGATCCGGACCCCGCCAAGGTCGAAAAATTCCGCGCGACTTTCCCCGGGGTCGAAGCGCTCCCCAGCCTCGAAGCCGTGCTGGAAAAGCCGGAAGTCCTGCTCGTGGCCGGCGCCGCCGTGCCCAACGAACGCGGGCCGCTCGGTCTGCGGGTGCTGGATGCCGGCAAGGACTATTTCACCGACAAGACGCCTTTCACCACGCTCGATCAACTCGCCGCGGCGCGGGCCAGGGTCCAGGCGACGGGCAGGAAGTACATGGTCTATTTCAGCGAGCGGCTGCACGTGGAATGCGCGGTGCGCGCCGGGCAATTGATCGAGCAGGGCGCGATCGGCCGCGTCTTGCAAGTCGTGGGCCTGGGGCCGCATCGCAGTTCACCCGCCAGCCGGCCGGCGTGGTTCTGGTCGCAGGAGAAAACCGGCGGCATCCTGGCCGACATCGGCTCGCACCATTTCGAGCAATTCCTCTACTGGAGCGGCGCAAAGAGCGCGAAGGTGCTTCACGCGCAGGTGGCCAATTACCACCACAAGGAATATCCGGAATTCGAGGATTGGGGCGAAGCGAACCTGATCTCCGATAACGGCGCCACCAACTACATCCGCATCGACTGGCTCAACCCCGCGGGACTCAGCACGTGGGGCGATGGCCGCGCCTTTATCCTCGGCACCGAAGGCTATATCGAACTGCGCAAGTACCTCGACGTGGCCCGCGAGCAGACCGGCGACCATCTTTACCTCGTCGATGGCAAGGGCGAACACCACATCCGCTGCCACGGCGAAGTCGGCTTTCCCTTCTTCGGCCAGCTCATCCTCGACTGCCTCCACCGCACCGAGAATGCGATGACGCAGGAGCACGCCTTCCTCGCCGCCGAGCTCTGCCTGCAAGCGCAGGCCATGGCGACGCGGATCGAGTAGCGCCTGAATTCGCTGCGGCGGCCAATTGGGGTAAGGAACGACCGCCGGGCGTTCCCTCGCATTCCAGAGAAGTTGAGGAACGCTCGGCGAGCGTTCCCTACCTCGGAGGACGGCGCTGGCGCTCGTTTCGATACTGTTCCAAGGGCTGAACCGGTCCGCCCTACTCGCTTTTCCAATATGCCAGGGCGGTCCCCGTAATGCGCCGGATGTCCCGGCCGCCGCGGCGCCATTCGTCCAGAAACCGGATCACACCCGGATGGCCGGTATCGCAGTCGTGCCAGAGGAACACGCCGCGTCCTCCGCATAAGGCGAGACACTTTTCCGAATCGCTCTGGCAGTACTCGTAGGTGTGGGCGCCGTCGATGAAGAAGAAGGTCGGCCGGCCCGCCTCGGCAAAGTCCCAGCTCACCGTGTCGGCAAAGTGCTGGCGAATGCGGCTGGCGCAAGCGCTCTCCTTGAATTCCCGGCCGACGACGCGGCGCCGGATGAGATGCAGATCATCCTTTGGCAGGCGTGGATCGGCTTCTTCGGCGGGAGAAAAATCCTCCGGCAGATCGACGGTGTGCACGGTTCCGTGGGGCAGATTCTCCGCCATCTGCCGCGTGGTGTTTCCCATGTAGGTGCCGATCTCCAGCACTTCCCGCGGCGCCTCCGCGACGAGAATCGAAAGGAGTGCCAGCAAGTCGTAATTGGGCAATACGCCGTTTTCATATTGCCGCACGGGCATCTGAATCACCGGTTGCCGCGCGCCCAGGATCTCCTCCAGATCCACTTCCGGAATCCGCGCCAAAGTGTCGGTGGGGCTGTCCCGCACCGCCAGGTAAGACAATCCACAGGCGCGCATGAAATGCCGCGGACCGGCGTGCAGCAGCTTCCCAAGAGAGGCCGCATTCAGACCCAGCAGCGCACGCTGTAATTGACGGGCCGTGATCGGCAGTTTCACGCGAGTTTTTCCATGGTGGGATGGCAGCGGTTGATAGTCCACGGCACGATCCACGACAAGTCTCGTCCGTCCGCTGCCACTCACGTCCGCCGCCCTGTGCGACGCTCGGTTCCGCCGCCAGGCGTCAGTGGTTGAACAAAAACTCGCGCGTGCTCAACACGCTCCAGAAGACATCCTCCACGATGGGACGCTTTTCCGCCGGTGATTTCGCTTCGGCCAGCACCTTGCTCACGCCCGCGCGCTCGGCCTCGGTGGGCGGACGGCTGAGGGCGAGCAGGAAGATTTCATCGGCGAGGGCATCGTCCGTCTTGCTGCTGGCCAGCAATTGGTCCACGCGATTGTCCTTGGCGGATAGCTTTTGATTGAGCGTGTCGCCGTTGGCGATGTGCAGCGCCTGGGCCATGCTGGGTTCGTTCGTGCGCTCGCACTCGCAGGTGGACACGCGGCTCGGACGGCCAAAGCTATTGAGGAAATACGAGTCGGTATGCGAGTCGGGCAATTGCAGCGCGCGGTAACCCATGGGGTAGGATTCGCCGATGCCGCGGTTGGCATTGCGCTTGTCCATGCGAAAGGTCGTGGGCTGCGCGGTGACCTGCGAGATGGCGTCGAGCATCACTTCGGCCATGAGCCGCTTGGGGTAATAGCGGGCGTAGAAACGGGTGTCGTCCTTGTTCTCCGGGCGGGCGACGCTGCTGCGCTGGTAGGTCTCGCTGGTCAGGATGGCGCGCATCAGCGCCTTGAGATCGAAATTATTCTTCACGAGATAGGCGGCGGCTTCGCTGAGCAGCTTCTCGTTGCTCGCCGGGTTCGTCATGCGCAGGTCGTCCACACTCTCCACGAGGCCGGTGCCGAGGAAATTCTTCCACACGCGATTGGTGATCGAGCGCGCGAAGTAGGGATTCTCCGGCGACGTGAGCCACTGCGACATCGCCACGCGGCGATCTTCCGTGGACGTCAGCGAAATCGGGTGGCCATCGAGCGGCGTGGGCGGCTGCGGCTTGCCGCGCAAGGGCTGCACCAGGTCGCCCGTGGTATCGGCGAAAATCACCCGCTCATTGGGCTGCGAGCCGTTCTTTTCCCGGACGCGCGAGAAGAGATTCGCGAAGGCGAAATACTGGTCGTTCGTCCATTTCTCCATCGGGTGATTGTGGCACTTGGCGCAATTGATCGACATGCCGAGGAAGGCGACGGAGACCGTCTCCGCCAGCTTCGTCGGCTCATCGTGCAGGACGAAGAAATTGCCCGCGCCATTCTGCTCCGTGCTGCCGGTGGCGGTGAGCAGGCTGCGCACGGTCTCGTCCCACGGCGTGTTCAGTTCCACGCGGCGGCGGATCCACTGGTAGTAGCTCCACATGGGCACCTCGGGCAACTTGTCGCTGTTCACGAGCAGGAGGTCGCTCCATTTGTAGGACCAGTAATCGACGAACTCGGGCCGGGCGAGCAGCGCATCGATGAGATGATCGCGCTTGTCCGGCGTGGTCTCGGCGAGGAAGGTGCGGGTCTCTTCCGGCGTGGGCAGGACGCCCACAGTATCGAGGAAAGCCCGGCGAATAAACTCCGCATCGGTGCAGCGATCGGAAGGCGGGAGATTGAGTTCGTGCAGCTTTTCCACCACGCGCTCGTCGATGAAATTGCGCGGCTTGAATTCCGCAAAGGCGCTGGCCACCGGCGCCTGCGTATAAGGCACGGTCACCGTGGCGATGGCAAGCTTGCTGAGATACCACGCGGTCACGGTGCCTTCGCCGTTGCCGACGACCTTGACCGCGCCGTCGTCATTCACCGGCGCGACCGAGTTGTTGCCCGCGGTATACTTGGTCCAGCGGGTCACGTCTTCGCGGTGGCCGTCGTTGAAAATGGCGGTGACTTTCATCGGCACCGTCTGCCCGACCTGGGCGGTGGTGTGCGGCGGCGAAATCTCGATGCTGGCGATCCGCGCGTCCTTTTCCTGCGGGCCGGGCGCGCCGCTGGCGATCCAATCGGCGAGGATCCGGTATTCCGGGGAATCCGCCTTGAAACGCTCGCCGCCCTTGTGCGGGAGGAGCTTCGTCGCCTTGAGCAGCAGCAGGCTGCGCGCGGGATCGTCGAGATTGACCCGGCGTCCCTCGGCGGATTTGGTGATCGTGAGGTAATCGCCCTCGTCGTCATAGCCGCGCAGGGAAAGCTTGAAGCCCCCCTGCCCCGCCGCCGCCCCGTGGCAGGCGCCCGCGGAGCAACCGTAGCGCGCGAGAATGGGCTGGACTTGATTGCGAAACGACGGCGCGCCGTCCGCGAGGCCAACTGTCGGTACGAGCACAGCGCTCGCGGCGATCAAGGGAAACCAGCGTGCAACCAAGTTGAACGCACATTTGGTCAAACTGCGGTTGATGCTTTTAAGCTTCACAGGTAAATTGAATAAATGAGTGCGACTGAAATTCTGGAAGAGCTTCCCAAGCTAACCGTGGAAGAGCGGTCGGAAATCCTTCGACGAATTCAATTGATCGATGGAGAAAGGGAGGATTTCGCCGTATGCCTGGCGCACGCGGAAGCGGGGTTCCGTATGCTCGACGAGATGGAAGCCGAAGACGATGCCCGCCGCATATCCCGGTGAGGTCTGGCTCGTCGACTTGGGCATGGTCGGCAAAGTCCGTCCGTGTCTCGTCCTCACGCCGCCCCCGGCGGATAACGAACTCGCCCTCATAAACGTGATCCCGCACACGACCGCGTTGCGCGAAGGAAATCCGTGGCAGGTTGAAATCGCCAAACTCTGGCTAAAACGCGGCGCGTTCCACGTGCAGCAAATATTCAATATTCCCCCGCCAAAGCTGCTGCGTCTCTGCGGTACGTTATCGATCGAAGAATTGACGCTCATCAAAGAAAAGCTCGCGTTACGCTTGGGGCTGCGGTCCTAATCAGAACAGCTCCTTAATCGGGTCGAAACCGCGGTCGATGATCGGGAAAGGCCGGCCTTGCGGACCGGGCAATTCGGTTTCGAGATCGATGCCGAGCGATTTGTAGATCGTGGCGACGACATTCGCCGGCGCAACGGGACGCTCCGCGGGATAGCCGCCGATCTCGTCGCTCTTGCCGATCACGCGTCCGCCCTTCACGCCGCCGCCGGCAAAGCCGACCGTCCACACGCCCGGCCAGTGATCGCGTCCGCCGGCGGGGTTCACCTTGGGCGTGCGGCCGAATTCGGCGAGGTTGCAGACCATCGTGTTCTCGAGCATGCCGCGCTGGGCGAGATCCTCGAGCAGCGCGCTGTAGGCCTGGTCGTACATCGGCGCCACGAGATCGCGCATGCCTTCGATGCTGGTGAAGGGCTTCGAGCCGTGGATGTCCCAGGTGATTTCGTTGAAGACGGTGATGAACGTATTGACCGTCACGAAACGCACCCCGCGCTCCACCAGCCGCCGGGCGAGCAGACAGCACTGGCCGAAGCGGTTCATGCCGTAGCGTTCGCGCACGCTCACGGGCTCCTTTTCCAGGGCGAAGGCCTCGCGCGCCGCGGTGCTGCTCATGAGCCGGTAGGCGTCGTTGAAATTCGTGTCCATCAGCTTGGCCGATTCGCTGGACTCGAAGTTCTTCACCGCGTCGTCGACCAGCGTGCGCAGTTCCTTGCGGCGCTGCAGGCGCACCCTCGCTGATCTCCGTGGGCGGGAGCAGATCCGGCACCTTGAAATCCTTGGCCGAGGGATCGGCATTGAGCACGAAGGGATCGTAGGTCTTGCCGAGAAAACCGGCGTCCTGGCCGTGCGGAAGATTGCCGCCCGTGGGCCCCATCGGCTCGGGCAGGATGACGTGGGCGGGCAATTCGCTGCGCCGGCCTTTCAGGAATTCGAGCGCGCAGCCCGCGTGCGGCGTATTGATGCCACCGGTGAAGAGCCGCCCGGTCTGCATCATCTGATGCCCGGTATCGTGCACCGCCGCCGCGGAGTGATACACGCTGCGCACCAGCGAAAACTTGTCGGCCAGCTTGGCCATGTGCGGGAAGATTTCCGTGAGCTGGATGTCCGGGCAATTCGTCCGGATGGTCTTGAACGGCCCGCGGATTTCGCGCGGCGCCTCCGGCTTTGGATCCCAGGTATCCATCTGGCTGGGCGCGCCGAGATTGAAGATCATGATGCACGCACGCTCGTCCTTCGACGTATCCACCGCGCCCATGGCCCGCAGCGACTGGAAGAGCGGCAAAGACAGCCCGATGGCGCTCAGCGTGCCGGCGGAGAGGAAGTCGCGGCGGGTGACGCCGTCGCAATTCTGAATGGAGCCTTTGCCGGTGAATTTAAACATGGCGGTGGTTCGCGGTATAAAGGGGGGCTAAATCGAGGCCGCATCATGGGTCCCCACCCGCCAGCGCGCAATATACGAGACCGCGTAAGCCGCCGTTGCCGAGAGGCGGTGAAATAAAGTCCGGCCTCCCGGTTGCCAACACAGAGAGTGGTGGTAATCCGGCGGGCGGGTGGGCTGGCCACCGCCGCTTTTCCGCCCACCCAAAAGTGGGAACCCGCGGCGCGGCTTCCCTACCGGGTTTTTTCGGCGCTCTCGCTATGGGCGGGATCTCCAGGCGTGGCGTTGGCCGCAGCCTTCTTCCCGATCTCGCGCAAGGAAGGCCACACATCCGATTCCCTGGCGTTCGGAGATACCAGCAGAAGCAGGCAGGTGCGCTTCGCGGCGGGCTGTGGGATGACCTGCGCCTCCACGTGGAGCGTGATCTTGCGGCCGTCGGAGAAGGAATCGAAGAAGACGACATCGGCGTCAAAATGGTCTTGGGTGCCCAGCGTCGGCGTCACCTCGGCGTTCATCTGGGCCGGATCGACGACCATCTTGCTGCGCTGCGCCCGGCTGGTGCTGAGTCCCCGGTAGTATCTTTCGAGGAAGTCCTTGATCTCCGGCGCGCCCATCGCGGGTGCGCCGTCAGCCAGGATCGCCAGCGCGCAGGTGAAGTAGGTGCTGGAAGTGTTATCGAACATCCCGGGGCGAAGCGGATCTCCTCCGAACCGGAGAGCTTCACGTCCGGCGCAAAACCCGGCGGCACGGACATGGTTTCCAGTCGCCAGTCCGCAGGCTCCTTGAGCACCACGGCGTTCTTCGGCGTGGGGCGTTGTCCGCGAGTCGCGGTGGCGGCAATCCGCTGGCCGCTGTCATCGATGCCGAGGCGCTGCCGATAGTCGTGGATCTCCTGCCGCGTGGCAAACCCATCCCCATTCGCGTCCCATGGCGCGAAACGCTGCGCATAGGCGCCGTTGGCTTCCTCCTTGGAAATCCGGCCATCGTGATCCTGGTCGAGGGTGGTGAAGAGTTCATCGAGCGAAGGAGCGCGGGATGCTGTCGCCGGGGGCGGCGTGGCGCTCGGGGCGGCCGGCCCGTCCGCCGCCGGCAGCGTCGCGACAGACACGAGAAGCAAGGCATTGACGATCGGAAGGGAGATGAGGTTCATGGAAAAGTGTCCGAGGAACTGGCGACGAAGCCCCTCGCCGCGCGACAATGTCGTCCCGGGAAATGGCATTGCCAAACCCCCAGTCTGACACCGAGGGTGGAGAGCCGTTCAACCGAAACCGCGACCACCTCCTATGAAAATCGAAGGAATCAAAGGCTGTTACGAAAAGACCGGCGGCTTGTTTTATTTTGCGCGGATGTGCTCGAAGATCCGCCTCCATGCGGCGGGCCAGCTGCCCACGGAATATTGGGCGATGCTCGGGCAAGGCTTCGACGGACGCACCTGCCGGTATCTGGAAGTGACTTACAAGAACGTGAAGGCACAGGTGCTCGCCGGCGGCACGGATGAGGAAGTGCTCGAATGGTGCCAATCCAATGGCCGTCGTCTGACCGATGAGCAGGTGCTGATCTATAATAGCTTCATGAGCAAGCGCGGCTGGCACGACGACGAGACGGCAAACTTCATCCCCGAGATGATCAAGTACTATGGATTCAAGGATGACGGCACGATGCTGACCGACTTCGATCTCATCGAAATGGACGAGGGCCGCTGGTATCCCGAGATGTGGCGGGATGCGTGGAAGTAGTTTACTGAATGTTGCCAAATGAGCCGGTTGCTCGATACCAAAGTAGGGGAAATCAAGGACGAGGAAATTCGTTCGCTTATTCAGGAGTTGGAAGAGGTTTGCCACGTAAGCTCCCAGCAGTCGGCGAATCTGCCGCTGCAACTTTTCTTTCAGAGATGCGTCTATCCGGAAGGCCCGCAGAAGCATATCCCGATTACCACGAAGTTTGTTCCGCTAGCACAGCATCTAGAGTCGAGGGTGGGGATGCTGTCGGACGGTCCGCTACGCGAGTTGTGCGCCGAACTCGCATTACGTGCCAAGAATGCTTTGGAGTTTTACAGCGACCGTAGAGTCTATATGCTCCTTAACAAAGCCTTTCCAAAAAAACCGTCCGCGAAGAACCCAACAAAAACTCAACAACGATGGGATGTGGTGGTAAATCGACGCCGTTCCAATCGGGGATAGTCATGAAGCGCTCCGTATTCTGGTCTCGTAGAAATCCGACTCGCGCCGGCCGCTACTGGTTTCGCGAGACTCCGACGGACAACGCGGTGTCGCTGGAGGTCTTTAGTGAAGGTGGCCGCTTGCAGGCTATGCCGCCGACTCATGTGCTACCGGTGCCAGTGGGCGAGATCGACGGAGAGTGGTCGGAGGATATTCTTGGGCCGCCGGATCGGTAAGGCGGCACCAGATTTGCACGCTGCAGTGCATATCGCGCGCGGCTCGAAAATGCCTGTCATCCTGAGAGGTCACAAAACGCGGGCATTATGATTGGTTCGGGGATGACGCCCATTGGATGTTGGGTGTTGGATGTTCAAAACATTCCTTGATTCCCAACAACTTACGAAACGTGTCATTGGCAGCCGTATCGATGCAGTTGGAATGGGGAGCGCACGCGCCCTCGCGTGCTGTTTTCGGCGCCCCGCCGAAAACTTCCCTCGCGGTACGTTCACCGTCTGGGAGGTTGCCTTGGTGCTTCCCGGACTGTCCGGCGAGGGCGCCGGACAGAGCACGCGAGGGCGCGTGCGCTCCCCATTTCGCCCCTGCGAACTGCATCGCCACGGCTCAGGATGACAGAGTTTCGGGCGCCGGCTGGGCGGTTTCTACTCCTCCGCGTCGGCTTCGCGGGCTCGGTTTTCGAAGCGGGTGAATTCCTTGAGAAAGGTCAGCGGGACGTCACCCACGGGGCCACTGCGTTGCTTCGCGAGAATGAGTGTGGCTTTTCCTTCGGAATCCTTTTTTTCTTCGTCGCTGTCGGCGTAATACTCTTCGCGGACGAGCAAGCCAACGACATCGGCATCCTGCTCGATGCTGCCGGATTCGCGCAGATCGCTCAGGCGAGGGCGGCCCTTGCTGTCGCCACTACGTTGTTCGGGGTTACGATTAAGCTGGGCAAGGACGACGATGGGGATGTCAAGTTCCTTGGCTAAGCCTTTAATGCCAGAGGAGATTTCGGCAATTTCCAGCTGTCGATTGTCTTGCGCACGGCGGGAGGTACTTCGGAGGAGCTGGAGGTAATCGATGAAAATGGCCTGTATGTGGTGCTGCGACTTGAGGCGGCGGGCCTTGGCGCGCAATTCGAGAATCGATAAGCCGGGCGTGTCGTCGATGAACATCTTGCTCTCGGCGAGCTTGGAGGCCGCAGCGGTAAGCGCCGGGAAGTCCCGCTCGGACAGGAAGCCGTTACGGACGCTGCCTAGGTTAACCCGAGCCCGGGAGCACAGGAGACGCTGAACGAGCTGCGAAGTGCTCATTTCCAGGGAAAAGACGGCGACCGGAAGCTTGGCCTCGAGGGCGATGTGCTCAGCGATGTTCATCGCCAGGGCCGTTTTTCCCATCGAAGGGCGGGCGGCGATAACGATCATTTCGGCCTTGTGCAGGCCATCGGTCATTTTGTCGAGCTCAGCCAAGCCGGTTGGTAGGCCGGTGATGGCCCCACGGCGGTCGTAGAGTTCCTCAATGGCGTGGATGGCCTGCATGACTTCATCCTTCATGCTGAAGGCTTTGGCATCATAACGAGCTTGGGAGACCTTGAATATCCCCTGCTCTACTGAATCCAACATTTCGGCTACATTGCCTTGTTCGTCATAACAACGGGAAGCGTGTTCAGTACAGACTTTAATGATCTCGCGAAGGGTATATTTCTCGACTAGAATCTCTATGTAGTGAGCGGCATTGGCAGCGGTAGGAAGGTATGTGAATAACTCAGAAATAAAGGCGGCCCCACCCGCCTGATCTAGTTGATTCTGATCTCGCAAAAGTTGCGTGACCGTAATAATATCAATCGGCTTTCCCGCATCCCACATTCCCAACAAACATGCGTAAATAGACGCATGCGCTGGAAGGTGAAAGTGCTCCGTTGTTATTTTTTGCTCACCGCACAGGGCACCAACCTCTCGCGGGGAGAGAAAGAACGAAGAGAGAACAGCCATCTCCGCGATATCAGACTGTGGGAATAACCTGTGAGCATCTTGCCGATAAGTCGCTCCTTGTCGAAAATCGCCGCCTGCAGATTCCTCGCCCTGCTTTAAGGGCTTCCTACTCTTGCTGGAAGCCTCAGATGGCATCGCGACTTACTTGGCGTGCTTGGCCTTGGGCTTGGCCTTGAAACCCTTTTCCTCGGGCTTCTTGTCCTCGGCGTCTTCGCCGGCCGCGTCTTCGCTGCCCTTGGCCTTGACGTTGATCGTCAACTTCGCGACCACGTCGTGGTGGAGCTTGATCGAAACTTCATGCTCGCCGGTTTCCTTGATCGGCTTATCGAGCTGGATCTTGTGACGGTCGATCTCCAACTGGCCGCCGAGTTCCTTCTTGAGGCGCTCGGCGATATCCGCCGCGGTGATCGAACCGAAAGCCTTGCCGGTTTCGCCGGTCTCGAGCTCGAGGGTGATCTTGAGCTTGTTGATGCGGCGGGCGAGCTCCTCGGATTCGTTGAGTTCCTTGGCTTCCCGCTCGGCGCGCTTGGCCTTGAGAATATTGAGGCGCTTGAGGGTGGCGGGCGTCACCTCGAGGGCGAGACCGCGGGGAACGAGAAAATTGCGGGCGTAGCCGCGCTTAACCTCACAACGTCGGCTTCGGCGCCGAGATGTTCGATCTTTTCGGTGAGGATGATTTCAGTCGTGGACATGGGAAAAAGCGGGTTGGCCCGGCGGATGCGGGGCGGTGTTTTTAAGGCCGGGCGGCCGGGTTGTCAACGATGCGTCTGAAGAATTTTGCCGAACAAAATCCCAACATCCCACATTCAACACTGAACATCCAATGGCGCCAGCGCGGGGCTGGTCGATGGTCCCCATTGGATGTTGGGCGTTGGAAGTTCGATGTTGGATGTGCTGCTTTTTCTAAAGCTTCTCCGGTTCCTGCAGAAGCGCGGCGATCCGCTGCAGCAGCCTCCCCGCGCCGCCGCCATCGAGGACGCGGTGGTCGAAGCTGAGGGTGAAATGGGCTTCGGTGACAGGGAGGAACTGGCCTTTCGCCTTGTCCCAGTGCGGGGCGACGCGGCCCGCGCCCATGCCGAGGACGAGGGTTTGCTCGGGGAGCGGAATGGGGGTGGCCCATTCGAGGCCGAAGGTGCCGAAATTCGTGACCGTGGCGATGCTGCCGCCCTGGGCGTTGGCCGGGAGGCGGCGCTGGCGGGCGAGTTCCACGAGTTCGTTGTAGCGCTCGACCATTTGCGCGAGCGGCGTCTTGTCGGCACTGCGCAGGACGGGGACGAGCACGCCGTCCTCCGCTTCCACGGCGAAACCGACATCGATGGCCTTCGGGTGGACGATTTTGTCGCCGATGAGGCGTCCGCCGGGCGCGCTGTTTTCCCCGAGGGCGATGGAAAGGGCGCGCAGGGCGTAGAGGGCCGGGCCGGGCTTGAGGCGGGCCGCTTTGCGATGGGCGAGCAGCGCGTCGATGGCCACGGGCATGCCGACGGTGGCGAGCGGACGCGCCCAGGAGCGGCGCATGGCGTCCGCCACGGCGACCCGCATGGTGGAGGCCTGGCTGAGGTGATGCTCGTCGAGCTTCTTGATGAACTTCTCGAAATCCTCAATGGTTACACGCCCGGCGGCTCCGCTGCCGGCGATGCCCGCGAGGTCGGCGGCGTGCATGCCGAGTTCGTTCATGCGGGCCTTGAGCCGTGGCGACAGGTAGCTGGCGCCGGCGGCGTGGGCGGGCACCGGCAGGCCGCGAACTGTGGGCCCGACGGTCGCCCTGGCAACGGGAGCCGAGGGCGTGGAGGAAGGCGGGGCGGAATCGGCGGAGGGCTGCACCGCTCCCGGCATGGCGATGTCGAGGCCCAGGCGCGCGGCCTCATCCTCGCTCACTTCCAGCCAGCCGAGCGTCGCGCCGACGGGATAGCTTTGCTGCACCTCGACGAGCAGTTCCGAGACGCGGCCGGAGCAGGGCGCGGTCACGCCCATGGTGGCCTTGTTGGTCTCGACCTCGATGATTTCGGCGTCGCCTTCGACCTGGTCGCCGACGGCAAAGGGCAGGCGCACGACCGTCGCCTCGGCGATGCTCTCGCCGAGCTGTGGCATGATGATAGGGACGCGGGCGATGCCGGGAAACATGGGGAAAGGATGAAGAGTTAGGGGCCAACATCCAACACCCAACATCCAACATCCAACGTCCAATGAAGAGAACCGCGGCGACGCGGGCTCTGACCCATTGGATGTGGGGCGTTGGATGTGGGGTGTTGGATGTTCTGCTTTTTCACGCGGAGAGAAGTCGGCGTAAAGCCACGGCGATGGTCTTCGCCGTGGGGCGATGCGTGCCCCAGAGATTGGGATGGTACGGGACGGGAGTATCCTTGGCGTTCAGCCGCATGGGCGGGGCATCGAGCAGGGCGAAGCCTTCGGTAACGACGCGGGCGATGACTTCGGCCGTAACGCCGCCCCACGGCCACGCTTCGCCGACGGCGAGGAGGCGTCCGGTGCGGGCCACGCTGGCGAGGACGGTATCGGTGTCGAGCGGCTTGATGCTGCGCAGGTCGATCACTTCGGTCTCCCAACCTTCGCTGGCGAGCTCCTCGGCACAGGCGAGCGACTCGTGGAGCATCGCCGAGTAGGTGACGATGGTGGCGTCCCGGCCCTGGCGGGCAATGCGCGCCTTGCCGGTGGGGACGGCTTCCGTGGGCAGCGATTCGGCCTTGAGATGGTAATAGAGATACTTGTGCTCGCAGAAGATGACCGGATCGTCGATCGCGACGGCCTCGAGCAGCATGGAGTAGGCGTCCTCGACGGTGGCCGGGGTCATGACGATGAGCCCGGGGTAGTGTGCGTAGAGCGCTTCCATGCTCTGCGAGTGGAAGGGACCGGCCCCCGCGGTGCCGCCACTGGGCAGGCGGATGGTGATGGGACACGGCACCTGGGTGCGCCAGTGCATCGTGGCGGCCTGGTTGACGATCTGGTTGAAGCCGACGGTGGAGAAATCCGCGAACTGCATCTCGACAATCGGGCGCATCCCTTCGATGGCCGCGCCGATCGCCGAGCCGATGATGGCGTCCTCGCTGATCGGCGAATCGAGCACCCGGCCGGGATACTCTTTCGCGAGTCCCTTGGTGGCCTTGAACGCGCCTCCGAACTGGCCGACGTCCTGCCCGTAGATATAGACGCGGGGATCGTCGGCGAGGGCCTTGGCCTGCGCCTCGCGGATGGCTTCGAGGTAAGTGATCATCGGGATACGGAGGGGGGAAGGATAAAGCCCGTTTTCATCATTGGTTCCCGTCGCTGAGGTGCCGCGAAGCGAGGGGGCACCAGTCTTCGGTATTCGGATCGGGCAAGGGCTCGCGCAGCGTGGTCGCGACCGCCTCCTCGACCTGCCGCTGGATTTCCTCCTGCATCTCCCGCAGGGCGGTGGCATCGGACCACTGCTCCTTGAGCAGGCGCTGCTCGGCGAGTTCCAGGCAATCGGCGCCGAGGGGCGATTTGCGCAACTGGGGGTCGACGTAGCTGGCGTCATCGTGTTCGCCATGGCCGACGAGGCGCAGGAGCGAGGCGACGACGAGCTGCGGTCCCCCACCCGCGCGGGCGGCGGAGACGGCACGTTGCAGCACCTGGAGGCAGGCTTCGAGATCGGTGCCGTCCACGCTGTGCCCGGCGATGCCGTAGCCGACGGCCTTGTCCACGAGATCCTCGCAGGCAAACTGGCGCGACGTGGGCGTGGAGTAGGCGTATTGATTATTGGCCACGACGACCACGAGCGGGAGCTTCTCGACGGCGGCCAGGTTGAGGCCCTCGTGGAAGGCGCCGGTGGAGGTCGCCCCCGTCGCCGAGGCTCACGGCACCGACCGTGCCCTCGATTCCGCGAAAGCGCCGCGCGAGCAGCGAGCCGGCCACGACCGGGAGCATGGCGCCGAGATGGCTGATCATCGCCAGGATGCCCTCCCGCGGGCGGCCGCGGTGGACATTGCCATCGCGCCCCAGCATCGGCCCGAGACGCGAGCCCATGTAGGTGCGGGTGCAATCGAGGAGCGATTCACCGAAAGCGAGACGCCCGGCCTGGTCGCGGATGAGCGGAGCGAAGACGTCGCCTTTGCGCAGGGCCACGCCCGTGGCGGTGCTGAGCGCTTCCTGCCCCTTGCCGAGGAAGACCCCGCCGGTGATCTTGCCCCCCGCGATACAGGGCCGCGATTTTCTCCTCCGTGATGCGCGCGAGTAGCATCCAGCGGTAGGCCGCCAGGAATCTGGCTTTCAAATCGGATGTATCGGCACTGGCGGTCGAGACCGCGGTGGCTTGAACCATGCGCGCGAGTCTAGGCGGTGCCGGGAGAAGGGTGCAACGGTTTCTTCGCGGATCAGGCCTTGGCGGATTTGCTGTAGCGCTCGCTCACGAAGTCCCAATTGATGACGCTCTGGAAGGCCTTGATGTATTCGGGGCGGCGATTCTGATATTTCAGGTAGTAGGCATGCTCCCACACGTCGATGCCGAGGAGCGGCACTCCGCCGGTGGAATACGGGCTGTCCTGGTTGGCGCTGGAATCGACGGTCAGCTTCTTGTCCTTCCACACCAGCCAGGCCCAGCCGCTGCCGAAGACTTTGGTGGCCGCGGCGGCAAAGGCTTCCTGGAATTTATCGAGGCTGCCGAAATTCGTATCGATCGCCTTGGCCAGTTCGCCGACGGGCTTGCCGTTTTCGTTCTTCTTCAGCGTCTGCCAGAAGAGCGAGTGGTTGGCATGACCGCCGCCCTGGTTGCGGACGTCCTTGCGCACGGCCTCGGGGACGGCGTCGAGATGGGTGAGGATTTCCTCGATGGGTTTCTTCTCGAGACCCGGCGCACCGGCAATGGCGACGTTCAGCTTGCTGACGTAGGCAGCGTGATGCTTGTCGTGGTGAATCTTCATCGTCTCGGCGTCGATGTAGGGCTCCAGCGCATCATAATCGTAGCCCAACGGCGGGAGCTTGAAGACGCCCTCGGCGGGAGCGGCGGCGGGCGCCTGGGCGTGGACGAGAGCGGGCGCCAGGGCGACCGAGCTGGTGACGAGCGCGAGATTTTTCAGGGCGTGGCGACGGGTAATCATGGGGTTGGGCGGTTGGGTTTAGAGGTTTTTAAGAAAGATGTCTTTGAATTCCACCAGCATCGGCGGGCCGACGTGGATCTGGAGGGCAAGGATACCTTCGAGGCTCCGCCCTTTGGAGTCGTTGTCAACCACGTCCACGGTTTGCACGCCGTTGATGAAATGCTCGAGATGGTTGCCGCGGGCCACGATGCGGTATTCGTTCCACTCCTGCGGCTTGTAATATTTGCTGGCCACGAGGTTCTTTTTTTCGGCGAACTGGCTGAGCACATTGGGTTTTTGCAGGGGGTCGATTTCCACCTTCTCGCCCACCAGCGCCAGGAATTTACGCCCGCGTTCTTCGTAAAGAAAGCCGGCCTTGCCGGGACCGTTGTCGAGTTCCACCTGGTAGCCCGCGACGCTCCAGTGGCCGAGGTCCCGGCTGCGGTACTGCACCCCGGAATTCCCATTGCGCAGCCGCACCTTCAGGTGGAGCTCGAAGTCCTTGAGGACGCTGCCTCGCCAGATCAGGAAGGTGTTGGTGGCCGGCATGCTGGCCAGCGACGTTTCGCCGCGGATGGCGCCATCGGCCACCGACCAGAACCGCTTGTCGCCGTCCCAATTGTCGAGGTCGCGGCCATTGAAGATCGGCTTTTCCTCACTCTGCGCCCGGCCAGGGGCGACCCCCATCAACCAAGCCAGCACGAGGGCAAGGATCAGACGCAACGTTTGGGAGCGGAACATGGGCCGGATTTTGTAGCGCGTCCCCCCGGCAGCGTAAAGCCGTCCGATCGGTGCAGAAACCGCCAGGACGTTCACCTGGCGCCGGGGGGTGGCGCGGGCAGGTCGGAGACATTGATCTCCACGAAGTTGCTGATGACGTGCTTATCGACTTTCTTTTTTGGACGCGGGCTCCACCGCTCCACGGAGACCCGGTACCATCCGTTCACCGGGGTCTCCAGGAGCAGCGCGGCAGTGTTATCCACGGGGACTTCGTGAAATTTGTTTTCCGGGTCTTTGATGATCCAAAAGATGTTTCCGGTTTGGGCGAGGTTGATCTCGGGTGGATAGGTCACGCGGTGCCGTTTTGTCGGTGGGCTATGGGGATCGATCTGATCCGCGAGCACCAGTTTCGCCTCTCCGACGAGGGCCCGCCGGAGGCGACCCCCCTGCGCGGCCCGGCTGCTGAGTTCGGCGAGCCATTCCGTGAGGACATGGCGGCGCTCGAGTTCCTCCCGAAACACGACCGCAAAATAGCCGCTGAACGCCTCGGCCTTCAGGCCCTGGATGTCGCTGGCGGCGGCGGACTTGAGGAGATCGAAGAATTCTCTGAGGATTTTCGCCCGTTCCACGGGACGGCGCGCGGCGCGAAATTCCCTCGCCAGATCGTCGATCTCTTTTGTGAAGGCGGCGCGGCTCGGGTCGGCATCCGCATTCTGATCGGCGAAATCGTCCCGGCCGGGCTGGTAACGCGCCGGGCCGGATTGCATCATCGCCACGATGCTGGCGGTGAGGCCTTTGATTTGCTTCAACTGCGCGCCCTGTTTCATGATTCCATCGGGCGAGACCGGCGCGATCCATTTGGCGACGGAGTCCAGACGATAACCGAAGCGCCGCACTTCATTGAGGCTGGTGGCGGGTTGGCTGGAAGCTTTACCGGTCGCAGGAGGGCGGTTCGTCACCGAAGGCGGGATCAGCAGGTAGGTCGCGACGCCGACGACCTGGCCGGTGGATTTCAGGAGAATGGGACTGCCGCTATTGCCAGCCACAAAAGGCGCGTCGACTTCCAGACGTTCAGGACCGAGGCCCAGCACTTTTCCGGTGATTTCGCGAACGACACCGCCGCCTTCAGAATTGCCGGCGACGCAGATGGGGTCGCCAATTTTCAAGTGCTCTTCGACCTTGGGGACGAAGTCCAGGGCTTTGACGGGGCCAGAGACGCGCGCCCGGACCAGATCGGCGGAATCGGCGATTTCAAAAGACCCGAGGGTCAACTGTTGGTTCCCCAAGGTTTTGAATTGGAGGCCTTGGTTGCCGCAAATCACATGCGAGTTGGTGACGAGATACACCTCGCCGCCCATGCGCACGAGAAAGGCAGAGCCGCGGCCTTTGGCCCCCTCGACGATGACCATGGCTTGCATGGTTTCCGGCTCCAACGCGAAAGCGGGACGGTGGAGGAGCAACATCGCTGCGGCCAGGACAGGAAGACACCATCGGCCGCGGGAAATCGGCGGATGTCTTTGGAACGAACCGGCGGGAGTGGTCATGGAAATGGAGGGCAACGCGGCGATGGAATAGATGCTCTCGCGATGTAATTTTTTCCCGCTGCTTTGGCAAGATGGCCGGAAGTGAAATGGTTGTGTCGAGAGGGATGGATCGTCAGACCTCGAGCCCCGCACGCTTTATTTTCGCTTCTTCGAAAAAGAGCGCGTGTACTATTTCATTCTCGCGCGTCTTTAGGGGGACAGCGCACTCATGAACGGCCCATCCGGACAAATCCAGGCAGACTCTTTTCCCGAGCGGGAGACCATTCGTCGTGCGCTGCGTGGGGATACGACGGCTTTTCATGAGGTAGTCGTTATTTATGGGAGGCGGCTGTACGCGATCGCTTATGCGGTGGTGCAGGATCCCACCGAAGCCGAGGATGTGGTGCAGGAGACCTTCCTCAAGGCGTATTCCCGCCGCTGGATGATTCGCGATCCGGACAAATTTCCGGCGTGGCTGTGTCGCACGGCGCGGAACCAGGCGCTGGACGTGATCCGCAAGCATCGGCCGCAATCGCTCCAGGAACAAGGCAGCGCGCTCGAGGAGATCGCCGATGCCGGCGCGCCCTGCCCGAGTGCCCAGCTTGCGGGAGGACGAACGAAACGGGGCGGTGCGCCGCTTGCTCAGTGCCCTGCCGATCACCACCGCATCGCCATCACCTTGCGCTTCATGGAAGGGATGGATTACCGCGAGATCGAAGCAGCCATGGGGCTGAACCGGGGAGCCCTGCGCGGCATTCTCGCCCGGGCCATGAAAACCTTGCGCAAGGGCCTGAGCGGCACCCTGCGCTCCGACCTGATCAAAGTCATCTGATGAACGCCTCCATCCACGACGAAGCTGAATTCTGGGCGGCCACGGCCGCGACGGGCGGTCTGACCGACACGGAAAGCCAGGCCTGGAGCGACCACCGGAAGGTCTGTCCCGCGTGCCAAAAACTCCACACCGAGGAAATGACGATGAGCACCCTTCTCCAGAGAACGCTCGGGCCGGAATCTCCCGACCCCGGATTCGAGCAGCGCCTCATTCACCGGCTCGACCAGACGCGCATCGCCCGGGGGAATCGCTGGTATGAATTGCTCCTCTTTCATCCGGGCCTGGTTCTGCTGGCGGCGTGCCTGGCCGTGCTGGCGGTGGTCGGAGCGGCCATGTGGACCGCAGGACATAAAGCGGCTGGCGTTGGCGTCGTCGCTCAAAGGGGAAAGAACGCCGAGGAAAGCTCCGCGCCACAAATCGCCGCGAACAACGCTCCCTCGAGACAGGAGCCGGATCCCGTTCCAGCGCTGACGAATCATGAGTCGGCCTCACCGGATAAAGTGGAACTGGCGATGAAAGGCAGCTCGTCCACGAGTTGGCCGGTCCCGGATGAAACCAACACGGCCTCCGTCGCCCTCGAAGCGCCCCATCGGCATCATCATCACCGCCACCCGCATCGGCATCACCGTCATCATCACCACGCCCCCCGCGAAGGCGACGCCGGCGGGGCTTTGAATCCAAAACAGGGCGCCACGGCCGGGAGCCATCTTCCAATCCCAAATACCAACCGATCGATCTCCCTCCTCACCAGCCCTGTATCACCTCATGAAAAAAATCCTCCTCCTTGCTTCGATGGCGGTTCTCACCCTGACGGTTTTGCCCGTTGGCGCGCAGGCCGCAAACGTTCCTACACGTCCAATCGTTCCGTTCGGCTGGCACCTTTGCCATCATCATCATCACCACCGCCACCACCATCATCATCACCTCCACGTGAGAGTCGTTCGGTGATCCACCCGGGAAGACGAATGATGGCGATGATTTCCAAGAGCCTTTGGCAACATCGAGGGCGCCTCCTTCCAGCGATGGTTGGCACCGCCCTGCTGGCGACGGCCTACGCTGCACCCGTGCCACTCGCGCAGGTTCCCGCGGCCGTGCAGCAAGCCATCAAGACCCAATTGGCAAACGGGATCCTTGGTGAAATCGACCGCGACGAGGAAGACGGCAAGGTCACCTACACGTTTGAGGTCACCAAGGCCGGCCGCAGCGTCGACTACACGCTGGATGAGACGGGCGCGCTGGTCGGCGTGGAGATGACGCTCTCCGAAACGCCGTCCGCGGTGCAAAAAACCATCCAGTCGCAAATCGGACAAGGCGTCTTGCAAAGCATCGATAAAACCATCGAGGACGGCCAGGTGACCTACGATGTGGCCTGGAGGGGACAAGGACGGCCGGGATCGTGCGTTGGGGTGCTGGAAAGCGGGCAACTGGATAGCGTGGAGGTCGAACTGGAAGAGACGCCACCGGCGGTGCGGGCGGCCATCGCAAAGGAAGCCGGCCCGGGGCGTGTCGGGGGAAATTTCCAAGATCTTCGAAGGGCCGAACATCTATTACGACGCCACCGTGAAGGGGGATGGCAGGGACCGAGAAATCAGTATCGCCAGCGATGGGCAAAGTGGAAAGCCGGCAGGCCTTTTGGGCTGAGCTTGCCCCGGCCGTGCAGGCCACTATCCAGCAGAACATCGGGCCCGGGAAAGTCGTGCGTATCGACCAGGTCTTTGAGGGAAAGAAGGGCAGCTCGTTCGATGTCGAGGCGGTGAAAGACGGCAAGACGTTCTCGTTCAATGTCGGTCCGAAGGGCGCTTTCCGCGGTTTCGACCAGTGAGCTTTCGCTTGGGCGGCTTCTCTTTTCGTCTCGATCAGCACACCCACCACTCATTCAACCAACCAACCAAAATGACCAAACAGACCACCATCCAACTCGTTCCTCTCATTTGCGCCGCCTTTCTGGCAAGCGCCACCCTTCTCCATGCCGGGGCGGAGGCCAAACAGCCCCACATGGAAAGCGCGCTGCACTATCTCCAGGATGCGAAGAAGGCGGAAAATCCGCTTCCGCTGCTCAATTCGGCCAAGGAGGAACTGCACCGCGGGGCGCACAACAAACACGGCTTCCGCGATACCTCGATGGACATCGTGGAGGCGGCGATCGCGCTGGCGCAAAGCGGGGATCGCCAGAAGACGGAAGAGAAAATCAATGCGGCGATCGCGAATATTCACGACGCGATGGCGCATGCGCCGGGATCGCGATGAGAGGGGAGGCACCCGGCCTATCGTGTATGCTCCTCGCAACCCTCTGCCAAACTGATGAAGAAAGGCAGACGATCAGAGGTTCTTCGCAAGCTCAGCATGACGAAGGGAAGAGACGCTTGAATCAACACGGGCAGTATCTTCCCGCTGCTCCTGCCCCTTTCCGTCGGCGCGCCCCCTAAAGATCGCCCGCGGCCTTCTCCATGAGGGCGCGTTGGCGGCAGATGGGGCAATTGTCCCCCCGGCTTCGTATGCAGCAGTTGGCCCAGGTCGGGAGGCACCGCGCCGTCGCCCAGATTGAGGCCATAGATTTGCATGGCCTTGACCCGGCACCAGGGATTGCGCAGGGCGCGCAGCTTGAGTTCCGAATCGCCGGCGAGCGCGAAGGTTTGCTGCGGGGCGACCTGACGGAGCAGGCCCAGGACATCGACGGCTTGGGTCACCTCGGCGGGCGTCGGGTGCGGATCGCTAGCAGCAGCGATGCCGGACGGACCGGAGAGAGACTGGAGCCACTGCGCGTAGCTCGTGTTTTCGAGCAGACAAAACACCGCCATCTGGGCGGTGGCGCGCGGGGCATCGGGTTGATTGGCCAGGTAGTCGAGGAGCGCCCGCGAGGCGCGGCTCACTGGCGGGGGTCACGTTAAACACCTGCGTCGTGGTGCCGGATTGAGACGACAAGGCGGCGACGGGTAGCGCGACGTCCACGGCGCTCTGGGGCGGAATACTGGCTTCCGCCTGGCGCAGGACGATCACACGATCCGGCTTCTCGCGGCCCTCCGCGATGAGACCGGCGGGGATCGTCACGGTCAATGCGCTGGACGAGGCGTTGCGCAGGGTGAGGGAGAGCTGGTCGCGACCGTTGCCGTGGGCTTCGACGGCCAGGCGCTTGCCTGCCAGGGCGGCGGACAGCGCCAAGGGAGCTTCGGCCGCATTCATCGTCGCCGGCGCGAAAGCCATAAGGACCGCGAGGCGGATGAGGGTCGAAAACGGTTTCACGGCGAAAAGTAGCTGCCTATTACTTCTCACGGCGGGCGCCATTGTCAAAAGCCGGCGCCACTTTTCGAGCGGAAGCGCCCAAAAAAAACGCCGTCATCCTGAGCCTGCGAAGGACCTCTGATTTTCGCTCTGGCATCTTGCACGTCGCCGATACTGACAGCGCGGCGCAGTCCCCTGCCGGATAGGTGAGGAAAGGCAGAAATCAGAGGTGCTTCGCAAGCTCAGCATGACGGCAGTTTATTTTTTCGATCCTGCCACGGGACCGCTCTACGAGCGGCGACGGCGGAAGCGCGCGAGGGCCGAGGAGGACCGCTCAGACCGCCCAACAGCACGGAGCCACTCGCGGGCTCGGGGGACGTTCGTGAGCGTAATGGCGCTGTTCGTACCGGTGCCATAGTTGAGGGAATAGCCGGCGGGGAGATTGGCAAAATCAAACGTCCCCGTGAGTGTGCCGGTATACGTGGCAATGGTGTAGACGCCCGTCGGCGTGGTGCCGTTCAGGATGGTGAGCGTCAACTGATCGAAGCCGCTGCTCAAATCGAGATTGCCGTCGATGGAGAGCACGTCGCTGGCATTGCTGTTCGCGTCGACCTCAATGCCGAACACCGCGTGGCTGGCATTCGTCCCGCCGAAAACCACGGAGTTGCCCGTGCCGCTGTTGCCGATATTCAACTGGCCGATCCCCGACGTACCCGGCGCGAGGGTCGCGCCGGCATTGACGTTCACAGTCGTGCCCGTGGTGCCGATGGTCCCGCCATCGCCGCCGAGCGTGGCGCCACTGGCCACGTTCACCGCGGTGCTGCCGGTGATCGACCCGGAGACGAGCAGTTTCCCGGAATTGACGCTGGTCGCGCCGGTGTAACTGTTCGTCCCGGCCAGCGTAAGGGTATTGGTGCCGGTGCCCAAAACCTTGGTGAGGCCGGCACCGCCATTGATCTCGCCGATATTCTGGAGCGTGCCGCTGCCGAAGGTCAGAGTGTCGATGAGATTGGTCGCGGAGCCGATCTGATGGCCGGTGAGGTCGAGCGTCCCGCCGTTCACATTGATCGTGGAGGTCGCCGCCGTGCCGAGGCCATCGACGATATCCGCATTCGAGGTGAAGACGCCGCCGGTGATGTTCAGCGTGGCGATCGCCTTGCCGCCGCCCGTCTGCGTAGCCATGGTGAAACTGCCGCCGGGATTGATGGTGAAGGCGCCGCCGCTGAGGTTGATCGTGCCCGTGGAGTTCGCGGTGCCCGTGCCGGATTTGTTCGCCATGACGAGGCTATCGGCCGTGAAGCTACCGGTATCGAAACTGATCGTCCCGCTGCTCCCTCCGGTGCCGTTGTCATTGCGCGTGCTCAGGGTCACCCGAGCCGGCCGTGATGGTTGTATTGTGACCGCGAAAGTCCAGCGTGGCCGTGGGCGTCGCTCCCGTCGAGGAAGCGGCACTGTTGGCGATGATGAAATTCGTCTTCGTCCCGGATTTTCCACCGATGACCAGCGTCCCTGGGCTGCCCGCCGCCTGCGAGGCAAAGTTCATCGTGGCCACACCCTTGGACACGGCGATATTCATCGTGTCGGTGGCGATGACGTTCGTGCCGTTGCCAAACGTCACGAAGCAGGCCTGGGCATTGTTGTTAATCGTATTGGAAATCTGGACGACGTTCGCCGTGATCGTATTGCTCGTGCTGGCCAGCTTCAGCGTAGTGCCGATTTGCGACCCGTAGCCCACGCGAAACTCGTTCACGTTCGCGGAAAAGTTCGCCAGGCCGCTCATATCGAGCGAGGCCACGTTCTGTGTCGTGTTCTGGTCGGCATTCTGGATGCCCGCCTCGAAATTGGTGGCGGTGTTGTTCACGTTCAGCGTACCGGCGCCGGAGATGATCGCCTTGGTCGTGATGCCGCTTTGGCCGGCGACCCCCACGTTGAAGGCGCCGTTCACCGTCAGGGTCTGACCGGTGCCGATGGTGATCGTATTCGTCACCGCGGAAATGGTGGTCCGAAAGCTCAAACTGCCGACCGTCTGGCTGAAGGTGCTCATGTCGAACGTCCCGGCGGTGCCCGCGGCGCCGCTGGTGCCGATGGTCAAGGCCCCGGTCGTGGGCAGGGTATTGTTGGCGCCGAGCCGCAGCGTCCCGCGATTGATGGCCGTCGTGGCGTAGGTATTGGACCCGCCGTTGAGAATCAGGATCCCCGTGCCGGCCTGGGTGATGCCGCCGGTGCCACTGACCGGCAGGCTGAAGGTCACGGTATCGGAGCGATTGAAGGCGAGGGTGCCGTTGGCGACGATGTCGCTGGTGCTATCGAGCGAACCCGTCGTGGAGCCATTGCCCCCACCTGCAGCGTCCCCGCGGCAATGGTGGTCGTCCCGCTCAGGTCGTTGCTCTGCGCGAGGATCACGGTGCCCGCGCCGCCGTTGCCCACGACGGCGGTGTTGGCCCCGGTGAGGGCATTGGTATTGGACAGGAGCAGCGTGCCACCGCCGCCGCCGACCCGATACGTGCCGCTCGCGGGGGTGATCGTGCCCGTGTAGTTGGCGGTGGTGCCCGCGGGCCGCGCCCAGCGAAAGGGTGGTGAAGCCAGCCGTGCCCGGATCGAAATTTTCGCTCGAGTCGCCGACCAGGGCCAGGGCGCCGGTCGCGGTGTTCAAGAGATGGCTCTCCGCCATCCAATCGGCAAGGGTGGCATGCGCTCCGGACACGGCGATCGCGCCGCCGGAGTTGAGGACGATATTGCCGGGTCGCGGGAATCGCCGCGGCGTGGGCGAACTTGATCACGCCGCCGTTGACGTTCGTGCCGCCGGAGTAGGTGTTCGCTCCATTCAGGACGAGCATGCCGGTCGCGGCGCCCGTCGTGCCGTTCTGGGTCGTAAGGGGAAAAGCCGCTGCCGCTGATGGCCCCGCTCACGGTGAAAGTGCCGCTGCCACTGATGGTGACCTTGCGGTTCGCGCTCATCGTCACCGCTCCGGTGCCCGTGTCGAGGGTGGCGGCGGGTACCCACCAAAGCTGAAGTCGCCATTCCATTTCTCGGCGTTGCCATTGGCGATCGTCGCCGTGCCCGTCAGCGTGCCGCCGGTGATGGTGAGCGTGCTCGCCGTCGCGCCGAGCGCGGTCGCACTGTTCAGCGCGAGGGTGCCGTTGGCCAGGGTTACGCCGCCGCCGAAGGTGTTGGTGCCGCTGAGGGTCAGCGTATTGGCCCCGTTATTCTTGACGATCGCCACGTCGCCGCTGCCCGGCCCGATCCCGCTGATCGCCACGCCGCCGGCGGCCGTGCCCCCCGATGGTGATGGTTTTGGTGCCCGCCGTCCCAGAGGTGATGCCGCCGGAAATGGTCAGCGTTTTGCTGGGACTCGCATTGGTGATGTTCAACTGGCTGTTGAGGAGAATCGGGGCGGTGATCGTGTCGCCGTTGCTGGTCGCATTCTGGTTGAGCACGGCGGCGTTGCCGCCATTGTCGAAGGTCAGCGTTCCGCCGCCGCTGGCTGCCAGGGTGTAGGAGTTGGAGGTTGTGGCGGTGTCGCCGATATTCAGGGTCGCCACGGTCCGCGAAGCGACGGCGCCATCGATGGTCACGGTGACCCCGGTCGTGATATTGAAGGTCAAATTGGCGATATCACCGGCGGCGTCCCAGGAACTGTGCCGCTCGCCCAATCGGCGGTGTTCGACCAATTGCCGGAAGCGTTCGCGCTCCAAGTGCCCGTGGTCGCCGCCTCGCCCGAGGCCGCGGTGAGGAGCAGCGCCGCCACGGACGCTCGCAAAATGGGCTGCCCTATTCCTTTGCGCCCCGCACAACCGGAGCGCGGCGATCGAAGGCGATGGGGTGGGGCAAAAGGAAACTGGGAGGCGGAATTCACAAATGTTGGAGGTCTGCACGCTTTCGCCTGGCGATCAGCGGGTTATTACGTCCCGACACGAAGGCAAAACGGCTCTGGCAATACGTGAAAGACCGGGCGACGCAATTAAAATTAGACTCCGCCCGGGAATCGCGCACGGGATCGTCTGAGCAGCGTTTAAACAAACGACTGCGATTCGTAAGCAATCGCGATCGCATCTCGATTCCGATGCCGGTCAATCGCTCTCGCTGAGCCGCTTTTGCTGTTCGCCGTGCAACAGAGTGTGCGCCTCGCGCAGGATGCCGGGGATGCGCTCGGCGAAAGGCGACTTGCCGCAGGCGGCGAAGATTTTCGCCGCGTCGAACCTGGCGGCGTTCACGCCCGGGAACCAGTGGCCGGCATTGCCCATGAGATTGTAGCGCATCTTCCCCCACTCCACGAGATCGAGCGCACGGGCGAAGTGCCAGAGCCGCACGATCTCCTGGACATTCACCTCGCCCGGCACGTCCACGTAGTTTGGCAGGCCGGCGCTCCACGCCGCCACCCAGTCGGCGCCGTGCACGCGCTCGATCTCCGCGCGCAACCGGGCTTCGATGGGCGCGATGACTTCCGCGGCGCGGTCGTAGTGCGCGAGGGCGCCGACGTGCTCATCGAAATCCGAGGGCCGCGCGGCGCCGATGCTCAGCGTGTGGACCTGCGGGCGCGCGAGGCAGTAGAGATCGTTGAAAGCGATGGGCGACAGCGGCTGGCAGAGCTCGACGAGCTTGGGCGGTGGAGATTGCAGGAGGCCGCCCTTGTCCGTGGGGCTGATGATGAACACGCCCATGTCGCGCTTGGTGGCGGCTTGCACGGCGGACCAGTTGTAGTCGTTGACGAAGTACCAGTGCAGGTTCACGTAGTCGAACGCGTCGCTCTCGATGCCCTGGAGAATGAGGTCGGTCGTGGCGTGCGTGCTGAAGCCGATGAAGCGGCAGCGCCCGTCGCGCTGGAGCTGGCGGGCGGCGTCGAGGCAGCCGCCGGGGCGCAGCGACCAGTCGAGCAATTCCGCGTTGTTGATGCCGTGCAGGGAGAGCAGTTCGACGTGCTCCAGCTTCAGGTAGCGCATCGATTGCTCGAAGGTCTCGCGGAACTCGCGCGCCGTGGCGAAGGGCGAGACCTTCGTCTGAATGATCATCTTTTCGCGCGGCAGCCGCGGCAGGATGTAGCCGAGCTGCATCTCGCTGCTGCCATAGCCGCGGGCGGTTTCGATGTGGTTGATCCCGAGTTCCAGCGCGCGCAGGATCGTCGCCTCGAGATTGCGCTGGCCGGCTTCCTCGACCGACTTGGGATCGATGTCGCTCCACGATTGCTGGTAGCGCATCCCGCCGCAGGAGAAAACGGGTATCTGAAGATTGGTGCGTCCGAACCGGCGGTATTGCATCGCGGGATTTATATGGCACCGCAGCCGCGTGACAACGATGATCGCGCACGCATGAGCAAAGTGTTTCCTGCTCTCCTGGCCGTGACGGCTGCCGCCGCGCTCGCGGTGCTGGAAACGCGCGCACTTGCGCAAACCGTGACCGAACCCTCTGCTTCCATTCCCCGACACCATTGATCGCGTCGCGGTGGCCCGACTCCAACACGAGGCGGCAATCCGCCAGAAGTACCACGCCGCTGCGGTGGAATATCCGGGCGAAATCTTTCTTCGCTGGCTGAAGCGCGAGGCGGTGGTCGAGTTGTGGGCGCGCCACGGAGACGGCCGCTTTCGCCTCGTGGCCAGTTACCCCATCCTCGCCGTGTCCGGCGGCCCTGGCCCGAAACGCCGCGAGGGCGACAAGCAGGTGCCCGAGGGCTTTTACGAGATCGATCGCTTCAATCCGAAAAGCCTGTTCCACCTCTCGCTCGGCTTGAATTATCCCAATGCGGCCGACCGCGTCTTGTCCGATCGCGAGCATCCCGGCGGCGACATCTTCATTCACGGCAGCAACGTCACCGTCGGCTGCGCGCCCCTCGGCAACGATGCCATCGAAGAGCTCTACCTCGCCGCGCTCGACGCGCCACGACCACGGGCAGTCACGCATCGAGGTGCACGTCTTCCCGGATCGCATGAGCGGGCCGGATTGGGAACGATTTGCCGCGCAGGAAATCGGCCGCCATCCCGAGCTGGCGGCCCTTTTGGGCGCAATTGCAGCCGGGCTTCGCCTACTTCGAGCAGCGGCGCGTGTTGCCGGTCATCACCGTCGCGGAGGATGGCCGCTACGTCTTGGGAAGCGGCCATTGAGGATGGAAGATGGCAGATGGAAAATGGAAGATGGAACACTTGGCTCAGCTCCGGCGCTCTGCGCATTGACCGCGTGCGGGTATCATCTTTTTTTCATTTTCCATCTTCCATTTCCATCTCGTCCCGCCGCTACCCCCGCCGCGTGAGATGCGCGATCACCTCGATCTCCGCCGTCTGCGGAAACATATCGAGCGGCGTGACGCCCTGTAGCTCGTAACCCCCGGCCAGCGCCGCCAGGTCGCGCGCCAGCGTCGCCGGATTGCAGGAGACATAGATCACTTCCGCCGGGGCGCCACCCAGCAGGACGTCGCAGACGCGCGGCGCCAGGCCTTCGCTCGGTGGAATCCAGCAGCAGCGTCGTGCGCGCCGCATCGTGCAAGGAAAGGACCTCGCCGAGATGCCGCACCGACTTCACCGGCGATGTAGGATTCATGCGGTTGCGCCGACCGCCGCGCACTCTCCACGGCCGCGGGATTTTCTTCGATGCCAACGACTTTTTCAAAACGATCGGCCAGCGCCCGCGCGAAAAGCCCCGCCCCGCAATACGCATCGACCAGCACGCCCATTCCCGCGCGCCGCCGCCCGCACCGTCTCGACCATCAACGCCGCCACCTCGGGATTGGTCTGCTCAAAGTACGGTCCGCCGCCCGGCGCACGCAGCGAGTAATCGCCTTCGCGCACCGGCGTCCCGCGCAGTCGCCGCAACGCCCGGTTCACCTCGGGCACCGCCAGTTCGCACTTCTCGATATCGACGATGACGCGCGCGTCGTAGGCAAAAAAACCCGTGACGCCGCCCTCCGAATGCACCCGAATCCGATTGCGATAACCATACGGCTGCGGCGCCCCGACGATCGGCCGCATCGGCACCGTCTCCAGCCGCCCGACCCGCCGCAGCGTCTGCTCGACCTGCGCCGCCTTGATCTCCAACTGTCGCGCATAGCCGATGTGTTGGTAGCTGCAGCCGCCGCACACCCCGAAGTACGGGCAGGGCGGTTCGACCCCGATCAGGCGACGGCGTCTCCACTTCCACGAGCTCCGCTTCGCCGAAATTCTTCTTCTGCCGCACCACACGGGCCGTGATCTTTTCTCCCGGCACAGTAAACGGCACGAAATAGACTTTCCCGTCATGACGGGCGACACCCTTGCCGCCGAAGGCGACGTCATGGATTTCGAGATGTAAAAGAGGCGAATGGGACATAGGCAAAAAAAAGGCTCCCGCCCGAAGACGGAAGCCTTTTCAGGAAAAAGCGGGGAAAGTTACCAGTTACTCGAATACTCGGCCGAGTAGCGGTAATGGCTCTCGAAACCCAGTTCCGGCGGAAATTCCTCATAGCCGCCATGGATCCACGGGATATTGCTGCGATACGGCGGCTTGTAGGTTCCCTTGTTGGTCGCGAAGGGGAACGACAGGACTTCCCAGAAGCCCGCGCCCATGCGGAAGATGAAACGGCCGAAACCGCGGACGCCGCCGTAGGCAAACGCGGCCGAATCGCCTTCATAGAAGCCCCACCTCGGACGGCTGCTCCAGGATTTCGACACTGCCAAACGCGATATTGGCCAGGCCGCGGGCCAGCTTGCGCGTCGGGCCATAATCATTCCCGGGAGGATCCTGAATATCGGCAAAAGCGCTCGCGCCAAGGAGGGAAACAAATACGAGACTGAGGAGGGTCTTCATGCAGTGGTGACAAGCTACAGCTTTTTTTCCGCCGAATGCAAAGCGAATTTCGCTGCTCGATAAAAGATTTTACCAGCCGAATTTATCCCAGAGATGGGCGATCCCGTTGCCCGCGAGGGTGAACATGATCGTAAAGTAAATCCACGCGCCGATATTCAGCAGGTGGCCAAACAGGACGAGCAGGCCGTCGCGTTCCATGAGTCCCGCCGTGAGCAGGAGCACGGAGACAGCCGGAATGGTATTGGAAAAAGGAATCAGCGGCGGCAGCGGCAGCGACAGCAGAAAGCCGCCGGAGGCGATGCCGAGACCGATGAGATTGATCATCCCCGGCCACCGCTGGAGAAAGTGCATGCGCGGCTTTACCAGCTTTTCCATTTTTGTGGCCAGCTTCAGGCCATAGCCCACGGTCTTCTCCAGCATCGCGTGCGAGACCTGGCGGCGCAGGATGAAGCCGGGCAGCGACGGCTTCATGCCGCAGGTGATCCGCAGCCCCAGCAGCATGATGACGATGCCAAACGGAATCGACAGTCCGGGAATGGCGATGGGGAAAAGCGAAGGGCAGCGACATCAGCAAAAGAAACAGCGCAAACCCCCGCCCCTTGAGGATCTGCTCCAGCTCGCCCAGCGTCACCGCGCGACCGCCCGTTTCGCGGAGCAGGTCGCGCAAATCGGCCGAGAGCCGGCGGGGCTGCGCTTCGGGTTCGAAGAGGGCCGCCTGGAGGAACTTCCACGCCATGCTCAGGCCACGTCCTTCGTCCGCGCCAGATTGCGCGCAAACCACCAGCCCAGCAGCGCGATCACGGCGCCCAGCAACCAGGGCGCGAATTGATGGAGGACCCGGGCGACCGCCTCGCCCAGCCATTCGATGACGAGCGGATCGTCGAACATCATCTTCACCGCCACCCAGCCGAGCACCCCGCCCCCGAGCCAGATGATCAGCGGGAAACGCCCCATCAAGCGCGCCAGCAATCCACTGCCCCACACGACCAGCGGGAGCGACAGGAGCAGGCCAAACAACACGAGCAGGAAATCCCCGCGCGCCACCCCGGAAATCGCCATGACATTGTCGAAGCTCATCACGAGATCGGCCACGATGATGATCCCGACCGCATCCCGCAGCGTCGCGCCTGGGCGCACCTGGCCTTCCTGATGCGGCGGCTGATGCACGAGCTTGAAGGCAATCCAGACGAGCAACAGCCCGCCCGCAAAAACGCAACAACGGCAAAGTGAGCAGCCACGTCACGGCCGCGACGAAGATCAGTCGCAACACCACCGCGCCGATCGTCCCCGAAAATCCGCCCCCAGAGCTGCTGCCGGGCCGGCAGCGAACGCGTGGCCAGCGCAATGACCAGCGCATTGTCGCCCGCGAGCAACAAGTCGAGCAGCACAATCGACCCCCACTTCGCCCAGACTTGGGAGTCGCTCAGATACTCCATACGACGTGGTAGGTGGCGGCAGCGGTCATGAGACCGCTTGTCTAAGGCCGATTGCCGAAAACGGCAACCTTTTCACCTGCCCGCACCTCATGTCACGAACGCGAGGGTGTCATGAACTGGTATGGCGCGTCCCCCTCTCCCCCGTCATTCTGAGCTTGCGAAGAACCTCTGATTTCGCTCTGGCATCTGACGCGCGGCTGATCGTGCGAGGTCAATGCCATCTTTTGCCCGATTGGTGACGAAAGGCAGAGATCAGAGGTTCTTCGCAAGCTCAGAATGACGGGTGGTTGGAGGCGCCTCCGGCGCGAACGGCTTCTCCAGCAAAGCCCTCCAATGGATGACACGTTAATCCGCCTTCGGCGCTTCGTGCTCGGGCGAGCCCTCCGGCCAGCGGGCGAGGCTTTCGTCGTGGAAATGGCCGGCAGGCCGCAACCGGCGGATGAGCCCGTAGCGCGGGCTGCAGAGGTAGGCGGCGAGGAGGATGACGCCCAGCACCAGCACGATGCACGCGCCTGAAGGCAGGTTGAGCCGATAGGAGAGCAGCAGGCCGGTGCAGGAGCCAAACATCCCGATCGCTCCCCCGCCCCACAACATCGCCGGATACGAATCGCAGAGCAGGTACACCGTCGCCGCGGGCGCGATGAGCAGCCCGAGCAGCATGATGACGCCGATGGCCTGGAGCGAGGCGATCATGGTGAGCACCAGCGCGAACATGAGGATGAAATTCAGTCCATTCACCCGGATGCCCTGGCTGGACGCCACCGTGGGATCGAACAGCGTGAGGAGGAGAGGCCGTTGCAACGCCGCCAGCAACGGCACGACCACGAGGCTGATGCCGTAAATGATCCACAGGTCGGAATTGGAAAGCCCGAGGATGTTGCCAAACAAATAGTGCATGAGCGAGACGCGCACTTTGACAAAGCTGATGAGCACGACCCCGAGCGAAAAGGCCACGGTGTAGAGCGCGCCCAGCGCCGTGTCCTCCTTCAACCGGGAACTGCGGGCAATCATCTGCGCCCCCCAGCGCCACAATCAACGCCGCGACCAGCGCACCGAAAAACAACCCGATCGGCGCCAGCCCGAAGAGCAACAGCGCCACCGCCAGCCCCGGCAGCAGCGAGTGCGAGAGCGAATCGGCCATCAACGCCAGCCGCCGCAGGACCACGAACGCGCCGAGAAAGCCATTGGTGAAGCCCACCAGCGCGCCGCCGACAATGACGCGCCGCATGAATTCGTGATGAAAGGGTTCAGTGAGCCAGTCCATGGGGAAGTGCTTAGTGCTTAGTGCTGATTACTCAGTGAAGACGTCATCTTAGTGATGATGATGCACATGCGGACGGCCGACCGGCCCGGCGTAGGGCGTCGTGCCGTAGGTCTTATGAATGTTGCTTTCGGTGAAAACTTCTCCCACCGGCCCCTCGGCGATGAGTTCGCCATTGAGCAGGATCACGCGGTCGAAAAGTTCCGGCACACTTTGCAAATCGTGGTGCGAAGCGATGATCAGCTTGCCCTGGTCGCGCAGCGTGCGGAGCAGTTCCTTCAGGTTGTCCTGCGTGGGCTTGTCGAGGCCGGTGAAAGGTTCATCGAGCAGGAAGACGTGCGCCTGCTGGGCCAACGCCCGCGCCAGGAAGGGCGCGTTGCTGTTGCCCGCCGGAGAGTGCGCTGAATCTGCCGCTTGTCCAGCGATTGCAGGCGCATGGCCGCGATGGCTTCGTCCACGGCGATGCAATCCTCCTCGCGAAAGCGCCGCCACCAGCCGAGCCGCAGGTAACGCCCCATCTCCACCAGCCCGCCGCACCGTCGTGGGGAAATCCCAGTCGATGTTCTCGCGTTGCGGCAGGTAGGCAAAATCCTTCGTCGCCGCCGCGACCTCGTGGCCGTGGAAAGGTGATGCTTCCCGTTTCGCGCGGCAGCAGGCCCGCGAGCGATTTGAGCAGCGTCGACTTGCCCGCGCCATTTCGGCCCGAGCAACGCCACACTTTCCCCGCACCGCACTTCGAAGGCGATGTGATGCAAGGCCGGGACGCGGTGGTAGCCTCACCGTCAAGTCACGAACGGCGAGGCTATGAGCGGCGGTGGGGTCGAGAGGCAGCGGGCGGCGACTCATGGGAAGGTCACCACTTCATCCACGATTCCTTTGCCCCACACGCTTTTTTCGTGGGTATCGCCCGCCGGGTCGGTCAGGCGCGCACGCAGCGCCGCCACCGGCGCATCGTCCGGCCATTCGATGTGAAATTGCAGGTCGACTCCTTCGTCCGGATAATCGAGCGCGATTTCCTTCTCCAGGTCGGCCTCGGGCGCGGTCGCCTTCCAGACCTCTTCGTCGAGATGCTTCACGACGAAACTCTTCGGCGCCGTGGTGAAAGTCAGATGCAAGCCATGGCCTTCTTGATGGCCGGCGCAGCCGCCTTCGGCGCGGGCGCCGCATCCGCTTCCGGGCGCGTCAATTGCCACAGCGGCCAGCCCAGCAGGGCGATGACGGCAAACGCGAGCAGCGCGCGAACGAGCGGCGAACCTCGCATCTATTTCAGCGCCTCAACGATCGTCGAAACGTTGTGCTTGTACATCCGGATGTAGGTCGGCGCGTCGCTCTTCTCGTCGCCCAGCCCGTCGGCGTACAATTCCGGCGCGACTTTCACCCCGGTCTCGCGGGTGATCTCGGTCATCACCTTGGGATTCTCGATGCTTTCTGGGAAGATGGCTTTCACACCCCTGAGTCTTGATGGCCGCGACGATTTCGCCAACTTTTTTCGACGAGGGCTGATCTTCGCTCGAGATGCCTTCGATGGCGTAAATGGTGAATCCGTTTTCCCGGGCGAAGTACTGGAAAGCGTCGTGCGAAGTCACGAGCTTGCGCTTGTCGCGGGGCAAGCTTCGCCAGTTCGTTTTTCACCCACTTCTGCAGTTCGTCCAGCTTGGCCAGATACTTGGCGGCGTTGTCCGTGAAAACCTGTTTGTCCGCCGGGCTGACCTTGATCAGTTCATCGCGCACGATCTTCACCGCCTTTTCCGTATTGGCAATGCTGTGCCACCAGTGCGGGTCGTCGATCACTTTGTCCGGGTCTTTCTCGGATTTCATCTTCAGCGTGGCAAAGCCGTCGCCGACTTCCACCAGGTCGCCTTTCGTGCCCGTGGCCTCCTTCAGCTTGCCCACGTAGCTCTCCATGTGCTTTGCCGAAAGCAGGATCAATTGCGCGTCGCCCACCGTCTTCAAATCCGTCGGCTTCGGCTCGAATTCGTGCGGATCGACCCCGGCTTCACGTGGCCGGTCACCACCACGCGATCTCCGCCCACCAGTTGGGCGATCTCCGTGAGAATCGTGGAAAAACTCGACACGCGGATCTGGTCCGCAGCGGGCGCAGTCATCGTGACCGCGAGAAAAGCGACGAGGAAAGAAGGGAAGTCTTCATGGGGAGGACGGTAAAATGCTTCCGAGTAATTGCAACAACATTGCATTTAAAGCACGCCAGCGCCCCCAAAACACGCCGTCATGCTGAGCTTGCGAAGCATCTCTGATTTTCTGCCTTTCTTCACCAGCATAGCGAAAAGTTCCACCACGTTTGCACTTCCTGCGGCGCGCAAGATGCCAGAGCGAATTCAGAGATCCTTCGCAAGCTCAGGATGACGGCGATTGCGAGGACACCCCAACCGCGATTGCATTTTCCCATCCGCCCGTTACTTAACTCCCGCATGCGCCCTCTGCGTCTCCTTTCCCCTGCTCCCGTTGCTCCTGCTCTTCCTCGGCACCCCCCGCCCAAGCCCAGCTCAAGTGGGACCATGCTGTCCAGGAATTCAACCGCGTGCCGGACGACAAGGAAATCTGGGCGCACTACACTTTCCAAAACACCACCGCCGCACCGGTCACGATCAAGTCGCTGCGCTCTTCCTGCGGCTGCACCACCGCGCATCTCGAGAAGAAAACCTACGCGCCGAATGAACCGGCGAGGTCCTGCTGCACTTCATCTTCGGTGACCGCAAGGGCTTCTACCGCAAGACGGTGACCATCACCACCGACGACAAATCGGCCGAGCCGGTCGTCCTCGTTTTGCTCATCACCATTCACGAGCCCGTGACCGTCGCTCCCGCGCTCGTCTTTTGGAAAACGGGCGAACCCGTGGCCGCCAAGAGCGTGCAGATCACGGCCGATTCGCCAAACGTCCACGTCAAGAGCGTCACCTCTTCCAACCCGCGACTGGTCGCAAAGCTCGAGCCCAGCAAACCCGGCGAGCCCTACACCGTCTCCGTGCTGCCGGCGGATACGACGCAGAAGAATCCGCCGAGATCAGCGTGCAGACCGATTTCCCGGCCGACGCCGGGCACGTCTACACCATCCACGCGCGCATCAAGTGAGACCGGCGTTGCGCCAGCTCGCCATCGTGCTCGGTCTCGCGCTGCTGCCCGCGCTGGTCTCGGGCGCGTTCCAATTGCAGTGGAACGCCGAGACGCCGACCAGCAAGGGCGAAGTGACTCTCGCCATGGTCCACAACTGGGGCGATCACGTGCTGTGGGTCGACGCGCGCACCCGCGCGAAATTCGAGCACGCACACATCCCCGGCGCGTTGCTGCTCAATGAAGACGAATGGGATAAGCTCATCGGCCCCTTCCTCGACGCCTGGGATCCGGACGTGCCGGTGATCGTCTATTGCGACGGCGGCAGTTGCGACGCCAGCCACGCCGTCGCCGACCGCTTGCGCAAGGAATACCCCCCAGGTGACGAAGCTTCACGTCTTGAAAGGAGGTTGGACCGCATGGTCGGGAAAATAATCCTCTGGCTGCTGCGGCTCCTCCTCGCCGGCGTCTTCCTGTACGCCGGCGTGATGAAGATCTGGATTTCCCGCCACGGGCAATCCGCCACACCCCGATTTCACCGTGGCCATCCAGCATTTCGAGATTCTCCCCACGCCCGATCTGGCGGTCGTGCTCGCCATTTATCTGCCTTGGCTGGAAGTCGTCGCCGCCGTCACCCTTTTCGTCCGCCCGCCCTCGCCCTCGGCGCCGCCCTCGCGATCGCCGGCATGACCGCCGTCTTTCTCGGCGCGCTGGCCAGCGCCTGGCACCGCGGACTCGATATTTCCTGCGGATGCTTCGGCAAGGACGAGGTCCTCGACGGATTACCCCATCGCTTCCTGCTGCGCGACGGGCTGTTGCTCGCCGCCGCGCTGGCGCTGGTCGTGTGGGAAGCGCGCAGCGCGCCTCCCACACAACGCCGTCATCCTGAGCTTGCGAAGGACCTCTGATCTCTGCCTTTCCTCACCCGCCCGGTAGGAGATAGCAATGGCCTTTCTCTGCCTGCCGACGCTCTAGATGCCAGAGCGAAATCAGAGGTGCTTCGCAAGCTCAGCATGACGGCGTAGGGAAAGACGCACGCCTTCCCCCTTTGGAACATTTACACTTCCTTAACAATAAACTGCTTATCGGATCATATTCCCTTAACAGTCCGCGACGAGATTGCTGCATGGAAACCGGCGGGGTGCCCGCCTCATTCCCCAAAACAAATCCGACGCAGTCTATGAAATCCCCCATTCGCCGCAGTCTCGTCCTGTCCCTGCTCACCCTCCTGGGCGTCAGTGCCGTCGTCGCTCAATCCCTTCCCAATGGCGGCAAAATTCCGGGCGCGCCGCCCGGTCCATCACCACGAAGGCCCCCTCTCCCCACGCCAGCGGCCGGCTCGGCGATCCCCTGCCCGACCTGACTCAAGACCAACTCGCGGCCTTCACCGACGGACTCGGCGAATTTGCAAACGTCGAAACCGTGGAAAGCGGCCTCGGCCCCGTTTTCAACAACACCTCGTGCGCGAATTGCCACGCCAACCCGACCATCGGCGGAGCCAGCGCCCTTTCCGTGATCCGCTTCGGGCGCAATGACCACGGCGTCTTCGATCCCCTGGACGCCGAAGCGGCTCGCTGATCCAGAGCCGCGCGATCGACCCGGCCGCGCTGGAGAAAATTCCCGCCGATGCCACCATCGTCGTCCAGCGCCAGTCCACGCCGCTCTTCGGCGCCGGGCTCATCGAAGCGATCCAGGACAAGGACATCGAGGCGCTCGCCCAGCGCCACAAGGCCGACGGTGTTCTCGGTCGCGCGGGCGATGATCCAGGACGTGACTACCGGCGACAATGCGCGTGGGCCGCTTCGGCTGGAAAGCCCAGCACGCCACCCTGCTGGGCATCGCCAGCGACGCCTATCTGAACGAGATGGGCATCACCAACCGGTTCTTCCCGACGGAAAAACGCCCCGAATGGCAACCAGGCGCTGCTCGCCGAATACGATAAATACGCCGATCCCGAGGACCAGGTCGATCCCCGCCACGGGCAAGAGCGACATCGACAAGGCCGCCGACTTCATTCGCTACCTCGCCCCCACCACCGCCCCCGCGCATCACCGCCGAAGTGCAGTCCGGTTTCGGGCTCTTCACCCGCCTCGGTTGCGCCGAGTGCCATGTCCCGACGCTCATGACCGGCCCTAATCGCATCCGCGCCCTCGACCGCAAACCGGTGACCCTCTTCTCCGACCTGCTCCTGCACGACATGGGCAGCCTCAACGACGGCATCGCCCAAGCCGACGCCCTGCCACCGAAATGAAGACCGCCCCGCTGTGGGGCCTGAAACACCGCGCCCCCTACCTGCACGACGGCCGCGCCCTCCCACGCTCCCCACCGCCATCGACGACCACGACGGCGAAGCCGCCCCCCTCCCGTGACCGCTTCAACAAACTCCCGAACGCCCAGCAGAAGCAGCTTGTGGATTTTCTGAATAGCCTGTAGCGGCGATTCACCGCAGCGCACCCACCAGCCCCTGAGTGCTTACGCTATCCACTGCCTAAATTATTTCGGCAACGCGGAACGAGCCGTCTTCGAGCCTTTGCAGTCGAAACTCTCCACCGCTGCCAACCAACCCATAAGCTTCGCCAATATCAACGACGACCTGTTGCTCGCATGAAGTTAAGATTAAGAGTTCTGCACAGGCACCTATGAAAAAGCACGTTCTTGTCGTCGAAGACGAAGCCCACATTCGACTCGGTCTCGGCGAGGCGTTGCGCGGCGAAGGGTATGAAGTCACCGATTGCCGCGACGGCGCCCAGGCCTTGCCGATCATCCGCCAGCGCCGGCCCGACCTGGTGATTCTCGATATCATGTTGCCGGGCAAGAGCGGGTTCGATCTGTGCCGCGAATTGCGCGCGGAGAAAAATCGCACGCCGATCCTCATGCTTTCCGCCAAGGGCCAGGAGATCGACAAGGTGGTGGGCCTCGAACTCGGGGCCGACGACTATGTCACGAAACCCTTCTCCCTGCGCGAGCTGCTGGCCCGCGTGCAGGCGCTGCTCCGCCGCGCCACGCCCGGCGCGGTGACCGCCGATGTGCCGGAGGAGATCGCCTTCGGCAAACGTGCGGGTGGATTGCCGGGCGCTCCGCGGCACGCGGGGCAAGGAAACGTTCGAGCTTACGCCGCGCGAGCTCAAGGTTCTCGCCATCCTGCATCGCGAGCGGGGAAATGCGGTTTCGCGCGACACCATCCTCACCGAGGTGTGGGGCGTCGAATATTACGGCACCACCCGTACGCTCGATCAGCTCGTCGTCAAGCTGCGGCAGAAGATCGAGGCCACGCCCGGCGAACCGGCGCACCTGCTGACCGTGCACGGCCTCGGCTACCGGCTCGACGCCTGAGAGGCTGTGAAGTAGTGCCGCTCTCACCTTGCGGGTCATCCTGAGCGGAGTGTAACGGAGTCGAAAGCCGAGTCTGCGAGACGCCTATGGGACTGCGGGGCAAACCCCGTCGAATCACCAGCGATATCGATGGTAGAGCGACGGGGTCCTTCGACTCCGTTACACTCCGCTCAGGATGACCCGCAAGGAGACGACTCACTTTTTAGACGGTCACTGAGGCCCGACGCACGTTCAGCGAAAGAGCGTGCGTGTTCGGAAGGGGAGTGATTCATTCCGCTCCAGATGCCTATGGACACTGACGCCACTCCACGACCGCGGACAGCGAAGCTACGAAGCCGGTGACGATGCCCGCATCTGCCGAGATGGCCCCGCCACCGGCCAAACCCGGTCACCCACTGCGTACCGCCGTCATCGTCCGTGGTCGCTTTGATCGCGATCGTCTTCATCGCCCGCGGGATTCACGAGGCGCTCCTGACCGAATCCACGGACGACGCCTATGTGAACAGCCATGTCACCTTCGTCGCGCCGCGCGTCGCCGGCCAGGTCATGCAGGTGCGGGTGGATGACAACAATCGCGTGCGCCAAGGCGACGTGCTCGTGGTGCTCGACAAGGAGCCGTATCGCGTGCAGCTCGCCATCAAGCAGGCGGCGCTGGACGCGGCCAAGGCCGACCTCGTCGTCGCCCAGGCCAGCGTGCGCGGGCAGGTCGCGCAGGCCCGCAGTGCGCGCTACAAGCTCCAGCACACCATCGAGGATGTGGACAACAAAGTGGCCCTGCTGCGCGCCAACGCGGCCGCCCTGGCGAAAAGCAAGTCCTCGCTCGTCCTGGCGCAGCAGGAGTTTGACCCGTTACAAGCAATTGCTCGCCACCAAGGTGGCCAGCCACGAAGAATTCGATCAACGCAAGAACACCCTGGACGGAGCGCAGGCCGAGGTGAATCAAGCGACCGAGAATGTCATCCAGACCCGCGTGAACCTGGGTCTTCCCGCCAAGCCCGCGGATGGCCAGGGCCTGACCGATGTGCCCGCGGACCTCAGCCAGACTTTCTCTTCCGTCCGCGAGGCGCCAGGCGGACCTGCTCCAGAATGCCGCGCAGATCGGCATCTTTCCCTCTTCGTACAAGCTCACGCCCAAGGAAACGATCGAAGAATTCTACAAGCGCGACCCGAGCGGGGATGTCGACCCAAATCTACGCCACGGTGATGAAGGACGCCCCGGTCTTCAAGCAAGCCCAGGCCCGCCTTTTGCAGGCCCAGCACGACCTCGAGCAGGCGCAGCTCAACCTGCGCTACTGCGATGTCGTTTCCGAAATCGACGGCGTGGTGACGCGCCGCAACGTCAACCCCGGTAACAACGTGCAAGCCGGCCAGAGCCTCATGGCGGTGCGCTCGCTGACCGAAGTGTGGATCGACGCCAACTTCAAGGAAACGCAGCTTTCGCAATTGCGCATCGGCCAGCCCGTGGACCTCCGCGCGGACATGTACGGCAAGCGCCAGACCTTCAAGGGCCGCATCTCGGCTTCACCATGGGCACCGGCTCCACGCTTTCGCTGCTGCCCGCGGAAAAACGCTACGGGGAACTTCGTCAAGGTCGTGCAGCGTCCTGCCCGTGCGCATCGACCTCATCGATTACCATCCCGATACCGATCCGCTCTTCGTCGGCATCTCGGTGGAGCCGGTGGTGCACATCAAAGGAAGAGCCCACGGGCCCCAACGCCGGCCAGTTCCTGCAGCCTTACCTCTCCCCGACCGCCCCCGTGGAAACCAAGCCCGTGGCGCCCCGGCGAAACCGTGAGTGCCGCGACGCTTTCTGTGAGTCCCGCCGCGGCCCTGCCCGCGGCGCGGCGCACGATCAACCCCTGGCTGATCGCGCTCGCCGTCGTGGTGCCGACCTTCATGGAGGTGCTCGATACCACCATCGCCAATGTGGCGCTGCGCTACATCGCCGGCGGTTTGTCCGCACCCGCGACCGATAGTGAATGGGTCATCACCAGCTATCTCGCGGCGAATGCCATCATTCTGCCGATCTCCGCTGGCTGGCCGTGCGGCTCGGCCGGCGAAATTATTTCCTGCTCTCCATCGCGGTTTTCACCCTGGCTTCGGTGCTGTGCGGCATGGCCCACCAGCCTGGGCATGCTCATCGCCTCGCGCGTCTTGCAAGGTCTCGCCGGCGGCGGGCTGCAGCCCTCCAGCCAGGGCGTCCTCCTCGACGCCTTCCCTCCCGAAAAGCAAGGCGCGGCCCAAACTCTCTTCGGCATCGCCGCGCTGCTCGCCCCCGTCGTCGGCCCCACTCTCGGCGGCTACATCACGGACAACTATGGCTGGCGCTGGATCTTCTATCTCAATCTGCCCGTGGGCGCTTTTGCCTTATGGATGTGCAGCAAGCTCGTGCACGACCCGCCCTACCTGAAGGCCGCGAAGCTCGACGCGCAGAAAAAAGGCGCACCTTTCGACACGCTCGGCCTCTGCCTGTTGAGCCTCACCATGGTGACTTGGAAGTCGTGCTCAGCAAAGGCCAGGAATGGGATTGGTTTGGCGATCCGTTCCCTGCGCGTCCAGACCCTCGCCTCGATCTTCGTCCTCGCCCTGGGCGGATTGGTCTGGCGGGAGATGCGCATCGCCAGTCCCCTCATCAATTTTCGCACCCTCGCGGACCGGAATTTCCGTTGGTGCTGTATCATCATCTTTTGCGCGTTCGCTTCCCTCTACGCCAACACCACCTCCCTGCCCGCTCTCCTGCAGTCCCTTTTCGGCTACGACGCCACCACTTCCGGCCTCGTCCTTTCGCCGCGGGTGTCGGGCGGTCCTCATGCTCTTTGTGGTGGGACTGCTGCTCGGGCGCGGCGTGGATGCGCGTTACCTCATCGCCGCCGGCCTCGTTGTCTTGGGAATCGGCAACTTCTGGATGTCGCGTTTCACCCTCGACATCGGCCCTTGGGATGTCGTCTGGTCTCGTATCGTTTTCATCATGGGACTCTCGATGATCTTCGCTCCGCTCAACGTCGCGGCCTTTCAGCACATCCCGCCCCAATTGCGCGGCGCCGCGGTGGGCCTCCTCGCTTTGCTGCGCAACGAAGGGGGCAGTGTGGGCACTTCCGTGGCGCAGACCATTCAAGAGCGGCGCGATCAATTCCACACCCTGCGCCTGGGCGAGAACCTCGATCGCCTGAATCCGGCGGTGAACGACTTCCTCGACCAGGCCCAGGCCAGCTTCCTCCAGCTCAAACGGGGATCCGGCGGCCGCTCGCCAGATGGCGCTCCAGTCGCTGGAGAATCTCCGTCAGCAGCAATCCTCGTCGTTCGCCTACTTCGATACTTTTTTGTTGTTCGCCGTCATTTCCGTCGCGCTCGTCGGGCTTGTGTTCTTTATGAAACGTTCCGTCGCCGCCAAAGGCGCGCACGTCGCGGCGGAGTGATATGAAAACACCCATTACTCTATGCGCGCTCGCGGCGTTCAGTCACCTGTCCCTGGCGGCGGACAAACCGGTCGAAGCGGGCCTGATCGAGGTGCACGGCGAACACGTCGTGCTGGTCGAAAACACGATGTCCCCGGAGGGCCGCTACGCCGGCGGCTGGACGGTCGCGCCGAAAAAGGGCCAGCCCCCGGTGAAATGGAAAGCCTGGGGCTCGGAGGACGGAAACTTTCGGGACGACTATTTGGACAATGAAGGCTACCAGGTGACCGACGTGATCGTGGATCTCTCGAAGCACACGGTGGCCGCGCGGTTGCTGTTTCAGGAACCCTACTTCACGGGCAAAGGCCACGGCGGCCTGGAGGTCGCGTATGGACCCGGGCACGATGGCCACCGCTTACGCCATCGCCCTGAGCGACAGCAAATGGGAAGCGAGCGACGTGGTGCTGGTCGATCTCGCCGACGACGGCGCCACCCAAACGGACATCCATCAGACCCTCGACGGCGCGGTGCTGGCCTACATCCGGGCTCATCAAAAGCACACCGGTGGCTATGCCACCGACTACCAGCTTTTCTCTCTCCCGGAGATCGGCCTGCTCACCGGTTTCTCCGATGCCGCCACCGTGCGCGTGCCTTTTTCCTCCGAAGTACCCAAGTCCGACTCGATGCGCGGCTACAGCGGCACCCTCCTTCTGCATCTCAGCACGGAGAAGGGCCACCCGCGCGCCGAACCCGGACCCATCCGGGAAACGAAGGGCAACCCGGACCCCGCCGTCGACGACCCGCGCCTCGCCGAGGCCGACAAGGAATTGAACGTCGCCTACGCTGCGGTGCGCTCCAAGCTCGATGCCGCGGGCAAAGCAAAGCTCGTCGCGGAACAGCGCGAGTGGATCCGGCAACGCGACCTCAGCGTCGCAGGTCTGAGCGCCAACAACGCCCAGGATTCTCCCGTAGCCAATCCCCGCATCGCCGCAGACCGCCTCTTGCTCCAACTCACCAAGGAACGGACCGCCGCGCTGCGCGCTCGCTAGCTCACCGCGATGCTGGCACCGTCGAGCGATGAACGATAACGTTACCGCCCACGGCGATCCGCGGGGTGCAAGTCGAGGATTTTCACCTGTCGATCGGCGAAATCGTCCCAGAACTTGATCGCATATTTTCCGGTGACATGAATGTCCACTCTTCGGCCCACCTTGTCCGATTCCACATAGTCGGCATATCCAGGCCCGCCCCCTCTTCCGGTCGCCGCCACGCTCCGCGCACCACATCCTCGCTGACCGTGCCGCTCATCCCCAGCAGTGGCGGGTTGAGCCGATCACCGCGCACCGCGCTGATGTGCACATACCGCCAGTGCCCGCACAAGATCGACAACGCCGCCGTCCCTAACACATCGACCACTTTGCTCCCGCGGTTACCCGTCTAGCGCAGCGGAGACTTCTTCACGAACCGCTCCCACCTCCCTCCCACTTGCAGGAACTGCGCAAAGAAGATGAGTTGGCCTTCCCTCGTCACAGGCGCTTGGTCGTCGAACTCTGCCCAATACCTCCCCCCCAGGCGTGTCCACCGGCCACGCGATTGGCTCAGGTTGTTCTCACCCACAGGGTGAACGGCGAAGGCGCTCTCCAACGACGGCATCCCTCATCTCATCAGCTTCTTGCTCGCTCTTCGATTCTTTTCCATTCCCGCGTTTAGGCTTAAAACACCGTTGGTGCGTCCAGACTGCCACGTTCCCGCAGATCTCAACCGAACATGGCACGCACCGTACGCTGCCGCAAAGTCCACCTCGCCGGTGTAGCCCTTGGTGGCGTTTCACTCCCCCGCGCGAAAGTGCCGCAGGGCCTCGACAATCCCCGCGCTGCAGACGCCATCGGCCACGTAGCCGCCGGCGTCGCTGACGGTGCGTTTCACGGCTTCGACGGCGTTGCCGGGGCAGGCGACCCAGGCGGCGTGGCGGCCATCGAGCATGGGGAGGTCGTTGTAGTGATCGCCGGCGGCGAAAATTTCGTCGCGGGCGATGCCGGTGAGGCGGGCGAGTTCGCCGAGCGCGGTGCCCTTGCTGTAGGCCTCGTGGCAAAAGCGCACGTAGATGGTGTTGCGCATGAACTGGAATCCGGGCACGCGCTGGCATTCCCGCGCCAGGAACTCGACGACTTGGTCCATTTCTTCGTCCGACTCCGCGGCGAGGCCGATGAGGCGTTCGCCCTCGTAGATGGGATGGGCCTTGGTGTGTTTGGCGAGGAACTCCTCGATGTCGGCGAGCAGTTCGCTGGCTTTCGAGAAGAGCTGGGCGTGGGCTTGGGCACAGCGGGCGTTCCAGTCTCCGTAATCCTGCCAGCGGCCATCGGCTCCGCGATGGAAGACTTCGCGTTCGGAGGTGAGCACGAAATCCGGCGCGACGGGGAATTGCAATTCGTGGAGCCCTTCCTCGATGTGCCAGAGGACCCGGCCGGTATTCACCGCCCAGAGCACGCCGCGCTCACGGAGTTGCCGGAGCAGGACAAAGAAATCCGGATCCACCCGGGGCGTGGCCTCATGATCGACAATGGTGCCATCGAAGTCGGTGCTCAGCAGTTTGATCATGAGTTGGGGATTGAGTGTGGGGTGAAAAGGCCGGAGAGTGCGGAAAGCGGGTCGGCAAGTTATTGCGCCACGCTGAACTCTCAACTCTGAATTGGCTAAATTCGCACCCCGCCTTTCCATCCCATCTCTCTCCATCCATATGAAATCCGCCTACGAACTCGCCATGGAACGGCTGCAAAAGCAAGCCCCCGCCCGCAAGCTCACTCCCGCGCAAAAAGCCGAGATCGCCGAGATCGAGACCAATGCGAAAGCGAAGGTCGCCGAGCAGGAGCTCTTCCTGCGCGACAAGATCGCGGAAGCCGTTCAGGAAGGGAAATACGAGGATGCGGCCCAGCTCGAGCAGCAGCTCGCGCGGGAGATCCGGCGGATCAACGAGGACGCGGAGACGAAGAAGGAGAAGGTCCGCGAGGGGTAGGCCCGACAGGGCTGTCGAAAAAAACGCCCGGGCGTTTTTTTCTACGCCGCCACACCCGCCTGCTGCACCGCGTCCAGGGTCTCGCGGAGTTCCGCCAGGCTCACCGGCTTTTCCAGATAGGCGGTGGCGCCGCAGTTCGTGACGAAAGGGTCGGTCTTGTCCGCGCTGCCGGAGACGAAGATGATCTTCACATCGGGTTTGCGGCTGAGCAGGGCGTGGCAGACGGTCAGCCCATTGAAGCGCGGCATCATGATGTCGAGCAATACCACATCCGCCGCGCAGCGCGCGAAAGCTTGAATCACGGCCAGTCCCCCACCCGTCACCGTCGCCACCACTTCATGGCCGCAGGCCGTTACGCAATCGGCCAGCGCCTGGGCCAGTTCCTTGTCATCGTCAGCGATGAGAATGCGCATAAAAAGGGGGGAGGGGTGGAAATATCAGGCGGCGAGCAACATCGTGCGAACGTTGATGAAAGCGATCATCTCGAGCAGGTCGTCCACGTGGAAGGGCTTGGTGAGGATCGTGCCGTTTACGCTGGTGATGAAATCGTTCACCTTGACGTTGCCGCGATGGCCGGTCATGAAAATGAAGCGGTCGCAGAGATGCGGGCGCATGCGCTCGACAGCGCGGAAAAACATGTCGCCCGGCAGCGTGGGCATCATCATGTCACAGAGAAGAACCTCGAAATCGCTGGCCAAAACCTGGTGGACGCCTTCCACACCGTTGGTCACGCCGACCACTTCAAAGCCGCTCTCACTGAGGAAGTCGGTCATGATTTCCTTGAAGGCGGGATCGTCCTCGAGCAGGAGGACTTTTTTGACGGTGTCCGCATTCGGATCGACGAGTCGAATACCGGAGGGAACGACATTTTCAGGAGATTCGAGAGCGAGAGCAGGAAGTGACATATATAAGATTTATTGTAAGTGTTATAATATCCAGAAAGCAGGCGGTGTGCCGTGCCAGTCGACTTTCGCAGATAAATATCCTGAAACTTTCGGCTTCCCATGGCTCCCGAAACCCTCGTGTGGCGGTCGGTGAGGCGCGGGTCATGGCTGCTTTTAGGAGAGGGGCAAACCGGACAATGGGTTTGCTTTCAGCACCCCTTTCTTGCTTTGCGGACAGGCGCGGAACGCTGCCCCGGATGGTCGGAACGCAAACCGGCGGCGGCGGTCTTGGGCGCGCGCGGCGAGGCGATTCGCGGGGAGGCGACCAGATCCATTGGCAGTGTTCTGGTCGCGCTCATAATGCGTATTTATACACACCAGTCTTCTAACAACAACTCGGAACCACCACATTTTCCAGCATTTCATCCGCAGGGTTTCCCCTAAAAATCGGCAACAGACATCAGGGGCCGCCCCGATGATGGAGGCATGGCGCGTGTTCGCCGCACTCCGGGGAGCACACTCGTCTCGAGTGTTGGCGAAGGCGTCCCGCCTTCGCGAACTTTCCCCGGCAACTCCTAAACAACCACGCCTTGTGCAGCCCGCGCGGTCCAAAGTTCGTTTCGGCGGGGACGCCGAAACCAGCACTCGGGACGAGTGCGCTCCCCGGATCTGCCGGCAACGCCGCCTCCCCGAACCAGCGGATTGCCAAATCGGAATATCGATTCAGCCTAGCATTCCGTCGGCGAACGCGATTGCCGTAGCGCAAAATCCCGCGCAATTTACCCCCGCCTTGGAAACTCCCACCGCCCCGCTGCTCTTCGACTCCTCCTTCCTCACGAAGCTCGAGCAGCTTTATTTGCTCTCGAAGAAGCTGTTTCGCGGGACGCACCGGGCGGAGCGCCGCTCGCGGCAGACCGGCTCCAGCCTGGAGTTTGCCGACTATCGCAACTACACGCTGGGCGACGATTTGCGCTCGATCGACTGGAATATCTACGGGCGGCTCGACCGCCTGTTCATCAAGCTCTTCGAGCAGGAACAGGATCTCGACATCTCCTTTCTGCTCGATGCGAGCGCCTCGATGCGCTGGCAACCGGAAGGCAGCGACCGGCTGAGCAAGTTCGACCAGGGGCGGCGCATCGCGGCGTCGCTCGCCTACATCGGCCTGGCGAATCTCGACCGGGTAAACGTCCACTATTTCGGCTCGCGGCTGGAGGAAGACCTCGGCCTGTGCCGCGGCAAGAGCCAGTTTCACAAGGTGCTGGATTTCCTGCGCGAAGCGCCGGCGCTCGAGGGCGAGACGCGGCTGCTGACGTCCGTGCGCACCTTCGCCCAGCGCATGAAACGGCGGGGGCTGGTCTTTTTGCTGAGCGATCTTTTCGATCCGCGCGGCTTCGAGGAAGCGCTCGCCCTGCTGCGCTATCAACAGTTCGAGGTGCATGTCATTCACATTCTCGATCCGGCGGAATTGCGCCCCACCGCCACCGGCGACCTGCGCCTCACGGAGAGTGAAAGTGGCGAGGCCTATGAGGTGACGGCCAGCGAAGCGCTGCTCCGCCGCTATCACGCGGAGGTCGATGCCTTCCTGGAGAAGGCGAGCACCTTTTGTGTCGAGCACGGCATCGGCTACGCCCAGGCGACCACGGCCGTGCCCTTCGAGGAACTCGTGCTGCGGGTGCTGCGGGATGGGAGGATGATCCAGTGACGTTCCTCAACGCCTGGGCCGCGGGCTTCGCCGCCGTCGCGCCGGTCATCGTCCTGCTCTATCTGCTCAAGCTGAAGCGGCGGCCGATGGCCGTATCGACGCTGCTCTTCTGGCAGCGCATCTTGCAGGAGAGTCGGCGGCGCGCCTTCTTTCAGCGCCTTCGGCAGCTCTTCTCGCTCCTGCTGCACCTGCTCATCTTCGCGCTCATCCTCGGCGCGCTGGCCCATCCGACCCTGGACCGCCAGATCAGCGACGGCGCTTCCACCGTGTTGATCGTGGACACCCGTGCGCGGATGCAGGCCACGGAGCCGGATGGGCAGACGCGCTTTGCGAAAGCGCGGGCCGAGGCGACGAATGTCGTGCGGCAGGCCAGTGCGTTGCGGCAGATGGCGATGATCACGGTCGATGCCAGTGCGCGCGTCGTCACGCCCTTCACCGATGACGAGAAGGCCTTGCGCGAGAACCTGGCGAAGCTGTCGGCGACCGACGCGGGTGGGGACTTGAATAGCGCCATCGGACTGGCCGAGGAGCTTCTGGCGTCCCGCGGCGGGGATCGCAAAATCATCGTCTTCACCGACCGGACGCCCGACACCAAACCCGCGGAGCAAAAGGTTCCGCGGGATTTCGTCACCGTCGGCACGGCGCGCGAAAACCTGGCGATCACGCGCTTCGCCACCCGCCCGGTGCTGAACAGCCCGCAGACTTCGGAGGTGCTGCTCGAGGTTGCCAACTTCGGCCACTTGCCCGCGAAGACCAATGTGGAGCTGGCTTACGATGGGCAGTTGCTCGACGTGAAACCGCTCTCCCTCGAACCCGGCGCCCACGCCGTGCAAGTTTTCCCGACTGTCCCCCGCCCGGCAACCACGCCCGCGGCTGGCTCACCGCGCGGCTCGACACGAACGACGCGCTCGCCGCGGACAATGTCGCCTACGCCGTGCTCCCGGTCGAACCGCCCAAGCGCATCCTGCTCGTCACCAAGGGCAATTGGTTCCTCGAGAAATTGTTCGCCGCCGATCAAAGCATCGCCTTCGAACTGATCATGCCCGACGGCTTCACACCGGCCATCGCGGCGAAGTTCGACGCCGTCGTCTTCGATAATTTCGTCCCGGCGAATTTCGACCTCGCGAGCGCCACGGGCAACGCCTTCTTCATCAAGCAATCGCCCTTCAACACCACCGAGCCGGCGCTCGATCAACCGCTCATCTCGGATCTCGACAGCCGCCATCCGGCGCTGCGGCTCGTCAATTTGCAAAATATCACCCTGGTCCACGCCGCCCCGCTGGCGATTCCGAAGACGGAAGGCTGGGACTGGCAGGCACCCGTGCGCTCGTTCGATCATCCGCTGATGATCACCGGTGAACGGCACGGCGGCGCGCCGCGCCTCGCCGCGCTCGCGCTCGACATCGGCGACTCGGACTTGCCGCTGCGCGTGGCTTTTCCGCTGCTCATTTCCAATACGCTCCACTGGCTGGTCGGCGAGGAAGCGGTTCCGGTGCTCAGCCGTCGCGCGGGCGAAGCGTTGCCCCTGGCCGCGGACGAAAGCGTACAGACCGAGCCGCAAAGCCCCTGGATAAAGAGGCGGCGGCGACCGCGAAGATTCCGGCGGCGCACACGCTGTTTCAGCCGCTGACCAATGGCTTCTACGCGTGGCAGACCCATGACGGCCCACGCTGGCTCGCCGTGAATACCTTCAGCGAAGCGGAGTCCGACCTGCGCGTCGCGAGCCCGGCTTCGGCAGCCAGCATTACGCTGCCGACCGTGTCCCTGGCGCGGCTCGCCGGATGGCCGCTGTGGCAGTATCTGGCGGCGGCGGCCCTGTTGCTCTTCGCCTTGGAATGGTGGCTCTTTCACGGAGGCGCACGGAGTGAAGGGCCTCGTGGATCTGGCGCATCCCTGGGCGCTCGCGTTTGCCCTGGTCTTTGTCTTCCTCATCTGGGCGCAACGCCGCTCGCTGGCCGACATGACGCCCACCCAGCGCAAGGTGTGCTTCACCCTGCGCACGTTCATCATGCTGCTGCTGGTCCTGGCGCTGGCCGGCGTCCGCTGGCTGCTGCCTTCGCGGGAATTGGCGGTGCTGTTCGTCGTCGATCACTCGGCCAGCATCTCGGCGCCGGCGCAAAAGGAAGCGCGGGACTTCGTCACGTCGAGCCTCGCGGCGCAGCACACCGACGATACCGCGGGCGTCGTCGGTTTCGCCGCCCAACCCGAGCTCTGGCAGGCGCCCGCCGCGCACCTGAAGCCGGCGGTCCAATGGCCCGACTCCGCGGAACGCAAGGCCACGGACATCGGCAGCGCGCTGGATTTCGCCAGCGCCATTTTCCCCCGCGGGGAAGGCGCGCCGCATCGTCCTGCTCACCGACGGCAACGACACCGCAGGCCAGGCCGCCGCCGGCGCCACGCGGCTCGCCGCCCAAGGCGTGGAGCTCCTCACCGTGCCGCTGCACAATGCCTCCGCGCCCGAAGTGCTCGTGGAGAAAGTCGAAGTACCGCGCCGGCTGAAAGCGGGCGAGCCGTTCGACCTCACCGCGCTCATTCACAGCAACGTCGCCACCACCGCCAAGGTGAAGCTGTATCAAAATCAATTTCTGCTCGAGCAGCGCGACCTGACGCTGAAAGCCGGCGACAACGAATTTCGCGCGCCGAATCTCAAGGCCGACGGCAATTTTATTTCCTACGAGGTGGAAGTGCTGCCCGCGCTCGACACCGTGGCCGAAAACAATCGCGCTTCCGCCACCGCCAGCCTGCGCGGGGAGCCGCGCGTGTTGCTCGTCGATTCCGATGAAAATAATGGCCGGGCGCTGGCCGACGTCTTGCAAAAGGAAAAGATCTCCGTGGAGACGCGCGGGCTGACCGGGCTGCCCAAGACGCTGGAGGATTTGCAGCAGTTCGATCTCTTCCTGCTCAGCGATGTCTCCGCGCTCAACCTCGGCCGCGAGCAGATGGATCTCTACCGCCGCTGGGTGCAGGATTTCGGCGGCGGCTTCGTGATGATCGGCGGCGAGAACAGTTTCGGTGTCGGCGGCTATTACCGCACGCCGGTGGAGCAAATGCTGCCGGTGCGCATGGAGCACGACGACCGGCTCGACACCCCCACGGTCGCCATGCTCGTGGTGCTCGATCGCTCCGGCTCGATGACGGCGACGGTCGCCGGGCAAACGAAGATTTCCCTCGCCGACCAGGGCGCGGTCTTCGCCATGAATGCGCTCCAGCCGAAGGATTACTTCGGCGTCGTGGCCGTGGACACCAAGCCGCACACCGTGGTGCCGCTCGCGCCGATCACCGCCAAGGGCGCGGCGGAGCAGAAGATCCTCAGCATCACCGCCGGCGGTGGCGGCATCTATATCTACACGTCGATGGTCGAGGCTTTCCAGCAGTTGCGCGACATCCCCGCCCGCGTGAAGCACCTCCTGCTCTTTTCCGACGCCGCCGATGCCGAGGAAAAAGCCGCGGGCGAGATGAGCGACGGCATTCATACCGCGGCAATTCGCTCGACCTCGCCTCCGCCATGCTCGCGGCGAAGATCACCACTTCGGTCGTCGGCCTCGGCACGGAGCAGGACAAGGATACGCCTTTCCTCCGCCAGCTCGCGGAGCGCGGGAGCGGGCGCTTCTACCTCACCGACGACGCCACCACCCTGCCGCAGATCTTCAGCACCGAGACGATGAAGGTCGCGCAGAGCAGTCTGATTGAGGAACCGTTTCTCGCCGTGCCGCTGACCAGGAGCCCGATCACCGCCGGGCTCGACTGGCCGCAATCGCCCCTGCTGCTCGGCTACAATGCCACCAAGCCCAAGCCCACCGCCGAGATCCTGCTCACCACCGAGCGCGGCGAACCGCTGCTCGCCACCTGGCGCTACGGGCTGGGGCAGGCCGCCGCCTTCACCAGCGACGCCAAGAGCCGCTGGGCCGCCGAGTGGCTGAACTGGCCGGGCTACGGAAAATTCTGGACGCAACTCGTCCGCACGTTGATGCGCAAGACCGATCAATCGAGTTTCCAGGTCAATACCAGCGAACTCGGCGACCGCCTGGAATTGACGATCGACGCCATCAAGCCCGACGGTTCGTTTCGCAATCAAATGCCGGTGAGCGTGAATATGCTGCGCGCGGACGGTTCAACCGAGACGCGGACGGCCCAGCAGGAAGGCCCCGGGCAGTATCGCGCGGCCTTCGATCTGCCCACCGAAGGGACGTCCATCTTCTCGGTCAGCTCGCCCGATCTGCCGGATGGGGGCTATGTTTTCGGCCACACCCGCAGCTATCCGCAGGAGTTCCTGCGGAGCGAGGTAGATGAGACATTATTGCACACCTTGGCGTCAATCGGGGGCGGCAAATACGCGCCATCCCCCGCGGAAGTGTTCGCCCGGCCGGCGGTCGCCGCCCGGACGCAGATGGAGCTGACGAATTACTTCCTGGAGGCCGCTCTGCTCCTCCTGCCTCTGGATATCTGGCTTCGGCGCCGGAGCTGGCGGGCCTAAAATCCACGCTTTTTCGGCCCTTCGCATTTTCCCGTAGTTCCCACAGGGACTTTGGCATGTCCGGTGCTTTTAGAATTACTGGAAACGGTGCTCCTTGTGAAAAAGTCCCAGAGAATCCTACTTCATCTCGCCTGCGCTCTCGCGAAAGCGCGACAGGGCCGCGATTGGGCATGGCACTGGCAGCATCTCCTGCGGGAGTTCGGGTGCGGCGAATACGCGAAGCGCACCCACCGTCTAAAAAGCGTATCTACCTTGGAGATTACAAAATGCTCTATCTAAGTCAGCCTCCGAAAATCCAAAGCATGGAGACCATGCGAGCCCTGAATGCCGCGGATGGCTACCTGTATTTCAACCTCCTCGACGAAGCCCTGGCCGAGTTGAAGGACATTCCCGAGCTCGATCAGGACCAGGCGGCCGTGATGCTGGCGCGCATCCGCCTGCTCCTGCACAAGCGCGAATGGCGTTCCGCGGAAGCCCTGTCGGCCCGCGGCACGGGCCTGCACCCCGATGAGGGCGAATTTACCGTGCAGCGCGCCTTCGCCCTACATCAGATGGACAAGGACGAAAAAGCCGAGCAGGTGCTGCTTTCCGCGCCGGATTGGATCCGGCGCACGGGCATCCTGCACTACAATCTCGCGTGCTACGAAGCGCGGCTCGGGGACATCACCGCCGCGCGGCAGTGCATCGACACCGCGATCCAGATCAATGCCGGCATCAAAAAGAGTGCGCGGGTCGACCCGGATTTGCAGTCGCTGTGGAATTGAGGGCGGGCTCAGGGGCTGTCCCGCAGGTCATGTGCTGCGGCACCAAATACTGAGTGCGGCGACTGCACCTGCTCCATGGGTATTGCAGTCGAGCATTGAACTCTGTCATTGCTGAACGTCGCATAGGGGGCGTGTTCGGGCGCTCGGCCCAATTCCCTTGCCGGCACGAGTGGCGTCAGGCATTGTCGCGCGGCGCGCCGGTTTTCCTCGGGATGGTGTCGCTCATCGACATCGCACGCATGACCCACTTCTTCCGTATCCTTTTCGCCCTTCTCTGGATCGGCAGCGTCCCGGTGGCTCGCGCGCAATACAGTTTCACCCTGGTCACCGACAGCAACAGTGCGACCTTCAGCAACTTTGGCGTCCCGGCGATCAACGCCTCGGGAACGGTAGGCTTCTACGCGGGTCTCGACGCCGGTGGCACGGGCATCTTCACCGTGGCAGGGGGGACGGTGACCTCGGTCGCCTTGAGCAGCGGGCCGACTTTCAGCGCTTTCGACACCATTCCGTCCATCAACAACGCCGGCACGGTCGCATTTACGGCCACGCTCGACGCGGGAGGCAGGGGATCTACACCGGCGCGGGAGGAGCAACGACCGCCATTGCCCTGACGAGTGGACCCACCTTCAGCACTTTTTACGGGGCTCCCTCTATCAACACGGCCGGCACAGTGGCCTTCAATGCCGCCCTGGACGCGGGCGGCACGGGAATCTTTACGGGTGCGGGTGGCGCGACGGCTCCGATCGCCCTCGCCAGCGGGCCAACCTTCAATGACTTCAGCGCCGTTTCTCCTTCGATCAACGCCGCGGGGAGGGTCGCCTTCTGGGCCACCACTGACTTCCTGGATTCGGGCGTTTTCACCAGTACGGGCGGGACGGCGACGTCCATCGCCCTCGAAAGCGGGCCCCTTTCCCAAATTGGCAACCCATCGATCAACGCCTCCGGGACGGTGGTCTTCGTCGCGGACATCGATGGCACACGGGCGATCAAGGCGTTTTCACCGGCGCGGGGGGAGCAACGACGATGATCACGCATCGAGACGGGACGCCCTTCGCCGATTTCCCCGGTAGTCTCTCGATCAACATCGCCGGCACCGTAGCCTTTCGCGCGGACCTTGACGGCGGCGGCGTGGGCCTGTTCGTAGGCGATGCCGGAGGCGTGACGCGGGTCATCGGCACTGGCGACACGTTCAACGGCTCGACGGTGACCAGCGTGGTGGCCGGTCCCGACGCGCTCAACGACCTCGGTCAGCTCAGCTTCTACTACGCCCTCAGTAATGGAACCACCGGCATTGCGGTGGTCAGCGTGCCCGAGCCTGCGGCGGGGGTGTTGATGATCGGAGCCGGTTTGTTTCTCCTTCTCTCACGACGCCGCGCCACGGCGCGTTGAATTGCGTTCCTTGGCAAGAAGTTCCGGCAGCGATGACCGCCAAGCGGAGCACGGAGCGGTTCGCGTAGGTGAGGCAGGTGAGAAACCATGCTCCCCCAGAGAAGGGATTTGAGGGGAAACGTGTTTCCCCTTTCGTCTCCGGCGGCGGGACGCCGCAAACAAGGCGGAACGAGGGAAATCCGCGAACGATAACGGGCAATCGAACCGCAAATGATCGTCCTTGGGTCTGATTGCAGCTTGAGGTATATCGCGGGAAATGCCAGCGCCACCTCCCGAAGAAAATGCAAAAAGGGAAAATTGGAAAACCTTGCCGTTGCCTGAGATTCGGGTCGATTTGGGTTTCACCGACGCCTACACTGGGGGCGAGTTTGGCCGCATGAGGAAAGGCGTGATTCCGCGCGAGATGGAAGACAAGTGGTTCGTATTTTATGAGGAACCGTGGCTTTATTTTCACCGAAGCTGGACCGGCGCTTGCATCTACGGTGTCCGGTTCCAAGAGTCCGAGAATCGGGTTTCCACAATCGAATCGTGGGTAAATCGAGATACGAATCAATACAAGGAAACTCGTACAGATTACGATCGTGCACTGCTGAAGTTCTTGATTGACGCTTTTTTGCTTGGCGAACACGCAACTTTTCCGGTCCCAAGCAATGTTCCGGCACAAGCGCCTGCTGGTGCGTATCAACATCACCTCGTAGGTCGGGGATACCCCGAAGCCAAGTTCTCGGCCAGCGCGCAACCCGAGGTCAAACTGTCCGTGGAGGTCCGACAACCTAGATCGTTTTGGCAACGCAATTTGGCAGCCGAAGATCATGGGCAATGATTCCAACCCTGATCTGGCCCGGTCTACAGTGGCCGCCCGATTGCAGACAGAGTGGGAAGACTCGGCTTGGCGCGGCGAACGCGTAGCGTCGTTGAGAAAGAACCAATCGGTAATACTTCTGGTAATACCATTTCATGTAATTATCTGAACTACTGAATTTTGGCGGAAGCGTTTAGTTGAGCGGTCAGCCAGCCTTCCTCACCGATGAGTTGCGCGACCCGCTGCGGTATCCTCCAGAGCGGCTCCAACTCTTCGCTGATGGCGGCTTCGATCGCCTCCATCGTCTGCCAGACCTTGTTGCAGACGGCGTCTTTGATGAAGGCGCCGATCTTTTCCACGGCGTTGAGTTCCGGACTGTAGGGCGGCAAGGAAAGCAAATGCAACCCCGCCGGGACGGTGGCGTGGCCGGCGCGCGGATGAAAGCCCGCCTGATCCCAAATGATCACGTGCTGCGCGGTCGGATCGCTCTGTTGGATTTGCTCCAGGAACCTGCCGCTGGTTTCCAGATTCACGCTGCTGCTAAAGAGCGCCTGGGCCGCGTGTTGCCCGTCGACTTCCAGCGCGGAGTGCAGATAACCCCAGACATATTTGGTTTGGTAGGGCGCGTGGACCCGCACCCCGCGTAAACCCCAGCAGCGCCGCAAGACGCTGATGAGCCCATAGCGATGCTCGTCGGCGACCCAGACCCGGACCGCTCGCCCAGCCTCCAGGGGGAGTGCCTGCAGGCGCTCGGCCAGTTCCACTTTGAATCGTTCAGCTTGGGCCGCGTCTTTTTTGGCGTGCGTCTTGCGCGGTACTTTCAAGACGCCGCCGGCTTTTCCCAAGTAGTAATAAGCCCCGCCCAAACCCATTTCGATCCCGTGCTCCTTGCGCAGCCACAACAGCAGATCGCGGGCACGTCGCCAGCGCCCGGCAGCTAAACCCGCCTGGAGGGCCGCTTGGACTTGTGCACTGAGTTTGCTCGGCGCTCCTTGCCCCTCTTGCCAATGCAAGAGAGCGTCAAACCCTTGCGTGCGCAGCAGCTTGAGCCAGCCCGCGACCGTCGAACGACCCGCTCCCACGGCATCGCCGATCTGTTGTAACGTCCACTTCCCTTGCGCCGCCATCTGCATGGCTTGCAAACGCTGTCGTTGCCAGACCTTGGCCACGGGCCGCTTCAGCGCGGCCTCAATCTTCGCGGCTTCTTCGGGTTTTCCTAACTGCACAGGTAATCGCATAAACCACTCTGCCAAACCCCTTAAGAAAAGTCTAGATAATTACATGGAATGGTATAATACATTCCAGTCTCGTACTGGACGTTCCGGCGAAGTCCGCAGAGTCTTCTCTCCAGAGTAAATGCACTTCGGCGGACATCGACGGAACCCCTTAGGGCAAACAGGGGTTCAACTCTCTCGCCTCCACCTTCTTTATTTTTTCACCAACGTCGGTGCACTCCAGATTTTGGTCCGATTATTTCACTGTCTCCACGCGGAGCGGGTGCGGAGGTAGTCTTCCACTGACTCCTTCCACGGGCGTGAAGTGATGCCGGTGAGCCGGGTGTACTTGCCAGTGGCAAGCGGCGTGTAGACCGGTCGCCGCGCGATGAAGGCTTTCATCTCCGCCAGCTTGAGGGGCTCGACGATCCTTGCCTTCAGCGGAAGCCCGATGGCGGCCGCACAGTCCAGCGCGTGCTGGCCGTACTCCTGCCACGTGCATTCGCCGGTGTTGCAGAGGTGCAAGACCCCGCCGATTTCCGGTCGATCCAGCAGCGGCAGCAGCAGCCGCGCGGCATCCAGCGTGCAGGTCGGCACGGAAACCTTGTCCGCGATCGCCTCGACCCGCTCGTGCTCCAGCGCCCGCTGGACGATCTGATCGACAAAGCTCGCGCGATCCGGCCCGAAGACCCACGACACGCGCACTACCAGATGCCCCTCGGAAACCGCGAGCAGCCCACGCTCCCCGGCCAGCTTCGATGCGCCGTACTGGCTGAGGGGATTCGGCTTATCGTCTTCTTCGTAGGCCGTCACCTTCGTCCCATCGAAAACGTAGTCCGTGCCGATGTGCACACAGCGCGCCTTCTTCCGCGCGCAAATCTCCGCCAGCACCGCGACCCGCCCCGGCATTGACGCGAAACGCCTCCTCCGGTTCCCGCTCGCACCGGTCCACATTGGTCTGCGCCGCGCAATTGACGAGCACCTCGAAATCGAGCGGTTCCAGCCGGGCGCGCAGGGCCGGAAAATCACCGAGATCGAGCGCCGCCCGATCGAAGCCGACCACCCGCTCGCCGCGCGCCCGCCACTCCCGCAGCAGCGCCGCGCCGAGGCGTCCGCCACTGCCCACGATCACGATCGTCCGCGGCATGCCTCAAAGCGCCGCCCGCGCCGGCTCCACAGGCTCGCCGGAGGCCCGGCCCTCCCACCACTCCCGGTTGCGCACGTACCAGTCGATGGTCTCCCGCAACGATGGCGCGAAATGCTTGCGCGGCTTCCACTCGAGCTGCTGGTAGGCGAGGTGTTCCTCGTCGCTCACGCCGGCACTGGCGCCGCCGCCCCCGGAGTTCAGGCGAATCAATTCGCGCGGCTTGCCCAGGTATTCCAAAATCGCTTGCACCACTTCCAGGTCGCTGGTCTTCAGCTCATTCGCGAGCGGATAGATCGTACCCGGCTCGCCGCTGAGCAACGCGGCGAAAATGGCCGAGCAATGGTCCTCCACGTGCAGCCAGCCGCGCAGCGTCGAGCCGTCGCCGGTCACCGGCAGCGGCTCATCGCGCAGGGCCCGAATGATCGACGCCGGAATGAATTCGGACGGCGCCTGAAAAGGCCCGTAGTTGCAAGCCGAGCGGGTGATCACCACCTCCTGCTCGTAGATGCGGTGGGCTTCCAGCGCGAGGGCGTCCACCGTGCTCTGCATCCCCTGCCCGGCCGTGAGCGCGCCGTCATTGGACACCTGGACAAAACGCCGCACGCCATGTTGCCGTCCCCGTTCCAACAGGGTCGCCGCGCCGGCCGCGCCACTCGCCGAGCCGCCAGTGAAATTCACGACGGCGAAGTATTGGTGCGTGGACAGGACCGCGTCGATCTTGTCGGTGTCGCCCACCTCCGCGCGGAGAAATTCGTAGCGGTCGCCAAACTCGGTGGCGATGCCCTCCACGCTGCTCAGCCCCGCCGGAGACCAGCGAGTCGACGTTCGTGATCATCTCCGGCCCGTAGTGCTGGAGCACGTAACGCACGAAATTGCTGCCTACAAATCCGCAGCCGCCGGTAACAAGAAGTCGCATCGGGAATTACTAAACCGGCGGTTCGCCCAAACCGCTATCCATTTTCTCGTACCGCAGCGGCCGTCTTCGCCGGGACAACGTTCTCGGGCGCACGCATTTCCGGGCGCAGATGCCGCAACCGCCGGCGAATCTGCCAGGTGTCCCGGAGCATGCGCAGGCTGTCCGCCACGATCTCGACCTTGCTCTCGGGGGAATTGATCCACTCCACCGGCAGATCCTCCACCACGTAACCCAGCCGCTTCGCGAGCAGCAGCACCTCCACGTCGAAGGCGAAGCCCTCCCACACCTGGCGCGCAAAGATCTCCCGGCAGGCCGCCTGGCGAAACGCCTTGAAGCCGCACTGCGTATCCCGCAAGTCCACCAGCACCAGCGTCTGGAGCACGCGGTTGAAATTTTCCCCATCCCCTCGCGCAGCGCGGTTTGCCGCCGGGTGATGCGGCTCATCGCATGTTGCCGGTTGCCAATGAGCACATCCACCTCCGGCTTCTGCTCAAAGTGCCGCAAAAACACCGGCACCTCGGGCCAGCGGCACACTCAGGTCGGCATCCATGTAAAAGACGATCTCCCCGCGCGCCCGCCGCATGCCGGAGCGCACAGCGTGGCCTTTGCCGCGCTTGGGGCCGTTGTCGACCACTTGAAAATGAGCTTGTTGCGCCACCTGCTTCGCCGCTATTTCCAGCGTCCCGTCGGTGCTCTGCTCCACGACGATTAATACCTCATAAGTCCGCGTGAAACCCCGGAAAAACTCCACCAGTGCCGTCAACGTCGGCGGCAAACGCCGCGCCTCGTTGTAAGCCGGCACGACGATGGAGAGATATGGCGAATCCGACATTGGGGAACGGGACACTTACCAGCAAAAACCCGCGGCGGTCAAAGCCATGATTACACGGGACCATTGGATTTCCGCGTTCATCCTCCTGCTGGCCTTCGCCTTGCGTCTCGCCTGCTCGATCTCAAGCCGGCGCATTTCGACGAGGGCGTGAACGGCTGGTTCGTCGACCAGATGACCCGACAGGGCCTCTATCACTACGATCCCACGAATTTTCACGGGCCGTTTCATTTCTACGTCCTGTTCCTCGCGCAGACGCTCTTCGGCCGCAGCATCTGGGTGCTGCGCATGCCCATCGTCCTGCTCAGCACGGGCTGTGTGGGGCTGGTGCTCGGCTTCCGGCGCTACTTCGGCGAGCGCGTGTGCCAGGTCGCCGCGCTGGCCATGGCCGTCTCGCCCGGCATGGTCTTCTATGGCCGCTACGCGATTCATGAGACGTGGCTGCTCTTCTTCCTGCTGCTCATCGCCTGGGGCCTGCCGGGTCTGTGGCACTTTGGGGGGGCGGCGCTACCTGTGGGCTTCGGCGCTCGGCGTCACCGGCCTCATCCTGACGAAGGAACCTACGTCATCCACCTCGTCGCCTTCCTCGTCGCGGCGCCTTGCCTGCTGGCTTACGAAAAGCTCTCGCCCTCGCTTCACTGGGAATTCGGCGGCTGGAAATTCCCGCGGCGCGACGTGGGCCTCGTCGCCGCGGTTGTGTGCCGGGCTGATCCTGTTTTTCTACACCGGCGGCTTCCTCGACTGGTCCGCGCTGCCCGGCCTATGGGAAACCTTTCGTACCTGGGTGCAAACCGGCACCAACCGCAAATCCGGGCACGAAAAGGAATGGTACTACTGGCTGCAATTGCTGGGCCGCTACGAATGGCCCGCGTTGGTCGGGTTGGCGGCCGGGCTGTGGATGCTGTGGCCACGCACGCCGCGCGTCGCCCGCTACCTGGCGATCTATGGACTCGGGGCGCTCATCGCCTATTCCTATATCGCCTACAAGACGCCCTGGTGCGTCATCTCTCTCATCTGGCCCTTCTACTTCCTCTTCGGGCTCGCCGTGGTGCGGCTCGCGGATTCCGTCGATCGCTGGACGATCGGCGCGGCTGCAGCGCTGCTCTGCGCGGCTCGTTCGGCGTCTCGTGGAAACTCAACTACCGCGGACTACACCGACGACACGGAACCTTACGTCTACGTCCAGACCTTCACCGACGTGAATCAACTGCTCGTTCCCTTGCAAAAACTCGCGCAGCGCGATCCGGTCAATTACCACCTCCGCGGCCATCTCATCCTGGCCGAGCAATACCCCTTCACGTGGCTCCTCGGGGATTTCCCGCAGGTCGATTACCCGGATGTCGACCAGCTCCCCGACACGCTCGATGCGGATTTCCTGCTGGTCGACAATGCCAACGTCGAAAAGGTCGAACCCCTGCTGCGGCTGGAGTATTTCAAGCTGCCGCTGCGGATCCGCGGGAATTCGGATAGTGCCGCGACTCTTTATCTCTTTCCGAAAGTCTTCGCCGGTTTCGTGCCGGCGGAAACGCCGAAGTTCATTCCCGGTGCGACCGAAGCCCAATGAATTTCGTCGCCGCCATTCTCTACGCCGTCAGCACTTCGTCCTTGGTGGCCTTGCTGGTGGCCACGGCCCGCGGAGGACTGACCTCGGGGATCGCCGCTGCGGCGCTGGGCTGCGGCCTGCTCGTCCTGTCGCTGAACCTTTGGCGGGGCCGCCGGCCAGCGGCGTCGCCGCGCGCGCCCAACCTGCGGAATGGCTGGCCATCATCGCCTTCACACTCGTCTCGCTGCGCATCTTTCTATGGGTCGTCTTCGTGAAGGGAGATGAGATCGACGTGCTGTCGCCGAATAATCTCGGCGACCTCTCCCTGCACCTCACCTACGTGCCGCTACCTCGCCAGTGGCGTGCCGTTCTGGCCGGACAACCCGATTTTCACCGGCGGCAAGCTCACCTACCCCATCGGCATCGATCTCTTGCACAGCCTGCTCGCGCTCGTGGGCATGGACGTCCTTCGCGGGTTCGTCTGGATGGGCGTCATCGGCGCGGCGCTGACCGGCGCGGCGCTCTGGCGCTGGGGCCGGGGCTTCGCGCTCTTCGGCTTTCTGGCCAATGGCGGTCTCGGCGGCTTCGCCATTTTCGCGACGGGGAAGCTCGCCGATTTTCAAGGCGAGCTGCCGTGGAAAAGTTTCGCGCTCGCCCTCTTCGCCACACAGCGCGGACTGCTCTTCGCGCTGCCGGCGGCCTGCTGCTTCTGAGCAGTTGGCGCACGCGCTTCTTTGGCGGCCGGGAGGACGATTGGCGGTTGCCTTTCTGGGGCGAGCTCCTGCTCTACGCCTCGCTGCCGCTGTTTCATTTTCACACCTTCCTTTTTCTCTCCGCGCTGCTGGGCGTGTGGTTGGTATTTCGAGCACCGGCGCGGCGCGACCTCGCCCGCCTCGTGATTGCCGCCTTCCGCTGGCGACCGTGCTCGTCTTCCTCATCACCGGTGGCCTGAAGGGCGGCAGTCTCCTCGGCTGGAAAGCCGGCTGGATGTGGGACGACTCGACGTTCCTCGACTGGTGCCAGGCGCATCTCGGACACAACTCGCTCCCCGTCGCCGCGGTTGCTTTCTGGCCGGTCAATTTCGGCATCCTGCCGCTCCTCGTCGTCATGCTCGTGCTGACCTTGTGCCGGAAGGATGGGAACCCGTGGGCGCGTCCTGGTGGTCATTCCCTCGCTGGCTATTTTCGTCATCTGCTGCTTCGTGAAATTCGCTCCGTGGGAGTGGGACAATACCAAGCTCATGATCTGGTCGTACCTCGCCATCCTTCCCTTTCTGTGGACTGAACTGCTCGCGCGCTGGCCGGCGTGGGCGCGCCATTTCCTCGTCGGCATGCTGTTTTTCTCCGGCTTCCTTTCCACGCTCGGGGGAATCGACGCGAGTTTCACCGGCTATTCCATCGGCCTGCGCTCGGAACTCGACGGCGTCGCCCGGGCCCTGCGCGGTATTCCGGTCACGGAGCGCTTCGCCGGCGCGCCCACCTACAATCATCCGCTGCTCCTCAACGGCGCAAGATGGTGCTCGGCTATCTCGGTCATGTGCATAGCCACGGCCTCGCCTGGCAGGAACCCTCCGGGAAGCTCGATGCGCTGATGAACGGCGAGGACGGCTGGCGCGAAACCGCCGACGCCCCTCGGCGCGCGCTACCTTTTCTGGGGCCGCTACGAGGAAGAGAAATACCAGGATTCCCCCCAGCCTGGCGGGAGACCACGCGCTTGGTCGCGTCGGGCGATTGGGGGGCAATCTACGATCTGCATGCGCCCCCGGCGACACCGGCCGGGCTGCCCGCGATGCAGGAGTAGGCGCTCCGTTGTAGCCGGGTTCACTGAACCCGGCAGGGCCCAGACACTTCGTTCGAAACCGGGTTCAGTGAACCCGGCTACACCTCGCTCAAAACCACGACGCCTTCCGCCACCACGTCCTCACCGACTCGGGCGCCGACTTCAAACTGCCACAGCGCGCCCACCGCCGCGATCTTCCCGCGCGCGCAACGTCATCACATCGCCCGCCGCACCGCGCGCAAAAATTTCATCCCCTTGATCGCCGTGAGGCGAAAGCCGCGTCCCGGTTGGCCCGCGGCAATGCCCGCGGTCTGCGCGAGCGCTTCGGTAATGATCACGCCGGGCACCAGCGGGTCGCCCGGAAAATGCCCGCGAAAGAACGGCTCCTCCGGCGCAAAGCTCTTCTCGCAAACCGCGGATTCGCCAGGCTGCACCTCCATCACCGAGCCGATGAAAATGAACGGCTCGCGATGCGGCAGCCCGTAGGCGATGGGATCCTGCCCGCTCACCGTGCAGGTTCGCCCGCGACGAAATAGGCGAGCTTCCAACTGCCGCGCACGGTCCGCGCGCCGACGCGGTAGCCGGTGTAACTGGGATCCGACACGGCCTGCGGCGGCGCGACCATGTACATATCGTGCGGGCCGAATTTCTGTTCCAGGAGACTGGACAATTCCTCCCAGGAATGGTGCGCATCCCAATACAGGAAAGCTGTCTCGCGGGAGGCGCATCGTCCCACCGGTAGCCGAAGTCGGATGTCATCATCGTCGAAAGCATCGCGGTGTCATGCTTGTTGACCGCCGTGCGCAGGCGGGCCGACGAACGCCTGGAAGCTCTGGTCATGACTCTGGTCCTTCATCTTGATCTTGTCTTCTTCGTCCCTCTTTTTGTAGGGCGCCTGACAAGCCGCGAAAGCCACCATTAATACGGCACACGCAAAGAGACGCAGATTCATGCGCTTCCAAATAGAGACGCCCCGGAAACAACGCCAGAGTTTTTTCCAGCGGCGGCGCCGGCGCCCGGAACACCACGGAAACCCGCGTCTAAAAACGCCATCCATTCGTTCCACGTCGGCGAAATTTACCGGAAAGAAACGCTTGCGCTCATTCCGGCGGACTGCTAGACATTTCGCCCTCGCAAAAAGCTCGGGTGGTGAAATGGCAGACACGTACGTTTGAGGGGGCGTATGCCGCAAGGCGTGGGGGTTCAAGTCCCCCCCCGAGCACTTTTCCCGCGAAGATATTGCCGCCCCAGATCCGCTTCTCGATGCGCTGCGCTTCCTTCCTCGCCTTCTGCCTGCTGGCCGCGACATCGTGCGGGGTGGATTTTTCTCCAGCGATTCCCGCGAATTGCCGTCAGGTGGTGCTCGTCACCAGCCGGGATTGGTCGGCGTCGCGAGGGGACCTTGCGGCGCTACGAGCGCCCGGCGGCCACGGCGCGCTGGCAGGCGGTGGGGTCACCGGTCGAGGTGTTGCTCGGCCGGCGCGGGCTGGCCTGGGGAATCGGGTTGCATGCATCCGTGCAGGACGACGCACCGCACAAGAGCGAGGGCGATGAGCGTGCGCCGGCGGGAGTGTTTGAACTCGGCACCGCCTTCGGACGCGCGGCGCGCGAGGAAGTGCGCGGGCTGCGGATGCCTTACCAGCAACTCACGGCGACGACCGAGGCGGTCGACGATTCGGCGTCCCGTTATTATGATCGCATCGTCGAGCGGTCGCAGATCGGGCAGCCGGGATTGGAAGTCTTCGGAGCACATGGGGAGAATAGCGGCTTACGAGTTCGGCCTGGTCGTCGCGCATAATCCCCAGCACGTGCCGCGGGCGGGATCGTGCATCTTCCTGCACCTCTGGATGCCCGGCTGGATGGGCACCGCGGGTTGCACCGCGTTGCATCGGGTGGATTTGCTGGATTTGCTGCATTGGCTGGATGCCGAAAAACACCCTGTTTTGGCGCAAATTCCGGCGAAATTCACCCGCGAAAATCTCAGCGGGTTTTAGTCCCGGCCGCTCACCGCAACCTGAGCAAGCAAATCGGCGTCCGACTACGGCCCGGCGATGCCCGAAGCCGGAATCGCGGAGCGATGGCCCGCCGGTAGCCGTGGCTTGAAAGCCTGAGGCTTATACACATTTCGAATGGAAAGGAGATGGAGGGAATTTGTACTTGTACGAAGAGGCGGGAAGGAGGATAGAAGAAGCCACCCAGCGTGGTGTTGGGCGCGAGCCGTGAGCGAAGATATTACCGACGAATTTGAGGCGGTGATTTAGGCGATACGCGCCGGAGAAGCGCTGCGGCGGGTGGCTGGCATCTTTTCGCGGCTCCGCAGGCGAGTATTGCGGGAGCTTGTGGAGGGTGGAATGAGACGATGGCGGCGTATCGTTTGTGGGAAGCAGACCAAGTGACGCCGGCCGCGATCCTGGCTTCGCATCGCGCGATGGTTTTGGCGCGGGCCCGGGAACAGGCGACGGTGCTGGTGGTGCAAGACACCAGCGAGATCGACTTCAAGGCCATGGAGGGGCGAGGCCCGCTCAACGACGAGGGACGACGCGGATTCTTCCTGCATTCGCTGTATGCGCTCAGTGAGCAAGGGTTGCCTTTGGGGGTGCTGCAGGCCGAACTGTGGGCCCGGGACGAGCAGAGTTTCCGCCAGGGTGGGAGGCGCAAGCAAAAGCCGATCGAAGAGAAGGAGAGTTACCGTTGGGTGGAGGGTTACTTGCACACGCAGGCCACCGCGCGGCAGTTGCCGCAGTGCGAAGTCATCTCCCTGAGCGACCGGGAGGGAGATATCTACGAGGTCTTCGAGGCTTGGGCGCGCGCTGGCGAAGAGGAAGGTCCCCGCGCGCAGTGGATCATCCGCGGCCAGCAGGATCGCGCCTTGGAAGGTGTGGAGCAGGAAGGAGAAGACCGGCTGTGGGCGGCGCTGGGCAGTGCTCCGGTCTTGGGGACCATCGAGTTCGAGGTCAAAGCCAGGCGTGGCCGGAAGAAGCGCGCGGGCACCACCGTGGCCGTCGAGCGCCGTGCGCGCGAGGTCCGCCAGCGCTTGCGGGCCATGCGGATCACGCCCCGTGCGCCTTTTCGCCGCGGCAAGAAACTGGCGGCGGTTTGCTTTTGGGCCGTGCTAGCCGAGGAGATCGATCCTCCTGTGGGGGAAGAGCCGCTGTGCTGGTTGCTCTTGACCAGCTTGGAAGTGACCACCTGGGAGGCCGCCCGCCGGGTGGTGGCGCTCTACCTGCGCCGCTGGGATATCGAGGTCTTTCACCGCGTGCTCAAGACCGGCTGCCGGGTCGAGCAGATCCAACTCAAGCAGGAACAGGCGGTGCGCAACTCTCTGACCCTCTATCTGGTCATTGCCTGGCGCTTGCTTTACCTGCTGCATCTGGGACGACAATGCCCGCAACTGCCTTGCACGATCGTCTTCGCCGAGGAGGAATGGAAAGCGGCCTGCACCGTCGCCGCGGCCAAAAGAATCGCCGGCTACAAAAAAGGCTCGCTCCTGCGCGCACCTACCTTGGGCGAGTTCATCACCTTGGTGGCCCGCTTGGGCGGCTATCTCGGCCGCCGGCACGATAAACCACCCGGGGCGCAAGCCCTCTGGCAAGGTCTGGCCCGCGTGCGGGAATTTGCCTGCCTCTGGCAGGCCCTCTACCAAAGTTAGTTTGCCGTCTGAGCGCCACTCCGCTCGGCGCAGTGGCGCGTTCGGTTCTGTACTGATGCCCGGGCCCAAGTTAACGGCCGTGGACTCGACCGCCTTTCCTCAGCACCTCTCCCGCCCAGTTATCTCTCCATCTCATGCCTACTTGTGTATAAACCTCAGGCTTTCAAGCCACGGAACGTGATCGCAAAGAAGATCATCGCGGAGCGATGTTTGCCAAGTCCGCGTCGGCAAACGTCGCTCCGCGACGGCGCTGCTTGCGGATCGATTCCGTGGCTTGAAAGCCACGGCTACCGGCATGGCGTCGCTCCGCGACTCTGAGGGTCGGCGTGGGTTACGCGACGGGCGCTTGGTTCCGTTACGCGACGGGCGCTTGATCGGGAGCAGGCGTCGGGCTCGTTTTTGAAACAGCCCGCTTTGGCCACGCGAGCGATGTAGTTGAGCGCGCACAGGCCGGCGACGAGGCCGACCCCGAGCAGGACGTATTCACCGGGATGGTGCGGGCGTCCGTTGCCGGTGGCGGCGGCCAGACCCTCGTGGGCACTCGCGCCGATCCACACGAAGAAGCAATTCGCCGGGATGATGGCGAGGAAGGTGGCGATGGTGTAAGGCCAGAAGCGGACGGCCGTGAGGCCGTAGCAGTAATTGGCGAGGCCGAAGGGGATGGGGCACAAACGCAGGAGCGCGATGATCTTGCCGCCCTCGCGGCCGATGGCGGCATCGATGAGGCGGAACTTCTCGTGGTGCGCGAGGTAGCGCGTGACGGCGGTGCGCGCCACATAGCGGGCGAGCAGGAAATTCACGAGCGCCCCAACATTGGTACCGATGGTGATGGCGAGCACACGCCCTTCCAGAAACCGAAGATCGCCCCGGCGGCGACGGCGAAGACGGCCAGCGGAATGAAGACCATCTGCAAGACGACGAGACCGATCGCGAAGCCGAGCACGCCGAGCCAGCCAAGGTGCTGGAGCGTGTCGTGCCACTGATCGAGACGGGAGAGTAAATCGTGGAGCAGTGCGGACATGGGGAGCGCGTTATTTGCCAGAAGATGCGTACATTGCAATGCGAGGGACGCAAAAATCTTCTCCTGGGCCGCATCGCCCGCCTATGCTCGATCGCATGCTCAAATCCCCGCCCGCTGGTTGCCGCTGTTCGCCCTCGTCGCGGGCGCGCATGCTGTGCCCGTGAAAACCGCCGGCGAAGACCACGTCGGCGCCGGCGAAAGCCGGGGACGAAACCGGAGGTCGTGGGCTTCTGGCGATTCGAGCGGGATGTGAAGCCCGAGGGGGGCGCGGTGCGGCCTTCGGGCCGGCGAAGCGGCTCAACGACGGCGTCTATTTTTTCAACGACGAAGTGCCCGGCCCTTTCATTTACGATCCCCTGCAAAAGCTCTCGTATCCGAACAGCACGAGCTTGAGCTTTCAATCCGACGGCAGGCACAACGACGCTCTGGAGGTGGCGATGAATTCGGCGAAGACGAGCCTCGCGGGACAGAGCGTGACGGCTGGAGCTTTTCTTCAAGCCGAGCGCGGAGTGGAGCGGGCCGCTGGCCATGAAATCGCGGCTGAACGACGGAGGGCCGCGGAATGGGGTCTCGAGGCGCGCTATTTCGAGGCGCAGAAGCAGACTTATCTGCACGCTTTTTCACCCCGGCGGGCGGACAGACCGAGCACTTCCGCGGCGGGCAATACGGCACGAGCGCGCAGGTGCGCAATGAGAACACGGACTGGCGGCACATGGCCTTCGTCTACGATGCGGTGGCGAAGACGCTGTCCTGTTACATCGACTACTACCAGGTGAAGACGGTGCCGCTGCCTGGCGAGATGAAATGGGACGCGGGCTCGCTCTACATCGGTGGCGGGCCATCGGGCTCGAGCTTCGGGGGCAACATCGATGAGGTGCGTCTCACCAAGGGGGCGCTGCGGCCTTCGCAATTCCTGCGCGCGCGGCACGATCCCCTGGCCGGGGTGAGCCTCGAGAGCGTGGAGACTGTGCTTCCGCGCGACTGCGGCTATGTGGATTTGAAGGAATCGTTCGGCGCCCTCGGCGATGGGAAATCCGATGACACCGGTGCGTTCCGGGAAGCGTTCCGCGTGCTGTCGAACCAAGCCGCGCTCGACCACAATACGCTCTACATTCCGCCGGGCACTTATCTCGTGACCGATATGCTGGAGAGCGGGCGTTCGCTGAGCGTGGTCGGCGCGGGACCGGATAAGACGGTGATCAAATTGCGCGACAAGTGCCCGGGATTTACACGCGCGGCGGATGCGCGCGCGGTGTGGCAGGTGGACAGCGCGTCCGCGCCGGCGGTGGCGAATGCGCCGGCGAACGAGAGCGCGGCGGGGATTGCCATCGGCCGTCTGGCGATCGATACCGGCAAGGGCAACATCGGCGCAAAGGGACTCGCCGTCCGCTCGAACCTGCTCCAGCGGCTGGACGATTTGCAGATTCGCAGCGGGGACGGTGCGGGACTCGCCGGGCTCGAGCTGGCCTCGAAGACCGGCGGCGCAAGCCTGATCAAGAACGTGCACGTCAAGGGATTCGACTATGGCGTGCTATCGGACGGAACGGATTTGACGACGACCCTGGAGCAGATCGGGCTCGAGGGGCAGCGCCTCGGCGGGATCAAGAACACGGGGGGCATCCTCGCGATTCGCCAGCTCACGAGCGCCAACCAGGCGACGGCCCTCCTGAGCATGGGCGCGGGCTCGATGGTGACGCTGCTGGATTCCACGCTCAAGGGCGGCAACAAGGACCTCGCGGCGATCCAGAGCGAGGGAGGCCTTTGCGCGCTGCGCGTGGAGACGGCGGGATACAAGTCGGCCATTCGCAAGCGGGAACTGGTGGACGAGAAAACCATGGGGTGGAAGGAAACGACGATCGCCGGCCCGAAGGTCGACGAATACATCGGCGACCACGTCGTGGCGCGCCGCGGCGCGCCGGCGGTTCCGCTCCAGCTTCCAATCGAAAATACGCCGGAAGTGCCTTGGGGCGACATCCACAAGGATTGGGTGAGCGTATTGAGATTTGCGGACAGGAAGTCGGGCGAGGATTGGGCGCCGGCCATCCAGGCGGCCATCGATTCCGGAGCGAAGACGGTCTACTTTCCCCCGGGCAGTTATGAGGTCCACGCGACGGTGTATGTGCATGGCAAAATCGACCGACTCTTCGGATTGCACAGTCAGATCGCCCGCGGTGGCGGCCCCGTTTCGGACGAACCGGCGGTAATTTTCGACGAACCCAGCGCGAAGCGGGTCGTGGTGATCGAGTGTCTGGACATGGATGGGCTGCGCCACGCGTCGCCGGCCACGCTGGTGCTCAAGAGTTCGTGCCCAGGCCACTACGATAATGCGGAGAAATGCGGGAAGCTGTTCATGGAGGATGTCGAGGGAGCCGACTTTCTCTTCAGCCAGCCGCAAGCGGTGTGGGCGCGCCAATGGAACGCCACGAAGCACGGGATCTTCAGCCACGGGGCCACGATCTGGTGCCTCGGGCTCAGCGGCGGTGGCGAGAGCGGCGTGCTTTCGACGGAGGCTTCCGCCAGCACGGAGATCTTCGGGGCGCTGGTCCGTCCGGTCGGCGACATGGCGGGAGATCGGCCGTTCTTCACCAATACCAACTCCCGGCTTTCGGTAATCTATGGCACGAACGCCAGCGACCCGCCCCACACCCTGCACATCGTCGATATCCAAGGAGCCGACTCGAAGCCGCTCGGCGAAACCAGCCTGCGGTGGATCGGCAGCCGCGGACGAATGGACCTCTTCAGAAGCGACGCCGCGGAACCGCCGCCGCCGGGCAATTAATCCCGGGCAAACGCCAGACGCAGGATCAGAATCCAGTCAGCGAGACGCGTCTGGATGGGCCGATAGCTCACGCGATGCGCACGGATGGTCCGTGGAGCAAACTCCACGGTGCCGCGAACATAGATCATGAGGAGCGTGCAGAGGATCGGGAAGCTCAGAAACATCAGAACGGGCGATAATGGCCAATTGGCAATCATGCAGTGCGGTATTAGCAAATCGAATGCCTTCTTTTGTAAGTCGCGTATTTTCAACGTCAGGCATCCGCGCGAGGTCTGAATTTCGTTCTTTAAATGCGCGGAAATGACCAAAAAACACCACTGGCTGTCCTTGTTTGTCCTGATTATCGCCACATTCGGAGCCAGCGCGGTGGGGGTATTGGCCACCACGAGTTCGCTGGCCACTTGGTATCCATCCCTGGCCAAGCCTTCCTGGAATCCGCCCAATGCGGTCTTCGGACCCATCTGGGCGGCGCTCTACTTGATCATGGCCTTCGCCGCCTAGCTGGTCTGGCGTCGCGGCTCGGAGGCCGAGGTCGTGCCGGCGATGACGACTTACTTCGGCCAGTTGGTGCTGAATGTCCTGTGGTCGCTGATCTTCTTCGGGTTGAAAGCGCCGGGCTGGGCGATCGTCGACGTCGTCGTCCTCTGGATCGCGATCGTGGTGGCCATCGCGCAATTCGGCAAGATCTCCCGGCTCGCAGCGTGGCTGCTCGTCCCGTACCTCGCATGGGTGACCTTCGCCTCCGTGCTCAATATCGCCATCTGGCGGATCAACGCCTAGCGTCGCGCGCGCGCCAGGGTCGCCGCGCGGGCGTACTGGTCGCGAAAATGGTCGGCCAGTTCCTTGGCCAACCGCACCTCGTGAATCTTGTCGCCGCTCAACGCTTCGCGAATCTTTCCATTGGCGGCCGCGTAGTCGATGACGCCAACGTCTTCAAAGGTCCGCATGGCTTCTATCGGGAATTGCGCCGCTTGCAGCGCGCTCCAGGCTTCCTGCAAGTCCTCATGGGAATCGATGCACATCACCCGGAAGATGAAGGCAATCTGCCGGAAGAGTGGCGCGGTCCATTGGTCGTGATAGACAAACGTGCGGGCCAGTTCGTAGGGGTTGACGTCGGGATCGGAGCGCAGCGGGCGGTATTCCGGGGCATACAATGCCGGCAGGACGGGTAGCCGGCGGAGCGCGAAGTGCCGCGGTCCGCCCGGTTCCCCGATCTTCCAGTTCCAAAGCTTCTGACCTTCGGGCGACATGATGAACGCGATGAATTCCTTCGCCGGCTCCGGGTTCGGCGCACCGCGAAACAGGCCGATCGGATCGACTCCATAGGAAGTGCCGCCTTCCGCATTCCCGTACTGCAGCCGCGAAGTGCCATCGGGGCGGCGCACGGCCTCGCTTTGGAAGCGCCCAAAGAAGTCGATCGTCATGCCCGCCGCCGCCTCGCCCATCTCGACGTCGAGCGCGATCTTCGCGGAGGCATCGGTAAAGTAGCGGGCATTCGCGCCGATCTTCATGAGCAGCCGCATCGCCCGCACCCACCCCGCGCTCACCGCCGCCTGCTCTTCCTGCGGGCCCAGCGCTCGGCCGGCGATCTCCTGCTGGATTTGCTGCTGAATCAGCATCTCGAAGGTGCGGTTGACCGAACTGCTCTGCGTTGGGTTCGCCAGCGCCACAGTGCGAAAGTAGCGCGGTTCGGCGAGATCGGCCCAGCGTTTGGGAGGCTCCGCGATCCCCAGCCGGCCCAGTGCTTCGGTATTGTAGCAGATGCCGAAGGACGAAATGACCGTCCCCACCCAGCGCCCCTGCGGATCCCAATACGGCTCGCCGCTAACGACCCTCGGGATCTGCCCCGGCTGGTCGCCGAACAACTGGGGATGCCCTTTCAGAAATCCGCAGTCCACGAGCAGACCCTTCGAAGCAGCCTGCTGAAAATCATAAGCGCCGCCTCCGAAAAACAGGTCGAGCTTGCAACCCACCTTGGAATCCAGAAAAGCCCGGCGGGCCTGCTGCTCCGGCGAGTCTTTTGCGGAGTCCGGACCGAGAACGACCTTGCGATTGCTGAAGCTGCCTTCCACCAGCTTGCTCCACGGGCGATGCAGCGTGCCCTCCCAATAGTTTTGGAACGACGAGAGATATTCGGAATCGATGTAGCGCCCGATCTCGCTGGTGCCGCCGGGAATCCGCCAGTCGACATGGAGCCGCTCACCGTGTTTCGCCCAGGACCATTCCTCGAACGCGTGACCGAATTCCGAGCGGATGGATTCGTTGTGCGGCGTGATGATGACGACCGTCCGCTCGTCCGCGCGCGGAATCCCGGCACCCTTGGGCCGCAGCAATATCGGCCCGAACAGCACGCACAGCAGGGCGATCAGAATGGGCAACTGGCGGGCCATGGCCGGGTCAGCGGGGCAGGACCACCACGTCTTCCGGGGATGCACTGGCGAAGATGTCGCCCTCGCCTTGGTCTACGAAGCGCGGATTGAGTTCGTAAATCTTGAGACAGACCCCGCCTACCGCGAACTGGTATTGGGCCATCTCCCCGAGATACATGCAGTCCTGGATTCGGCCCTTCACCGCGTTGCTCATCGGTGCGCTGGTGGTGAGCCGCCAGCTCTCCGGCCGGATCGAAAGCAGGCAGTCTTGATCCACCTTGGGCGCATCCCCTTTCGGAAGTATTGCCGTAAAAACGCCCAGCGCAGTTTCGACGATCACCCGGTTATTCACACCCGTTATTCGACCCTCTATAAAATTCGTTTCTCCCATAAAATCGGACACAAATCGCGATAGCGGAGAGCGATAGATATCCACTGGCTTTCCAATCTGGCGAATATAACCCCCTTCCATGATCGCCATCCGGTCCGCTATCGACAGCGCCTCCTTTTGATCATGCGTCACGTAAATAGCCGTCAGTCCATGCTCCTTGCAGATGCGCCGAATCTCCGTCCGCATCTCCAATCGGAGCTTCGCGTCGAGGTTCGAAAGCGGCTCGTCCAGCAGCAGGCAACGGGGCCGGATGACCAGCGCCCGGGCCAGGGCCACGCGCTGTTGCTGACCTCCCGAAAGCTGGTGAATCCGCCGTCCGCCATACCCCTCCATGCGCACCGACGCCAGCGCCTCGTCGACCCGCTTGGTGATCTCCGGACGGGCCAGCTTCCGCTCCTCCAGCCCGAAGGCCACATTCTGCGCCACCGTGAAATGCGGCCATAGCGCGTAGCTCTGGAACATCATGCCGGTGTTGCGCAGATGCGGCGGTTGGTGCGTGACGTCTTCGGTCCCGAAGAGAATCCTCCCCTCCTCCGGCACGAGGAAGCCGGCGATGCTCCGCAACAGGGTCGTCTTGCCGCATCCGCTGGGACCGAGCAGGAAGAAGATTTCGCCCGGCTCGATCCGCAGGTCGACGCCATGCAGCGCCACGGTATCACCGAAGCGCTTGGTCACGTGGTCGATGGTCAGCGAAATCATGCGGGCAGGCGCGGGCCAGTAGGCGGCGGGGCGCGGGATTTGTCGAACGGAAATCCGCGCGACGCACTACCGGCGATTCAGCGGAGCGTATTCGGCCTTTTCTTCCGCGAAATTTCCATCCATCCATTGTTCATGCGCTTGTTCTTCCCCCAGCTTGCGGCGTCCGGTCTCTGGCTCACCGCGCTGGGGCTCCTCAGCGCCGCCGAGACTCCGCCGCCGGCGCAGTTCATCGGCCAGCTCACGCTGGTGCGCTACGATATGCCGCTCGCCTTCTCGGATGGCTTCGCCCCGACCCACCAAGCCGCCAGGCGCAAGGACGGCGAAGAAGAGGTCGCCTGGCCGGACATGACGCTCAATGGCCGGCCGATTTTCCGCGGGAAAAACGAAGAGCAGATTCCCCTCAAGCTGCGCGCCGGCTCCGAGGCCAAATCCCCCTTCCAATTGCCGAGCGACGATCTGCTGCAGCCCGGCAATCACTGGCTGCGCGCCTTCGAGTGGCGCAAGGGCCTGCGGCACATCTACACCGCCGACGGCACGGCGCGGACGTCGAATGCCGCCGCGGCCATGACCGGTCGCTACGAGCTGTGGCTCTTCCCGATCTTCATTCAAGGCGAAGGCGGCCCGGTGGTGAAGAACGTCGAGGTCAAAGTGGGCAATCTCGTGGTCTACAAACAGGCCGGCCCGTGGCGCTCGCTCACCCTGCTCCTGCCGCAGAATGAACCGGGCAAACCTTACACCCTCACCGTGGATGGCCGTGCGCCGGTGAATTTCCAGGCGGGACTGCAGCGCGTGAAACCCGGTGACCCCCGCGAGGCGATCATTCCCGTGAATCTCATGATTCCCGGCGACCAGAAAATCTCCGTGCGCAACCTGGCGAAGCCGGAGGAATTTCCCCACGCCAAGGAATGGGCCGCCGACCTGGCGGTCCTCGGCAAACCGCTGCCGCCCACGGTCCCGTTCGATCGCGGCACCGGCGTGCACCGCTATCTCGGCGCGGAGGTGGCCGTCTCCCCGCTCACCCTTTACGCCGCGGCACTACCCCACGGCATGAGCGGCGGCTTCTTCAAAAAAGGCAACGATCCGGAATCCTTCGCGAAGATGGTCGCGGCGGAGAACTACGATACGATCTTCGAGTCGGTGACGGCCTTCCCCTCCCCCGGCGATGCGGAGAGCTTCGAGAAGCGGGCCGCCGCGCTGGCCCGGGGGCAATGTTCGCCTCGGCCTCCAGTACGACAACAATTGGTCGCGGCCCGCCTTTCAGCATCCGAATCTTGCCATTTTCGCCCACACCCTGCCCGACTGGCATGCGCCGCTCTATCGCAGTCTTTCGCTGGCCACCCAGCGCTTCGCGCGTCTGCCGAATTTCGCCGGCTTCTGCATCGGCGCAAACAACGCCGGCTACGCCTCGGACCTCTGGTCGGCGCTGCCCATCCCCGACCGGCCCTGGGGTGAGGCCATGATCTCTTTCTTCGGCTCGCCGCAACCCCGCGTGCCGCGCGCCCCGAGCCTCGGACCGCCCGAGTTGCCCTTCGAGCAGCCGGTGAAGACGGAGGCCGAGTTTACCAAATACGTCGACCGCTACGAGACGTCGTTTCAGCAGTACGGCTATTTCGCGGAAGCGGTGCGGGAAGTCAGCCCGCGCTTTGTTTTCACCTCCGGTTCGTTTGGCAGCGCGCCGAGTGCCGGGGCGCGCGGCGGCTGGCCCTGGGCGAGCATTCCGGGGCGCACGCTGACCGAAGGGCTCTCCGTGCAGCAGGCCTTCGATGCCAATGAATTGCACGCCGCCAAACCGCTGCACTGCGTGGCCCTGGCCGACCGGCTCCGCAGCTATTTCCCGAAGAAGCCCACGTGGGGCCTGCTCGACAACCACTATTTTCTCTACGGGCGCGAGGCGTGGCAGCGGCCTGCGCGCTGCTCCTCACGCGCGGCGTGCAGGGGGTCGGCACGAACTTCCTGCCGCATCCCGATGGAGAAGGCGCCCACCCCGAAATCGTCGCGCCCAAGCCGAGATGAACGCGTGGATGCACAAGTACGGCGGCGTCTACGCGCGCACCGAGCCCCTGGCCACGATCGGGATTTTCTACGGCCATCTGCAAGCGGTCCAGCGGCGCGTGCTCACCGGGGAAAACCCCAGCGCGGAGGAACTGCTGCGCGGCTCGCACGAGGGCAAAGTCGCCGAGGCGCTCTTCCTCTGCCACGCGGCGGGCTGGCCGGCGCGTATCATTACCTACCAGGAGTTGCTCCGCGGTCCCCTGCCCTCCTCGATGAAAGTCATCCTGCTCGTGGGGCTCGACCAGACCGATAACTCGTGGAGTTGGGGCGCGGGTCTCGAACCGACGTTGCGGAAGTTCCTCGATCGCGGCGGGCGGATTCTGACCGACGACGAATCGGTCTGCCCCGTGCCCAGCACGAAGACCGGGATGAAAGTCGCCGCCTACGTCACGCAATCGAATCTCGATCCCACGCCCCAGCTCTTCGCCCGCAACGCGGAGAATATCTCGAAGCTCTGCTCCGCGATGCAGGACGTGCCCGCGCCACTGGCCGCCTCGGAAAGCCAGACCGTGTGGGCGATCCCCACGACATGCGTGGACACCCAATATGTGACGGTGGTGAACCAGGCCAGCGCCGAGGGCGACGAGGCGAACCAGCGCCTGCAGCCCGCCGATCCCAAGGCCACCAAGCCCGAGCCGTGGAAGTTCAAGGGGCAACGCCAGCCTGTACGTGAAGCCGCAAACCGGCACGCTGAAGTGGACCACCGACCGCCCGATCTACGACCTGCGCCTCGGGCGCAAGCTCACGGCGGAGGAAGCCGCGCAGGTCGACCTGACCCAGGACAGCTTCCGCTGCTACGCCCTGCCACCGGGCGAAGTCACCAAGCCGGAGATCACCGTGGAAAAAGGCGTCTCGGGCTTTTACGAAGCGCACGTGACCATGCCCGGCGCGATGCACATGGGCGGCGTGCCGGTGCAACTGGACCGTCACCGGTCCGGGCCGACACCGCCACGGTTTATGCCATCACCGAGACCACCACGCGCCTCCCGCTGCGCGAGACGGACGACGGCGATTACACCGTTACGGTCACGGAGTTGCTGACCGGGCTTTCGGAGACCGCCAAGGTGACCAACCACGCCACCGCGACGGTCACACCGCGCGCCCAAGTGCAGGTGCGGGAACAGGCGGTCGTCACCAAGTTTGCCACGCGCAAGGAAAGTGCCGCTGACCATCGCCCTCACCCCCGAGCAGGAGGGCGACAAGACCCTCGGCGCGCAGGTGCAGGCCCTCAAGGCCTACTACCAGAAGAAAGGACGGCGTCGTCTCCGTCGGTTCGGGTGAAGCCGGGCGGCGTGGTGGAAAGCCTCCAGCCGCTCCGGTCGCCCAATCGTTACCCGCAATGGAAGACCGCGACCACCGACCTCGTCCTTTTCGGCACCCCGGCGAACAACATTCTCCTCCTAGACCAGGCCTCGCGGCGAAATCCTCCCGCGCAACTTCACGCCGCCGGGCCCGACCGAAGCCGCGCTGCTCTACACGCGCTCCCCTTTCGTCGGCGAATGCGACGCCCTCGACATCATCGCCACGGATAACGCGGGCATCGCGGCGGCGGTGCAGAAGCTGGTGAGTGCGCCGTAGGTCGAACCGAGGGGCGAGCTTCCATTTCCATGTTCATCCTGAGCGGAGTGTAACGAAGTCGAAGGACCCCGTGACGCTACCAGCGACCATCGCTGAAATCGAAGTAGTTCGTGACCCGCACTGCCACATTGAACAGCCAGCGACTACTCTGTAGAGCGACGGGGTCCTTCGACTTCGCTCAGGATGACAGAGAGAGCGGGACGCCCCCGCAATCACTGCGCCAATGCCTTCGCCTTTTCCAGCAAGCTGAGGAATTCCGTACGGTAGCCGCTGGCCGTCGGAACCGAGGCCTTCGTGAGCCCACTCGGCGACGGATGACCAGGTCACCTGGCCGCTGTAGTCTGAATGGCGCAAGAGCATCCCGTAGCCGGCCACGGCGGCGGCGAAAACGGAAGTCGGGCGAACTCTTTTCCCAACCTGTACCTGGATCGGTAAGCGGGAATTCGAGGAGCTTGCTCTGGTCACCATCGGGGGCCTTGTAGCGCAGCTTGAGCGTGAGCATTTCCTTGCGCACCCCGGCGGGCAATAGCACGCCACCGTTGGCAACGTCGCCCGCGGCCGGCGCGGCAGTTGCCGGGACCGGCGCTTCACGCTTGGCCGGTGGCGGGTTCGGGCGCGGATTCCGGCGCGGCATCCTTCGGCAGGCCGGCGCCCGGCTGCGGCTGATACTTCAACTGGTCCACCATCGCGACGGGCGGCACCTGGCCCGCGGGGACCACTTCATAAAGCGCGGTCACGGTGTGGCCGGCGCCGATCTCGCCGGCGTCTTTCTGGTCGTTGTTGAAATCCTCCTTGGCCAGCAGCCGCTTTTCGTAGCCGGCCAGGCGATACGCACCCACTTGCGCGGGATTGAATTCCACCTGGATTTTCACCGTCCTTGGCGATGGTCACCAGCGTGCTGCTCAGTTGCTCGACGAAGACTTTCTTCGCCTCGATCAGCGTGTCGATATAGGCGTAATTGCCATTGCCGCGATCGGCCAGCTTCACCAGCATCGAGTCGTTGAGATTGTCCATGCCGAAGCCGAGCGCGGTGAGGAAGACGCCGCTCTTCGCCTTCCGGGCGATCATATCGAGCAGGCTGTTCTGGTTGGTGATGCCCACGTTCCAGTCGCCGTCGGTGGCGAGGATCACCCGATTCGTGCCGCCCTTGATGAAGTTCTTTTCCGCGATCTGATAGGCGAGCTGGATGCCGCTGGCTCCATTGGTCGAGCCCCCGGCCTCGAGGCGGCCGATGGCCTCGCGCATGGCCGACTTGTCGTGGGTGGACTCGAGCACGCAGCCGCTGTTGCCGGCATAGACGACGATCGCCACCTGATCCTGCTCGCGGAGCTGCTCGATGAGCAGCCCGAGGCTCTGCTTCAAGAGCGGGAGCTTGATCGGCATATTCATCGAGCCGGAGACATCGATCAGGAAGACGAGGATTGCTCGGCGGCCGCTGGTCCTTCGGAATTTCGCGGCCCTTCAGCCCGATGCGCACCAGCCGGTGCTCCGGCGCCCACGGGCAAGCCGCGACTTCCATCGTCGCCGAGAAGGGCACATCGCCCTTCGGTTGCGGGTAGTCGTAGGAGAAGTAATTCAGCAACTCCTCAATCCGCACCGCGCCGTCGGGCGGGCGCTGGTTGTCATTCAACATCCGCCGCACGATAGCGTAGCTCGCGGTGTCCACATCGATGCTGAAGGTGGAGAGCGGAGTTTCCCGTACCGGGAGAAAGACGTTCTCCGCGATGGCGTCGAAGGACGAACTGCCCGGTGCAGCGTACTCAAATGCGCCCCCTTGCCGATTCGTCCTGGCCTCACTCTCACGCTGATGAAACTGATCAATAGGACGGGCCCAGTGCATTTCGGTTTTCGAGATGACGTCCGCGCGGGTCTCATTGTGGGCTGCGACACCATATTGAAGCATTGCGTCCTTCGTTTTTTTGAGGCCTTCCGCCGCGTCGATATTGTTGGGATCCTTCTGGAGGACTTGTTTGTATCGCTTCTCCGCCAAGACAAAACGGCCCGTATCGCTGAAAGCCTCCGCTTCCCGCAATTGTCTCTCGGCCGCGGCGTCCAGACTGGACGAAACACTCAGCCTCCCTCCGGCAGTGACCGTCGGCGTGCCCGTATAAGAATTCGTACCGGCCAACGTCAAAGTGCTAGGGCCGGTCTCTGTCGAAGTCTTCAACGTCGCCGTTTGGGGCTCGAACGGCATCGCGACAGGCGCGGCGGGCACACCGGAGCCCACTGCATATTCCTTCTGCGCCAGCGAAATTTCGCCGACTGGCACTGCTGGACTGGCAGGAGCAGGAGTCGCGAGTATGGGGAGCGAAGGTTTGGAATCCGGGTCGGTGACGGATCCATCCGCCACGAGCAGCGAAATGTCCGGCATCTTCTCTGCCACCACCGTCGATCTCGGCGGCGTGTGATTCCGTGTCTGGAGCGACTGGACGATCAGAGTGGCGGTGATACCTACGACCGCACAGGCCGCCACCGCGGCGAGGACATTCGCGCGGCGAGGAAAACGCACCACTTTCGCCGTGACATCCGTCGAGCCCACGGCTTTGAGCACTGCGGCCCGTTGCCCCTCCTGGAGAGCGGCAGCAGCCTCGCCGGGCAATTCGGCGCGCAGGCGCGCGGCGAGCGCCTGGGTTTCCGCGGCCTCGGCGGCGGCAGTGGGATCGCTGGCGAGCAGCGCTTCGATTTCGGCGCGCTCGGCGGGCGTGAGGTCTGCGAGTTCGCCCAAGGCATGGGCGGTAAATTTGGGATCGTCGGTGTTCATAGGACGGAACGGGAAAGGTCAAAGTCCTCCGGCGCCTGCTCCCGGAGGAGTTCGCGGAGTTTCTTCAGGCCGGTGTGGAGCAGAAAGCCGACGTTGGTCACGCTCAGGCGCGTGACATCGGCGATCTCGCGATAGGAAAGGTCGTTCTGGAATTTCAGGCGGATGACTTCGCGCTGGTTCGGGCTCAGCGCGTCGAGCAGGCGGAAGAGCGCGGTGGCGGACTCCTGCTGCTCGAGGACGGCGGCGGGCCCGGGCGCCGGGCTGGGGCGGTCTTCGGGGAGCGTCATGGGGATGATGCGGCTGAATTTGCGTTGATGGTCGAGCGCGCGGTGGCGCGTGACGGTAAAGAGCCAGGCCTCGGTATGCCGCCCGGTGTCCTCGCCTTCGGCGCCGGAGTTCAGGCCACCGCGGGCCAGCTTGATGAAAGTTTCCTGGACCACGTCGCGCGCCGACTCAAGGTCGCCGGTGATGCTTTGCGCATAGCGCACCAGCGGGCGCTCGAAGCGGTCCAGTAAGGCGGTCAATTCCAACGTGTCCGGGGCAGGCATAGGTGTTCTACCCGCTACACGGATGAGCGGTGGAGTTTATTAGAAACAGGCGCGCAGCCGGGATCAGTCCAGCAGGTCTCTCTCCGCCCGCTCGCGTTCGCGACGGCGGCGGCGGTCGATGAGCCACACGACCCAGATGCACGCCTCGAAGAGCGCGACGATGGGCACGCTGAGCGCCACGAAGGTGAGCGGATCGGGCGTGGGCGCGATGACGGCAGCCAGAATGAGGATGATGGTGTAGCCGAAGGGACGGGTGCGGGAGAGGAACTGGAAGTTCACGATGCCCAGCGCTCCCAGGAGAATGACGATGACCGGCAATTCGCAGAGCAAACCGAAACCGAAGCAGAGCCAGGCGGAGAAAGAGAAATAGTCGTTCCAGGTCCACATCACCGTGAGGCCCACATTGTGCGCGTCGCGATAGAAGAAGCCGATGGTCTGGGGCAGAATCCACAGATAGGCAACGAGCACCCCGGCGAGGAACAACAGGAACGTGCCAAAGATACCCGGCAGGAGCAATTTGCGCTCCTTGCGGGTCAGCGCCGGAAGAACGAAATGCGCCACGAAATACACATGGAACGGAAAGGCCATGGCAATGCCCGCAAAGAAGGCCAGCTCGAGGGAGATGAGGAACGACCCGGCGATATTCGTGATGATCAGCTTGCCGGGCAACTCGGGATCGACCTTGTAGAGCGGCGCCCGGAGCAAATTCATGAGGTCGTGGCGGAAATAAAACGAGATGACCATCATCAAGACCTGCACCGCGACCATCTTGATAATCGTCCACCGCAGGTCCTCCATGTGATCGAGGAACGGCTTGACGATATCGCCGTCGGACTTTTCGCGGAATTTGAAAAACTTGGTCAGCCAGGACATTTGGGGGCGCTAATGAGAGCTAAAACCTCGCGGCACGCAATTTCTTCTTCGCAATCGGGTGCTATTTCGGGGAACCACGAAATAGGCGAAATAAACGAAAGGAAGAATCCCCTTTTCGTTTAATTCGTCCTTTTCGTGGTTTTATTCCGGGGTGGGAGGAGACACACGACTACATCAGTCCGAGGGCCACCAACCTGGCAAACGCCGAGAGCGTATTGGCATCGCGGATTTCCCCGCTGGCGATCATGCTGCGGAACTCGGCCGGGGAAAAGGCGCGGCAACCGAGGATCGCCTCATTGGCGTCGTAGTGGTGCCCGCGCGGGCTGGGCACCACGGGACGCGCGAGCAGCAGGTGGCTGTGCTCATCGGTAAATCCCGCGCTGGGGAAGAAATGGCCGAGGGGGATGAGTTCGCCGCCGGGAGCCAGTTCGTAGCCGCTCTCCTCTTGCAACTCCCGCAAGCCGGTCGCCCGGATGGCATCGGTCTCGGCGGCGTCTTCAATCTGCCCGGCGGGGAATTCCCAGATCAATGCGCGGATGGGCACGCGCTCCTGCCGGATGAGCAGCAGGTCGCCGCTGGCGGTCATCGGCGCGACCACCACCGCGCCCTTGCGATGCACCACGGTCCACTCGAACGGCTCGGGCCGCGTAGGCGTCGTCGACGTCACGCGATGGACGGAGAGATACGGATTGGCGAACAGCGTTTCGTCCTGGCGGGTCTGCCAGCCTGCGGAATCGCGGATGAAATCATGGAAAGCCATGCGCGCGAAATGGCCGAGCGGAGGGGGAAAGGCAAGAAGAGTGTCCACGAAAAACACGAAAGGGCACGAAAAGGGGGAGGAGCCGCGAGGGACGCCGGGCATACGCGGTAGCGAGCGAAAAAAAACGGCCGTCATCCTGAGCTTGCGAAGGACCTGTGCTTTCGCTCTGGCATCTGACGTACGGCGCACGGAGGTGGCGACGCTTCGTCCCCGTTCCCAATTAACGACGAAAGGCAAAAATCAGAGGTTCTTCGCAAGCTCAGAATGACGGTTTAGGCGGAACGCTCCGCGCAGGGGGACCTTCCATCTCCCCTGTAATGCCATCGCTACTTCTCCTCCGGCGGGAAGTACACGGGCAGGCGCGCATCGACGGCCTGTTTTTCCTCGGCGCTCAGCTTCTCATAGGGCTTCCCCGCGAAAACCCGCGCCAGGATTTCCCTCGGCGAAAGACCGGCGCTGGTGAGACGCGGATGATACTCCTGGCCGAAATTCGCGAGCGGCAGGGTCCAATAGATGTCCCCGGTATCGGTCTTCGACACCGCTTTTACGGTCGTGTCGTAGGCCACGAGCTTGGAAAAAGCGACCTGCTCGATCTGGAAGGTCAGGACGCCGAGACGAAAACTGCCGCCGACGATTTTCATCGTCCCGCCGCCCTTATCGAAGCCGGCCGCGGCCACCGCGTTGAGGACGAGTTCGCCCGGCAGATCGGCCGCCTGTTCGCCAAAGAGCCGGCGCGCATCGATGAAGTTGGCGAGATCGAGATCGCGCGCCTGCACCGCACCGCCGCCATCGGCGGTGCCGTCGATCTCCAGCCGATTATCGGCCGCCAGGAAACGGAACGGTGTCGACTGCCCCTCCGGCAGAAATGAGAAGTCCACGGTAAACGCGATCGGTAGCTTGATCGCCGGGTGCAGCGTGGGCTGCACGGTACCGGTGAGCAGTTTTTGGAAGCCGATTTCCTTTCCGTCCAACTGCACGGAACGGCCGGGCGTGGTGTGGCAGCGTGAGGCGATCGCTCTCGACCGTGAGCACACCGGGCTCGACCGCGGTCGGCGTCGCCTTGAATCCGGTCCACTCGATCTTCGGGATCGACAGACGAAAGTCGCTGTTTCGATTCGTGATCAGCACATCCTCAATGCTCACGCGCTCGATCTCGACGCTCTCCAGTCCTTGGGGAAACGTCGCGCCGGATGACGCGGTGCCGAAACTACGGGTCGTCGTGGTCGTGGAGCTGCCCGACGAACTCGTGGTCACGGAGGTGGTGGTCCGTCCCGAGGTCACGGTCGTGGTCTGCGAGGTAGTCACGCTGCCGGCCGAGGGCAGATCCGCGAGGTCGATATGCGCCCGGCGCACGCCGGCGTCATTGATCACGATGCGATGGGTTTGGCCGGCATCGCTGAAGCCGTTGTAGCGGATGCGCAGGTCGAGAATCTCGGAAGGACTTCCGGGCACGTCGCCCCATTTAATCGACGACACCGCCACGCCGGTCTTGAGGTCGCCCGTGATGCCCTCGATGTGGACTTTCGGATTCGCCTTCTGGATCATCGAGGCGACGAACCGGTAGGGTAGCGGCGTATTGACCACCATGTGACGGACCACCAGCACCGCCACGATGAACAGCGCGACGAGAGCGATGATAAAGGTGAGGCAACCGTGCCGGCGCAGAAAGGACGGTTGATCGGGCAATTCCGGTATCGCTGGGGCGCTCATGGGGAGACAAGGGATAGCCATTCCCTCGGTCCGTGTCACTCGGACAAACGCGTGCGCATGACTTGCGGCGCGACTTTTCTTCCGCGGCGGGTTTTCATGGCCCCACCACTATGAAAACGCATACCAAAACTCTCACTCTCGCCGCCTGCGTGGCCCTCACCCTCGGCGGCCTTTTCTCCGTCCACGCCCAGGATGCGCCACCTGGCGGCCGGGCGCGGCGGCGGCGGCGGATTCGGCGGATTCGGGATGCGCGGGCCCGGCTACGACAGCCTGACGCAGGAAGAAAAAGACAAGCTCAAGGCGGCTCCGAAAAGGCCCAGCAGGATGCCAAGGTCAAGGAAGCCCGCGAGAAGATGGAGGCCTCCATGAAGAGCCTCCGCGAAGCGACCCAGGCGGCGGAAATCGCGGCCGATCCCTCGGTGGAGCCCCATCCTCAAGAAATTGCAGGAAGCTCGGGACAAAGCGCAGAAAGACGGCGGCGGAAGGCGCCCCGGCGGCGATCAGCCGAAGCAGTAAGGCTGTCCCAAGTCGATTCCTTTTGCATGGGCGAAGCGCGACCGGTGCGCTTCGCCCATTCTTGCGCCGAGACCCAGAGGTTTTTTAAAACGCAGAGACGCAGAGGTCCGGAAGAGGCGGCTTACATCCGGCCCGCTTGTATTTCGTGGAAACTACGGTTTGCTGTGGTTGCCCCTATGAAATCCGTCCTCCTTGCCTTCGGTATCTTGCTCGTCATCGCCTTCGTCGTCCTCGCCGGCGGTTGCAGCAGCTATAATCGTCTCAACACGCTCAAGCAACAGACCGACAAGAGCTGGGCCGATGTGCAGAATGTGTATCAGCGGCGCGCGGACTTGATTCCGAATCTGGTCAAGACGGTGCAAGGGGCGGCGAACTTCGAGAAATCGACGCTCACCGAGGTGATCCAGGCGCGCCAACAGGTGACCAAGGTCGAGATCGACCCGAACTCCGCGCCGAACGATCCCGAAGCGCTCAAGCGTTTCCAGAAGACGCAGGATGGGGCTCTCCTCCGCGCTGTCGCGCTTGCTGGTGGTGTCCGAGAAATACCCGGATCTCAAGGCGACCGCAGCCTTCCGCGATCTGCAGGTGCAACTCGAAGGCACGGAGAATCGCATCACCGTGGAACGCGGGAATTTTCAACAACGCCGTGGTCTCTTACAATACGGCGGTGAACTCGATGCCCCGCGCGGCTTTACGCCGGACTCTTCGGCTTCCAGCCCAAGCCGTACTTTGCGGCGCGCGGAAGGTTCCGACGTGCCGCCCACGGTAAGTTTCGATTTCGGATCCGCGACTCCCGCCCCGGCAAAATAAAGGCGTGCGGTTCGCGCTCCTCATCTCGTGGTTGTGGCTGGCGCTGTCTCTTCACCGCGCGTGCGGAGACGCTGCCGCCGAAGCCTGCGAATTATTTCAACGACTACGCCGGAGTTGTCGCGCCCCGGCACCGCGCAGCAGCTCAATGACCGGCTCCGGCAATTCGAGCGCGATAGTTCGAATCAGATCGTCGTCGCCATTTTCCGGAAGATGGACACGTCTTCCTCGATCGAGGACTACACGGTGCGCATCGCCAATTCATGGAAGGTCGGCCAGGCCGATTCGCCGCAACGGCGCGGTGCTCTTCGTCTTCACCGAGTCGCACAAGATGTTCATCCAGGTGGGCTATGGGCTCGAAGGTGCGCTGCCGGATATCCTCTGCAAACAGATTATCGAAAATGAAATCACGCCCCGGTTCAAAGCCGGCGATTTCAACGGCGGACTGGCTGCGGGCGTCGAGGCGATGATCAAGGCAACGCGCGGCGAATATCATGGCACCGGCAGAATCCACGGCGATGACAACGGGCAGTCCGGCGGCGCGCTGATCGTCTTCATCATCATCGCCCTTTTTGTCGTCATTTCGGTCGTGCGCGGCTGGCGGCGCGGGATGGTCTACTCGAGCAGCGGGCGCCGCTCTTCCTCCGGATGGGGCGGCGGCTACTGGGGTGGCGGTGGAGGCGGGGGCTTTAGCGGCGGAGGAGGCTCGAGTGGTGGAGGTTTCAGCGGCGGGGGGCGGGAGTTTCGGCGGAGGAGGCGCCGGAGGAAGCTGGTAATATGAAAGCCCAGGAATTCATCAGCCGGCTCGACGAGCCGAAGATCGTCGCCGAGATCGCCGCGGCCGAGCAGAAGACCTCCGGGGGAAATTCGCGTCCTTCATCTCGCGCCGCTCGCCGGACGACGCTGTGGCCCGGGCGCGGGAACGCTTCGAGAAACTCGGCATGACCCGCACCCGCCATCGCAATGCGGTGCTCATCTATTTCGCCCCGGTGGTGCACAAGTTTGCGGTCGTCGGCGACAGCGGCGTCCACGAGAAATGCGGCCCGGCCTTCTGGGAGGAAACAGTCGCCGAAATCGGCACGCATCTGCGCGGCGAGCGCTTCACCGAAGCCGTGCAGCACGCCGTGCGCAAAGTAGGCGCGCTGCTCGCCGAGCATTTCCCCGCCGAGCACGGCGGGGCGAACGAATTGCCGGACGATCTCCTGCGGGATTAGAGCGGTCCAGGCGAGAGCCGCTGGAGGGCGCTGCTCCATCAGCGCCCCAAATTTCCTTTGAGAAGAGTGGGCGCCGACAGAGCGTCGCCCTTCAATCGCGGTCGCGCCGCGATCCCGCTACGGGTATTGCTGGTCCAGGGCCATCCCCGCCGGCGCGATGAAGCGCTGGTGCGCGGAGGCATGGTAGTACAGGTCCAGCACGCGATCCATATAGAGCCATCCGCGGGCGCTGAGATGGTCGTAGTGATCGGCGAAGAACGCGGTGTCGTCCTCATGGGAGGGAGGCGAAATCGACCAGCGCCACATCGTAGCGGTCCGCCAGCGCGTGCAGATGCGCGAGGTATTGATCGAGGCTCGCCCGCGTGACTCCGCTGCTCTCGTAGTACGGATAGTCGATGGGGATGCTCAGCAGCAGCGGGTCGAGGTCGAGCTCGTGCGTGACGCGCAGGAGCAACTCCAAATCGTCCCACTCCCGCGATTCGCCCAGGACCTTGGCGAACTGCCGGCTGCCGACAAAGCGCGGGGCGTATTCCTTGACCGGACCTTTGAGATGGACGGGTTGCTCCCCTTCCCCACTGGCCAGGATCGCCTCCCAATCCAGCGGAGCGGCAGCGCGCGGCGCGGCTTTCGACCGGTCATGATCGTGCAAGATATGCCAGGCGAAAGCAAAGTGATCGCCGAGGCGCGCCAAGGTCTCCTGCATGCGCGCCAGAGGCGTCACGGCATGATAAAACGCGGTATCCACCCAGCGCTGCCCATCCAGACGATGCAACGCGAAAGCCAGCACGGGCGCATGTTCCACCGAGTCCGGGTAATCGAGCATGCGGTGGGCGAAAGCGCGCTTGAGTTCCAGGCTGAGACGCGGGCTGAAAATCAAGGCACTCGCCTGAGCAGCGGAAAAATTGCCCACGTACCAGCGATGATGTGCCTCTCCGTGGAAAAACCAACTCGGCGAAAGGCTGATGGCCAGCTTGCGTCCGTGAGGCGCTTCGCCCGCCGCGGCGGCGATCTTCTCGGCGAGGATGAGCGAGGTGCATCCCCCGCGCCCCACCGGCGACACCGCAAAACCGGTCGGGTAGCCGGCGAAAAAGTGCTGGGGTTCATTGCCGAAATGTTTCGCCAGCTCCGAGCTGCCGTAGAGCGGCAGGATGTCGCGCTCCGCCATGGCGGCCCGTTGCCAGACCAGGCTCAAATCCTTGTGGGGCGAGCTTTCCAGGGCGACGCTGTGGATCGTGCGCCTTTCCAACTGCAAAATGAGAACCCCCGACACCGCACCCAGGAGCAAAACCAGTCCCACGGCCAGCAGCGCGGCGCGGGAGATGCCGGCGCTCCGGGCGGAGTGCTTCGGCAGTGGCTTCCAGGACGGGCATAGGGGCGATGGACGGAGACAAGGGGATGAGCAACGTGGTGAAAGCGTGTAGGTTGGGGACTGTTCCCCAAAAACCCATCTTCGCCAACTATCTGTGTGCGGAACGAACGGGGAGCCCTCGTCTAGCGATCCATGAATTGGCTGGCTCACCTCTATCTTTCCGAACCCAACGCAGCCTTCCGGCTCGGCAATCTGCTGCCGGATCTCGCTTCGGCGACGGCGCTCGCCGGGTTGCCGGGGGAATTTCAGGCGGGCATCCAGCGCCACCGCCGCATCGATGCCTTCACCGATCGCCACCCTGTTTTCCGTCGCAGCTCCATCGGCTCGGCCCGCCGTTTCGCCGCTTCGGCGGTGTGCTGATCGATATCTTCTACGACCACATTCTGGCCCGCGACTGGGAGTCCTTTGCCGCCATGCCGCTGCCCGAATTCGCCGCGGACGTTTACGCCTCCTTCGAAACGCAATGGGTCCACGTTCCGGCGGAGGCCCGCCTGCGCCTCGAAGCCATGCGCCGGCCGACTGGCTCTGCGCCTATCGCGAGATCGCAACCATCACCGAAGCCCTCACGCGCATCGGCGGCCGCCTGCGCCGCCCCACCGACCTCGCGGCGTCCGTCCCCATCCTGGTGCGCGAGTACGAAGCGTTTCGCACGGACTTCGCGAATTCTTTCCCCAGTTGATCGCGCACGTCATCCCGGTCCCTGCGGAGAGCGGCGCTGCACATCCGCAACCACGCGGCGAGACGCCTGCGAACTACTAAGGTGAACGCGCTTGCGAAGAAGACCCTCGGCTCGCTGGCCAGGTTTCATCTCATCCTGGCGCTCATGCTCTTCGTGCCCGCGGGGTCGCTGCGTTTCTGGCAGGCGTGGTTTACTGGATCCTCTGCACTGTCGCGATCCTGATCATCACGCTCTATTTCCTGAAGCACGATCCGCAGCTTATCGAGCGCCGGTTGCTGGTCGGCCCGGGAGCCGAGCCTCGTCGGAGCCAGAAAATCATCCAGGGCCTCGCGAGCATTTTCAGTGCGGTGTTGGTGATCCTACCGCGCTCGACTATCGCTGGCACTGGTCGCGCGTCCCG
>JBBCHV010000029.1:0-57251 GCA_037200205.1 Chthoniobacter sp.
ATGGAGGATTTGCCGTCGAGCTGGTCGTCGCGGGGTGATGGGCAACAGGCCGAGCAAGGCGCCGGCGGCAATGCCCTCGAGGGGCGCGGTGAGATCGGGGGAATCCTCGGTGCCCGGTGGGGCACTGCCGGGGCGCGTGAGGGCGTGGGCGGCCTTGAGCTTGGCTTCGGCCAGGGAAAAATACAGGCCGGCGCCCCGTGCCGAGGTCATAGACCTTTTGCCAATGCTGGAGCGCCTGCGGGGCGAGGCCGGTGGTTTTCCGCGGTGACGGCCAGTTCGACGAAGGGGCACGGGGTTGTGGTCGTCGAGCGCGGCGGCATCCTGGAATTGGGTCATCGCGGCGGAGGCGTCGCCGCCCTCGCGCAATTGCCGGCCTTTGCTCAAGAGTTCGCGGACACGGGCGTCGCGCTCGGCGTCTCCAGCGGACGGGGTGGGGTGGGGCGGCAGAGGGGGGAGTCATCGCGAGTGGGGAGATCGGCGACCGCCGACGGGGAGCGGAGGGGTGCGGGTGTCCGCAGGCCCGGGCCACCGGCTCACGAGCGGGACGGCGACGGCTGCGATGAGCAGGACGGCCCCGCAGAGCAAGGCGGTGGTCGGCGCGCCGCGGTGCGCTTTCATGGCAGTGAGGTCGGCGAGCGGCACGCTCGGGCACGCCTGCAGCGGCGGGGGCAGGGGGGGTGGAGTCGAGCAGCACGGCGACGACTTCCTTTGGCGCGGCGAGCGCGGATTGCCATTCACCGTTTAGCGATTCGGATTTGAGGGCGTGCCGGCTCCAGAAGACGACGAAGGTGGTGGCCCCGGCAAGGGCGGAGGCCAGGCGTTCGGGCCAGCGATTTCCGGGATCGACCATGTCGAGGTCCAGAAAGGAGTCCGCGTTCGCCGCGCGGAGCAGGGCGAGGAGGGGCTGGGCCGATTGCGCTGTCTTCGCGCGCATAGGACGCAAAGAAGCGCTTTTCCGGATGGGTCATGAGGTGCGGGAATCTCGCAAAAGGCGAAGGTGGACACAAGAGGAGGCCGGCGCCGGGTGTCAATGGCGGGGGCGACGAGGGTCTGAGAGTGGCAGAACCAGAAACTAGGAACTGGAAACCGAGATGCTTCTACTGGGCTCGCTGGGCTCGCTGGGCTGCGTAACGATTTTTGATCCAAAAAGGGCAAAATCTTCGCTTTTGCGGGCTCTTGCAGGGTTATGGAGGGCTATTCAGGCTTTCCGCCCGAATTTCTTCTCCAGTTCGCTGTAGCTCATCTGGATCATCGTGGGGCGTCCGTGCGGGCAGCAGTAGGGGAGGTCGCAGGCGAGGAGGGGTCCTGGATGAGGCGGACGAGCTCGGGCTCGCGCAGGAAGTCGTTGGCCTTGACGGCGTGGCGGCAGACGGTCTTGGCGATCATATCCTCGCCGAGGCGCAGTTTGCTGGTCTGGGCGCTGGTCTCGCGGAGGTCGTCGATGATCTCGCGCAGGAGCTGGGAGGGTTCGCTGCCGCGCAGGAAGGTGGGGAGGCTGTCGATCTTGAAGGTGCCGGCGCCGAAGGGCTCGAGGCCGATGCCGGCGTGGTTGAGGACGTCGAGGTGGCGGGTGATCCAGTCGCCGTCGCGCGGGCTCACTTGCAAGGTCAGCGGCAGGAGGCAGGCGCTGCGTGGGGACGCCCTGCGATTCCATGCGCTTGAGCATTTCCTCGAAGAGGATGCGCTCGTGGGCGGCGTGCTGGTCGACGAGGACGAGGCCGCTGGCGTTTTCCATGAGGACGTAGAGCTTGCCGAGGACGCCGAGGATTTTGAAGTCGGCGGGGTGGGCGTTGGTTTCTGGTTCCTGGTTTTGGGTTTCTGGTTCCGCCGCTGCGGGAATCGGTTTGCTTGGCGGTGTCGGTGCAGGGGGGAGCGGGGAAGGCGCTCCAGTCCCTTGCGCAGGGCGAATTGTTCGCTCGGCGGAATGAGCGCAGGTGTCTCGGGGATCGGCGAGGTGGGGGGAACCAGAAACCGGGAACGAGGAACCAGCAACCTCCCCCACCGGCCCCGCGCGGAAGGTGGCGCTCCACTCGGCGCGGTCGGTGTCGAGCGTGCGGCGGGTGGCTTCGACGATGGCGTCGCGGACTTCGGCGGCGTTGCGGGAAGCGGACTTCGCGCTTGGCGGGATGGACGTTCACATCCACGGCGGCGGGGTCCATGTCGATGAAGAGGAAGGTGACCGGGTGCTGGCCCTTCATGAGGGCGGTGTGGTAGCCCTCGCGCAGGGCGAAGTTGAGCGTGCTGTTTTCCACGGCGCGGCCATTGAGGAAGACGAGCTGTTGCGCGCGGGAACTGCGGCTCACGCCCGCTTTGCCGAGGAAGCCGCGGATGCGGATGTGGTCGGAGGTGAACTCGGGCACCTCGAGCAATTCGGCGGCGAGAGCCGCGCCGCAGAGGTCGCGGATGCGCTCGCGCAGATGATTCGTGGCGGAAGCTGGTAGACCACGCGCTCGTCATTCACGAAGACGAAGCCGATTTCCGGATGGCCGATGGCCTGGAGATGGAGTTGGTGTTCGACGTGGCTCGACTCGGTGTTCTCGGTGCGCAGGAATTTGCGGCGCGCGGGGAGATTGTAGAAGAGCGAGCGCACTTCGATCTGCGTGCCGGGGGGCGTCGCCGCTATCCTTCACGCTCTCGATCTTGCCGCCATTGACGATGACCTCGGTGCCGGCGAGCGCGCCTGCTTCCCGGGTGGCGAGGCGAAAGCGCGAGACGCTGGCGATGCTGGGCAGGGGCTTCGCCGCGGAAGCCCAGGGTGTGAATGGAGGCGAGGTCTTCGCCCGTGCGGATCTTGCTCGTGGCGTGACGCTCCAGGCAGAGCAGGGCGTCGTCGCGATCCATGCCCGAGCCGTCATCGACCACGCGGATGGACGAGATGCCGCCGCGGCGGATGAGCACCTCGATCTTGCGGGCGCCGGCATCGATGGCATTTTCGACCTAGCTCTTTCACCACGCTGGCCGGGCGCTCCACGACCTCGCCGGCAGCCACCTGGCTGGCGACTTGTTCAGAGAGAAGGGCGATGCGGGACACGAGGCGGACGGTGGGATGAAGGGCGAAGACGCAGGCTGGAAGTGAACGCCAGAGGATGTCACTTGTCACTTTCACCTTCACAATCCACTGATAACGTGTGCCACAATGATTCAAGTCACTGAACCGGCAATCCGGCAGCTTCAGGTCATGCTGCGCGAGCAGGATGACCAAACCAAGGGCTTGCGCATCTACGTCGAAAACGGCGGTTGCGCGGGATTGCAGTACGGCATGGGCTTCGATCACGCGCAGGCGGGCGACGAGGTGGTGGAGCGCGAGGGGGTGAAAGTGATCGTGGCCGAACAGAGCCGGCATTTTCTCGATGGATCGACGATCGACTATAGCGATGACCTCGCCGGGGCGGGCTTTCGCATTCGCAATCCCAATGCCGCGCGCAGTTGCGGCTGCGGCACTTCCTTCGAGCCCGCGGACGCGGCAGCCAGCGCCCACCATTGATTTTTGCGAAGCGCCCCCGCGCTTCCTCCGCTCTCCCATGGCCGACGATTTTTACGGATACGACGACGCTGAAGCCGAGCCGAAAGGCCACGACAATCTCTTCCTTTGGACGATCTTCATCCTGCTCCTGATCGGCCTGGCCTTTGCTTGCTGGATGGGCAGCTTCTGGGTCTTCGGCCATCCGGAAAAGCCCAAGGCGTATCAGATCCTCATGAAGCTGAAGAAGCTCGATGCGCCGCTGCGGTTCGAAGTCACGGCGGCGCCCCCGGGAGAGTTTCTCACGGCGTCCAAGCTCTTCGAGCGTTACAGCAAGTTCACGCGGCTCGAGCTGGAGAATGAAAATGGGGCGCTCATCCGCGATTACATCCGCAATTACCGCGAGACCAAAATAGCTGGTGACGTATGTCACAGGGCACTATGTGAATTCTGGACGCGGAGGAATTGAAGCCGTCGGACATGTTCCCCTCCGGGGTGGTCGCGCTGGCGCAGGCGGCGGAGTATCCGCAGGTCGTCATCGAGCACGTCTATACGGCCCCGGCGCGCAATGCGGCGGCGATCCGGGCAAATTTGCAGACGGGAGACGAAATCAAACTCGAGCGTTACGAAACGACCTCGCGGCGCTCCTTCACGTCGAGCGGATTCCCGACGGCCGCATGCAATTTACGGTGGTGCCGTTGCTCTATAGCAGCTACGCGAAGACGGTGGGGCGCGGGGAGGTTCAGTCTCGAGCGCCGCCCACGCTGAACATGGTGCCCGGTTTGCCGGTGATGAAGGAGGAACTTTTGCAGGCGGGCTTACAAAAATTTGCGGCCTATCGTCGCGACCACCCTTTGCCGGCAGCGGATGGCAGTTCCACGGATGCGAACGCGCCGCGCAAGCAGGAACTCGTGCGGGTCGACGTGGTGGAGCCGGGCAAGCCGACGCCCGAGACGGGCCCCTTGCCGCAACCGATGGTGGCGACCCCCATGCCCATCGCCGGACAGCCCACTCCCAGATTCGTCGCTTCGGCCGGGCCGACTCCCCTGCACGTGTCTACGCCCGCTCCGCGCCCGTTGGTGACCATGCTGGCCACCCCCACGCCGAAGCCGGCGCTGCGCCCATGGCGGCGATCACGCCCTTGCCGGCGAGCGCGACGCCGCTGCCGAGGGTGTCGCCCGATGGCGTGCCGCTGCAGCCGTTCATCGCCGCGCAACGCGGATCCAATATGAACAGCACGGGTGCGACCTGGCGCACCTACGCACCGGGTCAGGCGCCGCCCGCGCGCGGGGTTTCGCTGGAGGATGTGTCCACACTCGCCGACCGGGGAGACGTGGGTGAACGGCTTTATCTGCGGGGCGAATTCCGCGTGACGGCTTCCGGCACGAGCCGGGGCGGTATTGCGCGATGCCACGCGGCCGGACGATCAATGCGCCACGGATCGTCGTCGAATATCCCGCCGGGGCGGTGCCGCCGCAGAAAAAGACCGGTTTGTGCGCGACGCCGCACGGCCCTATCTGATCAGCGATATCCGCCGTGGGGCGGATGGCGTGGTGACGATCTACGTCCGCGAAATCATCAACCAGTAGGGCATCAGCGTCTTTTGCTTCCCGGAACAGTTTTCCGTTAACGGGAATTTTCATTTGCGCTTTCCGGCGGGGTGCCGAGAATTGCCGCTCTTTTTTCCACAGCCATGTCCAAGCCCAAAGTACTCGTCGCCGATCCCATCGCCCAGCGCGGCATTGATGAACTCGCCAATGGCGGTTCGCTCGATGTCACCGTCAAAATCGGCCTCAAGCCCGATGAACTCCTCGCCATCATCGGCGAATTTAACGCCCTCGTGGTGCGCAGTGAAACCAAGGCGAATGCCAAAGGTCATCGAGGCTGCGAATAATCTCAGAGTGATCGGCCGCGCCGGCGTGGGCGTGGACAATGTAGACGTCGATGCCGCCACCAAGCGCGGCATCATCGTGATGAATACGCCAGGCGGAAACACCATCTCCACGGCCGAGCACGCGTTCTCGCTCATGGTTTCGACCGCGCGCAATATTCCGCAGGCCGATGCCAGCGTGAAGAGCGGCAAGTGGGACCGGAAGACATTCGTCGGGGTCGAACTCTACAACAAGACGCTCGCGATTCTCGGCATGGGCCGTATCGGCACCGAGATTGCCCGGCGCGCCATTGCCTTCGGCATGCGAGTGCTGGCCTACGACCCGTACCTCTCCGTCAGCCGCGCCCGCTCGCTCCAGGTCGAACTCGTCGAGACTCTCGACCAGATCATCCCGCAGGCGGATTTCATCACGCTCCACATGCCGCTCACGGCGGAGACGAAATACATGATCAATGCCGAGCGCCTGTCGAAGACCAAGAAAGGCGTGCGCATCGTCAATTGCGCGCGCGGTGGTCTCATCGATGAGGCGGCCCTGGTGGATGCCTTGAAGTCGAAGCAGGTCGCCGCGGCGGCGCTCGACGTCTTCGAGACCGAGCCGCTTCCGGCGGATTCCCCTTTGCGCGGCCTTCCGAATCTCATCCTGACGCCCCATCTCGGTGCCTCCACCGCGGAAGCACAGGAAGGCGTGGGCATCGAAGTGGCGGAACAGATTCGCGCCGCGCTCCTCAGCGGGGAAATCCGCAACGCGGTGAATATGCCGAACGTGGGATGCCAAGACCCTGGCGATCATTCGGTCCGCACATCGCGCTGGGCGAAAAGCTCGGGCATTTCCTGTCGCAAATCGCCGCCAAACGGGTCAACAGCCTGAACATCAATTACTCCGGAAAGATCAATGATGCGGATACCACGCCGATCACCCGCTCGATCCTCGCCGCTTTCCTCCGCGCCGCGGGGGGGCGCCGATGTCAATGTCGTCAACTGCCCGGCCTTCGCCGAGAACCTGGGCCTCAAGGTCACCGAGTCGCGCGAAAGCAGCCAGGGCGATTTTGCGGAACTCATCGAGCTCACGGCCACGGGTGTGAAAATGGCTGGGTCAGCGTGGCCGGGACATTCTTCGGCAGCACGCCGCGCATCGTGAAGATCAATGGCCGGCACGTGGAAGCGAAGCCCGAGGGGAGTCATCTTCCTGCTCGAGAATCGCGACCGCCCCGGCATCGTCGGCCACGTTGGCACGCTGCTCGGCAAGCACAAGGTGAACATTGCCGGCATGTCGCTTAGCCGCGATGAAGCCGGTGGCGAAGCGCTGACGGTGCTCAATCTGGACTCCGTTCCCGGGCGAGGCGCTCATCAAGGAACTCACCGCCGAGGGCGACATTCACACCGCGCAGGTCGTCCAACTCTAATCCGTGAAAATCACCGTCGGTTCCGAAGCTCCGGCCAGGCGTGCCGTCACCGTCCGTTTCGTCCCCCAGGACGCGCAGGGCAAGGTCATCCCGGCAGTCTCGGAGGCCGAATTTTCCGGCAAGGAGAATGCGCTTTTTTACGCGCGGCACGAGCGCGTGCTGCACGTCGGCTTGGGCGCGCGCGCCAAGATCGACTCGGCGATCTTTCGTTCCGCGGCGGGGTGCGGCGACGACCTTTCTCAAGAAGATCGGCGAGCATCATTTGGCCTTGCGGCTCGATGAATGGCCGCAATTCGCCGGCACTGCCGTCGAGGGAGCCCTGCTCGCGGACTATAAATTCGAGCGTTTTCAAGTCGAAGAAAACGGCGGTCCTGGCCGGTCTCTCCGTGCAGGTGCTGGCGGGGGGACGCCGCGGCGGCGAGGCGTGAGGTCCGCCGGTGTCAAGCGGTCGGGCGGAAGCGACCAATCTCGTGCGCGAGATCGGCAATCTGCCCGCAATCTCCTCTATCCCGAGGCGCTCGCCGAGCACGCGCAAAAGCTGGGCCGGCGCTACGGATTCAAGGTCACCGTTTTCAATGAGAAGGTCCTTCGCGCCCGCCAGTTCGGCGGATTGATCGCCGTGGGGCAGGGCAGTGTGCGCCCGCCGCGGTTGATCGTGATCGAACATCGAGGCGGTCCGAAATCGGAGGCGCCCGTGGCCTTGGTGGGCAAGGCTATCACCTTCGACACAGGCGGCATCTCCATCAAGCCGGCGGCCAACATGGAGGAGATGATTTTCGACAAATGCGGCGGCATCGCCGTGCTCGGCGCCATGGCGGCGCTGGCGGCGCTGGGCGTGAAGCGCAATTGTCGTCGGGGTCATCGCCAGTGCCGAAAATATGCCCGCCGGCAACGCCTACCGGCCCGGCGATATCGTCACGACTTACGACGGCAAGCACATCGAGATCGTTAACACCGATGCGGAGGGCCGCGTGGTGCTCGCGGATGCCATCGCCTATGCGCGCCGCGATCTCAAGGCCGCGGCCATCGTCGATCTGGCGACGCTCACCGGCGCCTGCGGCGTGGCGCTCGGCGACTACGCGGCGGGGTTTTGGAGCAGCGAGGACAAACTTCAAAAATCGAGTTCTCGCCGCGGCGAAAACAGCCGGCGAAAACATCTGGCTCATGCCGATTTTCGAGGGCCACGAAAACCAGATCCGCAGCGATGTCGCGCTGATCAAGAACTCCGGCGGGCGCCTCGGCGGAGCCTGCACCGCGGGCGGCGTTCCTCAAGACGTTTGCCGAGGATACGCCATGGGCGCATCTGGACATCGCCTATACCGGGCATCGGGAGAAAGACCGCTCGGATTTGGCGCGGGGCGCGACGGGCTTCGGCATTCGGACGCTGGTCGAACTCGTCGAGAGTTGGAAGTGACGCGGAGATTACTTCGGGGTGACGGTTTTCGATTCGGAATGAGGAAAGAGAAGTCCTGATTGCCGTATGTAATCCCGATAGGAGGGATACGCCTCGCCCATCTTTCCTCCTCCATCTGCGCGCGGGCCGTAGCATGCCGGGGGGGGAAAGAAGAGAGGAGCAAGCCGACTAAGTCGACAAGGTTACCGAGAATACGTCGGATGCTGGACGTAAGCATATGATCCTTTGGGGACGACACGCCGCACGGCTGCGGCTGGCGCCGCAACGCGCCACTCCACTGGCATCAGGTTATCGCGCAATTCATCCGGCAGGCAGTTCACGGCGCTGTAGAGAAATACATGATAACTCATCGCGAGTAGCACTGTAATATGCGTAAGATTACGGGGGAGATGGGTCGACTAACAATAAGGAAGATCCGGGACAGAATGTAACATTCGATCACGACGGCGAGACGAGCGAAACGGTCGGAAAGTCTTGTCCCTTCCGAGGATAAGTTAGGCCTGAAACAGGCGAAATTGGGGAAAAGGTTTTTCGGCGCCGAAGCAAGGCAGGCAAGGTACGTGAGTATACGGCGGCAGTGGCATTTGTGGGGGCCGGATTCGCCGCGAAGGTTCACGAAATGTTCACCGGAGCGTCAGATTACCGCCACATGAATTGGGCAGGTTCGATGACATGCTTCGAAATCAATATCGCCGCGGCGTATGCACGGACTGCGGGACGGAGTGTGTGTTGCGCCGCCGTGTGCCGCGCCATGAGATTCACCTGGCGCTAACGATCGCCACGATGGGTTTTTGGGGATTTTGCTGGATCATCACAGTTATCGCGGCACGTTGGGAGTCGTGGCGTTGCACGGACTGCCAGCGGCCGCAAAGAAGCCGATCCGAAACCGAGGAAACGCGCGAACGAGCCTCCGCCGAAGCGGCGATTGGATCGAGCTTTGGATTGGTGCACAAGCATTCGGACTGACCACGGCCGCGTTCAGAGTCAGGCCATGAGAGGCTGGCCCACCATGGAGGTGGACGGCGCTTGAGTTTTTCCGCGTATCGCTGTCGGAATGGGCGAAACACATGAGCAGCGAAGTTTCCTCCGAACAAGATCCGACGACGCGCGGGCAGCGCCTCGGGGAACTCGCGTGGCTTTTCCTGAAACTGGGCACCATCGGATTTGGCGGTCCGGCGGCGCATCTCGCGTTGATGGAAGAGGAGTGTGTCCGGCGCCGACGCTGGCTGAGCCATGCGGAGTTTCTCGACATGGTGGGCGCGACGAATCTCATCCCGGGCCCAAATTCGACGGAGCTGGCCATCCACATCGGACAGTTGCGTGCGGGAGGCGCCGGGCTTGTGGTGGCGGGTGCGTGTTTCATTCTCCCGGCCATGTTACTCGTGATGATGTGTGCCTGGCTTTATGTGACTTACGGCCAGCTTCCCCAGGTCGGCGCGCTGCTTTATGGAATAAAACCGGTGATCATCGCGATCATCTTGCAGGCGTTGTGGGGTTGGGAAAATCCGCCGTGAAATCAACGGCGCTGGCGATCCTGGGGATGGCCGTGGTGGCAGGCAATTTCCTGGGAGCGGATGAGTTGGTGCTGCTCCTGGGCGCGGCGCTGGTATCGGTGGCGTGGCGCCGAAGGGAACGGCGCGCGGGAATCTGGCAAGCGCTCTTCCGATGACTCCGGCGATGTTCGGCACGGCGGGGATGGCGACGCCATTCGGATTGTGGCCGCTGTTTCTTTTCTTTTTGAAGGTCGGGGCGGTGCTGTTTGGCAGCGGTTACGTGTTGCTGGCGTTTCTGCGTGCGGATTTGGTCGATCGCTGGCACTGGCTGAGTGACGCGCAATTGTTTGACGCGATCGCTGTGGGGCAGGTGACTCCCGGGCCGGTTTTCACGACCGCGACGTTCATTGGTTATGTGCTGGGCGGGGTGCCGGGGTCGGTCGTGGCCACGGTGGGAATCTTTTTGCCGGCGTTTGTTTTCGTGGCCATCAGCGCTCCGCTGCTGCCGCGCCTGCGCGCTTCGCCGCTGGCGGGCGCTTTCCTGGACGGATTGAATGTGGCCTCGCTGGCGCTGATGGCGGTCGTGACATGGCGTCTCGGGAGGAGCGCCCTCGTGGATGGCGTGACGATCGGACTCGCCCTCGTCGCGGCGACGCTGCTCCTGCGCTATCGCGCGAACTCGGTGTGGCTGCTGCTGGGTGGCGGGGCGATTGGGTTAGTGCTTAGCGCTTAGTCAAGCGGCGTGAGATCATTCAAAACTTAGCACTAAGAACTAAGAACTTCCCCTCCCTCCACGCTTTCGCCACGCCTTCCAATCCCGCAAGGTGGCCGCAGTCATGATCTCGGTCGACTGGCGGAGCCACTTCGGCTTACGGCGGCGCAAGTCTTCGAGGATTCGCGGAAGAGCCGAACGCTGGCCGATGTGGATATTGGCCAATTCGCGACCCATGCCCCACAGCAGTTTTTCTTCTTCGCGAGAGCGGGGCAGGGCGGCGAGTTCGATGCGGCTGCAGTACGGAGAAAGACGGCGCAGAATCCAGGCATCGTGCAAGCAGAGGAAAGGATCCGCCGCGCGGGCCGACCGCCGGAGGATCTCGGCGTAATGGATCCGATGGTCATGAGGACGCAGGCCCGACCACACGCTGGCGGAGGGCACGAGAGGCTTCGCCTCGCGGGCGATTTTTCCGCCGCACCATTCGGTCAGGGCGACGTAACGTTCGCGACCCAGGCTGCCGAGGCCGGCCTGGCGGTGGGCGACGCGGAAGGGGATGTCCTGGTTTGGCAGGGCGCTCCGCAGCAGCGCCAGCACCTTCGGCGGGACGCGCTTGAGCGTCGGCAGCACCGTGAATTTCTCCCAGAATAGAGTCGGATCGCGCAGCTTGCTGGTGGCGATGTCGCGGAGCCAGCGATGCTGCTCGGAGAGAACAAAAGGGTGGCCCCCGGCTTCGAGCCCGGTGGTGTAACCGTCGAGAATCGCCGCGCAGGCTACGGGCAGCGGGAGAATAAGATCCTCCTGCTCGATGGCCAGCGAGGCGCTGGTCGCGAGGCGCACCAAGTCGTTGGTGTAGGGCAGTGGCGCCGCTTCGTCGAAATCGTTGATTCCCCAGATGAGACGTCCCTCCGCGTCGCGCCAGGTGCCGAAATTCTCCACATGCAAGTCGCCGACACTGAGCACCGCGGGAGCTTGGCAAGCCGCGGCGCACAGTTCCGGCAGGAGCTGTATCCAGCGATAGAAGGTGGCGCGGAGAAAGCAGAAGGAGTCGTCCGCCATGCGCTCGTGCTTGGCGGCGAGATCGGCCCGGATGATCGGAATGTGCTCGCCGAGCCACGCTTCGTAACTGCGAGTGGCTTCGACGACGTTCATGGCCGCGCGCGGTTCGCTATTTGAACGCCGTCGGAAATTTCGCGTTCCTGGCGAGACTCAAAATCTCGTCGCGCTTGGCCGGGGTCGTCTTGCAGAGGTTCGCCAGCGGCTGGCAATTCGTCTCAAAATCGATGATCGTCTTGGACTCCGTGTCGCGCAGGGCAAAGATATAATATTTGTAAGCGTCGCCGCCGACGTTGGAGCTGTCGCGATACCCGTCAAAGACCACGTCGGACGGAGCGAAAGAAAACAGGCGCCTGACGCCAGAGGTCGCTGCCGGCACGGGGATGGTCTCAGTGCTGAGCACCTTATAAGAATCCCGGTTCTCCACAAATTTGGCCTTGGTGTCGTAGCTGATGATCAGCATGACCGCTTCGCCGGCGGGGATGGGCAGCATGCTGCTGGCGCCGTCGAAACTGAAGCGCGGCTGGATATGCTGGAGCTTGCGATAGAAGTCGGTGCCCTTGGCGCGTTCCTGCACGCCGATTTGAACCTGCACCCGGGTGGCCGGGAATTTGCCCGTCGCTGGGACTGACGTTTGCGCGAAAGCCGTCGCACCGAGAGCCAAAAGAAACACGATATAACGCATAGTGATCTGAGGGGGACAGAAGCAGCAACCTGTGCGCGGGAGTAGAGCGGGCGGGAGAATGGTCGTCAATGACGATAGATCAGGCAAAAGGCTTGGATGGCCGGGAGGATTGTGTCAGGGACTAGACGGATGAGAGCGCGTTCCCCATTTTCCGTCTATTGTGCGATGTTTGCCATGGCTTCGGCCCCTCTCGCGCCTGTGAGCCGGGCGGGAGATAGCTGGCCGCAGTTTCGCGGACTGGCGGCCGGGCATACCGAGGTGAAGGATCTGCCGCTGACGTGGAGCGAGACCGAGCATGTGAAATGGAAGACACCGTTGCCGGGAGAAGGGTGGTCTTCGCCGGTGGTGGCGAATGGGCAGATCTGGATGACCACGGCGCTGGAAGAAGGCGCCTCGCTCCATGCGTTGTGCTGCGACCTGGCGACCGGCGAAGTGCGGATCGATGTCGAGGTTTTTAGGAATGCGGTGATCCCGCCCAAGCACGAGCGCAATTCCTACGCTTCGCCCACCCCGATCCTGGACGGAGACCGGGTGTATGTGAATTTCGGTTCCATGGGCACGGCCTGTCTCTCGACCAAGGATGGACACAAGCTGTGGGAAAATCGCGAATTTCAGGTCGACCATCAGAACGGGCCGGGCGGTTCGCCGGCGCTGTTTCAAGACAAGCTGTTGCTGGCCTTTGACGGACGCGACCTGCAGTACGAGATCGCGCTGAACAAAATGACCGGGCAGCTTGCCTGGAAGACGGAGCGCTCCGCCATTCCCAAGCTGCAAGCGAAGCCGGCGGACATGCGCAAATCCTACCCGACACCAGTGATCTTCCAGATCGATGGCCAGGCGCAAACGCTGAGTACTGGGGCGGAGCGGCTCTATTCCTACGATCCGAATACCGGTCACGAATTGTGGTCGGTCGATTATCCCGGTTTCTCGAACGTGCCCCTGCCGGTGCTGGACAATGGCATGCTTTTCGTCTGCACCGGATTCAATAAACCGGAGATCTGGGGCATTCGCGTCGGGGGCGCTCATGGCGACGCCACCGCCTCACACGTGGTGTGGCGCCAGCACACGGCGGTGCCGGATCAATCGACCCCCCGTCGTGATCGGTGCGCGGCTCTACATGGTGAGCAGCGGCGGCATCGCCTCCTGCCTCAACACGGCGACCGGCGAGACGCTCTGGAAGGAGCGGATCAGCAGCGATTTTGCGGCGTCACCCCTGGCCGCGGAGGGGCGCATCTACTTTTGCGATGCGCGGGGCAAGACGACCGTCATCGAGCCGGGCGACAGTTTTCGGGTATTGGCGGTGAACTCGCTGGCCGATGGCTGCATGGCTTCGCCCGCGGTCGCCGGCAAGGCACTGATCCTGCGAACCAGGACGAGCCTGTATCGGATCGAGAATTGAGGAGACGCGGGAAGTGAACTTCAAGCTGCCTGACATGATTTCCCCGTCGCTCCGCCGCTTCGCCGCGCTCCTCTCCGCTGCGCTACTGTCATCTGCCCAGGCGGCGCCCCCGGCGGACCAGATGGCGCGCGGGGAAAAGACCTTCACCGAAAAGTGCGCGATGTGCCATCAGCCGAGCGGACTGGGCACGCCGTCCGTCTACCCGCCGCTGGTGCGCAGCGAATGGCTCACCGCGAACCGCGAAGGCGCCGTGAAAGCGCTTTCCGAGGGGCTTTCCGGGCCCGTGGATGTGGCCGGACAGCACTTCGACAATCTGATGCCGGCGCAAATCCTCGACGACCAGCAGGTCGCGGATGTGCTGACCTTTGCCGGAAATTCGTGGGGCAACGAGAGCCCGATCTTTACGGTGGAGGAAGTGCGCGGGGGCCGGAGCAAATCGCGCTTTCCCACCTACGACAAGCTGGTCGAGTCGGCGGCCTATCGTCCGCTCCCGGCGGCGCCGGCGGGATTCACTCTGCGCGAGGCGGCGAAGGCACCGGAGTTTCTCACTCGGTTGGCGGTGGATCCGGTGCGGAAGACGATTTACGCGCTGGCCGAGAAGGGGAGCGTGTACGTCCTCGACCTGGCGGTCGGCGCGTTCGTGCCGATCATCAAGGCGGGTGATTACCTCGAGTTGAGCGAAGGCGACACGGTGACGATGGGCATGACGATCGACGCGCAGGGGCGGCTGTGGGTAGTGAGCAACCAGAAGCGCACGCAGACGGTGCCGTACCAGAACGAAGTCGTGATCTGGCGCTCCAGCGAATCAGTCGAAGGGCATCCGGCGAAAATGCTGCCGTGGTTTCGCACGCATTATCCGTATGGCGTGGGACCTTACAACCACGGGGTGAGCCACCTCGCCTTCGGGCCGGATGGCATGCTCTATGTGAACAGCGGCTCGCGAACCGACGGCGGCGAGCCCGGCAACGACCCGCAGCGCTACCGGGGCGGGGAAGTGGACATCACGGCGTGCCTGTGGCGGCTCGATCCGCGAGCGGAACAGCCGAAGGTCGAGGTCTACGCCCGCGGGATTCGCAACGCCTATGGCTTCGCCTGGGATGATGCGGGCGATCTTTTCACCTTTGCCAACGGCCCGGATTACAATGCGCCGGAGGAGATGGATTTCGTCCAGCAAGGCCGCCACTATGGCTTTCCGTTTCAATTTGCCGACTGGCCGGTGCAGCCGGGATTTCCTTATGCCTACACGCCTCCGCCTCCGCCGGGCGTGGAATTCACGCCGCCGGTGATCAATCTCGGTCCCGCCGGTGGCGGCTCTCCCGCGGGGCTTTCGACCTTTGATCCGCATTCGTCGCCCGGTGGGGTCATTTGGTGCGGCGGCGATTTTCCCGTGGCGTTGCGCGGAAGTTTCCTCGTGCCGCGCTTTGGCAATCTGCTCGGGCCGCCGGCGGCGCCGGAAGATGTCGGCTTCGACCTGCTGTCGGTGCGCGTGGACAAGAGCGCGGGAAATCGTCTCACGGCGAAAGTGGAGACCGTGCTCGCGCCGCTGGCCCGTCCTCTGGATGTACTCTCGATCGGGCGGGGCCGCATCTTGATTCTCGAGTACACGCGGCCGACCGACTTCAAGAGCAAGGCCGGCTGGCTGCCGGGGAGAGTCCTGGAACTGGCGCCGATCGAACCGGCGCGAGAGACGAAAGGCGGATGATCCAACCAGGTATGCTGAACACGAAAAAAGCCAAACTCCACGCCCGGCTCTGGATCGGTCTCGCCTTCCTGCTCCTCACGGGAGCGCACTTTTTGTTTTACCGCTTCAGTTTCGACCACTTGAACAATTATCCGATTTCGCAGGGCCTGACGGCGGGTTGCGTGCTGTGGACGAGTGCGCTTTTGGTGGCGATGTGGCTCCGCTACGCCTGGTCGCGTTACGTCATGATCGTCATGATTTGCGGCGCGCTCGCGGGCTTCAGCGTCATCGCCTTGATGGTGAGAAGCGAATCGGTCAACGCGCTGCCGCAATTGATGCAACGTGTGGCGGGCGGGCTGGTGCTCTACGCACTGGCCTTGATCCCATTGAGCGCCTCCCGCGCGCTCCGCAATTACCTGGGCCCGCGCACTGCCGGCGATCGGTGACCTTCAGCCGCAGCCGCAGTGGGCGCCCCCAACCGTCACAGAGCAGGTGAATCTTGGTCGTCAGTCCTCCTCGGGAACGCCCCAGAGCCTGGTCGCGGGCCCCCTTTTCCGGTGGCCGCCTGTTGGTGGGCTTTGACCAGCGTGGCATCGAGCATGAGGTAATCGTTTTGGGGATCCTTGAGCAACGAGGTGAAGACCTTCTCCCACACCCCGGCATGGGCCCGGCGCGCGAAGCGTTTGTGCACGCTCTTATATTTCCCGTAGCGCTCGGGCAGATCACTCCACCGTGCGCCGCTGCGTAACACCCGCAAGACGCCAGGCACAAAGAGCCGGTTGTCCTGGCCGCTCCGCCCAGGATCGCCCCCGCTTCCCGGGTCAAAGCTGCTCGATTCGTTCCCATTGGCTCGGGCTCAATTCATAGCGCCTGATCATCCCAAGCCTCAAATCACACCCTCTTCACTCGTACAAGCCTGAATGTCGATTCAGCCTAGCTCAGCGTCTGCAGGCAGACGGCGAATTTGGCTCCGGCGCCGGGCGCGGACTGGATGAGGATCGCACCCTTGGCCTCGCGAACGAGGCGTTTGACGATGGAGAGGCCGAGGCCGGTGCCGTGCTCGGGCGGCTTGGTCGTGAAGCGCTGCTCGAACATGCGGACGAGGACATCGCTCGGAATGCCGGGGCCGTCGTCCTCGACGGTCACGGTGAGAATCGGCGTGCGATTGGCAAAGCCCTCACGATTGACCATCCGCTGCGTGGGGCTGTCCGGGAATTTTCGCACGTCGATGGGATTGGGATGCAACTGGCAGGTCACCGTGACCCGGTGTGGACGCGAGGTGCTCTGGAGCGCATTGATCGTGAGATTGAGCAGGATCTGCAGGAAATCGGTGCCGTTGATTTCGGCGATCACGTCACGGTCGAGGTGGTTGACGGTGAGTTGATGCCCCTTGGAGGTGGGGTGGCGGGAAAGCAATTCTTTCAGATCGCTCATGATCTGATTCACGCCGACCTGTGATTTCTCGACCGTCTGGTTGTGCAGGAAGCTGAGATAACGGCGGGAGATTTCAAAGCAGCGGCCGACCTGGCCGTTGAGCTTGTTCAAATCGTCGCGCAAGCTCTCGAGTTGCTGGCCTTCCACGCGGGCCGTATTCTGCATGGAGCGATTGATGAGCTCGACGAAACCGGAAATGACGGTGAGCGGGCTGTTGATATCGTGCAGCACGCTGGCGTAAATCTCGCCCTGGGTGCGCACCAACTCCTCGCGCACGCGCTGGTCCTGGATGACGCGCTGGAGCTCCTGCAACTGCTGGTTGCCCTGGCGGAATTCCACTGCCGTGCGGTGCTTTTGCGCAGCGTGGGCCACCGCGGCGCGCATGGTGGGAATATCGAACGGCTTGTTGAGATAATCGCTGGCGCCGTGGCGCAGGGCCTGGCGTGCGGTCTCGATCGTCTCAAAGGCCGTGAGCATGATGACCTCGACGACGGGGTCGATCTGCTTGAGTTCCTTGAGCACCTCGACGCCCGACATGCCGAGCATCATGATGTCGCATACGACCACGCTGATCGGGTTGGACCGGGCGAGCATGATGGCCTCCAATCCGTCCGAGGCGACGAGCACGTTGTAGTCGTTCTTAAAGACGATACGCAGGGACTGTCTGGGGCCTTCTTCGTCGTCGACGATCAGAAGTGTTGGCTTGCCGCTGGTGGCGGTGCCCTGCGGCAGTGTGGGCTCAGAACTTGTAACCAAGTGAGAAAGAAAGGGCGTGGGCGTCAAACCGATAGGTACCATCGGAGATGGTGCCTTCAGAGATGGTGCGTGGGGGACCATAGATGAACTGGTAGGCGACATTCCAGTTAAAACGTTCGTAGTTTTGTCCGAAGCCCACACTGAAGACGTGACGGTTGGTGTCTGGGACCCCAGGATCGAAGCTTCCGCTCGGCACGGATTTCTGACTGTAAGTGTAGCCGCAACTGGCGTGAAAACCGTGGGAGAGCTGCTTGGTAATGCCGAATTCATACATGAAGCTGGAGCGCCAGTTGAAGGGCAGAGCCAGGTCTCCGGAAGTAGTATGGATGGTCGCCGTGTTGAGCGAACCCCAGTCGGCCCAATCCACGTCGAACTCGAAATTCCAATCCGGAGTAGGACGGAAGGAATAGCCGGCGGTGATCGTTTGCGGGAAGTCGATGGCGGCATCCGCGTCTTCGCGGGTGGCGACGCCGGGGATGGTGACCCCGCCGGCCTTGAAAGGGTAGGTATTGACGTAGGTGTGTCCGCTGTAATCCACGCGGGTGGCGCTGCGATAGGTGAGGCCAAAGTGGTGCATCGGGCACGGAATCCACATGATGCCGGCGTTGAATCCAGCCGTCATCCCGGCGCCGTCGAACTTGAATTGGTCGGGCTTGGCGATGACGCCTTGTTCCAGGGTGGCGGTGCTATAGCTGATCGTCGGGCCAATGGCGAGGGAGAGGGTGCGCGTGAGTTGCAAGGCGCCGACGAGATTGAAAGTGGTATAGGCGATCTTGCCTTTGTGCGCCACGTTGCGAATGGGCGTGTCGTCGGGGTAATCGACGGCGAAGCCATAGGGCACGTAGATGCCCAGGCCGAAGGCGAAGGGCTTATTGTCGGGGTGCCACGTGTAGTAGGATTCCGGCGCCACCTGCCAATTGCCATTGGTGTTGGTGAAATGGTCTTTTTCAGCCGGGGTGTCGAGGGAGACGCGAGCGCGCAAAGAAATGGTGTAAACGCCGAGCAAATTGCGCACTCCGTCACTCTGGGTGATGCCTGCGGGATTATAATAGACCGCGGAAGGGTCATCCGCCGTCGCGGTAAAGGCATTGCCGCGCGCGATGGCCGCCGTTCCTTGTTCGGGAATGCGAAAGCCGACAGAATATCCGCTCGATGACAGTCCCCAAAGGAAAATAATATACGCGAAACCACGGGCTCGAAAGGCGATTTGCATGGGCGAAAAGGTGAGAGCAATATAAGTGCCGATTTTCGGTGAACTTTTGGCCAAAGCGATTCTGCAATTAATTCGGAAGTGGCAGCGAGATCCGGACAATACCGGGTTCGCCTTTTTGCGGCAGCGGTATCTCAATCCTGCCGCGATGACTCTCAATTATTTTACGGGAGACTGTCAATCCTAGTCCAAGGCCCACGTTGCGGGTGGAAAAAAAAGGTTCGGGCGCGCGGCGGGCGGCTTCGAGTTCGAAACCGGCGCCGGAATCGCGCACTTCGACACACAATTCAGGGATGCCGTCGGAATTTTCCGAGAGGTGAACGGCCACATTCGGATCCTCGGGGTTGGCTTGCAGGGCGTTGAGGATGATCTCGGAAAAGGCGTGGCGCAGGGCCTTGTGATCTCCCGTGATTTTCCACGGCGAGATGTCCTTGTTAAACTGAAGTTGCGCGAGCTTTTTACCGGGATGAAACGTGTGGGCTTCGTGAAACGCCTCGACGATCAGGTCGGCGATTTGCACGGATTCGCGGAATTCGCCCTGCCATTCGCGCGCGAGGAAGACCATCTGGTTGGAGAGCCGGGAGATGCGCTTCACCCCGGCGGCGAGGACAGTGGAGAGGGACTCCTGGAATTCCGGATCGCTGATCGATTCCTTGAGCAATTGCTGATGGGTGGAGAGGGGGACCAGCGAGTTGCCGATTTCGTGGGCCAGGTGCTCGGCCATGGACTTCACGAGGCGCAGGTTTGAGGCTTCGATTTCCAGTCGTTGTGCGCGCTCGTGCTCGGTCACGTCCTCGATGATTAGGAGGGCGGCATTGGATCCCGTGGCACTGGCGGTCCGGAAGGGCAGGATGCTCACGCGGAAAGACTTGCCCGGCGCATTCGGCAGCTTGTCGTAGCGGAAAGGCGGCACGTGGCCGCCGGATTTGATGACCGTGAAGACGCGGCTGCCGAGTTCCTGCGGCAGGTCGGAGAATTCGAGCCGCCCCTTGCCCTGACCGGTAGTGAGGAAGTATTCGCAGGCGGCGATATTGGCGTGGAGTGTGTTGAGATTGCCGCCGATGACGACGCAACCGCTGCCGAGCTGGCCGAGAATGTCCGCGACCATGTCGTGGTTGCCGACCAATTGATCGTGGAACCAGGTATTGCGGATGGCGAGGCCCACTTCCTCGAGCATGTGGAAGATGAGCGCGAGCTCCTCGTTGGCGTAGGGCTCACCGGTCAGGCGTTCATCGAAGACGACCACACCGAGCAACGATTCGCGATCGAGAATGGGAATGGCCACCTGGGCGCCGAGGAGCTGGAATTCCTTGGAAATTTCGCGGGCTGTTTTGGGCTTCGTGGCTGCCCGCCCGGAGGATGCGCCCCTGGCGATGCAGATACCCGCCGATTCCCGCGCCGAGCGACAAGGCGAAGTGCTGGAGGACGCTTTGATCGTGCCCGATGGCGCAGGCCGAGCGCAGCCAGCGATCATCCTGCGCGAGCGGGCCGTCGCCGAGCACGCCGGAAGGCTTGCGCAGGAAAATGACGGCGCGATTGACCCCGATGATTTCGCGGAGCAGGAGGAGAAACTGCTTGAGCAGCGCGGAGGCGTCCAGGCTGTGGGCGAGCACGCCGGAAAAGCGGCGCAGGCCCTCGAGCGCGCGCAGCGGATCGACATACGGGCGCAGCGCGACGGTCTCGATGGCGGTGGATTGGCCGGCACGAGCGCCTTGTTCGCTTCGTGATTGGGAAAGAGGCGATCGAGGAGTGTGTTGAGCAGCTTGCCCCGCACGGGTTTGGTGAGGATGTGCTCGACGCCGAGCAGATAGGCGTCCTCTTCCCACTCCCATTGCTTTTCACCCGAATAGATCAGAATCGGGCAGCCGGGGCGCGAAGGTTTTTAACTCCTCGATCAGGCGAATGGCCCGCGCGTCGGTGAGTTCCGCGTCCAGGATCGTAGCGTCGATGGCGCCGCGGGAGAGCAGGAATTCCGCCTCGGGGATCGCCTCCTTGGTGATCACTTGAAACTTCACCGGGTCGAGCACCGATTGCACGGCGTGCGAAAGCGAAAGCTGCCGGGTAATGACGAGGAGCGTGCGCATCAGGCAGGGACTTGCACCACCACCGGCGCGGGTCTCTGGCTTGCCGGTTGGGCAGATCGAATTGGACCGTGGTGCCCTTCCTGGGCTGGCTCGAGATGGAAAGCTGGCCGCCATGCAGGTGCACGATCTTGCGGCAAATCGCCAGCCCGAGACCGAAGCCGCGATTCTCGTCGCCGCGGTTCTTGGTCGTGAATAGGGTGTCAGGATGCGCGTGAGGTTTTCCTTGGGAATGCCTTCGCCTTGATCGACCACCCGCACGCGCCACCATTCGCGGGCGCCGTCGGCTTTGGCGAGCCCGCTCGAGTTGCACGCGGATCTGCGAGCCTGCCGGGGAGGCGTCGATGGAATTGGTGATGAGATTGGCGATCAGTCGCTGGATGAGCACCTCATCCATCTCCACGAGCGCTTCTCCAGGCGTATCGGTGAGGAGTTCGACCGCCTTCGTGCGGCTGGCCTTGGCGAGATCGGCTGCCTGGCGAACGACCAGATCCAACCGGCCGAGTTGCAGGTCGGGACGCAGGTTTTCGGAGAAGAACAGGGCCTCCTTGATGTAAGCGCGCATCGTGGCCCACGTTGCGCAGCGCGACCGGGAGAAGTTCTTCGTCCAGCGGTTCGCTATTGCCCGTCTCGCTGCTCAACTGCAGGAGTGTCCTGACGGGGGTGAGCAAGTTATTCAGGTCGTGGGCCATGCCACGGGACATTTTGCCGAGCAGGTCAAGTTCGGTCGCTTGTTGAACCTGTGTTTTCAAGCGGATTTGATTTACGATCAAGCTGAGACTCTTGACCAGCGTGATAAGGAGGCCGATGTCGTTGGAAGTGAACTGTTCGCTGGCTTTGTTCCCGATGAGCAGCAGGCCGAAGATCTCGCCCTCCGAGGACAGGGAGAAACAAAAGCGCGCCTGCATGGAGGCCAGCTCCGCGCGGGCCTGTTGCACGAGCGGCGTGGTGCGGGCGTAGAGGTCGCTATCCTCGAGCGGCAGATACTCGCGTTTTGGCCCAGTCGAAGTAGCGAAACACTGCGGACTGCGGGCGCAGCTCTGGGAAGATGCGCGGCCCCTGCGATGGCTGGGACCGGACCAGTTCGAAGAGCTGGTTCATTTCGTTTCGCAGAATGAGGTGGTAACCCCTGAGCTGGAAAACCCGGGTCAAAAGATCGTGCAGATCGTTGAAGAGTTTCGTGAGATCGCTGTACCAAGTGATCGTCTCGATGAACTTCCGCACCTGGTCCTGATACTCGAAGGTGTCCCCGAGGATGTGGCGTTCGACCACTTCACTGCTCTCGCCCAAAGAGTCGCGGAAAAAGCAGGGACGCGCACATGGCGCCGATCATCAACGTGGCCAGAGCCGCGAAAAAGGAATAGAAGGTGAATTCGTCGCGTTGGATCAGCCAGAACACGAGCAGGGAACACAGGCCGGTGAGGAAGATGAAGAGCACGCGGACCGCCTTGGCGGTACTGCGGTTCAGCGTTACCCGCACGTCCAGCAATTGATACTGCAGCACGCTGTAGCCGACGATCACCCCGTAGAAAATCGCCGCCATGCTGCCGAACGGGTAGATCTGCTCGTTGGTGTAGGGATAATAATAGATGCCGAGGATCGGCAGCGCGTCGTTGCAACCGAAACAGGCGAGGGCGGCCTGCGCGATGATCAACGGCGTGATGCGCCGCTTGCCCAGCGGCGGCAGGGTTCTCCGGTGCCAGAGGAGAACCGCGACCGAAACCCACATCAGGGAAAAGACGCCGACGAAAATCCAAAAGCCCGTCCCCGCAATCGAATACCAGGCGAAGCCCACATTCTTGACCCCAGCCAGAAGAAGTTGGTAAAGTTACTGAGGAACAGGAGGACGTGAAAACTGTAGGCAAACCAAAGGACGGCTTTGGGAATGCGAATTCCGGCGACGAGGAAGGAGAGATGAAAGAGGGCGAAAGGGATGAAGATGACGCCGAACTGGAGAAACCGGGCCAGAACAGGGCATCCGTCGCCGTATGCACGCGGAACATCCAGAACGTCCCGTAGTTCCAAATGGCGAAAGCCGATTCCGAGCAAAAAATAAACCCGCGAGACCACCGCGCGCGGATCTGGAGAAAAACGAAAATCGCCAGCGAAAAGTTCAGCAGTGCACCGATGAGTGGGATCAGCTCGCCGAAACGCATCTCAGTAGGGGAATCGGCTCAACGCCAGGCACGAGTTCTTGCCGCCGAAGCCGCTGCTGAGATTGAGGGCCACCCGGATCGGGTACGGACGGGAACGCCCCGCACGTAGTCGAGGTCGCAGCCCTCACCGGGTTCGTTGAAATTCAGCGTCAGGGGAATCTCTTGATGATATAAAGAGAGGGGCGCACACGATGGTTTCCAAAGCACCAGCCGCGCCCAGGAGGTGGCCCGTAATCGGCTTCGTCGAACTCACCGCCAGGCGGTAAGCCTGCGACCCAAAGAAACGCTTGATCGCCTTGGTCTCCACGATGTCATTCGCTTCCGTCGCGGTGCCGTGGGCATTGATGTAGTCGACCTGCTCCACGTCGATCTGCGCCTGGCGCACGGCCTTTTGGATGGCGCGGAAATAGCCGAGGCCATCCGGATGCGGCGCCACGGGATGATACGCTTCGCAGCTTCGGCCATGCCCGAGGATTTCCGCATAGATGCGGGCGCCGCGGCTCAGCGCGTAGGATAGCTCCTCGAGCACGAGATAGGCCGAGCCTTCGCCCAGGAGAATGCCGTCGCGCGTCTTGTCGAAGGGGCGCATCGCGCCCTGCGGTTGGTCGTTGCGGCGGCTCATGACCTGGTTCAGGCACAGCCCGCCCCAGGTGTGCGGCACGATCGGCGCTTCCGCCCCGCCCGCCACCATCACGTCCACTTCCTCGTGGCGAATCATGCTCACCGCATACCCGAGCGCATCGTTGCCCGAGGCACTGCTCGAACTCAGGGTGATGGAATGCCCGCGCACGCCTAATCCTTGGCTACTTCCCCGGAGCCCGCCCCGCTGTAGCCGTTGATCAAGGCGAATGGGCCCACACCCTTGTAACCGCGCTTGTGGAAGCCCTCCTCCGCCTTCACCCGCGCCTTCATTGCCGCTCATGGAGGAGCCTTCCACGATGCCCACGCGGTCGGCGTCCACCTTGCTGAAATCGATCCCCGCATCCTGCTGGGCCAGCCGTGCCGCCGCCACTCCGTAGCGATGCGAGTAGTCGAGCCGGCGCGCCATCTTGGAATCCATGTATTCCCCGGGGTCGAAGTCGTCGATTTGCGCCGCGAAATGGGTGGGGGAAGCCCCCGCCGGAAAACGCGTCATCAGTTTTCCGCCACTGATGCCGTGGCGCACGCAGTTCCAGAATTTGTCCAGTCTCTGCGCGACCGAAGTGACCACGCCCATGCCGGTTGATGACAATGCGGCGGCGGCTCGGATCGCTTATTTCGCGCTGGGCCATTTGTAAGGAATCAGCATCGGCACCCTGCGCTGATATTCACGGTACGCATCGCCAAATTTCTCGATCATGGCCGGCTCCTCCCAGGCGCAGCCGCATAAACATGGCCGGAATGAAGAGCACGGGGACCACCAGCAACATGCCCCAGGCGCTGCAAATCAGGATGAAAGATACCAGTTCCAGGATCATCGAAAGATAAACTGGGTGGCGCAGGAAAACGGAAGGGGCCATTCTGCACGAGAACGTGGTTCTGCCGAATCTCCACGTGCAAGCTCCAAAATCGGCCCAGCGCATCGATGGCTGCCCAGCGGATTTTGAAGGAAGCCAGGGCGAAAACGAGGCCGCTCACGAACGCGCTCCACGAGAATCCGCCTCCTCGCAGGACGTATTCGGCGATCGATCCGACGACGGTAACGGTCCCCGATCAGAATGAAGAGGCGCAGCGTCAGTTTTTCGAAAACCCGCCCTGGAACCGTCTCACGTTTGCGGCCGACTTCCGCGATTCGGACCAGATAGAGGAGGCTGGCGGTGATGATAGGAAGAGGATAGAGCATGAAAGGCTATCCGGGAGGCCACGCGAAATGCCGCCCGCCCAGGAGATGCATGTGCAGGTGGGGGCACGGTTTCGCCGCCGTCGCGTCCGTTGTTGATCACGAGACGGTAGCCGCTTTCCAGCACGCCCAGCTTCTGCGCGACCTCCCGCGAGGCGACGAGCATGCGGCCGAGCAATTCCGCATCCCCCGCGCCCGCTTCGGCGAGGCGCGGGATCGCCTTCTTCGGAACGATCAGCACATGCACCGGCGCCTGCGGATTGACATCTTGAAACGCGAAGAACTCGTCCGTTTCATGGACGATCTTCGCGGGGATTTCACGAGCGGCAATCTTTTCAAAAATGGTCATACGAGGGAGAAAGTGATCTCGTGGTCAGCAGCGGCTGTGCCCGTTTGCTCGCGAGCGAACGAAACAATATCAGCGCGAAGGCTTTCGCAATCGCGGCTCCAGCTCTTGCGCGAGCAGAGCAGCTTCACGCAGGGTTCCAGACCGAGCAGCTCGAAGCAGGCGCTTTTTTTCCTGCAGCAGTTCCTGGATGCGGCGGCCGAGCAGGTCGAAGAAGGCCAGCTCGTAACCCGAGCCGGCTTCGCGCGCGATTTCCACCAGCGATACCTGCACCCGCGGTGCCACCGGTACGAAGTGGCGTCCGATCTCCGCGTAGCCGATCACCTGCAGGACCGATTGGACCGCATTGGTCAGTCGTTCCACCGGGAGCACGTTCACTTCCTTCTGGTCGTGCAGATAATCCGTGACGCTGCGGGCCACGTGTGAGGCCAGCCACCATTTGGCGTAGCCGGCCCGGGCCGCCGCCTGCACGAGGGAGCGCACCAGCCACTCGCATTCGAAGGAGATGACCTGGCCGGTGGGGAGTTGAATGACCGGGAGATTGTCTTTGAGCGAAATCATCGTGTGGTGGTGGTTTATTTGAAAAGCTCGGGCTGCGAGACGCTGCGCTTGGGGCGCCGCTCCAGGGATTGAATCTCCTCGAGGAACTCGCCGATGTCTTGAAAATGACGATAGACAGAGGCATAACGGACGTAGCCACTTCGTCCAGTTGGTGGAGCTTGTCCATGACCTTGGCGCCGATCACGTTGGAAGGGATTTCGCGCCGGAACTCAGTTTCCAGTTCCTGCACGATCTCTTCCGCCGCTTTTTCCAGCACTTCGACACTGACGGGCCGCTTTTCGCAGGCCTTGATCATGCCTCCGAGCAGCTTCTGCTTGCTCAAGGGCTCGCTGCGCCCGTCGCGTTTCACGACCCGCAGGTCGGCACGCTCGATCTCTTCATAGGTGGTGAAGCGGTGGGCGCACTGGACGCACTCGCGGCGGCGACGAATGGATCGGCCGTCTTTCGAAAGCCGCGAATCTATCACCTTGTCTTCAAGGCTACCGCATTTGCTGCAATGCATCGGATTGTGGGTGACGGGGGGGCATTACGGGCTTTAACACAACCAATTGTGGTCTGTCAACGCGCGAAACTCCGGACTTGTCCCCGTTTTCGGATGGGGAAACTATGTAGGATGCTGTGCGAAACGGAAGGAGGCCACGAAAGACACAAAAAACACGAAAGGAGGAGAGAGTATTTCCCGTTTCATCGGGGTACTCACGCCGCCGCCAGGAAGCTGCTTTTCGTGTCTTTGGTGGACCGAATTCTTCCGCTCTTCCGCTACGCCTTGGCAGCGACCTGTGCCGGTCCCTTCAAGGTCGCGATCTCTTTCGAGGTCAGCAGCCGCCATTCACCAGGGCGCATCTCGCCGATCTTCAGCGGGCCGAGGCGGATGCGGGCGAGGCGTTCGACCTCATAGCCCAGATCGTACAGCATGAGGCGGATCTGGCGCTTGATCCCTTGGGTGAGTACCAGCCGCAGGTGCGTTGGGGCGAGGATTTCGACCCATTCCGCCTTGGCCCGGCCACCGATGATGTGGAAGCCCTTCAAGAGCTTCTCCTTGTCCTTGGGATCGAATGGCTTGTCGATCAGTACCTCGTATTCCTTCTCGATTTTGTAGCGCGGATGCGTGAGGGCGAGGGGAAAGATCGCCGTCGTTCGTCACCAGCAGGAGGCCTTCACTGTCCTTGTCGAGCCGGCCTACGTGGAAGACGCGGGGGCCAGTTCGGGCGGCAGGAGTTGAAAGATGGTCTTGCGATCCCGCTCGTCGCTCGCCGTGCAGACGTAACCCGCCGGCTTGTTCAGCACCACCGTGATCTTCTGCTCGGTGCGCAACAGCCGGCTGCCCACCTTGACGGCGTCGTTCGGCTCGACCTGGGTGGACAGATCCGTGACGACCTGGCCGTTAATGCGGACCTGGCCGCTGGTGATGAGTTCTTCCACGCCGCGGCGGGAGCCGAGGCCGGCGGAAGCGAGAAAACGATTGAGACGCATGGGAGAGGGCAGGTAATGGACGATGGAAAATGAAAAAAGGGAAGATGCCCGGAAATTGCCGGGGAGGGGAGTTACGCGATGCCATCGGAAAAAAACTACCCAATAGTCGCAGATTCCATTAATTCGTCGCGCGCCGTCCCCCTTTCAAGATGCAGAAACTCGTAATCCCACGCAAGACTGTCTACCGGCTGTCCCTGTATTACCGGGCGCTGCAACGTCTGCGGGTGAACAATATTGAAACCGTATCGTCCGCCGCGCTGGCCAAGGCCGCCGGGGTGAAGCCGACGCAATTGCGCAAGGACCTCACCTATTTCGGGCAATTCGGCACTCGCGGGCTGGGTTACAATGTGGACGCCTTGAGCCGCCGGCTCACCGAGGCGCTGGGCACGACGCATCTGCAGCCGGTGATCCTCGTCGGCGCGGGCAACCTTGGCTCCGCGCTCCTGCGCTACCCCCGGCTTTGCCAAGGAAGGCTTCGAAGTCGTCGCCGCCTTCGATGCGAAGCCGCTGCGCTCCCGCGAAAAGGAACTCGGCCGTAAAGGTGCTGCCCGATGACGAAGCTCACCCAATTCGTCACCGACAACCGCATCAAAATGGTGGATCCTCACCGTCCCCGGCATGGTCGCGCAGGAGAGTGACGAATGAATTGATTGCCGCCGGCGTGCTGGCGATCCTGAATTTCGCGCCCATCATTTTGCAGGTGCCCGACAATGTGGTGGTCAACAACGTCGACCTCGCCATCGAGCTGGAAAATCTGAGCTACTTCATCCAGTGAGCGCCGCCAGCGCCACCTGCTCCGCGCCGGACTTCGATCTCGCGCTGACGCTGGAGTGCGGCCAGGTGTTTCATTGGCAGCGCGAGGGCGCCGGCTGGCTGGGAATGATCGGCGACCGCGCGGTGTCTGTGGAGCAACGCGGCGACGAACTGCTCATTCCCGCGGATACCGAGGCGCTGGTCCGCCATTACTTTGCGCTCGATCATCCGCTCACGGAAATCTGCGCCAGCTTCCCCGCTGATCCCGCGATGCAGGCCGCGCTCGAGTTCTGCCGTGGCATGCGCATCATCCGCCAGCCCGCGTGGGAGTGCATCGCCACCTTCATCACCTCGTCGATGAAACAGGTCGCGCACATTGCGCAGATCTCGCACACCCTGCGCCGGCGCTATGGCCGGAAGGTGATGTGGAATGGACGCGCGTTGTTCGCCTATCCCACACCCGAGGCGCTCGCGCGGCTGCGGGAAGAAGACTTGCGCGCCTGCGCCCTCGGCTATCGCGCGAAGAATCTCCTCGGCTCCGCCCGCCTCATCGCGGAAGGCCGGATCGATCTCGCCGCCATCGCACCAATGGATGACGACGCCGCCCGCGCCGCCTTGTGCCGCCTGCCCGGCGTCGGCGAGAAGGTCGCCAACTGCGCGCTCCTCTTCGGCTTCGAGCGCGTGCGTGCTTTCCCCATCGACGTCTGGATCGAACGCGTCCTGCTGGAAATCTATTTCCCGCGCAAACGCCGCGTCACCGCCAGCCGCCTGCGGGATTTCTCCGCCACCTACTTCGGCCCCTACGGCGGCTACGCCCAGCAATACCTTTTCCACCACGCGCGCAAAACGTGGAATCGGCAAAAAAAGCCGAAAAAATAGCGGAAATTAAGCAGCATAATCAACGCAGCCCACCCAGCCGCAATTGCGCCGCTAAAACTTCGCGCTCACCGTCAGCCGCACCGCGAGGGGGCTCATTGGGATGCGTGTGGATGTCGTTCACGCCCTCCGCCGGTTCCCCGCGCAGGCGCGATGTATAATAATAGTCGATGTCACTCGATTGCTCGTTGAGCGCGTTGAGCACATCCACCGTGCCCGTCCAGGTATCGTTGAAATGATAGCCGAACTGCGCGTTGACGATCGCCGTCTTGGGCGAGCGCACGCTGTCGTCCTCGATCAGCGAGCGCGGGGCCGAAGTAGCGCAGGCGCAGGCTGGCAAAAGCGCCGCGCCAGAAATCGTGCACGGAAAGGCCCGCGGCGATCACCGTCTCGATCGACTCGGGAATGTAATTCCCCACCGGATCGGAATCGCGGAAGCGCGCGTGCGACCATGCGAAATCCGCGTCGAGGGTCAGCCATTTGTTCACATCGTAGAAGTTCGCCCACTCCACGCCGTAGCGGCGGCTCGGGCGGCTGGGCTCCACCCATTTCGGAAACGTCTTCTCGTCCAAGGGGGTCTGCAGGAGCGCATCCAGATCGAGCCCACCTTTCTTCGTATCCGCGTCGTGGCAATCCACGCAGTGGTTTTCGATGAACTCGCGGGGGATCCCCGGCGCGGCGTGGCCTACCGCTGTGAGCCACAATCCGGCTAACACCGATAGCCACTCCCAGCACCGCCGCCTCATGCCACTTCCAGACCGCGCATCGTCCCCGGTGCTGCTGGCAAATTTGTCCGCCTCCAGGCCCATGCGCTGGAGCATCGAGACGAAGAGATTGGGCAGGGGATAGTTCTGCTTTTGATCGAACGCCAGGTGCCGGCCGTGCCGGTATCCGCCGCCGGCGAGCAGCATGGGCAGGTTGTGATTGTCGTGCGCGTTGGCGTTGCCCATGCAGGAGCCGAAGAGCACCTGCGTGCGATCGAGCAGCGTGTCGTTTTCCTCCTTCGCGCCCTTCAGGCCGGCGAGCAATTCATCGAGCATGCGGAAGTGCGCGGCTTCGATAAGCGCCAGCTCGTGCAAGGTCTCGGGCCGGTTGCCGTGGTGGGTGATGCTGTGCGTCTCGTGCGTCACGCCATCGATGACCGGCACCATGCTGAAGGGATTGATGAAGACGGTGATGAGCCGCGTGCTGTCCGTCTCCAGCGCCAGCCGCACCACGCCGAACATCTGCTGCATGCGCTGCACGAGCAGGTTGTTTTCCATGATGTCCTTCGGCTCCGGCACGGCGACCTTCGGCTTGGGGCGCTGCTCCCACGCCTCGGCCTCGACGAGTTGCCCCTCGAGATCGCGCACGGAGGTGAAGTATTGGTCCAGCCGTTCGCGGTCGCGCGGACCGAGGTCGCCTTGCATGCGTTTGGCGCTATCGTTCACGAAGTCCAGCACGCTGCGGCCCACACGCAGGTCATTCACCCGCGCCTCGACCTCCGCCGGCGTGCCTTGCACGAACATGCGCCGATAAATCGCCGCCGCGCTCTTTTCCCCGGGGATCATCACGCCGCTGCGGGTGAAGGACAGGCTGTGCCGGTTCTCGCTGCCGACGAGGATGGTGAGCGACTGGATGCGGGTGCGGGTGCCGATTTGTTCCGCCGCATATTGGTCGAGCGAAATGGAATTCTTGAAGCCGCCGGCACCCGGATGTGCCGCCGCCGTGAGAAAGGCGAGCTCCGCGGCGTGCCCGCCATCCACCGCCGGATGCGAGGTGCCGGAGAAGACGGTAAAAATCCTGCCGGTGCTGTTGGATCAACTCGAGATAGGGCGAGGAGTCCAGTCGCGCCCCTGTTGCTTCGGGAAAAAATTGTCGGCGATCAGTCCCATGTTGGTCCTCGATGGCCAGCAATCGGCGTGGGGTGGCCGCGGGCGCCGCAGCCGCCTTGGCGGCAGCACCAAACACGGGCTGCATCGCTTCCAGGAAGGGCAGGGCAAGGGTGATGCCCGCACCGCGCAGGAACGCACGCCGGGAAAGGATCGGTTTGGCGATGTGGACGGACATGAGCGGAGGTGGCGTGGGGGAGCGAGTGGTTGTCTCGCTGGTCTATCGCCGAACACCACCTCTTCTTGGCAAGAAATTGGCCGTGAATACTCACCGAACCCACGCGCCGCCCGGTGGCGCCGCCTACGATCCGGAATTCGTCGCGCTGGCGACGAGGGCCGTCTGGACGTCCTTGTGACGCTTCTCCAGGCGCGTGTAGGCGCCAAGGAAGGGGAGTCCGCTGGGACGGCTGCAGCGATAGTCGCTGACGAATCCCGCCGACGTCCGCAATTCCACATGGCCCGCGCCATTTCCGCCGTAAACGATGACCGAACCGACCGGGGCGCGGGCGGCACTGCGTACGGCGAGCTTGACGAAGCCGTATTTGTTCACGAGTTCGCTGCCGGCGTCCCTTGGCGAACGAGCTTTGCGGATAGCTGTCCACGCTGCCGGCGGCGACGAGGGCTTCTTTCACGTAGCGCCAGCAGAGCAGGGTGGAGTGCGGTTGCGCGCGACGCTCGGCGATGCTGCCGGCCTTGAGCATCACCGGATCGATGGCCGCATCATGGATCGCGGCGGGGACCGGACCGTAGTGCTTGCCGCGGGAGGGTGTGCTGGGAGCTTCTGAACCGCCAAACGTGCCGCCGCGGGTCGATTCCCAAGAAGACCAACCGGAGGAGGAGGAACCCATCGAAGACCAGCCCATGGAGGACGACGTCCAGGGATTTTCCGCCCGGCTGCTTAGGCTGCCGAGGACGAGTAACAGGCCGGTGAACGCGAGGGTGGCGGAACGACGGTGGGATTTAGGAGTGGAAGTAGGAGGAGTGGTTTTTCATGGGCAAGGTTGAGAAAAGTCTCAACTTGCCTTAGCAGCCTGTGTGCTCAGCCTTTTTAGGGAAGTACTGTAGGCCGCTGCGGGGTAACCTGATCTGGGAGGGAAGATGCTCCGAACCAGTGATTTAGATTGTTGTCTGATTTGTCGAATACCCGCCAGCCGCCGCGTGAATACCTTTATTTTGCCGCGGCGTTCTTTTCCTGTTCTCAGTTTTGGTTAACGGGTTCACCCGTCGATGGAATGTGACGGTGGTCGTTTAAGTCCTCACGCCTTCCGACGACTGCCGGAATCGTTCTCCGCCCGCGCGCATGCGTGCGCTTCTCCGAGCCAACTGAAAAGGTTACGCCGCCACTCTCAGCAGCGCGGCCGGATCGCTCTGGCCGGTCGCCACGAGATAATCGTGGTATTGCGCCTGAAAGCGTTCGAGGAGCCCCTCCAACTCGACACTGATTTGCTTCTTTAGAAAGGGAATGGTCGTCTTTTCCAATCTCTCTTCACGGAGATCGATAACCATGGCAAGGTAGGAAAGCATGGGCGGCAGTGTGGACATACGTAGTATTCAGCACATGACATGCCCGCCGGAGATGGAATCGAGCGGTCGGCAAGGTAAATGGGCTTCTTCCTGCCGGCGAAGTTGTTCCGTGTCTTTTGCCTCTTTCATGGCCATACTTGGCGGCCCGTGGCCAAACTTCCCTCTTCGCAGCCCATGAAACGCCCGTCTACTGACTCCCTTCCGAAGCGGCGCGTGCTGATCTTTGTGGACGAATCCAACGTCACCAGCTCGGCCAAAACCACCAACCGCAAACTCGACTGGCTCGCACTGCGCGATCACCTCGTTCAGGAGCGGGAATTGATCGAGATGGTCGTCTATGCCGGGCTGCCGCCCGCGATGACGGAGTGGCAGGTCGAGCGGGACAAGAAGAACAAATTCCTCTTCTGGCTCCGCTCGCATGGGTTTCTCGTGGTCGAGAAGGACGGCTCTCCGCGGATGCCTCACACTACAAGGCCAACGTCGATGTGCTGATGGCGATCGACGCCATCGAACTTTCCACGCAGATGCAGCCCGATGTCGTGGTCCTGGTCACTGGCGATGCCGACTTCGCGCATCTCGCCCTGCAGCTTCGGCGGCGCGGCATCCGTGTCGAAGCCGCTTCGCTCGCGCAGAATTTGGGCTCGGCGCTCAAGACCTCGGCGAATGAGATCATCGATCTGGCGCCGATACTCGCGACATTCGATCCTTTGGTCTGAGCAAGATGCGACGCGAAGCGCCCCCGCCTGCGCGCAACCGCCGGTTGAACGCTAGTGCTTGTGAAAGACCTTGTTCATGATGATCCAGCGCCCTTCGATCTTCAGGAGCGTGAAGAAATCGGTAAAACGGTAGCCCGTCCAATTCTCGATCTCCAGGCGCACCACCGCCACGGTTTCCGCGACATCGACGTGGGTGATTGGGTTTTGATCTCCGGAGCTGGTCCGTTGGCGTCGTCCCAATCGAAGAGCTTCTGGATCGGGCCATTGAAAGGTTCACCGTCGAAGAAGCCAAAGATGTAGGCGTCCGGATGAAAGACCTTCCGCATCGGGGCGGAGTTTCCGGTGCGGGCGGCTTCGACGTAACCCTCGATGGCGGCGCAGACGGCTTGGTAATCGGCGATAGAAGTGGAACTCATGTCCACCTGTGTACAATGCCGAGGCATGCCCGGCAATTCGTCCGTCTCGGTCGATCCTCGAACTTACGATGCGAATCTACCGGCGTTTAAGCTTTTGCTCGAAACAGACGGTTTCATCGTGAGCCAAGCCATACGCGCATGAAAGACGGGGTGGCAAAATTGGCAGACGCGCGGTTCGAGTCTCCTCCCCGGCATTTTGGCCGGAAACGGGGGGTGGGGGATTTCAAACTTGCTTCGCCCTCGCCGTCTGGCGAACAAATGGCCGTCCGCGTCATGACACCATCTCATCTTGGGGGGCATTGTTTTATCTGTCACACGACGCGGGGGCTTTGGATCTCGCCTACCGGAATGGCTGCCGTTCCGTGCTGGATGTCGGTTGCGGTATTGGTCTGCAGGTGCAGGCGGCGTTGGACCGGGGTTATGCTGCGGCGCTCGGCATCGATGGCGATCCGCTCGCCTTGCGGCGGGCGAAGGAATGCGGGGTGGCCGAACAAAATCTCCTCCTTCACGATTTTACCTTGGGACCCGTGAGCCCCGGTCGATTCGATCTGCTTTGGTCGGTCGAATTTCTCGAGCACCTCGAAGAAAAGTTCCTTCCGGTCTTTTGGGCTTTGCTCGCGGATGCCCGGCCGAGGATGGCCATCGTCCACCGCAGCGCCGCCCGGCCATGCGGGGCATCATCATGTAAATCTGAAAGTCCCCGCCTGGTGGATCGAGGCGTTTGCGCAACAGGGTTATCTTTACGACGAGGGTCTGACCCGGGAGCTTCGCCAGGCTTCGACGATGAAGCGGGAGTTTGTTCGCCATCGGGGGATGGTGTTCGTGGCCACGAGCCGCTGAGAGTTTCGAGTGGAAAATCCCTCAGGAGTCGAATACGGCGTCGCCATTTTCCAGGTAGGAGTGATAGCTCAGGCGTCCCAGTGCGGTGCGCAGGCGCAGGGGATCTTCCGCGGCGAGTTTGCCGTCGAGTTGCCGGGCGAGGAGTTGAGCCAGAAACCAGTCCGTGTAGTCGTCCAGGCGTTCGGTGCGCATCGCGGATGGATGGTCGATCCAATCCTGCCGCGGGATGGAGCGGGCAAAATCGCGACTGATGGGAACGAATAGCTCGTCGTGATTGGTGAACCAGCTCCGGGCGTAGGCATAGGTCGGCTTGCGATGCATGAGCCGGGCTTCGTAGAGCACGCTGGAGTTGGCCCCGGCCACGGCCTGGCATTCGCGCAGGAGAGTGGGTAAGTGGGTGTCTTTCGACACGCGAATCGTATTCGGCAGATCGGGAAGAAGCTGGTCGATCCCGACCGTGTCCTTGGGAGCGGAGAGGGGATGATCTTTCAGGACCAATTGGATATGCTTCGGAAGGCATGAACGGAAATGGCGCAGCAGCCCGGTCCAGTCCGTGAGCCGCAGGTCCCAATCGTTGACCTTGTCACCGATGAGTTGCAGCGGCCAGAGGACGAACGGGTTCCGGATCCCGGCTGGCAGCGCTTTCGGCGGCGCCGCCAGCCAGGCCTCGCGCGCCCGCCGCGCCCGCTCGCGTTGATGCGCCGAACAACCGCGAAAAACCATGCGCGCGAGTGACGATTCCCAACAAAAGCCCAGTGGATCGATATGCAGGGTGCCGTAGTGGGGAAAAAAGCCATCTTCCCAAATGGCCACGTTGATTCCGTACTCGCGGCACAATCCCACCAGCCCCGTTCTTTCCGTGCAAAAGCCCCAGAACAGCATGATGTCGGGCCGCTCTTTCATCTGCGACAGATAGCGGCGCAGGTCCCCCTCCGAAAAGAGGCATTTGCCGTGGAGATCGGTCAGATGCTTGCGATATTTTTCGGCGGCGCTGTTGCGGTAGGGGTTCGACCATACATAGCTGACGGGAAGACGCATGACCCCCGGAATGCACACAAGCGCCCCGCAAAAGACCATTCCAATTTGCGGAGCATCGTCACTGTTCGCCGGACGGCGACGGCGGAACGGCGATCGGTGGAAATGAGAGGCTCGCCCGCCGATTTTGCGAAAAAGCGGACACCAGGCTGGGGCGGCGCGGATTGGTGTTTGACAGGCGATTCGGTGAATTCGACGGTTGCTCCTCATCGTGAATACCCCGACTCGGCTCCTTCTTCTCGTCCTCTGCGCCATCGTGCTCACTTCCTGCGCTGATCAGGATGCACCTCCTCCCGGCAAGAAGCGGAAGCTGGAGGCGATCACGAATCCGATGGGACAGACCATCTACCTGTATCGGGACGTCGACGATCGGTAGGCGGCAAACCGAAGGACTCCGCGGTTCGAGGGCGGAGATGGCGAGGCGCGTTATCGGCTTCGGAGGCGCGACAAGTCGATGAACGGGGACAGTCTGGCACGATCCGTGCAGTATGGCTGCCCAATGCCCACTGAACTTGTCGCTACAGTAAGCCTACGTATACGGATTCCCTTCGCGGGCTCCCTGTTTTCAGAGTGTTCGGCTCGTAGGAGACAAGAGGGAACGATCCGCCGATGAAAAAGTGGTTCTCCAATCTCAAGGTGTCGCAGAAGCTGATGCTCATCAGCGTCTTCTTCGTCCTGCCGGATTCGGTGATGCTTTACCTCTTCATCACCGCGATCAACGACAGCATCAATTTTGCCCGCATGGAACAGAAGGGCAACCAGTACCAGCGGCCGCTGGAGGAACTCCTGGAACTCATTCCGCAACACCGCCAGTTTGCCCAGCAGGCCCTCGATGGCGAGCCGCATGCTCGCGAAGCGATGGCCCGGAAAGCGGCGCAAATCGATGCGGCGTTCCAGGAGTTGAAAGAGGTCGACGGGCAGATCGGCGCCGAACTGCAGTTTACCGACGAAGGCCTGGCCAAGCGCCATCGCGAGAACTATCGAGTCCAGACGGTGAGTGCGGACTGGCAGCAACTCAAGGAGCAAGGCCCCAAGCTGGATCCCGCCACGTGCGCGAGAAAGCACCTCGACCTGATCGCGGCGGTTCGGACGATGATCACCCACGCAGGCGACACGTCGAACCTCATCCTGGATCCCGATCTCGACAGTTACTATTTAATGGATGCGACGCTTCTGGCGCTGCCGCAAACCCAGGACCGGATCGCGGCTGTCATGGCCAGCGGAGAGGCGGTCCTCAAGCAACCGTACATTACTCCGCAGGACCCACCAGCAGTTTGCCATCTTCGCGAACCTGCTCCAGGAAGCGGACCTCAACCGTGTGGAGGGCAGCATCAAAACCGCGCTGCTGGAAGATCCCAATTTCTACGGAATCAGCCCCACGCTTCAGCAGCGAGTGCCGCCGGCCCTGGAGGAGTACCTCGCGGCCACGGAGAAATTCATTCATCTCACCAAACGGTTCGTCTACCTGGATAAAGTGGACGTGACCGTGGAGGAATACCTCGACGCCGGCAACAAGGCGCGGGATGCCAGCTTCAATCTCTGGCGCATCGCGGACGAGGAGGTGGATGGCCTGCTGCTGCGGCGCATCGAATCGTACCAGCATCGCCGTATGCGCAGCCTCCTGGTGGCCGCTTGCGCGCTGATGGCGGCCGTGGGCTTCGTCACGTTTATCACGCGCAGCATCAGCGGGCCGCTGAAACAGCAGGCCGCCGCCTTGCGCGATGCGAACGACACCTTGCAAGCCCAGATCGCCGAGCGCCGCCGCGCCGAAGAAGAACTGCGGCGCAGCGAAGCGCTGCTCGCCGCTGCCCAACGGATCGCGCAGATCGGCAGTTGGGAATGGGACATGGCGACCAACAAGATAAGCTGGTCCGAGGAGAATTGCCCGCATCCACGGCGTCGAGTCGCAGGCTGGCGAAGTCACCTACGAACGCTCGCTGGAATTCATTCCCGCCGAGGAGCGTTCGCTCTGCGAGTCGACCCTCAAGAAAGCGCTCGCGGACAAGAAACCCTTCAACTTCGTCCATCGCATCACCCGCCGGACGGGCAGGAGCGCATCACCCACCAGCGGGGCGACGTGATCGTCGGTGCGAATGGCCAGGTGGCGCGGATGTTCGGCACGACGCAGGACATCACTGAGCGCAAACTGGCCGAGGAGGAACTGGCCAAGATGCATGCCAACTTGATCGAGGTTTCGCGGCAGGCGGGCATGGCGGAAGTCGCCACCGGCGTGCTGCACAACGTCGGCAACGTCCTCAACAGCGTGAACGTTTCCACGATGCTGATTTCCGACCGCTTGAGCAAATCGCGGATCGCGCATCTCTCGAATGTCTCGGACACGCTCAAGAAAAACGCGGACGATCTGGCCGGTTTCTTCACTTCGCACCCCAAGGGCAAAAAGCTGCCGGCATTTATCGACTCGCTCGCGCAGCGGCTCACGGCCGAGCAGACCGAGATGCTGCGCGAGGTGGAAGGCCTCGCGAAAAACATCGCGCACATCAAGGAGATCGTCTCCATGCAACAAAGTTACGCCCGAATCTCGGGGGTCATGGAGTCGCTGGCGCCCGCCGATCTCGTCGAGGATGCGCTGGATCTCAATAGCGCCGCCTTCGAGCGCCACGGTATCGACCTCGTTCGCGAATTTGCTCCCCGCGCCGGCGGTGCTGGTCGACAAGCACAAGGTGCTGCAAATCCTCATCAACGTCATTCGCAACGCCAAGTATGCGGTCAGCGAAAGCGCCCGCCGGGAGAAGAAGGTCGTCGTGCGGGTCGGCGTGCAGGGCTACAATGGACACCGCCGTGTGCAGATCGCCGTCTGCGACAATGGCATCGGCATCGCCCCGGAAAATCTGGCCCGCATCTTCGCCCACGGCTTCACGACCAAGCGGGATGGCCACGGCTTCGGCCTCCACAGCGCGGCGCTGGCAGCCAAGGAAATCGGAGGCTCTCTCGTCGCGCATAGCGACGGCTTGAACCAAGGCGCCACCTTCATGCTCGAACTGCCCACGGATCCCCATGCTGAAGTCTGAAGCGCCCACTCTCCAGGCCGCCGGCCAGCGCAATCAGCGCATTCTCATCATCGACGATAATGCGGCCATCCATGACGATGTGCGCAAGATCCTCGGCGTTCCCGCGCGCGAAGATGCCGATCTCGATGCCGAGGCGGCCGATCTTTTCGGCGGTGAAACCGACGACCTGACCACCCTCGAGTTCGAGATCGATTCCGCCTTCCAGGGGCAGGAGGGGCTGGCGATGGTCCGGGAGGCGCTCGAAAAAGGCCGTCCCTACGCGCTCGCCTTCGTGGATATCCGCATGCCTCCGGGGTGGGACGGCGTCGAGACCATCAGCCGCATCTGGAAATTGTACCCCGAGTTGCAGGTCGTCATTTGCACCGCTTACTCGGACTATTCGTGGGAGGAAATGATTCGCGAGATCGGCCGCACGGACAATCTCGTCATCCTGAAAAAGCCTTTCGACAACGTCGAGGTCCTGCAACTGGCCCACACGCTCACGCAGAAGTGGACGCTCAACCATCAGCTTCGCGATCACCTGACGACGCTCGATCAAGTCGTCGCGCGACGCACCGCGGAATTGCAGACGGCCAACCTGCGCCTGCGCGAGGAAATGGAAGAACGCGAGCAGGCCCAGCAAAAGCTGGTGCAATCGGAAGCGCGCTTCGCCAAGGCCTTCCAGCGAGCCCGATCCCGATGGCTCTGCAGTCGCTTACGACTGAGCGCTTCATCGATGTCAATGACGCCTTCATCTCCGTGTGCGGCCTGCGGCGGATCGAAATCGTCAGTCGCACGCCGCGCGAACTCGAACTGTGCGCCGACCTCGACGCTCACGGCCAGTTATTCGCCCAATTGCGCCACGGGCGCCCCGTCCGGAATTTTGATTATCCGCTCCAGTCGCGCAGCAGCGGACGCCGCGAATGCGTGATTTCCGCGGATGCGTTTTCCCTGGGGTCCGAGATGGTGGCGCTGGTCGCGACGGTGGACATCACCGAACAACGCGACCTCGAGAAACAGCTCCGCCATTCGCAAAAACTCGAGGCCGTCGGGCAATTTGCCGCCGGCGTCGCGCACGATTTCAATAACATGCTCACGGTCATCCAGGGCCACGTGAGCCTGCAACTCGCCACGAAGAATCTCAACGAGGGCATGATCAGCTCGCTGGAGCAGGTTTCCCTCGCCGCCGAGCGCGCGGCGTCGCTCACCCGGCAGTTGCTCGCCTTCAGCCGCAAGCAGGTCGTGCAGCCCCGCATCCTGGATTTGAACGAGATCATGCGCAGCCTGCAGGAGATGCTCAGCCGGGTCATCGGCGAACACATCGATCTGGCCTGCGATTTCGCGCCGAACCTCCCGTCCATTCACGCCGATGAGAGCAACCTCGCGCAGATCGTGATGAACCTCGTCGTGAACGCGCGCGATGCCATGCCGCACGGCGGCTGTCTCGGCATTCGCACCGAAGTCGTGGAGGTCGATCTCGCGCACGGCCTGCGCCATCCGCAGGCTCATCCCGGGAGCTTCATTCGTTTGTCCGTCACCGATACCGGCACGGGCATGAGCGCGGAGACGCTGAGCCATATTTTCGAGCCATTCTTTACCACCAAGGAAGTGGGCAAGGGGACGGGCCTGGGGCTGGCCACGATCTACGGCATCGTCGCGCAGCACGATGGCTGGATCGAGGTGCTCACCGAGTTGGGCCACGGTTCCTCGTTCCAGGTGTACCTGCCGTGCCAGGATTCCGCGCCCGAGCCTTCGACGTCGGGCACCGTGGGCGACTTGCGCGGCGGCGATGAGACGATCCTGGTCGTCGAGGACGAATTCGCGGTGCGGCAAGTCATCACCGACGTCTTGAAGAACGCGGCTACGAGGTCCTCGAAGCTTCCGACGGGCCCGAGGCCCTCGCCATCTGGTCGTTGCGCAGCAGCGAAGTCGATCTCTTGTTGACGGACATCGTCATGCCCAACGGCCTGCACGGCAACCTGCTCGCCGACCGCCTGCGCAAGGAAAAGAAGGATCTGAAAGTCATTCTCTCCAGCGGCTACAGCTCCGACTTCGGCACCGAAGCCGACCCGCTCTCCAGCCGCGTGAACTTCCTCGCCAAGCCCTACAAACCCGAGGTGCTGGTCAAAGTGGTGCGCGACTGCCTGGATAGCCACTGAGCCGCGTTACCGCGTCCGTCAACGCCCCGCGGCGCGGAGCTTGCCGTATAGCCCGTCGAGGTCAGAGCGCGTCATGAAGCTGTATGGCGCGTGCCCCCTCCTTCCCGTCATTCTGAGCTTGCGAAGAACCTCTGATCTTCTGCCTTTCTTCACCAGCGTGGCAAGCGATGGCGCCAAGCTTGCACGACCAGCCATGCGGCAGATGCCAGAGCGAAATCAGAGATCCTTCGCAAGCTCAGGATGACGTGTTGGGGAGCGCCTCCGGCGCGCACGGGTTGTCCCGCAAAACCTCGAATGCAGGACACACTCTAGATTTCCGGACTGCCGAACAGGCGCACCAGCGCGACCTCCACCGACCGCTGCCCGTCACCCACCCAGATTGTTCCATCCTGCACGGTGACATCCAGCTTCATGGATCGATCGGCCAGTACCGCCAGCGCCTTGCTTTGCTCCGAGGGCACCTGCCACACGCTCAGGTGGCGGGCCTTGGCGATCTTGTCGCCGATACCGCTCCACCACTGGGCTGTGCTGGAACTGAAGCTATAGACGCTCGCGCGCCGCGAGCGGGAACTGCACTGGAGCAGCCGCTTCTCGTCCGGCTGGCCCACCTCGATCCAGTGAAGCATCTGCCCCGTGAGGTCCTTTTGCCACAGCGCCGGCTCTTCGCTGTCCCACATGTCCTTTGGCGAATTCCAGCGCACCCTGATCGTGATCCATGGGCGCATTCAGCGCAAAGGCCAGCAGGCGAATCAACATGCGCTCGTCGGTCTCGATGGGGTGCGGGCCATCGTCACCTCGTGGTCGCCGTAAATCTGGCGGTCCATGTCGGCGACCTGAATCGCGGCTTTGTAGATGGTGGCTTTGAGTGCCATGGCCGCCACTGTGCGACGTGCCATTCATTTGGAAAGCAAATCCACGCCTCAGGTATTCGAAGGTCGCGCGATGACCTGGCCCTGAATCCCACCGGGTTTCTACCTCCGGAAACTTGCTCCCCCAGCTTCCGCCAGCTACACTGCCGCTATGGCCACCATCACCGAAGTCGAGAAACTTGCGTTCGATTTGCCTGATTCTCAACGGGCCGTTCTCGCCGTTCATCTGCTTCGGTCGCTTCCATCCGGGCTGCATGATGAGGACGAAGGTATGGCGGAGGCTTTGCGGCGGGACGCGGAGATTGACGCAGCTCCCGAGATGGCTATCACGTTCGAGCAACTCGACCAGAAAGTCCGTGCCCGCCGAGACTGATGCGGCTCGTCCTGCATCCGAAAGTCTATTCCGACGTCCACGAGATCATGGAGTATTACGAGCGAGTCGCCGGGCCGGAACTTGCGGATGAGTTTTACGGCGAGTTGCGGCGTTTCATGTTGGAAGCTGCAGAGCGTCCTGACTCATTTTCAGTTCGGGTGGGCGGTTTTCATCGGGTCAACCCGCACCGTTTTCCCTATCATTTCCTATTCCGCATTGCCGCCGATGCAGTACGGATTCTTGTCATCCGACATCATCGGCGACATCCCTCAGTAGGCATCCGCCGACGCTGAACCTCGCGAATCTGCACCCAGTTGCGCGGCTCGCATCGGGCGCGCCGCGGAACTAATTGCGAAAGCCGTAGCGCGCGCCGAGTTCGAGGGCCTTCGCGAGCGGGAGCATGCCGCCGGTGCAGGTTTCATCCGCGAGGTTGGCGGCGGCGGCGCAGACGCCGTAGCGCAGCCAATCTTCGACCGGCAGATTTTCGTGCCAGCCGAGGAGGACACCGGCAGTGAAAGCGTCGCCCGCGCCGGCGGCGCCCTTGATGTAGGTCTCCGGTAGCTTGACGCTTGAGTGCTCGTGGAACTGGCCGTCGTGGCCGAGCGCAGCACTGCCCTCGGGAAAGTGGACGATGACGTACTCGCGCACTCCCGCGGCGAGGAGTTGCTGCATTGCGATCTTGAGCGCTTGCCGGTCGAGGCCGCCATCGGGACGGACGCGTTGTCCAGTGACCCGTCCCGCCTCGAACTCATTCATAATGCAAAGATCGACGTGCTTCAACGCGGGCGACACGACCTGGGCGAAGCGGTCGCTATCTTCGCTCACCAGATCGATGCTCGTCTGGAGCCCGGCGGCCTGCGCACGGGCCAGGATTTCCGCGGCGACGGTGCCATATTCCGGGTGCGGTCCGTCGATCTTGTCGAGCAGCAGCAGGTAGCCGAGATGGAAGAGGCGGGCGCTCGTCGTGCTGAAAATGAAATGCGGCGAATCGAGCAGGGCATTCGCGCCGCGCGCGTGGAAGAATGTGCGGCGACCGTTGGCCTGCACGGTCATCACGTCCGTGTAGGAGGTCGGGGCCTGATCGGTCTGCTGAAGCGCGCTCGCGTCGATCTGCCATTTCGCACAGTCGTCGAGAATGATTTGTCCGTCCGCATCCTGACCGACGAGGCCGACGGCCGCGAGGGGGAAGGGGGCCCCGAGCCTGGCGAGATCCACGAGGATATTGTAGGGCGAACCGCCCGTGCCGTGCGTGCTGGAGAGAATGTTGGCCAGCGCATCCTGGGCGGGCCAGGTGTCGATGATTTTAACGTGGTCGATGATCCAGTTGCCACCGGCAAGGATTCCTGAGCGAGTGTTCATGGGAAAAGTGGGAGCGGCGAGGATTCACGCCGCGCGAGCGGGCGCAAGCGTTTTTCGGAAGGAAGTGCCAGGCGCCAAGTGGCGGCACACTCTGGCATAGGGCACGTCACACTGGGCTCTCGGCACGTCTTCAGGAACAATACTGGATTGGTATAGAAAAATCTTTACAGGCCGGCAAAGACCGCCATACTGCCCTCTTTCGAGCGCTTCCCTGTCTCCGGGTGCGTTCCCGTTGGGGATGCAACGTCGCAACCCAACGGTGCCAGCCGCCATCCCTATGAAACTACTCGTCATTATGTCGGGCAGTTTTCGCGTCATCATGTCGGGCTCTTGCCGACCGGATGACACCGCTCTTCTTCCAATCCTACCCTTTCATGTTCACGATCCATTTCTCTTTTTCTCCTGTTGCCCGCCGGCCGATCCTGGCGGCGCTCGTGGTGTTCGCAGCGACAGCGGCTTCCCCTGCCGCCTCGGACGCGCCCGACGCCGGCAAGATCGAGTTCTTTGAGAAGAAGGTACGACCGATTCTGGTCAGCCACTGCTACCAGTGCCATTCGGCGGATACCAAGGCGGCCGGCAACCTGCGCGTGGACGATCGCAATGGCCTGCTGATGGGTGGCGACTCCGGCGCGGCGGTCACTGCGGGTGATACCGAACACAGCCTGCTCATCGAGCGCGTGATTCAGGAAAATCGCAAGGGCAAGATGCCCAAGGAAGGCGAACTGCTCACCGACGCCGAGGTGGCGGATTTAAAGCAGTGGATCGCAGATGGCGTCGCCTGGCCGCGCGAAGCGATTCCCGCCTACATCGGCCAGAAGCGCGCCGACTACGAAGAGTTGAAAAAGAAACATTGGGCGTGGCAGCCGCTGACCGTGCCGCAACCTCCGGCGGTGGCCGATGCCGCCTGGCCGCGGGGCGACGTCGATCGTTTTCTCCTCGCCGGTCTTGAAGCGAAGAAGCTCGCGCCGGTCGCGGATGCCGACCGCGCCACCTTGATCCGGCGTGTCACGTTCGACCTCACCGGTCTGCCGCCCACGCCCGAGGAAATCGCGGCGTTCGAGGCGGACAAATCGCCGGACGCTTTCGCCCGCGTGGTGGACCGCCTGCTGGCCGCCCCCGCAATTTGGCGAGCAGTGGGGCCGCCACTGGCTCGACGTGGCGCGCTACGGCGAATCCACCGGCCCTTCGCGCAACATCCCGTATCCGCATGCCTGGAAGTATCGCGACTACGTCATCGATGCCTTCAATCGCGACGTGCCGTTCAAACCGCTTCGTGCAGGAGCAAATCGCGGGCGACCTCCTGCCTGCGGCCAACGATGAGGAACGCAACCGCCAACTCACCGCCACGGGGTTCCTCGCCCTGGGCGTGAAGGACGTGAACCAGCGCTTCAAGACCCGCTTCCTGATGGACAACGTGGACGAGCAGATCGACGTCGTGTCGCGCTCGATCCTCGGCCTCACCGTCAGTTGCGCGCGCTGCCACGATCACAAGTTCGACCCCATCCCGGTCACCGATTACTATGCGATGGCGGGTATCTTCGCCAGCACCGACGACGCCGCCGGCGTGCGCAACAAGATGGGTGGCGGCGGACTCGATTACTACGATCCCGCGATGCTCGTGCGCCTCACGGGCGAAGCGCCGCCCGCGCCTCCCGAGGAGGTGGCGAAGCTCGAAGCCCAAGTCGCGGAGGCGAAGAAAGCCTGGGACAATATTCGCGGCACTCCCGAGGGCTTGAAGAAAGCCGCCGATGGCAAGCCGACGCAACGGCCCTTCCGCTTGAAGTACGAGGATTTGCAAGGCCGCTTGCGCTCGCTGACCGATCCGGCGGAACACGGGCTCGTGGTTCACGGCGTGCGCGAAGGCAAGACCATCGGCGATACCGAAGTGCGCATTCGCGGCGAGGCCGAGCGCATCGGTCCCACGGTGCCGCGCGGTTTCCTGAGCGTGGTCTCCGTGCCGGATGCACCCGCGGTGAATCCTCACCAGAGCGGCCGCCTCGAACTCGCGGAATGGCTCACCAGCCCGCAGAATCCACTCACCGCGCGGGTCATCGTGAACCGCGTATGGGAACACCTTTTCGGCACGGGCCTCGTGTCCACGGTGGATAATTTCGGGGTGAAAGGCGACGTGCCTTCGAATCCCGAGCTGCTCGACTATCTGGCGCAGGAATTCATCCACGACGGCTGGTCGGTGAAGAAGCTGGTGCGCTCGCTCACCCTCACCCGCGCCTACCAGCTCGGCAGCGACGCGCCGGACCAGAACAAGGAAGTCGACCCGGCGAATCGCCTCGTGTGGCGCCACTCGCCGCGGCGTCTCAGCGCCGAGGAATTGCGCGACACCATGCTGGCCGTGGCTGGCCGCCTGGACGCGACGCACGCGGAAGCTTCGCCAGCCAAGGATCTGCGCATGGTGGAGATGCGTGACAACGGTCCCGAGGCCCTCCGAATCACGGTCGCCGCGGACAGCTCGCTGCACCGCAGCGTGTATCTGCCGCTGCTGCGCGGCGTCACGCCGAAGGCGCTGGAAGCCTTCGATCCCGTTTCACAGACGCTCGTTTCCCGGCGCGCGGGAAAGCACCACCGTGCCCACGCAGGCGCTCTACCTGCTGAATTCCTCTTTCGTGCGGCAACAGGCCCTTGCCTGGGCCGACCACGTGCTCGCGGACAGCCAGCGTTTCGACGCGGACTGGGTGCGCGACATCTACCTCCGCGCGCTCGGCCGCGAACCGCGCGAGATCGAGATCGCCCCGCGCCGCCCAGTAACCTCGCTGCCTACGCGGGGTCCTGGCGCGAGAGCGCTCCCGTCCAGCAGATCGCCAGCGTGGCCGAGCCAGCGCATACGGAGAGCGAAACCGGCACGGCCACCGCCGTCGCCGGCCAGGCCGCCAATCCGGACGACGTCGATCGCACGCCCGAGGCGCCCAAGGAAGCCGTCGTCGAGCCTTCCAGCGCCAAAGCCGCCTCGTGGATGTCCTTCATCCAGTCGCTCTACGCCTCCGCCGAATTCCGCTTCCTCCGCTGATTTTAACCTCACCACTCTCTATGCTCCCACATCCTGCCCACATCTCCCGTCGTTCCCTGCTGAAATCCGCCGCCGGCGGCTTCGGTTATCTTGCGCTTGCCGGCCTGCTCGGCCAGCAGGCGGCCCGCGGCGGCATCGCGGCCAACCCCCTCGCCCCACGCGCCCCGCAGTTTCCGGCGAAGGCCAAACGCATCATCTTCGTCTTCATGGAAGGCGCGATGTCCGGCGTCGATACCTTTGAATACAAGCCCGAGCTGCAAGCGAACGACGGCAAAGGCGGCCCCGGCGGCGGCACGCTGACCGCTTCCAAATTTGGGTTTAAACAATACGGCCAGAACGGTTCGTGGTTCTCGGAACTGCTGCCGAATATCGCCCAGCATGCGGACAAGCTCTGCTGGCTGCGTGGGCTGCACACCGATACGCCCGCGCATCCGCAGGCCGTGGTGCAACTCCACACCGGCAGCGCCAATGCCGCGCTCACGCGGCCCAGCATGGGCTCGTGGCTGCTCTACGGCCTGGGCACGGAAAATCAGGACCTGCCGGGCTATGTGACCATCGATCCCTCGCCGAATTTCGGCGGCGCCGTCAACTACGGCAGCGCCTTCCTGCCTGCGCACTTCCAGGGCACGCGCATCACCGATACTGGCTACCTGCCGAATATCCGCGCCGCCGCCGGAAGCGGCCTGCAGCGCCAGCAGCTCGATCTCATCCAGTCGATGAATCGCGACTACGCCGCCACGCCGGGTGCGCCCGATCCCGTGGAAGGCATCATCGCCTCCTATGAACTCGGGTTCCGCATGCAGGACAAAGTGCCGGAACTGCTTGATATCTCGAAGGAGCCGCAACACATCCGCGACCTCTACGGCATCCAGGATGGGCCGGCTGGCTCCTTCAACCGCCAATGCCTCATGGCCCGACGCTTGAGCGAGGCGGGCGTGCGCTTCGTGGAAATCACCCAGGGCGGCTGGGATCACCACAATAACTTGCACAAAGGCCTCATCGACCGCACCCATAGCGTCGACCAGCCTACCGCCGCGCTCCTCACCGATCTTGAGCAACGCGGTCTCCTCGAGGACACGCTGGTGCTCTTCGGTTCCGAATTCGGACGCCTGCCCACCGCGCAGGGCCCTGACGGCCGCGACCACAACATCATGGGCTATTCCATGTTCCTCGCCGGCGCCGGCGTAAAGAAAGGCTTCACCTACGGCGGCACCGACGAATTCGGCATCAAGGCCGTCGACGGCCGCATGCACACCAACGACCTGCACGCCACGCTCCTCGCCCTCATGGGCCTCGACCACGAGAAGCTCACCTACCGCTATGCCGGCCGCGACTTCCGCCCTGACGGATGTGGCGGGCGATGTCGTCCGCGAGGTTTTTGCATAGAGCCAAGAGCCAAGTGGCGGCACACTCCGGCGTAGGGCACGTCACACTTGGCTCTGGTAACTTGGCTCCTGGCACTTTTCAGAGCACCGAATCCGCCAGCCGCGCCAGGTTCTGCAGCACGCGCTGGGAGGGCGGACGCTGCCGCCACGCCGCCAGGTCGAGTTCGTCGCTGTCCGCGATGCAGCGCTCCTGGACGGCGCGGAGGCGTTGCACGGCGTCGCGATCATAGAGGATCAGGCTCACCTCGGCGTTGAGGGCAAAGGAGCGGATGTCGATATTCGTCGAGCCGAGCAGGGCGACGGAATCGTCCACGCTGAGGTGTTTCGCGTGCAGGAAATGCGGCCGGTAGAGATGCACGTGGACCCCGGCGGTGAGCAGTTGTTCGTAGTAAGAGCGCTGGGCATATTGCGTGAGCGTCTGGTTGCCGTTGAGCGTCTGGTTGCCGTGGCCGGAAACGATCAGGCGCACTTCCACGCCGCGCCGGGTGGCGGAACGCAGCGCGGCGAGAAAGGGCTCATCGGGCACGAAGTAGGGCGTGGTCAGGAACACCGCGCTGCCGGGCCGCGTAGATCAGGGCGATGAATAGTTCCGCGCCATTTTCGCGCTGATAGCCGGGGCCGCTGGGCAGCATTTGCGCGGTGGTCTGGCCGGTGGGCGGGAGGTCGGGGAAGAAGCGATCCATGTCCAGGGTGCCGCCGGTTTCGATGAAGTAATCGGCGAGCAGGATCGCCTGGATCTGGGCCACCACCGGGCCGGTGACGCGGGCGACCAATTCCTCGTTCGGATACCCGGGACGAATTCCGGGTTCACGATATTCTGCGAGCCCGCATAGCCCACGAGACCGTCGACGACGGCCAGCTTGCGATGATTGCGCAAATCGAAGCGCGCCGCGTTGTGGCGGAAGAATCCCACGGGCAGCATCGGCACCACCTCCACGCCGTCGCGCCGGAGTTGCGGGGTGAGCCGGGCCAGCCAGGGCGCGAGCCCACCGCATCGGCCATCAGCCGGGTATGCACCCCGCGTTTCGCCGCGCGGCCCAGCGCCGCCGCCAATCGTTCTCCCGTGGTGTCCGGGGCGAAAATATAGGTCAGGAGATGAACGTGATTTTGGGCGCCGTCGATATCGTTGATCAGCCGATCGATCGACCCCTCGTAATCCGGGAGCAACTCCACCGCATTTCCACCGAAGACATCGAAATCACCGAGCTTCGCCGCCAGTTTTGGAATGTGCGCGAGATAATCCGGCAACGGCGGCCGACACACCACGCGCGGCAGCAGATGCGTCTGCGCGTCCATGATCCGCTGCGAAGCTTTTTTCTGCTGGTCGATGCGCTCCCGCGGCACGCGGATGCGGCCCAGCAAGGCGTAAATCGCCAGCCCCGGCCACGGCAGCAGAAAGATGAGCAGCAACCAGGTCCGCGACGCCGCCGCCGAGCGCTGCTGGGGCACATAGACGAGCATTACCAAACGAATCGTCCATTCGCTGGCCACATAAAGATAGCTCCAGGAGGGCATGAAGAACGTGAGGATGGGAGAGGGAAGGGCGAGTGCCAAGAACGGATCGCGAAGTGGATGGCGCGTGCTCCCTCCCGGCCGTCATTCTGAGCTGGCGAAGAACCTCTGATCTCGCTCTGGCATCTGCTGCGCGGACGTCAGAGCGAGCTGGGCGTCATCTTCTGCCGAGCGGGTGAAGAAAGGCAAAAAATCAGAGGTTCTTCGCCAGCTCAGAATGACGGCGTTTTTTTAGGGCGCCTCCGGCGCGCACCCGTTTCCCCACGCAAGATGCGCGAGATGCATAACACACGGAAAACTAAAATTCTCACTAAGGTGTGAAACTCCTAGCTATTTAACGTGTTAAGCACCCCACGAACTTATGGATATCACCCAACACCAGCCCACCGCCGAAGATTTTTGTGTCACGCGGCGTCAATTCCTCAATCGTTTTGGCATGGGCTTCGGCGCCTTGAGCCTGGCCGGCCTTTTCGGACAATCGCTCGGCGGCAGCGCCCAGGGCGCGATCAATCTCTCGCCGCTCGCGCCGAAGGAACCCATGTTCCCCGGCAAGGCCAAGCGGGTCATCCATATCTTTTCGCAGGGCGGCCCGTCGCATATCGACACGTGGGATCCGAAGCCGGGCATCGAGAAATATATCGGCCAGGACGTGAAGGAAATCGGCGGCATCCCGCTGCCCACGCAGTTCAAGTTCACCAAGCGCGGCAACAGCGGCGTGGAAGTGAGTGAACTCTTCCCGAAAATCGGCGGACCACATCGATGACATTGCCGTCATCCGCTCAATGAATACCGACATCCCGGCGCACGATTTCGCGACGCTGATGATGAATACCCGGCTCGGGCCGCCTGGTGAAGCCCTCCATGGGCGCCTGGGTGCTTTACGGCCTCGGCGCGGAGAATCAGAATCTGCCCGGCTTCATCGCCCTTGGCGGCGGCCTCGGCGGCGCTTCAAACTGGCGCTCGGCGTTTCTGCCCGGCGCCTATCAGGGCACGCTCGTCGGCTCGGTGAGCGGCCCCGCGGACCGGATCATCGAAAACATTCGCAGCCAGTACGCCACGCGCGGCCAGCAGCGCCGGCAGCTCGATTTGCTGAAGGCCATGGACGACCTGCGCGCCGAGAAGCAGGCCAGCGAGACGGTGCTGGAGGCCCGCATCCAATCCTTCGAGCTCGCCTTCAACATGCAGACGCAGGCGATGGACACCTTCGACGTGAGCAAGGAGCCGCAGAACATCCGCGACATGTATGGCGACACGGAAATCGGCCGCCGCATGCTGGTCGCGCGCCGGCTCGTGGAAAATGGCGTCCGCTTCGTTCAGGTCTGGGCCGGCGGCTGGGACCATCACACCGATGTGAAGGGCAATCTCATCAAGCAGGCCGAAGGCATCGACCAGCCGATCGGCGCGCTGCTCACCGATCTCAAGCAACGCGGCATGCTGGAAGACACGCTCGTGGTGTGGGGCGGCGAATTCGGCCGCACCCCGCGGCACGACAAGGGCGCCCGCGGCGAGCCGGGACGCGATCACCATCATCGCGCCTTCTGCGCGTGGATGGCCGGCGGCGGCATCAAGGGCGGCCAGGCCTACGGGGCGACGGACGAATTCGGCTACGACGTGGTCGAGAACAAGGTCCACGTCCACGATCTGCACGCCACCATTCTCCATCAGCTCGGCTTCGATCATGAAAAGCTGACCTATCGCTACAATGGCCGCGACTTCCGGCTCACGGACGTCTTCGGCAATGTGGTCGAGGGCCTCATCGCCTAATTGGAAGCCCCCATGACTTTTCGCCTCGCTTCTCCTCGCTTGCTCACGGCTGCCGCGCTGCTCGGCGGCGTCTTCCGCGCCGGGCGCCGGCGTGCCGTCCGACCTGGCTCAACTCGATTTCTTCGAGAAGAAAATCCGCCCGGTCCTCTCGGAGCAATGCTACGAATGCCACAGCGCCACGTCGAAGAAGGTCAAGGGTGGCCTGCTGCTCGATACCGCGGAGGGCCTGCTGAAGGCGGCGACTCCGGCGCGGCGATCGTCCCGGGCAAGCCCGCGAAAAGCCTGCTGCTCATTTCCATGAAGCATTCGGACCCCGATCCGGATCTCGCCATGCCGCCAAAGAAAGACGTGCTGCCCGACGAGATCCTGGCGGATTTCGAGCAGTGGATCAAGATGGGCGCCCCCGATCCGCGCGATGGCAAGGCGTCACCGCCAGAATGCCTGGAACGACAAGACGGCCAAGGAGCATTGGGCCTTCCAGGCGATCAAGAATCCCGCGGTGCCCACACCCGCGGACCTCGCGAAATTCATTCAGAACCCAATCGATGCCTTCGTGCTCGCGAAGCTCACCGAGAAGAAGCTCGCGCCCTCCGCGCCGGCGGATAAAGCGACGCTGCTGCGCCGGGTGACCTACGATCTCACCGGCCTGCCGCCCACTGCGGCGGAGATGGACGCCTTTCTCGCCGACGCCTCGCCCAGCGCCTATGAAAAGGCGATCGACCGCCTGCTCGCCTCGCCCGCCTACGGCGAACGCTGGGGCCGGCACTGGCTGGACGTCGCCCGCTACGCCGATACCAACGGCGACCGTCTCAACGGCAAGCGCCAGCCGCTCTTCGCCTACGCGTGGACCTATCGCGACTACGTCATCAACGCCTTCAACGCGGACCTGCCTTACGATCAATTCGTCCGCGAGCAGATCGCCGCCGACCGCCTGCCCGAGCGGAAAAGGACAAATCGAAACTGGCCGCGCTCGGTTTCCTCACCGTGGGCAAGCGGTTCATGGGCGTCGAGAACGACGTCATCGACGATCGCATCGACGTCGTGTCGAAAGGCCTGCTGGGCCTCACCGTGGCCTGCGCGCGCTGCCACGACCACAAGTTCGATCCCATCCCCACGAAGGATTACTACTCGCTGCACGGCATCTTCAGCAGCTCGCAGGAGCCGGCCGAGGAGCCGATCATCGCGCCGGTGAACAAAGAGAGCGCGGACTACAAGGCCTACGAGGCGGAGATCGCCAAGGTCGACAACGAAGTCGAAAACTATCGCCGCACCAATGCCGCACGGCTCGTTTCCGGCATGCTCGACAAGGCCGGTGAATACCTGCTCGCCGTGCAGGACAGCGGTCGCGCCAGCGACAGCAGCAAGCGGGGCGATAACTTCCGCCTCATGGCCCGCCAGCGCGGCCTGGAGGCCGAAGTCGCTTTCATCTGGATGGATCGCGTCAAGTCCGCGGCCAAGACCGACGCGGTACTCGGCCCCTGGCTGAAATTCGCGGAGCTGCCCGCCGACCAATTTGCCGATCGCGGACCCGCCCTGGCCAGGGAAATCGAGGCCGCCGGCACCTTCCAGCCGACCCTCGCCGCGGCCCTGGCGGCCAAGGCACCGGCCACGCTGAAAGACGTTGCGGAAGTTTACACCACCGTCTTCGGCGACCTGCGCAAGCAGCTCGATCTGCCCACTTACACCGGGCTATCGCGGCGCCGGCCGGAACAACAAGTTCCCGCTCACCAAGGTGGAGGTGAAGCTCGAAGGGCCGATGGAATCCCTGCGGCAGAGCGTCTTCGGCGAGGAGTCGTCGGTCATGCCCGACCAGAAGCTCATGTCCCGCGCGCTCGGCGTGCAGTTCAACAATCCCGAGACCGCGATCCAGGCCAAGACGGTGAGCATCAATTTCGCCCCACCCCGGCGCCCCCGTGCGCGCCATGGCCCTCGTGGACAAGGCCGATCCGAAAGACTCGCCCGTCTTCGTCCGCGGCGAGCCGACCAACCGCGGCCCGATCGCGCCGCGCAAATTCCTCACCGTCCTTTCCTACGGCAACGACGAGCCGTTCAAGGACGGCAGCGGCCGCCTCGAGCTGGCCCAGCGCATCGCCAGCCGCGACAATCCGCTCACCGCCCGCGTCATCGTCAATCGCGTGTGGCAGTGGCATTTCGGCCAGGCGATCGTGCGCACGGTGAGCGACTTCGGCACGCGCTCCGAGCCGCCCACCCATCCCGAGATGCTCGACTGGATGGCGACCTGGTTCATGGACAACGGCTGGTCGCTCAAGAAGCTGCACAAGCTCATCCTGCTCTCCTCCACCTACCGGCAGGCCAGTGTGCCCAATGAACGCGCCATGCGCGAAGATCCCACCAACCAGTGGCTCTGGCGCATGAACGTCCAGCGGCTCGATTTCGAGGCGATTCGCGACACTCTCCTTACTCTCGGCGGCAAGCTCGACCACGACGTGAACGGCCGCCCGTTCGTCCTTGCCGCCTCATCCGCCTCCAGCCGTTACAAGGGGATGGTCGCCGACGCCCTGCAGCCGAAGACCAGCGCCGACCGCCGCACCGTGTATGCGATGATCGATCGCAACGCCATGCCCGACATGTTCGGCACGTTCGACTTTGCCAATCCCGACATGACCACCGGCGAACGCATGCTCACCACAACGCAATGCTCACCCACCGTGCCCCAGCAGGCGCTCTTCATGATGAACAGCCCGTTCGTCGTCGAGCAGGTGAAGAATCTGCTCGCCCGCCCCGACTTCCCCGAAGAGCGGCATCGACGAGGACAAAGTGCGCTTCATCTTCCGCACCGCCTTCCAGCGCCAGCCCTCCGCCCAGGAACTCCCTCCCTCGCGCGCAATTTCCTCTCCGACGATCCGCCCGAAATCCCGGACCCCTCGCTGGCCCCCGCAGCCCGGCGACGACGAGAAGGAACAAGAAGCGCAAGGCCCAGGCCCTCAAAGCCCACGAGCCCAACCAGCAGCTCAACGTCTGGGAACGCTACACGCAGACGGTGCTGCAGATGAACGAACTCATCTTCCTGAACTGAGCGGAGGGACGCGCCGGAGCGCGTCCCGTCGGCGTGGTAAGGGGGTGTCCTCACGCGTGGTGGTTGTAGCCGGGCTCACTGAGCCCGGTCTCCCGCCGTCCGGGTTCAATGAACGCGGCTACAGCACCGCCTTCACCAATTGCGTTCCCCCCCGAGCATCGACCCTCATAAGCCCCGCTTGGCGACCGGGAAGAGACTTGGGAATCGCTCTGCTTTCGCGAGCCTCGCGTTGGCGAGGGACGGCGCGGCGCGTCGTCCCTACCGCGGCCAGTCGTTCCTCTGGGCCGCCCAACAGCCGGTCGCGGTGGAGAAGCAGAAATGAGGCGGGGTGGCCGTTGAGTGGTAAGCGTATCGAGGGTGGCTCCTCGCCCAGCGGGCAATCTAACGCGGAAAATCGGTAGGGAAGCCGCGCCGCCGGGTTCCCGCGCATGTGGTGTGGAAACGTGGTGGGTGGCGGAAGCGACCAGAGGTATATTTGCGGGAGAGGCTGGCCGGCCACCGCCGCTTTTCCCGCGCACCCAAAAGTGGGAACCCGCGGCGCGGCTTCCCTACCGGCTGTTTTTTCGGCGCTTGCGCTCGTTGGGGCAGCTACCGGTTGGCTACGCCCCCGCCATTTCCGAACAGCGCGGACACCGCATCGGCGTGGTGAACGGGGAAAACGCGAAAAAGGCGCCTCTATTTTAGCCCGGCTTTCGCTACTGGGAGAGGAAAAGGGCGAATATTTCGCGAGTGACCGCTCGGGAAGGCTGATGGAGACAAGGGCCGGGGTCAAAAAGCGTGCGTAGTGAAGACCCAGCCTCTTCACGGCTTGGTTTTGGCGGCTATGATCGGAGGGCAATATGTTCTTGCGAAGCACCAAACGCTGGAAAGACGGCAAAGCGCATTACTATTGGTCGTTGGTGGAAAACCGACGGTGTCGTGGTGGCCGAGTGATCCAGCAGACCGGTCTGTTATTTGGGGGAGATCAACGACAGCCAGAAAGAGCAATGGATTCGGGCGAATTGAGGTCTTTGACGAGGATGAAGGCAGGAGCCAACAGTTTGAAGCTCTTTGCCGCGGAGCGCCCCTGGCCGGAAAACATGCCGGAAGGAGTGCGTGTGCGGCTCAAGGACTTTGAGCTGCGCCGTCCCCGGCAATGGGGTGGATGCTGGCTGTTTTGTCGAGGTGTGGAAGCAACTGGGGCTGGATACATTTTGGAAAGAGCGATTGGGGATCTCTCGCGAAGGCACCAACTGGGAGCACGTGCTCGAAGTCTTGAGTTGTTATCGGTTGTTGGACCCGGGGCAGCGAGTGGCGGCTGCACCGCAGTTGGTTTGATCAATCGGCCATGGGCGATCTGCTGGCGGGAGGACTTCTCGGTGGCGGCCAAAGATACTTTGTATCGGTGCCTGGATCGGTTGCTGGAGCACAAGGAAGAACTCTTTGGCTTTCTCCGCCAGCGCTGGAAACGATCTCTTTGGGGTGAAGTTCGAGGTGCTGCTCTTTGATCTGACGAGCACCTATTTTGAAAGCGATCCGCCGGAGAGCGAAACTGACCTGCGCCGCTTTGGCTACAGTCGCGACAAGCGCCGCGATTGCGTGCAAGTGGTCATCGCGCTGGTGGTCACGCCGGAGGGTTTTTCCCCCTCGCGTATGAGGTCATGGCCGGGAACACCTCCGACAAAACCACGCTGCGCGGCTTTTGGACAAGATTGAAAGGATGCATGGCAAGGCCCAGCGGATCTGGGTGATGGACCGGGGCATTCCGACCGAGGAAGTGCTGGCCCAGATGCGCCAGAGCGATCCTCCGGTGCATTACCTGGTGGGCACGCCCAAAGGCCGGCTCTCCAAGCTGGAGGCCGAACTGAGAGAACGCCCTTGGGCGGCAGTTCGCGAGGGTGTCGCCGTCAAGTTGCTGCCCGCAGGAGGGTAGAACTCTATGTCTATGCGCGCAGCCGGGATCGCGTGCACAAGGAGCGCTCGATGCGCCAGCGCCAACTCAAGGCGCTCTGGAAACGCCTCCACCAACTCCACGCCATGGAACTGACTGCGCGCGACCTGCTGCTCAAGCTGGGGGAAGCCCGTGGCAAATACCGGAGCGCGTGGAGGCTCATCGATCTCCAGCTGCCCGAAGAAAAAGGTGCGACCAACAGTCAGCGGGCTTCGCCTTTGCGCTCAACCGCCACAAACTGCGGGAGGCGCGTCGCCGGGAAGGCCGCTACCTGTTGCGCAGCAATCTTTGCGAGGCACGATCCGGCGCTGCTCTGGAAGATGTATATGCAGCTGGCCCAAATCGAGGAGGCCTTCAAAAACCTCAAGGGCGACCTGGCAGTGCGGCCGATTTTTCATCAAGACGAAGACCGCATCGAAGCCCATATCCTCGTCGCGTTCCTGGCTTATTGCCTGCACGCCAGCTTGCGCCACCAATTACGATTGAAAGCGCCAGGGCTGACACCCCGCACGGTCCTCGAGCAACTCTCGGCCATCCAAATGCTCGACGTGCACTTCCCCACCACCGACGGCCGCACGCTGATCTTCACCCGCTACACCAGCCCCAACAAACTCCAGAAACTGCTCCTCGCCCAACTCGGGCTGGAACTGCCGCCTCAATCCCTCCTCCACGCATCACCTCCAACGGCAATTTGGAATCGCTCCACGCTTAGCGCTGTAGTGAAGACCTAAGGCTCCAAAACACCTCCGCACAGAGAAGTCTCCCCTTTTTTACTCCTCAGTAGCGAAAGTCGGGTTAGGAGGGCTTTTCAGAAACGGACTTACCTTCGTCTGTGCCCGGTACCGCGATGTTGGATTCTTCGGGTCGCCGGTAGAGTGTCTTCCAGGGCCAGTTCGCTTTGAGTGGGTGTTTCCGTCGTGGCTTCGGCGTTTGCCGGCGGTTCTGGTGCGGACGGTTCCACTTCTTTGCCCTCGGTTGAAGTTGGGGTGGTGTCCTCGGCGGGGAGGGAGGCCGAGGTGTCTGGCCCGGGTTCGTTGAACCACGGTTCGCCGCTGGGGGTGGGGCTCGGCGGCGGGTTGGGCGAGGGTGTCGGGCGACGCGCGGGCGGCCAGTTCGATGATCAGAGTTTCGAGTTGCTGATGGCGGCGGCGGGCGATGCGGAATCCGAGAAAGCTGCCGAGGCTGAGACAGGCCAGGAGCGCCGAGGAGACGGTGGGAAGCCAGGAACGCGCGGAACGGGGCGTGCTCGTGGCTAGCGGTGTGGTAGTGGAAGCTGTAGCCGGTTCGGGAAGGGTGGCGGGGCTGGCGATGGACGCGGCGGAGGGAGCCGCGAGCGTGAGCGAGGAGCCCTGGTGAAACGCGCTTGGGGGGAGGGGGCCGGGGGTGGGGGGCGGCGGGTGGGGGTTTGGGTGGTTCGCCGGTGACGGTGGGGGGCGGGGGGATGGAGCTTGGCAAGGGCCGGGGGTTCGGCGACGGCGGCTTGCAGCAGCTCGTGATAGTAGAGGCGGATGATGTAGCCGTAGTATTTGCGGTCGACGATTTCGTCGGCGGCGGTGGGGGCTTTGGGGAGCTGGTAGTCGATCTCGAGTTGCTCGGTATCGGAGCCGACCCAGTCGGCCGGGGGATGGAGCCAGTGCGACTTGATGTTGGCCTTGGTTTCCTCGATGCGTTTGCCGTCCACGAGCTCGTAGAAGAGGACGTGAATGATGAGTTCGTGCACGTCGATCCGGGCCTGGGGCCGCGCCTTGACGGGGATATCGAGGAGGAAATGG
>JBBCHV010000030.1:0-41983 GCA_037200205.1 Chthoniobacter sp.
ATGCTCACCGGGTGTGTGCAGGACCTCGTGTATCCGCACGTCAATCGCGACACGGTGGACGTGCTGCTGGCGAATGGTTGCGAGGTCGTCACGCCCGGCGCCCAATACTGCTGCGGCTCGCTGCACGCCCACAACGGCGAACTCACCCTCGCGCGCGCGATGGCGCGCAAGAATATCGACGACATGGAGCGCGCGGCCGGATCGCTGGAAAAGCTGGACGCGATCATCACCAACGCCGCCGGTTGCGGCTCGCATCTCAAGCACTATGACGACTTGCTCGAGCACGATCCGCAATACGCGGAGCGCGCGCGGCTCTGGTCGCGCAAGCTGAAGGACATTCACGAATGGCTGGTCCAAATCGGCATCACGCCACCGCCCGCCGAAAGCGCCGCACCGCTGACGGCCACCTATCACGAGGCTTGTCATCTCTGCCACGGGCAGAAGATCACCCAGCAGCCTCGCGCGGTGCTGAAGGGGATACCCGGATTGAAGCTGGTCGAGTTGCCGGAATCGACCTGGTGCTGCGGCAGCGCCGGAATTTACAACATCACCCAGCCGGAAATGTCCCATCAACTGTTGCAGAGGAAGCTCGATCACATCGAGAAAACCGGGGCGAAGATCGTGGCCACGGCGAATCCCGGTTGCAGCGTGCAACTCGAAGCAGGCGCCCGCGAAAGCGAACAATCGCTGGAGATCGTGCATCCGATCACCTTGCTCGCGCGGGCCTATCGGAAAGGCGGTGAGCCATCATGACGGCCGATCTTTTCGGCTCGCCGGAACCGGTTCGCGAAGAGCCGCGCGTGCTGACCGTGAGCGAACTCACGCGCGCCGTGCGGGCGACACTCGAGGACGGAATCGGCGTGGTATGGGTCGAAGGCGAAATCAGCAACTACCGCAAGCAGCCGTCCGGCCACCAGTATTTCACGCTCAAGGACGCGCAATCGCAGGTGGCGTGCGTGTGGTTCGCTTCCCGCGGCGGCTTGCGGCTGAAGCAGACCGTGCTGGCCCGATGGCATGCACGTGCAGGTGCGCGGGGCCCTCACCGTTTACGAAGCGCGCGGGCAGTATCAGCTCAATGTGCAAGCCGTGCAGGCCGCGGGGGCCGGGTTGTTGCAGGCGAAGTTCGAAGCCCTGAAGCGGTAAGCTCGAGGCGGAGGGGCTGTTCGATGCCGCGCGCAAACGGCCGTTGCCCAGATTCCCGACGCTCATCGGCCTGGTGACCTCGCCGACCGGCGCGGCCTTGCGTGACATGCTCCATATCCTCGGCCGCCGCGCTCCGTGGGTGCGTGTGGTCATCAGCCCGGTGCGGGTGCAAGGGCAGGGGGCGGCGCGGGAGATCGCCGCGGCGGTGGCGGAATTGAATGACTTGATCGCCCGCGGCGTGCGGCCCATCGACGTGATGGTGGTCGGTCGCGGCGGAGGCAGCATCGAGGATCTGTGGGAATTCAACGAAGAGGCCGTCGCGCGCGCCATCGTGCAATCGCGGGTGCCGGTCGTTTCCGCGGTCGGGCATGAAATCGATTTCACCATCGCGGATTTTGCCGCGGACTTGCGCGCCGCCACGCCAGTGCGGCAAGCAGAACTCATCGTGCCGGATGGAGAGACATTGCAGCGCTACGTGGCCGATTCACACGCTCGGCTACAGCGTGCTGCCGGAGGCTTTCTGCTGCGCGAGAGGAATCGCCTGGCCTACCTCGCCCGCGTGACTTCGCCCCAAGGGCTGATTCGAACTTTGCGCGAATACGTGCAACGCGTCGACATGGCAGGGGAGATCTTGCGACGCACCATGCAAGGAGCGGCGGCTCACTTCCGAACGCCGGCTTCTGGATCTCCGCGCGCGCCTGCGGGAACATCTTCCCGACCAGCAATTGGCCGCGTGCCGCCATCGCCTTGCGACGGTGAAAACACGGCTGGCCGCCTGTGCGCGCGCCCGCCTGCTGGAGCAAAAACAGCGCTTCGCCCACAGCGAAGCACTGCTCAAGGCGCTCTCGCCGGAAGCGACCCTGTCGCGCGGCTTCAGCATCACCAGTATCCAAAGGCGGTGCCATCATCCGCTCGGTGAGCCAGGTCCCTTCGCGGACGAAGCTGACCACGCGGTTGAAAGACGGCTCCATCGATTCGATCGCGGAGTAGCGATCATGGCAAAAAAAGGCCGGTTCCAGTGGATCACTGGAACCGGCGCTTTGGGAAGGCGTTAGCCTGGACTATTGAGTGGTCGTGGGGGGCGAGAAACACCGAGTCAGTGACCAGCCAGCCGTTGCCGCTGTCCACGGTCAAGGCGTTCTGCGCCGGATCGTCGTCCCGCTTGATGGTGTGCGTCTTGGTGAAGAGCGTTTCGACCGTGCCGCTGATGTCCACGCGGATCATGATGGCTTTCTTGCCCTTCCAAACGCCACCCGGCTTGCTCTCATCGACGTCGTAACGCCTTTTGGAGCGCCGTCCGCGAGCAGGGGCCAGCGAGCGTTCGAAGTATCAGCCAGGCCGGCGACGTAGCCCCAGCCATTTTCGCCCTTGTCCAAGGCGACGCCTCCTTGACCACCACCGGAGTGGTGCCGATTTTGTTGTCCGGCGGCACTTTGTTGCAGTAACCGGCCGACTTGGGATTCCAGAAAATGGTTTCGTCGGTGATGTAGTCGGGCAGAAGGGTCTTCAGCACGCTGTTCGAATCGGTGAGTCCTGACGTATCGGCAGGATCGGAGGATTCTGCGTCATGTCGGTCCAGCGAGGGTAGTTGCCGGAATAGTCCATCGCGAAGAGTTTACAGGCCGTGCCGACCTGTTTGGCGTTGGAGAGAGCCTTGGTCTGCGCGCCGCGAACCTGAACTTCGCCGAACACGGGCAAGGCAATGCCCGCCAGAATGGCGTTGATCGAGATCACGACAAGCAGCTCAATGAGCGTGAATGCGTTGTTTTTGGAGGTTTTCATGAGGTGGTGGGGTTCAGTAGATAAATACTTTTCTAGATAATACAAAGCGTGAGCACGGGCGCAAATAAAAAAGTTACGGTCCCGGGGCAGTTTTCTGCAAATTTATTTCCTCGCAATTCTACCCGCCGATTCAGGCGCCCCGGTGCTTCAATCCCACCACTGCCAGGGGAGGCAGCGTGAGCAGCAGGGAGTGCGATTTGCCCTGCCAGGGGATCGCCTCGGCATTCTGTCCGCCGTAGTTCCCGATGTTGCTGCCACCGTAGGTTTGCGCATCCGTGTTGATCAGTTCCTCCCACCAGCCGCCGCCGTCGACGCCCACTCGATAGGCCTCGCGCACCACCGGCGTCGCGTTGATGATAAAAGCCATGCGGCCGCCGTCGCGCGCTTTGCGCAATAAAGGCCACCACCGAGTTGTCGCTGTCATGGAAATCGATCCACTCGAAGCCGTCGAAGCTGTCGTCCTGATCGAAGAGCGCGGGCTCGTGGGTGTAGACCCTGTTCAGGTGCTGCACCAGCCGGCGGAGACCGTCGTGCTCGGGAAATTGCATCAGATGCCAGTCGAGCGACTGATTGTGATTCCACTCGCGGCTCTGCCCGAATTCGTTGCCCATGAAGTTCAGCTTCTTGCCCGGGTGCGCGTACATCCAAGCAAAGAACATCCGCAAGTTGGCAAACTTCTGCCAATGATCGCCGGGCATCTTTTGGAGCAGCGAGCCCTTGCCGTGGACCACTTCATCGTGGCTGAGGACGAGGACGAAGTGCTCGTGAAAGGCGTAGAGCAGGGAGAAGGTGATATCGCCCTGGTGAAAGCGGCGATAGATCGGCTCCTTCGACATGTAGCTCAGGAAATCGTGCATCCAGCCCATGTTCCATTTGAGGCCGAAGCCAAGGCCGCCGAGATAAGTGGGCCGCGAGACGCCGGGCCAGGCCGTGCTCTCCTCGGCGATCGTCACGATGCCGGGGAAGCGCTCGTAGCACACTTCGTTGAAGCGCTTGAGGAAATAGATCGCCTCGAGATTCTCCCGGCCGCCAAAGCAGTTCGGAACCCATTCGCCGGGCTTCCGCGAGTAGTCGAGGTACAGCATCGAGGCCACCGCGTCCACGCGCAGGCCGTCGATGTGATACTGGTCGAACCAAAAGAGCGCGTTGGAGATGAGGAAATTGCGCACCTCATTCCGTCCGTAGTTGAAAATGAGCGTGCCCCAGTCCATGTGCTCGCCGAGCCGCGGATCGGCATGCTCGTAGAGGTGCGTGCCGTCGAATTCCGCCAGCCCGTGCGCATCCTTCGGAAAATGCCCAGGCACCCAATCCAGGATCACGCCGATGCCCAACTGGTGGCACCGGTCGACGAAAAAGCGAAACTCATCGGGATTTCCAAAGCGCGACGTCGGCGCGAAATAGCCCGTCACCTGATAGCCCCACGACCCATCGAACGGATGCTCCGCCACCGGCAGCAGCTCGATATGCGTGTATCCCATCTCCGCGACGTACGGCAGCAGCGTCTCGGCAAATTCCCGGTAGCTCAGGTAGCGATTGCCGTCTTCGACGACACGCTGCCAGGAGCCGAGGTGCACCTCGTAGATGCTCATCGCGCTGCGATGCCACACCTTGGCCTTGCGGCTCTCCATCCATTCCGCATCGTCCCACTGATAGCGCTTGAGATCGAACACCAGCGACGCCGTCGCGGTATCGTGCTGGCCGAAAAAGGCGAACGGATCGCTCTTCAGCACGATGCCGCCGTGTGATTGCTTGACCTCGAATTTGTAGTGCGCGCCTTCGCTCACGCTGGGCAGGAAGATTTCCCACACGCCGCAGCCCAGCAGCTTGCGCATCGGGTTGCGGCGGCCGTCCCAGGAATTGAACTCCCCGACCACGCTGACCCGTTGCGCATTCGGCGCCCAGACGTGAAAGCTGGTGCCCTTCACGCCGGCAAACTCGGTGATGTGCGCGCCCAGCTTCTCGTAGAGCTGCCAATGGTTGCCCTCCGCGAAAAGATGCAGATCCAGCGGCCCGAGCATGACCCCAAAGGAATAGGGATCGTGTTCCGTCCACGTCTGCCCCTGGTGCCCCGTGAAATCGAGCACATACAAAATGCGCTGCGCGGCATCGTCGAGGACTGCCTCGAAAAATCCGTCGGAGTGAATCTGCAGTGCCGGATAGGTTTTGCCGGTCGTCTCATCGCGCACGGTAACGGCGCGGGCATCGGGGCGGAAGACGCGCACCGCAATGCGGTCGCCGGCCTGGTGCTGGCCGAGAACGGAAAAGGGATCGCCGTGATAGGCGCCGACGATCGCTTCGACGGTTCCTTCATCCAAGGTGGGGAGCTGGGCCGTGATTTTCATGCGGGGACGACAGTTTCAAACTCGGCGAGGAGCGGAGCGAGGTAATTCGCATAGACCGCCGGCCAGGCATAGTGGCGGCGAATCTGGTGTCGCGCCTGCCACGCCTCGGTAGTGCCGAGTCGCGCGGCCACGGTCAGCGCGATTTGCGCCGGTTCCGCGTCGAGAGGAAAGAAAGTCACGCCTTGCGAGAGCAGGCCGGTCAAAGGCTCGATGGCCGAGCAGAAGACGGGCAGCCGGTGCAGCGCTGCCTCCAGGATGGGCAGGCCGAAGCCTTCCTGCCGGCTGGGGAAAAAGAGCGCGTCCGCCAGCACGAAGAGGCTCGCCAGATCTCGCTCGGGAATCGGGACGTCCGCTTGCAAGAACAGGGCGTCATCCTCCAGGTCGAGCTCCAGCCGCAGCCCTTCCAGATACTCCGCGTAGGCCGTCGAGGCGGGGTTCTGCGCATCCGGCGCACCGGTGATGAGGTAGGCGCAAGTGCGCCCGGCGGATTTCAGCGCCGCCGTTACGCGCAGGCCGAGTTCCACGTTCTTGCGCTTGAGCAGTCGCGTCGGGTGCAGCAGCACGATCTCGCGCCCCAGCAGATTGTAGGCTTCCGCCAGTTCGGTGATCGATTCGGTGAGGCCCAGCAGCCGTGCCGGGTCGACGCCATTCGGAATCACCGTGGCCCGGCCGCCGGTCAGCTCGGAGAATTGACGGCGTCGCAATTCCGACACCGCCACATAGCGGTAGCGGTCGTGGGCGCGGGTCAGCGAACTCCACGGCCATTCGTTGATCGTCGGCAGATCGTAATCCGGATTGCACGCCACCAGATCATGCACCCAAGCCACGAAACGCACGCTCGTCAGCCGCTTGGCGAGATTCCACAGCGTCTCGGTGAGCGTGATGTGGAAAGGCATCGTGGCGATGTTGTGGATCATGACTACATCCATCTTCGCGAGTCGCGGCTCCAGTGCGCGGGCGAGTTCACCGGCATCGGCCGCATCGGGCAGCAATTCCACAGCGATGCGCGGATCGTCGCTCGCTCCCTGGTCGCAGATCACCGTGACCTCGTGTCCGTGCTCGGTAAAAAGCCGGGCGTGTTCGGCCATCACAATCTCCACGCCACCCACGACCGGCAGGTAGGTGTAATGGATGAGCGCGATCTTCACTACGCAACCGTGTGGCGCAAGCCATGCTCTTCTATCAAGAATGAAATACGTCTTCCTCCTCGCCACAGTGGCCGCGGTTTACTTTTTTCTTATCCACAGGGTTCCGGTCGCTCCGGTAGTGGGGGAAATCACCCAGAAGGAAGTGGCCCCCCTGACCACCGGTCCGCGCGACCCGACGGCCGCGGGGCCAGCCGCTCCTGCCGAACACACGAACGCTTTGAAACGCCCCATCGACCGCACCAAGGAAGTGCTCGGCCAGGTCCAACAGCGCAATGGTACCGGGGAGTTTTAACTGCTAAAATTGAACCGCTCCATCGAGGTACACGGCCACGTAGAAGAAGCCGTCCGCCCGTAGCGCGAGCGCCGAAAAACAAATCCGGTAGGGAAGCCGCGCCGCCGGGTTCCCGCGCATGTGGTGCGGGAACGTGGCGGGTGGTGGGACTGCTTTGCGAGTAGGTTGCCTGGCCTCCTCCGCTTTTCCACACACCCAAAAGTGGGAACCCGGCGGCGCGGCTTCCCTACCTCGGTTTGGGTCGGGGCATGCGCTTTCCCGCATCGGGGTGCTGGCTGCTTCGACACGCGAAGGGAAGTCGTGCTAATTTCGCCGCCACTCAGACAGCATAGCCAACTAACGCGGCCGCCACCTCCTTAGCCACGGTACTCCAGTCCCCCGCGCGCGGCTGGCGAAACAACCGCATCGTCGGATACCACGGCGTCTCCGCGTGCCCCATGCCCCAGCGCCAATCCGGCACGAAAGCCAGCATCGCCCACACCGGGCGGCCCAGTGCTCCTCCCAGGTGCGCCACCGAGGTATCCACCGTGATGATGAGATCCAGTTCGGCCAGCAGCGCCGCGCTATCGGAAAAGTCGGCGATCTGTTCGCGGACGTCGAGCACCCCCGCTTTCTCGAGCGAAGGAGGCAAGCGACCTCCGGGCGTGATTTGTAGACTTACGAAGGTCACGCCGGGCACGTCCAGGAGGGGCTGTAACGCTTCGACGGGCATTGAGCGTCGGCGATCATCGGCCTGTGCCGGATTGCCGGCCCACGCCAGCCCGACGCGCCGGGTTCCGGTGGCACCGAGGTGCGAACGCCAGGCGGCCCGTTTCTGCTCGTCGGCCCGCAGGTAGGGCGCACTCATCTCCAGGGGTTCGAAGCGGCGCAACACGAGCGGCAGATTGAAGAGCGCGACGTTCCGATCGTGGGGTGGCGGACTGGCCGGAGCGCTTTGGCGAGCGACGAATTCGACCTTCGCACTGCCGAGTTGTTGCAAAAGCGGGATCAGCGGCGCCTGGCATTCCACGATCACGCGGGCGGCGCGCGAACGCTCCAGCAGCAGCGGCAGGTAGCGGACGAATTGCAGCGTATCGCCAAAGCCCTGGTCCGCGTAGGTGAGGATCGTCTTCCCGTCGGCTGGCCCGCCATCCCACGGCGGCGCGGCCAAATCGCGGCGCCGGTTTTCATGAACGGGCGACCGCCAGTGCCATTCATACTCCCGCCAGCCCTCTTCAAAATGGCCATGCAACAGCAGCAGCAGCCCGAGATTCAAGTGCGCATCCACGAACTCCGCGCGCCAGGCGATCGCCCGCCGATAGCACGCCTCCGCTTCCGCAAACCGCGCCATGTGCCAGTACGCCACACCCATGTTCAGGTGCCCGTCGGGAAAGTAAGGATCGAGGGCGAGCACCCGCTGCGCGCAGGCGAGGCCCTCTTCCGGTCGTCCGAGTTTCGTCAGCACATCGCCGAGGTTGCTTTGCGCCACGATCAGCCGTGGCTCCAGTTGCACGGCGCGCTCGTAACATGCCGCCGCTTCCTCGAGCCGCCCGAGATGAAGGAAAACATTGCCGAGATTGTTGTGCCCGCCCGCATCGGTTGGGGCCAGGGCGATGGCATTGCGATAGCTGGCCATCGCCGCCTCGTGCCGGCCCGTGGCGTGCAAGACGTCGCCGAGATTGCGATGGGTATGGGCAACGCCCGGCTGCAACCGCAGCGACTCCTGAAAGCAGGCGATCGCCCGCTCGGTATTTCCGCTGATGCTGTAAGCGACGCCTTGATCCGAGTGCATGGCCGCCTCCATGGGCCGCAGCGCAATGGCGCGCCCGATCAGTTCGCCTGCCTCACCAGCCCGCCCGAGCGTGAGCACGACCAACCCAAGCTGATGCCAGGCCTGGGCATGGCTCGGCTGCGCCGCCACGATCTGGCGCAGCAACCCTTCCGCCTCCGCCAGCCTCCCAGACTGGCGGTAACCGAGGGCGAGCTGAAAAGCGAATTCGGGAGTCACGGTAGGGAAGTTTTAAGTTTTAAAGATCTTCAGTTTTAATTGTTCTGTCGTCGGCGAATCGCGCTTTGACCAAGCGCTGAATACTTGGAGCGGGGGGCTTAAAACTTAAATCTTAACACTTAAAACTACTCCCCGAGCAAATCCGGTCGCACGCTCCTGGTCTTTGCCAATGCTTGCTCCCGGCGCCATTTCGCAATCGCCGCGTGATTGCCCGCTCAACAATATATCCGGCACACGCCAGCCGCGGAACTCGACCGGCCGCGTGTACTGCGGCCCCCTCGATCAGCCCGCTGGCGAAGCTATCATCCGGCGCGCTGTTTTCATCGCCGAGCACCCCCGGCAGCAGCCGCACTACCGCATCGGTGAAGACCGCCGCGGCAATCGCGCCATTGGTCAGAACGTAATCGCCAATGGAAATCTCCTCATCCACGAGATGATCGATCACCCGCTGGTCGATCCCTTCGTAGTGCCCGCAGAGCAGGATGAGATGCGTCCCCGGCCTGGGCGTATTCCGTGGCGATCTTCTGATCGAACCGTCTCCCTCCAGGCGTAAGGAAGACGACGCAGGGAGGGGAGACAGAGTGCGGAGTGCTCAGTGCTGCGTGCTGAGTAAGATCTAGCGTCGCGGCTTCCGACTCGGCACTGGGCACTAAGCACTCCGCACTTCCCCGCCGCTTCAATTCCTCGACCGCTTCAAAGATCGGTTCGCACTTCATCACATCCCCTGGCTGCCGCCGTACGGCGCGTCGTCGGTGGTGCCGATGTTTATCCCGCGCCCAGTCGCGCAAATTGTGCGTCTGGATCGTCACCACCCCCGCGCTGTTGGGCCTTGCCGATCATGCTTTCGCCAGCGGAACGCTGGCAATGGTCGGAAAAAGGGTGAGGATGTCGATGCGCACGGGAAGAGGAATAGGAACCACGAAAAAAGCGAAAAAACACGAAAGAAAGAATCCCTTTCGTCTATTTTGCTTCTTTCGTGGTTCTTTCTCTTCCGGAGAAGGGGCTGGTGAAGGACGGGAAATGGCGGTCGGCGCAGGAAAGAACCCCCTCGCCTGGTACTTACAGCCGTCGTGCCGTCCGCGAGCCGTTCGCCTTTTGCTTTCCGCCTTTTGCTTTCCGCTGTTTAGTTCGCCGCGTGGCACAGACCGCAAAGAATAAAAACAAGCCGGGGGCGAAAGCCGCCCGCGCCCGCTCGCGCTGGAAAGTGTGGCTGGCGCTGGCCGCCTTGCTCGTCGCGCTGCTGGTCTGCCTCGTCTACGGTTTCTGGGCGTCATCGTTCGATATGCGCGAGGTGATGGATATGACGGAGCGTTCGGCCGTCTACGACATGGACGGAAAAGTCTACTCGCGTCTGCCTGGCCAGAATCGGGTCACGGTCAAGCTCGCACAGGTCTCGCCCTATTTCGTCAAGGCGCTGCTGTCCCGGGAGGATTCGCGTTTTTACCAGCATCAGGCGTCGATCCCTTCGGCATCGTGCGGGCGATCTTTCGCAACCTGACCCACGGCTCCGCCAAGGAAGGCGCCAGCACCCTCACGCAGCAGCTCGCGCGCAACAGCTTTCCCGAGGGCCTCGGCTCGCGCAAAAGCCTGCATCGCAAAGTGCTCGAGGCCTTCGTCGCCGCGCGCATCGAGCAGAACTACTCGAAGGACCAGATCCTCGAGGCCTACATGAACCGCATCTATTTCGGCTCGACCGTCTACGGCATCGAGACAGCCAGCCAGACGTATTTCGGCAAGCACGCCGCCGATCTCTCGCTCGGCGAAGCAGCGATGATCGCCGGGCTCATTCGCGCGCCCTCCTATTTCTCGCCGCTCAAGAATCTCAAAGGCGCCACGCACGAGCGGGACACCGTGCTCGATCGCATGGTGAAGCTCGGCAAGATCAAGGAAGACGAAGCGATGAAGGCGAAGGCCGCGCCCGTGGTGCTGGCGAAGCGGCGTCCCGCTTCCGCGCAGGACAATTACGCGATGGACATGGTGCGCCGCGAAATGGAGGACCTGCTTTCCGACGAACAGCGGCAGGACGGCGGCATGAAGATCTACACCACCCTGGACCCGGTGTTGCAAAAGACCGCCGAATCCGTCATCGATCTCGAACTCACCAAGGTCGAGGCCCGCCCCGGCTACAAGCACCCGAAGAAAGCGGATTTCTCCGCACAGGCCAAGGCCGAGGAACAGGACACGCCCTACCTGCAAGGCGCCCTGGTCGTCATCGACAACCGCTCCGGCGGCATCCGCGCCATCGTCGGCGGACGCGACTTTTCCGAGAGCAAATACAACCGGGCCATCACCGGCAAAGCAACCCGTCAGATCGGCTCGACCTTCAAGCCGTTCGTCTACGCCGCGGCCTTCGACAAAGGCCTGCTGCCCGGCACGTCCATCGACGACGGACCCATCGCCCGTGGCGAAGTGCGGCAGGCCGCCAATTGGTCGCCGGAAATTCCGACGGCAGTTACAAGGGCACCATGCGCCTGGAGGAGGGCCTCATCCAATCCCGCAACACGATGAGCGTGCGGGTAGGGGAGCGCGCGGGCATGGACGAAATCGCCCGCGTCGCCGCCGCCGTGGGCATCGAAAACATGCCGCGCCTCCCGGCCATTTATCTCGGGGCCTTTGAGGCCAATGTCGCCGATCTCACCGCGGCCTATTCCGTCTTCCCGAACAACGGCCTGCGACGGCAGAGCTACGTCATCGAGCGGATCGACGATGCGGCCGGCGAGACGATCTACCGCGCCGCGCACATTCAGAGCAAGGCGCCTCGACCCGGCGTCGCCTGGATGCTTAGCAGCACGCTCGGCAAGGTGATGGAACGCGGCACCGCCGCCGCGGCCAAGACCCTCGGCTTCACGAAACCCGCCGCCGGCAAGGACGGGCACGACCAACGATTTCAAGGACGCGTGGTTCGTCGGCTATACCACCTCGCTCACCTGTGGCGTGTGGGTGGGTCTCGACAAGCCCGACACCATCGTCAAGAGCGGCTACGGTTCCGCGCTCGCCCTGCCGATCTGGGTGGACGTGATGAAAGCCGCCTCCGCGCAGCGCTATCCCGCGGAAAACTTCCGCCCACCCGTGCCCCTGCGCCGGGTCACCGTCTGCTCCGTCTCCAATCAGCTCGCCACCAATGGCTGCGACCCGCTCCGGCACCGCCTATAACATCGACCTCCCCGAATCCCGCATCCCGCGCGATGGCTGCAGCGTCCACCGCGGCAGCATCCTCGCCCAAGGCGCCAGCCCCGGGGACGACAATCCCAAGCGCTCCCTCCCGCAAAGCATCTTCCGCTCGTTCCGGAAATTCTTCGGCGGGGAGTAGAGGGCGGCGAGGTCGGAATTTTTTTGAAATCTCGTTCCGCTGCCGGCAAAAAAATGGAATTTTTCAGCGATATTTCCGTACCCAGCCCATGCAGCCCACGCAGTCCTGAATCCCAGCCTGCACCTATCCGCGCGCGCGAGCAGGCGCCCCGAATACCGCCACCGCTTCGCGGTAGTAACTTTCAAGGACTCGCGATTGGGTGGTGAGGTCGAAAGCGGCGGAGACGCGGTCGGCGGCGGCGCTCATCTGCGCGTAACGAGCCGGGTCGCGGGCGAGGGCGAGCCAGGCCTGGGCGAGGGCGGCGTGGTCGCGCTCCGGGACCAGCCAACCGCTGGTGCCGTGCTCGACGGCCTCGGGGATGCCGCCGTGCGTGGTCGCCAGCACAGGCAGGCCGTTGGCCATGGCTTCGAGCAGGGAATTGGGGCACGCCTTCCTGGTCGCCATCGGGCGGCGTCTCGCTGGGGTGGAGGAAGAAATGGGCGCCGGCGAGGAGTGCTCGCAATTCCTTTTGCCGCAGGAAGCCGGGGAAGGTGACGCGCCCGGCGATGCCGAGCGACGCCGCCAGCGCTTGCAAACTCCGCCAGTTGCGGGCCTTCGCCGGCGATGTTCAGCGTGGCCTGCGGAAACGCACCCGCGAATTCCGCAAAGGCGCGCAGCGTCGTCGCGAGGCCTTTCTTCGGAATCAAGCGGCAGGCCTGCACGCCGCGCCAGGCGCCGTCGAGCGGAGCGTGGCGTTGCTGAAAGGGAATCTCGGCGAGAGGGATGCCGGTGCGGTGCAGGCGGATCTTGCGCGCATCCGCCCCGATAGCGGTGAGCCGCTGCGCGAGCGACTCGGAGCGCACGAGCAGCAGCGCGGCGCGATCGAGCATGCGGCGCGTGAGCGCGAGGTGGGCGGGTTTGTCGAGGTCGATCCCCGCATCCGCCCCGTGAAAGCTGACGATCACCGGCACCGGCGAAATCTCCAGCAGCGGCAAGCAGATGCACGCCCATATGGCCGAAGTAGACGTGCAGCACCTGGGCGCGAATCTCCCGCAGGAGGCGCGCGATATGGCGCGCTTCCGAGCGATAAATCGTGATGGGCCGGCCGAGGAATCTGCTTTTGCCAGAGGCGGCGCAGGGCGCGCGTGCGGACCTTGGGCAGAATGTGGATGGCCTCGAAGGGAAAGGCCTCCGCGTGCTCGCGTTTCTGGCACAGGACCACGGGCCGATAGGCCCGCAGGGCGGTAATCTGCCGATAGATGTGCAGCATCTCCGGCTTGAGGAAGGTGCCGAGATACTGCGCCGCCCACGGGAACATCACCGCCAGGAGGCGGGGGATCGTGGCGGGATGTCGGCTCGGCCATGCAAAAAAAGGAAAGTCGGGTGGAAATCGCGCGGCGGCGAGGTGTATCGCTTGCCGCTGCGAGCGGGGTCGTTTATCGTGTCAGTATCATGCGGAGAGAAGTCGAAATCTTGAATCCACTCGGTTTGCACGCGCGTCCGGCCGCGGAATTCGTCCGGTGCGTGCACACGTTCAGCTCGGAGATCACGATTCGAAAAGGGGAGGAGCGCTTCTCCGCGCCACAGCATTCTGGAGGTGCTCAGCGCTAATCTCGATTGCGGATCGCGCATCACGATCGAGGCCATCGGGCCCGATGCGTGCCAGGCGCCTCGACCGGTTGGAAAAGCTGTTGTTCGAATTCAAGGAGCAGGAGGAAAACGAGAAGGTTTAGAAAATCGCGGAGACGATTTTCTGGTTTCAAGTTTCTGGTTTCTGGTTTCTCGTTCCACCACGGGACCGTCTCCGCAGTGGGGAACCAGAAACCAGAAACCAGAAACCAGAAACTTCACAGAGATGGATTACCTCGAAAAAGCCCGCCGCGTGATCGCGCTCGAAGTGGCCGAAGTGCAGCGCCTGCTGGAGCGGCTGGATGGTTCATTTCTGGAGGCGGTCGAGGCCATTCACAACTGCGTGGATAACCGGGGCAAAGTGGTCGTGGTCGGGGTCGGGAAGTCCGGCCACATCGGCGAAAAGATCGCCGCGACGCTGACCAGCACAGGTTCCCCGGCGGTGGTGTTGAACTCGCTCAATGCGTTGCACGGCGATCTCGGCGTGGTGGCCGATGGCGATGTGATCCTGGCCCTGAGCTCCAGCGGGGAGACCGATGAACTCGTCAACATTCTCCCGGCGCTCTCGCGGTTCCAGGTGCGCATCATTGCCATGACGGGCCATCCCAATTCGTTCCTCGCGCAGAACAGCCACATCCATCTCGACGTGAATGTCGAGCAGGAGGCGTGTCCGCTGAACCTCGCGCCGACCTCCAGCACGACCGTGATGCTGGTCCTCGGCGATGCGCTGGCGATGGTGCTGCTGGAGGCGCGCGGCTTTCAGAAAGAGGATTTCGCGCGCTTTCATCCCGGGGGCCGGCTGGGCCGCACGCTGCTCTTGAAGGTGAACCAGATCATGCGCGGCCCGGAACAAATGGCGCTCGTCGATCCGGCGATGAAGATTCGCGACGTCCTGTTGAAGATGGCCGAGGCGCGCGCCGGCCTGGCCGTGGTGGTCGGGGAAGACGGGACGCTCTCCGGCATCTTCACGCACGGCGATTTCGGCCGGCATTTCCAAAAGCATCCCGACCTGCTGGAGCGCGAGGTCGGCGGATTCATGACCCTCCGGCCAGTGACCGATCCGTTCGGAAAAGCTGGCCGTGGAAGTGCTGCACCTCATCGAGCAACACCGCATCGACGACCTCTTGGTCCTGGATGAAGACAACCGGCCGATCGGCGTGGTCGACACGCAGGACCTGGCGCGGTTCCGGTTGGTGTAGGGGGAGGCTCATCACGGTGTCTTCCTCCTGCCTTTTCCTCTCTGCGCCTCTGCGTTTTCATCTCCCGACCATGGCTGCTAGCTCGCCTTTTTCCTGGCGGTGGGGGCTTTGCACTGCATGTCGCCGGCGGCGCAGCAGGAGGCTTTCTTCGGGGTGCCGGCGCAGGCGGGGAGGCTGAGGGCGAGGGCGGCGATGGCGAGAAGGCGCAGGGTGGTGGTCATGGATGGGTGGTGGAGAGGCGATGGAAGATGGCAGATGGCAGAGGGAAAATCGGGAATGGAAAATGGAAAATGGAAATGGGGTGGTCAGTTGGCGGGGATTTGATTGAGCGTGTAGTAGGCGTCGGGGTGCAGGATGGGCTCGCCGTTGGCGGACTTCACGCCGGGGAGATGCAATTCGTGGACATGGCCTTCCATCAGGCCATCGACGACCAGACGCGCGCTCAAGCCATCGGGCGCGACGGTCACGCTTTTGATTGTCGGTGTGGTTTCATCCACCTTCGGGCTGCCGTAGCTGGATTGGAAAATTGTCGTGTAAGTCTTGATCGTGTAGGAGGCCGGATCGGCGGCGGTTTGCCGGTCGACCGGCTTGGTGAAGGTTAACTCAAAGCCGTCGGGCCGGGCGCGCATTTCGTGGATTTCGAAGGGCACGTTACCTGTCCACACGAGCCGCTGCAGAGCGAAGGATGGCCGCCGCGAGCGCCCCAGCCACGGTCGGTCCCGTAGACGAAGAGCGAGCCGTCATCGGCCCACTCCGCGCTTAGATTGCCGGAGTCGAAGCCTTGGCGAAAGGGGAAGCAGGCGCCCTGATAGCGGTCGTTCACCTTCTCGAGAAAGACGCGCATCACCGTGCTATGCGACTGGTCGCAGACGAAGAGCTGTTTTTGAAACGGTCCGAATTTTCCCCCCGTGGTGTCGGCGACGAAGCCGCTGGCCGATTGGCCCATCTCGGGATACGGAAACATGATCGCCGGCGGCATGTAGTCGGGAATGCGCTTCGCTTCCTTGTAGATGCGGCTGCCGCTCTCGGGCTCCTGCGGTTTCTTGAGTCCGGCGGCGGCGATGAGATCCTTGGTCGCAGGATCGTCGAACCACTTCAGCCCCGCCGGATGTCCCATGAAATAGCCCGGCCGCAGTTCCTTGAGACCGTCGGCGCCATTCCACGGGCCCTGGTTGTCGGTGTAAAACATCACGCCGTCCGCATTCGTGCCGATGCCGCCCGGCGACCGAATGCCGCTGCAGGTGGGGATCCATTTTCCATCGGGGGTGAGGCGGAAACACCAGCCGCGAAACGGGCTGTTGCTGTTGAAGGAGCCGGTGAGGCAGAGGACGATCCACAGGTCGCCGTTTTTGTCGAATTTCGAGCCGAAAGCGTACTCGTGGTAGTCGCCGTTGATACCCCAAGGATCGCCGACCGTTTCGAAGACGTCGGCGCGGCCGTCGCCGTCGAGATCCTTCATGCGCGTTTCTTCGCCGCGCTGCGTGGCGTAGATCCAGCCGTCCTTCGCGGTCACGCCCAGCACCTCATGCAACCCGCTGGCGAAGTGGGTGAACTTCAAGTGGGCGGGCGGATCCTCGAGGGTGTGGTCGACGAAGTAGATGTCGCCTTGCCGCGTGGAGGCGGCGAGACGGCCCTGGCCCATCCACTGCAACGCACCCGCCTCGAGCGCAACGCCCTCGGGAATTGGCAGCGTGACGATGCGATAGTATTGCGCCTCCGCTTCCTTGAGCGCGGGAGTCGCCGTGTCGTCGGCGAACGCGGACGCGCCGAGGAGAAGAGTAGCGAATGAAATGGAAACGATGAATTTCATGGCGGAAGGGGAGCGACTACCAGGTGATGTCCTCGACGAATTTCGCTTCGTGGCCGGTGAAGGTGAGCGGCACGAGCAACTCGGCCTTGTCCTCACTGCCGCGGATGATCGGCTTCGCGCCAGGGAACTTCAGCTTCAGCGTTTCGTCGACGGCAAAAACGCCGTCGGTTTCCTTGATGCGCTTGCCCACGGCGGCGCGGAAGAAGAGGTGTTCGACCGGTTTTTCCGCATGCACGGTGACGGTGCGATGGAAGCCGGGGTCGGTTTCGCCGGGGACGGCCACGGGATAGTCTTCCACGGTCAGGTCATTCCATGAGTAACGGAAAGTGGGCCGGCGCTGGCCGTCGAGCGAGTAGCCGCGGAACTGCCAGCCGGCGGCTCTGCCCGTTTCCTTCGGCCAGGCGCTGCTCTCGCTGTCCAGCACGGCGAAGGCCGGTCCGGGCGGGCCCGGCACGACGTTGCTGCCGAGCGGTTTCTCGAAGCCCTGCCCGCGGCCGGTGCGGTGCCGCGCGGCATCGATGAAGGCGCCCTGCCAGATGAGGGCGAGGCGCCATGTCATCGGCATCGAAAGCGAGATTGGCCTTTTCCGGATAGCCCACACCGATGGCGCGTGGCCCGGCGCCCTCGATGAAATTGCGATAGACGATCGCCTCTTTCTCGGCGACGAGTTCCATCTTGCCCTGGATCAAGCCGGGCGGCAGATCGGTGAAGTTCTTGCGCGCCACATAACTCCAGAGGGCGAAGATTTGTTTCCCGGTGTCGCCGCCGAGGATGTCCTTGTTGGACGCCTCGCCGTTGGGCCAGAACGCGGGCATGCGGGTGCCAGGACGGAGCGATTGGGGATCGAGCAGGTAACGGCGGAACCAGTCGAACTTGAGGCGCTCGCCCGCGGTGGCGAGATCGAGCGCAGGCACGCCGAGCGATTTATTCCCATCGAACATGTGGCAGAGATGCAGGTGAGGCCGCCGACGCCGAGGAGCTTGCGGCCGGACTTGTTGGCGTCACCGGCCACGCCGGGAGCGAAGACATCCGGCTGCGGTTGGGCATCGGGACGGGAATCGGCCTGGTCGAAAAGCGCGGGTAGATGCCCCACATTGGCCGCGCCGAACTGCGGCATCCGCGTGGCCATGTAAGGACGGACCGCACCGCCCTCGGTGAGCACGGTCTTGATCCACCCGGTCTGAAGCTTGGCGCCGACGTTATTGAGATGCGGGGGAAATTTGCCTTCGTCCCCGAGATCGACTTCGCCGACATTGGCGAAGTATTCGCGGTGCAGCCCCTCGGGGCCGCCGCGCGGTCGCGGTTGTGGCAGGCGTAGCAGTTCATCACCGTCATCGTGCGGATGATTTGCTGCTCGGGCGTGAGCGGGGTGTTGAGGGCCGCCTGCGCGCCGAGTTGGGCGAGGATGACCACGCGCTGGCGGTCGCTGATTTCAAAATGGGGCACGCCCGGCTTGATCTTGGCGCTCAGGCAGCCGGCGGGCTGGCGGGCATTGAGCTGGGCCAGGGGTTTCGCATTGGGCGTGACGGCGTCCGATCGGCCATTTGCCCGGCAACTCGCCATGGCAACGCGCGCATTGCAGCGAAATATAGTAGCTGGCCCCCATGGCGGCCTTGTGGTCATCGACGGCAAACTCGACATCTCCCACGGGGCGCATGGCCTGGCCTTCGTGCGAAAGAACCGTGGCTGGAATCTCCTTCCGGCCGATTCCCTGGCCCTTTCCACGAAACCTTGAGCGCGGTCTGCCCGCCGCCATCGAAATAGACGACGCGAATGGCGTGTTCGCCGGCGGCGAGGGCGAGCTTTCCGCTACGCTCGATCTCCGGATGGATGCCCCCATTGTCGGCCACCAATTGGTCGTCGATGAAGAGCTGCGAACCGTCGTCGGACTTGGTGAAGAATTCGTATTCGCCGTCCTTCGGTGTGGTGATGACGCCCCGGAAGCGCAGGGCGAAATCGTTCTTCCGCTCGGCCACCGCGAGAGTGAAGGTGTCGGCGTTGCCGGAAGTCTTGGGCGTGAGCCGATCGAAAACGGGTAACTCGGGCAACTGCTCTTCGTAGTAGTCGTAGCTGATCCCCGGCAGCCGGGCCGCGGCGCCGGAGGGGGCCTGCTCCCGCAGCAGATACATGGCCACGGCGCGCGCTTCGGCCGGGTTCAGCTTGAGCGAAGGCATCCGTCCGCCCGGGCGGGATTTCAGCGGGTCGCGGAGAAACTCGGCCAGCTCGGAGACCGTGTATTTCTTGGCAAGATTTCCCATGGGAACGGAGGTCTTCGCCAGCTCGGCGAGGGCGTCTTGGGCATCCGGTTTGCCGGGTGGCAAGTCCTGCGGCGCATGACACTGCACGCAGCCGACGGTGTGGTAGAGCGAGCGGCCCAGATTGATGGCCGCGACGCTCTGGCCGATGGGCGGCGACTTTTCCCGGGCCGCGCAGCGAGACGAGGAAATGCGTGAGGTCCTCGGCCGCTTCGGCGCGGACTGGTTCGTCGAGGCCGGCGAGCATATCCGGCATGAGCGTGCGGGCTTTTCCGCCTGCGGATTCAGGAGAAAATCACGCAGCCATTGCGGCGTCGCTTTCATACCATGAGCCACGTCCAGCCGCGGCGAAGGACGCGAAGCCAGGCGCGCCTGGACCGGCCCGGCCTCATGGCACGCCGCGCAATTCATTTCACTGAGCAGATACTCCCCGGGATCCACACCAGCGTGCGACACGCCAGCCAAGGCGAGGGAAAGAGCAACGCCGGCAACAAAGAAGCAACGTGCTGCGGGATGACGGCAGGAAGAGTGTTTGGGGAACATCAGAGAAACAGCGGCGCCGTGAATAACCTCCCGCGCGAGTCGTTGCTAGAGGATTTGAGAAAGCCCGTTGTTCGAAATGCTTCCCGGCGCGCGGGTGAGATCATATCGATCTTTTCATTCCTGGCTGCGATAACGAACAACGATGCATTCCGCAGCGACGCCATCCTGGTGGGAGTCTCCACCGAGATACCAAAATCCGTCGTCTCCAATATAGACTTTCACCCGCCTCGCCGGCGCCTTGGAAACTGCCGGTGACCGAGGTGAGCGCGCAGAAGCCTTCCTCCTTCCGAATCAAGCGGAGCGGCGGCTCACCCTGCCTCCACGTTTTCGTTTCATAAGCGGCGGGGCAGGCAGCCGGCACGCGGATCCGGTGCACGGTCATCTCCCCCTCTTGGGCGCCTCCGTGAACTTTGCCCGAAAATTCATCGGGAGTGATCATGGTCACCGTTTCCGCAGGCCAATTGTCCCAGGCGAGGACGAGGACGACGCGGTCTTGCCACGCGGTCAGCGTCCAGTGGCCGGACTCATGAACTCGGGTGCGACAGAAGGTGCCGTCCGCGACGATGGTGATGGTGTCGCTCCAATCCGGATGGCTGGCGGTCCATGCGCCCAGGATGCTCCACGGCGCGGGTCGCGGGATGGAGGCCGCCGGGGGCAAAGCAGCGAGACCTTCGGTTCGACTTTCCGGTGACGCGGCCAGGAGAGACGTGGTTAGCAGCCAAATGGAGAGGGCGCGATTCGTTTCATCATGGTAATACGGGAGAAGGGGCGTAAATATTTCACGTTTTATGAATTTGAGGCGGAATAAGGAGGCGGCAGCGACCGCGCCTCTGGGAGCCTCAGACCCGTTCCTCGCGAATGTGCGGGAAGTGGACTTTGCGGCAATCGGGGCAGATGCCGTGGCTGAATTTCGCTTCGCTGTGGGTTTGGATGTATTCCTCGAGCTGGTGCCAGTCGCCGGCTTCGTCGCGGATGTTTTTGCAGTAGGCGCAGGTGGGCAGGATGCCGCGCAAGGTCTTCACCTCTTGCAGGGCGTGCTGGAGTTCTTCGATCAAGCCTTCCTTTTCGCGCTCGACCTGTTTGCGGCGCTCGATTTCCTGCTGGGCGAGGGTGAGCTCCAGGCGCACTTCGCTCACCTCCTTGAGAATGGCGAGCACCGGCCGGTGCTCGATGACCATGCCGACCTTTTGGTTCTGATGCTTGAGATAGAGATACAGGAAGGGATAGGCGAAGACGGAGATGATAAGCCGGCTGAGGAGTGTGCCGGTGACGATTTCGGAATACGCGGGCGTCCCGAGAAATGCGGCGGTGGAAAAGAGGATCACGTCCAGCCACATCACCCCGAGCAGGGTGAGAAAGGAGCGCAGCCACAAGGGGAGATTGATGCGCGGTTTGCCGAGGAATTCCCAGGAGATGGCGAGAAAGACGAGATCGGCTACGGTGGCGAAGACCGAGGCGGCATTGATGCGCAGGCTGGGGATCGGCACATGACTGATGGGCGGGGAATCGGAAAGCCTGATCTGCAGGTGCAGGATCAAGGCGATGACCGGCACGATGATCGAGACGCCGGCAATGGTGGAAATGGCGACCCGCGTGGCCCGCGGGCCATCGAAGACGTAGACCACGAAGACACCGAGCAGCAGCGCGGTGTAGAAGACCGTGGAGCCGACCATCAGCGAGACGTGGGGCAGATTCACCCGCACGCCGGCATCGGTCACCCACGACATCACCGCGGTGAGCCCACCGATGAGCGCGTAAAAATGAGCGAGCCCCGCCCGCCGACGCAGGGAATGCGCCCACAGTACCAGGAAGTAGACGCCGATGGCCTCCATGATGAGGATGAACAGTTCGTTCTTCATGTACGGGCAGGCGTCAGCGGCGCCGGGTCCAGGCGAACGACCGGTCGAAAATACGGCGTGATCCGGGTGGACACGGGAAAGAGGGCGGGGGCGCCTGGCTCTCCTCGCGCTGATCCCCGCGTCCCACGCGGAAAAGACCGATTTCCCGCTCGCCCCCGCGGAGGGAAATCCACGCCCGGGATGGCTTGCCGAACTTCTTTGCCAAGGCGAAGCATCCGGAGGGCGAGATCAAGGTCGCGTACCTCGGCGGATCGATCACCGCGCAGGCGGGCTACCGGGTCAAATCGCTGGCCCATTTCCGCACGCTGTTTCCGGGAGCGAAGTTCACCGAGATCAATGCGGCCATCGGCGGCACGGGCTCGGACCTCGGCGTCTTCCGCGTGAAGCAGGACGTGCTCGATCAGCACCCGGATTTGATGTTCGTGGAGTTTGCCGTGAACGACGGCGGCGCCGCGCCGGAGCAGATTTTTCCGCTGCATGGAAGGCATCGTGCGGCAGACGTGGAAGGCGGACCCGAAGTGCGATATCGTCTTTGTCTACACCGTGACCGAGGCGCTGGTCGGGCCGATGCTGGAGGGCAAGTATCCGCGCGCCGCCAGCGCGATGGAAAAGGTCGCCGAGCACTACCACATCCCGTCGATTCCACATGGGCATCGAAGTCGCGAAGCTGGCCAAGGAAGGCAAGCTCGTCTGGAAGGCGCCCCTGCCCAAGACGGACGAAGAGAAGGCCGCGCAAGGCGACAAATTCGTCTTCTCGGCGGATAGCGTGCATCCGTATCCGGAGACCGGTCACGAGCTCTATCTCGCGGCGATCGTGCGCTCGCTGACGCCCATCCGCGCCGCCTCCACCAAGCCCGGCGCCCACGAACTCGGTGCGCCGCTGGCGGCCGACAATTACGAGCGCGCGCAACTCGTGCCGATCAGCGAGGCGACACTTTCCGCCGGCTTCACCAAGCTCGACCCGGCGAAGGACGGGATGGCGAAAAGTTTCCCGCGGCTGAAAGACCTGCACCGCGCCAGCCAGCCCGGCGACACCATCACCTTCCGGTTCAAGGGCACGCGTGCCTCGCTTTACGACCTCATGGGACCGGATTGCGGGCAGGTGAGCGTCCAACTCGACGACCAGCCGGTGAGGACCGTCTCCCGCTTCGATTCCTACTGCACCTATCCGCGCCTTTCGACCCTGCTCATCGGCAGCGAACTGCCCGATGTGGTCCACACGGTGAAGATCGAGATTCTCCCCGGCCAGCCGGACAAGGCGAAGATCCTCGCCGAGCGGGGCAACAAGATCGACAAGCCCGAACGCTTCGACGGCACCGCGATCTACCCCGGCGCGATTTTGCTGATGGGGGAGATGGTGAAGTAGCCCGGCGCGATTCTGCTCATGGGCGCAGTAACCGCGTGGGCTGGGTTTCACCTCCCAGCCGTTAGCGACGGTAATGGAGGATTCCAGAATCGCGGAGCGATGGCCTGCCGGTAGCCAGGGCTTTCAAGCCCTGGTCCCCGATCAAGCGCGATCCGTCGCGGAGCGACGTCTGCAATTTTAATCATGGCAAACGTCGCTCCGCGACGCGCTCTTTTGCGATGGAACCAGGGCTTGAAAGCCCTGGCTACCGGCAGGTCATCGCTCCGCGATTCAATGAATCCTTCCTGGGAAGGGCTCGCGTCCTCTGCGATGCGTGGTCGTCGAGCGCTTACGGAGCCGGCTTCGCCGGCGCCGATTCCTGCACGCGGGCGGCTTCGCCGTCGGCGAGGGGAATCGGGTGGGTCGAGGACCACGGCGTCTTTCGGCGTGAGACCGACGAGGACTTCGAGCGTGTTGCCGAAATCGTGCCCGATCTCGATGGGCACGAGCACCACGTGGCCGTCGCGGACGACGGCCACGCGCAGGCCTTCGGCGCGGAAGAGCAGGGTATTGGCCGGAATGGTGACCGCGCCGGGGGGGTACCGGGAATTTTCAGGTGCACCGTGGCATAGCCGCCGGGGAAAAGGCGGCCGGATGGATTTTCGACGTCCGCCTCGACGTTCAGGGTGTGCGACAGCGGATCGAGGGCGGCGGAGTCGCGGATCAACTTGCCGGTGAATTTCTCTCCCGGGAACGCATCGAAGGCGATGGCTGCTTCCTCGTCGTGCTTGACGGTGGCGGCGTAAACCTCGGGGACGGAGAAATAGATGCGCAGGATGTGGTTGTCGGCCAGGTGGAAGAGTTCCTTGGCGCTGGAGGTGTCGCCGCTGGATTGGATGAGCGCGCCGACATCGGTGCTGCGGGCGGTGATGACGCCGTCAAAGGGGGGCTACCACTTTTTCAAACGCTTTCAATTGCTCGAGCCGGCGCACATTGGCCTCTCCGGAGTCGACGAGGGCGCGTTTCGCGGCGAGGTCGGTGACCGCCTGGTCCCGCTCTTGGATGGAGATCGTCTTCGATTTGAAGAGGCCCTCGGCGCGGGTGGCGTTGAGCTGCGAGAGATTCAAATTGGCCTGCGCGTTCTTGAGGTCGGCGCGCGCCTGTTCGAGTTGCTGGTCGACTTCGGGCGTCTCGATTTCAGCCAGGACGTCGCCTTGCTTCACCGGGCGCCGATGTCCGTTTTCCAGCTCTTGAGATAGCCATTCGTACGCGCGTAGATGGCCGTGTCCATGAAGGCCTGCGCGCTGCCGGGCAGCGAGATTTCGCCGGAGGTGAGGACAGGGGACGGATGCACCACGTTGAACGTCACGGCGGCGCCTTCCTGCGTGACGCGTTTCAAGGCGGCCTCGGAGTGGAGGCGCGACAGGAGTGAGAAGGCGATGGCGACGACGAGGACTCCGGCGACCAGCAGGGTGCCCGCCACGAAGGGCGATTTGCTCTTCGGCGCAGAGGCGGGAAGAGGAGCGGGACCGGTGGGCTGCGAGTGAGGGCTCTCGGGTGGAGGCATCGACGGGATGTCAGCGAGGTGAGACATAAGGACTATGAGGCAGGAACGGAAGTCCGGCGATAAAGAAGGCTGAACACGGCCGGAACGAAAATCAGCGTGGCCACCGTGGCGCAGAGCAGGCCGCCGATGACCGCGCGGCCCAGCGGCGCATTTTGCTCGCCGCCTTCGCCGAGGCCCAGCGCCATGGGGATCATGCCGATCATCATCGCCAGGGCGGTCATGACCACGGGGCGGAAACGCGTGGTGCCGGCCTCCAGGGCGGCGGCGACGGCGTCGCCGGATTCCTGGAAGCGTTCCTTGGCAAAGGAGATGACGAGGATGCTGTTCGCCGTGGCCACGCCCATGCACATGATCGCCCCCATCAGCGCGGGCACGCTAATGGTGGTGTGCGTGAAGAGCAGCGCCAGGATGATGCCGGAGAGCGCCGCGGGAAGCGCGGTAATGATGATCAGCGGATCGAGCCAGGATTGGAAATTGATGACGATGAGCATGTAGAGCAGCAGGATCGCGAAGCAGAGGCCGGCCAGCAGCCCAAAGTAGGAATCGCGCATCGTCTGCACCTGGCCGCGCAAAGTGATGAACGCGCCGCGCGGCAGATCCTTCCGGGTCTTTTCCACAATCCGCTCGACCGCGCGGCTCACCGCGCCGAGGTCGCGGTCCTGCACCGTGCCGTAGATGTCGATCACGGGGCGGATGTTGTATTGCGAGATGACCTGCATCTCGTTCGACCGCTTGACATTCGCCAGGTCGCCGAGGATCTCCGAACCGTGGCCGGTGCCGGACAGGATCGGGATGTTTTGCAGGTCGCCGAGCGATTGCATGCGGTACTGCGGGACTTGCGCGACGAGGTTGTAATTCACGCCGTTCTTCTGGTTCAGGTAAAACATGGGGCGTGACCTGCATGCTGCCGCTCAGGGTATTCAGCGCCACGCTGGCGATGTTCTGCTGGGTGAAGCCGCTTTGCAGGGCCTTGGCGCGATTGACGGCGATGTCGAGCGTGGGGTAGTCCATCGGTTGCTGCACGCGCAGGTCGGTGAGGCCGGGCACCTGCCGCAGTTCGGCCATCATCTTCGTGGCGATCTCGTGGTTGGCGCGGATGTCGCCGTCGGAGCCCTCGATCTGGATATCCATCGGCGCGGGGATGCCGAAGTTCAGGATTTGCGTCACGATATCCGCCGGCAGGGCGTAGAAGGTGGTGCCGGGATAATCCTGCGCGAGCCGCTGGCGCAAGGTGCGCAGGTAATCGGTGGTGGGATGATGATCGTGGTGCAGCGAGATCAGGATGTCGGCGTCGTTCGAGCCGATCGAACCGGAGGTCATGTGCATCGTGTTCATCGGGCTGTAGGGCATGCCGATGTTATCGAGGATGCTGGCGATTTCGTCGGCCGGAATGACTTTGCGAATGGTGCCTTCCACCAGGTCGCAGAGGCGCGCCATTTCCTCGATGCGCAGCCCGGTGGCCCCGCGGACGTGCAGAAGGATTTCGCCGCTATCCGCGCTGGGGAAGAAGTCTTCGCCGAGCCACGGGATGAGCAGGCCGAAGGAGACGCAGACGACGAGAAAAGCGGGCACGAAGATCCTCCGGGCGCCCACCAGGTAATGCAGGATCGCGCTGTAAAAGCCGCGCATGCGCTCGAAGCCATGCTCGAACTTGAGCTGCATCCGCCCGAGGAAACTGGTGCCCGGCTGATCGTGCTCGTGGGCCTTGAGCAGATACATCGCCAGGGTGGGAACCAGCGTGCGGGAGAGCAGATACGAGGCGAGCATGGCGAAGACCACCGCCTCCGCCAGCGGCACGAAGAGATACCGCGCCACGCCGCCGAGCATGAACATGGGCAGGAAGACGAGCAGATGCAGAGCGTGGCCACGAAGGCGGGCACGGCGATCTGCTGCGCGCCATCGAGAATGGCGGTGCGCAGGTCTTTGCCCATCGCCAGGTTGCGATGGATGTTTTCGACTTCCACGGTGGCGTCATCCACCAGGATGCCGACGGCCAGGGCGAGGCCGCCGAGGGTCATGATATTGATCGTCTCGTGGAGCAGGCTGAGGATGATGACCGAGCTGAGGATGGAAAGAGGAATGGACGTGGCGATGATCACCGTGCTGCGCCAACTGCCGAGGAAGAGCAGGATCATGAGGCCGGTGAGCGCGGCGGCGATGACCGCCTCGCGCCACCACGGAGCCGATGGCGCCGCGGACGAAGACGGATTGGTCCGAGAGGAGCGTCATTTTCAGCTCCGGCGGGACGATGGCGGAGATGCGCGGCAGCATGGCGCGCACCCCGGCGACGACGTCGAGCGTGGAGGCCCGGCCATTCTTGAGGACGGCGACGAGCACGCTGCGCCGCCCATCCTGCCGCACGATATTCGTCTGCACGGCGAAGCCGTCGCTGACCACGGCGACATCGCGCACGAAGAGGGTGGTCGCGCCGATTTGCTTGATCGGGATTTCGCTGATCTCGGCGAGACTGCGCGCGGCGGCGTTGGTGCGCACGTCGTATTCGCGCGGGCCGATTTTGACGGTGCCGGTGGGGACGACGAGGTTTTGCGCGTTGACCGCGTTGAGCACGTCGGTGGCGGAGATGCCTTTCTCCTGCATGAGCCGCTGATCCATGTTGATCATGATCTGGCGCTGTTTGCCGCCGTAGGATTCGGCACCACGGCGCCGGGCACGGTGATGAGCTGCGGGCGGATGTCGCGCTGCGAGGAGTCGTTGAGTTGCTGCTCGGACAAGCCTTCTCCCGAAAGGCCGACCTGGAGCACCGGCACGCTGGAGGCGCTGAAATTGATGATTTCCGGGGGCAGCGTTCCCGGCGGCAGCGAGCGCAGCATGAACTCCGAGGCCGCGCCGACCTGCGCGTTGGCGGTGTCGAGGCTGGAGTTGGGCTGAAGGAAGATTTTCACCACCGAGGTGCCACTGTAGCTGGTGGACTCGATGTGCTGGATGTTGTCGACCAGTGCGGTGAGGGCCTTCTCGTAAGGGGTGGTGAGGCGGCCTTCGAGTTCCTCGGCGTTGAGGCCCGAGTATTGCCAGGCGACCGAGATCACGGGGATATCGATGCTCGGAAAGATGTCCGTGGGCGTCCGTGAAATCATCACGGGGCTGATGATGAAAATCAGCAGCGCGAGAACGATGAAAGTGTAAGGCCGGTTAAGAGCGAGTCTTACGATCCACATCTAGGGCGCGAGGTCATGGGCTGCATACGGGCCGCAGAACGTTGTCTGGATGGAGGGGGAAAGCAAACGCCGGTTGCGGGGTGGAAAGCGGTAAACTACGTAAAAAAACGGGCTTTTCCCCTCGTGGACGGGCGCCGTGAAAAAAATGACGTACACGTATTATTTCTGCGCGCGCCGGGGTTCTCGCGTTCGCGCTTGCCGAAAACGAGGCCCCAAAGTCAAATGCCGTGTCTCCCCCTGCATGGGCTGCATTGTCAATTTTCCCCTAAAAAATGAATATTTCCCGGCGTTATTTCCTCCAGGCCGCGGGTTTGGCCCTCGCTCATCATTGCCTTCCGGCGCGAGCTGCGGAAGGGCCGCTGATTGCGTCGATCGAAAAGGTCGTCCTCCCCAAACCGGAGGTGAAGGGCGGCACGTGGTTTCATCCGCGCGCCTGCCTCGCGGGGAAGAAGGCGTTCATGACCCTGCAGCCGATCATGGGCTCGGACTATTTCGGTCCGGTGCACTGGACGACGTCGGACGACCTCGGCCGGACATGGAGCGAGTTCCAACCCGCGCCGCCGCTGGGCTGGGAGCCGCAGGCGGAGGGCAACGAAGGCGTATGCGATGTGACACCGGAGTATCACTCGAAAACCGGCAGCGTGCTCGCGCTCGGGCAGAACGTCTTCTACAAGACCGCGGCATTCAATCGCGAGCAGCCGCCCCGCCGGCCGATCTATGCCGTGTGGAAGGATGGCGTGTGGGGGCCGCGGCAAGCGCTGGTTTGGGATGAACCGCGCGGCAGCCAGATCTACACGAACAACTGCGGGCAGCGGGTGACGATGCCCAGTGGCGACGTGATGATGAGCTTCACCTTCGGGGTGAAGGACCGTCCGCGCGCGGTGTGCGGCGTGCGCTGCTCGTTCGATGGCCGGCAACTGCGCGTGCAGGAAACCGGTCCCGAGATCACCAATGCCAAGGGCCGCGGGTTGCTCGAGCCGTCCCTCACGCACTTCCAGGATCGCTTTTACCTGACGATCCGCGCGGAGGACGATCACGGCTATGTCGCGGTCAGCGAAGACGGCCTGCACTACGAACCGAAGCAGGCGTGGGCGTGGGATGACGGCGAGCCGCTCACGATGTCCACCACGCAGCAGCACTGGCTCACGCATTCCGAGGGGCTCTTCCTCGTCTACACGCGCCGGGACGCGACCAACCTGAAGGTCATGCGCTGGCGCGCGCCGCTCTGGGTGGCGCAGGTCGACACGAAGACGATGCGCCTGATCCGCGCCACCGAGCGCGTGGTGTTGCCGCTCGTCGGGGATGGGATCAACCAGGCGGATCTCGTCCCGATGATGGGCAATTTCGGTATCGCCAATGTCAGCGCAAATGAATCGTGGGTGACCGATGGTTCGTGGTGCCCGAAAGCCGGCAACAGCGGGGAATTGCAACTCGCGCGCATTCAGTGGAGCAAAGCAAATCGTTTGCTGGCCTGAGCGCTCAAGCAAGGCAAATTGCGCCTCGACGCTCAGGGGATGCGCGGGTAGCTTCGCGGTGTATTTTCCATACGACTTTCTCCCCCATGAATCTTATCGACGCCTTCGCCAGACAGCCCAAATCCTGGATGCTCATGGAGGCGTTGCTTTATCTGGCGGGCGTCGTGTTCCTCGATCTCGTCACGACCTGGCAGTTCAGCATGTTCGTGTTTTACAGCATCCCTGTTTTCCTGATCGCGCTGCATTTTCCGCGGCGGATGGGCATCGGCTTTGCCTTCTTCGTCGCGGCCGCCGCGCTGCTGGCGAACCTCGACAGTATCCCGCGCCGCGGGATGGCGGGCTTCGCCTGGGCTGGCGTCAATCGCACGACCGCCTATCTTTTCGTGGCCGCGTGTGGGATCTCCATCCAAAATGTCCGCCAGGAAATGCGCCAGCGGATGCAGGTCCTGGAGCACGCGCAGGAACTCGAGCGGGAGATCATCAGCGTCGGCGAACGGGAGCAAATGCGGATCGGCCAGGATTTGCACGATGGCGTGTGCCAGACGCTGGCCGCGCTCGATTGCGCGGCGCAGTGCCTGAAGCTGGACCTCGAGACCGAAGGCTCGCCGCGGGCGAAACTCGCGGGGGATATCCAAAAAAGGCCTCTCCGCGGCGACGCTCGAGGCGCGCAACCTGGCCCGCGGGATTTATCCCGTCTCGATCAAGGGCGACGGCCTGGGCCTCGCCCTGCGCGAACTGGTCATGACGACCAAGACGCTCTGCCACACCCCCATCGACTTCGAAAGTGACGACGACATTGCGGTGCGCGACTCCGAGGTGGCCATGCACCTTTATCGCATCACGCAGGAGGCGCTGAGCAATGCCATGCGGCATGCCAATGCCACCAGCGTGAATGTCAGTGTGACCCGCCAGGATGAGCGCCTGAGCATCAGCGTGGCGGGACGATGGCTGCGGCTCGGCGATTCAAGCGCGGCCCGACGGCATGGGCTGGCGCACCATGCGCTACCGCGCCAAATTGATCGGCGCGGAGATCAAGATGGAAACCAAGCCCAGAGGCGGAACCACCGTCCTCTGCTCGATGCCGTACCACGTCTGAACCGCGGCGCCCGCGCTGCTTTCCCGGCTCCGCATGAAGAAGGTCAATACGAAGGACATCGTGGAAGTCACCTGGTCCTCGCCCAAGGGGAAGTTCGTCGGCGCGGGCAAGGAGATCTCCGAGGAACTCGGGCGCAAGCCTCAGTCGATGGACCTGAACGAACGGCATCCCTTCGATGTGGAGATCTGCCGCATCCCCCCTGGACAGACGCCTTATCCCTATCACTCGCACAGCGCCCAGTGGGAATTCTACCATGTCATCTCGGGCAAAGGTGTCGTCCGGCATCAGGATGGAACCACGCCCATTGAGGAAGGGGACGCCTTCCTGTTCAAGCCGGGCGAGCCGCACGTGATCACCAACAATAGCGACCAGGATTTGCTGGTCTACGTCGTGGCAGACAATCCGATCGGCGAATCGGCCTACTATCCCGACAGTCAGAAATGGGGCGTACGCGTGCCGGAACGCCGGCTCCTGCGCTCGGAGCCGCTCGACTATTACGACGGAGAGGAATAGCCGCCCGCCTTAGCTGAAAATCGCCTTCGCCACCTGTCCGTGGACGTCGGTGAGCCGGAAGTCGCGGCCTTGGAATCGGTAGGTGAGCTTCTCGTGGTCGAACCCGAGCAGGTGCAGGACCGTGGCGTGCAGATCGTGGACGTGGACCTTGTTCTCCACCACGCCGAAACCGAGTTCATCGGTCGCGCCGTAGAGCAGGCCGGGCTTCACGCCGCCGCCCGCGAGCCACATGGTGAAGGCGTCGACGTGATGATCGCGCCCGATGGTGCCGCGGACTTCGCCCATCGGGGTGCGGCCAAACTCGCCGCCCCAGATCACCAGCGTGTCGTCGAGCAGACCGCGTTGCTTGAGATCGAGCACTAGCGCCGCGCTGGCCCGGTCCACCTCGGCGCAGACCTTTTCGAAATCGCCGTTGAGATTTTCACCCGGGCCGCCGTGACTGTCCCAATTCGTGTGATAGAGCTGCACGAAGCGGACGCCGCGCTCGGCGAGGCGGCGCGCGAGCAGGCAATTCGCCGCGAAAGAGGGCTCGCCCGGTTTCACGCCATAGAGTTCCAGCGTCTCGGGCTTTTCCTGCGAGAGATCCATCAGCTCCGGCGCGCTCGTCTGCATGCGAAACGCCATCTCGTAGGAGTTGATGCGCGTCATGATTTCCGGGTCGCCGGTGTCATCGAGGCGTGCGTGATTGAGCGCGCCGACGGTGTCGTAAAAATCGCGCTCCTGCGCGCGCGTCTGCCCCTCGGGACTGTGCAGATAAAGGATCGGGTCGCCCTTGCCGCGAAATGGCACGCCTTGGTAGGATGTCGGCAGAAACCCGCTGCTCCACAGCGTCGAGCCACCGCGCGGACCACGCGGGCCGCTCTGCAGCACGACGAAGCCGGGCAGATCGCGCGATTCGCTGCCGAGGCCGTAGGTCGCCCACGCGCCATGGCGGGACGCCCTGGCGCTTGAAAGCCGGTGTTCATGAAGAGCTTCGCCGGCGCATGGTTGAAGACATCCGTGTTCATGCCGCGCAGCCAGCAGACCTCGTCGACGATCTTGCGGTGATGCGGAAACAGTTCGCTCAGCGTCATGCCGCTCTGGCCGCAGGTTTCGAACTTACGCGGCGAGCCGAGCAGGGTTTCGTTGCCCTTGAGGGAAGGCGAAGCGTTTGCCCTCCATGAGGCTCGGCGGCGGGGGCTGGCCTTGCAGTTCGCGCAGCTTGGGCTTGTCGTCGAAGAGGTCGAGCTGCGACGGGCCGCCGGCCATGAAGAGATAGATCACGCGTTTGGCCTTCGGTGCGAAGTGCGGAGTGCGCGGCGCCAGCGGATGGGCCGGATCGATGACGGGAGCGCCCGGCGCGGCCCAGCCCGTCTCCGCGAGGAGCTGCTGCAACGCGAGCGCGCCGACGCCCACGGCGCATTTGCCAAAGAAGTGCCGGCGGGTGATGTCGCGGAGTTGAAGGTCGTGGGGGTTCATTCGCGGGTAATGAAGTTGTCGGTGTTGAAAAGGACGCGCGCGATGGCGGGGAGATCGTTGCCCTTCGCGGCGTAGTCGCGGAGCACGGCCAGCTCCCGGTCCGACGGCTCGCGGCTGAGGCAAAGCGCGAAGGCCCGGCGCAGACGCGCGTCTGCATCGTCGTTCGCGATCTCTTTTTCCACGCGTTTGGCGAGGCCCTGTGCGAGCTCGAGAAAGACCGGATCATTGGCCACGTTCAGCGCCTGCAACGGGGTGTTCGAACGGGCGCGACGCGTACAGACATTCGAGAAATCCGGTGAATCGAAGGTCGTGAGCAGCGGGTAGGGCGCGCTGCGGTAGAACTGTGTGTAGAGCCCGCGGCGGGAAGCGATTGCCATTGGTCTCCTCCTTCCACGCCTTGCCCTTCTGCGTGAAGGAATACACGCCGGCGGGCTGCGGTGGATGCACGCCGGGGGCCGCCGATCGTCGCGTTCAGCAGGCCGCTGGCGGAGAGCGCGGCGTCGCGCACGATCTCGGCTTCCACGCGCACGCGTTCCTGCCGCGCGAGCAGGAGATTGCGCGGATCCTTCTCCAGCAGATCGGGCCGGGCCTTCGAGCTCTGCCGATACGTCGCGCTCGTGACGATCAATCGGTGCATCTTCTTCAAGGACCAGCCCTGGTGGATGAACTCGCGCGCCAGCCAGTCGAGCAACTCCGGGTGGGTCGGGCCGCTGCCTTGCGTGCCAAAGTCCTCCTCCGTCTCGACGATGCCGCGTCCGAAGTAGCGCATCCACACGCGGTTCATGGTCACGCGCGGGGTGAGGGGATTGTCGGGACTGACCAGCCACTGGGCGAGGTCGAGACGGTTGTGGAATTCCTGCGGTGGCTCGCGAAACGCCGCGCTCACCGCGTGGATCACGCCGGGCTGGAGCGGGCCATTCTTTTCGTCGGGCCGGGTGTAATCGCCGCGCAGCAGCAGATAATTCGGGCGCGGTTTGGCGATATCCTGCATGATCATCAGGTCCACCACGTCGCCGTCCGCCGGCCGGGTTTTCTCGCTCTTGGATTTGGAGAACGCCTTCGCGTAGGCCTCGGCGACGATTTTCTTTTGGTCATCGTCGCGCACGGAATCCGACATCTTCAGGGCGAGGAGCAGATCGGTCGGCGCCTTGTCCGGCGGCAGTCGCTCGAGGCGGGCGAGTTCCTGCCGCTCCCACTGTCCCTGCGTCGGCACCCCCTTCGTGAACTTGATCGAGCGGATCTCCGCGCTCGTCGGCTTCACCGGCTGGCCGAAGACTCGCCTCGCACCACCTCGACCGTGGCCCCTTTCGAGTTCACGTCCTCCCCTGGTTGAAGAAGGCGAGAAACTGATAGAAACTCGCGCTGCGAAATCGGGTCGAACTTGTGCGAGTGGCACTGCGCGCAGCCCACGGTCAGCCCCAGCCAGACCGCGCCGGTGGTATTCACGCGATCGATTGCGCTCTCCACGCGGAATTGTTCCGGCTTCGTCCCGCCCTCCTCGTTGATCATCGTGTTGCGGTGAAAGGCCGTGGCGATGAGCTGGCTTTTCGTCGGGTGGGGCAAAAGATCGCCGGCCAGTTGTTCGATGGTGAAGCGGTCGAAGGGCAGGTCGTCATTGAGCGACTTGATCACCCAGTCGCGATACGGCCACATGGCGCGCGGGCTGTCGATGGAGTAGCCATTCGAGTCGGCGTAGCGCGCCTGGTCGAGCCAATGCCGGCCCCAGCGCTCGCCGTAATGTGGATTGGCGAGAGTGCGGTCGACGAGCATTTTCGTAGGCATCCGGCGCCGGGTCGGCGACGAAGGCCGCGACCTCTTCCGGCGTGGGCAGCAAGCCGAGCAGATCGAGAGACACGCGGCGGATGAGTGTCGCCCGGTCCGCCTCGGGCGATGGCCGGATGCTCTCGCTCTCCAGGCGCGCGAGAATGTATTGATCGATCGAATTCCGGACCCACGCGCGGTCGCGGACTACGGGGGGCAGCGCGGAATTCAGCGGCAGGAAGGCCCAATGATTTTCGTAGGGCGCGCCCTGCTCGATCCAACGCCGGAGGGTGGCGATCTGCTCGGCGGTGAGCGGTGCCTTCTTGGCCTTGGGCGGCGGCATCACCTCGTCCTTGTCGTGCGAGAGGATACGCGTCAGCAATTCGCTTTCGCCCGGCTGGCCGGGCACGATGGCGTGTCCGCTGTCGTGTTCCGCCAGCGCGTCTTCGCGGAGGTCGAGACGCAGCTTGGCCTCGCGCTTCTTCTCATCCGGGCCGTGGCAGTAGAAGCAGTTGTTGGACAGGATCGGCCGAATGTCGCGATTGTAACCGGGTTTGTCCGGCACAGCGGCCGAAGCCGCGAGGACGAGCGCGAACAGCGCGGAAATGCAGAGCGGTTGAACTCGGGCGGGGGGCCACAACATGGCCCGCAAAATGAACGAGAGCCGCTTCCACCGCAATGCCGCGTTTGCGTAACCCGATCAAGGGCGCCGGCCGAGGATCATCCGGTAGAGCAGCAGGATGAGCATCGCGCCGATGACGGAGCCGAAAAAGCCGGCATTCTGGCCGTAGGTATAGAAGCCCATGAGCTGGCCGAGATAGGTGCCGAAGGCCGCCCCGGCGATACCCAGCAGCATCGTGATGATGCACCCTCCGGGATCCCGGCCGGGCATGAGCAGCTTGGCCACGATGCCGATCAGAAGACCGATGATGAGAGTCCCGATGAGGTGGTGCGGGTGGTGCATACGGTCAGTTTTCGCACGGGAGTCAAGGGCTGGCGGTGTGCCGTTCCAGATTCGTGACAGAAGATGGCGGAAGAAATCTCTGCAGCGCGCAGGCTGAACGCAGAGGGCCGCGGTAAAGTGCGACTCCTTCGCGATGTCATTCTGAGCGGAGTGTAACGAAGTCGAAGAACCCCGTCCCTCTACCATTGACGTCGCTGGTTATTCGACGGGGTCCTTCGACTTCGCTCAGGATGACATCGCGAGGATAGTCGCACTTTACCGCGGCCCTCTGCGTGAAGGCTTTGCGGGGATAATGCAATGACATGGCGATGATGGCGGTAATGAGGGGTGGAATAGATCAATAACCGCAAATAAATGGCAACAAATGCCGAAATTCTGTTGCCAACCCATTGGCCACCCGGTAGTCGCATTCGTCTAACGCATCTTACTTGCAATATGAAATACGACTCCCAACGACTCAACGCCACCGCCATGAAGACCGCATTCGCTTCCCGAAAGTGGTACCTGCTGGCTGTCGCCGCTCTTCTTCTGCGCCCGGCCGCCGGGACGACGAATGCCGAAGAGCCCGCAGTAACACAGCTTCCTGAGGTGGATGTGGTGGCCCATCTCGACCAGGCTCGCGATGAGATCGTCCCCAGCCTGGGAGCCACGTCCTACACCATCACCCGCGACCGGTTGACCACCCAATCGCAGGGGGAGGACGCGCCGTTTAATCAAACTATCTTGCGTTTACCCGGTGTAGCCCAGGATTCCTTCGGCCAGCTTCACATCCGGGGCGAGCATGCCAACCTGCAATACCGCATCAACGACGTCCTGATCCCGGAGGGCATCAGCGGTTTCGGGCAGGAACTCGACACCCGCTTTGTGGACAACCTCTCGCTGATCACGGGGGCGCTCCCCGCGCAATTCGGCTATCGCACCGCCGGTATCGTGGACATTCACACCAAGAGCGGCATCAGCCTGAACGGGGGCGACGTGTCGCTCTACGGGGGCAGCTACGATACCTTGCGGCCCAGTTTCGATTTCGGCGGGTCGAGCGGCAAGCTGAGCTATTTCTTCACCGGAAGTTTCCTGCACAGCGATCTCGGCATCGAGAACCCCACCAGCAGCACCCGGGCGCTGCACGATTACACCGAGCAATACAAGGGCTTCGGCGACATCTCCTACGTCATCGACAGCACGAGCCGCCTGAACCTGATGCTCAGCGCCTCCTACAGCGACTTCCAGATTCCCAACAATCCGGATCAGCCGGTCGGCTTTACCCTCGATGGAGTGAAGCCCTTCAATTCCGGCTCCCTCGACGAGAATCAGCACGAGCAGAATTACTACGCGATCCTCTCCTACCAGAAGAGCCTCGGGGACCTGGATTTCCAATTCTCGGCTTTCACGCGCTACAGCGGCGTGCTTTTCACGCCGGATACCACGGGTGACTTGATCTTCAACGGCGTGGCCAGCCACGTGGACCGCAGCATTCTTTCCAACGGCTTCCAACTCGATGCCAGCTACAAGCTCGGCGATCGCCACACCCTGCGCGGCGGCCTGCTCTACACTGCCGAAATCGCGACGGTGCGGACCAATACGACTGTCTTCGCCACCGACGACACGGGAGCGCAGAGCAGCTCCGATCCGTTCAGCATTTCGGACAACAGCCACAAGAACGGCTACCTCTACGGCGTCTATCTCCAGGACCAGTGGAAGCTGCTGGATCGCGTGACCGTCAACTTCGGCGGGCGCTTCGACGTAGTGAATGCCTACACCAACGAGAACCAGTTTAGTCCGCGCATCAATCTCGTCTACACCCCGACCGATAGCACCACGCTGCACGCCGGCTATGCGCGCTATTTCACCCCGCCGCCGCTCGAACTCGTGCAGCAGGGCAGCGTCACGAAATTCAACGGCACCACCAATGCCTCGGAGATCACGGCCAGCTCGCCGGTGCGGGCGGAGAGCGCGCACTATTTCGACGCGGGGATCACGCAGAAATTCGGCCAGCGCTTCAGCCTGGGCCTCGATGGCTACTACAAGAAAGCCCACAACCAGCTCGATGAAGGCCAGTTTGGCTCGGCGCTGATCTTCTCGCCATTCAACTACAAGGAAGGCGAGATCTACGGCGCGGAACTCACGGCCAATTATCAGCAGGACAATTTCTCCGCTTACGCCAACCTCGCCTACAGTCATGCGACCGGGCAGCAGATTGTGTCGGGCGAATTCCAGTTCGAGCAGGCGGAGCTGGACTACATCAACAAGCACAGCGTCTTTCTTGATCACGACCAGCGGCTGACCGGCTCCTTCGGCATCTCCTACCAGTGGAACGAGACCCGTTTTTCGGCGGATTGCCTCTACGGCAGCGGCCTGCGGAGGGGTTTCGCCAACACGCAGAAGATGCCGGCCTACGCCACGGCGAATATCGGCATCGAGCACCGCTTCAAGCTCGGCGGGTCGCACTCGGTCAAGGCGCGCTTCGATGTCGTCAACCTGTTCGATCAAGTCTACGAACTGCGCGATGGCTCCGGCATCGGCGTCGGCGCCCCCCAATTCGGCGCCCGCCGCGGATTTTATGGAGGGCTGTCGTTTGACTTCTGAGTGACTCTGCTCGCCTGATCCTCGCTGTCTGTGGGGCAAACCCCGTCGCTCTACCAACGATGATCGCTGGTTGTGCGGCGGGGTCCTTCGACTCCGTTACACTCCGCTCAGGATGACAATATTTTTGGATCCTCCATCGGCTCGATCGGTTCGATGTGCACCAGCACATCGACCACCTCGGGCTTCACGGTTCGGATGGTGTCCTTCACCGCGTGGCTGATCTCATGGCCGGCGCGCACGGTGAGATTCGCGTCCACCCCGATATGGATGTCCACATAATAGGCGATGCCCATCTTGCGAATGCGGCATTTCTCGACTTCCGCGACGCCAGGCACGCCGGATGCGATGGTTCGCACGGAATCTTGTAATTCCTTGGGTGGCGCGGAGTCCATCACCTCGTGGAGGGCCGGCATGAGGAGTTTATAGCCGTTGAAGCCGATGATGCTGCACGTGAAGAGCGCGGCCCAGTCGTCGGCCGGCTCCCAGCCCTTGCCGCCGAGGATGGCAATGCTGATGCCGATGAAGGCGCCAGCGGAGGTCACGACATCGGCCCGGTGATGCCAAGCGTCGGTCTTCACGGCAGTGCTGGCGAGGTGCTCGGCCGCGCTGGAAACTTTGCGAAAGAGGGTCTCCTTGATGATGATCACGCCCACGAGGACGGCGAGCGTGTAGGTCGCGGGGGTATGGTGAGGGGTGATGATTTCGTGAATGCTTTCCACCGACAGACCGATGGCGGCAGCGATAACGGTGAGGGCGACGGCGACCGAGGCCAGCGGCTCGGCCTTGCCGTGGCCATAGGGATGCTCGTCGTCCGGCGGCTCGGCGGCGACTTTCAAACCAAACCAGATCACGAGCGAACTAAAGATATCCAGCGTGCTTTCAATGCCGTCGGCGATGAGCGCGTAGCAATTGCCGAGGAGGCCGGCCACGATCTTGATGACGGCGAGGAAAAAATTAACGGCGACACCGATGAGGGCGAGGCGCGCGCCGATCCCGTAGCCGGCTTCGCTGACGGAAACGGCGGGTGCGGAGGTCGATGGAAATGGCTTGGTGGAGTTGGCCACGGAGCGGCATCGTAGGGGGATACCCATGAATGTCAGCGCGATTGTGATTCACGAATTTGGCCCGCCCGCGGAGGTGGTGCGGGTCGAGAGCATCGAATTGCCGGCACTCACGGCAACGAGCGTGCGCGTCCGCGTGCTCGCTGCGCCGATCAACCCCGCGGACTTGAATGTACTCGAGGGAAAATATCCGGTCCGGCCAGATTCACTGGGCATCGGCATGGAGGGGGTCGGGGTGGTGGAAGAGATCGGCACGGCGGTGAAGCGGCTGCGCGTGGGGGATCGTGTGCTGCTGCCCCCATGCGGGCGGCTCGTGGCGCGAAGCGATGGTCATCGGGGACGCCGACCACGTGCTCACCGTGGTGCCGCCCGAGTTGGCGGTGGAGCAGGCAGCCATGTTGCGGGTCAATCCGGCGACCGCGTGGCGCATGCTGCGGGATTTCACCGAATTGGCGGCCGGCGATTTTGTGGTTCAAAACGCGGGGAACTCCGCGGTGGGACGGCTCGTCATTCAAATCGCGAAGGCGAACCAGTGGCGGACGATCAGCCTCGTCCGACGCCCGGAATTGATCGACGAGTTGCGGGCGCTGGGCGGCGACGTGGTGCTGCTCGACAACGACGAGGCGAAGGACCAGATCGCCGCGGTCACCGGCGGCGCGCCGGTGCGGCTGGCGCTGAATGCGGTGGGCGGTGACAGTGCGTTGCGCATCGCCAATGCGCTCACTCCCGGCGGATCGCATGTGACCTATGGCGCCATGGGCCGCCAGCCCTTGCGCATCCCGAATGGCCTGCTGATTTTCAAGGATCTCCGCTGGCGCGGATTCTGGGTCACGCGCTGGTATCGCGAAGCCTCGCGCGAGGCGGAGGCCGCGATGTTCGAAGGGCTCTTTGCGCTCGCCCGGCGCGGCCTGCTCCACACGCCGGTGGAGCGCATCTATCCGTTGAGCGAGGCCGTCGCGGCCGTGAAGCACGCGGCGCAGAGCCGGCGCACGGGCAAGATTCTGTTTGGCGCGCCGGAGATCATCGCGCAATTTTCCGCGCGCCCATGAAACGTTCCGGCTTCCTCTTCCGCCTCCGCCAGTGGGCTCTGCTCACCCTGGTCTTCGGCACCTTGGCCGCGATGATCGGCTACGCCTGTCTGCGGGAGGGGTGGGCGCGCAAGGAAAGATCGAGCCGAGGGGGGGCCAGTATTTCTTCCGTCGCGTCGAACTGGCCGTACCTTCCTTCCGCCAGGGTGACGACCGCTGGCGCTCTGACCTGCTCGGGCCTACGCACAACACGATGGGCGCGGAAGGCTGTGCGGTCTCCTCGGCGGCCATGGTGCTGGCGAGCTATGGTTTCGATGTCGATCCGCAACGGCTGAATCGCTATCTCACCGAGCATGGCGGCTTCACCCCGCAGGGCTGGCTGTACTGGGAGAGCGCGGCGGATTACGAGCCCGGCAAGGTGCGCAAGGTTTACGAGGATCTGCCGTCGTACGAGTTGATCGACGCCAATCTGACCCGCGGCAATCCGGTCATTGTGCGGCTGCGGCTGCCCTCGGGCATTACCCACTTCGTCGTCATCGCGGGCAAGGAAGGGTTCGACTACCTGACCCGTGATCCTGGCGCCGGTGCGGCGAAGGGGCTGTACCCGCAGCGGGAATTCGGCAGCAAAATCGAGGCGCTGCGCTTTTACGAGAAACTCTGAACGCTTGTGCATTGCTGCCTCGGGAATTCCCCGTAAAAATCCCGCCCCGATGTCTCCGTACGCCGCCGAACTCACCGCCATTCTCGATCCGACGCGCGTGCTCACCGAGCGTGAGCATCTGCTGACCTACGGCTTCGATGGCACCGCCGCGCTGCAGGGCGAAGCCGGTGTGGTCGTCTTTCCGCAAACGACCGAGGAAGTGGCGAAGATCGTGCGCTATGCGGCGCGGGAGAAGATCCCGATCGTGTCCCGGGGGTCGGGGACAGGATTGAGCGGGGGAAAGTATTCCGACGCCCAAGGCGATCGTGCTCTGCCTCGTGAAAATGGATCGCGTGCTGGAGCTGGATGAGAAGAATCTCACCATTTTCGCGGAAGCCGGCACGATCACGCAAAAGATCACCGAGACAGCGGATGCTGCCGGGCTGCTCTATCCGCCCGATCCGGGCTCGATGAAGATTTCCACCATCGGAGGCAATGTCGCGGAGAATTCCGGTGGCCTCCGTGGACTGAAATACGGGATCACGCGCGATTATGTGATGGGGCTCGAAGTGGTGCTCGCGAGTGGCGGGATCGTGTGGCTGGGCAACAAGTGCGTGAAGGATGTGGCGGGCTATTCGATGAAGGACGTCTTCATCGGCAGCGAGGGCACGCTCGGGATCATCACCCGGGTCTTGCTCAAGCTGGTGCCGAAGCCGGCCGCCAAGAAGACGCTGCTGGCGACCTATGCCACCATGGACGCGGCGGCGGACACGGTGTCGGCGATCATCGCGGCGAAAATCATTCCTGCACTTTGGAGTTTCTCGACCGCATCACGCTCCAGTGCGTGGAGGACTACGCGAAGATCGGCCTGCCACTCGATGCGGAAGCGATTCTGTTCATGGAAACCGATGGGCACCCGGCGGTGATCGAGGAGCAGGGAGGCAGATGGAGGAGATCGCTCGGCGCTGCGGCGCGAAGGCGGTGCAAATCGCCGCGAATGCCGAAGAAGCCGCCCGGCTGGCCACGGCGCGACGCTCCGCCTTTTCCGCACTGGCCCGCGTTTCACCCACCACCATCCTGGAGGACGCGACCGTGCCCCGCAGCGAGTTGACGAAGATGATTCGCTTCATCCAGGCGGTCGCGGCGCGGCATCGTTTGCGCATCGGCACGTTCGCCACATGGGCGACGGGAATCTGCATCCGACTTTTTTGACCGACGAACGCAACACCGAGGAAATGGAGCGGGTGGAGATTGCGATGAAAGAAATCTTTGATTACGCGATCGAACTCGGTGGCACCATCACCGGTGAACACGGGTGGGATTGGCGAAGAAGCGGTTCCTGCCGGACGCGATCGGCGAGGCGAGCCTTTCGCTGATGCGGCAATTGAAACGGACGCTCGATCCGGATGGCATTCTCAACCCGGGGAAGATCTTTGACTGAAATACCGACCAGCGCCGTGCAGCACGTTGCCCAGCCGCACCATCTCGCGCACCTGGATTTTGCGGTGCTCCAGCAGTGCATCCACTGCGGCATGTGCCTGCCGACGTGCCCCACCTACGACGCCACCAAGCTGGAGCGGAACAGTCCGCGCGGCCGCATCGCGCTCATGCGCAATGTCGCCGAAAGGCACCTCGACGTGACCCGCGCTTTTGGCGAGGAGATGTATTTCTGCCTCGGTTGTCTCGCCTGCGAAACGGCGTGTCCTGCCGGCGTGAACTACGCGCGGATGTTTGAGGAGGCGCGGGCCGACATCGAAGAGGCGGGCGTTTTGCGCTACCCGAAACGCGACCTCGTGCGGGCCTTCGCCCTGCGCTTTTTCTTTTCCCATCCGCTCGCTCTACGCGCGTTCGGTCGCGCGCTGCGGCTGTATCAGGTGAGCGGGCTGGAGTGGTTCGTGCGGACGCTGCGCCTCACGGCGTTGCTTGCCCCGGGATTTGCGGGAACTCGAGCCTCTCACGCCGCGCGTGCAGCCCGATTTTTCCGATGCGCTGATCGGCGCCGTCGAATCGCCCCTCAAAGCCGCGCCACCGCGTGGGC
>JBBCHV010000031.1:0-33479 GCA_037200205.1 Chthoniobacter sp.
ATGCTAGCACCGGGAGAGGGCATGTGTCCGCATTTATTGGGCTCGTTGCCAAAATGTTACGTTGGGCCGGGGCGCGGGTGTGGAAAAGGGCTGGCCCCGCCGGGAAGCATTCGCGACACTGCCCGGCGCATGTCCGCACCGCGCAATGTTGTCGAGCTTCTCCAGGACCTGGTCCGCATCCCGAGCGTCAATCCGCACGGCGATCCCGGCACGGATGGCGTGGGCGAGGCGCGGATCGCGGCCTACCTGGCGGAGTTTCTGCGGGGCATTGGCGCGGAGGTCGAGCTGCGCGAAGTGTTGCCCGACCGGCCGAATGTGGTGGCGCACTGGCCGGGGGATCGGGCTGGGAAGCCGCGGGTGCTCTTCGCTCCGCATACCGACACGGTGAGCGTGGGCGGGATGAGCATCGATCCGTTTTCCGGCGAGTTGCGCGAGGGCAAGGTGTGGGGCCGCGGGGCGAGCGATACGAAGGGCCCGATGGCCTCGATGCTCTGGGCGCTGAAGGAGGCGCGGGAAAAGCTGCCGATGCTGGGGCATGAGATTTGGTTCGCGGGATTGATGAGCGAGGAGGCCGACCAGCACGGCTCGCGAGCGCTGGCCGCGCAGGAGCGGTTTGCTTTCGTGATCGCCGCCGAGCCGACCGGGCTCCAGGTGGTGCATGCGCACAAGGGTTGCGCGTTCTTCAACCTGCGCACCACTGGCGTGGCCGGGCACGCCTCGCGGCCGGAACTCGGCAGCAACGCGATCGACAAGATGCTCGATGTGCTGGCGGTGATTCGCACGGAATTCGCCGCGGAGTTCGCGGAGCAGCACGACCCCGAGCTGGGCAGCTCCACGTTGAGCATCGGCACCATTCGCGGCGGCACGAAGACGAACATCATCCCGGATTTTTGCGAGGCGAGCGTGGACATGCGTTTCGTGCCCGCGCACTACCATCCGGAGATCATCCCGCGCTTTCGGAAACGGCTGGAACTCATTTGCCCGGATATCGAGATCTCCTGCATTCCCGCCCCGGCGCTTTACACCGACCCGGCGCACCCGCTCATCGTGAAACTCGGCGAGTGCGGCGCGAGACCCGTGGGCGCGCCCTGGCTCTGCGACGCCTGCTTCTTCGCCGAGCGCGGCATGCCCGCCGTGGCGCTGGGCCCAGGCACGATCCTCCAGGCGCATACGAAGGACGAGCACATTGCCGTTGCAGATCTGGAGAAAGGGGTGGAGTTTTTCGGGAAGTTTCTATCGATGCTATGAGCGACGATCTCCATCCTGAACAAGTGCGCGCGATCCAAGCGATGAGCCTTGATCGGCGGTTGGCAGTCGGGATGTCGCTGCTGAAGTCTGCACGCCGCATGCGCCGGGCGGCATTGCGCCAGCAACATCCGCAGTGGGCAGACACAGAGATCGAGGAAGCGCTGCGGCGCTGGATCCGCGATGCCGGAGTTTGATCTTTCCGCAATCTTTGCGGCTCCGCTGAACCGTACGGGTCAGCCCTACATGGTTGTCGGTTCTGTGGCGGCTATCACCTATGGAGTGCATCGCCTGACGAATGACCTGGACGCAGTGCTCCAGATGTCGTTGGCGAACGTTCGGCAGGTCCACGCGGCATTTTCACCCGGGGAGTTTTATGTCCCGCCGATGGAGGTGTTACGCGAGGAGGCCATGCGGCGCGACCGAGGCCACTTCAACGTCATTCACCATGCTTCCGGGTATAAAGCAGATGTGTTCCTCCGTCCCAATGATCCTTTGGAAATGTGGGCTTTTGCGCGGCGACGCGAGGTATTTATCGAGGGGGAGCCCGTATGGATTGCACCGCCGGAGCTGGTAATCATTCGCAAGCTCGAGTTCTTTCGTGAAAGCCAGCAGCCAAAACACATCGGCGACATCCGGGGCCTGCTGAAATTCGAAACATTGGATTTGCGTTTTATCGAGATACAGGTGGAACGGCTGGGATTGCGCGAACAGTGGCTTGTGTGCCAGCCGTCGGGGCACTAGCTTCGCGTCCCCTTTTCCCAAAAACCATGAGCCAGCCTCCGCAAGAGAAAACCGCCATCACCCCGCGTCGCGACGAAGACTTTCCCGAGTGGTACCAGCAGGTCGTGCGCGCCGCCGACCTCGCCGAGAATAGCGATGTGCGCGGGTGCATGGTCATCAAGCCCTGGGGCTATGGCATCTGGGAAAATATGCAGCGCATCTTCGACGGGATGCTCAAGGAGACCGGGCACAAGAACGCCTATTTCCCGCTCTTCATCCCGCTTTCGTATCTGGCAAAGGAGGCGGAGCACGTGGAGGGCTTCGCCAAGGAATGCGCGGTCGTGACGCATCATCGCCTGGAATCGGACGGGCGCGGCGGCCTGCGCCCGGCGCCGAGCGCGGAACTCACCGAGCCGCTGATCGTGCGGCCGACGAGCGAGACGATCATCGGCGCCAGCTACGCGAAGTGGGTGCAAAGCTATCGCGATCTGCCGATCCTCATCAACCAGTGGTGTAACGTCGTCCGCTGGGAAATGCGCCCGCGCCTCTTCCTGCGCACGGCCGAATTCCTCTGGCAGGAAGGCCACACGGCGCATGAATCCGCCGAGCAGGCGCTGGTGGAGACCGATCTCATCCTGGGGCTCTACGAAAAATTCGCCCGCGACTACCTCGCGCTGCCCGTCATCATTGGCGAGAAGAGCGAGGCGGAGCGATTCCCCGGCGCGGTGAAGACACTCTGCATCGAGGCGATGGTGCAGGATCGCAAGGCGATTCCAGGCGGGTACGTCGCATTTCCTCGGGCAGAATTTTGCCAAGGCGAGCGGGATCAAATTCCAATCGCGCGAGGGCAAGGAAGAACTGGCGTGGACGACGAGCTGGGGCATCAGCACGCGGCTCATCGGCACGTTGCTGATGGCGCACGCGGACGACGATGGGCTGGTGCTGCCGCCGCGCATTGCGCCCGCGCAGATCGTCATTCTGCCCATCGCGCCGAAGCCTGACACGCGCGACGCGGTTTTCGCCGCGGCCGATAAACTGGCCGCGGAGTTGCGGGCGCAGACCGCCTTCGGCGAGAAGATTTCCGTCGAGGTCGACAAGCGTGACATCGGCGGTGGCACGAAGAGCTGGGAGTGGATCAAGAAGGGTGTGCCGATCCGGGTCGAACTGGGACCGCGCGACCTCGAAAAGGGCAGCGTGGCCGTGGCGCGGCGCGATCGCGGACCGAAGGAAAAAGAATTTCTGCCGAACGCGGATTTCGTCGGAAAAGCGGGTGCGATCCTGGAAGAAATGCAGGCCGGACTGCTGGCGCGCGGAGCGGCTTATCGCGATGCGAACACCGTGAAGATCGACACCAAGGACGACTTCTATGCCTACTTCACGCCGAAGAATCCCGAGAAACCGGAGATCCATGGCGGCTTCGCGCTGGCGCACTGGAATGGTTCGCGCGCGGTGGAGGAAAAGATCAAGGAAGACCTCAAGGTGACGATCCGCTGCATTCCCTTCAACGCGCCGAGGAGGATGGCCAATGCATCCTCACCGGCGAACCGAGCAAGCGGCGCGTGGTGTGGGCGAAGTCGTACTGACGCCCACACCGGTGTCATCCTGAGCGAAGTCGAAAGACCCCGTTGCTCCACCATCGATATCGCTGGTTCTTCGTCGGGGTTTGCCCCGCAGTCCCATAGGCGTCTCGCAGACTCGGCTTTCGACTCCGTTACACTCCGCTCAGAATGACATCTTTAAAAGGAAAACGGCCCGGTGTTTGCCGGGCCGTCTCGTGATTGAATGAGGCGTGAGCCTTACTTCTTGATGCTGTCGAGCGCGGCGATGAAGGCCTTCGGGCCGCCGGGCTGGTAGCCGAGTTCACCGACCTTTTTCCCCTCGGGATTGAGGACGACGATCGTCGGATAACCTTCGATTTTGTACCTCGTTTGCAGGCGCGCGTTTTGCGCCTTGATATTAGCCGGCTGCGGCTTGATCTGCGGAAAATCGACTTCCATGAGCACGAGATTCTTCGCGGCATACTCCTTGAACTCGGGTTGCGAGAAGACCTCCTTGTTCAGCTTGATGCACCAGCCGCACCAATCGGAGCCGGTGAAATCGAGCAGGAGGAGTTTTTTCTCGGCCTTGGCCTGCGCCGCGGCCTTCTCGTAATTTTCGCCCCAGCCTTCCGCTGCGACCGCCACGGAAGAGCCCAGGGCCAGAATTGCAAAAAAAGAGGAAATTTGGGTGAAAAATCGCTTCATAGCCGATGTAGACCACGCAGGCCACCTAGACGTTCAGGCATTTCCGGACCAGCCACCAGTTTGACTGGGCGTCCTTCAGGGCGACGGCGCCCACCACGGCGAGCAGACCGCCCAGCACGGCGCGGCGGCTGGGCCGGGTGCCATCGATAAAAAACGACAGGATGATGGTGACCAGCGGGGACGTGGCCACGATGGGCAGAACGAGGCCGCTGGGCGTGCTGCGCAAGGCCCACTGGTAACACCCCACGCCCAGGGTCGGGCCGGCTAGGGCATTGGCCAGGACGAAGATGCTGCCCCGTTCCCAGCGATCCTCGGGCTTCGGCTCGTCGTTCTGGGGTTGGGTGCGACGGAGCAACAGGAATCCCACGATCGTCATGAGCAGGCCTCCGATGACGCGCTGATAGGCCGCCGTGCCCCCATCGATCACGAAACCGGTCAGCGCCGCGGCTTCATTCGCCTTGCGGCTCAAGACCGCGCCACCCGCCTGGCCCAACGCCGAGCCGACGCCGAAAAGCACGCCGATCCAGAAGGTGCGCCGCGACACTTCCACGCCGTGATCCGGCGCGAGCGCGATGGCGACGCCCGCGAGAATGACGGCCGCGCAAGCCAGGTCGACCGCCCGCACGGTGGTGCCGAGCCACAGCCATTCGACGACGGCGGCAATGGGGGCGGCGAGGCACTGCGTGATGAGGATGGCCAGCCGCGGGCCGATGCGGGGCAGCGCCCCGAAAAGAGACATGTCACCCAGGCCAAACCCAATCACCCCGCTGACAAAAAACCACGGCAGGCCGCCGCCATGCAGCCCCTGCCCGAAGAGGTGCGCCCACAGGGCCAGCAGGACCGTGGCGACGCAAATCCGGCCGAGATTCGCCGTCTGCCCGCCGAGCACCCGCGCCGAGCGGGCGGCGAAGATGACCGACAGCGAAAAGAAAATGGTGGTGAGAAACGAGGCGAGCATGCGGCGGGCGGGCCGCGCAGTTCACCGCAGCGGGCGCGGGCTGTCGAGCATGGGGAAAGGGTCTACGAAAGACACGAAAGGGCACGAAAAAGGGATGCGGATGCTCAGATTGCATCCGGAGTGAAAACCCGAAGGAGGAGGGAAGCTTCGAAGTCGCTCCTTTCGTGCTTTTTCGTGTCTTTCGTGGACCTCTCTTCCTGCTGCTCTAACTGTGCAGGAAGCGCTCCAGCGCGCCGCCGAAGAGGTCGCGCACGTCGCGCTCGATTTCCGCGCGGGTGGGCTCCCAGCCGGTCGCCGCGAGGTCCTCGTATTTGTCGGCCAGCACTTTCCCGAGGATGCCCCCGCGAGTGCTGCCACTTGTAGACGAGTTGGTCGAGCACCCGGCAGTCGCTGTGCTGCGGCGTCATGCTCAGGCCGATCAGTTCGAGCCGCATCCGCGTGATCTCCTCGATGATCGAGGGGTTGTTCAGGAACCACCAGCAGCCGAAGACGTGGAGGTTGCGGAACTTCCGTGCGGCGACGCACAGCTCGTGCTGGTTTTCGCGCGAGAGCATCGTGCAGAGGAATTTGTTGTCGGAATACTCCGAGCACAGATTTTCCACGGCCACGATGTCCGCCTGGCCCAGGCTGTCGCCGGCCAGACGCAGCCGCGGGTTGACATTGCGCTTCACGCCGATCATCAGCGCGAAGGCCTGCCCATGATCCCGCCCATGCGGCATGATGGCGTGCTGGATGAGCTGCGCGGTTTCGGTGTGCGCCGGAAAGGCGAACTCCGGCGTGAGCGAAACCATGCAGTACTGGGCGTCGATTTTCTTCGTCCAATCGGCGAGGGAAACGCCGCACTTCGCCGAAAGTCTGGCCGCCGAAGTCGACGTTTACGTCGTAACCCCAGGCGCGCAGCTTTGGCACCGTATTCGGCCAATCGAGGAGCAGCGGGTCGATCCGCAGGGCCGCGACGAAACGCGGATCGCGCGCAAAGCCCTGCTCCCACACCGGGCGCTCGAGGTCGTCGAAGGGTGAATTCGTCATGCAAACCTGGCGGACATTGGCGAGGTCCAGGCAGCGCGTGAGGAAATCGCCGACCTGCCACTGGGCGAAATGCTGGCGCAGCGCGGGCAGGTCGCGCTGCTTCACATCGAGACCGAGCGCGTTCAGCACGGTGAGCACGCCCCGGCAGGCCTCGGAGATCGGCGAATGATCGATAAACAGCGCCTGCCAGATGGCGTCGGCCTGCTGCATTTTGGTCATCGACCAGAACTTGTCGTAGGGCAGGTCGAACTGCCGGAAACTCTCGGCGATGAGGTAGTGGTAGATGAGCAGCTCATCGATCCCCCAGAGCAGCAATTCGCCAAACGCAGGGTCGTAAAGATGCGTATGAATATCGTAGACCGGCGTGCGATGGACGACGTCGGCGACCGTTTCACGAAGGGCGGCGGGGGCATGCATGGGACTGTTGTAAAGCGGCGGACGAAAAGTTCCACACTCTTTCGCGGTTTTGGCGGCTTGCTGGGAGGCTCCGAAACTGCCACAATCCCACCATGAGCAGCGTCACCGCCGCAGAGACTTATCGCTGGTCCGTCGACGAATATCAAAAGCTCGGCGAGGCCGGTATTTTCCACGAAGACGACCGGGTGGAACTACTGAATGGAGACATCGTCATTATGGCCCCTATCGGAACTCGTCACATGAAGGCCGTCCGCCGACTCATCAACGTGATGGCTCGCAAATACGGCAAAGGTTGCCTGGTCGATGCGCAAAATCCGCTCATGATTGACGGGTACTCGGTCCCACAACCCGATATCCTGTTGCTCCGGCACACGGCCGATACACGAGATTCCGCACCGATCCCCGAGGACGTTTTGGTGCTGATCGAAGTCGCTGACTCTTCGTTGCCTTATGACTTGCGCGACAAGCGCAATGCCTACGCTCGCACCGGCGTTGCCGAATACTGGCTGCTCGATCTCACTCGCAATCAAATGTTCGTCTTCCGTGATCCGGAGACGGACGGCTATCGCAGCGAACAGATCGTTTCCGCTGCGGGATCCATCGCCCCGCTCGCGTTCCCGAACGAACCGGTGGCCCTGGCGGAGATTCTTCCGCCGTAGCGGCGGCATTCACCATTTGGCGAGTTGCCGGGGGAATGGGCACTGCGCGCAATCGGAGGCGTCCCGCAGGCAGAAGTCCTCGTAAATCTGGAGGAGGCCCTGCTGGAGGGCGACGGATTTGAGGAACTCTTTCATGCGCCCGCCTTCGCCGAAAAGGCGGAGGGCGGCGACCTCGACGCGCTGATTGGACAGCGGAGCGCGCAGCTTTTTGAAGTCGGTCCAGCGCGCTTCGTCCCGGACGACGGCCAGGGGGAGAAAAACGTTGGCCAGCATTTCGGTCACGCGGGATTCGCCGACGAGGGCCATGCGGCGGGCGGCGGTTTTCGACGTCACGGTGTAGTGGAAGTCCCAGTACTCGTCCTTCAGCCCGGCGAAGAATGCGTGGATCTCGCCCGGCTCGGCCCGGTCGGCAAGGGCGCGGATTTTCGGCCACAGGCCGACCATCTGCGCGAGCGCGGCCAGCCGCCGCTGCGGGTGATTCATCGGGCGCTGGCCGCTCATGCGCCAGGACGACGGGTCGATTTTCAAGCGCTCGAACTCCGCACGGCGCGGCCACCACGCTTCCCACAAGCCCCGCAAATAGGTCCGGGTGCTTGTCTCAAATGCAGTGAGGTCATGCGGGAGAAAGCCGCTCACGCCGAAGAGCAGCGCCGCGGTCTCGGTCTTGCGGAGGAGGCGCAAGGGCAGGCGCTGCGCGAGGAGCGTGAAGGGCAGCTTGTTGCTCTTGTAGCCGAGTGTGGCGGCGAGCGCCTGGAAGAGCGCTTCATCCGGTCCGTGCAATTCCGCGAGACGCGCGAGCAGGCCGGCTTTCCGCCGCAGGCGAAACTGTGCCGCCCCATAAAGGACTTCCCGCACCTTTTCATCCGGCAGCTCGCGCAAGGGCCCGGCACAGCGCCCGAGCCGGGCTTCCGGGGGCGACGGGGCAAGATCGGCGGCAAGCTGGGTCAGATCGAGCAACACTTGCGGCACCTGCCGGTGCTGCGCCGTGCGCGTGAAAAACTCCGCGCCACCGGGCCGCGTGAAAACGTGGAGAACGACCGATTCATAGTCCGGATTGGTCGCATGCCCGTGGCGTTCCCAATCCCGCGCATCGAGATCGATCTCGATGCGGCCGCTCACCGCTTCCCCGTGGTCAAACGAGACCGCCGCCTCGGCGAAATCCGGGCCGGCCTCGCGATTCCAGATGCCGAATTGCACGATCCGCACCGGCTGCCCCGTCGTGGTCGAGAAATCCCGGCCAAAATCCCCGGCAAACCAATGCGCCTGCAATTCCAGCTCATCCCACTCGCGCGGCACCGTCACCAGCGGCTCTTCACGCACGAGCGCGCCGCGCAGATTCTCGTATCGGTCCCCGGCTTTCATCTCCCCATCGTCTTCCCCGGTGGCGATAAATTCAATGTTTCACCGCCGCCGCAGCTTGGGGCGCCGGCGGCGGCACGGGCCGCATATCCGTGAGCATCCGCAGCAGATCGACCGCCGGCGAATGCGGCGAAGCGGCGATCATTTTCAGCGCGAGGGTTTTCGCCTCCGCCCCCCGGTTGGAGCCCTGCAGTTGAATGATCTCGTGGATCGCGACCCGCATCGCATCCTCGCCCTTCCCATAATATTCCCGCGCCTGCGCAAAGCTGGCCAGCGCACCGTCGCGATCGTTGACCGAAATCTGCAAGAGTCCCAGCCCTTCCATGATCATGCCGCTGTGGTCTTTTTTGGCGGCGACGCGCAGATCCTCATCTCCTTTCGCCCGATCCACCGAAAACCACGCGCGGCCGGCCTCGCGGAAGTCGGCCCACTCCCCGGTGGTGGGTCTTTCCTCCAGCTCCGCCGCGCCCTTGTAAGGGCGGTAGAGCGGATCGCCCACGAATGTCGTCATCCACGAGAGCGCCCGCTGCGCCATGTAGCTGCTCTCGGCGAAGGTGAATCCCGCGCGCAACCGATCGTGAAAGACGTCCAGTTGCGGCGTGAGCGACAAATAGGGCTCGTAGACATTGCCGAAAGTCGCCGCCGCACCCACCGAGAGCAGCGGCCCCACCCAATGGTGCAGGGGATCGCGCAAGGTCGCGGCGCTGAAAGAATGGATGTGCACCGCGATGGCCCCCTTGGCGAAGCGGAAATCCGGCCGCACGAATGGCCCGCTGATGTGTTCGGCATACCAGCCGAAATACAATCCCGCGTGTTCCATCGGGTAGCTCTCGGAAAAAGGCCGGGGCCGTTGTCGAGCACCACGGGAGTGCCGTGGCGGCGGGCGGAATTCGCCAGAGCATACAACCACGTGTCACCCTCCAGATAGCCTGCTTCCTTGATATTGCGGGCATCGATATAGGCCAGGCCCGTGAGCCCATTCTCCTCGGCCTCGATCGAGTCCGTGATCATGCGCCGCACGATTTCCGGGCTCGGGGCGTCCAGCCGGCACACGAGCAGCAATTCGGGCCGGTGGGCATCCGCAATCCCGGAAAAGCTGCGGAAGTAGGGATTGGGCATGGCGCCGGAGATCACGTGCGTCCGCAAGCCGAGGACCGACAACTCGGAATCGACGGCGGCCGCATTCACCGTGGCCACGGGGCCCGCGCCGATCGCCTTGTCGCCAGGATAACCCGGCGCCTCGGCGATTTTCAGCGGGATGCCGCGCATGAGGGCGACGAAGTGGATCTTGTTCGACTCGACCGGGCCGAGCGGACTTTCGGGTTCGCGCAGTTTCCACCAGAGATTGGCGGTGAACATCCGGCGCAGCGGCTCGGCGATGGTGTGCTCGTATTCGTCGCGGGTGATTTCCTCCGTCTTCGCGGTCTTCAGCCCGATGACCTGTTCCTTCGGGATGCCGCGCTTCTCCGCGTAGAAATGCGCCAGTTCCACCGAGTCGCGGTCCGCCTCATTGAAGACGACCAGCGTCGCCGCGGCGTAGGGATTGGGCGCGCTGGCCGGATGCACCGCCGGCGGATGCCCGGGCTTCGGCGCGGCCATGGTCACCGGCAGCAGGCCACCTATCAAGGCGAGAACCAGCAGGTGCGCAGTGCGGGGGAACAATTTCATATTTCGATCTTCAGGCCATCGTAGGCGAGGCGCACGCCGGGCGGAAGTTCGGCCTCCGCTTCGGCATGCAGCACATCGTGACTGAGATGGGTGAACCAGGTCTGCCCCGGCGCGACGTCGCGGGCCAGCGCCAGTGCTTCCTCCACATTCATGTGCGTGGGGTGCGAAGTGTAGCGCAGGGCATCCACGATGAGATGGCGCACGCCGCGAATCGCCTCCCGGGCCGCGGCGGGCACCTCCTTGCAATCACTGAGATAGGCGGCCAGCGACGCACCGTTACGGCGCAAGAGATAGCCATTCACCCGCGTCCGCCCATGCAGCACGAGCAGGGGGGTGATTTCCAGCGAGCCGAGCCGGAACGGACCCTCGATGAGGTGCGGCAAAGGACGCAGGTATCCGGGCCAGCGATTTTTCCCACTGAAGGCGAAAGAGAAAACCCGCGCGAGGTCCTCCATCGTTTCCGGCGACGCATAGACCGGCAGCTCCTTCTCGCCGAAGCAGAACGGGCGCAGGTCGTCGAGACCCATGATGTGATCGGTGTGCGAATGCGTGAAGACCACCGCATCGATCCGCCGCACGCCCTCGCGCAGGGCCTGCGTCCGGAAATCCGGCCCCGTGTCGATCACCCACGCATAATCCGCCGCCTCCACATAGATGGACGCCCGGGTGCGCTGGTCGCGCGCATCGGTCGAACGGCAAATCCGGCAGTCGCAACCGATCATCGGCACACCCAGGGAGGTGCCAGTGCCGAGAAATGTAATCGTGAGTTCTGCCATGCGCGTGGGTTGAAAAGCGGGCGCAGCCTTCCATAATCCCGCCGTGCCCGCAACGCTCACCTCCCTCCGCATTCGCAATCTCGCCCTCGTCGAGGAACTCGCCTGGACGCTCACGCCGGGTTTCACCGCCATCACCGGCGAAACCGGTTCGGGCAAATCGATCATCGTGGGCGCGCTCCAGCTCATCCTCGGGGAGCGCGCAGACAAAACGCTCATCCGCACCGGCGCGGAGAGTTGCACGGTCGAGGCGGTGTTTCATTTCGACGACACCCAGGCGCTGAATCGCGAGCTCGAGGAATTCGGCGTCGAGCCCTGCGAAGGCGGCGAGCTGATCTTGAAGCGCGTCTTTTCCGCGGCAGGCACGAACCGGCAATTCATCAATGGCAGCCCGACCACCCTGGCGGTGCTGAAACAACTCGGCGACGGTCTCGTGGACCTGCACGGCCCGCACGACCACCAGTCGCTCCTCTCGGATGCGAAACAGCTCGGCCTGCTCGATGCCTTCGCCGATGCGGGCGCACTGCGGGAGAAATACGAAGAGCAATTCCGCCAGCTGCATCGTGTGATCGACGAGCACACCGAACTTTCGACGAGCGAAGCGGCCCTGGAGCGCGAAGTGGATTTGCTGCGGCACCAGGTGCAGGAAATCGAGGCCGCGCAATTGCGGGCCGATGAAGAGGAGGAATTGCTGGCGCGCTACAGCGTGGGCGCCAATAGCCGCCGGCTGCTGGAGCTTTCCAACCAGGCGGTGGGACGTCTCTCGGAAGCCGACGACGCCGTGCTCGGGCGGCTGGCGGAGATCGGCAAATTGATTCGCGACCTCGAACGGCTCGACCCCGCCGGCGCGCGCTTCAGCGAATCGCACCTGCGCGCTGCGACCGAGCTGGAGGACCTTGTGCAATCGCTGCAGGATTACGCGCAGGAGATGGACCTCGACCCGGAGCGGCTGGCGCAGATGGAGGAGCGCGTGTCCCTTTTCGAAACGCTCAAGCGCAAGTACGGCGGCAGCATCGCCGAGGTGATCGCCTTCGGCGAACAAGCGACGGAGCGTTTGCACAAGATCGAATCCCGCGGCACCGAACTCGCGCGCCTCGCCGGTGAAATCGAAGCGGGACGCAAAGCAGTGCAGGAGGCTGGGAAGAAGCTGAACGCCAAACGCGCGGCCGCCGCGCCCAAATTGGCCACGAGCGTCACCACGCACCTGCGCGACCTCGGCTTTAAGAAATCGGATTTCCGGGTCGCCCTCACGGGCCTCGAGAAGCCGGGCCCGCATGGTCTGGAAAGCATCGCCTTCCTTTTCGCGCCGAATCCGGGCGAGCCGCCCAAGCCGCTCAAGGCGATCGGGTCCAGCGGGGAAATCTCCCGGGTGATGCTCGCGGTGAAATCCTCCCTGGCCGCACAGGACACGATTCCACTGCTCGTTTTCGACGAGATCGACGCCAACGTCGGCGGGGAGATCGCGCATGCGGTGGGCGCGAAGATGAAATCGCTCGCCGCCGAGCATCAGGTGCTCTGCATCAGCCACCTCCCGCAAGTGGCGGCGCAGGCGAAGACGCAATTCGTCGTGACCAAGGAATTCAGCAAAGCCCGCACCCTCTCCCAACTGGAAAAGGTCGAAGGCAAAGCCCGCGTCGAAGAAATCGCCCGCATGCTCGGCGGCAAGACCGACTCCGCCCTCGCCCACGCGAAAACTCTGCTGGGTGGTTAGGTAATTGCCCTCCCTCCTCGCGTGTCATCCTGAGCGGAGTGTAACGGAGTCGAAGGACCCCGCCGCACAACCAGCGACGATCTTTGGTTATGCGACCAGCGGGCCAGACATGCGATAGCCGCTATCCAACTCCGTTGTACAACCAACGATGACCTTTGGTAGAGCCACGGGGTCCTTCGACTCCGTTACACTCCGCTCAGGATGACAACGGGAGGAAAACCGCGCTACTTCCCGACGCAATAGAGCGCCTGCGGGGGTGCGGATGAAGAGGTCGCCGTTGCTGATCCGCGAGGGTGGCGCGGGTGCCTTCGCTGTCGCCCATGGGGATGTTGCCCAGCACTTCAAATTGGTCGCCGGCGCCGACGATAATCACGTTGTTCCTCTCGTCGATGAAGTAGAGCTTGCCGTCCGCCGCCACGGGCGAACTGCGCACCACGGCGCGCGTGGGGATTTCGCCCTGCCACTTTTTCTCGCCGGTCTTCGGTCGAGCGCGGTGAGCGTGTGCGAGTCGCCATCAAGGACGAAGAGCTTGCCGTTGTAATAGACCGGCGTGCAGACGTCCGGCGTCTTCTTTTCCTCGAAGCGCCAGGCCACGCCGGTGTCGCTGATGTCGCCCTTCAGGTCCGTGCGGAAAGCGAGCAGGGGACCCTTTTTGGGGCCGGCGGCGACCGCAAAGGCGCCGATGCCCACGGGGCTGGGCACCGTGCGCATGTCGCCGCGCTTGGTGGGATTCAGGCCGTAGCCGCGCCAGAGTTCCGCGCCGGTGGCGGGATCGTGGGCGCTCAGGCAATCGCCGCCCGCGACGAGGAGCTGGGTCTGGCCATCCGGCGCCACGTACGGGACCGGCGTGCCAAAGCTTTCCTGCGATTCATTCACCGCATCCGTGGGGGCGCGCCTGTTTCCAGACGTTCTTGCCGGTCACCGGGTCGACGCAGAGCAGATAGCTCTCGCGCGCGGGGTCGCCGCCCGACTGGCCGGGGTAATCCGGCGGCACGGGATTGCGCTGGAGCACCTGGAGATACAGCTTGCCGTTGAACAGGAGCGGGCTCGATCCGTAGAGCCACATGTAGGCGAAGCGCCCGTATTCCTCCGAGAGATTGCGCTTCCAGAGGAGGTAGCCCTTGAAATCGACGGCGGCGAGATCGCCCGTGCCGAAAAGCACATAGACCGCCTTGCCATCGGTGACCGGTGATGGCGACGCCATGTTCGCGCGGCCCTTGATGATGTCCCCCGTGGCGATCTGCTTTTTCCAGAGCACCGCGCCGTCCTGGCGATTTAGGGCGATGAGCACCAGGTTCTTCTCCTCGTCGGGGCTGGTGACGAAGATCGTATCGCCCCAGACGATGGGCGAGGCGCCGCTCGGTCCGGGCAGGGGCGCCGCCCATTTCACGGTTTCGCGCGTCCATGTGGTCGGCAGGCCGGTTTCCGGCGAGGTGCCGTTGAGCGCCGGCCCGCGCCATTGCGGCCAGTTTTCCGCGCGGACGGCGAGGGTGGTGAGGGTGAGCAGAGCGAGGGTCTGGAGGGTTTTCATGCGGAGAGCGGCGGAAGGAATAGCGAAATGGGCCGCAGTATGAAACCGGAAATGCGCCCCAGCCTTAGCGTGGGGCTGCGGATTCTTAATCTTAATCTTCCTCTTAATCCCTCCCGGAACGGAGAAGATTAAGAGTAAGACCGCCGGAATCAAAGTCCATCGCAACCATCTCTCCCGTGTTATTGCGGCAAAAGACGCGGCCGTTCGCCACCGTCGGCTGCACCCAGCAGCGGGTCGGCAGGACATGCTGGCGCAAGGCCGGCTGGAAACCGGCGGACGAGGCCTCGCCGATGATCAATTCTCCCGGCTCGCTCAGGATCACGAGCTTGCCATCGGCCAGCACCAGCGCGCCGCCACCGAGCTTTTGCGACCATTTCACCGCTCCCGTCTCCAGGTCCAGGCAGACCAGAGGCGCCTTCATGTTGGCCGTATTATCGATGCCGTAGATCGCCCCCTGCCAGAGCACGGGCGAATTGATGTGCGACCGGAGGTTCTTGTTGCGCCAGCGCTCGCTCACGCCGCTCGCGGTGACCTCGAAAAGCGCGCAGCCGGATCCGTAACCGGAAGTCACAAAAATGCGGTTGCCATCGACCAATGGAGTGGCGGCGTTGATGTCGTACTCGGTCTTCCAGGCCTGCCGCCAGAGTTCGTGCCCGGTCTGGGCTTCCAGGCCGACGACTTGGTTGGATTTGAAAAGCACAAGCGTGCGCTTGCCGAGAATGTTCGCGGCGATGGGTGAGGCGTAACCCAGATCGTCGTCACCGCCTTTTCCACACCACGTTGCCGGTCGTCTTGTCGAGCGCCACCGTGGAGGCGCCCTTCGCGCCGACCTCGCAGATGAGCATATTGCCCTCCACGAGCGGCGAGGCGGCATAGCCGTAATAGGGCCGCTTGCCGCCGAGATCCTGCTGGTAATGCTTGTACCAGATCGGCTTGCCCGTCGCGATATCGAGGCAGAACAAATCGCCCTGATGGCTCACCGTGTAGACGCGATTGCCATCCACGGTGGGCGTGGCCGCCGTGCCGCCTTCGAAGCTGCGCTTGTCGACATCCAGCGGATACTCGTGCTTCCACAGCACGCGTCCGGTCTTCGCGTCGAAGCACCAGACGTCGTCCTTGTCCTGCGCATTGCCCATGGTGAAGACGCGTTCGCCGCTGACGGTGATCGACGAAGTGCCGATGCCCACGTTCGCTTTCCAAAGCTGGCGCAGACCGCCCATGGGCAACGTGCCGAGCTTGTCGGTCGAGATGCCGTTTTCCGACGGGCCGCGGTAAAAGGTCCAGTCGGCGAGAGCCGTCGAGCCGAGGAGCGGCCAGCCGCCAAGCACCAGCGCCGCGAGGAGAGAAGGGCGAATCATGCGGCTACAGTTACGGGCGGCGCGGCGGGGAGTCAAACGGAGCGCTGGCAGCGCGCGCGCGGCGTCGCTCACCGCTGGCAACGCGGGCACCAGCGCGTGGTGCGGCCGCCGATGGTCGCGGTCTTCAATGGCAGGCCGTCGCGCGGGACACGTGCCCTTGTTCGTCCACCGCTGGTGAATGAGCCAATCCTCCGGCGGATCGGAAAAATCCTGGCCCACGGTTTCCAGGGCGACCTGGCAGACATGGCGCGCTTCTTTCCAAAGGGGCCGCGATCTGTTTGGGCGAAAGTTTTCCGCAAAGCACGCGCGGGTCGATGCGCGCCTGCCAGAGGATCTCATCCGCCATCCAGTTGCCGACGCCGGGAAAGGCCGTCTGCACCAGCAACGCCGCCTTCACCGCCAGCCGGGCGCGGCGTTGCAAAAAGGCACTCACCAGATCGAGCGTGAACTCCGGCGAGGTCACCGCCGGCGGCAGCTTCGCCCACCAGCCAGGCACGTCTCGGCCTTCATGAAAATGCACACGCCCAAATTGGCGCGGATCGCTGAAGACCAGCGCCCGTCCCTGCTGCCGGAGCACGAGATGATCGTGCTTGTCCGGGATGAAGCGCGCGGGTTCCACCCGCAGCTTACCTGTCATCCCGAGGTGAATCCCCAGCCACACGCCGCGCGAAAAGCGGAAGCACATGAGCTTGGCCTTGGCCTCGGAGCCGAGATAGGTCGCGCCTTTCAACGCGGTGGCGAGCCGCTTCTCCTGGAGGCCGCGAAAGATTCGCTTCCCGGTGTGCAATTCGACGCCCGTGATCTTTTTCCGCAGGCCCGCGTCCCACTCCTTGCGATAAAACTCAACCTCAGCGAGCTCGGGCATGCCTAGCTCACGAAGCGGATGCAGCAGGGGTAGCGATAGGCCACGCCTTCATTGGCCTTCACCGCGGCGATGATGGTGACGATGACGTCGAACAGCCACACGACGGGAAACAGCACGATGCCCACGAGCACCAGAATGGAAAGGCCGGCGACGATGAGCGCAAGGGTCATCGTGATCTGAAAATTGAGCGCCTCCTTGCCCTGGTCGTTGACGAACGGCAGTTCGTCTTTTTTCAGGCACCAGAGGATGAGCGGTCCCACGACGTGGCCAAAGGGAATGAGGTGGCCAGAAAAGGTGCTGAGATGGGTGAACATCGCCCACGTGCGCGCTTCTTTGTCTGGGAGATCCATGCGGCAAATGGTGGCGGCAATCGCCTGGCGGGGCAACTGCAAAGCAGACACTCCTTCGTTTGCTGGAAAAAGTACGGGAACAGGATTAAAAAGAAACGCTTCCTCATCCATCACCCTTCTCCGCCATGCCGATCTACATCTACGAAACGACCAATTCGAAAAAGCCCGTGCGCCGTTTTGAAGTGCGGCAGAGCATGAAAGACGCGCCGCTCACCGAAGATCCGGAGACGGGCGAGCCGATCCGGCGCGTGATCAGCGGCGGGCTCGGCTACATGAGCAAATTCAACGCGCCCAAGCATGCGGACATGCAGCGCGAGATGGGCAGCGGGGGCGGTTCTTGCGGATCGGGTTGCGGCTGCCATTGACGCGCGGCGCTCGCTCGCTTTTCATCCGCCCTGCCGTGGCCACCTCTTCCGATTCCGCCAAGCCCCGCTCACCGCTGGGGCTCATCTTCCTCACCATCCTGATCGACATGATCGGCTTCGGGATCGTGATTCCCGTGCTGCCGGTGTATGCCGAGGGCTCGCGCTTCGGCGCCACGCCCACCCAGCTCAGCCTGCTCGTGGGCATTTATTCGCTGCTCCAGTTGATCTTTTCCCCGGTCCTCGGCCATCTCTCCGATCGCATCGGGCGCAAGCCGGTGCTCACCGTCAGCATCCTGGGGACGGCCATCGGCTTCTTCGTCACGGGTTCGGCCCATGCCTACTGGATGCTGCTCCTCGGGCGCATCATCGACGGCATCAGCGGCGGGAATATTGCCACCGGCATGGCCTGCATCGCCGACGTCACGACCAAGGAGAACCGTTCGAAATCCATGGGCTTGATCGGCGCGGCGTTATCCCGAGGATTTGCAGGGCCAGGAACCCGAACACCAGCAATCGATCCCACGCGAACTGCCGGCGCAATGGCGGGCGACGCTCCGGGCCCGGAAAGAGAATGTAGCCGAAGTAAAAACCGATGAGATAGCTGAAGCCGGGGCCCAGCGGTGAGCGATAGAGCTTTTCCAGCAGCCGGCGCCAGCGCGGCAGCCGGTCGTAATCCTCGCGGGTCAGCGGCGTGAAATCCGGGTGCTTGCCGCGCAGATTCGTGCCGCCGTGGTGGAGGGTGTTGTGCGCATAAACCCAGGATGTGTAGGGATGCCAGGCCGGCAGCAGCACCAGCCGCCCGAGCAGCCGGTTCAGCCAGCCGTAGGGCGTGAAGCTGTTGTGCGCCGCATCATGGCCGATGATAAACAAGCTGCCGATCATCAGCGGCGCCAGGGACAAGGAAATGGTCCGCCCGAAGAAGCCCGGCAGCCAGACGGCACCCACCATGCAGGCGATATACCCGACGGCTGCCAGCACCAGCAGCACGCCCCCGCGCACCAGGCTCCTCTGCCGCAACTCCCCCGGCAGGCTCGCTCGCCACTGCCGCGCAGCCTCGCCGGCCGGATTGGCATTCGTGTTCCGCTCCGGAGTGAAGTTGGCGTGCTCTCGCATTCGCGCAACCTACCCGGTTTCCTCGAAATACCAACGCGGAGGCAACTAAATCGTGACACGGGCCATGCTTCCCCGCCCAACGAAGAGTATTTCAGCAAATCGTCTGGAGGAATCAAAGCATTTGCCGAGAGCGTGTCATTGCACTTTTGGATTTTGCGGGAAGACAAACGCCAACGACGTTTCATCATCGAGCCCCAAGGTTGCGAGGCACGGGCCGCCGTGGGTCCAATGCCTCCCGCACGGCCAACCCTGAAAGCGTTGAATCAAATGGAGTTCCGCCATCAAAGAACTCTTCAACCCTTTCAGGGCCGGGGGCGTCCGCTGTCGAGTACCCAGGATAGTTCGTGCCTCGCAACCGGGGGCTGAAAGATCGAGCGCCGTCGGCGTTACTCTGATCATCCTTGCCGCCCAAAGTGCCTGACACGTTCCAGCGCCACGTGGGCGCAAAGCGATGAGCGTCTTATGCAACTGGAGAGTAATCCATCTGCTCCAGATCGGCGAGCAGCCCCGGGCCGGTCGGCTTCCAGCCGAGTTTCTGCTGCGTGATGGCGCTGGAGGCCAGAAGGTCGGCGCCGGCGAATGCGCCCCACCATCCGAAATGGGCGGCTGCTTCTTCGGCAGAGATCGACTTCACCGGCACGCCCAAGCCCCGGCCGATGCTCTCGGCAATGTCGCGGAATGGCACGCCCTCTTCGGCTACCGCGTGCCATTTGGCGCCCGCTTCCGGTTTCTCGACGGCGAGCCGGTAGAGACGGGCAACGGCGTGCACCGGCCCCGCCGCCCAGCGGTTCGTCCCATCGCCCACGTAGGCGGAAAACCCTTTCTCCCGCGCGGTCGCAACGGCAAAGGTGATGAGTCCCTGCTTGACGGTATCGTGCACCTGCGGAAGGCGCATCACCGCCGCGCAGACGCCCTTCGAAAGCAGGGCAAGGGCGGTTTGTTCCGAAACGCGGGGAATGGGATAATCCGGCGGCAAGACACTCTCTTCCGTCGCCACCTGGCCACGGCCCGCCAGTCCGGCCGTTCCCGCTGTCACGATCAAGGGTCGATCGGAACCAGCGAGCACGGAGCCCAATGCTTCAATCGCCCGTTGGTCCGTTTTGAAATTTTCCAGGATGGTGGAGAAATCATGGTTGAATCCCAAGTGAAGCACCGCATCCGCGGCTGCGGCCCCGCTCTTTAGACTTTCGATATCTTCCAAAGTTCCTCGATGCGCCTCGGCTCCCATGGCGGCCAGTGCTTGAGCGCCTGCTTCGGAACGCGCCAGGCCCAGGACTGGATGTCCCGCGGCGATCAACTCCTGCACGACATGACTCCCGACAAATCGGTGGCTCCGGTGACAAAAATACGCATGGTTATTTCTCCTTCGTGGAATGGTGGAACATTTCGACCGGCGCCAATCTTGCGGGCACTGCAGGAACCCGCTAAACCGGAGCCAGTCTCCGGTTGGAGATTAAGCGGAGACTGTCTCCGCTTGCAAGTGCTTTTTAAATGGCTACCAAACATTCACCCTCTCCCCCGCGAAAACCCCGTTCCGACGCCCGGCAAAACCGCGCGCGCATTCTCCTCGTGGCGAAGGAGGCGTTTGCCCGGTCTGGAGCCAACGCGAGCCTCGACGACATCGCCAAACAGGCCGGGGTCGGGCCGGGCACCCTCTATCGCCATTTTCCTTCGCGGGAGGAACTTTTGAAGGCGGTGTATCAGGCCGGCACAGAGAAATTGGCCAAGGCCGGGCAGGGATTTGCGGACACCTTGCCTCCGGTCGAAGCACTCCGGGCCTGGATGATGTTGTTCGTCGATTACATCGCGGATAAGCAAATCATCGCGCCCGCCCTGAACGCGTTGCTCGACGATCCGCACAAGCTCTACGAAGCTTCTTACGGCCAAATCTGGGAGGCGGTCCGCGCCTTGGTCAAACGCGCGGTCAAAAGCGGTGACATCCGCAAGGACCTGGATGCCATCGACCTGCTCCGCGCGCTGGTCGGCGTCGCCAACGTCGCCACCAGTCCGGACTGGCAGCAAAGCGCCCGGAGACTGGTGGATATCCTCATTTTGGGATCGCGGCCGGTCAAATAAACGGGATTCGCCGGAGATCCAAAAATGGCGTTCATCCTTCGCCAGTTCCCAAAGAAACTCAGTGTGACGCCGGGGGGAGCCAGGGTGAAGCCGAAGGCTTTGGCGGCATTTTTCCTGGTATTGCCGCACGCCCTCTTCGACAGAGGCGAGGTCTTGGTGAAGAGGTTGCAGTAGAGCACGGCCAGTTTGCGGGCCATGGCCGGGACGGCAATGGGGCTGCCTCCAGGACGGCTTCCGGGAGACTTGATGGAAGAGTGCTGGGTCTATACAGTAGGGGTGTGAACACGCTCGCTGAAATCGAAGCTGCCGCCGCCGCGTTGCCGCCGAAGCAACAGCGTCAGTTGCTGGAACGTCTGACGGCGCGTTTGGACGGGGTGCAAGTTTCGGCACGCTCGGCGAAAGCGGCGAGAGTGAAAACCGCTGATCCGCTGGCGGGGATGAAAGCGCATTGGCGGCGCATTCAAGCACTGACCGGCGGTGAGCCAGTGCTGAATCGCCGCGCACAGGCGCGCTTTGACCGGGCTCTGCGCGGCGAATAGATGGCTCTATATGTCGATACCAATTTCCTGGCTCGCGCCTATCTTCCGCTCGAAGGAACGGTCGATGCACGGGAGCTGATGGATCAAGCGGGAAGGGCTGGCGAGTTGCCCGTGCCGGTGACGTGGCTGCTGAGGGTGGAACTGATCAATGCCTTCGAGCAATACGTGTTTACGGCGCGCACCAGCGGGCAGGCGAGAGTGACGCCGGAACTGGCTGCCGCGGCGCACGCGTCCTTTCGCGACGATTTACGGGCCGGGCGCGCTTTGAAGCGTCGGGAGATCGACCTGGACGGCCTCGTGGCACAATTCGAATCACTGGCCTTGCGTCATACCGCGCGCCATGGCTTCCGCACCTACGATTTGCTGCACGTCGCCTCCGCGCTCCTGCTTGGCTGCGAGACGTTTTGGAGTTTCGACAGCCGGGCGAAGCGGCTCGCCCGTCTCGAAGGCCTCCTGACGAACTGACTCCCGGCCGTCGGGTCGTGGTCGCTCGTGGCAACTTGGGAACGCAAGTGTTCCGGCAGTTGTCCTGCCGCCAGGTCGCATTGCCGGAATGCGTGAAAATATTCGTGCTGCCCCACTCCGCGGTCGAGTGTCTGGCTTACCGCGCGGCTGGCGCCCACGCGACGGCGTGAAGCTTCAGCCCGTCGTAGTGTTCACGAATGGTCACGTCGCTGCCGACGGTCCCCTCCACCTTCAATTCATAAGGCACCCGCCCGGTCCGCTTGTCTTGGAGCATGACCGTGAACGCGGAGCCCTGCAGATGCGCGCCGACCACAGCATCGTGCCACAGGTCGGGCACCGCCCGGACGTGAAAATTCAGCGGCCCGTCATTCGGGGACGACAAATCACCAGCGAGTGGCTGCGCCGGCAGCCGCGCCGCAGGTGTCGCCAGAAGCAGGAGCAATATCACCAAAAGCGGGGCGCGAGTCATCATAAGCAGGGGGCGAGGAACACGAACGGCCTATCGTTGCCGGACGTGCGCCCGCGCACAATCTTTTACCCGTTCCGAGGTGCAACTTGGGAACGAGCGCTTCGCGCGGGAAGGTGCCGTGCGAAGCGCGCTCAGTCTGCGGGCAGGAATTGCACGGCATCCACGACGACGTAGCCGTCGGTGCCGGTGGTGCTGACCGTCACGATGCCGTGTTGGTCGGCGACGAAGCGGAAGGTGCCGAGGGAGACGAAGGTTTTGTCGATGGCGGGCACTTCCTTTTCGTTCACGGTGATGGTTTTTTCGCCGTCGGCGGAGATGACCGTAACGGGGACGTTGGTCGCGCGATTGGGCGCGGTGGTGTAGGCGAAGCGCACTTCGTATTTGCCGTCCTTTGGCAGGCGCGTCTCGAAGCGGGCGGTCTTGGTGCCTTTGGCTTCGTTGCCGTCGTGATGATACACGCCCTGGATGCCGCCGGAGGAACTGCTGCCGGTCCATTCGCCGGTGAACTGCGCGTCGGCGTCGTCGACCACGGTGCCGGGCAGGTCCTGGAGCGCGACGCTGCCGGGAGGGAGGGGGAGGTCGAGCACCTGCTTTTGCTCGCGCAGCTTCGCTTGCAGGGCGGCGACGTCGATGTCTTGCACGGCTTTCTGCGCGCGCAGGGCCTGGACGGCGGCGAGGCCGCAGGCTTGGCCGAGGATCATGAATTGCGGCTCCATGCGGATGGAGCCGTAGGCGACGTGGGAGGCGGACATGCAGACAGGGACGAGCAGGTTTTCGCACTGGCTGCGCTGCGGGACGAGACTGCGGTAGGGGATCTGGTAGGGGCGCACGGGCATGTCGAAGTTGCCTTCGTCGATGACACTGCCGTCGTGGTCGACGAGGCGCTGGACGGCGTGGGAGTCCATGATGAAGGAACCCATGCCGATGGAGTCGGGCTTGGTGAGGTGCTGGGTGCAATCGTCCTGGCGCATCACGTATTCGCCGATCATGCGGCGGGCCTCGCGGACGTAGAGGGCGTAGGGCCAGTGGTTGTTGTCGGTGAATTCGTCTTTCGCCAGGCCCCATTCCCTGGCCTGGGCGCGGAGGTCGGCGGGCGATCGCGGATCGTTCGCCAGGAACCAGAAGAAGCCTTGTACGTAATCGACGTGATCGCGCCAGATGTGGGCGCGCACGTCCTCGTCGCCGTCGGGGGTACTGGTAATTCGCGCCGACATGGTCGGTACCGACGACGAGGCCGATGGCGTTGGCGTCGAATTTGCCATTCGCGATGGGGCCGAGGTAAACGAGCTTGCTGAAGCGAATGCCGGGGAAGGCGGCGATGGTGCGGGCGAGCAGCTCGAAGCGCATGGGGTCGTAGTGCGCGGGCTTGGGGAAGGGGATGCGATTTTCCGGGGTGCGCGTGACGATGACGCGAAAATTGTAGGCCTGGGTGCGGGAGTCGCCCTCGCCGACTTCGGACCAGCGGCTGTGCACGCCGGGCAGGGGGAGGCCGGCGACATCGAGGGCGGAGATTTTTGCGGGGGTGCCGTGGACATAGTTGAGCGCGCCCTTGGGGCCGCCGATGGAGGGGGAGTCGAGGGCCATCTGCTCGACGGTGCGCGGGCGCAGGGGCGCGGGCTGGAAGCCGGCGAGAGGCTCGCCGTAGACTTCGCGGCTTTCGCGGCCGATGATGTGGCTGACACCGGCGCGGGCGAGGAGGTCGCCTTCGTAGGTGGCATCGATGAAGATCTTCGCCTCGTAACGGGTGCCGTCGCTGGCCAGGAGGGATTCGATGCGGTCGCCGTCGCGGGAGATGGCTTTGAGGCTGCGCTCGGGGATCACGCGCACTTTGGCTTCCGCGAGCAGAGCTTTGAAGGTGGCCATGTTCACCTGCGGCTCAGCGTACCACAGGGGCGTGCCGGGCTTGCTGGCGGCGGCGCGGGTGAAGAATTCGCGGGCGATGCCGCCGATGACTTTTTCATTGCCGACATCGGTGCTGGCGAGTCCGCCGGTGACCATGCCGCCGAGCCATTTGGTGGGTTCGAGGACGACGACGGAGGCGCCTTCGCGCGCGGCGGCGAGCGCGGCGCTCAAGCCGCCAGGCGTGGCGCCGTAGACGAGCACGTCGCACGTCTCCGCCGCCTGGACACGCCAGGCGCAGAGCAAAAGGGCGAGGACCGCGGCGAGGGGAGGAATGCGCATCCCCGTCGTCTAAAGAAAGCCGGGGCGGCTGTCAGCATCTTCCGCGACCGCTCCTACGGTTTCGCGCCGGCGCCGAACAACGTCCGGAATCGGGCCGCCGATTGCGGGAATTCGGTGCCTTCCTTTTGCCCGGTGCCGGGGATACCGGGGGAGAGTTCGTGGTGATGGTCCGAATTGTTGATGTCGAAGTAACAATCGAAGGCGACGCCATTCGCGGGGTCGTGGAGGAAGGCGTGCATCTGCTCGATGAAGTAGGGATCGTCGAGGCCGCCGTGGCCGTGGTCGGCCCAGCACACTCCCCATTCGGGAATGGCGAGCGGCCGGTGATGTTCGCGCGCGAATTGCGTCCAGAATTTCAGCCCTCGCGCGCTGTTCATGATCCACTCGTCCCAGACTTTGCGGTGCCGGGCGTCGATCTCCGCCGCGGTCGCCTTCGCCGGCCACGGATAGGTATTGGCATTCCACGTCTCGTCGTAAACATCCACGCCCACGAAGTCCACGAACGCATCGCCCGGCCACGCTTCGTCCGCGGGAAAATCCTGATCGCCCAGGGTCGGGTTCCAGCAGAACTGCAAATGCTCCGCGCCCGGCACGGCGCGCATGGTCTTGACGATCTGCCGCCAGTACTCGGCGAAGGCCCCGGTCTGGCCCTTCGCGTGCCAGGCGTACCAGCCGCCGTTGAATTCCCACCCCGGGCGCAGGATCGTGTCGGCCAGTCGATGGCGGACGAGGTTTTCCGCGAGATCGTGGAAGTAAGCGTTGTAATCGCCGTGCGCGCCTTTCTCCAGCGACACCGGCTCGCCCACCCCCTTGCTGCCTTGCTTCGGGCCGCTGCCATCGGGAGGGCCGGCGAGGATCGGCACCGACAGCACCAGGCGCCGCCCCGGCTGCGCGTTCACCCACCGGCCCCACGTCTCCAGCCACCAGGTCGGCCAGCCCACGTTGTCCCAGGTTTCGCCGCCGATGAAATCGAGCCCCCACACGGTGGGCCGTCCGAGCCACGCGGCGAAGGCATCCACGCCTTTCGTCCCATTCGCCCAGTGGTAAGCGCCCAACGCCGGTTCGGTCGTCGCAGACGGTGCGGCCTGCACGGGCGAGAGCAGCAGCGCCAGGGAGCAAAGAAGCGATCGACGGAAAAGCGCGGTCATATGGGGACGGAAGTTGGCGAGGGCCGGGGGGTCTTCACAAGTGCGGATTTGTGTTCGGGCTTGTGATAGTCCCGCGATTCCTTTCATTCGCCAGTCCGTCCGCGCCATCCGCCCACCGGACGTGCCATGACCGCGGAAAAAATCTCGCTCACCTCTTCTCCCATCAGCGATCAGCTCGAGGAACTGCATCGCAAATTTTTGAGCATCACCGACGGCGCGGTCGCCTCCTACATTCCAGAACTGCTCAAGGCCAATCCCGAGTGGTTCGGCATCTGTATCGTCACCACCAACGGTGGAATCTACGAGGCCGGCGACTCCCGCCAGGAGTTCACGATCCAATCCATCTCGAAGCCGTTCGTCTATGGCCTTGCGCTCGAGGACCAGGGCCGCGCCGAGGTCCTGAAAAAGGTCGGCGTCGAGCCCACCGGCGACGCTTTCAATTCCATCTCGCTCGATCCCACCAGCGGAACACCGCGCAACCCGATGATCAATGCCGGCGCCATCGCCAGCACGGGCTTGATCGCAGGCCGCACGCCGCAGGTGCGCCTCGCTCGCATCCTGGAAATGTTCGGCCGCTACGCCGGGCGCGAGCTCAAGGTGGATGAGGGGGTCTACGCGTCGGAGAGCGCCACCGGCCATCGCAACCGCGCCATCGGCTTCATGCTGCGCAATTTCAATGTGATCGAGCAGGACCCCATGCCCATCGTGGAGACCTACTTTCAGCAGTGCTCCATCCTCGGCCACTGCCGCGACCTCGCCACCATGGCGGCCACGCTGGCCAATCGCGGCGTCAATCCCCTCACCGGCGAGCAGGCCATCCGCGGCGAATACGTCGAGAACGTGCTGGGCGTGATGGGCACCTGCGGCATGTACGATTACGCCGGCGAATGGCTCTATGACGTGGGCATGCCGGCGAAAAGCGGCGTCGCCGGCGGTGTCATCGCCGTTCTTCCCGGCCAGCTCGGGATCGGTGTCTTTTCGCCGCGGCTGGATGCCAAGGGCAACAGTGTGCGCGGCGTCCGCGTGTGCAGCGCGCTGTCGCGGCGCTGGGATCTGCATCTCTTCAACCGGCCCGGCATCGGCAAGTCGGTCGTCCGGTTGCGGCTCAATGCCGCGGAGTTCAATTCCAGCCGCGTGCGTTCCCTGCCGGAGAATGAAATCCTGCGCGAGCACGGGCGCCGCATCCAGGTCTTCCAGCTCCAGGGGAATCTCGTCTTCGCCACCGCCGAGTACGTGGTGCGCGCCCTGACGGAATGCGCGGGGCTGGAATGTCTCATTCTCGATTTCCGTTACGTCGTTTCGATCAACGAAAGCGCGGGCCATCTGTTTCACGACATCCTCTGCAGCCTGCACACCGCCGGCTGCATCGTCCTCTTCACCGGGCTCGCCAATAATTCTCCGCTTCGCCGGCTCATTCGCACCCGGCTGGGCGATCGCTCCGACGATCTCTTCCGCACCTTCGACGAGCTCGATGCCGCGCTGCAATGGTGTGAAGACCGGCTGCTGGCGCGCATCATGCCGAGTGTTCCGGACACCAGCATCGCGGTCACCCGCTATGAATTGCTCAACGGCTTGAACCGCGAGGAAGTGGCGGTCGTCCAGAAATTCTTCGAGCGCCGCACTTATGCGGTGGGCGAAATCATCATCCAGGCGGGCGAACCGGCGCGCGAACTCTTTCTCCTCACGCGTGGCGTGGTCAGCGTCTTCCTCCCGCTGGACGACGGCCGCCGCAAGCGCCTGGCCACGTTTTCACCGGGCATGGCGTTTGGCGAAATGGCCATGATCGACCACGCGCCGCGCAGCGCCACGATCATCGCCGATACGGAGGTCGCCTGCGATCTGCTGACGATCGGCAAGCTCGCCGCGCTGGGCGCCGTGCATCCGAAAATCAAGATCCACATCCTCGAGAATCTCAGCCTCGACCTCTGCCGCAAGCTGCGCAAAGCGAACCGCGAGATCGCGCAGCTCGTGTAAAGGAGCGACCGCCGCCGGAGACGCCGCTACTGCGGGCGCACCATCTCGAATCGATCCCGTGTGCGCGTGTACCAATGCGGGCTGGCCATGCGGCCGATGACGTGGAACTCTTCGGCGCGAATCCGCATCGTCTCCGGGTCGAAGAGCGCGTCGCGGACGTGCACGCGCTTGACCAGGCCGATGATGAGGCGGTTGTCGCCGATCTGGAGCGTGCCCCACTCCGCGCACTCCAGGCTCGCGGGCGCTTCGGCGATGCGCGGCGGCTTCACCACCGACGAAGCCGCCGCCGTGAGGCCGGCGAGGCTGAGCTCGTTCGTGCCATAGGGCACGGAAGCGGCGGTCTTGTTCATTGCCTCGGCGAGGTCTTCGTCCACGAGGTTCACGACGAACTCGTGGGTCAGGCGTATATTGCGCGCCGTGTCCTTGGGCACGCCCTCTTCGCGATCCCCCGGACAAAAGCCGACGATGGGCGGATCCCCGCCGAGCACGTTGAAAAAGCTGAAGGGCGCGGCATTGACCGCACCTTCCGGGCTGAGCGTGGTGACCCAGGCGATCGGCCGCGGAGTGACGAGTGAAGCGAGCACCGCATAAGCGCGGTCGGCATGTTGACCTTCGAGATCGAGTTCCATGCCTCATGATACGCTTCCGCCGGAGCCTGCGAATGGAAAAACGAGCGGATCGGCTGGAGAGGCGGTGCGGAAGGCAGGCGCCTTTTTGGCCTCACGTCGGCGCGGAAATAAAAAACGCCAACCTTGAATTGGCTTAAGGCACCTTAAGGCGGCTTGATTTCCCGGCGGAGACCCCTGCCGGCGCAGCCTCGGGCGGCGGTTGAAAATGGGTCGGCACCTAAGGCTGCGTGGGGTGCATGGGCTGTGTAGCGGAATATTCATTAAAAATGGCCAAAATGCGGCGAATCCGTCCCTCGCCCGTTTTTTCCGCTCCTTTTCACCGTGGTTTGTCGGCGTTTGGACAGTGTATGAATGTAAGACACATTTGTTTCAGGGGAAGACACGAAATGTAGCCAATTGGCTGCTTTTCCAGAGTAAGGGCACGTTGGCATGGGGAAAGCAAAAGGAAGGTCAACAACCAACCCACTACCATGCTCTACGAAATCGATACTCACCAAATGGCCGCCTTCTCCATCGCGACGGAAGCGACCGACGAACAACTCATGACCCGCATCCGCGGCGGAGACGAGACGGCGCTGAGCACCTTGCTCCGCCGGCATCAGGGAATCCTTCGCACCGTCATTTCCCGGGTCGTGCACAACGACGCGGACGTCGACGACCTCGTGCAGGAAGTGATGACCGAAACGTGGAATCGCTGCCAATCGTACGAGGAGACGAAAGGCAAAGTGCTCGGCTGGCTGGTCACCATGGCCCGTCGCCGCGCGATCGATCGCGTGCGCCGCCGCCAGGCCTATGACCGCGCCGAAGAACGCCTGCGGTTGCACGTCGAAAGCAGTGCGCAGCCGACCAACGTCTCGGGCGCCGATGAGGACGTGATGTCTTCGGATCGCGCCAGGATCATGGAACAGTGATGAGTGCGTTGCCCGAGGCGCAGAAGGAAGCCGTCCAACTGGCGTTCTACAATGGACTGAGCCAGCGCGAGATTTCGGCCAAGACCGGCATCCCCCTGGGCACGATCAAGACCCGCCTGGAACTGGCGGTGCGCAAGTTGCGGGCGAGCGTGCTGGCCATGGGCGCCGAGGACTGGGGCCTGGTTCACTCCTAGAACACTGGTCGTCGCCATGAAGCTGCTTTCGCAATCGCCCGAGGCGGTCGCTGTCATCCTGGGACTTTCCGAAACGGAGGCTGCCAACCTCCTCCACGGGCACCGGCTCGCGGAGATGCGGGAAAAGGAGGATCGGCAACGGCGCACCGCGCGGGCCGGCCGCGCCAACAAGATCCGAAGTCAATCGCGACTAGCCTGATTTCCCGGCCAAGTCGTCAACCCCCCGAACAACCCCGCCCTCTTCTGGGCGGCCTCTTCCTCCAGTCCCTTTATGAACGAAACCCCCGAATCTCCCATTCTGCCCTTGGAACTGGCCGTACGCATCGGCTGCAAGCTGACTTATAACTCCGCGTTCAAGGCCTCGATGCTGCTCAATCTCAAGCCGCGTCACGATGCCTACCAACTCGTCGCACAGGAGCTGCTCGATATCTCGCCCATCCAGGCGGCGAATGAATTTGAGGACGAGCACGGGAACACCACCTTGCGGCTCAATCTTCCCCTCGGCTTAACCACGCTGGTCTACGATGCGATCGCCTTCGTCCCCGCGGCCAGCGAAGACGTGGTCCATCTCGATCGACCAATCGACCCCGAAAAGCTCGCCCCAAGCCTGCTGCGCTACACCTTCCCCTCCCGCTATTGCGACAGCGACAAGTTGCAGGACTTTGCCTGGCAGAAGTTTGGCCGCTATCGGCAGGGCGTGGAACGGGTCACGGCCATCTGCGACTGGATCCACGAGAATATCGAGTACCGCACCGGCTCGGGCAGCCCGGACCTTACCGCGCACGATGTGATCGAGCGCGGCTACGGGGTATGCCGGGATTTCGCCCATTGCGGCGTGGCACTGTGCCGCACCTTCAATCTGCCGGCGCGTTACGTGAGCGGCTATGTGCCGGACATCGCCTGCTTCGACCCGGGGACGCCGATGGATTTCCATGCGTATTTCGAGGTGTTCATGGGCGGTCGCTGGCAGGTGTTTGACGCGCGGTTCAACCGACCGCGCACCGGCCGGGTGCGCATCTCGGCGGGCTACGATGCATCCAGTTGCGCGTTTTCGACCTGCTACGGCGCGGCCAGCCTGGGTTGGTTCGAAGTGTGGTCGTACCAAGTGGACCCCGCAAAATGCCGCGTGGGCGACCCGATCGATCTTTCGAAGCGCCTCTGCGGCACACCGGAGATTCGCCGGCCGAACAGTCCGCCGATGCTGGTTCCCGTGGCCGCGTGAGGCAAAGCGCTCTCACTCCCGCATGTGCCTCTGGCGGGGGCGGATGACGGACGACAAAGGCGGATTCACTCGCGCGGGTTTCTGCGCCGGCGGAGCGGTTGACGGCTGTCCGTTGGCCGGCGGAGAGGGAGGAGACGGATCGGTGACCCGCGGGGGAAGTGAGGTGGAAAGCGCGGTGGGTAGTGGCGGAGGGCGAGGAGGAGAACGGGGTGGCAGGCGCGTAGGCGACGGGCGGGATTGACCTCGATGCGAGACAAACCAGACGATACCGACGACCGCCCCTACGAGGAGGGTCAGGACGAGTATGTAGACCAGCGCTTTTCCGAAATCCCGACCCCGTTGAAACGCTTCGTTCATCTCCGCCGCCCTTTTGGCGACGACGGGACCCGGAGTCACCGCGGGTTCCGGGGTGACGGCGGGTGCCACCACGACCGGGACGGCAGCTTGAGAAAGCGGAAGCTTTCCATGAATTGACGAATCTCCGCGTCATCGTCTGCGTTGCCGCCGGTGAAGCGAAATCCCTGCAGGCCAAAAAGCCGGCCCTGCATGGGAATGGTGCGGGAGATCATGGAGAAGATCCTTCCTCGCACCAAGGGCGCGCCGGTCCGCTCATAACATTTGATCCCCTGCATCAAAACGAATCGGCTGGAGAGCCGCTTGCCGAGCCCCGAGGTCTCGGAGGCCGTTTCGAACTCCTCCACAAAATGATCGTCCAGCTCGGAGGGGTGGGTGAGTCGGTCGTCATAAAGAACGAACGCGGCGCGCGAACGGTCGGGCGCGCTGAAGGCCACGATGAGCCCTTTCTGGTGGGTAGTGGAGGTGATGTCCACCCAGCCATCCGGAGGAGTAATCGCAAAATTGTAATCCGGAAATTGCTGTTCCGGGCCCGCGCATGCGCCGGTCGCGATGGCCAGTAGCGACACCGCCACCAGCAGCAGAGCCTTGGAGAAGCGGAAGGGCGTCATGGTACCGTTTCAATTCCGCGCGGTCGGCGCGGCGGTGGCAGTAATGCTGCGCTGGTCGACCGGGCAATGTAAAGCGTGGGTCGCGGAGCCACGGGAACGTTACGATGTGACACGGGTTTTGATGACTACCGGCATTTTAATGCAGAACTTCCCGCCCGGCGAAGCCGCTCCCAAGAGGGGTCCACGAAAGGCACGAAAAAGTACGAAAAGGGCGGTGGGAGGAGGAACTCGCGAATCCTCGCGGATGTGCGCTATTTTGCGAGATGGCGGCGGCGGTTCAACTCGGGCCGCTTCGAGTGGCGGGGCGCAGGTACATGGTATGTTTCGGAAAATTGAGCGTGACGACGTGGCGGGAGAGGAAGCGCAAGCCGAGGAAGTTATGATTGGCGGAGTCGATGATGAGCTTGGTGTAGGTCTCGCCGCCGAAGGTGCCGCGCGGGAAGCCCGCCTCGACGACGGGCTGGCCTTCGCCGGAAGGGAATTGCCGGACCCAATCCGCTTGCTGCAATCCCCAGGCCCGCTGGAAAAGGGGGGGCTTCATGACCGCATCCACGGTGCAGCCGGTATCCACCTGGTAGAGCGTGGGGCCGGCGCCGAGGAGATCGCCCTGGACGAAAACGCTATTGACCAGCGTGTAGAGCGGAAAGGGGCGGCCCAGTTCGGGACCGGCGGTGCGCTCGGGATCGAGGAAGCGGATGGTGTGATGGGGAAAATCGAGTTGTACGCAGTAGTGCCGCAGGCAATCGAGGCCGAGAATGCCGTCGACGCCGCGCCCCGCCCACACCTTCCGCAGATCGTCGCTCCACACCCGCGGACCCGTGAGCAGCAGGGTATTGCTGAAGAAGAGACGCGGCGCGTTGTGGACTTGCAGCATGGCGGTGCCGGACCAGGCGTATTGCACCGGTTCCGTGCCGATGGCCGGACCCAGCTTGCGACGCAGGGAGCGGTCGAAGATGGTGATGGGCGAACCCGAATCGACGAGGAAACGCCACCGGTCGCCCTGCTCGCCCTGAAGGCGCAGGCAGAGCACGCGATCGGTGCCGAGGCCACGGTCGAAAGTCGTATCCGGCGGCAGGCCCGGGTGCAGCGGGTCCGCTGGCATCGAGGGCGGGACGCTCGCGCAGGAGGCAAGCAGGAGGGCGGCGAGTCCGGCGAGGAGGCGGAGGCGGAACGGGTGGTGATGCATGGACGACGCCGGTAGGGTGCGCGAACGGCGACGAATGACTAGCTTCTCCAATAATCGTTTTTCGCGCCGTGCTTCGGACGGCGGGCCATGCGGTGTTTTCATGGACCAGCATATTTAAGCACCTCTCCTCAAAAGTACACACCTTTGTCTCACCTCTCTGGCACCACTTTCAATCACACCCCCCTCAGTCCTGGGTGACGAGGCGTTCGGCGATGCGCCGCTCTTTTTTGCGACGCTGGCGGCGATCGTCGCGCCGCTCATCGAGGGCCTCGATAAACTCCCTCGGGGATTCGAGAAAGACGCGACCGGCCAGATCGAAGGCGGCGTCGAGCAATTCCTCGCGGCGCAGGGCGAGCATCTCGAAAAAAGCATCGCGCGCGTTCCCGGCAGGGATGTCGCGCGGGTGCCGTTCGAGCAATTGCCGCAGGACGACGAGATCGTGATCGTCACCGAGAAATTCGCCGAGGACCTCGAGTTCACCGGCCAGTTCTTCCATGAAATCGGGCGCCGCGCTGTGGCACAGGCTGATGTGATAGAGGAGATCCTTGACGCGACGGCGCCACTGGTGGAGCGAGGCCGGTGTCGGCTCGGCGCAGGCGTGGCGCCAGGTGGCGTGTGCCCGGCGATAGCCACGGAGCAGGGCGGTGCGCAGCTCCTTCCAGCGAAAGTCGTCGAGCTGCCACCCCGCCACGCGCAAGCGGGCGGCCCGCAAGCCGTCGAGCACCGCGTCGCCGCCGCCTTTTTTCGCCAGCGCCCGGCGGGCGCGCTGCTCCTCGATCGCGAGCACACGCTGGGCGGCGAGCACGATGGGTGGCCGCCGGGTTTCGAAGAAACGCTCGGCGAGGGCCTCCAGCGTGGCGGTCTGCGCCTGGGCATCGCGGAGCCGCTGGAACTCGCGGCCGGCGTCGCGATAGAACTTCTGCTCGGCCTGCACCGCCTTCACCCCCAGGGGCTCGCGCAGGAGCTTGCACCAGGGCGCGGAGTTTTTTGAAATGCTTGCGGGCTTCGTGGATGGCCCCGGTGACGCCGGACCGATCCAGCGCATGCAACTGCACCTGGGCCGCGGCGATTTCCTGGTCCGCGACCCGCTGCAATTCGGCACCAATGCGTCCGTGGGTCTTGATACGGTAGCTCATGGAAAAGGCGGGGAGCA
>JBBCHV010000032.1:0-44679 GCA_037200205.1 Chthoniobacter sp.
ATGCCGGTGGCGGTGGGGGTGAAAAATCCCGGGGTGCCCAACGGATTCTGCCGCGAAAAACTCCTCTTCTCGATTTCCGCCCGGATCGGTGGGAGCGGCCTGGATCTCGATTCCTTCGAGGCGGTCCAGGGTGCATGGCGGGCCGGCATCCTGGGCGGCGCCGTGGCCTATGACAACCGGCAGCGCGAGATCCCCGGGTCGTTGATTCGCAGCCTCCGGTGGCACCCGGTGCGGCTGATGTCGTTTCTGCAGACCCGCTACTATTACGGCGCGAAGAAGCAGTATCTCGATTGGATCTGTGCGCGGCAACTGGCCCGTGGTGATTACGATCTGGTGCATAGCTGGTCGGGAGATTGCGTGCGCACCTTCCGTGAAGCGCGCCGCCGGGGGATACCGACCGTGCTGGAGATCCCGACGTGGCACCGCAACAAGGGCCGGCAAAAGCCCGACAAGACGAAGAGCGAGCGCGAGCGGGACGCCTTGCCTTTTCCCCGGCGCTGGTTCGAGAGGCTCTCGCCGACCCGCCAGCAGATCATGGAGGAATACGATCTCTCCGACGTGATCCTCGTGCTCTCGGAATGCGCGGCGGATACGTTTCTGGCCGCCGGAGTGCCTCGGGAAAAGCTGTATTCCCTGCCGCGCGGCACGGATGTCGTGCGCTTCACCCCCGGCGTCCATCCGGAGAAATTCCGGGCGGTCTTTGTCGGTGCGCTCATCAAGCGGAAGGGAGTCGATTTGCTCCTGGAAACCTGGCGCAGCCTCGGACTCAAGAACGCCGAACTGGTGCTGGTCGGAGCGGTGCACCAGGAGATCGAGGAAGCGCTCCGGCAGTACGGCGGACCGGATGTCACGCTGGCCGGTTACGTGCGCAATCCGGAAGACTATCTGCGGCAGGGCCAGCATCCATATCTTTCCCTCGACCTGCGAGGGGAGCGCCAAGGTCACCTACGATGCGGCGGCCTGCGGCCTGGCCCAGATCACGACCCGCGAAGCGGGCGATGTGGTCATCGACGGCCTCAATGGCAAGGTCATTCCCTGCGGCGACAAGGGAGCCCTGGCGGAAGCGATCAAGGCCTTTTACGACGACCCGCAGCTTGTGAAGACCATGGGCGCGGCGGCCCGCGAACGGGTCGTGCAGAATTTTACCTGGGAGCACTACCAGGAGCGTCTTCTCGGCGCGTACGACTTCGCGATGCGGAAGGTCGCGCCGCGGCCTTAGCTTGGAGGGCGCTGCTCCGTCAGCGTCCCCGAACTTGGATGGCGCGTGCTCCGTCCAACCCGTCATTCTGAGCTTGCGAAGAACCTCTGATTTCGCTCTGGCATCTGTCACGTGGTCAGCCGTGCAAGCTTGGCGTCATCTCCTGCCCGATCGGCGAAGAAAGGCAGAAGATCAGAGGTTCTTCGCAAGCTCAGAATGACGGGGTTGAAGGGGGCGCCTCCGGCGCGAGCGGGTTCTCCCGTCACGTTCACGATGACCGCAGCAGCGCCTCGAGATCGAGGGGGCGCGTGAACATCGCGATCCCGCCCTCGGCATCGCGCGGCCACTGCTCGCGCGGGCGGTCCCAGTAGAGTTCCACGCCGTTGTCGTCGGGGGTCGCGCAGGTAAAGGGCCTCGCTCACGCCGTGGTCCGAGGCGCCTTCCAGCGGGATGCCGGCCTTCACCACGCGGCGCAGGGCATCGGCGAGCAGAGCGCGCGTGGGATAGAGGATGGCGGTGTGATAGAGGCCGGTCGAGCCGGGCGGCGGCGGCGCACCGCCGGCACTTTCCCAAGTATTCAGGCCGATATGATGATGATAGCCGCCGGCGGACAGGAAGGCCGCCTGCCGGCCCAGCCGTTGCGTAACTTCGAAGCCGAGCACGTCGCGATAGAAGGCGAGCGCGCGGTCGAGATCGGCTACTTTCAAATGCACGTGGCCGATGCGCACGCCGGGATCGATGGCAGGCGGATTCATGAGCGTGGTCTTATGCGGTGGCGAAGGCGAGGAAGCGCTCGCGTTTCGTCCAGAGGAGGAAGAGCGCGAGGATCGCGGCCAGCGTACTCAGCGGATTGAAGGCTTTCGTGAGGAACAGATCGACGAACAATATGTTCAGGATGATGGGACCGAGAATGAGCAAACCGGCGCCGAGGAGGCGCCCACTGGCCACGAAGATTCCCCCGAGCAGCTCGAGTACTTTCACGGCGGCAGATAGCCGGTGGTGAAGAGCACTCCCATGAAGGTGGCGGCCGGTGAGCCGGCGGCCGGCCCGGGCAGATTGATGAAGTGCAGCCAGAAATTCAGGCTGAAGACGATGAAGATGGCGGCGAGCAGAAAGCGCGCGATGAGGATGGCGTATTTCATAGTGGGATTCGGTAATGGATTACTTGGTAAGCTTGGCCGCAATAGTGGCGACGTGTTTGCCCTGGAAACGCGCCTGGGCGAGTTCCCTGGCGCTCGGCTGGCGCGAGCCGTCGGGGCCGGCAATGGTGGCCGCGCCCCAAGGCGAGCCGCCTTTCACTTCACTGATGTCGGCGAGCTCCGGACAGGAATAGGGCAGGCCCACATAGATCATACCGTGATGGATGAGGGTGGTGACGAAGCTAATGATCGTGCTCTCGTTGCCGCCGCCCGTGCCGGTGCTGGTGAAGACGCTGCCGGGTTTGCCGACGAGCGCGCCGCTCATCCAGAGCTGGCCGGTCTGGTCGAGGAAGTTGCGCATCTGCGCGGTCATGTTGCCGAAGCGGGTGGGGCTGCCGAAGAGGATGGCGTCGTACTCGGCGAGTTCGCCGGGCGTGGCGACGGGAGCGCTCTGGTCGAGCTTGGCGCGTACTGTTTGGCGACTTCCGGCGGCATGGTTTCGGGCACGCGCTTGAGCGTGACTTCGGCGCCCGTCCACGCTGCGCGCGCCTTCGGCAACCGCGCCGGCGAGGGTTTCGACGTGGCCGTACATGGAGTAATAAAGGACGAGGATTTTGGGCATGATGTGGGGTGTGTTGGTTTGGGTTGAGACTGTGTGTTGGGTTGGTGAAGGGATGGCCGCGCATGACCCCAGCGCGTCATTCTTCGCTCATGCTGGGAATGACGGCTGGGGACGCACTGGCCGTTGGTTAGTTCAGGTCGAAGAGCAGGACTTGCGAGGGCTTCGCGCCGCGCAATTCGAGCGCGCCTTCATTGCTGACCGCCACGGCGTCGCCGCCGGTGAGGGTCTGGCCATTGAGCGTCACTTCGCCCTTCGGCGACGTGTACCCAGGCGTGGCGGCCCGGCGTGAGCGTGTGGGTCACGCCCTGGCCGGCGTCGAGTTTGCCGAGATAAAGATCGGCATCCTGGTGGATGGCGATCGAACCGTCGCGGCCGGCTTTGCTGGTGATGAGATGCAGCTGGCCGCTCTCGGCGTTCTTCATCGACTTCTCGGCGTAGCCCGGTTTCACGCCCTTGGTGTCGGGCTGGAATCCAGATTTGCAGCAGGTGCACGGCTTCGGTGCCGGACGGGTTCTGCTCGCTGTGCAGCACGCCGGTGCCGGCGCTCATGTATTGAAACTCCCGGGCGTGATGACGCGCCCGTTGCCCATCGAGTCCTTGTGCGCGAGCTGGCCGCTGAGGATGTAGGTGATGATCTCCATGTCGCGGTGCGGGTGCATGCCGAAGCCGGTCTTGGGCAGCACGAGGTCATCGTTGATGACGCGCAGGCTGCGGAAGCCATCCACTTCGGATCATGGTAATCCGCGAAACTGAAAGAGAAGTAAGAGTCGAGCCAGCCATGCTCGGCATGGCCGCGTTCATTGGCTTTGCGTGTAGTAATCATGGGCGCAGCATACGTCCGGCACGGGGGAGGGCGGAAATACCATGTTCCTTGCCTTACGATGCCGAAAGGCATGCTCGGAGGCACCCATGGAACTTCGACATCTTCGCTATTTCGTCGCCGCCGCCGAGGAGGAGAACGTAACGCGGGCCGCGGCGAAGCTCCACGTGGCCCAGCCTGCGGTGAGCCGGCAGATCCACGATCTCGAAGACGAGCTCGGGCTGCCGCTGCTGGAGCGCACCGCGAAATCCGTGCGGCTGACCGATGCCGGGCGCGTGTTCCTGGCCGAAGCGCGGGCGGTGCTGCAGCGGGCGGACGATGCCATCAAGACGGTGCGCGCCGTGGCCGGCGGACGGGCGGCGAATTGCACGTGGGCTATGCGCCTTCGCTCACCGTGCAGATTCTTCCCCGCGCGCTGCGGCGTTTTTCAAGCGGCCATGCCGGGCGTGCGAGTGTCGCTGCACGATCTTTCGACCGAGGAAATGCTGGGATGGGCTGCGCGAGGGTCGGCTGCATGTGTCTCTCGGCATCGCCCCCGAGGGCGGGCAAATGCGCGGCCTGCGGTTTCACGAATTGGCGCGGTATCCGATGGGCGTGGCCGTGGCGCCGGGCCATCGCTTCGCGCGTCAACGGACGATCACGCTGGAAAAAGCGGTGGGCGAACGTTCATCGGCTACAGCCGCGAGGGCTATCCGGAGTATCATGTGGCGATGGGGAAGGTTTTTGCGTCGACGGGCCGCGTGCCGCACATCGTCGAGGAGCACGATAGCGTGACCAGCCTGATCGCCGCGGTGGAAGCGGGGCGTGGCATTGCCTGGTGCCGGAATGCATGGCGTGCCTGGCCGGGCCCCGGCTGAAGATTCTGCCGCTGAAACCGGCGATCGACTCCGTGGTGGTCGGCGCGATCTGCCGCAAGCTGGGCGCCTCGGTGCCGGCGCAGAAGTTATCGAGGCGGCGGAGGAGGGGGGTTAGTGACGGCCACCTTTGCTGTCATCCTGAGCGGAGTGTAACGGAGTCGAAGGAACCCCCGTCGCTCTACCAAAGATCATCGTTGGTTATGCGGCGGGGGTTCTTCGACTCCGTTACACTCCGCTCAGAATGACAGCGAGGAGAGTCGACCCCTTCACTGCTGCGCGACGTTCGCTCCGGCGCGCGGGGTGAAGTGCTCGACGTAACCGATCATCATCTCGTCGTAAGTCTGCGGACCCCAGCGGACGGTCTTGGTGGGATCAGGATTCGCAGGATTGCCCGCGCTGTTATCGAAGATGGCGGTGATGCGCACCTTGCTGCCCGCCGGGACGAACCTGGGCTGCGCGTATTGATACTGGATCTGCCAGTTGAAATCGTAGCGCGGGATATCGAGCAGCGTCTGGCATTGGCCGTCGGGCGTGGTCAGCTCGTATTTGAAGGCTTTGCCGCGGACGTGCAGGTGCGGCATGAAGCCCATGAACATCATGTTGGCCGGGATGACGGTCTCGGCGGTTTCCACGTGGTTTGCGTCGCCGGGCGGAATGTTGAGGCCGGGCTTGGCGAGGGCCGAGACGTGGACCTCGTACTGCGGCGGCTGGGCGGCGAAGAGCAGGCCGATCTTGATCTGGTCCTGGGTGGCGTGGCCATTGGGCGTATAATGAATCTGGAAGCTGATCCGCGAGCCGGCGGGCAGCAGCTTGGCGAAGCCTTCGGGCAACACGCGATAGCTATTGCCCGGGACGTAAGCAGCGAAGAAACCTTCGCTCGCCTCGCCCGCTTCCTTGAACGCCGCACCTTTGGCGTGAATGCGCACGATGACGTGATGCACGACGGCCCGGTCGGTGGGCTGGATTTCGTAGCCGCGCACCCAGCGGTCCTCGGTGAGATTCGTTTCCACGACTTCCGTTTGGTAAGGCATCACTCCTTCCGCCTTCACCTGCACGGGACGCGGAATCTGGAAGACGGCGTCGGGCTGGCCGATCATCCAGCCGCTGGCGAACTGGCGCGGGAGGGGCGCATCGGCCGCCGCGCCTTGGGGGCGGTCGGAATTGAGCCAGGTGAGCAGGTCGGTCTTGTCGGCTTCGGAGAGCGAGCGGTCGTTCATCCACTGGTGCGGGTGGTCGCTCGACGGTGCGGCGAACCACGGTGGCATGGCGCCGCGCGTCACCTGCTTTTTCATCATGCCGGCGTGCTCGACCACGTCGCCGTAGGTTTCCAGCGAGAATGGTGCGATGCCGTCGTGATGATGGCAGCCCACGCAATTGGCCTGCAGGATGCGGCTGATGTCGTGGTGGTAGGTGAGAGTGGTCGGAGCGGCCTTGGCCGCAATGGGCACATCGAGGGCGCAACCCGGGGCGCTGGTGGCGGCGACGGCCGGGGTGCTGTCGCGCAACACGGCGTCGAGGGCTTCGTGCAGATAGTTCTTCGTCGGCGCGTTTTTGGAATAGCCGAGACCGTACTGGTCATTGATCGCGCCGCGGTAGACGAGCGTGCGCGCGGCATCGAGGACGAAGACCTCGGTGGAAGTGGTGGCGGCGACTGTGCGTTGCCACGCCTGGGCGGGATCGTTGAACACCGGTGACGTCAGGCCGAAATCGGTGATGAACTTCCGCACTTCATCGGGCTTCGTTTCGGGCGCGATATTCACCAGGGAGAAGGCCACGTGCTGGCTGGTGTATTCCTTTTCGAGGCGCGCAAGCTCCGGGCCGAGCTTGTTGCTGATCGGGCAGGTGGCGCTGAACAAGGCGACCACCAGGGCCTTGTCGCCGGGTGCCGCGGCGAGCTTCACGTCTTTGCCTTCCCGATTCTGGAGCGTGAGATCATCGACCCGGCGGCCGACCCCGCGGTCGCCGCCCTTGATCAATTGTGGCTGTTCCTTGAGCGGCGCCATGTCCGCCTCCTCGAAGCTCGCGGTCTTGGGCAGATTCCGGTCGAGCGCGCGGCGGGCGATGGTCTTGCCGAGCACCTGTTCGGCTTCCGCGAGAGTCACCGCGCCGTCCTTGTTCACGTCCAGCTTGTCGAACCACGTCTTGTCCGTCAGTTCGTCGGGCGTGAGCTTGCCGTCGGCATTTTTGTCGAGGCGCTTGAAAAGGAATTCGACCGCCAGCTTGCCGCCGCCGGCTTCATCCGCGCCGCCGAGCTTTTCCTGGAGCTTGGCGGCGGCCGTGTTGCGCATCTTCGCCACGCCTTCGCGCGCTTCCTCCAGCGTCACCTGGCCGTCGCCGTTCAGATCGAGCTGTCGCAGGATGGGCGAGGCGTTCAATTCGTCGCCGCTCAGCACGCCGTCGTGATTGGTATCGAACTGCTGGAACTTGTCCCCGATCTCATCCGCCGAAGCTGTATGAAGGAGAAAGGCGGCGACGCCGAGGCAAGCCAGACCGGGGATGAGGAAACGGAAGCGCATGGATGGAAGAGAGAGGGTGAGATCGGCTATTAGAACGCCGCTGCCGCGCAGAAGTTACAACGGGTTTTCGGCAGCGGGTCCCAGCGTGCTCTAACGGCCTCTATCAAGCCAAGGACGACCAGGGCGATTGCATCTAAATGAGCGGTTTCCTTGTAATTATCATAACTGTACTTTTGGAAGGGCCTTTGCGACAAGCTTGGGATGCCCGAGAATCATGCCACGAGTCTGAGCCAATACCTTTCCATTATTGCCGATCCGCGCGTGGATCGAACCAAGGAGCACTCCCTGCATGACCTGCTCATCATCGCCGTGCTGGCGATGTTGTGCGGAGGGGAAAGCTTTGTCGACTTTGCGGACTTTGGGCGGGCCCAGGAAAGTTGGCTGCGCACGTTTTTGCCCCTGCCCAACGGGATTCCCAGCCATGATACCTTTGGCCGGGTCTTTGCGCTGCTGGATCCCGAGCAGTTTGCCGCGTGCTTCTCTTCGTGGACACAAAGCCTGCGGCAGAGCTTGGCCCAGGAGATCGTGGCCGTCGATGGCAAGACGGTGCGGCGCAGCCACGATCGCGCACGGGGCCGGCCGGCCATTCACCTGGTCAGCGCCTGGGCCTCCGAAAACGGGCTGGTTTTGGGGCAGATCAAGATCGAGGAAAAGAGCAACGAGATCACGGCCATCCCGGCGTTACTGCGCGCCTTGGAACTGCGCGGCTGCATCGTGACCATCGACGCCATGGGCACGCAGAAGGCCATTGCCAAAGAGATCGTGGAAGCCGACGCCCAATACGTCCTGGCGCTCAAGGGCAACCATGAAAAGGTGCACGTGGAGGTGCGGGAGTTTTTCGCGGACGCGCGGGCGCGGCAGTTTCCAGGCGTGACACATGCTTTTCTGGAAACCGTCGAGAAAGATCACGGGCGCTTGGAGACCCGGCGCTATTGGATCACCAAACAGATCGGCTGGTTTGCCGACCGCGCCCTTTGGGCAGGACTGCGCAGCTTTGGCATGGTCGAAAGCCTGCGGGAAATCGACGGCCAAATGACGGCGGAAATCCGCTTCTATCTCGGCAGCATCCCCGCCGACGCCCAAACCTTCGCCCGTGCGGTCCGCGGTCACTGGGGCATTGAAAACCAACTCCACTGGTCGCTGGATGTCGCTTTCGGTGAAGACCAGTGCCGGGTGCGGGTCGGTCATGCGGCCGAAAACCTCGCCCGCTTACGTCACATCGCCCTCAACATCCTCAAAGCCGACACCACCAAAAAGCGCGGCATCAAGGGCAAACAGAAAAATGCTGCTTGGGATCATTCCTATCTCCTCCACTTACTGAGTATTTAGATGCAATCGCCCTGCAAGGACGACTGCGATTTTGGCCAGCTTCCTGCTTTTCGAAAAGCTATGACCCCCATTCCCGGAGACGATCCTGAAATGAATGCCGCGATCGAGGAAGCGCAGCGGCGGTTGCCGGAATTCCGCCGGGCGTTGGACGAAGACGCGCGGCGATTGATCCCGCAGATCGAGGGGCCGCTGGTGAAAGCGCGGTTCGACAGCGCGATGACGCACGCAGTCGAACACATGTGGATTCAGGATGCGGGTTTCGAAGACGGCATGATCGTGGGCACGCTGGCCAGTGAGCCGGAAGCCATTCCGGAGTACACGCAAGGGGACTGGGTGACCGTGTCGCCGAAGACGATCTCGGATTGGGCCTATCGCGAGAACGGACGGACCTATGGCGGATTTACGATCCGGGTCATGCAGCGGCGGGGGCTGCAGTGGTGAGGGTTCTTTGCGGACTTGCCACGCGTTCCGCGATCAGTAGAACGTGGAGGACGGTGGGGCGACCCATCTGTTTCGCAAGCAGCGCCGGCCTGCCGCCGCTTTTCCGCACACCCAAAAGTGGGAACCCCCGGCGCGGCTTCCCTACCTTGGCTTGGTCGGGGCGCGCGCTTTCTCACATCGGGATCGGTCACGCCGCCGTGGGCGGTGCGTCAGTTTTCGATGCGGTAGAGGCTCGTCCGGGTGCGCAGATACAGGGCTTTGCCGGAGACGGCGGGCGAGGCCATGAAGCCATCGGGAAATTGATTGGTGGCGAGCACCTTGAACTGGCGGCCGGCTTCATAGACGTAGAATTTCCCTTCCTCGTTGCCCGCATACAAGCGGCCCTCGGCGTAGATCGGCGAGGCGCTGAAATTGCCGCCGAGCCGCTCGCTCCAGATCGGGTCGCCTGTTTTGGCGTCGAGGCAGGAGGCGATGCCGCCGTCGTTGATGGTGAAGAGCAGGCCATCGGCGAGAATCACGCTCGGCTTGTTGGGCGCCTTTTTCGGCATGCGCCAGACGAGGTCATTTGCCGAAAGTACGCCGTGGCCGCCGAGTTTGATGGCGAGCAGCCCTGCCTTGCCAAAGCCCGACGGAATATAGGCGATGCCGTTGCCGATGACCGGCCGGGTCGCCGCACCCTGCGCCTCCGGTTCGTCAAAGCGCCAGATCTCCTTGCCGGTGCGCGGATCGTAAGCGTAGTGGGCCTTGGCGCCGCTGCTCAGCACGATGGGTTCGCCATTTTCCTGGTAGACCTGGCACGTGGCGAAAGCCTTGCGATAGTCGCCTTCGCCCTTGGGTTTACCATCCGGTTCGAGGTCGGCAAAATCGACCGAGCGCTTGGTTTCCCACACCGTCTTGCCGGTGGCTTTGTCCAGCGCGACCATGAATTGAAAATCGCTCCCGTCGAAATTGAGGAGGATCAGATTTTTCCAAATGATTGGCGAGGAGCCGGCGCCGCGGTAGTGGTTGCAGACGAAATCGGTGCGCTCCCAGAGTTTTTGGCCGGTCTTGGTGTCGATACAGGCGGTACCCGGCGAACCGAAGGTAACGTAGACGCGGCCTTCCTCAATCGCGGGCGTGGGCGAGGCGTAGCTGTTGAACTTGTGGCAGAACTGCGGCGTGGCCACGCGAAAGAGCAAGTCGTCGCGCAGGATCTTGCCGGACTCCTTGTCGACCTCGACCACGCCGAGCTCGGTGCCCTCTTCATTGGCGGTGGTGAGCCAGATTTGCGAACCCCAAATGACCGGCGACGACCAGGCTTTGCCGTGAATCTCCGTCTTCCATTTGACGTGATCGCCTTCGCCGAAGGTGATGGGCAGCCCGGTTGCATCGGTACGCCCATCGCCGGTCGGGCCGCGAAATTCGGGCCAGTTCTCGGCGGCGAAGAGCGAGGTGCTGAGCAGGGCGAGGGCGAGGAGCGGACGAAACAACATGGCTATCAGATAACCGCGCCGCGGGCGGGATTCTAGGAATGGTTTTAGGGTTTTGAGGGGGAAGACTCGGTGTGTGGCGGAGCGTCCAATAACAACCGTCATCCTGAGCTCGCAAGCTCAGGATGATAGGCGTTTTTCCGCTGCCACGGCCTACCGCCGCCGGATTTCCACCGGACCCCACGTCGCGCCGTTGTAGCCGTGGCCATAGGGCACCCCGTACCGACCGCGGCCCCCAGGAAACACCGTGGAAAAGCCGGGGTAGATGAAGCCGCCCACCGGGTAGCCGTCATAAGTGAAGCCGGGGCTGCCGACGGTGACCTCGGGCCCCGTCGGGTTCGCAGGATGATACGTTTCGTCGGTGTTGGCTTGCGCCTGGGCGGCCAGCGCTTTGGCGCGAGCGACGGCCTGTTGCGCGACGAGTTCCGCCTGCTCGCGGCGTTTCTTCTCCGCTTCGAATTTCTGCTTCCAGCCGTCCGCGTAGAGGGCGGGGTCGTAGCCGAAATCCTTCTGGTCTGCCTCGCTGAGATTCTTGAAATCGAGAGACACCACGCCGTCGTCGTGCATGATCTGGATGCCCGTGGCGTCCTTCGCCCGCACCTCGATGTTTTTGAACACGTCGCCGGAGACCGTCTTCAAATCGCGCGCACCGACACTGCCACCAAGGAGAAGCGCGGCGACGAGCAAGGAAGAGAATGCCCGTTTCATGATGGGTAAAGATACAACGTCCGTCGGCGCGCGCGAGGGGATTTTATTCCTCAGACGACGCGCCGCGTTTCGAAAGGTAGATGGCGGGCTCGAAAAAACAGGCCGTCATCCTGAGCTTGCGAAGGATCTCTGATTTCGCTCTGACATCTGAGGCCTCGCGTTGGGTGAATATCCACGCGTAATCCACTGCAACAGGGAAGAAGAAAGGCAGAAGATCAGAGGTCCTTCGCGAGCTCAGGATGACGGCCCGTTTTTTTCGACGCGCCATCGGCGCCAATTCTCGCGCCGACAGACGCGCTGAATCTGCTTCAATCGAACCATTCGTCCTCGGGATCGAAGACGGGCAGCACGATGTTGAGCACCTTGAGTTTGCCGACTGCACGGTGGCGGCAACCGGGATGGATTTTCACCGTGGTGAGCGGCGTGAGGGGGATGCGTTCGCCGTCGAGCTCGAGGTAGCCTTCGCCTTCGAGGACCACGTATGTTTCGGTGAGTGTCTTGTGATAGTGCGTGCGCGCGTCCTCGAGGATTTCCACGAGATGCACGCTGGCCTTCGATTCCACGGGATCGGCGAAGGCGCGGCGGCTCCAGCCACAGGGGCAGCGCGTGGGATCGAGGGTGTCGAGCTGGACGACTTCGAAGTTTTTAGTCTGCGGCATGGGTCGGGATTAGTTGGAACCGCCCGGTTGGGTCAGTTGTTCCAGTGCGTTATACACGGCGACGTCGTGATAGACCAGCAATCCGCCATCGGGCTGGATGAGGCGCTGATTGCCCGGCGGAAACAGGCGCTCGATCTGGTCGCGCGTGCTCACGCCCTGGACGAGACGCGCCAGGCGGCTGGTATTCTCGCGATCGGGCTTGAGCTGCGCGATGTAAGCCGGCGGCGCGCTGAGCACCCCGGCGCGATCGAAACGAAAGGCGATGACATCATTGCCATAGCCGCGGTGCAAGGGATCGGCCGTATCGGAAACAGGCGCGCGCCCGTAGCCGAGCTTCTCTTGCAAGGGCGAGCCGGGTTCGAGGATGTAGTAGCCGCGGTGCGAACCGAGGGAGACGTAGTGCGAGGTATCGGGCGCTGTCGCGCACGCGGCGAGCAGGCACGCCACGAGGGTGGCGGACAGAAAGGGGAGCGTCTTCACAACTCCAACCTAACCGCAGCGGCGATGAGATGCAATCAGGGCGCCGACGGAGCGGCGGCCCTCCATCTCTGGACTACGCGACTTCTTCCGGCTCGTCTTCGGCATCGTTGACGACCGGGGCGATTCCCTGGAGGGATTCGTTTTCGCGGAGGTCGATGAGCTTCACGCCTTGGGCGTTGCGGCCCGTCTCGCGGATCTCGGCGACGCGGGTGCGGACCATCTTGCCCTTGTTGGTGATGAGCATGAGTTCATCCGCATCGCGCACCGTGAGGGCGCCGGCGACGCCGCCCGTGCGCTCGGTGGTCTTCATCGTGATGACGCCTTTGCCTCCGCGCGATTGGATGCGGTACTCGTCGAAGGTGGTGCGTTTGCCGAGACCGTTTTCGCCGGCGACGAGCAGCATGGCATCCTTGTTCACCAGCGCGGCGCCGACGACGAAGTCGCCCTGGTCGGGGCGGATGCCCCAGACGCCGACCGTATTGCGGCCCTGGTCGCGGAGTTCTTCCTCGTTGAAACGGATGCTCATGCCCTCGTGGGTGATGAGCACGATTTCGTCCAGGCCACTGGTCAGCTTGCAATCGATGAGCCGGTCTTCCGGCTCGATTTGGATGGCGATGATGCCGCCCTTGCGGATGTTTTTGAAGTCGCTGAGGTTCGATTTCTTTACGATGCCGCTGCGAGTGGCGAAGACGATGTGCAGCTTGTCGGCCCACGTTTCCTCATCGGTCTTCTGGCCCTGAATGCGGATGGTGGCGGCGATCTTCTCGTCCTGCCGCAACTCGAGGAGATTGGCGATGCTGCGGCCTTTCGACGCGCGGGTGCCCTCGGGAATCTCGTAGACGCGCTCCACGTAGCAGCGGCCATCCACGGTGAAGAACATCAGATAATCGTGCGTGGTGGCGGTGAAGAGATGCTCGACGAAATCGTCGTCGTCCTCCTCGGAAGCGCCCTCGCGCGCGGTCATGCCGATCACGCCCTTGCCGCCCCGGCGCTGGGCGCGATAAGCGGAGACGGCGGTGCGCTTGATGAAGCCCTTGTGCGTCAGCGTGACGATCACGCCTTCATTCGCGATGAGGTCTTCGATGTTCATTTCGCCTTCCGCGGCGACGATCTGCGTGCGGCGTTCGCTGCCGTATTTTTTCTGAATCTCGCGCAGTTCGTCGGTGATGATTTTCAGCACACGCGCTTCCTTGGCGATGATGTCCATCAGATCCTTGATGGTGGCGATGAGCTTGTCGTATTCGCCCTTGATGCTGTCGCGCTCGAGACCGGTGAGCTGATAGAGGCGCAGGTCGAGAATGTGGCCGACTTGTTTCTCGGTGAACTTGTACTGGCCATCGACGATGCGGGCCTCGGAACGAATGAGGATGCCGAGTTGCTCGACGGCGGCCCGCGTCCAGGAAAGGGCGAGGAGCCGGGCCTTGGCGTCGTCCCGGTCGCGGGAATCGCGGATGATCCGGATGAAGTCGTCGAGATTGGCGAGGGCGATGAGGTAGCCTTCCAGCTTCTCGGCTTCGACTTCCGCGGCATTCAGCAGGAAGCGGGTGCGGCGGAGGACGATTTCGCGGCGATGCTCGATGTAGCAGGCGATGGCGTCCTTGAGCCCCAGCAGGCGCGGCCGGCCGTGATCGATCGCCAGCATGTTCACACTGAAGGACGACTCCAGCGCGGTGTGTTTGTAGAGATTGTTGAGAATGACCTTCGGGTTGCCGTCGCGCTTGAGCTCGATGACCACGCGAGTGTTTTCGTCGGACTCATCGCGTACATCGCTGATGCCGCTGAGGACCTTCTCGTTGACCAGTTCCGCGATGCGCTTCACCAGCTCCGCGCGGTTCACGTTGTAAGGAATCTCGGAGATGATGATCTGCTCGCGTCCGCCTTTCAGTTCTTCGACGCCGGCTTTGCCGCGCACGCGCACGGCACCGCGTCCGCCTTCGAAATAGCTGCGAATGCCCGAGGCGCCCTGGATGGCGCAGCCGGTGGGAAAGTCGGGGCCCTTCACATAGACCATCAGCTCATCGAGCGTGATGTTCGGATTGACGATCTGCGCGCAAATGCCGTCGATGCACTCGCTGAGATTATGCGGCGGGATATTCGTGGCCATGCCCACCGCGATGCCGGTGCCGCCGTTGACGAGGAGATTGGGGAACGCGGCGGGGAGCACCACGGGCTCCATCAACCGCTCGTCGTAGGTCGGGACGAAATCGACGGTTTCCTTGTCCATGTCGTCCATGAGGGACGCGCCGAGCCAGCGGAGCCGGGCCTCGGTATACCGCATGGAGGCAGGTGGATCGCCTTCGACGCTGCCGAAGTTGCCCTGGCCATCGACGAGCATGTCGCGCATGGCCCATGGCTGGGCCATGTGCACGAGCGTGGGGTAGATCGCCTGGTCGCCGTGCGGATGATAGTTGCCCATCGTGTCGCCGACGATTTTCGCGCACTTGATGTGCTTGCGATTCGGCAGCACGCCGAGGTCGTTCATCGTGACGAGGATGCGGCGCTGGGAAGGCTTGAGCCCATCGCGCGCATCGGGCAAGGCGCGGCTGATGATGACGGACATCGAGTAATCGAGAAACGACTTCGACATCTCCTCGGCGACGTTGACCGGGTGGACTTTTTCGTTGGGGTTCGGGTTCGGCATGGGAAAGTGGAATTAGAGGTGGGGGAAATTGGGATTACTGGTAGGCCTCGCGTCGATGCCGTATCGCCGTGCTGTGCACAGCGGGGGAGCTATCGTCGATCAAATAGATTACGCGGTAGTCATCGATTCGCATTCGCCAGAGACCGTCCGGTCCTTGTAGCTTGAGGCAGCCAGACGGACGAGGTTGTTTGGCCAGCTTTGCGATTTTCGGAAAGATGCGTTGTACGGTTTGAGCGTCGATCCGTTCGAGATCCTTTCGTGCCGAACGGACGGTCGGTCCGCCGCGCCATTTCGGCATTGTTTTGAGATGCTCGCGCGTGCCCATGAATGGCTGGCGCCGTGGAGCCGCGCCGATCGGAACCAACCGCACTTTCGGCTTACCATCGCTGGTGATCGTGATTTCCCGACCAGCTTCCTTCTTTTTCATTCGGGCGTTTCGTTCACGGTGAAGGGTGAGCGTTCGAATTTGGCAATCTCGGCGTCCAATTCCGCGATGCGATTGCGAGCCGCTGCGACATCCGCTGTAAGTTGATCCGGCGGGACGAGCGCTGGCTTTCCGTCGCGTGTGGTTACAACAGCGCGGCCATCACGGTAATGCTCCTCAACAACTTTGATGAAAGCACGATTAAGTCCCCGTTCAGTTAGTAATTCCATGGGAACGCCGCGCGCTAAAGGAAACGTCTCTGGATTCATACAGTCAGGCTAAACTCCACGGTGATTTCTTCAAACTCGGCAGGAGTGAAGACAAAATGATTGTGAGCATCGCCTTGGGCGATCTTTCTCGGTTTCCGTTCGGAGTTGTCATACAATGCCCAGGAATCGAGAAAGGGACGGTAAAGAGCGAAGAGGTTCCGTAATCCAAGCCGGAAACGTCTTCGTAAATCCGGTTCGGGAACGTTATGCCCGCCGGCTTCGACACGATCGGCCACGCGCCGCATGGAATGCTCGACACTCGGTAAGCTGAGAAAGTCGAGATGGATTGAATAACCTTGCTCGCGGGCGGTGCGGAAGATGTTTCGGTAGGTACGACCGCTAAGTGTAGTTTCCATTCCGAAATCGCGCCTTTCGCCGATGAATCGCCGAAACGCGCTCCAGCATAATCCGTCCGGCTTCGAGTTGCGCGCGCTCCGGCGCCAGCGGCGAGAGGCCGCGCGCGATCTCGTCGGCGTTAAGAAAATCGAGTACGGCAAAATCGTAGCGCAGAAAATCGCGCACAAAGGTCGTCTTCCCCGCTCCGTTTGGTCCCGCGATAATATACAGCGATGGCATTGCGTCTCACCGACGTCGAACTTCTACACATCGAGCCGCGCATTGAGCGCATTATCCTCGATGAATTGCCGGCGGGGTTCGACGACGTCGCCCATGAGGATGGTGAACATGCGGTCGGCTTCGACGGCGTTGTCTTCGTTGAGTTCGACTTTCCACATCTTGCGCTTGTTCGGGTCCATCGTGGTCTCGAAGAGTTGCTTCGGGTTCATTTCGCCCAGACCCTTGAATCGCTGGATGCTGAGGCCTTTCTTACCGATCTCGATGACCTTGGTGTGGATCTCGGGGACGGTGAAGAGGGAGTGCGTGACGGCTTTGTCGCCTTCGCCTCGATGAGTTCGAAGATCGGGTGATCGCTGTCGGCGAAGTGCTCGATCTTGAGGCCTTTCTTCGCGATGTCCGCGACCAGGTTTTGCACGGAACTGGATTCGTGAAGTTCGATGAGGCGGGCACGGCGCTGGGGACCATCTTCCTTTTTCTTCGAGGCGACGGGTCTCTCGACGGCGACGACGGGCTCGCCGTCCGGGGTCGGAGCCGGCTCGGGTGCGGGATCCTCGAACAGGCCCAGGTCGCGGTTTTCCTCGTGGAAGGCGCGGACCTCGGCTTCGCCGGGGAAATAGGTGACCCATTCGGTGTTGCCCTCCCGCACCTTGACCATGAAGGCGGGGAAAGCGCCGGTTTTGGGATCGCGTTCGGCGAGATAGGCTTCGAAGTCGCCGCCGTGGCGGCGGATGGCGTCGCTGTATTTCGACAGACGTTCGAGCAGCTCCAGAAGTTCCTTGAGCTGCGTGGCGGTGAAGATCTTGCCGTCGGCGAGATTCTTCAGCTTCACCTCTTCGGAGCCGAGTGTGATGAGGATGCGGTTGAGTGCGGCGTCGTCATCGACGTACTCTTCGCGCTTCTTGCGCTTGATGAGATAGAGCGGCGGGCAGGCGATGTAGACGTGGCCCTTGCGGATGAGGTCGGGCATCTGCCGGGTAGAAGAGGTGAGCAGCAGGGTGCGAATGTGCGAACCGTCTACGTCGGCATCGGTCATGATGATGATGCGGCCGTAGCGCAGGCGCTTGAGGTCGAAGGCGCCTTCGTTCTCCTTTTCCTTTTCGCTATTGGCGATGCCGATGCCGGTGCCGATCGCCGTGATGAGCGTCTGGACTTCGGTGTTTTGCAGCACCTTGTCGAGGCGCGCTTTTTCCACGTTGATGATCTTGCCCTTGATGGGCAGGATCGCCTGGAAACGGCGGTCGCGGCCTTGCTTGGCAGAGCCACCGGCCGAGTCGCCCTCGACGACGTAGAGCTCGGTGAGCGCGGGGTCGCGCTCGGAGCAATCGGCCAGCTTGCCGGGCAGGCCGCCGCCGGTGAGCGCGCCTTTGCGGACGGTCTCGCGAGCTTTGCGCGCCGCCTCACGGGCTCGGGCGGCCATGAGGCATTTGTCGATGATGCGTTTGCCGACGCCGGGGTTTTGGTCGAAGTGCAGCATCAGCCCTTCGTAGCTGACCGAACCGACGACGCTTTCCACCTCGGGCGAGATGAGCTTGACCTTCGTCTGGGATTCGAAACGCGGGTCCGGGTGTTTCACGCTGACGATGGCGGCCAGGCCTTCGAGCACGTCGTTGCCGGTAATAGCCGGGTCCTTGTCTTTGAGGAGTGAATTGTTCTTCGCGTACTGATTGATCGCACGCGTGAGCGAGCCGCGGAAGCCGCTGGAATGCGTGCCGCCGTCGGGGTTCGGCACGGCGTTGGTGTAGCAGAGGAGTTGCTCGTTGTAGCTGTCGTTATAGTGCAGGCCGATCTCGACGATGATGCGGTCGCGTGTGCCCTTGATCATGATCGGCTTCGGATGGACGAGTGTCTTGTTCTCGGACAGCCGGGCCACGTAATCCTCGACGCCCCGCGGATGCACGATCTGGATCGGCCCGCGCGCCTTCGGTGCGCTCGTCGAGGAAGGTGAACGAGAGCGGGGCGTTGATGTAGGCGAGATCGTTCAGGCGGGTGATGATGCGCTCCGCCTTGAATTCGGTGGTTTCATGGAAGATCTCGGAGTCCGGCTTGAAGGTAATGAGCGTGCCGGTGTGTCGTTTGTTCTTCACCTCGGCGATGACGTGCAGTTTCTGTTTTGTATTGCCGCGCTCGAAGGACATGGCGTGGATCTTCCCATCGCGCGTCACTTCGACCTTAAACCACTCGGAGACGGCGTTGACGCATTTCGCGCCGACGCCGTGGGTGCCGCCGGAATACTCGTAGTTGCCCTGGCCGTATTTGCCGCCGGAGTGCAGGCGGGTGAGAACCAGTTCGACGCCCGGAATGCCTTCCTCGGTGTTGATGTCCACCGGGATGCCGCGACCGTTGTCGCGGATGGAAATCGAGCCATCCGAATGGATCGTGACGTCGATATGCGTGCAGTAGCCGGCGAGGAATTCATCGACCGAGTTGTCAAGCACTTCGCTGACGCAATGATGGAGGGCGCGCTCGTCCGTTCCGCCGATGTACATGCCGGGTTTTTTACGGACCGCCTCAAGCCCTTTGAGCGAGCTGAGATCGTCGGCATTGTACTCCGCTTTTTTAGAAGCGGTTTCGGATTTGGGGGCTTCAATATCGGCCATAATTGGGGTGAGAAAAAATTACCCGGTTACTGTAGGTTTGGAGGGAGGGGGCGACAACGCCTTTTTTTCGAGAAAAAAAGGGTGATTTCCGCAAGGAATAGCGGTGCCAAATTTTCGCGACCACAATATGTTGATGTTGCGCCTTTTTGAGCCATCTCTTTCCGCATCCCGTGAAAACCACTCTTCGCATCGGCTGGATTTTGCTCTGCCTCGCGCTCGCGCTCGGGGTGCGGTGCTGGAACGTGCGGGACGTCTTTCTGGAGGGGCGCATTTACTTCACCGACGGGGATTGTTACTCGCGGATGACGCGGGCCCGGATGATCGTCGAACACCCGGGAATGGTCGTGCGGCACCACGATTTCGAGAACTGGCCGCAGGGGGTCACAGCGCACACGACGGCACCGCTGGATTATCTGATCGTGGCCCTGAAAGAGGTGCTTGATGCGTTGTTTGCCGTGCTTGATCCGCAGCATTCCAGCCTCCTCCATGAGCAGACGCTCGACCTGGCGGGCGCGTTGATCTCGCCCGCTGCTGGGAGTGGCCGGTGCGCTGTTTCTTGCGTGGTGGCTGGAGAAATTTCGCGTGCGGTTCGGTTCGGCGGCGCTGTTGTTTTATGCGGTGAGCCCGATTCTCGTGCATGGGACGGTGCTGGGAAGACCGGATCATCAGTCGCTGTTGATGCTGACGCTGACGGTGGCCTTCGGGGCGGAACTCGCGCTGGCGGGGAAAATGGATTCGCCGGAGAAGGAGCGACGATGGGGGCTCGTGAGCGGGGTGGCGTGGGGGCTGAGCTTGTGGGTGTCGCTTTATGAACCGCTCATCTTGCTGGCGGTGACGATCGGCCTGTGGCTGGCGCTGGACCGGCGGGCGTTCTGGTCGCGACCGCGATGGCGGGGGGCGGTTGTTTGCCTGGTGATTCTGTTGCTTTCGCTGGTCCTGGAGGGCTGGCCGGTGGCACTGCCCGATGCGGCGATGCGCGGTTATTTTGCCCATTGGCAGCACCAGATCGGGGAATTGTCGCATCTGCGTCCGGTGCAGCTTTTCGATTGGGTGGGATGGTGGATCGTCGCGAGCCCGGTCTTGCTGCTGCTCGCCTGGCGGCAGGATCGGCGGGCGCTTCCGTTGGTGGTCATGTTGTTCGTCGTGACGCTGCTCACGCTCTGGCAGGCGCGCTGGGGTTACTTCCTGGGAATCGCCTTTGCGTGGACCTTGCCCTGGCAGATGCAGGCATGGCGGCGCGGCTGGGTGGCCTGGTTGTTTTTCGCCGTGGGTTGGTGGCCGATCTTGCAGGCTTGGGACGCGAGCTTGTTTCCCGATGAATCCGGCCAGGATCAGCGCGACATGAAGCAGGCGGAAGTGGTGGCGCTGCGCAGCCTGGCCGAGGACGCGATTGGCAAGGAAGGCGGGGCCGTTTCTCGCCTCGTGGTGGCTCTCGCCGGAGATCGCCTATTGGTCGCGGCAGCCGGGTGTGGCGGGCAGCTCGCACGAAAGCCTGCCGGGCATTGTCGATACCGCGCGCTTCTTCTTGAGCGGCGATTCCGGGGCGGAGGGGGCGATCCTGCGGAAACGGCGGTGCACTGGGTGCTGGCGGACGATGCCTCGCGCGAGATCGAGACGTCGCGCGATCTGCTGGGCATCACGCCCCCGCCCACGCCGCTCGCGACGACGCTCTCCGACCACCCGAGGACGCCCCGGATTTCCTCGTCGAATGGACCGGTCGCGCCGCGGTGCGCCGCGACGGATTGCGCTTCTATCGCCTTTATGAGGTCGACGATGCTACATTGCCTCCATGAGTGAACCGGATTTTGATTTTATCGTGATCGGCGGCGGCAGCGCAGGCTATGCCGGCGCCGCGACGGCGGTCGGCTTGGGGCTGAAGACAGCGGTGATCGAAGGCGGGCGCGAAATCGGCGGCCTATGCATGTTGCGCGGCTGCATGCCGAGCAAGACGCTGATCGAGAGCGGGCATCGCGCGGAGGAAATTCGCCGGGCGGGTGAGTTCGGGCTGCATGCGGAATACAAAGGCGCGGACGGCACGGCGATTCGCCAGCGCAAGCGCAACTTCGTCAGCGAGTTTGTGGGCGATCGGCGGCAACAGCTCGAGGACGGGCGGTTCGATTTCATTCGCGGCCACGCGGCCTTCATCGATGCGCATACGCTGGAAGTGCGCCTGCTCGAGGGCGGCACGCGCACGCTCACCGCGAGGGCCTTTCTCATCGCCACGGGTTCGCAGGTGCAGATGCACGAGCTGCCTGGCCTGCAGGAAACGGGATTCTGGACCAGCGACGACGTGCTCGACAGCGAACACATCCCGGCTTCGGTCGCGGTGCTCGGTGGGGGTGCGATCGCCCTCGAACTGGCAAGCTATTACGCCGGCATCGGTTCGCGCGTCACGGTGATCCAGCGCAGCGCGCAAGTCCTGAAGGAGGCCGATGCCGACGTGGCGGCCGCCCTGACCGAAGCGCTCGAACATCGCGGCATCGAAATCTTCCGGAATACCAAGCTGCTCTGCGTCGAGCGGGGCGACGTCGGGAAGCGCGTGCATTTCTCCCACGCCGGGACGGACAAATCGGTCGAAGCCGAGGAAATCATCTATGCGCTCGGTCGCGAACCCGCGATCGGCAAACTCCAGCTCGCCAACGCGGGTGTGAAGACCGACCACCGCGCCATCGTCGCCGATCTGCATCAGCGCTGCGGGCCCGACCATATCTTCGCGGCCGGCGATGTCTGCGGACCGTTCGAAGTCGTTCACAGCGCCATCCTGCAGGCCGAAGTCGCCGCCCGCAATGCCGCCCGCACGTTGCACCGCCTCGGCGGCGCGCTCGAGGAGAGCGACTACCGCCTCGCCCTGTTCGCGGTCTTCACCGAGCCGCAGGTCGCCTCCGTTGGCCTGTCGGAGGACCAGGCGCGGGAAAAGTACGACATCCGCATCGCGAAATATCCCTTCCACGACCACGGCAAGGCGATGGTCCGCGGCGCCACGCGCGGCTTCGTGAAGCTGATCGTCGAGCGCGGCAGCCGGAGAGATTATCGGCGCCTCCTGCGTCGGGCCCGATGCCTCGGATCTGATCCACGAAATCGTCGTCGCCATGTATTTTCGAGCCACGGCGAACGACCTCTCGCGCATCCCGCACTACCATCCCACGCTTAGTGAAATCTGGACGTATCCCGCGGAAGAACTCGCGTGCACCGAGAATCTTTCGCCGCCCTGAGCAACTCGAACGATCAAACCCTTGACACCCAAATGCGGGCAAAGAATAGTCGCCCGTGTTTAACCGACTCCGCTCGGGCGAAGTAAAAGGTTCCGATGTGGCTGAACAGCCCGGAGCCGACGTACCGCCCGCACCCGTATCTCCACCTGCATCTGCACTAAATATACCCAAACCAAATCTCATGGCTGAACCAATCACTGGCAAAAACCTTCTTTCCGCTGACGTGGAGATCAAGGGATCGATCAAATTTCAAAACGAACTCGTCATCGACGGCAAAGTCGAAGGGGAGATCACCTCGGCTGGCGTCCTGACCGTTGGTGAAAACGCCGAGATCCGCGGGGGAGATCAAGACGAAGTCCGTGACTGTGCTGGGCAAGGTGCATGGCAACATCACCGTCGAAGAGCGCTGCGAACTCAAAGGCCGCGCTGTCCTGCAGGGCGACCTGAAAGCCGCGCGTCTGGTGATCGAGGATGGGGCGACGTTTGTTGGCAAATCGGAAGTCACTCCGGTCAAAGGCGCCATCAAACAATCGGAAGCACGCCCGCCGGCGCCCGCAACCCGCTCCCGCCCGGTAATCGCGGCCCTCTGTGGCCACTCCAAATACACCGAAGCAACCCGAAAAAATCAGTGCTGATTGTCCGCATTGCGGCTTCAGCCAGCTCGAGTCTGCGTACGCCAAGTCCACTTTCTGCCGAAAGTGCGGCCAGCATTATAGCATAGAGAAGGCTCTGGCCAAGGAAGCCGCCGTCCTCAAGGCGCCGTCGATTTTTGACAAGCTCTCGAAGCTGGTCTCCGGCGAGAAGATTCGGGACATCTGCTGTTTCAGTTGCGGCAACCGCCAACGGGTCAGCTCCTCGGCCCAATCGAGCATCTGCCCGGGGTGCGGTTCGTACATCGACCTCCGCGATTTCAAGATCAGCGGCCCGTTTGGGCGCAGCATCCAGACGCAGGGCGACGTCCTGGTCACCTCCAAAGGCGAGATCACCAGTTCGAAAGTCGCGTGCGGCTCGGCCTATCTCGAGGGGAAACTGCGCGGCAACCTCTTCTGTACCACGGCGATGGCCGTCTCACACCCGAACGTCTGGAACGTCGCCCGGTCGATGACTTTCCGGCCGTCCTGGTCTTTGAATTTCACCCACATTCGCAGCATGTCGCCGCAGTCGGGGCTGCCTACCGTGCCGACCGAATCGGCGTTCTCCATCTCCCCGATGTTCTTCGGGTTGGCGATGGCGTCGTGAATGCGTTGCTGAAGATCGTCGCTCATGGTGATGGGCTATTCGAGGTCGTAGCGGGGCAGGTTGTTGTCAACTTCCGCGCTCCAGGCGTCGATCCCGCCGCGCACGCTTTTCACGTTCTCAAAGCCGTGCCCGGCGAAATAAGCCGCCGCATCCATGCTGCGCGTACCGGTGTGGTCCATGATCGCCAGCAGCGCGCGCCGGTCGCCCTTCATGAGGATCTCCTGCATCAGTTCCTGCGTGAAAAAGATCGCGCCTTCCACATGCACCGCGTCGTATTCCTCGCGGGTGCGGACATCGATGAGCTTCGCCTCCGGATCGTTCTTCAGCGCCGCCGCCAATTCCGTGGGCGTGATCTGCAACCGCAAATCCTCCTCATGGCTGGCCAGGACGTGATCGATCACCTCGGGAACGGACAACGCATTGTTGCGCAGGCACACTCCCTCCAGCGTCTCCTCGGGCTGAAACCCGCAACTCGAGCAGCCGCCGATATGGTAGCGGCGGAACAGCGCCCGTTGCGCGCCGGGGTACATCTGGAGCAATTCCCGCATCGTGATCTGCGGATCGAGGGAGGTGGTCATGGGCATGTTCACAACGTAGCGGCGTCCGGCCCGCCTGACAAACGCGCACTTTACCCCACTGGGAGTGCCAGTTACCGTCCCGCCCTCTCATGCGTTTTCAGACTCTATTCGAAGGCCGCTGGATATTTGCGGTCGTGATCGCCCTCGGCATCATCGGCGGGCTGCTCGGCTGGTGGTGGCTCGTGGTGCTGGCCGCCTTGCTCGTCCTCTTTTGCATCAATTTCTTTCGCGACCCGGACCGCCCCATCCCGCCGGGCGACGATGTCGTGGTGGCCGCGGCCGATGGCGTGGTGGCCGATATCGTCGAGATCGAGGAAACCGAGGTGCTCAAGACCCGCTGCCGGCGCGTGGGTATTTTCCTTTCGGTCTTCGATGTGCACGTCAACAAGGCGCCCATGGCCGGCAAGGTCACCTATCTCCAGCATCATCCCGGCATCTATCTCGACGCCCGCAACCCGGAGTGTTCGGTGAAGAACGAAGCGCTCACCTGGGCGATCGAGGGCGCGAAGGCCACCCTGGTCATTCGCCAGATCACCGGGGCCATCGCCCGGCGGATCGTGCCGTGGTCGAAGGTCGGCGACGACGTCGAGAAAGGGTTCCGCTTTGGAATGATTCGCTTTGGGTCGCGCACCGAAGTATACCTACCCCTGACTGCGACCGTTGAGGTCAAGGTCGGCGACCGTGTGGCCGGTGCACAGAGCGTGATCGCCCGATTGAGCTAGAATCCCATGAGCGAATCCGACGGCCCGAAAATCTATCTCCTGCCGAACCTCATGACGGCGGGAAACCTTTTTTTGCGGCTTTGCGGCCACGCTGAAGATTCTCGAGGGCGCGCTCATCCAGGCGGGGGCGACCCCCGGCCTGGCCGAATCCGCCGAAATCGCCGCCGCGGAGAAATTCCACATCGCCATCTGGTGCATTCTCGCCTCGTGCATTTTCGATGCGCTGGATGGCCGGCTGGCGCGTCTTGGCGGCCACGAAAGCCCTTTTGGGCGGGAATTCGATTCGCTCGCCGACATCGTTTCCTTCGGCGTGGCGCCGGCCCTCATGGTCTATCGCATCGTGCTGCACGAGTTCCCCAATGTCGGTTGGATCATTGCCTCCGTGTATCTCATTTGCGGGGCACTGCGGCTGGCGCGCTTCAATTGCCTCGCGGCCGAGGACTCGGCTTCCGCCAACAAGGAATTCCGTGGCTTCCCGATTCCCGCTGCCGCCGGGGTGATCGCTTCGATCACGCTCTGCCTGCTGTGGTTCGATGAAAAAGGCCGCGAGATCGGCCAGGGCAAATGGGTGCTGCCGCCCCTGATGCTGTTCCTCGCCTGGATGATGTTCAGCGGCTTCAAATATCCGAGCTTCAAGGCCATCAATTGGCGCACCACGCGCTCGTTGCCGAAGTTCCTTTGCATCGTCATCATCCTCATCGTCACGGTGCTCTACTACCAGTGGATGCCGGCGGTGATCTTCATCACGTATTTGCTCTACGGCTTTCTCCGGCCTTTCCTCTCGCGCAAGATGAAGGAGGAGATCGAGGAGGAAGTGGAAGACGACGATCCGCTCGAGAGCCCGTAACCGGCCGTGAGCGATTTCGCCCAGGCCGGCCTCATCTGCACGCTGCAGCGGCTGAATGACACCCATCTCGCGCGAGTCGAAACGGAGCTGACGGAACTGGCGCGCGACCGCCCCATCGCCCTCGTCCTGCCCTGCCATGGCCGCGACCTGGAGCAGCCGGCCTTTACCCGGATGCTGGAGGAATTGCGCGCGGCGGTGTTCCTGCGCGAGATCGTGCTCAGCATGAACGGCGTCGCGCCTGCGGCCCTCGAAGCGCTGCTGTGCGGCTGGCGAATCTTCCCCAGAAAATTACCCTGCTGCACAACGAACCGAATGAGGATGAGCGCGCGGGCAAAGGCCGCAACGTGCGCGTGGCCATCGAGCATCTCGCAAGGGCCGGGGAATGCGCCATCATCGCCACCCAGGATTGCGACGTCACCAGCTTCCAGCGCGCCGACCTGGCGCGGCTCTGCTACGCGGTGGCGCATCCGCAGCTCGGCTATCGCTTCGCCAAGATGTACTATTCCCGCGTCACGGACCGGCTCTACGGCCGCGTCTCGCGGCTGTTTCTCGCGCCGCTGCTCCACGCTGTGGTGCGCGTGGCCGGGCATCAGCCGCTCGTCGATTTTCTCCTCAGCTTTCGCTATCCGCTCGCCGGAGAAGTGGCCTTCACGCGCGAACTCGCCGCGGAGCTCCCGTGAGTTCCGGCTGGGGCCTCGAGATCGGGCAGCTTTGCGAGGTCTTTCGCCGGGTCGATCCGCGCGAAGTCTGCCAGGTCGATGGTGGCAGCGGCTATGATCACAAGCACCAGCCTGCCGCCACCGCGCTCGCCGATATGGCGGCGGAAATCGCCCGCGAACTATTCGCCCAACTCTCCGCCGAAGGCCTCGCGAACGACGCACCCTTTCACACCGCGGTTGCCTCGGCTTATCGTCGCGAAGCGGACCACGCCCTGCGCCGCAGCGCGAACCTGGCCTTGATCAACGGCCTTCCTTTCGACGAAGCCGCCGAGCGGGAAATGCTCGCCACCTTTGCCCGGCAGCTCGGCGCCCCTTGAAAACTGCCGCATTTTGGCAGTTTATCGTGAATATTTCGTTACTTAGCCCATGCAGGCCCGGCAAGCCATGCAGCCCACGCACCGAGGAGAGGCCAGCGGATGGAGAATTTCATGGATTCGGAATGGACTCGCCGCGCGGGCCGCGCCGGTGATACCTACAGAAAGCATGCGTGGCCTCGTTCTCCCTTTCCCGATCGCGTGAAGACGGTCAAGACATTCGTGAATCTCTCCGAGGCCGGCTTTGCCAGCTCGCTCCTCGAAGCTTCCGGCATTCCGGCCCTGCTCGCGGATGAGCAGAGTTTTCTGATGCTGCCGGGCCCGGCCACCGGCGGTATTCGCTTGCAGGTCGAAGACCAGGATTTCGAGAGGGCCATGCAGGTGCTGGCCGGAGGGCCGGATGCGCCGACCACGCTTCGCGCGCCGGCTTCCGCCGAGGCGCCGGAAGACAAAGGCAAAATCCCCGTCGGCTTGTTTGTGGCCGTGCTCGTGGCCCTGGCGTTCCTGGGATTCGCCATTCATCAGTGGACCGAACAGCGCCGCGTCGCCCGCAGCCAAAGTGACGTTCATACCTACGAGAAAGACAATAATCACGACGGAAAGCCCGATTACTTTGCCACCTATCGCAACGGGCGGATTTGGAAAGTGGAGGTGGATCGCAATTTCGACGGCAAGATCGACAAGTGGGAATTCTTTGATAGCGAAGGCCGACCCGAACGCCTGGAATGCGACGAGAATTACGACGGGCAGCCCGATCTGTGGTACTTCTACGCGAACGGCTCCGTGCAGAGATCCGAACAGGATACCGATTTCAACGGGCAACCCGATTGGTTTGGCTATTTTGAGGGCGGGATCCTCGTTCGCGCGGATTGCCGGCCGAACGGGTCGAAGATCGTGGTGCGGCGGCTGATCTACGAGCACACCATCCTCCGCGAGGAGTGGGTGGATGAGGATCAGGACGGAAAATTCGACTACAAGATCCTCCACGATCCTTTCGGCGCCACCTCGGCCCGCATACCCATCGCGCCCTGAGTTTGAGCGTGGACGCAACTCCGGGCTTGGCTCGCGGCGGTGCCGGTGTTCTGCTACGCGGCCATGCCCAAGAAGCCTGTTGTTCTCATTATTCGCGATGGCTGGGGGATCAATCCGGCGGTCGCGCCAAGGCCGTGGAAAACGGCGACGCCACGATGCTCGCCGAGACGCCCTTTCACGATCATCTCTACGCCACCTATCCGCAAAGCACCCTCAGCGCCAGCGGCCTGGATGTGGGCCTGCCCGAGGGGCAGATGGGCAATAGCGAAGTCGGCCACTTGAATCTCGGCGCCGGTCGCATCGTTTACCAGGATCTCACGCGCATCAACAAGGCGATCAAGGACGGCGAACTCGCTTCGAATCCCGTCCTCGTCGAAGCCTTCGCCAGGGCGAAAGGCCACCGCCTGCATTTCCTCGGCCTGCTCAGCGACGGCGGCGTCCACTCGCACCAGGATCACCTCATCGCCCTCGCCAAGGCCGCGCACGACGCCGGCGTCGACGACATCATGGTCCACGCCATCACCGATGGCCGCGACACCTCGCCGACCGGCGGCGCCGAGTATCTCGCCTACACGCAGGCCGGCCTCGCCCCTTCCGGCGCGAAGATCGCCACCGTGGTCGGCCGCTACTACGCCATGGATCGCGACAAGCGCTGGGAGCGCAACAAACTGGCGTGGGATGCCATCGTCCTCGGCCGCGGCCCCGTGTCGCCGGAGACGCCCAGCCAGGCCGTCTCCGCAGCCTACGCCCAGGAACCCCGCGGCGACGAATTCCTCACGCCCATCATCTTTTCCCACGCCAACGAACAGCGCATTCGCGACGGTGACGTGGTGCTGTGGTTCAACTTCCGCGCGGACCGCGCCCGCCAGCTCTCGCTCGCTTTCCTCAAGAAGGACTTCAACGGCTTCGACCGCGAAGTGACGCCCGCCGTGTATTACGTCACGCTCACCGAGTACGATGAGACCTACGGCGTGCCCGTGGTCTTCGGCCCGCAATCGCTGAAAAACATCCTCGGCGAGGTCGTCAGCGGCGCGGGTTTGAAGCAACTGCGCATCGCCGAAACCGAAAAGTATCCGCACGTCACCTTCTTCTTCAACGGCGGCATCGAGCAGGCCTTCGAGGGCGAGGACCGCATCATCGTGCCGTCGCCCAAGGACGTGCCCACCTATGATTTCAAGCCGCAGATGAGCGCCCCGGAAGTCACGGCGAAAGTCGTCGAAGCCCTGCCGAACTACGATCTCGTCATCCTCAATTTCGCCAACCCCGACATGGTCGGCCACACCGGCGTCGTCGAGGCGGGCATCAAGGCCGTGGAAACGATCGACGATTGCGTGCGCCAGGTGGTGGAAAAGACGCTGTCGCTCGGTGGACAACTGCTCATCACCGCCGACCACGGCAATTGCGAGCAGATGCGCAATGCCGACGGCTCGCCGAACACCGCCCATACCACGAACCTCGTCCATTTCCTCTACGTCGCCGCCGGCGCCGGGCAGGCGAAGCTCGACAGCGGCATCCTCGCCGATGTCTCGCCGACCCTGCTCGCCCTCCTCGGCCAGCCGCAGCCACCGGAGATGACGGGAAAGAGCCTGGTCCACCGCTAGCGCATTTCATTTAAGGTTATAGCCGCCACCTCCCGGCGTGGCACGGGAGTTTTGGGGAGCGCACTCGTCCCGAGTGCGGGTTTCGGCGTCCCGCCGAAACGAACTTTTCTCTGGTTCGGCGGGATTTTCCAAGTTCGCGCAGGCGAGGACGCCTTCGCCAGCACCCGCGACGGGTGCGCTCCCCAGAGGCGCTACGCGCGACCCGATTCGAGGCCACACTATGTTAAAATGCTAGGAAAGTCCGCGAAGGCGAGGCACCGGGCAAACGAGTGTGCTCGCCGGAAATGCCGCGACCGTGCTTTCATGGCGGCCATGCTATTACTTAAAACGCGATAGAGCCGCAGCGGTGAACCTCCTCTGTTTCGGTGGGCCCACGAACTAACAGCATCGCCGCCTCGCGACGATGACGGGTGAAATAGGAAATCCGGAACGGCGATAAATGAATCGCATCTGTCGGGGATGCCCGGTGTTCGACTTGCGCTGCCCTGGTGGCCGCGTCCATTGATGAAGCTTCCCCTCCTCCTCGCCGTCAGCCTGCTCGCGCTTTCCACGCTTCCCGCCGCGGAAGCTCCCGGGGACGATGTGTCCGCGTTGACCCCCGGTGAAGCGGAGGTGCGCAAATCCCTGTCCGCGGACGAATTTGAGATTACCACGATCCGGCTGTGGCCCGGCCAGCCACCCGATGAAGTGCACGCGATGCGGGGGCGAGTCGGTGGTCGAGGGCCGGCGAGGCTCGCGCATCGAGAGCGTCTCGCAGCCCTCGATCATCGTCGCCCGGCCGAAAAACCTGGCGGCAGCGGCGCCCGCCATCCTGGTGTGCCCCGGCGGCGGTTATGGTTCGGTCGGGGTCAGCGAGGGTGGGGTCGATATCCTCCATTGGCTCAAGCCTCTCGGCGTGGCCGGCGTATTTGTGAAGTATCGCGTGCCCAAGCGGAACCAGGGTTATGAGATGTATCACCACGCGCTGCAGGATATGCAGCGGGCCACCAGCCTGCTGCGCAGCCGGGCCGCGGAACTGCGCATCGACCCGCAACGCATCGGGGCGATCGGCTTTTCCGCCGGTGGAAACCTCGTGGCCATGCTGTCGACGTATCACCAGCCGGAAGACCGGCTCTACCCGGCGGTCGACCAGGCCGATCAAGCCAGTTGTCGTCCCAATTTCGTCGCCATGGTGGCGCCCGCCTACCTCACCAGTCCCATCGTTTCCGACAAACTCATTCCCGGTCTCAATCCCGAAAAGATCGCCCGGAATACCACGCCGCCGACCTTCATCGCTTCCGCCGTCACCGATAAATTCACGGTCGGCGCGTGCCACTATCTGCTCCTATTGCGGGAAAAGCACGTGCCCGCCGAACTCCACATCTACGAGCGCGGGGGACACGCCGAGGGCATCCACGATGGCGCGGACAACCAATGGCCCCGCATGTTCGAGGACTGGCTGCGCCGGCGGGGAGTGATCCGCGAGCCCGGCGCGGCGCAATAAAGGAGCGTGCGCCAGCCGACGCGACCTCAGATTCGCATTGCGCATTCCGTCCGGATTCGTAATTTCCACCTCCGCTTCGCGCTCCCTAGGCGCGTGGATGAGTCATTTGGCCGATGGTGTAGTGGTAGCACAGGGGTCTTTGAAGCCCTTAGTCTAGGTTCAATTCCTAGTCGGCCAGCCACTTGCGTTAGTCCACCTCGTCGAAGGTAGCGTTTTAAATGACGGTTGACGTTTTCAAATTCCCCCGGGTGGTCTATCTTCCATTGTCCAAGTATGAAACTCTCCAAGCGTGGTGAATACGCCCTGCGGGCGCTCATAGATTTCGGTATCGCCTATGAACTCGGCGGCCTTTGCTGAAAATCGGCGAACTCGTGGAAAAAGAGCGTCTGCCCGTGAAATTCCTGGAGCAGATCCTCACCCAACTGCGCGGCGCCGGGTACATCGAGACCAAGCGGGGCAAGGCGGGCGGCTACTTCCTGGCCAAGCCGCCGAAGGAGATCAGCCTGGGCAAGGTCATCCGGCTCATCGACGGGCCATTGGCTCCGATCTCCTGCGTGAGTGTCACCGCTTATGAGCGTTGCACCTGTCCGGATGAGGCCCACTGCGGGCCTGCGCATGCTCATGCTCGACGTGCGCAATGCCATCGCGCGGATTCTCGACCGCTATGTGCTGGGCGATGTCGTCGACATCACCCTGCGCAAAATGCGGCGCGACGGGGTGACGATTCCCTTCATGGTGGAGAAGCTGCTCGGCCCCTCGGCGCCGGTCGACGGGGCGCCTTCCTTCGTCGAGCATTTCCCGCTGGGAGGATTCCTGGCGGAGTTGGAAGGGGCGAGAACGGACGGGAAGGTCAAGGCCGCCGCGAAGCAGGCGGCCAAAGGAAAGCCAGCGGGCAAAAAATAAGTCTTGTAAAGTCTACGTCCTAAGTAGATAAACCGCGCCGCCCGCCTTGGCGGGCGTCATTTTGCCGACCATTTCCCTGGAGGCATCGCCATCACCGCACCCACCCAAGGCCGTTTCACCGGATCTCCGGAAGATGCCTCCAACGCCCATGGAAAACATGACCCCAAAATCCTCTCCGCTTCCTACCCGACGGCGCCCGTCGCCGTCTGGCTTCGGGCCTCGCGCTCGTCGCGCTGGCCTTCACCGCCACCGCTTCCCTGTCCCATGCCCAGGATTCCGCAGCACTGCTGGATAAGCTTGTGCAGAAAGGCGTCCTCACCAACAAGGATGCCGACGAAGTCCGCACCGAGATGCAACAGGACGCCCTGCAAAACCCGCTGAACAAAATCAGCCTGAGCAACTCGGTCACCCAGCTGAAACTCTACGGCGACCTGCGCCTGCGCTGGCAGTACAACGATTCCCAGCCGCAGATCGAGAACGGCAGCAACGTGAGCCAGCAATCGCGCTGGCGCTATCGCCTGCGTTTGAATGCCGACGTGCAGCTCGGGAAGGATTGGTTTGCCGGCGTGCAGTTGCAGACCGGCCAGGCGGCCGACGCGGCGAACCAGACCTACAGCGACGGCTTCGACAACGATTCCATCTTTATCTCCAAGGCCTTCCTCGGCTGGCAGAACGACTTCATGAAAGTCGTCGCCGGCAAGCAGTCCAACCCCTTCTACACCACCGATCTCGTGTGGGATCCGGATATCAATCCCGCGGGCCTGACGGGAAACGATCTCCTTCCATAAGCTCTTCGGCGGCTCGGCTGGCCGGAAGGCGACGGCAAAGACAGCAAGGGAGTGGTCGTCCCGCCTTCCAACCCATGGGAAGTCACGTTGGTCGCCGGCCAGTTCATCTTCGGGGACAACAACGAGTTTGCCAGCACGGGCGACTTGAGCACCGACCCGATGATCTTCGACGAGCAGTTGATCGTGAAATACAACTTCACCAAGGACGTGAGCGTCACCCTCGCGCCCGGCTTCATGGCGGAGTCGGCCGGTCACCTCACGGGCTTGCGGAATACGCTGCCCTTCACGGATGAAAGTGCGGTCGCTGGCGTCAACCCTCTTCCCGCGATCACCGGTGAGACGCGTGCCCTGCACATCCTCACCGCTCCGGGCGACATCTCCTTCAAGCTCGCGGGTTTGAAATCGAAGATTTACTGGGACTTCGCTTACAACGTGAGTGGTCGTGATCGCTTCGACAACGTCTACCAGTTGAAGAGCTTCGGCAGCCGCGACTTCAAGCCGCGCGACGGGCTGGCCTGGCTGGTCGGCCTGCAACTCGGCGAGACCAAGAAGAAGGGCGACTGGCAGTTCTACGTCAACTACCGTGAGTCGGGCATCGCTTCCGTCGATCCCAACTTGAACGACTCGGACTTTGCCTTGAGTGCGCTCAATACCCGCGGCTTCAAGATCGGCCTCGCCTACGCGCTCAACGACTTTGTCGTCCTCAATGCCACCGGGTACATTACCTGGAACCTGGACAACGACCTCTTCGGCGGCCGGGCCACCAGCGTCGGCGGCATCGCGCCTTACAATGCGTCGAACGAAGTTCAGCTCGACGTGAACATCAAGTTCTAGGCTCCGCAAAGCCTCGAAATCTCCAGCCCGGCGTCGGAAACGGCGCCGGGCTTTTTGTGTTTCCGAGCGACCGCTCAAACCAAAGTGGCTCGAAGCTCCAGCTTCGAATGAGTCGACACCCTCAGCCTCATTCCGAAAAAATCTTTCCGCTAAGGTTTGCCCTCCCCGTGCAATGTAGGCTTGTCACTCGCACCCCGTTCGTTCCCCATACTCCACCCCCCCGTTTTCCCCCTCGCTTCCTTTCTATGAAAATCCGTTCCCTCTTTCTCGCTCTCGTGGTGTCGTCCCTCGCCGCGCTACACGCGGCCCCGCTCGAACTGCACAAAGGCGATAACGTCGCCATCGTGGGCAGCGGTCTCGCCGATCGGCAGCAGCATCTCGCCTGGCTCGAGACGCTGATTCATAAAGCCTATCCCGATCTCGAGCTGACCGTGCGCAACCTCGGCTTCCCGGCCGATGAGGTGAACGTGCATCCGCGGAGCGACGAAGTTCCGACGGCGGAGCAGTTCCTGAACATGACACCCGGGACGACGACGCTGACCGTGAACAACACGGAGGTGACCTACCACTGGGGTGCGGATTTCCATGCGAACGTGATCCTGGCGTACTGGGGCTTTAACGAATCCTTCAAGGGCGAGGCGGGACTGGCGGATTTCCGGCGGGCCCTCGACGAATACCTGAAAAAGCAACTCGCGGCGGACTACGGCAAGGGCCACCCGAAGGTCGTGCTGTTCTCGCCGATCGCCCACGAGAACCTGAAGGATCCCACGGATTATCCGGATGGCTCGGCCAACAACAAAAACCTGGCTCTTTACACCAAGGCCATGGCCGAGGTGGCCCAGGCGAACAATGTGCCGTTCGTCGACCTCTTCACTCCCTCGCAACAGCTCTACGCGAAGTCGGCCACCCCGCTGACGATCAATGGCATTCACATGAACGAGGAAGGCGACAAAGAACTCGCGCCCGTGCAATTCCAGGCCCTTTTCGGCAAAGAGGCGCCCTCGACGACCGACCCGAGCTTGACGAAGATTCGCGAGGCGGTGCTGGAGAAGAACGTGCAATGGCACCGCCGCTATCGCACGGTGGATCAATACAATATTTTCGGCCAGCGCTCGCGCATCAAGTACGCCGACCCGAACGACCCGGCGAACGCTCCGGACAATGCGACCATCATGGGCGAGGAACTGGCCCAGCGCGACGTGAAGGTGGCGAATCGCGACAAGGCCGTGTGGGCCGCGGCCCAAGGCAGGTCGTACACGGTGGTGGACGACAATCTGCCGCCGGTGGACCCGGTGCCCTCGAACCGCATCGGGCCGATCCCGGTCGAGACCAAGGAGGCGGCGTCTGTGAACACCACGACGGCGAAGCCTTCGCCGAAATCCCCGCTGCGTCCCTTCATCGAGAAAGGCGAGGACACGCTGAAATACATCAAGGTGCCCGAGGGCTGCAAAGTGGACTTCGTCGCGTCGGAGAAGGAATTCCCCGAGCTGATCAATCCGGTGCAGATGAATTTCGACACGCGGGGCCGCTTGTGGGTGGCCGTGTGGCCGAACTACCCGGAGACGACGCCGACCACCAAGGTGTTCGACAAGCTCCTCATTTTCGACATCGATCCGGCCACCGGGAAGTTCACGAAGTGCACGACTTTCGCCGACGGGCTGAACTGCCCCACGGGCTTCCAGCTCTACAAGGACGGCGTGATCGTCATGCAATCGCCCGACATGTGGTTCCTGCGCGACTCGACCGGCCAGGGACTTCACGCCGACACCCGCGAGCGCATCGTGCATGGGCTCGATGCGGCGGACTCGCATCACGAGACGAACTCGATCTGCTATGAGCCGGGCGGCGCCGTCTATTTCAGCGACGGCGTGTTCCATCGCACGAATGTGGAGACGCTCCACGGGCCGGTGCGCAACCAGAACGCCGCGATCTACCGCTTCGAGCCGCGGACCTCGCGCTTCGACCGCTACGTGCCCTACGGCTTCGCGAATCCGCACGGTCGCGTGTTCGACTACTGGGGCAACGACATCATCACCGATGCCACCGGCAACGCTTCGTATTTTGCACCTGCCTTCAGCGGCCACCTCGACAGCGGCGCACACCCGGCCATGAAACAGTTCTGGAACCGCCCCTCGCGTCCCTGCCCCGGGACGAATATTCTCAGCAGCGGACATTTCCCGGATGACTGGCAGGGGCAGTTCCTGAATGCGAACGTGATTGGCTTCCAAGGCATCTTCCGGGCGAAGATTTCCGAGGACGGCGCGGGGCTCAAGGGCGAGACCATCGACCCGCTCGTCGAGGGTCTCCTCGGCGACGACACACACGAGGGCAATCCGAACTTCCGCCCGAGCGGCATCGCCGTGGCGCCGGATGGCTCGCTCTACTTCATGGACTGGTCGCAGATGCTCATCGGCCACCTCCAGCATCACCTGCGCGATCCGAACCGCGGCCACGAGCACGGCCGCATCTACCGCATCACGTATCCCTCCCGTCCGCTGCTGCAGCCGAAGAAAATCTACGGCGAGAGCATCGAGAGCCTGCTCGAACTTCTGAAGGAGCATGAGGACAACGTGCGCCAGCGCGCGAAGATCGAGCTCGATACGCGCGACACGAAGCAGGTCATCGCCGCCGTCGAGAAATGGGAGCAGGCGCTCGACAAGAAGGATCCGAATTACGAGCACAACCGGCTCGAGGCCCTGTGGGTCCATCAGTGGCAGAATATCGTGAACCTCGACCTGCTCAACGCCGTGTTGAAATCGCCCGAGCCGCGCGCCCGCGCGCAGGCCGTGCGCGTGCTCTGCTACTGGAGCGACCGCGTGCCGAATACGCTCGCGCTGCTCGATGCGGCCATCCGGGACCCCGCGCCCCGCGTGCGTCTCGAAGCCGTGCGCGCCCTCAGCTTCGTCAAGGGCCAGGATGTGCCGAAGGCCATCGAGCTCGCGAAGGTCGTGATGCCGGAGAAGGACTACTACATCGACTACTGCTTCCGCGAGACGATGAAGCAGCTGGGCTCGCTGCCCGAGGCCGGCGACCTCATCAAAAGCGATCCCATCCTCGTGGCCCGGCTCCGCGCCGTGCCCGACGCGAAGTACGGTCCCACCCGCAAGAATCTCTCCGCCGACGATTTGAAGGCCTACGAACTCGGCAGGCAGGTCTTCAACCGGGATGCCCACTGCGTGACCTGCCACCAGGCCGACGGCAAGGGCATCGAGAACATCTATCCGCCGCTCGCGAAGAGCGAGTGGCTCGGCGACGACGAGCGGGTGATCAAGATCGCGCTCAAGGGCCTCTACGGCCCGCTGAAGTTCCAGGGCAAGGAATACGGCCCCGCGAAGAACACGCCGCCCATGCCCGGCTTCGGCCCGCTGGCCAATGATCAGGAAATCGCCGCGGTGATCTGCTACGTGCGCCAGTCCTTCGGCAACGATCTCGATCCCGTGAAGGTCGAGGACGTGAAGCGCATCCGCGAGCAAATCAAGGATCGCAACATCTTCTACATGGTGGACGAAATCCTGAAGGAGAACCCGCTGGAAGCGAAGCCGAAGGAGCCCAAGGGGAACCCGCCCGAAAAGAAGACGCAATAGAGAGTCGCATCATTGCACGGTGAAATAAGCACCGCTTTCTCCCTGGGTGTCTCCTTCTATGTCATCCTGAGCGAAGTCGAAGGATCCCGTGAAATAACCAGCGATCATCATTGGAGATAGCGAGCTGGGCACAATCTTCTTGAGCCGCCCCGGCGAATAACCAGCGGTCATCTTTGGTAGAGCGGCGGGGTCCTTCGACTCCGTTACACTCCGCTCAGGATGACCGCGTTTTAGGCGACCTCCAGCCCCTTCATCGTTCCCGTGCTCGTGGCGAATTTGTCGGCTTCGATGCCGAGGCGCTGGAGCATGGTGACGAAGAGATTGGGCAGGGGATAGTTCCGCTCGCGATCGAAGAGGAGATGCTGGCCGTGTTTGTAACCGCCGCCGGCGAAGAGCACGGGCAGGTTGGTGGTGACGTGAGTGTTGGCGTTGCCGAGATTGCTGCCGTAGAGGATCATCGTGCGGTCGAGCAGGCGGTCGGGTCCTTCGTGGGCGGTCTTCAGTTCGCCGAAGAGCGTGGCCAGCAACTTCATGTGCTCGCGGTCGAATCTCGAGCTGGGCGAGCTTCGCGGGCGATTTGCCGTGGTGCGAAAGGTTGTGATAGCCGTCCGTCGTGTTCGTGCCCTCGATCTCGATCGCAGGTGAGTTGACGCTGTCGAGCATGAGAGTGACGAGGCGGGTGGAGTCATTCTCAAACGCGAGCCGTGCCATGTCGTACATGAGCCGCGCTTTTTCCATGTATTCGCGCGGACTCTCGGGGTCTTTGGGGATCGTGGCTTTCACGACCGGCTTCGGTTTGCGTTCCCATTCGCGGGCTTCGCCCATCCGCTTCTCGAGATCGCGCACCCCGGTGAAATACTGGTCGAGCCGCTCCTTGTCGCGCGGGCCCACGTCGCGCTGCAGGCTCTTCGCCTGGCCGGCAATCGCATCCATGATGCTCTGTCCCAGCGCCAGCTTGCGCTCCTGCTCGGCGACCTGCGCCGAAGTACCGTTGAGGAAGAGGCGCTTGAAAACCTCCGACGGCTTTTCCTCGCACGGGATGAGCGCGCCGGTGCCGGTCCACGACAGGCTGCGCAGGCCCTGCTGGACATTCACGCCGAGGGTCAGCGACTGAAACCGCGTGAGATGGCCGATGCGCTCGGCGGCGAATTGATCGAGCGAGATCGTATTGCGGAAGCCGCCGCTGCCCGGATGCGGCGCGGCGGTGAGGAAGCAGTTGTCCGCCGGGTGGCCGCCATCCACATCGGGATGCGACACGCCGCTGAAAACGGTGAATTCATCGCGGTGCTCGCGCAGCTCTTCCAGATACGGCGAGAGCGTGTAGTCGCGCCCGGCCTGCTCGGGAAAAAACTTCTCGGGTACGAGGCCGAGGTTGTTGCACACGGCGAGGATGCGGCGCGGCGGGAGCACCTTCGGGTCGCGCGCGAAAGCCGGCATCATGGCATCGAGGAAGGGCAGCGCGAGAGCCACGCCGGTGCCGCGCAGAAACTGGCGCCGCGAACAGACCCGCTGGGTGGAGATGAAGGAGCTCGGATTCATTTGTTTTGGAAGAGTTCGCTTTGGACGACGGCTTGCACGAGCGACTGCACACCATAGCCCTGGGCGGCGGTCTGATCGAGAATCTGTTCCACCTGCGGGCGGTCGCCGAAGCGCACCGGTGCGCCGGTGGCGTAGGTGATGAATTGCCGCGTGAGGTTGCGCGCGATCTGGCGCTCGTCGGCGAGGAGCAGGCGCTTCAACTCCCGGATGTCGCCGAAGGCGCGGCCATCGGGCAACTGGCCGCTGGCATCGACGACCGGCCCCTCGTGGAAGGCGAAGGCCTGGCCGTTCTTGCCGAAGCCCTTGGCGTGCTCGCCATCGCCCATCGCGCGGTAGTGATCGCGCCAGCCGCCGAAGACATCGAAGCTCTCCAGGGCGAAGCCTGCGGATCGATCTTGGCGTGGCAGGCGGCGCAGGTTTCGAGCTTGCGATGCTTGTCGAGTTGCTCGCGAATAGTCGTCGCGCCGCGCGTGTCGGGGATCGACGGCGGGGACATTCGGCGGTGGAGGAGGCGGCGGACGGCCGAGGACGCGTTCCATGACCCACGCGCCACGCACCACCGGTGAGGTGGTGGTGCCATTGGCGGTGACCTTGAGCACGCTGGCTTGGGTCAACAGGCCGCCGCGCACGGAATCCGCGGGCAGCGAAACGCGACGCAGGTTCACGCCATCGACCTTGGGCAGGCCATAGTGCGCGGCGAGACGTTCGTTGAGCATCGCGAAATCCGAGGACACGATATTGCGGGCCGGCAGATCGTGGCGCAGGACTTCGTTGAAGAAGAGTTGCGTCTCCGTCGTGGCCGATTCCACGAGCAGATCGTCGAGATAGTAGTCGGGATACAGGCTGGCGTCGGGCGCGGGTGGCGTTGCTCTTGCGCAGGTCGAGCCAGTAATCGAGGAAGGCATCGACGAAGCGGCGCGATTTGGGATCGGCGAGAAGCCGCGCGGTTTGCGCCCGCAACACGTCGGGTTGGTGCAATTGGTTGTTCATCGCGACGGCGCGCAATTGCTCGTCGGGCTCGGAGTTCCAGATGAAATAGGCGAGGCGCGCGGCGAGCGCGCGATCGTCGAGCTTGCCGGGCTTTTCCTCGAGGCAGATGAACGCCGGCGAGCAGAGCACGCCGGAGTAGCCGGCGATCATGGCGTCGGCAAAGGTGCTGCCCGATTTCAGCGCGCCATTGATGATGCCGAGGAAACGCTGCACGTCGTCCTCGGTGGCGGGCTGGCGATAGGCCCGCTGGAGAAACGCGCGCAGCAGGCGTTCCGCATCCTTCGCGGGATCTTTCGGCACCACCTCGATGCCGTTCTTCGTGGTCTTATATGGCAGACTGTCAAAGAGCAGCTTGTGGCCGGGCGCTCGGCCACTGGTCGTAGATCGGTCCCCTCGACTTCCATCCAGCGGAAGGCCACGCCGGGCTGGCCGTCTTCCTCGGCGAGCGGGTTGTGGTAATTCGGCGGACGCGAACGGAAGAGCCGCGCGGCGTCGGGGCGAATCTCTTCGCCCGCGAGCAGATAGGTATCCAGCTCGCGAATGGTGGGGTCGGGATTCACGTCGAAACTGCCGAGGAGGCGCAACAGCCGCGGCGGTGTTTCGGAGTAAATGGTGATCGGCTCGGGGCGCCGGCCCGCCGAGACGGTATCGAGATCGGGGTGCCACCACTTGCCCGCCGGACCAGGTCCGACCCATACGGAGTAGGCGCTGAAGCGGATTTTGTAGCGTCCGGCGGCGGGCGCCTTGAATTTGTCGAAGCGCAACTCGATCGGCTCGTAGCTGCTCGCGACCACTCCCATCGCCTCCGTTTCGCGCGTCGCGGGATCGGCGTCGCCGACGGTGAGCGGCAGTTTGCCGGAACGCACGTCGGGTTGGGCCTGGGTGCCGATGAGGGGGAAGGTGGCGCGTTCCGGGCTCTTGTTGAAGACGCTGAACTTCATCTTCGTCGCGAAGACCCGCTGATCGCGCGCATAAAAGCGCTCCGTCTTCGTGGGCGGCCGGGCGACTTGCGTGGCCATCACCTGGCGCAGGGCGTAATCGGGCCGCCGCCAGGTAGCGCGACATCTGCACGTGCGAGATGTCGAGCGCGTCGCCGATCTTGTTGAAGCGAAACGCCTCACCGTCCTCGGGCAGCATCTCCTTGATTTGCAGCCAGGGGGCGTGCAGCAGGTCGCGCAAAGTGTTCTCGTATTCGTAACGGTTTCAGCCGGCGCTGCGTGGCGCGCCCCTCCTTCGCATCGTGGGCCTGCTCGGAGGCGATCATCGGCGCGCTCACCGACTGGAGAAAAGCGTCGCGTTCCGCAGGCTCGGGCTGCGCTTTCTTCTTCGGCGGGCATCTCGCCGTCGCGCACGCGATCGTGGACTTTGACCCACATCGCGTAGACCTTCGCATCGTCGAGATAGAAGGGCAGGGTGGTCAGGTCGAGGTTGCCCTTTTTCGTCTCGGAGTCGTGGCAATCGTAGCAGCGGCTTTCCAGGAATTCCTGCCCCGGTCGCGCGGGCTGTACTCCCGCCCAGGCCGCGGTCGCGGAAAGCAGCAGGAGGGTGGCGGAGAGAGACTTCATGAACTGCGCAGACAATAGCCGACAGGGCCGGTTTCTTAGCGATTGCTTGTCCATTTCGTCTAATCCGCCTCTTTCTTGCCCTTGCCGGCTTGCTTTTCATTTCCGGGGTGGCGTCTTTCAAGGCCAGCGCGCGGTATTCCGCGGTCTGCTTCTCCCACTGGGCCACCATGTCCTTGAGGCGCTCGGGTTGCGAACTGGCGAGGTCGTTTTGTTCCCCGCGATCCTTGCTCAAATCGTAAAGCTCCCAAGGGCTCTTCTCGCCGGCCGCCACGATCTTCCAGTCGCCGACCCGCAGCGCGCGATTGCCCTCGTGTTGCCACCAGATGGAGGCATGCGGAATGGTGATGTCCTTGGCCAGCGCCGCGGCGAGGCTGGTGCCGGGCGGCGTGGGCGTCGGCTGTCCCTCCCAGGTGTCGAAGCGCTTTCCGCCGACGAGCTCGAGCAGCGTCGGCACGATATCCACGAGGTGGCCGGGCGTATGGCGCAACTCGCCCCGTGCCGCGATGCCCTTGGGCCACTCCACGATGAGCGGCGTGGCGATGCCGCCTTCGTGGGTCCACGTCTTGTGCCGGCGAAAGGGAGTATTCGCCAGGCTGGAGAAGCCGGGCCCAGGCAGAGGAAGGTCTTGGCCGAACCGGGAGGCGCGCTGGGATCGTGGCCGTCGCCGCGCACCATCATCTCGGCGCTCGCGCCGTTATCGGAAAGGAAGAGGACGATCGTGTTTTCAAAGGCGCCCATGGCCTTGATCTGCGCCAGCACGCGGCCGATTTCCTGGTCCATGCGGTCGACCATCGCGGCGTGGATGGCCATCTTGGTGGCCTGGAAGTCGCGCTGGGCCTCGGTGAGCTCGGCCCACGGCACCGGGCGATCGATCTCGCCGGGCCCGAGCAGGGCGACATCCTTGGGAAAGGCGTAGGGCGGGCCGACGCTGCGCTCGATGGGGGAGAGCGCGCAATCGACGATCCCCATCGAGGTCAGCCGTTGCCAGCGTTCCTGGCGCAGCACGTCCCAGCCCTGGCGAAAGCGGTCGCGATACTTCGCGATGTCTTCGGGCGGCGCCTGCAGTGGGAAGTGCGGGCAGGTGAACGCCAGATACTCGAAGAATGGCTGGTCGGAATATTTCGCGGCGTGTTCCTTCAGGCACTTGATGGCGTGATCGGCGTAAGCCGTGGTCGTGTAATAGCCGCTGTCGGGCTTCACCGACGGCAGTTTCTGATCGTCCTCGAAGAGGTTCTGCGGGTTGAAGTTACGATTGTGGTCCTCGATGTCGTAGGAGCGGTCCAAGCCGTTTTGCAGCGGTTTGCCGTCCACGTGCCATTTGCCGGAATGGTAGGTGCGATAGCCGAGCGGCTTGAGCATTTCCGGGAGCAGTTTCGCCCAGCCTGGGCGCGTGCCGCGGCCACCGCTGATCACCTCCGGCACGGTATCGCGCCGCACCTCCTGGGCATAGTAGCCGGTGAGCAGCGCGGCCCGCGAAGGCCAGCAGCGGGCGGTATTGTAAAATTGGGTGAAGCGCAGGCCGCCTTTCGCCAGGGAATCCAGATTGGGCGTCGCTACTTCGCCGCCGTAACAGCCGGGATCGGAGAAGCCCATGTCGTCGGCGAGGATGAGAAGGATATTGGGCTTCGACGGTGCAGCCAAGGAGGAGGCAGCCACGGCGAGCAGCGCGAGGGCGAAGACAGCAGAGCGGCGGGATTTTGCGAAGGAAGCCATAGGGAGAGCGGATTGAAACTGTCAGGAACGCGATCCGTTGCGCAATTCTTGAGGTCAATCACGCATGGCGGAGAATTTACACGCTTCCGCAGGCCTGTCCGTAAAACGCCGGGCGGATTCTCTGACGCAAGAGACCGTGAAATAAATCGCTCGATAGAAACTGGCCCGCGAATCACCCAGATGACACGATTGGGAAGGATGCCATTCGTGTCATCTGCGTGATTCGCGGGCTTACCCTTCTTTCGGCGACTTATTTCACAGTCTCTGAGCGCTTTCCTTTGTCGCCGATTCCCCGAGACGTTGGGACAGGTTGGTGAACTCGGCGGCGTTTTCCAGGCCGTCGAGGAGCGCTGGGGGATGCCGCTCAGGCCGACTTGGGCGCCGACGAGGGCACCGGTGAGGATGGCGCGGGCCTGGTTCTGGCCGCCGCCATTGATGGCGTGGAGCACGGCGGATTCGAAATCATCGCGGAATCGCGCGGCGAGGTAGTAGGCGGCGGGGAGTTGGTGGTAAACGGCGCAGGGCATGCCGTAGACGATGGAGACTTTCCATGCGGGCTCGATCTGGATGGCGGGGTCGGCAGCGGCTTCGGCCATGGAGGAGGGCGTGAGCAGGGCGTCGGGCGAGGAGAAGCGTCCGGCGCTGGGCGGTTCCGGTCCACGGGGGCGGAGCGTGCAAGGCATCGGCGGTGACGGCGTGAAAGGGCAGGTCGCCCGATTTCACGAGGCCCATGAGCTTGTCGGAGAGCAGCTCATCGAAAGGTTCGCCAGCGACGAGTTGCCCGAGCACGCAGCAGAATGCGGTGGTCATGGCGACGATGGCCTCATCACCCTGCGTGAGATGGCAATTGGCGCTCACCGTTTCGGCGAGACGCCGCGGATTGGTGGCGTAGCGGGCACCGAGCACGAGAGCGCGCTCGATGGCCTCCGTGGTATCGGCGTGACCCGCCGTTTCGCGCCAGGAAGCGCCTTCCTTCACCCGCCGCCGCCAGGCCTCGCGAATGGACTGGCTCGTGTAACCACCGGGGCCATTCATGGGCGTGCCGTCGAGCTGCGGGAAAAGATCGTCATCAAGCCGGCGGCAGAAGTCCGCTTCATCGTAGTCCCCACGCTCGACGACCGAGCGCAGGAGCATGACGAGGATGATGCCCGCCTGCGAAAGCGCGCCCGCTTTCAAGCCGGCGTGATAACGGTCGGGCTGGGGCTCGGTGTAGCCGGTGATCCACGGGCCGTAGTCGCGGCGGAGTTCATCGAGGTCGTAAGTACCAGTGCGGGCCGAGGCCCAGGGCATCGCCGATGAGGGCGCCCATGACGGCCCCGGCGGCGCGGTCGGCGAGAGAGGGAAGGGGAAGGCATAATAAGGGGTGACGGGTGCGCTTCAGACGATTCGTGTCATCCGCGTGATTCGCGGGCGCTTTCCTCCGCGAAGGGTGCAGAGGAGGGGTCCACGAAAGACACGAAAGGGCACGAAAATAAAGACATCTGCCTGGTTGACCGGCCCTTCATGGGCTGCTGGCTCGAACGCCAAACGAAGGCCGGCTCCTTTCGTGCCTTTTCGTGTCTTTCGTGGACCTTATTATGCGACTAGACGAGCTTCGCGTCCATCGTGATGGTCGCGTTGAGCAGCTTGGAAATCGGGCAGCCTTTCTCCGCCTTGCCGGCGGCTTCGGCGAAGGCCTCCGGCGTCGCGCCGGGGACCGAGGCGGTGACGTCGAGATGGCTGGAGGTGACGGTGAAGCCGCCGTCCTTGGCCTCGAGTGTGATGGTCGCGGTGGTCTCGATTTTGTCGGGAGTGAGACCGGCGGCGCCGAGAATATTCGACAGCGCCATGGAGAAACAACCGGCATGCGCGGCGCCGATCAGTTCCTCGGGGTTTGTGCCGGGTTCGCCTTCAAAGCGCGTGCGGAACGAGTAGGCCTTGTCGACGAGGGGCGCCGGAGCCGGTGGACATGGTGCCGGAACCTTCCTTGATGCTGCCTTTCCAGACTGCGGAGGATTTGTATTTCATAGTGAGTGGGAATCGTGGCGGGTTGAGGGAACGGGCGCGTTTTTCTTCGGCCCGGTTTGGTGTTGGCCAAATAGGAACCGCCGCCGCCGCCAAGCGCAAGCCGCCAGCCTTCGGGAGCATACATTTTACATTCCGGCCGAAGCGATCCGTGCGCGCGGCCCGGGGATCGACATTCTTTGCTCTGGCGAGGGACATTTGGCCGTCCTATCTTCGGCGGACAATGCATACGTCCTCGCGCCCCTCTCTCCTTCGTCCTCATGACTG
>JBBCHV010000033.1:0-73954 GCA_037200205.1 Chthoniobacter sp.
ATGTTGGAAAAACTTCGCTTGTTCCTGGTGGTCCTGGAGGAAGGCAGCCTCCGTCGTGCGGCGGACCGTCTGCGGATTTCTCAGTCAGCCATCACGCGACAGATGCAAGCACTCGAACTCGATCTCGGTGTGCGCGTTTTGGTCCGAACGTCGGCCGGGGTGCGTCCCACGAACGGAGGACAAGTCCTTGCCGAAAGGGCAAAAACGCTGCTGGCAGATTTTGATTCCACCATGGCTGAAGTCCGCCGGCTGAAGCGCGAAGAAAGTGAACGGTTGCGCATTGGCTATCTTGCGTCTGCCGTCCAGGAGTATCTTGGGCCGGCTCTAGCCGTGCTGCGGCGCGCTTATCCGAAGCTGAAAGTCAAGATGCTCGATCAAACGCCCGGCGAGATGATTAGCGCCTTACGGCAAGGCAAAATTGATTTAGCATTGACCTTGCACGGTATAGACCTGCTCTCGCGCGATTTCTATGCTCGTAAATTGGCCACTGTTAGGAGCGTTGTTGCGCTTCCCGTCAGCCACCGGTTCGCGACCGAAAGACAGGTATCTCTTTCACAATTAAAGGGCGAAACGTTCGTGCGGGGATCGAACGATATGGTGCCGGGATACACCCAGAGGATCATTCAGTTTTGCCGCAAGTATGGCGGCTTCCGTCCCCGCCTGACCACCATTGACAAAGCAACCAGTCATGTGGAATCTCTCGCGGAATCTCTCGCCGTGGCAGCGAATGAAGAAGCGATTTCGATTCAACCGGCCTTCATTTCTCACCTGGACGTTCCGAACGTGGTATTGGTTCCCATCGCGGATGCCGGTGCCACCTGGGATTTGTTCGTTGTCTGGCCGCCGGGCGAAATAGCCAGCCCATTGCGGACCTTGCTAAGCGAACTAAACCTGAAGTCTCAATAATAACGGGTCGGCGGACGGGGTCAGTTCTAGACTAAATGCCGTTGGCGTTTTCCAGGGAAAGCGGCGCGCGAGAGAAGTTTAAAAGAAACTGTGGTCGAACGTGGGAAGGCGAAGCTCCGGAAGTCCGGGGAGCGCACTCGTCCCGAGTGGTTCGTCGCAGCCGAGCTGGCCACGACACGCTCGCCAAAAAGCTCCAGCGTCGGTCGTGAAACTCGCACGGGTCCACGGAGAATGGGCCACGCCACGAAACAAATCGCACCCACCAACGCCAGCGCCCCGAAAAAACGCCACGGAGAGTTGGTCTTGGGAAGCGACGGGTTTGCGGTGGGATTGTAGTCCGCCGGATGGTAAGGCTTTTTCTTCCTCATCGCGTGTCACCCTGCGGGCGGAACGGTGCGGTTCACTGGCGGTTGGTCGGGGAGTTCGTTGACCAGGCGTGCTCGAACTCCTCGCGGGTGATGGCGGAGCCAGGGAACGTTTCCGCGTCGAATGGCTGGTCGGCCAGCATTCCGTAATGGTCCTCGAGATGCTCCGCGTCATACTGGAGCACGGAACCGGAATCATACACTTCCATTTGGCGGACGACGATACCATCGGGTTGAACCTCGAAATACCAATCCGAGCCTCCCCACGAGGCGAACTCATCGCCTCGGTTCTCGTTCCAGCGTCCTTCGTAATAGAGCATCCGGGATACTATGAAATCGAATGGACAGGGGCGAGACGCTTGTGGGCCGTGCTCCCTTCTTCAGATCCGCCGGTTTTCCTACCGTAGGGCAACGACCGTCGAGCCTAGATCCGGCGTGGCTTTCCGGGAAGGCTACGAGGCGCGATTGGCCGCCGCTCGCGCGGCATACCAGTCTTTCGGGACGGCATCCCACTCCTCATCGGACGCCCGCATGAATTGTCCGAGCGTGCTGTTGGTGGCGACGAAGCGGTCCCGCGTTTCCGCGGCGTCCATGCGCCAGATCATCGCCATCGGCAACCATCCGGTCCGGCCCGCTCCCTCCTTGATATCCACCACGATGAAATCGCCATTGGGGCCGGAGCCCACGATGAGGAAGCCGGCCGGCCAGACTTGATGCCCGTCGGCGCCATTCTCCTCCATGAACCGCTGAATGCCGAAGAGACAGCCGTGATTCATGGCGAGACTGACGCGCGGAAGATGCCCGATGAGGAAGTCTTGCACGTCTTTTGGAATCCCGCGCCGCACCAGCCACGCTGCAAAGGCCGCATCGTCCAGCCACGGGTCATCACTGACCTCGCCGTCGTCATCAAAATCGACGTAAGGCGAAAGCTGGCCGGTGACTCGATCGAAATCTTCGCTATCGAATGGGATCATACAGCAGGAACTCAGGAGGTGCCGTTTTACGGGTATTGGCCGTCCTGGGGCTTCGTTAGCAAACTATCGCCACCGGGGCCAGCAGGATACTGACTCCCGGAAGTCTCTCCGTGAGGCCGAGCAGCGGAAACCGCTGCGCTCGCTTCGAAATATGCATAAGAGGATATTTTAATTGACTTGTGGTGACCGAAGATGCTAGAATGGATGAGGATAAGGGAAGGGCGACGATGGCAGGCGGAGAGACAGCGAAGGAGACCGGATCACGATGAGGATGATTTTCCCAATGCAGGCATTCCACGCCCGGCGCTGTCCCCGCCGCCGCGAATCGCCGTGGGATGAGTTTTGGCCACGTCCCTGGATTTATGGGGATGGAGTGGTGGCCCGGGGCAGCAAGCCGATTTTCCAACCAGACAACCTGAGCAACACAAACCACAGAAATCCTCAATATGAATGCCAACCCTCGCCTTGGAAAAATCGCCCGCCTGCCGCGGGAAATCCGCCAGCAACTCAATGAACGGCTGGCGGACAATGAACCCCAGCCGCGCCTGTTGCGCTGGCTCAATGCCCTGCCGGAAGTGCAGGCGGTGCTTGGTGATCTCTTCGACGGCCGGCCTATTTCCCAGCAGAACTTGAGCGCCTGGAAGCTGGGTGGCTACCGGGAGTGGGAGCGCGGCCAGGAGGCGCGGGTGCGGGCCCGCGATTTCCTGGAGGAAGCCGCGGAGTTGCATGAGGAAATCGGCGAGGACGAGGAGAACCGCAGTTCACTGCTGGACCGGGTAGGGGACCGCATGGCCCTGGCCTTGCTGCAACTGTTCCGGGAGGCGGAGGATGGGGAAAAGGGACCGTCGCGGACCCGGGAGATGCTGGAGATCACGCGTGAACTGGCGCGGCTGCGCCGGGGCGATCAGCAGCGATTGCGAGCCCGCGTCGTCCAGGAGCGCTGGTACGATGAGCGAGAGGAGGCGTTCACGAAACAACACATGGAAGACCTGGAGCACAGGAAGTGGCAGGTGGCCGCGGTGATGCCGGAAATCACGGCTCATCTCGGCGAATATCTCCACGGCCTGGCCAAGGGCACGCTGACCCCACAGCGGGAAGAATGGATTCGCGATTACTTCGCGCAGAACGAAGTGCGGTTTGGCCTCCTCGGCCTGGGGAAGATGTTGCCCGAAGGCGAGAAGCTCGAGCAAGCGGTGCAGCAGGTGCGGGAAAATCTTCGAGAGTCGATGCCGGCGGAGCCGAAAAAAAAGGCCAGGCGGCCGGCCCGGAAATCAACCGCCGCCAGCACGAAGGCGGAAGGCCCCACAAGCCCTCACAAGGCGGCACCAGCCGCGACAAGACAGGAAAATTTTTCGGAGGACCTGCGGGGTGCGGATAGGGAAGAGGACCCGGCGAAAGGGGGCTCATCGGTGGAACAGGCTTCCGCATCGGAACTGCAGGAAAGCGCGTCGTCGCTTCCTTGATCGAGCGCATCACCGGCATCGACGGCGCGATGCTCTCCCGCGCGCGGGCTGCCTGGCGGACGGGTCCCAGTTACAAGGGTGCGGAGGCAGGCGTCGGGCTCACCGGCGCATGGTCGGCTTCTTCCTCCGGAGATTCCAGCGTGCCGGGTGGGCGGCCCGTGGCGTCCACGGCGAAGTTGGTAATGAGGTCGATATGGCCATCGAAGTCCTCGACCAACGCGGAAAGGCTCTCCACCCAGTCGCCGCTGTTGTAGTAAGTCGTCCCCTCGATCGTGCGGATCACGGGCGAATGGATGTGCCCGCAGACCACGCCCTGGACGTGATCGCTCTGGGCGTAATGGACGATGGCTTTTTCGAAGGCGCCGATGAAGCTGACCGCGTTCTTCACGCTTTTCTTCACGTAGGCGCTGAGCGACCAATAACCCAGGCCGAACCAGTGGCGAAACCAGTTTACCGGACCGTTGAGCTTGAGCAGGAGCTGGTAGCCGACGTCGCCCACGTAGGCCAGCCACTTGATATTCTGCACGACGGTGTCCAGCTCGTGCCCATGAATGACCAGGAGGCGCCGCCCATCGGCGGTGACGTGGATATCGCGGGGCATGATCTCGACCGCGCCGAAGTGACCGAAAAAGTGGGCGACGAATTCGTCGTGGTTCCCCGGGATGTAAATGACGCGGGTGCCCTTGCGGCCGGCGCGCAGGATCTTCTGGATGACGTCGTTGTGCGCCTGGGGCCAGTAGATGCCGCGGCGAAGCTGCCAGACGTCGATGAAGTCCCCGACGACATAGAGCTTGTCGAATTCATAATCGCGGAGAAACTGGAGCAGGGCTTCGGCCTTGCTGCCTTTGGTGCCGAGATGGATATCGGAGATCCAGCCGGTGCGGAAGCGCTTCATGGCGACAGTGTTGCCGTGCGGAGGGGTAAAAGGCAATCTCTGGCCCTCTGCGGCCGGCGATTTGACCTATTTGTCACAATTCTGCCACCCGATCCCGCCATACTTCCTGCTCTTGTGAAAGCCATGACCACGCACATCGGGGATTACGCACTCGGTTACGATCTACGGCCGGCGGCGCGGCGTTCGCGCCGGCGCAAGTCGGTGAAGCAGATCCTGAGGGCGGCTTATCGGAAACACGTCCGCGACCGGTACACGAAACTGGCGATCAAACATTGCTTGCGATGAAAGTCCGCGCATCATCTGAAGAAAGTTCACAATCCGCGCCTTGACGCCGCCCGTGCGGCACTTCAAGCGTTGCCACCAACTCTCCCCGTGAAAGACGAACCCAAGCCCAAACCCGCGTCGGCCCTCCCGTTCAAGACGGTGACGGAGGAACTGACATTCCTGCGCAAGACCTTTCGCGACCTGGTGGGGACCTACGCATCGCAACTCGAGGCGGAGATTGCCAATCTCCACGCGATCGTGCAGGCGGATGGGGAATCGAAAAAGAAGCTGCCGGGCACCCGCGTGTCGGATCTGCGCGATATGCTGATGCTGCTGCGTTCGCTGGAGGTGAAGCCGGCGAAGGGTCGCCGCCGGGACCTGAAAAAGGTGGAGAACCTGATCGAGGAACTGCGGACGATCGCCGATCGCTGGGGCTGAGGGGTGGGGAAGTGCTTAGTGCGGAGTGCTTAGTGCTCAGTTTCGCACGGCAATGTGGATTGCCGAGTCCCCTGGACTCAGCCCTAGGAACTAAGGACTAAGAACTCAGAACTGAGCACTTGGCAAAAAGCCACCGCCCACTAGTCTCTCCCGCCCTATGAAAACCTTCAAAATCGCTGTTCTCGCGGGCGATGGCATCGGACCCGAAGTCATGACCGAAGCGCGCCGTGTGCTCGCCGTGGCGGAGATCAAATTCGGCTTCCAACTCATTCTCACCGATGCCCGCGTCGGCGGTATCGCCATCGATGTGGACGGACGCGCCCTGCCGGAGGAAACGCTGCGGATTTGCGGGGAAGCGGATGCCATTCTCTTCGGTTCGGTCGGCGGACCGAAATGGGAAAAGTTGCCGCCCAACGAGCAACCGGAGCGCGCGGCATTGCTGCCCCTGCGCAAGCACTTCGCGCTCTTTGCCAATCTGCGCCCGGCGGTGTGCTTTCCGAATCTGACCCACGCCTCGCCGATCAAGGAGTCGCTGATTGAAGGCGGCTTCGATGTCCTGTGTGTGCGCGAACTCACGGGGGGCTTGTATTTCGGCCAGCCGAAAGGCCGCCACGAGGAGAATGGCGAACCGGTGGCGGTGGACACCATGATCTACAAGAAGAGCGAGATCGTGCGGATCGCCCATGTCGCCTTCCAGGCGGCGCGCGGCCGCAAGAAGCGGCTGACTTCCATCGACAAGGCCAACGTGCTGGAGAACGGCGTGCTCTGGCGCGCGACGGTGAATGAGATCGCGAAGGAATATCCGGACGTCACGTTGAACCACCTCTATGTGGACAACGCGGCGATGCAGCTCGTGAAGAACCCGCGCGGCTTCGATGTCATCCTCGCGGAGAATCTCTTTGGTGACATCCTGAGCGACGAGATGGCGATGATCGCCGGCTCGCTGGGGATGTTGCCGAGCGCCAGCCTCGGGGTGAAGGAAACGCCGATCGGGCGCTTCGGCCTCTTCGAACCGAGCGGTGGCACCGCGCCCGATATCGTCGGCAAGGGAATCGCCAATCCCATCGCGCAGATTCTCTCTGCGGCGATGATGTTGCGCTATTCGCTGAACGAACATGCGGCGGCCGATGCCATCGACGCCGCGGTGCGGCGGGTCATCGACGATGGCTTGCGCACCGGCGACATCTGGACCGAAGGCACCCGCCGCGTGGGCACGGCGGAAATGGGCTCGGCCATCGCCGCCGCTCTTTAGAGCGGTTCGGATTCACGCCACCGGTGACGGCCGCGTCCCGGCAAAGGAGAATTCCGCTCCGGCTGGCCAGACGGAGGTTTTCGTTTGGTTCGTCTCTTTCGTGGTTCTCCCTCTTCCCGAGAACTGAAGTGGAAAACCACGAAAAAGACCAAATACACGAAAGGGCTTTCCGCCGTTTCGTGCCCTTCCGTGTGTTTCGTGGACCCCTCTTCAGCTGCTTTTGCCGCCCTCCTACCGGCTCGCGGCCTTGATCGGCGTGGGGCCGGGAAGGGCGGTGGTGGTGCTGTCGGCGCCGGGAGCCGGCGTGGCGGGCGGGTTCTCCGCCTTGCGCAGGTTCCAGCTAAACAGGCTGCTCGTGCCGGTGTCGTGGATGGCCTTGAAGTCCGCGGCCAGCGCGGTGATGATCACCGCCAGGTGCTCATGATCGTTCCAGTCGAGCACTGCGACAGAAGTCTGGAAGTGTTGACCGCTGGATTTGTAGTCGAAGACAAACTCCCGGCTGGGCCGCCCACTGAGCAGGAAAGGGCTCGGGTTTTCGTCGAGCAGTTTCACGTCCTGGGCGTCGGCGGCGATGTAGTTCTGGCTCCACTTGACGAGATCCGCCGAGGGAATCAGCGAGATCTCCGGGATGCCGGCGGCGTGACCGAGCACGAGGAGCTTCATGAAAGCGCCGGTGGAATCGGGAGGATAGAGGGCGAGCGCCGGGCCTTCGCCGCTGAAGTTCCAATTGCCCGGCGGCTGATAGCGGATCTTGCCCGTGGGGTCGGAAAACATGAGGACCGGAATGCGGACCCCCTCGAGCGCCCGCCAGGTTTCCACGGGTGTGAAATCCAGCGCCAGGGCGGGCCCGGCCAGGAGAAGGGCGGCGGTCAGAGGCAGCCCGGCGCGGGCAAAGGGCAGGGTCTTCACTTAGTATTGCACGCGGTCGCCCCGGATATAGACGTGCGCGACGCTAAAGCCGGGAGGATTGCTGTTTTGCAGCAGGGTATCATAATACCAGCGGCGGTTGGGCGGATTGTAGCTGGAACTGGTCCACGGATGGGTCGCCTGCTCGGAGTCATAAAGGAGCGCCAGGGCGCCGTAGACCGTGAAATACGAGGAACTCCAGTCCTCGTGAAAGCGCGTGAAATTCTCGATGCCGCCGCTGTAGGAACTGGACGTGGTCGGGACGCTGCCCGCGACGATGGCGGTGTTGACCGTCGTGCTCTTGGCGACCCGAGAAGATAGACCACTGGGCGAGTTGGCGTCATTCCAGTTATTGGACAGGATATTGACCGCGTCGCCGACGACTGCCGCCGGGGCGCGGTTATAAGTGCCGACCACGGGGCTGGGCGTATCGGTGGGTGGAGTATAGGTGGAAGTGGTATTGGATACGGGTTGCGCGCTGGAGGTAGTGCCGGTGTTGTAGTCGCCCTGGATATAAATCGGATTGGGGGTCACCACGGTCAGACCCGCGCTGGGCAGGGTGCCGCCATTGATTAGCTTCACGCCCCGCGCCTTGGAACTGGTGACCGCGGTCTTGGCTCCGCTCTTGGAGTTGACGATGTTAGTTTTGACGCTCGTCCCGACGCTGGTGTCGTTGATGTAGAGGAGATAGCCATCGCTGCTGCCGACCGTATCCTTGATCGTGCTGGCGCCGGCCGCCGTATTGATCTTGCTCACGTCCACGGTGACCAGGCGGACATTGTCGCCTTCGCGGTCGTCCGTGAGCGCCGTATCGAGGGTGATCGCTCCCGCGATGGCCTTGTATTCCGTGCTCGTCGTGGCGAGGGGTGTGGTGGCTTGGCCGGCGTAGACCGTCAGAGTGTTAGCCGAATTGACATAAATCCGATAGTCCGCATTGTTCGACAGACGCTCGCTATCGGCGGCATCGAGTTGCAAGGGGTCCGGCTTGGTCTTGTCGGTCACTTCCTCGATGATTTCATGATAGCCGTTGTTATTCGGGTTGCCGTCGGAATCGACGTCGTTGGTGCCGGAATCATCGATGAAGTTCGGGTCGAGGCTGCTCATGGGAGCATCGAGGAGCTTTTGCTGGGAGCCCACGTGAGGGGGGCTGCTCAGGCTCCAGTTATCGGAGAGGCCGCCATTCGTGATGTCGGGCGTTTCCGAGCCATAGCGCGAATCCTGCGGGCGAAAGTTCAGATACTGGGTGCCCGTATAGGTGACGTCTTGCAAAAAGTGGAGCGAGTTATGGGCGGTGTAAAGATCGCCGCCCACGTACACCGTGCCGTTGACATACATGTCGGGTCCGGGATTGAACTCGACATTGGCCTGGGTGCCGAAGAAGAAGTTATCGAAGATATTGCGCCCCGCGCGGCAAAAGAGGCGTTGCACGGTGGCGGTCTTGCTGCCGGTCGCGCTGCGATACTGGACTGTGACGCTGGCGCGATAGTAAATGCGGACGCGGAGACGCGAGTTGGTGCCGTTTTCCAAGGTCGGCCGGCCCGCGGGGTCGGTGGTCGTGACCAGCAGGGGCGTGAGCGCGGTGATATCCCAACTGCTCAAAGTCACATTGACCGGCGGCGGCAGCGTGGTGTTGCTGGGAGCGGACAGCGCTGCCGTCAGGGCCGCTGTCGACATCCCATAGGTGCGGTCCGTGGCATTGGTGACCCCGGTCAATTTCGTGCGCCATTGGTCGAACAGCGACTCGAGCACGCCGTCGGCGTAGGCGAGGGCGATAGAGCGATCGATGGTCCGCTTCGAGGCCGTGACGTGCGAACTGGTCACGGAAAAAATCATGGCAACCGTGAGACTGGTGAGCACCATGAAGAAGAGCACGGCCAGCAGGCCGCTGGCGGATTCGGATTTTCTGGAGAGCTTCATGATCCTAACTCGAAGTAGTGGAAGTAACGTCCGGCGGTTGCACGCGAGGAGGGATGACTGCTTGCAGCGTCACGGTTCCGCCGGTGTATTGGCGCGCACTGTAATTCGTGTCGTAAAACTCCAGGGACAGACGGAGATTCAAGCCCGTGCTGCTGAGCGATGTCGGCGTCGCGAAAAGCACCGCAAAAGGCTTGGGTGAGGTGACCTTGTCGCGGACCACCCGGAAGCTGCTCTTCGCCGTGCCGGTGTAGTTGGCATGATAGCGGAGCTGGTTGTTGTAAACGGTGTAGGCGGCCTCGCGATAGAAGTAACCGGTCGTGACATTGCCGGCGGTGGTGGCATCCACGGTAAAGCCGATGGATGGGGTAATCGTGACGGTGCCGGTGGTGCTGCCTACGGCGGGTGTCTTGGTGACGGCGGTAATGTCGAATTCGCGGGAGAGGAGCGGCAGGGCCAGCTTGTCGCCTACGGCGGGGACGTAGGGGACGGCGCCCCCTACGCCGAAATCGAAGGTCAGGCTGGTGCTGGTGCTGGTGGTACTCGTGGTGAGCTTGTAGGGGCCGCCCGCCAGGAGGCGGAAACGCACGCCATTCGCCCGGGTGCTGATATATTGCTGGGTGAAAGGGTCCTGGTCGGTGGTGGCCGTGGGCGAGGCATCGGCGTAGGTGCTGCCGCTGAAGGTGATCAACCGGAACGCGGTCGCCGAGGCGTGCAGGGTATAGAGCAAATCCTGATCGGAGATGCGCATGACCTCGTGGCTGTGATTGGTCGCGAGGTTGCGGCCCACAAGGCGCAGCGTCGTCGAGGTGAAGGCGAAGAGGCCGACCGAGATCATGCTGAAGATGGTCATCGCGACGAGCATTTCGACGAGAGTGAAGGCGGAACGGGTGCGGTGCATCGGGCCAGGTTAGAAGTCGTCGGTCGTCCGGAGCGTGGTCATGCTGATGGAGTAACTGTGGCCACGATAGGTGTAGCTGACGGTTACGAGAGCTCTGATCATGTGGGCGGAGACGCTGGTGATCACCGTAGTGCGGGTGTCGATGACCTGGACGTCGAGATTGGTGAAAGCGCTGCTCAACCCGGTCTCGTTATTGAAGGCATCGTTATTGAGCGGAAGCCTCGTCTCCGTGACCGTCCCCGCCGTGAGAACGGTGGGGGTTGTGGAGAGGACCGACCAGGGGGTGGTCAGCACTTCGTCGATCTTTTGCTGGACCAGCGCCGTGGCCAGCGTGCGCATGCGGGCGGCGGAAGCCCAGCGGTTGATCTGCGCCATCGCGGAGACGGCACCGACGATAAACAGCGCCAGAACGCTCGCCGCGATAACCACCTCGGTCAGAGTGAAGCCGAGGGCCTGGCGACGTCGAAAGAAGGTGGAGCGCTTGGGCGCGGTAAAACCCATAGCGTCCACAGAATAGCAAAACACACGCCATCGACCCGCTCCGAGTCGAAATCGCCTGCTCTACAGAGTAATACAGACCTTCTGTTCCCTACGAAACGCCGTCCGTCACGGCGGCTTTCGCATATTCGCGATTCAACCGTGAAATTACGGATGCCGGGATTTCCGCCGGGCAGACCGCTTCGCATTCCAGATAGTTCGAGCAGTTGCCGAAGCCTTCCTCGTCCATGGTGCGCACCATCTTCAGTGCGCGGGACGTGCGCTCGGCCTGGCCCTGGGGCAGCAGGGCAAGGTGCGAAACCTTGGCCCCCACGAAAAGCATCGCGCTGGCGTTCGGGCACGCGGCGACACAGGCACCGCACCCGATGCAAGCTGCGGCTTCCATCGCGGCATCCGCGACGGGCTTGGCGATAGGCATGGTGTTGCCGTCCGGCGCGGAGCCGGTGCGGGCCGTGACGAAGCCGCCCGCCTGCTGAATGCGATCGAAGGCCGTGCGATCGACGACGAGGTCGCGGATGATGGGAAACGAGCGGGCGCGGAACGGCTCGACGTAGATGGTCTCGCCATCGCTGAACTTCCGCATGTAGAGCTGGCAGGTCGTCGTCTCACTCGGCCCGTGCGGGACGCCATTGATCGACAGCGAGCAGGTGCCGCAGATGCCCTCGCGGCAATCGTGATCGAAGGCGATCGGCTCTTCGCCCTTGCCGAGCAGATCCTCATTGACGATGTCGAGCATCTCGAGGAACGAGCAATCCTCGGGAATATTGCGTGCTTCGATGTCGACCAGTTTCCCGTCGCTCTTCGCGTCCTTCTGTCGCCAAACTTTCAATTTGAGATTCATGATCAAGTAGTGAACTTCAGTTATCGAGACTCCGCAGGATTGCGCCGAGCGATGCGTGGTTGGAAGCGATCGCGTGAATCATCACGCGCCGGCCTTCGACCAGATAGATGAGAGAGTAGGGGAAGTGACTCATCATCAATCGGCGATAGTCCTGACGGATCTTGCGACCCAGTCGTGGCCAGAGCGACAAGAGCCCGAGCACCCGCTCAATTTCGCGCGAGAACTGCTCGCCACGTTCTGGAGCGAAAGATTCGAAATTTGCGTAGAGCCGCAGTAGGTCATTTTCGGCACGAGCCAAAAGGATTATTTCTGCCACTTGCGCCATTCGCCGGCGGCGATTTTCGCTTTCACTTGTTCCCAGGTGCGTCCTTGGCTGGGATCCCGCCGATATTGCTCTCTCTGTTTGTCGAGTTCCGCAATGACCTCAGGGGACAGGTCTTCCCAGGTATCTCCGTCGGCCACCAATTCCACCAACTCGTAACAGAGTTCCATCTGCTCCGCTTTGGTCAACTGCAGGATTTCGGGGATTTTCTCAATGATCATGGCATCAAAATACCAGAGAGTAACGAGGGGGACAAACTCTCACTTGTAGCTGCGGACGCTGGGGTGGACGCTCTCGAACTCGAGCGGTTCGATGTGGCGGGCCGGCCTGCTGATGTCACCGGTGAATTCCCACGCGGCCACGTGTTGGAAGTGCTCGTCGTCGCGCTTGGCTTCGCCGTCGGGGTATTGCCACTCTTCGCGAAAGTGGCCGCCGCAGCTTTCGCGACGTTGGAGGGCGTCCAGGCACAGGAGTTCACCGAATTCGAGGAAGTCGGCGACGCGGCCCGCCTTCTCCAACGAGACGTTGAGCGCTTCGCCTTCGCCGGGGACGTTGACATTCTTCCAGAACTCCTCGCGCAGCGGCGGGATTTGCTTCAACGCGCGGTCGAGGCTCTTCGCGGTGCGGGCCATGCCGCAGTAGTCCCACATGATGCGGCCCAGCTCGCGATGGAAGTGGTCCACGCTGCGCTTGCCCTTGATGCTGAGCAAGAGATTGGTGCGTTCGCGGACTTCAGCCTCGGCTTTTTTGAATTCCTCGCGGTCGGTGGCCGGGCGCTTGCCCATTTCCGGCGCGAGGTAATTGCCGATGGTGTAGGGGATCACGAAGTAGCCGTCGGCGAGGCCTTGCATGAGCGCGCTGGCGCCGAGGCGGTTTGCGCCGTGATCGGAGAAATTCGCTTCGCCGAGCACGAACAGGCCCGGGACGTTCGACATCAAATTGTAGTCCACCCACAGACCGCCCATCGTGTAATGCACCGCGGGATAGATGCGCATCGGCGTCTTGTAGGCATTCTCCCCGGTGATCTGGTTGTACATGTCGAAGAGGTTGCCGTAGCGCTCACGCACCGTCTTTTCGCTGAGCCGCTTGATGGCGTCCGCAAAGTCCAGGTAGACGCCGAGGCCGCCGGGGCCCACGCCGCGGCCGTCGTCGCACGCTTCCTTGGCCGAGCGCGAGGCGATGTCGCGCGGGGCGAGGTTGCCGAAGCTGGGGTATTTGCGCTCGAGGTAATAGTCGCGCTCGCTCTCGGGGATCTGGTCGGAAGGTCGTTGGTCGCCTTTCTTCTTCGGCACCCACACGCGGCCGTCGTTGCGCAGCGACTCCGACATGAGCGTGAGCTTCGACTGGTAATCGCCCGCCTGCGGGATGCACGTGGGGTGAATCTGCGTGTAGCATGGATTGGCGAAGAGCGCGCCGCGCTTGTGGGCGCGCCACGAAGCGGTGACGTTGCAGCCCTTCGCATTGGTCGAGAGATAGAAAACGTTGCCGTAGCCGCCGGTGCAGAGCAGCACGCAATCGCCTGCGTGCGAACTGATCGCCCCGGTCACCATGTCGCGCACGACGATGCCTTTCGCGTGGCCGTCCACGAGCACGAGATCGAGCATCTCGGTGCGCGGATACATGGTCACCGCGCCCTCGGCGATCTGCCGGCACAACGCCGAATAAGCGCCGAGCAGGAGCTGCTGGCCGGTCTGCCCGCGGGCGTAGAAAGTGCGCGACACTTGCGCGCCACCGAAGCTGCGATTGGCCAGCAGTCCGCCGTACTCGCGCGCAAAGGGCACGCCTTGCGCCACGCATTGGTCGATGATCGCCGCGCTCACTTCCGCGAGCCGGTAGACATTCGCCTCGCGGGAGCGGAAGTCGCCGCCCTTGATCGTGTCGTAGAAAAGCCGGTACACCGAGTCGCCGTCGTTCTGGTAATTCTTCGCCGCATTGATGCCGCCCTGCGCCGCGATGGAATGCGCGCGCCGGGGCGAATCCTGGTAGCAAAAGCACTTCACCTTGTAGCCCATCTCGGCGAGCGACGCCGCGGCGCTGGCGCCGGCCAGGCCGCTGCCCACTACGATGATCTCGAACTTCCGCCGGTTCGCGGGATTGATGAGCTTGGAGTCAAACTTGTGCTTCTCCCACTTCTTCTCCAGCGGACCGGAGGGGATCTTGGCATCCATTACGATGGAGGGCCGCGGGGAGGCCGGAGCCGTGGTGGCAGGAGAGGCGGGAGCTGCTGGAGGTTCGAGGACGGTCGAGCTCATAAAAGTTACTTCACGATACCGGTCATGACCGCCACGGGAATCGAGGCGTAGCCGAGGAAAATAAGCCAGGCGAGCGTGGGGCCGCCCTTTTCCCACAGCGGGCGCACTTTGCCGCTGTTCAGTCCCAGTGTCTGGAACATGCTCATGATGCCGTGGTTCAAATGCAGCGAGAGCAGGGCCACGCCCACGACGTAAAAAGCCGAGGCCACGGGATTGGAAAAGCCGAGGATCATCATGCGGTAGACATCGTGCCGCCCCTGCGAATCATGCAGCGTCTCGAAGTTCTCTCCGAGCATATTCACCGCCGGCACCTGCACCGTGAAGTGAAGGAGATGGAAAACGACGAAGCAGAGCACCATGAGTCCGCTGAGCAACATCCAGCGTGCCGCCGGGGAACTCGCGCGCCGGTTCGTGACCGCGTAATTCGCCGGTCGCGCCGCGCGATTTTCCGCGCGCAGCTTGATGGTGAAAACGATGTGCAGGACGAGCATCGTGAGCAACCCGAGGCGCACCGCCCACAGCAATTCGCCGAGCCCTTGCAGGAAAGCGCCATAGCGATTCAACGGCTCCGACGAACCCAGGAAGACCTGGAGATTGCCAATGAGATGCCCGATGACGAAACCGAAGAGCACCAAGCCGGTGACGGCGACGATCCATTTGCGTCCGATGGACGAGGAGCAGAAGCGGAGAAGTGGATTCACGAGTAGGGATGGCGAAAACGACTGCCGGAGAATGAAATCAACGAAAAATACCTTTTATTAGGCAATCTCATTTTACACACATCTCGTTCCCGGCAAGAATTTTAATGCTTTCGGTAGACGAATAATGGGCCCCCGAGGTACGTCCCGCGCCCTTTCGAGAATCGCATTGGTCCCAAGTGTCTTAAAATGTACACTTTTTGCGCAAAGTTTGGCGGATGCCCTTTTGCTGGTGCCCACTCCGCGACCACCCCCTTTTCGTGTCTTTTCGTGTCTTTCGTGGACCCTCCTCTCCACCCGTTCCCGCCTACGCGTCCGGAAATTCCGACGGGGAAAAACCGAGGGTCACGATCGAGCAGGCCACGATGGTGCGCAGGTGCAGATCCACCGCCGTGTCGATGAGTTCATCGCTTTCCGAGCCGGGGTTCAGCCACACCTCCTTCGGCTTTTTGTCCGCGATGGCGGGGAGCAATTGCAGCCCCACCGCCGGCGGTACGTAGAGGCTCACGAAATCGACCGGCCCGGGAATGGCCTCGAGGTTGGGATAGGCCTTCAATCCCTCGATGGCCCCTTCTTTCGGATTGACGGGGTAGACGGTGTAGCCGCTCTCGACATAAGCGCGAACGGCCTTGTTCCCGTATTTGCGCCGATCACGGGAGGCGCCGAGGACTGCGACGGTGAATTCTGACATGGCAAAAAGGGGACGCCCGGTATTTCGAGCGATGCGGGCGCGGGCGGCAAGCAAGAAAATCGACGGATCTTGCGCCAGGGCCGTCACGAATTGCCGGGGAAAGTTAAGAACCCCATGTCCTGCAAGGCTGGCGAATCGTTTCGCCTGGCGGGATGAATTCTGCCACTATCCCATCTCTTTCCAACAATGCCCATGCACTCTTCTCCGAACAGGAAGCTGGAGGTCCTCTAAGAATATGGCTGCGCACCGTTTAGCCCTGCCCAGCGGGTATCGTCTGGAAAACTATCTGTTCACCGCAACGCTCGGAAAGGGCGGGTTTGGGATCACCTACCTGGCGAGGGACCTGCTGTTGAACCGGGTCGCAGCGGTCAAGGAATTGCTCCCTGACAGCATTGCCACCAGGGCGGACGGCGCGACCGTCGAGGCGCAAAGTCCGGCGCAGGAAGCGGACTGGATCTGGGCGCGGGATAGCTTTTTGAAAGAGGCGCAGACGGTGGCCAGCTTTCGGCATCCCAATATCGTGAACGTACACCGATTGATCGAGGCGAACGGCACGGTCTACATGGTGATGGATTTCCTCGATGGCGGAAGTTACGAAGAGCGGTTGAAGCGGATCGAACGGGAGCCGGACGAAAACAGTCTGCGCGCGGTGATCGAGCCCTTGCTCGATGGGCTCGCGGAGGTGCACAAGGCGGGGTTGCTGCACCGGGACATCAAGCCGGATAACATTCTGTTCAATCACCGCGGCGAGCCGGTGCTGGCGGATTTTGGAGCCGCGCGGGAAGTGGTGGGCCGGTCCATGGCGCTGACGAGCATCGTGACGATGGGGTATTCGCCGCTCGAGCAGTACCAGAGCAGGGAAGGGCTCCAGGGCGCCTGGACCGATATCTATGCACTCGGCGCGGTCATGGTGCGGGCGATCACGGGAAAAAAACCGCCCGCTGCGCCCGATCGGGTGGGCAAGGATGAATATCAGCGCCTGGGAGCCAGGCCGAGGCCCGGGTTCAGCGCGGAATTTCTAAAGGCCGTGGACCTCGCCCTGCGCATGAAGCCAGAGGACCGGCCGCAGAGTGTGGCGGCCTGGCGCAAGACCTTGCTCCCGCCCGCGAAGCCGCAGGGACCGGTGCTGCTGCTCACCGCGCCCAAGGGCGGCGAACGCTGGGAGGCCGGGACGGAGCAGAAGATCCGGTGGAAATCCCAGCCCGTTGACGGGAAGGCAGGCGTCAAGAGCGTCGATGTGGAACTTTGGCAGGGCGATCAACTCGTCGAAAAGATTGCCACTGGCCTGGAGACGGCAGCCTCGCCGGTGAAGTGGAAAATCGCTCCCCACCAGCCGATCGCCCCGGACTATCTGCTCAAGCTGGTGGGCCGGGGTGTGGATGGGAACAGCGTCACGACCGCCGCCACCGAAAAATTTTCGATCGTCCCCAAGCGTGCGGCGGCGCCGATCAAGACGGGATCCGAAGAATCCGTATTCGACAAACTGATGAAATTTGCCTTCTCGGCGATCTTCCTCTGGCTGGTCTTTCTCGGCGGATGGAAAGTGGTCTGGGCCAAAGCCTTTCCGCATTTCCCCGATTCCACGATAGCGTGGATGAAGGAGAAACACCCCGGCATGGTGCCCGCCGGCGAGCCGAAGGTTCCCATTCTCTTGTTTCCGCACGGCAGCGGGCTGGCCGGAATCAAGAATACGCCAGGGGTGACGCCGGCCACCTTGGGTAACTGGGAGTTGCTCGCTCCGACGAACTCACCCCACCCTTTTAATCCGAGCTTATCGAAATTCGGGTCCAGCTATTTGCGGTCGACGCCGGCGAAACTACTGGTGAGCCCCGACTTGCTGTTTCCGCGTGCGACGCCGAGTCCGAGCCCGCAGCACCCCGTGAGGTTCACGAGCACGCCGTCTCCGTCAGGTCAGTAAAAGCAGCGCGCCTCGGGGCTTCTCCGTTTGGAAAAAGCTGCGAGGGCGGGATTGGCAGTTGAAAACACAGGAACGACTCCCTAGCATCCGCGCGTTTTTTACCCACCACGACACGCTATGAACAAATCTCCGTCCTTTCTCGCCGTTCTCGCTTTTGGTTCCCTGGTCGCCGGCTCCGCGCTGCGCGCGGAGGATATCAAGGTGGGAGAATTTGCGGCGCTGACGGGCGGCAGCGCGAGCTTCGGGCAGTCCTCGCACAAAGGGACAGCCCTGGCGTTTGATGAACTGAATGCGGCGGGTGGAGTGCTCGGCCGGAAGTTCAAGCTGATCACGGAAGACGATCAATCGGCGGCGGGCCAGCCGGCGACGATCGTCCGCAAGCTGATCTCGCAGGACAAAGTGATCTGCGTGCTCGGCGAGGTGCGTTCCTCGGCCACGATCGAGGCGGCGCCGATCTGCCAGGAAAACAAGATCCCGCTCATTTCGCCCGCGGCCACCAATCCGAAGGTGACGGAAGTGGGCGACTACATTTCGCGCGTGTGCTTCATCGATCCTTTCCAGGGGACGGTGATGTCCAAGTTTGCGCTCGGCAAAGGCTGGAAGAAAATCGCGGTGCTGACCGATGTGAAGCAGGACTACTCGGTGGGCCTGGCGGATTTTTTCACCAAAGGGATTGTGGCCGGCGGCGGGCAGATCGTGAAGGAACAGAAGTACTCCACGGGCGACAAGGATTTCAAACCGCAGCTCACCTCGATCAAAGCGACGAAGCCGGACGCGATCTTCATTCCCGGCTACTACGCGGAGGTCGCGCTGATCGGCAAACAAGCGCGCCTGCTGGGCATCAAGGTGCCGCTCCTGGGCGGTGATGGCTGGGTGGGCGATTCGCTCTTGAAGGTCGCGGGCAACTCGCTCGACGGTTCGTTTTTCTCGTGCCACTTCAGCGCCGAGGACAAGAGCGAGGCGGTGCAGGAATTCGTGAAGAAGTACAAGGCGAAGTACAACGAAACGCCCGATGACATGGCGGCGCTCGGCTACGACAGCGCCGAGATTCTGGCCGACGCGATCAAGCGCGCGGGCACCACGGATGGCGACAAGCTGAAGACGGCCATCGCGGATACGAAGGGATTCAAGGGCGTGACCGGCGTCATCACGCTCGATGCGCAGCGCAACGCGTCGAAACCCGCGGTGATTCTTTCCATTGGCGGAGGCGGCTTCCACTTCGAGGCGGCGGTAGCTCCTTAAGCATGCGGCACTGTTGCTGAACGCACCGCCGCACGCATGGCCGACAAGCTTCTCGAACTCCTCCAGCAGATCGTCAACGGGCTCTCGCAGGGCGCGATCTATGCCTTGATCGCGCTGGGCTACACGATGGTCTTCGGGGTGCTGCGATTCATCAATTTCGCGCACGGCGATGTTTATATGCTCGGCGCGTTCGTCGGGTTTTATCTCGGGCCGAAGGCGCTGCGGCTCTTTAGCGAAGGGCCGTCGTACCCGGGAGCGGCGTTGGTGCTGTTGCTGGCGATGGCGCTGTGCGCGATCATCGGCATTGTAATCGAGCGGCTGTGCTATCGGCCACTGCGCGAGCGGCCCAAGCTGACGGTGCTGATCACGGCCATCGGCGTATCCCTCTTCCTGGAGAACGCCGGCCAGTATGTGTTTGGGGCGGATCCGAAGTCGTTTCCGGAGGTGATCACGGACCGCGCGCTGGAGATCCCGGAGTCGTGGGGCAAAATCTCGGGCCTGACGATCACGGTTTCGCAGGTGCTCGTCTTCGGCGTGACGTTGTTCCTGATGTTTGGGCTTAGCCATATTGTGCGGAAGACCAAGCTCGGCATGGCGATGAGGGCGCTGTCGTTCAATCCGGTCGCCGCGCAACTCATGGGTATCAATGTCGATGTGGTGATTTCGTTCACGTTCGGTCTTGGTTCGGCGCTGGCGGGAGCGGCCGGTATCTTGACGTCGATCCAGCAGCCGTCGATTGATCCGCTGATGGGCGTCAATGCGGGCCTGAAGGCATTCGTGGCGGCTGTGCTGGGCGGCATTGGGAATCTGCAAGGCGCGGCGCTCGGTGGGCTGCTCATTGGATTGGTCGAGGCGCTGGTCGTGGGCTACGTGAACCCGACCTACCGCGACCCGATCGTCTTCGGCGTGTTGATTTTGATTTTGCTGTTCAAGCCCACGGGCCTGCTTGGCGCCAGCGAACGGGAGAAAGTGTAAATGGCCGCGCGTTCCAAACTCTATCTCATCCTCGCGGTCGTGGCGGCGGCGATTGCTTCCCACGTGCTTTCGGGCGGCGCCGCGCCGGAGATTCCCGCGCTGAACGCGTACTACTACGACGTCCTCATCGGCATCGGGATCAATATCATCCTGGCGGTGGGGTTGAATCTCGTGAACGGCTACACGGGCCAGTTCTCGCTGGGCCATGCGGGATTCATGGCGGCGGGCGCGTATGCATCGTCGTGGCTGACCTTGAGCTATGGCTATGCGCTCGGCTCGAGCGGCTTCGCGACGACCACGATCTTTTTGCTCGCGCTGCTGATGGGGGGGGGGATCGCGGCCCTCGCGGGCTTGATCGTCGGGGTGCCCTCGCTGCGCTTGAAAGGGGACTACCTCGCGATCGTGACGCTCGGCTTCAATGAGATCATCAAGGGTGTCATCCAAAATTGTGACGCCCTGGGCGCGCAGCGCGGGCTCGGCGGCATGGTGCAGCACACGACTTTCTTTTGGACTTTTGCCCTAGCCGCGGTGACGGTTTATGTCGTGGTGAGCCTCGTGAATTCGACGTATGGCCGAGGCTTCCTGGCGGTGCGCGACGATGAGATCGCCGCGGAAGCGATGGGCATCAATACGACGAAATACAAGGTGCTGGCCTTCGTCCTGGGTGCGTTTTTCGCCGGTATCGCGGGCGGGTTGTATGCGCATTTCAAGCAGTTCATCCATCCCGAGGGATTCAATTTCATGAAGTCCGTGGATGTCGTGGTGATGGTGATTCTGGGCGGCATGGGCAGCACGGCGGGTGTGTGCGTGGCCGCGGTATTGCTGACGATTCTGCCGGAGCTCTTGCGCTACGTGTCGCGCATTGAGGCGCTGCCGGAATGGCTGCGGCACATCGCGGAAAACCGCATGATCATTTACTCCCTGCTGCTGATCATCCTCATGCTCACGCGTCCGCAGGGCCTTTTCGGCGCGGTGAACTTGAGAAAGAAAAAGGCCTAGGAACATGTCCACGAAAGACACGAAAAAGCACGAAAACGAAAACGACGCTTTGAACCGATCCGGCGGGTCGGCGGCCTTTCGTGATTTTTCGTGCTTTTCGTGGACCCATCTATGAGCGAGCCGTTGCTGCAACTCGATACCGTGACGATGCAGTTCGGCGGCTTGAAGTGTGTGAGCGAGGTATCGCTGCAGATCAATGATGGCGAGCTCGTGGGGCTGATCGGGCCAAACGGCGCGGGCAAGACGACGGTTTTCAATATGATCACCGGCGTGTATCGGCCGACGCTGGGGGCGATCCGTTTCGCGGGCAAATCGGTGGTCGGACACAAGCCGTACAAGATCACCGCGCGCGGGATCGCGCGGACGTTTCAAAACATCCGGCTGTTCAGTTCGCTGACCGTTTTCGACAACGTGCGCACAGCGTGCAATATGCACCTGCGGCACGGGATTCTTTACGCAATGACGCGCGGGCCGAAGTTCGCCGAGGAAGAAACGGAGATCGAAAAGAAGGTGGTCGAATTGCTCGAGATCTTCGGACTGGCGGGCGAACGCGATGCGCTGTGCAAGAGCCTGCCGTATGGCGATCAGCGCCGGCTGGAGATCGTGCGCGCGCTGGCCACGCGGCCGAAGCTGCTGTTGCTCGATGAGCCGGCGGCGGGGATGAACCCGACGGAGAAGATCGAGCTGATGAAGCTCATCCGCTTTACGCAGGAGAAATTTGGTTGTGCGGTGCTGCTCGTCGAGCACGACATGAAAGTGGTCATGGGCATCTGCCAGCGCATCCATGTGCTCGATTACGGCAAGAAGATCGCCGAAGGCACGCCCGCGGAAATCCGCAGCAATCCAAAAGTCATCGCCGCGTATCTCGGCAAGGAGGAAGACGATGCTTGAGATCAAGGAACTCGAAGTGTGCTACGGCTCGATCAGCGCGCTGCAAGGCATCTCGTTGAAAGTGGAAAAGGGGAGCATCGTCACGCTCGTCGGCGCCAACGGCGCGGGCAAGACGACGACCCTGCGCACCATCTCCGGCATCGTGAAAGCGAAGTCGGGCACGATCACCTTCGATGGGCGGGACATTACCAATCGCGCCCCGCACCAGATCGTCGCCGATGGCATTGCCCAATCGCCCGAAGGACGCATGGTTTTTGCGAATCTGACGGTGATGGAAAACCTCTGGATGGGAGCTTATCTGCGGAAGGACAAGCCGGGCATCGCGAAGGACCTGGAATACATCTTCGGCATCTTCCCGCGGCTCAAGGAGCGCGAAAAGCAAACGGCTGGCACCCTGAGCGGCGGCGAGCAGCAGATGCTGGCGATCGGTCGCGCCCTGATGTCGAAACCGAAGCTGCTGATGCTCGACGAGCCATCGCTGGGGATCGCGCCGCTGCTGGTGAAGACGATTTTCGAGAAGATCGTGGAGATCAACAAGGAGCTGGGATTGACGATCCTGCTCGTCGAGCAGAATGCCAATCTGGCGCTGGAGGTTTCGCACTATGGTTATGTGCTCGAAACCGGGCGCATCATTCTCGAGGATACCTCCACGGCGCTGCGAGCGAATGAAGAGGTGCGCGCGGCTTATCTCGGCGGCTGACGAAAGGCTGGACGGCGCGGGTATTTCAGGGCACAAATCGGCGTGCCTGTTTCCGTGTTATGAAAAGATTCGCGCTCCTCGTTGCCGCTGCCACCTTCGGCCTCTCTCTCGCCGTGATCGCGGCAGATTCCGATCCGGGATTCGGCAACAACGCCAAATGGTACGGGCGCGATTTTGATGTCCCGACGGTGGGCTCCAGCGGACTAAAGCCACTCTACTATCGCCCCACGATGCGTTACTACGGCAACGGCTACACGGTGAGCTACCGCTACGTTCCTGTCTATCGGCAGGACAGCATTTACTTCGGCGGGACGGGTGGCTCGTCGAATTTCCGCACCGAGGCCTTTCACATTGCGACCGACGAGATTCCGAATTGGGGGGCCGCTTCCCCTCGGTTGACGGTGAAGGATCCGCGCTCCGCCGCGCCGCGCACGGCGGTCACTTCCATCGTCCGGAAAAAGACCTCCCGCACCTCGACCAAGACGGTACCGGAGGCGCCCACGGAGCTTCCGGCCATCGCCCCTTCGCCGGCCCCGGCCCCCGCTCCCGCGGCGCCCGATGCCGGGACTGTTCCGGCCAAGCCGTAGCTCAAGGCTGCGGTGCACCATGCGGTCCCGTGCAAAAAGGTGAAAATTGGTCTTGTCAGGGTAGGCATGATGTGGCAGCCTCCCACTCCTTTTTTCCAGAGAAACTCATATGGCATACGCAATCTTTAAAACCGGCGGCAAACAGTACCGCGTCGCAGCAGGTGACGTCATCGAAGTCGAAAAACTCGAGGGCGAGGCCGGCGCTAAAATCACTTTTTCCGAGGTCATTTTCTCTGGGGAAGGCGCGAGCATCAAGACGGGCGCCGACCTCAAGGGCGCCACGGTCGTCGCCGAAGTCGTCGAGCAGTTCAAGGGACCGAAGCTCATTAATTTCAAGTATCGCCGCCGCAAGGGCTATCATCGCACGGTTGGGCACCGCCAAAAACTGACCCGCGTGAAGATCACGAGCATCTGAGCGAACACCGCAATCTCAACCCTCAACTCTCTACCCACAAATGGCTCATAAAAAAGGTCAAGGATCTGTCAAGAACGGGCGCGACAGCGTCAGCAAACGCCTCGGCGTGAAGAAATTCGGCAGCCAGGAAGTCGTCGCCGGCAACATCATCATCCGCCAGCGCGGCACGAAGTTCCTGCCCGGCAAGAACGTTGGCCTCGGCCGTGATTACACGATCTGGGCGCTCGTGGACGGCACCGTCCGCTTCGACCGCGAAGGCCGCCGCGTAAACGTCGACCCGGCAACCGCCTCGGCGAACTAAGCCGCGATTTCGTTTCTCTTTCATCCAGCGCTTCACTCTCGCGAGTGAAGCGCTTTTTGTTGCGCCGCCCCGGCGGAAAAGTGCGGCCAATCCGCAGAAGCACTAATTTTTCCTGGGGACAACGGTTGCCGATACAGTAGACTACACACGCCATGTCCCATCACCAGCCACGCCTCGAAGATCTCCTGTTTACGCGCCGCGATTTCCTGAACCGTTGCGGCATGGGCATGGGTGGGCTCGCCTTGGGCAGCATCCTCGGCAAGACCCTCGGGCTGCAGGCGGCGGAGACGGCGGACCTGCATCCGCTCGCGCCGAAAGCACCGCAATTTCCGGCCAAGGCCAAGCGCGTGATCCACTTGTTCATGAACGGCGGGCCGTCGCATGTGGATACCTTCGACCCGAAGCCCGAGCTCACGAAGTATCACGGCAAGGAACTGCCGATCCATTTGAATACCGAGCGCAAGACCGGCGCGGCCTTTGGGTCGCCGTTTGCGTTCCGCAAGTATGGCCAGAGCGGCATCGAGGTGAGCGAGATTTTTGCCAAGACCGCGGAATCGATCGACGACATCTGCGTGGTCCGCTCGATGCAGGCCGACGTGCCGAACCATGAGCCTTCGCTCATGCTGATGAATTGCGGCGAAGCCCGGCAGGTGCGTCCGAGCATGGGCTCGTGGGTCACCTACGGCCTCGGGAGCGAGAACCAGAACATGCCGGGCTTCATCACCATGTGCCCGGGCGGCTACCCCATCCAGGAGTCGCAGAACTGGCAATCCGCATTTCTGCCCGGCGTCTATCAAGGCACCTACATCAACACGAAGAACACGGACATCGAGAAGCTCATCGAGAATATCCGCACCACGTCCGTCTCCAGCAAGACACAGCGGACGCAGCTCGACCTGCTCGCGCAATTGAATGCCGAGCACCAGCGCCAGCGGCAAAACGACGCACAACTCGAAGCGCGCGTGCAATCCTTTGAACTGGCCTACCGCATGCAGATGGACGCGGCGGACGCCTTCGATGTCACGCGGGAATCCGCCGCCATCCGCGAGATGTACGGCGAGGGCGTGCAAGGCCGGCAGATGCTGATCGCGCGGCGCTTGATCGAGCGCGGCGTGCGCTTCGTGCAGGTGTGGCACGGGGAAGGGCAGCCATGGGACAGCCACGAGGAGATCGAAAAGAACCATCGTCGTCTCGCCGGGGAATGCGACCAGGCGATCGGCGCGCTTTTGAAGGATCTCAAGCAGCGCGGCATGCTCGAGGATACACTTGTCATCTGGGGCGGTGAATTCGGTCGCACGCCCACCGTGGAAATTCCGACACCCGGCTCGAACAACGCCAACGTCAAGAATGGCCGCGACCACAACAACCACGGCTTTACCATGTGGATGGCCGGTGGCGGGGTGAAGGGCGGTTACGTCCACGGCGCCACGGATCCTTTCGGCTTCGCCGCGGCGGAGAAGCCCGTGCACGTCCACGATCTCCACGCCACCATTCTCAAGTTGCTCGGCTTCGATCACGAGAAGCTCACGTATCGCTATGCCGGTCGCGATTTCCGCCTCACGGATGTCCATGGCAATGTGGTGAACGAACTCATCGCCTAAGCGGCAAGCCGTAACGCGGGGCAGGGTGGATGTAGCGGATTCGAGTCAAAGGCAGACGATAAAATTAAATTTTTTTTATTGTCAAAGTCGGGCGGTGGGGGTTCAATGCGTAATCACAAAGTAAATTCATTGCGCTTGTGTTCCCTCCCAACTCTCCCCCCTCCCGTAAAATCCCAGCCCCCCGGCGGCAGTCCGGTTTCTCGCTCGTCGAAGTGGTCCTCGCCGTTGGCGTGATCTCTTTCGCCTTTGTAGCGATCATGGGATTAATTCCCGCCGGATTGCAACAATTCCGGCAGGCAATTGACAATTCCGTCTGTGCGCAGATTGCGCAGCGGATCATCCAGGACGCCCAGTTGTCCGATTTCGCGACTCTGACCGGCGGGAGTACAGCTCCCTACATTCAAGCGATGAACTATGCCGCCTCAGACGCAAAGAAAAGCAACCCGATTCCTTTTCGCTATTTCGACGAGCAAGGCAATGAGATCGTTCCGAAGAGCTCCGTTCCTTCGGCGAGCGAACTGGCGGCCATCGTCTACCACGTCAACACGCGGATCGCGACAGCGACTGCCCTCCCCGGATCTTCCAGCAGCGCCCCCAATACCAGCCTGGCGACCATTCTCGTGCAGGTGGCGTTCAACCCCAGCGGCAAACCGCTTAAGACGTCCGCGTCGGGCGGGCCCAACAGTTTCCTGATTGATACCACCTCCTTTCCTGGTGGGACGGTGAGAAACTACAGCGCGCAGATCGGGCGCAACGACTGATCTCCTTTTTTATGAAATCTTCCCCCCGCGTTTCGGCTGGCTTCACGCTGGTCGAGCTCATGGTTTCCACGGCGATCATTGGGCTCATCATGCTGGTGCTGGTGCAAATGACGAACCAGACCAGCCAGACGTGGCGGAGCACCGCCGAGAAGATCGAGAAGTTCCAGCAGGCGCGCGACGGATTCGAGTCCATGACGCGCCGGTTGAGCCAGGCCACGCTGAACACGAACTGGGACTATCTGGACGCGTCGGGCGCTCCGCGCGACAAGAACGTCGGCAGCACTGCTTTCGTCAAATTCGTCCCGATTTATTATGGCCGCACATCGGACCTGCGTTTTGTGTCCGGACCGATGAAGTCGTCCGCCTTTTCGCTCGATGGCAAAATCGTGCGGCCCGGCCATGGCGTCTTTTTTCAAGCCCCCTTTGGTCTCGCCACCACCACGGACTATGCGGCGATGGATAACCTGTTGAATACCTGGGGCTACTTCGTGGAGGCCGGCAACGACCCGAACCGTCCCGATTTCGTCGATAAGGCGGGAGTGCCCGCCCGCTGGCGTTCCCGCCTGATGGAGTACATGCTGCCCACCGAGCAGATGTCGCTCTATGACAAGGCCGACAACTCCTACACCTGGTACACGTTGCACCTGAATGACGCGACGAACCGGCCGGTGCGCGTGCTGGCGGAGAATGTGATCACCCTCATCATTTTGCCGAAGCTTTCCAAGCCGGATGAGGATGCGCGCACCAGAGCCCAAACTCCCCAGGCGGCCATGCTCTCCCCCAAGTATATCTACGATTCGTTTCCGATCGCGCCGGCCACGCTCAATCCCGGGGCGTCCGGAGGCACGGATCCTGGAATGATCATGCCGAAGAACCAGCTTCCGCCCATTCTCACGGTGACCATGGTCGCGCTGGACGAACGTTCCGCCCAGCGCCTGGCCGACACGTATTGCCATAACGTCGAAATGACGTCGCAAAGCGTGCACGGCAACCAAAGGGTCACGGGGTCGGCGTCGGAAATGGTGATGGGCCTCGACGTGGCCGCGGGCAAGGTGACCCCGGCCGTGACTTACGCCAATCTTTTCACCGATGCGACCCGCCTGGAGGACGATCCAAACACGCAGACGCCGGGGGACGGCGACCTCTATGACCTCGAGCGCATCCTCGTCCACGAAAAGCTGACCTATCGCGTTTTCACCAGCAATGTGAGCATTCGCGGCGCCAAATGGAGCCGCGTTCAGACCAAGTAAACCTCCCCCTCACCCACATGAAACTCCACAAACATTCCGTTTCCGGTGTTGCCCTCATTATCGTTCTGGGCTTTTTGGTCATCATTTCCGCCCTGGCGGTGGCCTTCTTCAGCAGCGTAAACACGGAATTGAAAGCTTCCCGCAATTTCGCCGCCGGCGTCACCACACGTCAGTTGGCGGATTCCGCCGTGCAGATTGTCATGGGGCAGATTGCCGCGGCGACCACGCGCGGCGTGGATAGCCAGACTGGTGGCACGGGGCAGGGGAATGAAGCCTGGGCTTCACAGCCGGGCATGATTCGCGTGTATGGGAAGAATCAGGGGTCCGGTTCCACGGCCTCGGCCAGCGCGGATGCGTTCTACAAGCTTTACTCTTCCAACCAGATGATCCTGACGGCGGACGCGGGCCTGCCGACTTTCAAGACGGGAACGTATAGCGATCCGAAAGGGGACGCCTATGTGGGGTGGGATCAGGCCCCCGCGTTGTGGGCCGATCTGAACGCGCCGGTGCTCGTCCGGGATCCGGTCTCCCACCAACCCGTGCCGCGCTTTCCCATCATCGACCCCCGCGCTTATGCGTCGACAGTCGACACGACGACTCCCTGGTCCGATACGAAATGGGCGGGCAATGTGGAGGGCTTCACCTATGATTCCGCCGCCGTCCACGGCATCGTCGGGCCCGGCGATCCGAACAACCAACGGCTGCCGATGCCGGTGCGGTGGATTTATGTCCTCCAGGATGGGACATTGACCATGCCCAGCGACACCGGCACGATCACCGCGGACTTTTCCACCAATACCTCGGACAAGATACCCACGTCGAAAAACCCCATCGTGGGACGCATTGCTTTTTGGACGGACGACGAAACGTGCAAACTGAATCTGAATACCGCGGCAGGTTTCAACGCCGATCCGAAAAAACTGCCCACGCTTGCCTACCAGCAGAACCCCAGCAGCTTCGCGGGATCTTTCTGGGACACACCGCGGTTTTACACCCAGTTCGATTACGGCATCCCGGACGCCACGGGCCAGCCCCAGTCGGGCCAGACCAGCGGCGGCCTGGCGCTCTGCCAGTTGTTGCAAAACGAATTCCAGCGCTACCCCGGCCACCCGGCGACCACTTCGCTGGCCCCGGTGCTGAACAACCTGCTTACCTCGGAGCAGTTCTATGCCGTGGTGCCGCGCTATTCGAATCTGAATTTGCAAGGGACGCCGGCTTCCACCGTGGGCGGCACCCAGCGTATCATCGTCGATCCGGTCAATACCCCGGGCGATCTCGACAACAAGGAATTGCAGCCCAAACAGGACCGGCTCTTCGCCTCGGTCGACGAATTCATTTTTGGACCCCACGTCAAGACCGGGAATTTCGCCAGCCCGACCTACGCGCGGACGAATGTGAACTCGTACAACCAGTTTGCCGGGAATCCCATCACGCCGGATGTCATCGACAAGCTGCGTTTTTTCGTGACCACCCAGAGCCGGGCGCCCGAGCTCAACCTGTATGGCCAGCCCCGCGTCACGTGCTGGCCGATCCGCTCGGAAACTTCGCTGGAAACGACCGGGCTGAATGTTTTCGACAACCTGATGCTGTTTTGTTCCACGGTGGGGGCCTCGGCGGTCTCCACGGGGGCGCGCCCGGATACCAAGACGGACGCTACCAGCACCGGGGTTTACCGTTATATCTTCACTCGGCGGGAGGTGGTGGCGTCGAATTTGAGTTCGATCAGTCATACTGATTTGCTGGGGGGCCCTTCCTATAGCCAATGGGAATTCAGTACCAGTTATGTCCCGGACAGCGAATTGCCGAGCATCCAAACGCCGGGACGCAACAAGAAGCTGCTTGCGAATTATCTGGGCGGCACGACCGGCCTACTGAGCCGGCCGATCCCTGGCGTGGGGCGAAATTCTCCGACAAGGGTTATAGCACCGCCGATCAACAGGGGATTTTGACGGAAATCTTCGATTACATCCGCCTGGCCAATTCCCAAGATACCACGACCACCATCTCGACTGGCACAGCCATCCAATTTGCGCCTCGCGGGTATGTCGTCCCATCCAAGCCGAGCTATTTTACCACGCCCACTCAAGCCAAGGGCTTCGGCCGCATGTCAACCCTCTGCGAGGCGACGCTGGACTTCTATTACGCCGGGCCAGTCATGGTGAACGATAAGGACGACCCCGGGCTGGAAAAAGCCCTCGGCATTTCCAGAAAATACCGGCTGGTCGAAATGGGATGCGGCGCATCCTTCCGAGCGATATGCGTCGTGGATGGAAGATCCCAGCGTCGACAAGGTATTACATCCGAAGGATCCTCGGAACCCTCTGATCAGGGCAGGCTGGATGGGGGCCTTTTTGCTGTTTTCGACATTTGACCCGATGCAAGGATATGCTCCGAAAACGGATCCCGCGGCCACCGACCCCAAATTGACCATCGAATGCCGGTGGCCTACTACATGGACTGTACAAATCGACGGTAGCGCCGTGCCGCTGAATTTTCCTGCTACTGGTAGTACTCAAGGGGTTTCGACGACGGTCTACCATGCGCCGGGCGGCTATTGGGGGGGGCGGAATTATGGCGGTTATGAGGGATTTATGCACACCCTGCAAGGGGGGGCCGACCGGGACCTTCGCCTATAAATGCAAGTTGGGTCCCGGCACTTTCTTGGTTCCCAATCCGACAGGTGCAACGACGGGAGACTATGGTGAGACCTACAATCCCGCCAGTACCACCCAGCCGATACGCAATAGTTTCGTGGGGGCGGCCATTCAGCCGTCGCAAGCCTTCCAAGAATATTATCCATTTCAAACGCTAACTCCGATTAGAATCCATGGCCCTGGCGAATTCCGATACAGTGGCAACGGATGGGGTAACACGTTCGGCTTGAATGATGCGAATCTCACGGTGATCCTATATTACGGAGGCAGCGCTCAAAACACCAGCACCGTCGGGAAGGCGATGCAGACTATCAATCTTCATTTCCCGCCTATCACCAATCTGCCGTACCCGCAAGGGCCGCCGCAACAATTCCTCACGGAGATGAAAGACGCCGATCCCTATGTCGTTCCCAACGCTGACGTCACCACTTGGCAAGCGATGCCGCCCACCAATCTGAACTTTGGCGCCGAACCCATCCCTAACAATCAAGCTTCTACGACTTCAAACGGCGGCTTCATCGGGATGAGACACTTTTATTGGAACACCGCCGGCACATTTTTTGCCAATTACGCTTTGGGAATACGGCGGACGAAGCAACCAGCGGCGTCTATAGCTATCAGACCAGTTTGCAAGCGTCCTGGATGCTGGCGACCCGCATTGCCTGGTGCACCACGCCGGATACCACCACCGCAGAGGTGGAAGCGGGGACAGTTCCAACCCATATACCAATAGCGGCAAAACTCCGATTGCCCCAGGATATTTTGCGGACCGCTGGAGGTGCATTGTCCAGCCCGGCGACACGGGTTTCGGAGCCTCCTCTGCTGGGATGGAAATCGTGCCGGAACCTCCGGAAAGCTGACCGGACTTGGTCCGATCTCGAGTGGAGATCTCCGGCTGACACAATTGAGTGCCACCATCGCTAAAGATACCGTCTTTGCGCCTCATCCCGATTATTATGGGCCCCAGTCTCGCGCTTGCGTCTTACGCGGGGGCGACGGCACCCCTTATTTTCCCGTAGGAAATATCGCCAGACTGACGGTTTTGTCGGAGGCTGATACAACCATTGGTTCTCCCGCGCCGGTATTAACAAACCCTCCCGACCCCACCAAAGAAGGCATTTTGGGCAATCACATCGCCTTAGGCAGCGGTGGTATGCAATTTCCCGTGACCCGGGCATTTGCCAATCTGGGTTGGGGACGTCCCCCAATGCCGCAGCGGTGAATGGCGTGATGCGATCGGATGGTGGAAATAAGCCGGGAGACTTCGACACCGGTGTGGGCGACTTCCCCGATGGACCTTTCTGCAACAAGCAGGACGAAGGGAATGTGATCTACAAGTATCTCGACTCGGCTACCCAGCAATGGATCTATCCGATCCCTTACTTCACCAGCAATTGGTCGTATCAAAAGCCGGGCAATACCTTCACCTCGCCGAGTCGCCAAATGCCGTCGCCTGGCATGTTTGGGTCGCTGCCGGCGCAACCTTCCGGGGCCACCGGGATGGGCAACAATTGGCAGACCCTCTGCTTCTCGCCCGTGCCCGCCGGAGACAATCATCCCGGGAATCAAACCCCGGCGGATCATTACCTGCTCGACCTGTTCCAGATGCCGGTGGTGGAGCCCTATCCGATCAGCGAACCGTTTTCGACGGCGGGCAAGGTCAATTTGAATTACCGGATTGCCCCCTTCGATTACATCCGGCGCTCCACAGCCTTGCGCGGCGCATTGTATCCGCTCCGCGTGACGGTGGTGGACAGTCAGGCCTCCCAAGGTGCGTCTCAAAGTGCGAACTATCTCACCTACAAGACGGGGCAGAGAAACTCGTCTGGAGGTACAGTAACTGACCCCATTACGGGAAATCCTGCGCCGATCACCACGAACTTCCGCAAGGAAGTGGATCGCGACCTGACGATCCAGGCGTTCGACGGGTTCTACGATTTCTACAATGGCCAGCCCGATATGGGTTTCTTCAAGTCGGCGAGCCAGGTCTGCGAGCGCTATCTCTATCCGAAGGGCGACATCACTTCGTATGATGGGTACGACAAAGAAGCGACCACGATGCGGACTTATTGGAATCGGTCTGGCGATCTCACCGGCGACAACGAGCGCGAGAAGCCCTATGTCGACCTGTACCCACGGGTGACGACGAAATCGAACACCTATACCGTCCACATGCGGGTGCAGACCTTGCGCCAAATCGACCGCGGTCTTAACGGCAGCTATGCGACGTGGAACGAAGGCAAGGATAGCGTCCTCGGCGAGTACCGGGGAGCATCCACCATCGAACGTTACGTCGATCCGGCCGATCCACGGTTTAGTCCGAGCAGTACCAGCGGAACTCCAATCAACCCGGATACCCAATCGGTGGAGCCGCTCTACCACTTCCGCACCGTGATCAACAAGAAGTTCTCCCCGTAAGGGAGCCGGCCGCGGTTTCCCACCGCGACGCAGTCATTCCCGAGGCGCGGGAGGAGAAATCCTCCCGCGCCTCTTCTTTAGCCCTGACCGGGACACCCGTCACCGTGGCCGGCGCATCGGTTGAATCGGGAACTCCGAGCGCACCGAAGAAGGGGAGCTATCCCGAACTTAGCGCGAGCGCCGAAAAACCCTGGTAGGGAAGCCGCGCCGCCGGGTTCCCTCGCATGTGGTGTGGCAAAGCGGGGGGCGGTGGGGCGACGTCTCGCAGGAATTTCCGCGCGCCCATCCGGCCGGCCACCGCCGCTTTTCCCCTCACCCAAAGGTGGGTAATTATATATTTGACTCAAATGGTGATCGGGTGTTTCATTCATGGCATGACGACTGAATTAGAGTTTCCTGAGACGTTGGTGGAGGCGGTGATCTACTTTGCGGATGCGGACCGGGCGCGGCGGTTTCTGGCGCTGGTTCGGTGGCCAGATGCGGTGGCGGGCTGTCCGCGGTGCGGGGTTGGGGATACGGTATTCATGGGGGCGCGGCGGCTGTGGCGCTGCCGTGGCTGCCAGAAGCAGTTCAGCGTCAAGGTCGGCACCATCTTCGAGGACTCGCCTCTGGGCTTGGACAAGTGGTTGCCGGCGGTCTGGTGTATTGTGAACGCCAAGAACGGCATCAGTTCGTGCGAACTGGCTCGGGCGCTGGGGGTCACGCAAAAAACCGCGTGGTTCATGCTTCATCGCATTCGCTTGGCCATTCAGGACGGCTCGCTCTGCGATTTCGCGGGCAACGTGGAGGTCGACGAAACCTACATCGGCGGCAAGGCGCGCAACATGCACGCTGACCGCAAGCGGGAGAAAATCCGCGGCACACTCAACACCGCTCTTACACCGTCATGGGGCTGCTGGAGCGCACCACATCCAGACGGGCCTCGCGCGTCGTCCTCAAGGTGGTGGCGACAACCACCAAACCCGAGCTCCAGGGCCACGTTCGCAAATACGTCCTCAAGGGCTCGACGATCCATACCGATGCCCTCAAGTCGTACGATGGCGTAGACGACGAATATACCCATCACGTCATCAACCATGCCGAGTGCTACGCCAAAGGGCGCGTCCACATCAATGGCATGGAGAACTTCTGGGCGCTGCTCAAGCGCGCCATCAAGGGCACCTACGTTTCGGTCGAGCCCTTCCACCTCTTCCGCTACCTCGATGAGCAGGCTTTCCGCTTCAACGAGCGCGCGGATAAAGACGGCGACAAAGGCCGCTTCCTCAAGGCCATCGTGGGCATCATCGGCAAGCGGCTGACCTACAAGCGCCTCATCGGGCAGGATGGCGGTGGTTGCCTTCCAGCGAGCGCGTGAGGGGCGCGGAAAACGGAGCAAAAAATAGCAGATATGCCGACTGAAGGATTTTTGTGTTTGGTCACGATCAAATATGCGGAGGAACTCAGTGGTGAGTTCGTCGACACGGTTATGGATTCGGAAGCTGGTCGACGCTACCTGATGATTCCGCTTCACGACTATCCGACTTTCGCCAGCGCTATGCTGGAATACTATCCGAAAGACCCGCTGGCTATTCGTCCTGTGAATCATCTGGAGTATCAGTTTGAGTGCAGCGAGGTCGTAGACCTTGATTACATTGAGCAATTGCCATCACGGGAGGATGGAGCGTAACGGCAATACGGTGCGCGGTCGGCTGCCACGCGCTCGCCATCTCTTTCGCTTCCGCTAGCGAAACAGCTTCGATTGGCTTTGAAACGATCCGGTCGTTGACCCAGCAAGTGGGCGCGAAATATGGTCATATACTGAATCGGCGCAGGGTAACGCCAGAGGCATTTTGGCCTTTGATTTCACGCGGCGACGTGAGAATACTGGGGTCACAACATATCAATTTCGCGTCAGCGAACGGCCCAGACGAAACCTGAGAATTTCCGACAGAGGACCGCTCGACAGCACGCGCCGAATAGGCGCGGTTGTTTAGCTTCCTCTTGGGCTCTCTCAGGTGCCCGTCTGGGATGCGGCAGCCGCGCCGCTCCGTTTGGGGATGCGAGCCAACCGGAGAACACCCATGAGATACCTCGCCGCTATCGTGGCACTCGCACTCACCGTGCCTGCGTGCTATGCCCAATCCCAGAACATCGCCGACTACATCAAACCGCCACCCCTCGGCACGGCGATGGAGAACGACCGACAACAACTCGAGCGACGCATCACAGCAGAAGAGGATGCCATGTCCAAAATCGAGTCTTTGGGTCTTTACGCGGTGGTGATGAAAAGCTCTGTGAACGAATACTTTCGCATCATGGACGGCAGTTCCGAGTTGGGTTTGGATCGTGGCGATGCATTCCCGTTCTTGGGTTTCAGCGGATACGGCGCCCGATTGAGAATTGGTACGTCCTGGTTCGAGGTTCCCGCAGCGAATGTCACGATCGTGCGTTTGGCCGACCTTCCGCAAGCGGGCGATACCTACCGGGCCATTATGGTCCAACTCCGCGCCGACCGCATTGCACAGCAGCAACAGGATGCGCTCGACCAAAACAACCAGCGTCTTGCGGAACTCCAAGAGAACCAAGAGCGCCTCGCCCGCCAGCAACAGCTCCTCATGCAACGGCTTCAACAGCAGATTAATCAGATGCATCGGTGATTTATGAAATTTTTACTCAGAATTAAACTTCACCCTGATGCCCCTCTCGAAGATCCGAAGTATGTCCAGTTGCGGAACTTTCTTTTTGAGCATCATTGGCGCCCAGCCGGCCGGGTGCCGGAACTAACTGGCTTCCTTGAGTTTCCGCAAGGCACGCCTCAGTGGACGATTGAGGAGATCCGGAGCGCCCTCGAATCACTATTGCATCTGGGCGACATAATAATTCTTTCAGATGCAACAGAAATTCATCAGGCACCGGGGCTTGATCAACATACGGCGGCTCTTTTGAATTCGGTGAAAAAGCGTGAGTGTTCGGATAACGACACTTGAGATCGGAAACGATCTTCGTCAGTTCTTGGTATTCGGGCTTCGATGATGCCTCTAGCGTCCATCCCAGCAGCGTTGGAGTGATAATCATAAATTGGCGGGTTGCCCGCAGCAGGCGAGTTCTGTAGCGTGAAGACATGAGCGACCAACCTGCCCCAGCCGAGCCGACGCCCGAGCAGCGCTTCCGTGACGCGCTGAAGAAAATCGTGGACGTGCCCAAGGACGAGATCCTGCGGCGCGAGGAAGAGTATCGGCGGCAGCGCGCCAAGGCCAAGAAGCAGCGGGCGGCGTGACGCCGGCGGCCAGGGCGCTGGAAATTTTCCTCAACGCCGAACGGTTCAAGTCAGCCGCCGCATCGCTGTTTTGGCTATATCGGGGAAAACGGCTGGCACGAACTCTTCATACCGGGCCATGTCAATGCGGCGCTCGCCTTGGAGCTATACCTCAAGGCGCTGCTGACGCTCGTTGGATGCACCTTTTCAAAACAGGGCAATCGGGGCCACCATCTTGGGGAGCTATTCCGCCAACTTCCCTCCCTCGTCCGGAAACGTCTCGCAAAGCAGTTCGCAGCTCTCGCGATCAACGATGAAGAGTTGCGATGGATGAAGGAGCAGGATGCCCGGTACGTGCCGGAATTGGAGGCTATTCTCGACGATGGATCGGCAGTCTTCGAGCGCCTGCGGTATCTCCACGACGGCGAACTCCCAATGCCGATGCGGGCGGCCTTTGGGATTCCCTTGCAGTTGTTGCGAGCGGAACTCATGGCGCTTCAGCCCTCTTGGGAATCGGCCGCCAGCGACTTGCAGAACGCCAGCCAGATGCCTAGTTCGTTGAACCCGAACACCATTCGGAAAATGGTGGTCGCGCCCTTCGGAATAAAGTCGATGACGAATCCCCCTTCCTCGCAGGATACTTGACCCTCCTCCGGCACTCCGATTCGGACAATGGTCGCGCCCGCAAATAGCGATCCAGGCATGGCGACTCCTCCACAGTCATCTGGCAGCCCGGAGGCTACGCGCAAGGCGCGGCAGCGCGCCGACAAATCCTCGCGGCGCTTGGAACGCTCGCGTAGGTCCTCTTCGGTGTAGTAGCGCGAAAGAACCCTCAGCCTCTTTCCGTTTGAGCCAAGTATATATTTGCCCAAAGGTGGGAACCCGGCGGCGCGGCTTCCCTACCGGGGTTTTTCGGCGCTCGCGCTAAGTTCTGTTCGCCAATTGCGACAATGAGGAAAGGTGGCGCGTAGCTTGTTCATAACGGGTGGCCAACCGTGATTCGGCTGCATACCGGAATGCGGCTCGCGAGAATTCCTGACGATTTTCAAAAATCGCTTGCCATCCGCGGGCGGGACGGGAATGGTGCTCGCCCTCTCCATGGCTGGGTAGCTCAGTTGGTAGAGCAGAGGACTGAAAATCCTCGTGTCGGGAGTTCGATTCTCCCCCCAGCCACTTCTTCCTCTCTCAGAGGAAGTTGCGTAAAAGCAGGACGGTATTTGCGGCCAACTCCTAACGGTAAGTCCTAACGTGTGCGCCGATGTCCACCGAACGCCGCCAGCGTCAATTACGTCTGCGCCCCAAGCTTGTCGCCAGGAATAGTGCGTTCGATTTGCCCGTCTTCGCCATGAATGGCAATTTCGCTGACATCTTCTTTGATTGCGTGCTCTCGCGCAAGGGCAATGGCCTCGTCCCGCGTGCCCCCTTCGCCGACTGTGGTTCCGTCATCCTTCTCGACCACCCATTTGCCGGCCAATTGCTGTACCCGTAGGCTCTTGTTTTCTAGTGGCATACCCCTTAATCGGACTGGGCGGGCAATCCGCGCCCCTTGCCACTGGAAAACGATTCATACCCGATGGAAGGCCCTGTCATCCTGAGCGAAGCCGAAGGACCTCCAATCAGGCTCTGGCATCTGACGCTTCGCGGCTAATGAAAACTGGGCGTCACTCTCTGCCAAATGGGTGAGGAAAGGCGGATATTGGAGGTCCTTCGGCTTCGCTCAGGATGACAGGGGTGGGGGGAGCGCGTCGCGCTCGCGGCTCAACCCTTCGGGCGAGAGAGGAGCTTCGCCTCGATCTCGGCCAGGATGGCGTGCGTGGCGTCGCGTTCGAATTTGTAATCGTCGAGGAGGAAGCGGCCTTTGCGGCCTTCGATCTTGTACAGAACAGTGGCAAGACCTTTGTCCTCCCACTTCTTTTTGCCGAGGCCGGTGATGCTGCCAAAGGGAATGCGCGTGCCGGCGGGCGAGTAGACGGCTTCCCCATCGGTGCGTAGGACGCGGCCCTTTTGCGTCAGCCAGTAAGCCAGCGAGACGAGGCCCAGCAGGGTGGCGAAGGTCCCGCAAATCCACTGCGTGCGGAGGTCGATCGGCTGAAAGAACTTGTGCGGCACTTCCTCGGTCCAGCCGTGTTCCCTGGCCACGGCGGGCCATTCGGTTTCGTGCCCGCTCTTCACCAGCTCCTCATGCGCCAGCCAGCGTTCGTTGCTGTGCGGATAGCCGACGAAGCCATCCCAGAAAAACCAGCCCGCGACGGCGAGCAGGAAGAGGGCGACGAAGAGCTTTTGCTTCTTCCAGATGGGGGGTGACGTGAGCTTCGGCGGGCATGAGGGTGGAAAATGTCGAATGATCAATGGCGAATGACGAGCGGATTTCACGGTGCCGAAGAATTGTGACATTTGCCATCTGCCATTTGACATTTGTCACCGGCCGTCGCGCTCGCGAATACGCGCGACGGCCCACCGCGCGTGCTCGGCGATGAGGGGCTCGGGATCTTGCGCCGCCTTTTCGAGCGCGGGCAGATCTTCGGGCGTGCCGATATTGCCGAGGGCGACGCAGACATTGCGCAGGAAGCCGCGGCGCTTGATGCGCTTGATCGGTGATTGGCGGAAGAGCTGGCGAAAGCCGTCGTCGTCGAGCGTGAGGAAATCGCGCAGCGCCCAGCCGTGCACGTACTCGCGCGCGGCGAAGGCGCTTTCGCGGGAAGCTTCCGCGAAACGGTTCCACGGGCAGGCCGTGAGGCAATCGTCGCACCCGTAAATGCGATCGCCCATGGCCTCGCGAAATTCCTCCGGGATGGCGCCCTTGTTTTCGATGGTGAGATAGGAGATGCAGCGGCGGGCATCGAGCTGGCGCGGGGCGGTGATGGCGCCCGTGGGGCAGGCGTCGATGCAGCGGGTGCATTTGCCGCAGTGGTCGGCCATCGGGGCATCGGGCGCGAAGTCGAGGGTCGTGAGGATTTCGCCAGGAAGAACCAGGTGCCGAGTTGCGGATGAATGAGCATCGTGCTCTTGCCCTGCCAGCCCGCGCCGGCGAGCGCCGCGAGATCGCGTTCGAGCACCGGGCCGGTATCCACATAGCAGCGCTGCCGTCCGCCGAGGGGCGATGAGGCCATTCGTCGAGCGTGCGCAGCTTCTTTTCGATCACGTCATGATAGTCGTCGCCCCAGGCGTATTGCGCGATGCGTCCGTGCGCCCCGGCTTTCGTTACCGCACCTTTCTCCGTCCAATAGTTCATCCCCAGCACGACGATACTGCGCGCCCCGGCGCAGGACCTGCTGCGGGTCCGTGCGCCGCTGTTCATTGCGCTCCAGCCACGCCATGTCACCGGCCCGCCCTTCGGCCAGCCAGGCGCGAAACTCCGCGGCATGCGGCGGGGTGACGCACGCGGTCGTGCGGCAGAGGTCGAAGCCGAGCTGGTGGGCGAGCGTGACGAACTCTTCTTTCACGAATCAGTGTGCCACGGAAAACGCGCGGCGCGCCTCGGCGATCACCACGTCTGCGGCGTCGTTATGCCCGAGAGCCGATGAATCGAGCGTGAATTGCGCGGCTCCCTCGTAAAGCGGACGGCGTTGCTCGAGCAACTCGTGGACCGTGGCGCGCGGGTCGTCCGTTTGCAGCAGCGGACGTTTCCTGTTCCGCGAGACGCGCTCGAAAATGATGTCTTCGCTGGCCGTGAGCCAGACGACCAGGCCGAGTTCGCGAAGCAGTTCGCGATTCTCCGGGCGCAGCACGACGCCACCACCGGTGGAGATGACGGTCCGGTTGAGAATCCCGATCGAGCGCAGGGCGGCGCTTTCCTGCTCGCGAAACCACCGCCTCGCCCGTGTTTTGCGAAGATCTCGGCGATGGGCAGGCCCGCCCGCTCCACGATCACGGCATCGGTGTCGATGAACTGAAAGCCCAGCCGTTGCGCGACCAGCCGTCCGATGGACGTCTTGCCACTGCCCATGAAGCCGATGAGGACGATATTGGTGCGCATGCGCGGGCATTCTGGCCCAAAGTCCCCGCGCGTGCCAAAGGCATTCGGCATTGCCTCGGGCGGCGGGCCACGCTCCAATGCAGCCCCTATGAGTTCCACCGCCCCGCTTGTTTCCGTTGTCATGGGCAGCACTTCCGATTGGGAGGACGCTGCGTCACGCCGCGGAGATGCTGGAGAAATTTGGTGTCGCGCACGAGCAGCGGGTCGTCTCGGCCCACCGCACGCCGGTCTTGATGGCGGAGTATGCGCGCGATGCGGCGGGGCGGGGGATTCAAGTGATCATCGCGGGGCGCGGGCGGTGCGGCGCATCTGCCAGGCATGGTCGCCGCCCACACGCCGCTGCCGGTGCTCGGGGGTGCCGGTGGAGAGCAAGGTCTTGCGCGGCATGGATTCGCTGCTGTCGATCGTGCAAATGCCGGCGGGGAATTCCGGTCGGCACGCTGGCCATCGGCGAAGCGGGGAGCGAAGAATGCCGGCCTGCTGGCGATCAGCATCCTCGCGCTGCAGGACGTCGAATTGCGCAAAGCCCTCGACCGTTTTCGCGAGCATCAGACTTCGTCGGTGCTGGCCGCGCGGCTGCCGTAGTTTATTTGGGCGATCCGCACTTCCAGATTTCACGCACATGCCTTCTCTCCGCACCTACCTCCCCGGCAGCACCATCGGCGTGATGGGCGGCGGCCAGCTCGGGCGCATGTTTGCCATCGCCGCGCGGCGCATGGGGTATCGGGTGCACACTTTTTCGCCGGATGAAGACACGCCGACCGGCCAGCTCGCGGACCGCGAAGTGGCCGCGCGTTACGACGATGCGGAAGCGGTGCGGGATTTCGCCCGCGGCATCGATGTGCTGACCTTCGAGTTTGAAAACGTGCCGACGCAGACCGTGGAATGGGCGGCGGAATTCTGCGAGGTGCGCCCTTCGGCCAATGTCCTGCACATCTGCCAGCATCGGTTGCGGGGAGAAGCAATTCCTGGCAGGTGCCGGCCTGCCGCTGCCGCGTTTCATGCCGGTGAATAGCGCCGCGGAACTCGCCGATGCGCTCACGCACCTGGGGGTGCCCGCGGTGCTCAAGACGGCCGCGTTTGGCTATGACGGCAAGGGGCCAGCGCAAGATCGAGCGGCGCGAAGATCCGGGTGAAAGTATGGGAAGAATTCGGCGGCGGCCATGCGGTGCTGGAGCAGTTCGTCGAATTCGAAAAGGAAGTCTCCGTCATCGTGGGCGCGCGGCGCGGATGGCCAGATGGCCGCCTACCCGGTGTGCGAGAATATGCACCGCAATCACATCCTCGATGTCACGGGTGGTCCGGCGGCGATCACGGCCGAGGTGGACGTGCAGGCGCGGGTGCTTGCCGGTGAAGTCGCCGAGAAGCTCGGCCTTGTGGGGTCTCCTCGCGGTCGAGATGTTCCTGCTCAAGGACGGCTCGCTGCTCATCAACGAACTCGCCCCGCGCCCGCACAACAGCGGCCATTTTTCTTTTGACGCCAGCATCACGAGCCAGTTCGAGCAGCAGTTGCGCGCCGTCTGCGGCCTGCCGCTGGGCAGCACTGAATCCCTGCGCCCCGCCGCCATGGTGAACCTGCTCGGCGATCTCTGGCGAAGGGCGAGCCGAACTGGGCGGGCGGCCGCGGCGATGCCGTACGTGAAAATCCATCTTTACGGCAAAGCGGAGCCGCGCCCCGGGGCGCAAGATGGGGCATCTGGTGGGCTTTTGGAAGCTCGGCGGAGGAAGCGATGCACCATGCGCTGGAAGCGCGCGCCGCTTTGATCAAAGCAGGTGCGCCCCGCCGCGAAACGCCGGGCTCCGGCGAAGACGGCCCGCTGAGTGGAAACGCAAATTCTCGCCACGAATACGCCGCGCCGGCTCTCGGCGGCGGTGAAAGCGGCCGCCGGTGCGCTGGCGGATGGACAACCCGTGGCGTTGCCGACCGAGACGGTCTACGGACTGGCCGCCGATGCGCTGCGGCCCGATGCGGTCATCCAGATTTTCGAGGCGAAGGAGCGGCCCTTTTTCGATCCGCTCATCGTGCATCTGCCGTCGCGGGACTGGCTCGATCGCGTGACGCAGATCCCGGACGGCAGCCGCGCATGGGTCGAGGCGCTGATCACCAAATTCTGGCCCGGCCCCTTGACGCTCGTGCTGCCGCGCCAGTTGATCGTGCCGGATATCGTGACCTCCGGGCTCGATACCGTGGCTGTGCGAATGAGCGCACATCCGGTCTTCCGCGCGGTGGTGGAACATTTCGGCCACCCTCTGGCCGCGCCCAGCGCGAATCGTTTTGGGCGCATCAGCCCGACGATGGCCGAGCATGTGCGGAGGCGAACTCGACGGGCGGATCCCGCTGATCGTGGATGGCGGGCCGACCGAGCATGGCGTCGAATCCACCATCGTCAAAGTCGAGGGCGGCGAATTGCGCCTGCTGCGCGCGGGGACCCGTGACGCCGGAAGATCTCGGCGCGGTGTTTCAGGACTTGTGCGAGGCGCGCGATTACCGGCCGACCGAGGAAGAGTTCGCCTATTTTTACGAGCGTCTCGGCGTCAATTTTTCGGCGATGCTCCGCGGGGAAGAAAACGTGAACGTGGAAGCACCCGGCCAGTTGGCCAGTCACTATGCCCCGCGGACGCCGCTGCGGCTCATCGCGCCCGGGGGTGGGCGTCCTGATTTACGATCAGGAGAACCAGGTGCCGGCGCGGCTGGGGTCGCTGGCGTTTCAAGCGCCCTCCACGGCGGCGGAGTTCGCCTGCGAGGAAATCCTGTCCCCGACCGGCGATTTGCACGAGGCGGCGGCCACGCTTTTCGCCAAGATGCGCCGCCTGGATGAGGCGGGGCTCGATATGATTATCGCCGAACAGGTGCCGGAACGTGGACTTGGCATTGCCATCATGGACCGACTTCGCAAGGCTGCGGCACAACATGTCTGAAACGTCCGCTGTGCCCACGCCTGTCGCACCCGATGCGCCCGCCATGCCGGCCAACAAGATCAGCACCAAAGCCGCGGGCCTCGTGAGTCTCGCCGTCATGTCGAGCCGCGTGTTCGGGCTCCTGCGCGATCAAATCTTCGCCGCGCTCTTTGGGGCCAGCGCGCAAATGGATGCCTTCGTCACGGCTTTTCGCGCCCCGAATTTGCTGCGCGACCTTTTCGCCGAGGGCGCGCTGTCCACGGCTTTCATCACCACCTTTTCCGAGAAGATCACGAAGGAGGGCGACGGCGCGGCCTGGCGGCTGGCCAGCAAGGTGGCGACGCTGGCCGCGGTGTTCATGAGCCTCGTCACGTTGCTCGGCATCTGGGGCGCGCCGCTCATCACGCACCTGCTGGCCGGGGGCTTCGACGAGGCGAAGATGGACCTCACGATTAAGCTCACGCGCATCATGTTTCCCTTCATCGCGCTCGTGTCGCTCGCGGCGCTGGTCATGGGCATGCTCAATGCCAAGAACGTCTTCGGCATGCCCGCCATGGCGTCCACTTTTTTCAATATCGGCTCGATTGTCGGCGGGGTCGCCTTCGGGCGGCTGCTCGATCCCCACTTCGGCACGAAGCAGTATGGCACGGGCTCGCTGGTGGGCATGGCGATCGCGTCTTGATCGGCGGCCTGGCGCAATTGGTCGTGCAATTCCCGTCGCTGCGCCGGGTGGGCTATCACTTCCGGCCCGATTTCGAATGGCGCGATCCGGGTGTGCGGCGCATCCTGCTGCTCATGGGCCCCCGCCGTGATCGCGGCCAGCGCAGTGCAGGTGAATGTGATGGTCAACGGCAACTTCGCCTCCCACCTGAGCAATGGCGCGGTGAGCTGGCTCAGCTACGCTTTTCGCCTGATGCAATTGCCGATCGGCATTTTCGGGGTGGCCATCAGCACGGTCACGCTGCCGGTGGTCACGCGCAGTGCCGCGATGGGAAACAAAGTGGAATTTCGCAGCATCCTGCGCGGGGCATGCGCCTCGCCTTCTTGCTCACGGTTCCCTCGACGATTGGCCTGGTGATGCTGGCCCGGCCCATCATCGGGCTCATTTACGAACGGCGGAAATTCGGCCCGGAAGATACCGGGCACACGGCGGAAGCGCTCCAATGCTACGCCATCGGCTTGTGCGCCTACGCCGGCATCAAGGTGCTCGCCCCGGCCTTCTACGCCATCGGCAAGCGCAACACGCCGATGATGGTGAGCTTCCTTTCCATCGGGGTGAACTACGGCCTGAATCAGATCTTCACCTTCAATCTCGGCTGGGCCCATCGCGGGCTGGCGTTTTCAAACCGGTCTCGTTGCGCTGACGAATTTCGCCCTGCTCTATCTGCTCATGCGCAAGCAAGTGGAGCGTCTGGAAACGAAGCAGATGATCGTGACGCTCGGCAAACTGGCCCTCGCCGGCGCCGTCCTCGCCCTGACCTGCTGGGCGGGGAACCAATGGGCGCTCGCCGGTTGGGCTCACGAAGGCTTCCTCGTCCGGGTGCTGCTGCCTGTTCATCGTCATCGCCGTCGCGGCCGCCGTATTCTTTGGGGTCGCACTGCTCCTGCGTATCGAGGAACTCGACGACGTCGCGGCCCTGGCAAAGCGGAAGCTGGGGCGCTTTGTGAAGCGGTGAGCATTGGATGTTCGATGTTGGGACGTTGGGTGTTGGATGTTCTCCGAGACACCCTCATTTTCCCGTAACCGCCCCCTTGGCCAGCCGCGTCTTTCCCACGATGATGAGAAGCGAAAAGTTCCTCTTCCGGCGGATTTTCCGCTAACCTGCTCCCATGCGCCTGCCCTGGATCAAACTCGTTGCCATCCTGCTCGTCATCTGGGCCGTCGTGGGCGGTGTCATTTGGTGGGCGCGCAGCGTGAAGCCCACGCCGGAAACGGTGATGCGCTATCTCGACGCGCATCCGATCGCGAATGCCTCGGCCCAGGATCGGGACAAGGCCCTGGAAAAGGTGGCGAAGGATCTCAACCAGCTCCCCTACGAACAGCGCCGCGAAGTGCGCATGAGCCGGAAGCTTGACGCCTTTTTCCGCGCGCTGCCGCCGGATGATCAGACACGGTTTCTCGATCTCACCCTGCCCACCGGGTTCAAGCAAATGATGGATGCGCTCAACAAGATGACGCCTGAGAAACGGAAGGATTTCGTGAACAAAGCGCTGACCGATATGAAGAAGCACGAAGGCGACGACGTTCCCGAGGACAAACGCAACCTCGACGCCAATGGCCAGAAAATCATCGATCAGGGCTTTCGGTCTTTCTACAGCGACGCGAGTGCGGAGACGAAGATGGACGTGGCGCCGCTCATCGAGCAGTTACAGAAAAAATCTCCAGGGCTTGCGATGAACCGACCGGTATCCCGCGCCTTCACCCTCATCGAGATTCTGGTCGTCCTGGCCATCATCGGCATCCTCTCGGCGTTCGCCTATCCCGTTTACCAGAAGTCAGTGGAAGGAAGCCGGGCGTCCGCCTGCCTTTCAAACCTGCGGCAGCTCGGCGCGGGATTGAACGCCTATCTCAACGACAACGAGATGAAGATGCCCACGCTGCAATTGGGGCGCGACAGTATCGACCAGAACGTGCCGGTGATCGGACAACACCTTCGACAAATATCTCACCGCCAAGGGCGTCTTCGCCTGCCCGGCGGACAACAAGAATTTGGCTGTAAAGACCGGCACGAGCTATTGCTGGAACGTGGCGCTCAACGGGCAGTCGGCCTTGAATCTCAATTTTCTGCAACTCGTCACCGATACCACCCACATCCCGATCCTCTCGGACAAGGAAGGCTTTCATCCCTACCTCAACGACAAGGTCAATATCCTCTACGCCGACGGTCACGCGACCAAGGACGTGAAATTCTTCACGGGGAACTGATGGGGCCGCGCCGCCTATGGGGGCGTGGCCTGCCGGTCCGCCATCTCTTCGCTCAGCGGGGTGCGCCTTGCGTTCCGCCTTCACCGAATCGAGGAGCAGCAGGTAGCGATGGTACTGGTTTTGATAGACCAGGGCCGCGTGCGCGTCGCCCGGCGGCAGCATATTCCGCTGCGCCCGGATCTTTTGCTGGAGCGATCGCACCATGTTTTCGCGCTCGGTCAGCGAAGGGCGTCCGTCGGCCGGGTGGAGCGCGGTGTTTGAGCAGGCTGTCGATCTCGACGGTGTAGTCCGTGGGTGGCGGTGGCGGGGCCGGAGTCGGGGGAGCAGAGGAAAACAGCGGGATGCTGGAAATGCTGGGCAGGTCGGGAAGGTTGGCCGTCTTTTGCACCTGTTGGATTGTTCTCGGTAAGAGGGCCAGCGGGGCCGTCACGTTGGCGAAGCCGACGACTCCCACGGCGCCCGCGAAGATGGCGGCCCCGATCGCCAAGGTGATGAAACTGGACACGATATTCAGCCCGATGGCATTCCACGCGCCGATCTCATAAACCTTGGCTGGAATCATGATATGAATGGAGACCGACAGCAGGATCATCCCGAGCACGACCAGCAGGGCGCGGGCGCTATCGGCGCCGGCGAGCCCCTGCAAAAAAGCGGCGACGATGAGCAGGCCAATCGCCGCCAGCACGTGGAGCACGTTGGCGATAATGGCCCGCCTATAAGTCGCGGACTCGGGGGCCAGGATCTTCGAGGCGATCCAGGTCGGAAAACTGACGACGGGGATGCTGACGAACACGATGATGAGAAAGGACAGGATGAGGACGGGAGTGGAAGCTCCGCTGAACGCGGCCAGAAGCGCCGGACCGGAACCCGCCGCCGAGCGTATCCGCGCCGCCAGCCAACATGGATCCCGAAGGGGAAAGAAGTTGCATGCGTTTTGATGCTACCGGAAAAACCTCCCGTCGAAACAATCCCAATGTTGACTTCTCCGATGATCGAACTGTGCCATTTGCGGAAGGCGTTCGCCGGCAAGCCCGCCGTGCACGATCTCTCGCTCGAAGTGCGCCGGGGTGAAATCTTCGGGTTGCTGGGCCACAATGGCGCGGGCAAAAGCACCACGCTGGGCATCCTGCTGGGGCAGGTCTTTCCCGATGCGGGCGAGGCTTTGATCAATGGCGTCTCCGTGCAGCAACATCGGGCCCAGGCCTTGGGTAAGACCGGCGCGATCTTCGAAGCGCCGCGCTTTTACGATTACCTCAGCGGCTGGCGCAACCTGGAGATCTACACCAGCTATTCGGCCCGCGTGCCGCAGGACAAGATCGCGGAAGCCGTGGAGACCGTGGCCTCACGCCACGCATTCGCGACAAAGTCGGCAGCTACAGCCAGGGCATGCGGCAGCGGCTGGGCCTGGCGCAAGCGCTCCTCCGGAAAACGAACTCGTGCTGCTCGATGAGCCCACCAACGGCCTCGACCCCCGAGGGCATCCACGAGATGCGCCTGCTCATCCAGCGGCTCAATCGCGAGCGCGGCATCACCGTCCTCTTTTGCTCGCACCTGCTGGTCGAGGTCGAGCAGCTCTGCGATCGCGTCGCCATCCTCAACCAGGGCCACAAGGTTTTCGATGGGCGCTGGGCCGAGCTCGAATCGGATCGCCGCCAGATCCGCCTGGAAGTCGATGACTGGGATAAAGCGGTGGCCCTTTTGCAGAGCGCCACGGAAATCACCATCGTCGAAGGAGGCGTGGTGGCCGTGGATCAGGATTTCGATACCGCCGACCTTGTCACGCGGCTCGTACAAGGCGGGATCCGCGTTCGCGCCGTGGAGCCGCAGCGTCGCAACCTCGAGGAACTCTACCTTTCGATCACGCACCCGGGAGTCGCCCCGCGCGCCGACCTATGAGTCTCTTCTTCCTCCAACTCCGCGGCGAACTCTGGAAGCTCTTCGCCCGCAAGCGCACCTATCTCGGCTTCGGCGTCTTTTTCGCTCTCGAGATCGTCATTCTGCTGCTCTTTCAACTGCCCAAGGTGCAGCGCTCCTGGCGTCATTTGCTGGAGGATTCCGGCTACGGCTTCGAGCAATACTTCTCCGGCATCACGCTCGCGTTTCAAATCGTGCTCGGGACGACCACGCTCCTGGGCGGTCTCTATATCGCCCTCGTCGCCGGCGACATCGTGGCCAAGGAAGTCGAGGGACGGCACCTTGCGCATGACGCTCTGCCGCCCCGTCTCGCGCCTGCGCCTGCTCGCGGTGAAATACGTCACGTGCGTCCTCTACACGTTCGCCCTGGCGTTTTTCATCGGTCTCAGTGCGCTGGCCGTGGGTATTGCCCGGCAGGGCACGGGCGGCTTCTTCGTCTATCAGCCGCTGGAAAAGCTCTTCGTCATCTACGATTTCTGGCCCGGCCTGGCGCACTACCTGGCTTCGCTGCCCCTGCTGGGCCTCAGTCTGCTCAGCGTCACCTCGCTGGCCTTCATGCTTTCGTGCTGCAACATCAAACCCGCCGCCGCGACCATCGCCACGCTTTCCTATTTCATCGCGGATCTCATTTTCCGCGGCCTGCCGTACTTCGAATCGATCAAGCATTGGTTCATCTCCACCCACACCGAATCCTGGTACAACGTGCTGCGCTCGCCCATGCCCTGGCAGCGGATGGTCGAGGACTACGCCTACCCTCCTCGGTGTCGATGCGACGTTCGTGCTCATCGGGGCGGTTATTTTCTCCGCGCGCGATTTCAAATCGTGACGAGGGGTTCGGAGTCGTGTCCGTTTTCGCCATGTTGACTTGAACGCGGGCGCTTCCCAAGTATTTTCGGGCCATGAGTGCTGCCGAAATTCTTGATGAACTGCCCAAGCTCACTCCGGAAGAGCGACTGAGGATTTACCGGCAAATTGCCGAGATGGAACATCTGGATGAGATGGAGCCGGGTGCGGAGTTTCGCTCGGCAATAGAGGAAGGGCTTCGCTCGCTGAAGAGTGAACCTGTGGTGCCGTTGGAAGAAGTAGACGAGAAGATCGCCCAATGGGCCGGCCTGTCGTCCTAGCGCTCAGGGCGCAACGGGACTTGGAGGAAATCGTCCGCTTTATCGCCCAAGACAATCCAATCGCTGCGGAAAAAATGCGGTCGGAATCTTTATGTCCAGGCTCAAGCGCTCGGTGAATCGCCTGAGATCGGCCCTCAAGTACGAGGTTATGAGCATGTTCGAGCGTTGCTGCAAGGAACCTACTACATCGTCTATCGCTACGCGCCGGAAGCACAGCGGATTGAAGTATTGCGTTTCTGGCACGCCGCGCGTGACCTTACGAGAGTGCGGTTCCGGTGAATTGCGCGCCACCCCCTATAATTTATGGATATCTACGCTGATCCCGCTTACGCCATGGCCACGGAACAATTCCAGGTCATTGCCGATTACCTCAATCTCGATGCCAATGTCCGCGAGCGCATGCTCTACCCGAAGCGCGCCATTGCCGTCACCCTGCCCATCCATCGCGACGACGGGCGCATCCAGACCTTCCAGGGCTACCGCGTGCAGCATCATCTCGCGATGGGCCCCACCAAGGGCGGCGTGCGCTTTCATCCCGGCGTGAGTCTCGGCGAAGTCGCCGCGCTCGCCACGTGGATGAGCTGGAAATGCGCGCTCACCGGCCTGCCCTACGGCGGAGCGAAAGGCGGCGTCACCGTCAATCCGCGCGACCTTTCCCTGCGCGAGCTCGAGGCCCTCTCCCCGCCGCTACATGCAGGAGATGATTCCCTTCGTGGGCCCGCATACCGATGTCATTGGCCCCGACATGGGCACAAACGAGCAAGTCATGGCGTGGTTCATGGACACCTATTCCGTCTACAAGGGCTACGCTGTCCCCGAGATCGTCACCGGCAAGCCGGTGAGCATCGGCGGCACCACCGGCCGGCGCGAAGCGACCGGGCGCGGCGTCGTCTATCTCATCGAGCGCGCGATGAACGTCCTCAAGATGCAGCCCGACCACTGCACCGCCGTCATCCAGGGCTTCGGCAATGTCGGCGCCGTCACCGCCCTCGGTCTCGCCTACAAGAACGGCATGAAAATCACCGGCATCAGCGACGCCTTCGCCGCCTTTCACCGCGCCGACGGCATCGATATCGGTGCCGCCGACAAATACGTCACCCAGCACGGCAGCCTCGCCGGCTTCACCGAAGCCGATCCCATCCGCGCCCGACGACCTCCTCACCCTCCCGTGCGATGTCCTCGTGCCCGCCGCCGTCGAAGGCGTCATCACCGAGAAGAACGCCGCCCAACTCCGCTGCCGCATCCTCGCCGAAGCCGCCAATGGCCCCACCACGCCCGCCGCCGACCGCATCCTCTTCGAGCGCTGGAACGACATCTTCGTCATCCCCGACATCCTCTGCAACGCCGGCGGCGTCATCGTCTCCTACTTCGAGTGGGTGCAGGGCCTGCAGCAATTCTTTTGGAACGAGAGCGAAGTCATGGACAAACTCTTCCGCATCCTCGAGCAAGCCTTCGGCGCCCGTCACCAAGCGCGCCCGCGAAGCGAAGATCCCGCACCGCGTCGCCGCCATGGCCATCGGCGTCGAACGCGTCCTGGCGGCGAAAAAAAGCCGCGGGCTGTTCCCGTAGGATCCCTTTGCTTCCTCGCCCGGTGTCATTTTGGGCGGAGAGTGACGAAGTCGAAGAACCCCGCGGCTTGGCGAGCTCGCCTTGAGAGACGAGGAGCCGCGCTGCCGGAACGGAGGGTGGGCATTCCTGTCCACTGAGCTCCTCATCCAGCGAGCTGGAAAATCCGCGCTCCGTTACAGAAGGCCGTCACAGAGTCGTCACAGAAAAATGGAGAATGTCACACGTTTGTAACATGACGGCGGTGCGATTGTCACAGACAGGTCTGAGGCTGTGCTCCATGAAGTTCCGTCCCCATTCGCCCTCTTTGAACGAAAACCGTCCCCATGCCTTCCGCGCCGTCCACTGCTTTTCCTCGACCCGGTCCGTCGGGCGATGCGCTGCTCAATCGCAACCGGTTCCGGTTCCTGGGCCTGACGCCGGATGACATCATCAAATACTTCTTCAACGGCAACGCCGTCGTGGCGGTGGTCGTGCTGGCGCTGATCACGATCTTTCTTTTCAAGGAGGGTGCGGGCTTCTTCGGGCAAAGCCTGCGCGACCAGCGGCTCTATCGGCTGGCCGGTTTGGAATACGTCGACTTTATCCGTCATGAGGTCGATGACCACACGGCCCTGACGCGCGCGCTCAATGAATCGCGCCTCGCGCAATTCCGGAAACTGACAGCGGCCGGCAAGAGCCTCGAGGAGATCAATGCGGCGCTCGCGCCTTTCGACGCGTTCGCCGGCGCGTTCGGCGACACCATCGAAGATGTCCGCGGCATCCTCTCCGATCTCACGGATGCGGCGACGGCGATCAAGACCAAGGAACAAATCAATTTCGATCATTTGCAGCAAAAGGCGATGCTTCAGGGCGCCGGTAGAACGGAGGAGGCGAATCAGGTCACGGTCACGCCGGTGGATTTCGCCGCCGAAACCGCGATCCTCAAGAGCACGCTACCGGCCTTCCGTACGGCCAACCAGCAATTCGCCACCAAGCTCGAAGCGACGCTGGCCACCGCCCCGGTAATGTCGGACGCCAAACTCCAGGCGCAAATCGACAAGGTGAAGACCCGCGCGCGTGCGCTCCTGAAATCGCTGCCGCACATCGAGCAGCAAATGCAGGACTGGAAATACGACGCACCCGTCCCGGCGTCGCGGGCGCTCACTTCGTTTCTCTTCGGGCGGGAATGGCTCACGGCCAGCTTTTGGCAGGACTGGTACGGGATTGTGCGCTCTTCGTCGGCTCGTTGCTGGTCTCCGTCATCGCGCTGGCCATTGCCGTGCCCCTGGGCATCTCGGCGGCGATCTACGTGAGCGAAATCGCGGGGCCGAAGGAGAAGAACTTCATCAAGCCATACATCGAATTCGTCTCCGCCATCCCGTCCGTGGTGCTCGGCTTCTTCGGCATTGCCGTGCTGGGGACGGCGTTGCGGTGGACGTCGCAAGTGTCCTTCCTGAGCTGGGTGCCCCGGCTTCCCGATGAGCGAACGCTTGAATGCGCTTACCGCGGGCTGCCTGCTCGCGCTCATCTCCGTCCCGACCATCTTTTCCCTGGCGGAAGACGCGCTCAACAATGTGCCCAAGCACTTCAAGGAAGCCTCCTACGCGCTGGGTGCCAACCGCTTCCAGACCATCGTGCGCGTCCTGGTGCCGGCTTCGTTGTCGGGCATCATCTCGGCGGTCCTGCTCGGCTTCGGCCGGTGATCGGCGAGACGATGATCGTGCTGCTGTGCGCGGGCAACCGCATCGCCATTCCCGACTTCACGCAGGGCCTCGGCGCGTTCTTCCAGCCCGTGCACACCATGACCGGGATCATCGCGCAGGAGATGGGTGAAGTGGTGAAGGGCGGCATTCATTACCGGGCGCTCTTCATGGTCGGCATCGTCCTCTTCCTGCTCTCGCTGATCATCAACTACGTGGCCCAGCGCATCGTCCATCGCTACCGCATTTCCATCGGGTAAAAAGAACCATGCACGCTCCCGCCAATCCCTTCCTGGCCCGGAAATCTTCCGCCCGCACCTTCGAGCGCGTGGCGTTCGGCTTTTTTCGCGTGGCGACCTACTTCATCCTCGTCTGCGCCGCCTTCATCTTCGGGCTCATCTTTTACAAGGGCGGCCAGACTGTTTTCCGCGCGAACTTCCCCTTCGTCAATGTGCCGTTTCTCACCCAGGCGCCGGAGACGCTCTACGTCTTCCAGTACGAAGGCAAAAAGATGGAACTCGGCGACCGGGACTTCCGGGAATTCAAGCGTGTCCATGCCATCGCCGACATCCCGGCGGAGAGCTATGTCTACAGCGCGGGCGGGATTTTCCCGTGCATCGTGGGGACGGCCCTGCTGGTGGTCGGGTCGATGGCCATCGCGCTGTTCATTGGCGTCAGCAGCGCGATCTACCTGAACGAATACAGCACGCAGGGGAGATTCGTCTACTTCGTGCGCCTCGCCATCCTGAACCTGGCGGGCGTGCCTTCCATCGTCTTCGGCCTCTTCGGCCTCGGCTTGTTCGTGGTCTTCATGCCGGTGTTGCAAGGCTTCTCCAATCCCACGGTGCTCAGCCTCCCGGTGGGGTTTTGGCACTACCTGAATTTCTCGGGGTGGAATGTCTGCCTGCTTTCCGGCTGGTTCACGCTCGCCTTCATGGCGCTGCCGGTGGTGATCACGGCCAGCGAGGAGTCGCTCAAGTCGGTGCCGAAAGGCTTCCGCGAAGGCTCGCTCGCTCTCCGGCGCCACCCGCTGGCAGACCATTCGCACGAATGTCCTGCCCTATGCGCTGCCCGGGATGCTCACCTCTTCGATTCTCGGCATCGCGCGCGTGGCGGGAGAGACGGCGCCGATCATGTTTACCGCCGCCTACGTGGTGCGCGACAAGATGCCGTGGCAGGTGGACCACGCGCTCGACTTTGTCTTCCAGGGCGTGATGGCGCTCCCGTATCATATCTACGTCGTCAGCTCGAAAATCCCGCAGAATGAATATACCGAGCGGGTGCAGTACGGGGCGGCGTTCGTCTTCCTCGTGCTCGTCATGGGCATCGCGCTCACCTCCATCCTCCCTGCGCATCAAGATGAGAAAACCGTTACCGCTGGTAACTCTTCTTGCCATGCCCGCTTCCGCTCCCAACTCTCTCATGAAGCCGACTGAAACTGCTCCGATGCCCCTAGCTGCCGCCGCGTCTTCCGAAGAACACCCGACGATGATCGAGGTCGAAAACCTCGACTTCTATTACGGGCAGTCCCATGCCCTTCACGGCATCAATATCAAAATCCCGGTGAACAAGGTGACCGCCTTCATCGGACCCTCCGGCTGCGGCAAATCGACGCTGCTGCGCTGCTTCAACCGCATGAACGATCTCGTGGACATCGCGCGCATCGGCGCCGGCCAGATTCGCATCCACGGCATCGACATTCACGACCCGGATGTGGATGTCATCGCGCTCCGCCGGCAGGTCGGCATGGTCTTCCAGAAGTCGAATCCGTTTCCGAAATCGATCTACGAGAACGTCACCTACGGCCTGCAAATCCAGGGGATTAACGATCGCAAGAAGCTCGATGAAGTCGTCGAGAAAAGCCTGCGCGGCGCGGCCCTGTGGGACGAGGTGAAGGACCGCCTGCACACCAGCGGCCTCGGGCTTTCCGGCGGCCAGCAGCAGCGCCTGTGCATCGCCCGGGCGATCGCCGTGGAGCCGAGCATCATCCTCATGGATGAGCCGTGCTCCGCGCTGGATCCGATCGCCACGTCGAAGGTGGAGGAGTTGATCCAGCAATTGAAAGGCAAGTACACCATCGTCATCGTCACCCACAATATGCAGCAGGCCGGCCGCTGCTCGGACAATACGGCCTTCTTTTATCTCGGGAAACTGATCGAGTTCGCCAAGACCGAAAAGATTTTCACCAACCCCTCGCAAAAGCAAACGGAAGACTATATTACCGGTCGTTTCGGTTGATCTCCTGCCGTGCTTCCTCCTTACCCCTGACCGAGATCCGATATGAGCCTATTTTGGGAACAACAACTGGCGGACATCCGCGAGCAATTGCTCATGATGTCCGGCCTCACGGAACGCAACCTCGCGCTGGCCATGCGCGCGCTGGTGGAGCGCGACGACAAACTTTGCGACACCGTGGAAGCGGAGGATTCGCAGATCGATCACCTGGAAATCCAGATCGATGAAATGGTCATCACCTATATGGCGACGCATGGCCCCATTGCCCGCGATTGCCGGCTCATGCTCACCGCGTCGAAGATTTCCAACAATCTCGAGCGCATCGCCGACCAGGCGACGAAGATCGCCCGGCGCGCCCGCGAGTTGAATGCCGAGCCGCTGCTCAAGCCGCTGATCGACATCCCGCTCATGGCGGACATCGCCCAGGAGATGTTGCGCGACAGCATCACCCGCCTTCGTGGATGGCAATGAGGATCTGTCCATCGAGATCATCGCCCGCGACAAGTCCGTCGACAGCATCAACAAGCAGCTCGAGCGCGAGCTGACCGGCTACATGGTGGAGAATCCCAAGACGATCACCCCGCGCGCTCAATCTCATGACCGTGGCCCGGGCCATCGAGCGCGTGGCCCGACCACGCCACGAACATCGCGGAAGAGGTATTTTACCTTTACAAAGGTCGCGACATCCGACACGAGCCGTCGCTGAAGCAACCCGCGTCGTCCGAGGGACAGGGCTAAGGCGGATCGCGTGGCCGGATAATGCGCCGAAGGCGCCCCACCCTTCGGTCATTCTGAGCTTGCGAAGAACCTCTGATCTTCTGCCTTTCTTCACTCATATGGCAGCAGATGGCGCCAAGCTTTCACTGTCGGCCACACGTCGGATGCCAGAGCGAAATCAGAGATCCTTCGCAAGCTCAGAATGCCGGGCAGGAGGGGGCACGCGCCATACAGGATCGTGCCCTTTGTCACACGATTGTCACATTGGCTTGCCTGTGAATGGCCGGCTGCTATGCCTGCGGCGTTATGTCCGCCCTCCAACGCATCTTCGGCCGCGATACCAAGTTCTTCGACCTCCTCGAGAGCAGTGCGAACGCGGCCCGGCAGAGCGCGACCAGCCTGGTCGCCGCCTTCCCCAAGCTCACCGGCCACCCGTCGAACGATGTCCTCACCGACCTCGCCCAGGCCCGCCGCAAGCACAAGCGCGTCAGCCTCCAGACCACGGAGGAGCTGTGCAAGAACTTCGTCACGCCCCTGGAGCGCGAGGACATCGAGGCGCTCTCGTCGGCGCTGTATAAGATCACGAAGAACGTCGAGAAGATCGGCGAGCGGATGTTGATCAGCCCCAGCGGCGCGGATCTCAGCGTGGTGTCACGCCAGATCGCCATGCTGGAAAAGGCCGCGGATGTCGTGGTGACGATGGTCAAACAGCTTCGCACCAAGAGCCATGGCGAAGAGATTCGCGATGCGTACGAGCGGCTCCAGACCATCGAGGGCGACGCGGACAAGCTGATGAATGAACTGCTCCGGGACCTTTATCACGGCAGCGATGATGCCGGGTGGTGGTGTTCTGGAAGGATCTCTACGAGTTGCTGGAGAAGGGGATCGATCGCTGCCGCGACGCGGGCTACGTCGTCTTCCACGTCACGCTGAAATATTCCTGAACGCTCCCGCGTTCACGGTCCGGATTCCCTTTCCCCGATGCTGCTCTTTATCCTCGTCTGCTGGCGGCGCTGGCTTTCGAATACATCAACGGCTTTCACGACACGGCCAACGACGAAAATGCTGAGCCCGCGCCAGGCCATCCTGCTGGCGACCGCGTCGAATCTCCTCGGCGCCTTCATGGGGAGGCCGTCGCCAAGACCATCGGCCTCGGGCAGGTGGACAAGAGCGTGGTCACGATGATGACGATCCTCGCCGCGCTGGCCGGCGCGATCGTCTGGAACCTGCTCACGTGGTGGATCGGCCTGCCTTCCAGCTCCAGCCATGCGCTCATCGGCGGTCTGTGCGGCGCGGCGCTGGCCACCAGCGGCGGGAATTGGGCGGTGCTGATCTGGGATCGCATCACGCCGAAAGGCGCGGACGGTCTGTGGCCGAAAGTCATCCTGCCGATGATCACCTCGCCACTCTTCGCTTCATCATCGGCTTCGTGCTCATGGCGGTGATTACCGCCATCGTCTTGAACTGGCGGCCGCGGGTGGTGAATGAGGGGGTCTTCGGAAAACTGCAGATCGTCAGCGCCGCGTGGATGGGGCTCAGCCACGGCACGAACGACGCCCAGAAGACCATGGGCATCATCGCGCTGGCCTTGTTCACCGGCACCACCTCGGGGGCGTTCGATCATCTGCCGGGGTGGCTGGGGTTTTTGCACACCCCGGAGTTCAAGATCGGGGTGTGGGTGAAGATCGTCTGTGCGCTGACCATGGCGGGCGGCACCGCCGCGGGCGGCTGGCGCATCATCCGCACCATGGGTCACAAGATGGTGCGGCTGCAGCCGGTGCACGGCTTCGCCGCGGAAACGACGGCGGGGGCGATCATCTTCACGGCCTCGCATTTCGGCATTCCCGCTCTCCACGACCCACGTGATCGCCACCTCGATCATGGGCGTCGGCGCGATGAAGCGGTTCAGCGCGGTAAAGTGGGGCCTCGTCCACCGCATCGTCTGGGCGTGGGTGCTCACGATTCCGGCGACCGGGCTGCTCGGCTACCTCTTTGCCCAGCTCTTCAGGCTGGCGGGGTGGGAGAACTAGCGCCGCCGCTGCGCCGGTTCAGTGCAGGTGTTCCATCGTCCACCGCGTATTCGCGGGCCACGCTCTTCACCACGTCGCCGGGGTGAACGTCGCGTGGCAGGACGTCGAACGTGTAGGTCTCGATTTCGAGATGGGAGCAGATGCCGCCGCGCAACTCGTGAAAGAAATCGGGCGTGAGGGCGTTGACCGTGGATTGCAACGGACCGGAGCCGGTGAAGAAGAGCGGCACATGAAATGGATGCGGATCTCCTCCACATCGGAAAGCCCGGCAGTTCATCCAGCGCGGGTCGGCAGATCGTACCAGGAAAAGAGCGCCCCCGAGGCGGAGCGGCCTTTCACCTGGTGCAGGTAGACGGGCTCGACGAAGGAACGCAATGCCGCCCAGCTTTCGGGGTTGGATGGGGCGCGCAACGCGGCGCTGAGTTGCACCTTGGAGATGCGGATGCCTTCGAACTGGTAGGCGCGCAGCGATTCCGTGAGGTCTTCGCCCTGCAGCGCGACGTGGCAGGTATCGAAGCACACCCCGAGGTGGCGGCGCATCATCGCCTCGGCGTCCGAGCGATAGCATTTCAAGATGCGTGCGACCTCCTGTGTGCCCGCGGTGAAGAGGACCTCCTTGAAAAAGGTGACCGTCTCCGCGGTCGTCTCGAGATAGCAATCCGGCTCCGGTTCGAGGCCGAGGTGAATGTCGCGTCCGGTGTCCTCACGCAGGGCGGCCAGATAGGCGACGGCGGCGGCGAGGTTGTCGACCACCGCCGAAAGATCGCCGCTGCCCGTGATCCACGGTTTGAATGAGCAGGGCACGGTGCTGATGCTGCCGTCGACTTCCTGGGGCAGCCAGCCGGAGAGCAGGTCCGCCAGTTGCATGGTGTAGTGCAGGCGCTCGGGCGTCCGCCAGTCCGGCGCGTAGACGTTTTCCTTTACCGGTCCGGCGTGGAAGCGGCCGTAGGGGAAGCCGTTGATCGTGAACGGTAGAGTTGATTGGCCGAGAAAAACTCCAGCGCCTCGGCGCGCAGCTCGGCACTATTGGTCAGTTCCTCGGCCGCCTGCTGGGCGATGCGCAGACCGAGGCCAAACCATTGCCCCGGCGCCACCGCCTGCCGGATGGCCAGCGTCTTTTCCCGGAGCGCCGCGAGATTCTCCGCCCAGCTCTCGCCGGGGTGGATGTAAGATGAAGGGGAGGACGTTGCTGGATGATCATCGGGAGCGCGCAAACGCTTCGAGTTCCTGCAATGCCTGCTCCATCAAGGCAAGTCGATTTCGTGAACTTCGTGCCGGGCGCCGATTCCGCGGGAAAAGTGACCGTCAGTTCGCCGCCGAGATGTTCCTGAAAATCGCGCAGCCCACCGAAGATCGCCCGGGTACCGTCGGCGTCGCGACGATGGAGTTCGTCGAACCAGAGGCGGAAACCGCTACGGCGAAAACCGTCGCCGATGGCCGCGAGTTCCTCCGGGGTGATCCAGGATTTCTTCGCGGCGTAGAGCGAGTCGAGAAGCACGCCGGCGGCCACGGCCTCGCCGTGCGAGATCGCAAAGCCCGACATCAGTTCCAGCTTGTGGGCGGACCAGTGCCCGAAATCCAGGGGCCGGGCGCGCCCGTATTCGAAGGGGTCGCCATTCGTGCGGATATGCTCGAGATGGATCTCCGCGCAGCGCACGACGAGCTTCTGCATCGCCGCGAAATCGCGGGCGGGATATTTCTCCGCCTCCGCCAGCAGTTCGGCGAAAAAGGCCTTGTCGCGGATGATCGACACCTTGAAGGCTTCGGCCACGCCGCAGAGCCAGTCGCGGTCGGGCAGGGTGAGCAGGAAATCGAAATCGTTGAGCACCGCGAAGGGTGGTGCGAAGCTGCCGATGGCGTTCTTGCCGCCGAGAAAGTTGACGCCGTTCTTCACGCCCACGCCGGCGTCGTTCTGGCCGAGCACCGTGGTCGGCACGCGTACCTGGCGCAGACCGCGATGGACCAGCGCGGCCGCGAGGCCCACGGCGTCCATGACCGCGCCGCCCCCGACGATGATGACGAAGGATTGGCGGTCGAGATGCGCGTCGAGCATCTGGCGCATGAACTGGTCGACGAGACTGAAATCGTTCTTGATGGCCTCTCCGCCGGGCACGAGGGACGGCGTGGCCACCAGCTCAAGTTGGTCCGGATGCGCGGCAAAGTAGGCGGAGACCTGGCCGGTCAGCGCGGGCAGGGTGTCGGCGACCTGGCGGTCGATGAAGACCATGGCGCGGTGCCGGCGGTGTTCCGCCCGCCGATCGAGAGTGGTCACGAGGACGGGATTCGCCGGGTCGAAGAGCGCGTGGGTGAAGACGACGGGGAAATCCCAGGTCACGTCGATCCGCTGCAGAACGGTGCGGGTGGAAATCATGGCCGCGCCTCCATCCACCGCTGTGTGGCCCGGGCAAGATCGAGGAAGCTGGCGGGCGCCGGATCGAGGGCCAGGGACGATGTCCACGCGACCTCGAAGCCCGCGCCGACATGCCCGTGGGCGCCATGGATCTTCGTGGTATCGAAGCTCACGCTGCCCGGCGGCCAGCCGAAGAAAAGCTCGCACGGGTCGTAGCCGGGCTTGTTGTGGATGTCCACGTGGCTGGCGTAGTCGGGCGCCTCCTTTTTCTCGAACCACGGATAGGCGAACCACGCCCCGGCTTCCGCCACGAGCACGAGATCGCCGCTGCGGCGATGGGCGATGCCGCGCGACTCCTGGGCCTCGCGGTCGAGCACTTCGGCCACGCCGGGGAGCGCTTGCAGGCACGCCTTGGCGGCGGCAATCGTCTCCCCGTTGCGGCCATAGACATGCGCGATCTGATGATCCACGACCGCAAACGCCGGGCTGGTGAAGAAATCCGTGTAGGCCATGCGGCGGATGTCGCGCACGCTGAAGAGCCCGGCCTCGCGCAGCGCCCGGTTGGGAAACACCGCGCCGCGTTGCACCGGCTCGATGGCGTAGTCGCCCACGAAGATCCAGTCGTAGCCGAAATCCTCGCACGCTGCCTTCAGGCGCGTGAGATAGCCGAGGAGGATATCGAGTGCCTTGGCCGCCTGCTCGCTCTTCGGCCCGTGGCGCTGCAGGTCGTAATCGAGATGCGGGATGTAGGCCAGCAGCAGGTCGGGCGCGAGATCGGGCTGGCCCATGACGGTGATGACCGCGTCGACGATCCAGTCGCTCGATTTGTAATTGGCCAGCGGCCCCCAATAGTTCATCAGGTTGAAGGGCCGGCCGATGGCGGTGTTGAGCCGGGCTTCGAGCGACGCGGGCTGGGTGTAGCAGGCCTGGATCATCCCGCCGCTGTGCTTGTGGATCGGCGCGGGCGTCGCGATCAGGTCCACGTTCTCGCCCATGCTCTGCTGCCAGAACATCATGCCCACCCTGCCGCCGCGGGCGCGGAATTGGTCCCAGATGCGCGGCCCTTCGCAGAGGGTCGCGCTCTGTTCCCAGAAGAGCACCTTCGTCAGATCCTTGAAAAGAGCCCGTTGGCCACGATGCCGTGCTGCCGGCGGGGGCGGCGGTGCGGAAGCTGGCCTGGGCGCTGCACGTGAGCGCGGGCCAGGAGGCCTGGGCGGGCCGGAACTCGGGCAAATGCGACACGAGATTCCAGCCGAAGGCAGCGATATCGACGACGAGAAGTTTATTCGGGGCGGTCAAGGGCGTTTTACAGAAGGGACGAATAGAGAAGCACGAAAACACTAAATGGCCAGCAATCGACGCCAGTTTGAAAATTTTGCCTAAGAGAACACCCGGAGAATCGCCCGGCGCGATCGAGGGTGGCCATCCACGGGCGCTCCCGATTGCGATGAGAGAATAGGCACGAAAACCATGAGAACCACGACCCTGACCTTCCCCGAACTCATCCTCATCGCCGGCACCCGCGGAATGCTGGGCGCAGGGCTGGCCCTGCTGCTGGCCAAGCGACTGACCGACGCGCAGCGCGAAACCGCCGGCGTGATCCTCACCGCCATCGGCTTGATCACCACCGTGCCCCTGGCGCTGGAGGCCTTCGGCAAGAGCCAACGGCCATGAAATTCAAACTCTTGCACGAGGCGCCGGAACGGACCTTCGCGCTCGTCTTCGATGAGGGGGATGAAGTCACCGCGCACCTTCTGGCCTTTGCCCAGGAGAATAAACTGCTCGCCAGCCAGTTCGGTGGCATCGGGGCGTTTGGGCAGGTGACCCTCGGCTATTTCGACCTCGAGCGGCGCGATTACAAACACATCCCGATCACCGAGCAGGTGGAAGTGTTGTCCCTCCTCGGCAATGTCGCGCTCAAGGACAACGAACACAAAATCCACGCCCACGTCGTGGTGGGAAAACGCGACGGCACCGCGCACGGAGGCCATCTGCTCCAGGCGCACGTCCGGCCCACCCTGGAACTGATCGTCACCGAATCGCCCGCCCATTTGCAGCGGGTGACCGACGAGAAAACCGGGCTGCCGCTGATTGCACTGTAACCGGGTTCACTGAACTCCCGGCTCACGCGTCATCCTGAGCGGAGTGTAACGGAGTCGAAGGACCCCGTCGCTTTACCAGCGATGATCTTTGGTTGTTCGACGAGTGCGCCCCGTGAGTCGACCCTCTCCATTCCGACGTCGAATAACCAGCGGTGATCTCTGGCTGTTCGACGGGGTCCTTCGACTCCGTTACACTCCGCTCAGGATGACACTGTGGAGAAGTTGCATTGATTGCACAGTCTCTCACCCCTCCGCGCCCGCCTTCCCCGGCTGCGGTCGTTTGCAGATCCAGACCAGCAGCGCCGCGAGCCCGAGGCCGAACGTCACGACCAGAAAGGCGTCGTTGAAAGCCATGATGTTCGCTTCCCGGCGGACGACCAGTTTCAGCGCCCCGATCGCCTCCTGCATCGCGGTCACGGTGTCCGCGCCCTTCGCCATGAAGCTGGATTGCATCGCCGCCAGGCGTTGCTGCGTGGCGGGATCGTAGGCGGTCACCGATTCGCCGATGCGCCAGTCGTGGAATTGTTCCCGGCGCGTGATGATCGTGGAGAGAATCGCGATGCCGACCGAGCCACCGAGATTGCGCAGGATATTGAAGATCGCCGAGGCGTCGCCGGAATCTCTTTTACTGACCGTGGCCGTGGCCAGTCCGATGACTGGGACGATGGTAAACGGCTGCCCGAAGGCGCGGACGACATTGGCCAGGATGAACTGGTCGCGCGCGTAATCGTGGTCCATGTAGGCATTCATCAGGCAGCTCACCCCGAAGATCACGCAGCCAAAGCAGACCAGCACCCGCACATCCACTTTGTTGATCAGGACCGGCAGCAGGGGAAAGATGAGCAATTGCGGCAGCCCCACCCAGACGAGCGTCTCGCCGATTTGCAGCGGGCTGTAGCCTTGCACCTCACCAAGGTAGAGCGGGATGATGAACACCGACCCGTAGAGGCCGAGGCCGAGGCCGAAGCCCACGGCGGAGGCCACGGCCAGATTGCGATCGGCGAGCAACCGGAGGTTCACGAAGGGTTTGGCCCGGCAGATCTCGATGAGGATAAACGCCGGAACGAAGATGGCGGCCAGGATGGCGAAGGTGACGATGAAATCGCTGCCGAGCCAATCGTTGCGCTGCCCTTCCTCCAGCACGGCGACGAGCGAACCGAGCCCGATGACCATGCAGGCGATGCCCCACCAATCGCCATGCACCAATTCGCCGAGCTTGAACTCCTGCGGTTCGATCGAAATCCACACCGCGGCAAACATCAGCGCGCCCGGGATGAAATTGATGTAGAAATTCCACTCCCAGCCGAAGCGGTCCGTGAGCCACCCGCCGATCGCCGGGCCGACGGCGGGAGCGAGCGTGGCGGTGATGCCGAAGAGCGCCTGGCCCACGGGATGCAGTTTCTTTGGCAGCGTCGAGAGCATGACGGTGAGCGCCATGGGGATAAAGACGCCGCCGGTGAAACCCTGGCCGGCGCGAAAGACGATCATCTCACCGAGGCTGCGCGACAACCCGCAGAGTGACGAAAAGAGCAGAAAGAGCACGATGTTCCCGAGCAGATACCAGCGCGTGGTGAAGATCTTCGACAGCCAGGCGGTGAGGGGAATGGTGATGATCTCGCCGATCAGGTAGGCGGTGGAAATCCAGGAACCTTCGTCGGGTGTGGCGGCGATGCCGCCCGCGATATCGCGCAGCGAGGAGTTCGTGATCTGGATGTCGAGCACCGCCATGAAGGCGCCCAGCATCGTGCCGAAGATCGCGAGCCATTTCTTCCCGCTGACCTGTTGGAGTTCCCCGGCCATACGACGATCAGTGCCAGCCGCCTCCGAGGGCCTTGATGAGTTGCACCGTGGCCTGCAGGCGCTGGCCCGCGATTTGGGCGCTCAAGCGTTCATCGGCCAGGGAGCCGCGCTCGGCATCCAGCACCTCGAGAAAAGTGATTGAGCCCTTCTCGTATTGCTGGCGGGCGAGTTCCAGCGAGCGCCGCGCCGCCTCCAGCGCGCGTTCGTCCGCCGCCGCCTGTCCGGCGAGTTGGCGCAGGGCGTTCAGGGCATTTTCCACATCTTGAAATGCGCCCAGCACCTGCCCGCGGTAGCTCCCGACCGCTTCATCGTAGCGCGCCTGGGCGGCGCCGAGATTCGCGACATTCCGGCCGCCTTCGAAGATGGGGAGCGTGACGGAAGGTCCGATCCGCCAGATGCGGCTCTCCCAATTGAACAGCAACCCCAGGTCCGCGCTCTCGAAGCCGCCTTCGCCGGTGAGGCGGATCACGGGAAAGAACGCCGCCTTGGCCACGCCGATCTGCGCATTTGCCGCGGCGAGTTGCCGCTCGGCTTCCGCGATGTCGGGCCGGCGTTCGAGCAGGCGGCTGGGCAGAGACGGCGGTACGCCCGGCGGCGTGGTGCTGCCCGCCAAGGGACGGCGCGGCATTTTCAACAGGCTGGCCGGCCGGCCCACCAGCGTGGCGATGGCGTTCTCCACTTCGCCCCGCGTTCGGGCGAGCGCGAAGACATCGGATTCATTCGAGGCGAGGTCGGCCTTGGCCCCGCGTGACATCGAGTTCGCTGGTCAGCCCGGCTTGCAGCCGTTCCTCGGCGATGCGCAACGCCTCGCGCCGGGTGGCGATGGTGCGGTCGAGGATGGCCGCTTCCGAGTCCAGGCTGCGCAAGGCGAAGTAATTGACGGCCACATTGGCGGCCACGCTCAGCGCCACGTTCTCGAAGTCGCGCTCGATGGCCTGCCGCTGGGCGCGCGAGGATTCGTAGGTGCGCCGCACGCGGCCAAAGAGATCGAGTTCCCAGTTCAATTCCAGCGGCGCGCGGAAGAGATTGTAAGTCGACGTCAGCGGCTGCGTCGCGAGCACGGTGGGGCTGCTGCTGGCGGTGGAAGCGGGGGCGGGCATGGCGGCGCCCGCGGCACCGGTGGCGGCGGGCGCGGCCGCCGCGGAACCGAAGGGATTCTGCCCGACGAGCGATGCGCGCTGGATCGGCCCGGTATTCGTCGTGCGCTGCCGGGTGGCCGATCCCGCAAAGGTGATGTCCGGATAAAACTGCGAGGCAGCCACACGATCCATGGCGCGCGCCTCGGCGATGCGCGCCGCGGCCACGCGCAAATCCTGGTTGCCGGTCATCGCCTGGGTCATCAGGTCGTTGAGGGTCGAATCATGAAAGATCGTCCACCACGCGCCGCGCGCCGAATCGTCTGCCGGTTCACCGACTTTCCAATGCCCATGGGCATCGCCGGCATTCTTGAAGTTGGCGGGCATCCCATACTCCTGGGGAGGTGGCCCGTGATAATCCGGCCCGACCGAACAGCCCGCGAGCGCACACACCCCCAGCCATCCTGACGCCACGCGCAGCGACTTCATTTGCCGGATTCGGCGTCGTGGTTTTGCTTTTCCTCGCGCTTCTGCCGCTTCGCCTCGCGGTGGTTGTCGTGCAGGCTTTCCAGGTCGATCTTCGGCTCCACGGAAAGGCCCGGCACGATGCGGTCGCGGAAATCGCGGATGCTATCCGGATCGAAGACGATCTTCACCGGCACGCGCTGCACGATCTTCGTGAAATTCCCGGTCGCATTGTCCGGCGGCAGCAGGGAAAACGTCGCGCCGCTGCCCTCCTGGATGCTATCCACGCTGCCGATGAAGGTCTGGTCCGGCAGGGAATCGATCTTGATATCCACGCGCTGCCCGATTTGCAGCCGCTTGAGTTGCGTTTCCTTCAGGTTGGCAGCACCCAGACGTCTTCCGGCACGATGGCCATGAGGGCTTGCCCCGGTTGCACACGCTGCCCTTCCTCCACCGTTTTCCGGGAAATTTTTCCGCCCACCGGCGCGACGATCGCGCAGTAGGAAAGCTGCAACTCCGCATCCTTCACCTGCGCTTCGCTGGCCGACACATTCGCAGCCGCCGCGCCGGCGTCGGCTTCCGCAGCTTTGACGTTGGCTTCGGCGGCTTCCAGTTGCGCCTGGGCGGCGGTGAAATTCGCCTGCGCGCCTTCCAGCGCGCTGCGGGTGCGATCGAAAGCTTCCGTCGCGGCGTCCACGTCGGCCTTGGAGACGGCCTTGATGTCCTTCGTGTAAAGCCCGGCAACGCGATCGTAGTCGCTGCGCGCTTTTTCGAGTTGAGCGCGTGCTTGCGAGACCTGCGATTGCGCCTGCGCGACTTGCGAATCCGCCGCCGAACGCTGCGCCTTGGTCTGCGCGATCTTCGCGTCGGATTGGCTGGCCTGCGCCTTGGCCTGCTGCCAGCCGGCCTGCGCCTTTTGCAGCGCCACCTGGTAATCGCGCGGATCGAGCCGCACGACGACGTCGTTCTCCTCAACCTGCTGATTGTCGTCCACCATCACCTGGGCCACCGTCCCGGAAATGCGCGCGCTGATCTGGTGCACATGCCCCGTCGTGTAGGCATCGTCCGTCGAGACAAAATGCCGGGCGTGCATCCAGTAGAGGAGCCCGCCGATCACGATCGCGGCGACAATAATCGCCCCGATGAAGATGGCTTTCTTCGAAGGTCGAATCCCTTTGTGTTCCTTCTCCCCATCGTCTTCGTCGGGTTGCTTTTCTTCGCTGCCCTTCTCCTTTTTCCCCCCGTCGTCCGCCTCGCCGTGACGGCGATTTTCACTGTGCTGCTCGTGATCGTCTTCCTCTTCCTGATCGGCAGGCAGTTCATCGGTGTGGACGGAATGAGGCATATCCGCAAGCATTCGTAATTACGACACTTGTTGGATGTCCGGTTTCCACTGGCCGCCGTCCGCTCGCCGATTGCGGGGAACCGAAACCCGTGGCGACACGATATAAAAGAAAATTGAGTATGCCTGAAAAACCATTGCCGCGCGTCTTCATCGTCGGGGGAGGATTTGCCGGCCTCGCCGCGGCCAAGGCTCTGGCGGACTCTCCCGTGGAGGTCACGCTGGTGGACCGCCGCAATCACCACGTCTTCCAACCGCTCCTGTACCAGGTCGCCACCGCCTCACTCTCGCCCGCTGATATCAGCGCGCCCATTCGCGTGGTGTTACGCCACCAGGCGAACTGCCAGGTGGCCCTGAGTGAAGCGATCGGGGTGAACGTGGACAAGCAGTGGCTGATCTTCAAGAACGGGCATACGCATTACGATTACCTCGTCCTCGCCGCCGGAGCCACGCACGCCTACTTCGGACACGAGGAATGGGCGGCCGTCGCTCCCGGCTTAAAGAGTCTGGAAGATGCCACCGCGATGCGCCGCCGCATCCTGCTCGCCTTCGAGACGGCGGAATATGAGGGCAACGCCGAGGCGCGTCGGGCCGCGCTCACCTTCGGCATCGTCGGTGGCGGCCCGACCGGCGTCGAACTGGCCGGCGCGATCAAGGAAATTGCCGGGCAATCGATCCCGAAAGACTTTCGCCATATCGATACCGCCACTACCCGGGTGATCATCTTTCAGGGGGCCGACCGTCTGCTGCCGCAATTCCCGCCGGAACTCAGCGTGAAGGCCCAGCGGCATTTGGAAGATCTGGGCATCGAAGTGCGTCTCAAAGCGCGGGTGACGAAGGTCACGGCCCATGGGGTTCATATCGACGACGAGTTTATCCCGGTGCGGACAGTGTTCTGGGCCGCCGGCGTGCAGGCGAGCCCGCTGGGAGCATCGCTCGGCGTGCCCCTCGACCGCGCGGGCCGGGTCGTCGTCCAGCCCGACCTCACGGTGCCTGGCCATCCCGAACTCTTCGTCGTCGGCGACCTGGCCGCGGCCAACTCCGCCAATACGGGACAGCCCGTCCGGGCGTGGCGCAGGCGGGAATCCAGATGGGCGATTACGCCGGGCGGGCCATTGCGGCGGCGGTCGCGGCGAATAACCCGGCGACTTCACGGCCGCCTTTTTCGTATCACGACAAGGGGTCCATGGCCGTCATCGGCAAGGCCCGAGCCGTCGCCCAGCTCGGATCGTTAAAAATCGGCGGCTTCCTGGCGTGGTGCCTCTGGGGCGTGATCCACATTGCCTTTCTGGTCGGCTTCCGGAATCGCGTGCAGGTGCTCTCGAGCTGGTTCTGGAACTGGATGCTCAACTCCCGCGATGCCCGCCTCATCACGGGCGATGTGCAGATTGAAGTCACGATGCCTCGCTCCGCGCAGTTCATCCCGAACGAGCCGCCGGCCAAAAAGGAAAGCCCCGTTTCCTGAAGCGCGCGTTTATCGTTTTTTTCGCGCACGCATTTTCTTCGGCTGCAGGTCAAATAGCGCTTTCGAAGTCAGCGAAAGCGCCGCCAAACTTCTGTCATCCTTCGGCAAGCTCAGGATGACAGTTTTTTTCGGACGCCGTTGGCGTTGCCTTGGCTCAATACGGCCGGCGCACGTCGCGCCATTGCACGGAATGCGGATCCAGGTCCTGCGGAGGGTTGCCCGTGTTGTTGGGTGAATTGATCACCCCGGCATCGCGATACACGGATTGTGAGTAAGCGGGGGGCGCGCCGGATTCATGCACGACTTCATGGCGGGCGGGTTCCGTGGTGCAGGCTGCACCGGCCGCGCAAAAGGCCGTCACAAGGAGGGTTTTCGCCAGGGCGGGAATCCCCGTCGCCGGATTGCGGAACAACACGAGTCTGATCGTTTTCATCAATCGCTATATCGCGCCGGGAGCGGCGCGCGGCTGCCTGATCCCCGAGGCGCCGTTCAGGCGACGCTCTGAGACAGGCTTCCCGGCGCGGCCCGATGTCTAAATGAGCGACCTGCCGCAATTGCGGGAAACGCCTTCCCGCCGGAGTCGTAAGACCACCTGATTGACAACACTATGAGCCTACCACTGGAACAGAAACACGTGGCGATCCTGGCCGCCGATGGCTTTGAACAAGCCGAACTGGAAGAACCGATGAACGCCTTGAAAGAGGCCGGTGCCACGGTGAGCATCGTCTCCCCGAAAGACGGCAAGATCCAAGGGATGAAACACGCCGACAAGGGCGACCAATTCGACGTCGACCTGCCTCTCGATCATGCCAATTCCGAAGACTTCGACGCCCTGTTGATCCCGGGCGGCCTGATGAATCCCGATGAACTCCGCTCCACTCCGGAGGCGGTGAGCTTTGTGCGCGCCTTTGCCGAAGCGGGGAAACCGATCGCGGCCATTTGCCATGCGCCCTGGGTCTTGATCGAAGCCGGCCTGGTCAAAGGACGGCGGCTCACTTCGTGGCCGGCCATCCAGACCGACGTCAAGAACGCCGGCGGCGACTGGGTGGACGAGGAGGTCGTCGTCGACAACGGGCTGGTCACCAGCCGCAAGCCGGATGACATCCCCGCCTTCAACGCCAAGGTCATCGAAGAGTTCAGCGAAGGCCGGCACGCCGCCATGGCGGCGAGTGCGCAAGGGTTCTGATTGGGGGCCTCCGGCGCATTTCCCGTTGAGGTGTAGCCGCCGTGCGGCCGCTGCGGTTTTTAGGTGCTCCTTCAGAAGCAAACCGTGCTATGTTACAGGAATGTCACATTGCGCCGCTTGCGACTCAGGGTTGTCACTTTAGACTCCGCGCTTTCGATGAACAATAAACTAGCGAATAAACGCATCCTGGTCGCGGACGACGAACCCGACGTTCTGCAACTCGTCTCGACCAACCTCAAAAACGCTGGTTACAATGTCCTGAAGGCGGAAGACGGACTGTCCGCGCTGGAGCAGGCCCGGCAGACTTCGCCCGCGCTGATTGTTCTGGACCTCATGCTGCCTGAGATGAGCGGCCTGGAGGTCTGCAAGGTTTTGAAACGCGAAACGGCCACGAACCGCATCCCGGTGATCATGCTCACGGCCAAGGCGGAGGAAGTGGACCGTATTGTGGGCCTGGAATTGGGCGCCGACGATTACATGACGAAGCCCTTCTCGCCGCGCGAACTGGTGTTGCGCGTGAAGTCCGTCCTGCGCCGCGCCGCCCATGGCCCCGAGGTCACCGACAAGCTGGTGCTCGGCGAAATCCAGATCGACCGCACGCGGCACGAGGTGACCATCGCCGCCAAGGTCGTGGAGTTCACCGCCACGGAATTCAAGCTGCTCGCCCTGCTCATCGAGCGCCGGGGCCGCGTGCAGGATCGCGAGACGCTGCTCAACGACGTGTGGGGCTATGAGACGGTCATCGACACCCGCACCGTCGACACGCATATCCGCCGTCTGCGGGAAAAGTTGGGCAAATCCGGTTCCTACATCGAGACGATTCGCGGCTTCGGCTATCGGGTAGTGGAGACCGAAGTGTAGGCGGCGATGGGCGCGATTCTTGGCTGGTGCGTGGCAGGAGCGCTCGCCCTGTGCATCTTGTGGATTTGGCGGGGTTTTGCGCGCGACTGGCGGCACCTCGAACACCTGCTCGATGAACTGGCCGCCGGCCGCAAGCCGGAGGGCTTTGTCTTCCGGCACGGCGGCCATTTTGCGCGCCTCACCTATCCGCTGGAGAAAATCGCCCAGGAGCAGGAAAAACTGCACCGCGAGATCAACGACGAGGCTTTCAACCTCCGCACCATCCTCGCCAGCATGGAGGAGGGCGTCATGGTGGTGGATGCGCATCACACGCTGCGGCTGGTCAACCCCTCCTTCGTGTCCCTCTTCGACCTCAAGTCCGATCCCGTCGGGCAGACCGTCTTGCGCACTCTGCGGGAAACGGCTTTCGAGGAATTGATTTCCACCGCCCTGCGCACCGGTGAGGATCAGCGGGGCGATGTGGAGCGCACGGCGGGACAAACGCCATTTCGCCGTCCACGCCGTGCCGGTGCGGGAATTCGCCGACGGCCCCGGCGTGGTGGCCATCATCCGCGACATCACGCGCCTGCGGCAACTGGAGGAAGTACGGCGGGAATTCGTCGCCAACGTCTCGCACGAGTTGCGCACGCCGCTCTCCATCTTCCACGGCTACCTGGAAAATCTCATGGACGCGCCCTCCATGCCGCGCAAGGAACAGGCGGAGATCTTCGAAATCCTGCGCAAACATTCGCGCCGCCTGAATGCCCTCCTCGAGGATCTCCTCACCCTGGCCCGCCTCGAATCGCGCCAGGAAAAAATGGTGTGTGTCTCCATGGAATTGCCCGCTCTTCTGCACTCCGTGGCTGGCGACTGGTCGCAAAAGCTCGCCACCAAAAAGCTGGCCCTGCGGGTGGAAGCCGACGGCGACCTGCCCCGCGTCTCCGCCGATCCCCAGCGGCTGGAGCAAGTGCTGCATAACCTCCTCGAGAATGCCGTCAAATTCACCGAGGCCGGGGGCAGCATCCTCCTGCGCGCTTCCGCCCGGAATGGCGACATGGAAGTGCGCGTGGAAGATTCCGGACAGGGAATTCCGCCCGCCGACCTGCCTCACATCTTCGAGCGCTTCTACCGCGCCGACAAAGCCCGCAGCCGCGAACAAGGCGGCACCGGCCTCGGCCTCTCCATCGTCAAGCACATCATCCAGCTCCATGGCGGTTCGGTGGCCGCGGAAAGCAAATACGGCAAGGGCACCGCGATCATCCTCCACCTGCCACTCGACGGCCCGGCGAACTGAGCCATATCCGATCGCCTGCAGAGGGTGCCGGACCTAGAATGGCCAGCTAATGAATGAATAATGCTGCCGCCAGGCGAAGCGCGGCGACAGAAATCAGGGGAGCGCACTCGTCCCGAGTGCTGGTTTCGGCGTCCCCGCCGAGACGAACTTTGGCTGGCACGGAAGCCTCTGGACCCGTTGATCTTAGCATGACTTCGACAAAATGTCGCGATGGTGGGACGCCTTCGCTAACACCCGGGACGAGTGTGCTCCCCGGAGTGTCGCAATCGCGCTTTCTTGGCGGCTACGATCGAATTAGCTAATAAAAAAAATTCCTTGGCAGATCGAAACAGACACATACGTTTAGCCAATCAAGCGAGCTGAACGTTTGCTGCCCTAACAATTACTCAAGGAGAATAATCATATGGCACTCGATGAATCATGCAAAGTTGTCTTCGAGGATTCCCAGGCAGTGTGGATCCTCCTGCAGAACGAAGGTGGAAAAGTCAAGGAGGCTTGCGAAGAATACGCCAAGGCCATCAAGAAAAAGGACACCAAGAACTACGACAAGCTGCGCAAGGAGTTGAAGAAAGCGCTCGATGCCGCTCATAAGGCCTACAAGGAGTCCGCCGCAACGATCGACCGGGACGACGACATCATCCATATCCTGGAACAAAAGTACACCAAGGATGCCGTTAGCAAAGAGGACCAATGCAAGAAGGCCGTCGCCGAATTGAAGACGGCGCACGATTACTATAAGGATATCAAGCCGATCCTCGACAAAGCGCAGAAGATGTACGACGCGCCCGTGCCGTAGGCCGAACGATCAGGGCGCCTGGAGGGTCTCCCTGCGCCACGAATTCGAGGGACTCTGTTGAGGTTTCCAGCATCCCGGACTTCTGAAGCAAATCCGCCAATCCCGCGTGTCCGCGGTAGGTGCCGGCCAACGGCCAGTCCTCGCCCGGAATGATCCACTCCATATCTTCGGCAGACAAACGCCAGCAGACCTTGCTTATCGCCGCGGCCGATGGCGGCAAAAAAATCCTTCACAATCTGGACAGGGTTATTACTCATAAGTTCTCCTTTGCTTTTGTTTCTTCGTTATTTGTGAGAATGTGAGCGTTACGCTTTTCCGCCAAAGCTGACTTAGTCATCGATTATTGCTCCTTCTTGAACAAATCCTCGAAGATGAGGGGGCCCCAAATGTCGCCGCGGGCGTGCACCAGCGCGCCACCCTCGTTGAGCTTTCCCAGCTCGACGGGTGCGAATCCGAGTTGTCTGGCCAGATCCGCTACGGGAGCGACCGCGTCCGCGTCGTCACTCGACAGAAAGACGACCCGGTGGCCGCCCTCGACGACCGGATCGGTCGCCAGGGTGGCCGCAGCGAGGTGATTGAAACCTTTCACCAACTTGGCGCCAGTGAACGCCTTGGCGACAAAGGCGGAAGACAGGAGGCCGTCCAGTTCTTCCAGAGGAGCTTGCGAGTTCATCGCATCGATGACCGTCTTGCCTTTCCAATTCGGCAGAGCCTTCGCAACGCTGCCGTGTTCCTCGAACCGGACCGCCAGGATGATGGTGTCGGCCTCGAGGGCATCCCGCAGCGACTTGGCGACGATCGTGGGTCCAATCGACCGAGCCTGCGGCGCCAACGCTTCGGGTGGCCGGCGGCTCGCGACGGATACGTCGATGTTTTTACGGGCAAAGGCGTGGGCGAGCGCCTGGCCTATCTTACCGAATCCTACAATTGCATAACTCATAATATTTCTCCGATCTCGTGTTAGCACTAAGTTTGAGAAGCAGGGTCCCGCGACTGGCGAGGGCCGGGCAAGGGACCGCCCCGGCGTCAGACCTGCGCCATGCCTCCATCGACGGCGAGATCCACACCGGTGATGTAAGAACTTTCATCAGAGGCGAGGAACAGGACGGCAGCAGCGACTTCCTCGGCCTTGCCTCTGCGACCGAGCGGAACTTCCGAGGCGAACTGGGCTGCCGCTTGTTTTACCTGTTCAGCGGTGAGGCCCGCGTTCTCCAAGGCCGGAGTTTCGATTGGGCCAGGGCTCATCGAATTCACACGAATCTTGCGATCCTTCAGTTCCACCGTCCAGCCACGAGCGAAACAGCGCACAGCCGCCTTGCTCGCAGCGTAGGCGGTGAACGCTGCATCTCCTCTCACATTGGCGACTGAGGAGGTCAGGATGATCGAGCCGCCATTGTTGAAAAGGGGAAGGACCTTTTGCACGGTGAAGAACGTTCCCTTCGCGTTCAGGTCGAAGGTCTTGTCAAAATGAGCCTCGGTCGCCGTTTCGAGCGGCGCGATTTCACCCCAGCCAGCGTTTGCGAAGAGGACGTCGATGTGACCGTGTTTCTCCTTCACGACGGCAAAGAGGCGGTCCAGATCCTCCAAGCGCGAGACATCGCCAGCGACCGTCGTGACGTTTCTCCCGATCAAAGCGGCGGCTTCTTTCAGCTCTTTCTCTCGTCGGCCAGTGATCACGACTTGCGCGCCTTCTTCCACGAATCGCTTAGCCGTGGCCAGGCCTATCCCGCTGTTGCCGCCTGTGATGACCGCAATTTTGCCCGCCAGTTTTTGTCCGTTATTATTACTCATATATTTGTTGTTTGGTTTGTCTTGGTGATTTTTAAAATGGGGAGTTACGCTTTCCCGCCAAAGCTGACGTAGTCATCGAGTTCGCCGAACTCGAAGAAGGTTTTGATGTCCTCCCGGGTTTTGGAAAGCTTGCCCAAATGTTCGGCAAACGACGCAAGTGTTTCGGCGTCGGTGTCCGGCGTGCGTTTTTCCATGAAAGCAGACCAGGCCTCGATTTCCCATGGAGCGCGCGGGGTCTTGGAATGGGCCTGAATCCATTCGAGGATTTCCCCGTCACTTTTGCTGGTTGCCAATTCCTTCAACAAGGCATCGGGATCGAAGCCAAGAAATTTCACCAGATGCTGGTCGGTTGGGGAATTGTATATATATTCGCCATTCTTCCCGGCGAGGGTCGCGCGGCCCTTGTCGAGCATGCGTGCCAAAACACGTAGTTACCCAAACGAACGCGAAAGCTTCGGGGTGGGCGCTGAGTGAGATCAATAAAGGAATGTGGCGTTTTCATAATTTTCTAGTTTGAAATGGCTCGGTTGGTCCAAATCGGAAACCACCCCAGGCTTGGTTGGGTGCCATTCCAGGCGTTTGTGGATCAACTTGCGGGATGTGGGATCGTCGAACGGAGGGACTGGAGGCAAGGATACGGAATTGTTTGGCCGTATCCTCCGGAGGATTGCTTACGACCGGCACGTCAAGGCGGCGGCCAGCAGATCCGTCGCACTGGTGCTGCCAAGGTATAAGTCGTACTTTCATAACTGACCTCGTTTTCAAGAATACCAACCTCCGGCTTCCCGATCCTTGCGGCCAATGCCGGTTCGTGGTTGCCGTGATGCGAAATGGGCATCACTATTTTCAATC
>JBBCHV010000034.1:0-201377 GCA_037200205.1 Chthoniobacter sp.
ATGCCCGATCAACCGCCCTTCGACATCGCCCATGCCGACGACTGGCTCGGCTTCCGCCCCGGCATGACCTGGGCCCAGGTGCAGGAAAAGCTGCGGCAGTTGGGGATCGAAGGGACCGTCCAGACCGATGGTGATCTCACGGCGGACGTACAGGGGCAGTATCTCCATTTTTGGTTCGAGAAAGAAGCCCCGCAGCGGATGCGCCAGATTTCCACCGATGGCGAAATCCTGTGGAATGGCCGCTCGCTGATGGACGGGCAATTGGACGATGCCCTGCGTGCTCTCGAACCCTTGGGGCAGATACCCATGTGGGAGGCAAACGATGCCACAGACGAACCCTTTCGGAGTCGGGAACGGTGCGGATGGGGCCAGTTCCGGATGAGGAATTGCTTGCGGCAGGCACCGTGTGGCTGCCGGACCGGGGGCTGGGATTGGTGATCTGGCAGGGTGGAATCATGGACGTGGTCTGGCGCGAGGCGCGCGATCTGCCACTGCAATTCGTCGGCCCCGTGACTGCGGTGCAACGGCAGCTCTCCGTGAAGCCGGATCTGGCCGATCATCTGGACCGCAAGAATACGTCCACGGTCAGCGGCACCGCGTCGAAGCCCCCTTCGCCCGCCGCCAACAATGTCTTGATCTGGGTGTGCCTCGGCCTGCTCGCCTTCATCGCGCGCGAGGGCTTTCGCGAAATGAAACGCTGGGACGCGGCGCCGGTCCTCACGGGGAAATTTGTCTCGATGGAAAAGGTGCCGCGGAAGAAGTATCTCGATCTCGGCCCCGAAGCCCTGCGCAAGTACATGCCCGACGACCCGCGGCTCACCCGGGAAATGTATCACATCGATTATCTCGACCCCGGCTTTCGCCGGCGATCGGTCGGGCTCGAGGCTGCGGAATTCTATGTGCCGCCGCGGACGCCGGGGGAAGACGTGCAGATCGCGTATGTGGCCGGGGGATCCGCCGCAGGTCAAAGGGCTGGCCCGCGCCCAAAATGCGGCGTTCATCAAATACATTCCCTGGGCGATCGGCGTAGGCGTCTTTTACCTGGTCGCCAGTTTCGCGCTCGGATTTCTGCCCCGGCTGCTGCGCGTCGCCGCCAAGGCCATCATCCCGAAGAGCGCCGTGCAGATGCCGACCGTCCTGAACTGCGATAAGAAACTTCGGCATTCGGAAAGCAAAAAATCACGGAACGCATTTTAAGGGGGTGCCGCTTGACCCGCCTTCTTTGCGCGCTAGTCTCGCGGTTCGCCCGATCCCGCGTGAAGCAAACCCACTCATGAGTGCGGCGTATTCGCCGTTTTTGGCCATCCGAATGCCGCCGTCCTGACCTACTACGGCCTCTTCGCCTTGCAGCACCGTGGCCAGGAGAGCGCGGGCATCGTCACCGCCACCGGCCCCAATACCCCTTTCGTCCGCCACGTGGACATGGGACTCGTTTCCCAGGTCTTCAAAGCGGACGACCTCGAGCGGCTCAAGGGCACGCGCGCCATCGGCCACGTGCGCTATTCCACCACCGGCTCCAGCACGCTGCTCAACGCGCAGCCGCTGATGTTCAGCACCGGTCGCGGCCAGCTCGCCATCGGCCACAATGGCAACCTCGTGAACGCCGCTGTCCTGCGCGACGAACTCGAGCGCCGCGGCTCCATTTTTCAAACGACGGTCGACAGCGAGATCATTCTGCACCTGCTCGCCCAGCCGAATGGCACGAACAGCGTGCTCGCGGGCCTGCGGCGCATCCAGGGCGCCTACTCGCTGGTGGTGATGAGCGAGCGGGGAAATCATCGGCGTGCGCGATCCCTTCGCTTCCGCCCGCTGTCGCTGGGCAAGCTCGAGGGCGCCTGGGTGCTCTCCAGCGAGACGTGCGCCTTCGACTTGATCCATGCGGAATTCATCCGCGACCTCGAACCCGGCGAGGTCGTGATCATCAATGAAAACGGCATTCGCTCCGAGTTTCCCTTCAAGCAGGAGCGCAAGGCCTTCTGCATGTTCGAGTATGTTTATTTCGCCCGGCCGGACTCGATCATCAACGACATCAATGTCGCCCGTGTCCGCACCGAGATGGGCCGCGAACTGGCCCGCCTGCATCCCGTCGAAGCCGATCTGGTCGTTCCCGTGCCCGATTCGGGCAACTACGCCGCGCTCGGTTTCTCCGAGGAACTGAACATCCCGTACAATCACGCCTTCGTCCGCAACCACTACATCGGGCGCACCTTCCTCCAGCCCACGCAGCTCATTCGCGACTTCAATGTGCGGGTGAAGCTCAACCTCATCAAGGAAGCCGTCCACGGCAAACGCGTCGTCGTGGTCGATGACTCGATCGTGCGCGGCACCACTGCGCGCGCCCGGGTCGTCAATCTGCGCGAGGCCGGCGCCAAGGAAGTGCACATGCGCATCTCGTGCCCGCCGCACAAGCACGCCTGCCACTACGGCATCGATTTTCCCGACCCGGAAAAGCTCATCGCCAACCAGCACACGCTGGAGGAGATCCGCGATTATCTCGGGGCGGACAGCATCGGCTATCTCGATGTCCCGGGCATGGTGCGCGCCACCGGTCAGAACGAGGCCAATTTCTGCCTCGCCTGCTTCAACGGCAAGTATCCCGTTCCCGTCGATCCGACCCTCGACAAATACATCATGGAGCGCCGCGCCACCCGCGCCAACCTCCTCGCCGAGGAAGAGCACCCCGAGCTCTTCGACCAGGTTCCTTCCTGAGCGCAGGCGATGCAGATTTTCAACCCGGAAAAGGTTGAATCTTCCGCACGAGCCCGATTCTCTCCAATTTTAATGGCAACGATTCAGAAACCCAAAAAGGCCTACGCCGCCGCCGGCGTGGACGTCGATCTCGGCAACCGCATCAAGAGCGGCATCCACGCGCTGGTGAAAGGCACCCACGGACCCGAGGTGCTCGGCAAGATCGGCGGCTTCGGCGGCCTTTTCCGCGCTAATTTCAAGGGGATGAAAGACCCCGTCCTCGTCTCCAGCGTGGATGGCGTGGGCACCAAGCTGAAGCTCGCCTTCGCCGCGAATCGCCACGACACCGTCGGCCAGGATCTCGTCAATCATTGCGTGAACGACATCGCCGTGGTCGGCGCGCGCCCGCTCTTTTTCCTCGATTATATCGGCGCCGAGCGGCTGGATCCGCCCGTCTTCGCGCAACTCATCAAGGGCTTCGCCAAGGCCTGCAAGGAAGCCGGCTGCGCCCTCATCGGCGGCGAAACCGCGCAGATGCCGGCATGTACCAGCGCGGCGAATACGACCTCGCCGGCACCATCGTCGGCGTCGTGGATCGGAAGCTGGCGCTCGACGGTTCGCGCATCAGGGTGGGGGATGTGATCATCGGCCTCGCCGCCAACGGCCTGCACACCAATGGCTATTCGCTCGCCCGCAAAGTCCTCTTCGAGGAAATGGGCCTCACGGTTTCCAGCAAGCTCCCCGGCGTCGCCAGGACCGCTCGGCGACGAGCTTCTGCGTGTGCACAAGAATTACCAACCGCTCCTCGCGAAGCTGCCGAAGGGCATGGTCAAAGGCCTCGCCCACATCACCGGCGGCGGTCTCATCGATAATCTTCCGCGCGTCCTCCCCAAGACCACCGATGCCGTCATCGACACGAAATCGTGGAAAGCCCCCGCGATCTACGACCACATCCGCGAAGGCGGCTCGATCGACCGTACCGAGATGTATCAGGTCTTCAACATGGGCATCGGCATGACCGTCGTCGTCTCCGCCGCCCATCGCGAAAAAGCGCTCCAGTTGACGAAAGGCCGCGTCATCGGCCGCATCGAAAAGGGCAGCGGCCTGGTCCGCCTGTCGTTCTAGGTTTCGTGATGAGCGCAGCCGACGGGCGAGTCTGCTCGCGTCTCGCAAAAATCGGCACAGTGGTCCCTGCGTACGCCGGAGATGCGGGAGTTCCTGTGGTTTTGTGTGCCCGCGCTGCTGCTCGGCCTGATCCTCCGCGCGGTCATGACCTGGCAGATGCCTTACGGCTACATGCAGTTCGACAGCGCCGATTTTCTCTTCACCATCTGCACTTATTTCGAGCGGCACCATGTGGTGATTCACACGAAGCGGACGTTCCTGGTGCCGCTGCTGTATACGCTGCCGTTTATCCTGCGGCTGCCGGCGTTGATCTTCATTCCCATCGCCCAGCATCTGTCGGGTCTGGGCGTCGTCCTGATGAGCGGGGCGCTGGTGCGGTTTTGGCTGGCGTCCTGGCGATGGGTGATCATCCCGGTCACGCTCCTTCTCGCGGCCAATCCGGTTCTGCTTTGGTACGAGCACGCCTTGATGTCGGAGAGCGCTTATCTCTTTTTCGTTTTTGCACTCGCGCTCGCGGGGACGCTCTTCACCAGCAGCCCAGCCGCCGGCATTTCATTCTGCTCTTGATCGCCTTGTTTTTCACTGCGGCTTCCCGCCCGGAAGGGCGCCTGCTGCTCGGCTTTGGCTTTCCGTTGCTCGTCTTCGTCCAGTGGGGGCAGTGGAAGGTGCTTTGGTCGAGATTGGCCGCGCTCACGGTCGTCGTCGTCCTGACTTTGGTGCTGACCACCACCCATCAAGCCGGCCAGTTGCTCTACGCCACGGTGATTTCCCTGGCGCCGATCAATCGAAAGTGGACCCCGAGTTCGGCCGGTTGGTCCTGCCCGTGCGCGACGAAGTGCGCAGTCTCTACGGCGGCGTGCCGAAAAAATTGCAGGGCCTGGAAAAGCGGCTCGGAGACCTGGCGGAAGATTATCTCAAGTCCAAAGGAGAAAAAGATCCGGACGGCAACGCCCTCTGCCAGAAGATGGCCATCGAAGCGTGCCTGAATCACCCCGGGGCTCTGCCAGGACTGGCCGCTCGCAAGTTTCTCCTCGCCGTCAAATTCCCCGCCAGCGTGGGCTACGATGAACCCCGGTTGAGCAAAAAGCTCAACATCGGTTTCACCCACAAAGGCCAGCTCGAAACCTTGGGCAAACGCTTGGCCGGGCGCGAGCTCCCGGACGAGGCCGCCGTCGCGGATTTCGTCCGCGAGAATTACCATCCCATGCTGTGGTATCGATCCCTGGATCGGGCGTGGGAATGGTTCACCGTGGGCTCGTTCGAGGATGACGAAGATGCCGTTGTGCCGGTCATTCCCCCGGTTCCCCTCTTTTACCGCTGCGCCCTGGTCGCGCTGGCGATCGTCCTCCTCATGCCCGGGCCGTTGCAACGATTCCACATCGCCTGGATCGTCTCGCTGGCTGTCCTGTGGTTCGCCGTGTCCATGACCGGCGTCAACAACCCCCGCTACCGCTACGTCTTTGAGCCCTTCTGCCTCATCTACCTTTTCGTCGGTGCGGCCCTCCTCTGGAGGCAAATCGTCCGCTGGTTTGGCATTCTGACTGGTCGGACGAAAGGCGAAGCGGAATCATCCTCGGCTGAACGCCCTCCCGCCGCCAGCGCTTCCGAATTAAACCTCCTCCCGAGCCCCTCCTCTTGAGTTTCACTCTTACCATCGGCATTCCATGCCTCAACGAGTCCCTCACCGTGGGAAAAGTCGTCGACGATTTTCGTCGCGTCTTCCCCGAGGCGCGCATTCTTGTCATCGATAACCGCAGCACCGATGACACGGCCAGGATCGCTCGCGAACGTGGCGCGAAGTCGTCTATGAGCCTCGGCCGGGCAAAGGGTACGCCGTGCAGCGGTTGTTCCGAATGGCCGATTCCGATTACGTCCTCATGGTCGATGGCGACGACACCTACCCGGCCGAGGAAGGCTTGAAGCTCGTCGCCGCGATCGAGTCGCTCGGTGGCGATACCGTCGTCGGCCGCCGGGTCAGCGAGGAACAAGGCGCCTTCAAGACGACGCATACGTGGGCCAATAACGCCCTGGCCAGGATCATCGAAGCGATCTTCCGGACGTCCGTGGGCGATCTCTTCTCCGGCTACCGGCTCTTCACCCGCTCCTTCTACCGCAACGTGCCCTTGCTGGCCACAGGCTTCGAGATCGAAACGGAAATTGCCATCCAGACCATCGACAAAGGCTTCGTGCAGCACGAAGTCCCCATCGCCTTCCGCTCCCGTCCCGAAGGCTCCTTTTCCAAGCTCAGCACGTTCAAGGACGGCTACCGCGTCATCAAGACCATCGTGAAGGTCTGCAAAGACTTCAAACCGCTCACCTTCTTCTCCTCCGTCGCCGCGATCTTCCTCCTGGGCAGCCTCCTCGCGGGCTTCTTCCCCATCATCGACTTCATCCGCTACCAGTACGTCTACCGCGTCCCCCTGGCCATCCTGGCCACCGGCTTGGCCATGCTCGCCGCCCTGAGCCTCACCTGCGGCCTCATCCTCGACACCATCGTGCGCTACGAACGCGAGCAATTCCTCCTGCGCATGCGCAATTTCAAATAGCCCGGAACGACCGGCGCCGCGCCCGCTTCTGGTCTCACTTCAGACTGGCAGTTCAACGGCTATTTTGAGTCGTGCCAAGCCGGCAGCCTGGTGCTATCATGGGCAAAGAATGAGCACGCTGGCCGAGATCGAAGCCGCTACGGATTCCCTTTCATCCGATGAAAAGGAACAGTTGCTCCGTTTCCTCGCCATCCGATTGAGAAAAGAGCGCCCCCAAGCAACGTTGCGCGTCTATTCGGACGAAGAACTCGCCGCCATGCTCGCTGAGGATGAAGCGGACGGAGAGCAGTTCCGGCGGAGCCGTTGAAGATTTTCCTGGATAGCAGTGTCGTCTTGGCTGCGAGCTTGTCTGCCGCGGGCGCGTCGCGACAGGTCTTCGATCTCGCCCCACGACAACCCTGGCAGCTTCTGGTGTCTCCGTGGGTCCTGCGCGAAGTCCGCGACAATCTGGCGGATAAGCCGGCGGACGCCTCTCGCGCGTGGGCCGCACTGCGCGAACAGATCACCATCGAAAACGACGAATTGATTTTCGATTGGCCTCTCGATTTCGATGTCGCCAAGGATAAACCCGTTCTCATCACCGCCCTGCTTGTGCCGACGTATTGCTCACGCTCGATCGCCGCGATTTCCGCGACCTGCTCGGCAAGACGGTTTATGAATTGCGGGTGCTCACGCCCGGCGAATTCCTCCGCACCGAGCGCGAGGCCGGCCGCATAAGGTAGAATCAAATCCATGAGCACGACTGGAATCATCGACCTCGCCTGCCATCAATCGGTGACCGAGACGCAGACCGACTCGAAGCACTTCTGAAAGCGAAAGGCATCAAGATCTTCGCGCGCATTGACCAGGCGGCGGAGGCCCACTCCGTGGGCTTGGCCATGCGTCCCATGGTGCTGGTGATTTTCGGCGACCCGAAAGCGGGCACCCCGCTGATGATCGCGCATCCCTCCCTCGCCATCGATCTGCCGCTCAAGGCGTTGATCTGGGAATCCGCAGACGGCCAGGTCTGGCTCAGCTACAACAGTCCCGAATTCCTGCAACAACGCCACGGTCTCGGCACAGCGCCTTTCGCTGCGCTCGGCAATCTGCTCCAAGCTGCGACGCAGCAGCCAGTCTGAAGTATCCCATTCCCCATGGCATTAGCGTGTGGAAGGCGCCTTGCCCGTCGGCAGCCATTCTAGTAATATGCCGTCCATGACGACCGTTGCTATCTCGCTCAACGACGACGACCAACATTTCCTCGAGGAAGTGGTGAAATCTGGGCGCTTTGGATCGGAAAGTGAAGTAGTGGCCGAAGCTCTCGCGGAGTTTCGGGTGCGTGAAGCCATTCGTGCCGCAAAAATTGATGAATTGCGTGCCAAAGTGCGCGTCGGCATCGAGCAGGCCGATCATGGTGAATTCGTCGAATTTTCCGCAGAGGACGTGAAGGCCGAGGGGCGGAAACGCCTCGCCGCGCAGTAGATCGAAAGTTGGCTGTGCCGCAGATCCTTCGCACGCGCGCTTCGCGGAGCGACTATGACGAAATCTGGAGCTATATCGCGGTGCGTGATCTCGCGGCCGCGGATCGTGTGGTTGACCAATTCGATGCGACCTTGAAAGTGATCGCCTCGACTCCGCACATCGGTCGCAAAGTGGATGAGTTGGCATCTGGACTTCGCAGCTTCCCGCTTGGAAATTACCTGATTTTCTACCGTCCAATCGAGGACGGCATTCAGCTAATCCGCCTTTTGCACGGTGCCCGGGAAATCACTCCCGAATACTTCGCCGAGACGTAGCCCGGCTCAATAAAAGCCGAATGGTCCGCCCTTTGCGACCGAACTCTTGTCTGGTCACTCACTTGTCTTCGAAACTCCACTTCCGCGGAGGGACGCCGACGCCCTTGGGATGGGGCGTTGACAGAAGGCGCAGGTGTGTTACTCTGAACACGAAATTTATTGAAGAAGAGGAGGAAACCGGCTCGGCGGAAATCGGGCAGGCAGATTGCTCAGTTCATGTCACTCAAGATCGATCAATTCACGCGAATGGCTCGTTGCCGGGATTTCCCGTCGGTTGTTCTATGCCACGCCTATGTCGGTAGGCCCACAGCGGCGACCGCCAGCAAATCGTGCCTCCAATTTTTTCCGGTCCGTGCCCCGTCGCTGCGTAAGAAATCCCACCCGGTGGGTATTTACACAGAGGAATTAAGGTGAATTAAGCTAAATTAAGGTGAATTAGCCTGTGATATTTAAGATGGATCCTTCCGCAGATCTGCCGGCACGCGGCTCACTGGCGACTGCGGCACCCAATTGGCCTGTCCGGGCTAAGAGACCAAGACGAAGCTCTGTTTTAGGGTTATAAATTTTGTAGACCCATCTCCCGTGGCCCCAAAGAAACTGCAACTCAGACCAAAGCATGCCTGGCGTGTGGGCATCGGCGCGGGGATTCTTGGGGCGATCCTGGTCGCCCTGAAGTATGCCTTGCGCCCCCCGACCAAGCGGCGTGTGCCGGATGCGATTTCGCCGCCGATCTTCACGACGAAGGTGCGGCACACCAGCCTGGGGCAAGTGGTTTATCACGAGTCGGGCAGCGGTCCGGCGCTGGTCTTCGTGCACAATATCGGCTTTGGCGCTTCGTCTTACGAATGGTCGAAGGTTTACCCGGAGTTCGTCGCCCGGCATCGGGTCATTGCGCTCGATCTCATTGGCTTCGGCGAGTCTGCCCGGCCGGCCATGCGCCTGACCGCGGCGGACTGCGTGCGGACGCTGGCGGAATTTCTGCGCAGCTTCGAGTGGGAGCAGCCGCCGGTGCTGGTGGCCAGCGGCTGGTCGGCGGGCCTCTGTGTGTATCTGGCGACCCAGCATCCGGAACTCGTTTCGCGTCTCATCCTGCACATGCCGAATGGCACGGGCGATGTCGGCAGTCATTCGCTGTCCGTCTTTTCCCGGTGGCTCTACCGCACGCCGCTGCTCGCGCGGTTCCTGTACCGCAACCAGCTTTCGACGAAATCCTCCGTAGCCCACTGGCTGCGCAAGGCGGCGTTTCTCGAGCGCGCAGCGGTGACCGAGGAAATGATCGACGTGATCGCCACCTGCGCGCAGCAGCCTTCGGCCGAGCACGCGACCCTGGCCTGGCTGGGAGGCGGCCTCAGCTTCGATCTCGAAGCACGCCTGCACCTGCTCTCGCGGCCCATGGCTTTACTCTGGGGTGAAGAGCGCGCCGCCGAGCCGGATGACGCGCTTTTTCCCTGCAAAGGCTGGTGCCAGCTTCTCCGCTCACCATGATCGCCGACGGCGGCATCATGGCTGCGCTGGAAACGCCGAAAGCCGTGGTCGCGGCCCTGGACGAGCAATTGCGCCCCGACCTGCGGATCCTGAAAGCATCGTGAAACGCCTATACAAAGCCATGCACGGGAAATTTCCATTGTCACACTCGCTGGGCTTCGTTAATAGCACGTCACCTTTATGAAGCGATTCACCGTTCCGGCAGTTCTTGCGCTGACCATGGCCATTTTCAGCGCTTGTGTCGATGAGCCACCCAAGAAGAAACCCAAGCCCGGCTTCCATCCTCCGGCGAGTGATACCGCGGTCGCCAACAACCCCTCGCCGGAAGACGCGGCGAATCCCGACAAACCACCCACGACGGATAACAAGCCTCCGGACAACAAGCCGCAGCCGCCGGCGGTGCCCGAGACGGCGCCGGTGAAGGTGGGCGAAATTCCTTACGCCAAGCCGGTCCCCGGCAAGCCGGGCTTTGTCTTCAGCCCCTACGATCAATACAAAGGGTACATCGACGTGCGCGGCTTCCCGCCCGGCACCGAGGTGAAGGATCCGTATTCGGGCAAGAGCTTCCCTCGTTCCCTAGCGCGCGACTCTTTTTCGTAAAGTCTTCAGCCCGGCCCGCCGGCTCCGCGCCTGCGGGCCGGGGCTTTTTTACCTCTCATGACACGACTTGCCATCATCGGTCCCGACTGCTCGGCGGCTCCATCGCGCTCGCGGCGCGGCGGGTCGGCGGCTTTCACGTGGCGGTGTGGGCGCGTCGGGCCGAGGCTGTCGCCGAACTCGAGAAGCGCGCCCTTGCCGAAGTAGCCTCGACCGATCTCGCCGCTGTGGTGGGGGAAGCGGCTATCGTGGTGCTCGCGGTGCCCATCGGCGCGATGGCTTCGCTGGCCCGCCAGATCGCGCCGCTGCTGCCGGCCGGGGCGGTGGTCACAGATGTAGGCAGCGTCAAGGGCGCCGGTCGTCGAAGACCTGGGCGGGATTTTTGCCGGGCGATGCCATTTCGTGGGCAGCCATCCGATGGCTGGCTCGGAGCAGGCTGGACTGGAAGCGGCCCGCGCCGGGTTGTTCGATGGCGCCCCGTGCATCGTGACGCCCGACTCCGGGAGCGATGCCGCGGCGGTCACCACGATCCACAATTTCTGGCAGACGCTCGGCGGTCGTGTGCTGGAGCTTTCGCCGGCCGCGCACGATGAGATCGTGGCCCTGGTCAGTCACTTCCCGCATCTGCTGGCCGCGGTGCTCGTCAATCTCGTGGCGGAAAAGAACGCCGCCGCCTTCGATTTTGCCGGCCCCGGTTTCCGCGATACCACCCGCGTGGCCAGCGGCCCGCCGGAGATGTGGACGGAGATTTTGCGCAACAATCACACCGCCGTGCGCGCATCCGTGGAAGCGATGATTGAAAAGCTGCGCGAAATCGCAACACTGCTCGACCACGACGTCCCGATGACCGCCCTTCTGACCCAAGCCAAAACACAGCGCGATCAGTTGCGCTTCCCCAAATCTTCGCATGCCTGACTGGAAAATCCGCCGCGCCCCGACCATCCAAACCGAACTCGAAGTCCCCGGCGACAAGAGCATCTCCCACCGTGCCGTGATGCTCGCGGCGATGAGCAATGGCACGTGCGTGATCCGCGGCTTTCTCGCCAGCGAAGATTGCCTCTGCACCGTGGCGGCAATTCGCGCGCTCGCATCCAAATCGAGAATGCGGATGAAACGACGCTCATCATCCACGGCAAGCGCCGCACCTTCACCGCCCCCCGGCAGGATATCGACTGCGGCAATTCCGGCACCACCATGCGCCTCATGGCCGGCCTTCTGGCAGGGCAGCCATTTCGCAGCCGCTTGATCGGCGATGCCTCGCTCTCCAAGCGCCCGATGCGCCGCGTCATCGAGCCACTCACGCAGATGGGAGCGAAGATCACCGCCGAGGGCAAGGACGGCCGGCCGCCGCTGGTCATCGAGGGAGGAAACCTCAAACCGGTCGAATACGTCAGCCCCCGTGGCCAGTGCGCAGGTCAAGAGCGCCGTGTTGCTCGCGGGCATGTTTGCCAAGGGCCGCACGAGCGTGACCGAACCCACGCAGAGTCGCGATCACACCGAGCGCATGCTCGAGTATTTTCTCATCCGCCCGCAAAAGCACGAGCTCACCGTTTCCCTCCATGGCGGGCTCACGCCGGAGTCGCGGGATTTCCAGGTGCCCGGGGACATCTCCAGCGCCGCCTTCTGGCTGGTCGCCGCCGCCGCGCAACCGCGCTCTCACTTGCTGGTCAAGAAGATCGGTCTTAACCAAACGCGCACCGGTGTGCTGGCGGTGCTCGTGCGCATGGGCGCGCAAGTGCGAGAGATCGTGGAGACCGAGGATGCGGAACCGCTCGGCGTGGTCGAGGTGCGCGGCGCCCGCCTCAAGGGCACGGAGATCGCCGGCAAGGAAATCCCGAACGTCATCGATGAGTTGCCGATTCTCGCGGTCGCCGCCGCCCTGGCCACCGGCACCACGGTCATCAAGGATGCGGGCGAATTGCGCGTCAAGGAAACGGACCGCCTCGCCGCCGTCGCCACCAATCTTCGGGCGATGGGCGCCCAAGTGCAGGAGACCGAGGACGGCATGGTCATCACCGGCGGCATCCCGCTGCACGGCGCGCGGCTCGATAGCTTCGGCGATCACCGCATTGCCATGGCCTTCGCCATCGCCGGTCTGTTTGCCGAGGGCGAAACGGTCATCACCAACACGGACTGCGTGAACACCTCCTACCCCGGATTCTATCAAACGCTGGAGCGAATCCTGAAAGAGCCGCCCGGCCAGCAAACGCCGGTCATCACTTCACTCCCGAGCTGACGCCGTGGCCAGGGAACATCCTCACATCGTCATCGCCATCGACGGCCCGGCCGCTTCCGGCAAGAGCAGCGTGGCCCGGGCGCTCGCGCGCAAGGTCCGCTACGTCTACGTGAACACCGGCGCCATGTATCGCGCGGTGACGTGGCTCGCGATCGAGAAGGGCGTGCCGTCCGTCGACGCCGTTCGAGTGCAACACCTGCTGCAATACACCGACGTGACATGTGGCGTGGCCAACGGCGAATCGACCATCCTGCTCGATGGCATCGACCCGTCGGAGCACCTCGTCTCGGAGGCGGTGAATTCCAACGTCTCCGCGATCGCCAGCATCCCCGAGGTCCGTCGTGTTCTCACCAAGAAACAGCGTGCCTTCGCCTTCGACCACGACGTGGTCATGGAAGGCCGCGACATCGGCTCCGCGGTGTTTCCCGAGACGCCTTACAAGTTCTACATCGATGCCTCGCCGGAAGTGCGCGCCCAGCGTCGCGCCAAGCAGGGCTTGCAGGACTCCATCGCCGCGCGGGACAAGGTGGATTCCTCGCGCCGCACCTCGCCGCTCGTGATCGCGGAAGATGCACACGTGATCGACAGCTCGAATCTCACCGTCGAAGGCGTAGTCGGGGAGATCTTCGGACGCTTGAAGCAAAAGGGTCTGCCGCTCGGCGAACTGTAGCATGGGCGGCTGGTATCGCTTCGGCTACATCACCGCGCAGGTCATCGGGAAGACGCTCTTTTCGTTCAAGGTCGTTCACCGCGAGCGCATCCTCGAGACCGGCGGGGCGATCCTGGCGATGAATCACGAGAGCTATCTCGATCCGCCGCTGGCCGGCATTGCCTGCCAGCGCGAACTCTACTATCTCGCCCGCAAGACGCTGCTGCAGTGGCCGATCCTCGGTCCCATCATGCCACAGTTGAATGTCATTCCCGTCGATCAGGAGCGGGCCGACATGAGCGCACTCAAGACCGTGATCAAGATCGTGCGGGCCGGCCACGCCACGGTCATCTTCCCGGAAGGAGCCCGCACGCTCGATGGCAAGCTGCAGGTGGCCCAGCCGGGTCTCGGCCTCATCATCGCCAAGACGCTCGCGCCCGTCGTGCCGATGCGCATTTTCGGGGCGCACGAGGCCTTCCCGCGAGGCGGCAAACCGCGCCTGTTCACGCCGATCACGCTGGTCGTGGGCGAGCCGATGTTCTTCACCAAGGACGATCTCGTGGGCGAAGGCCGGGAGTTGTATCAGCGCTTGAGCGAGCGGGTGATGGAGCGCATCGCCGCCATTCCATACGAGCGTCCCTAGCGACGGCGGGCAACGTCTATGACTCGGTCATCCCCTGCACGGCCAGTTCGTCGAGGGTGAAGGTGCGGCGGCGGCCGGTCTGGCGATGGCGGAAGGCGACCGCGTGCCAGCCGATCATGCGTTCCGGTTCGTAGAGCGCGGAACCGATGCGGATGGGACGATGCGTCAGGATGCGATGGATGACCTGTTCGTAGCGCGAGCGGGGGAGCGTGCGGTGGTTGCGGCGGTTCCATTCGATGCGATGCCCGGCGTCCTCGTAGCGCGCGGGCCGGGTGGGGAAGTCGAGCAGCGAACGGGCGCGGCCGGAGAGGACTTCGAAGACGTGGGTGAAGGCGTCATGGTCGGTGACCGCGCGAATGGCTTCGCGAAAGGGCAGCGCGATCTCGAGGGCGATCTGGCGGAGGGCTGCGCTGGCGTCCATCGACCAGCCGCCAGTCGGAGACGTTCACATCCGCGGTGAACGGATTCCGGGGAAAGCAGAAATGGCGGGCGAGGAAGCCCTGGCGCGAAGTGTGTTTGCAGGGAGCGAAGCCGGCGATGATCGGGAGGCCGCGCCGCTTCATCTCCGCGACGCTGTGCGTGGGCCATGCGAGGACGGCGAGGATGATTCCGGTGATCAGCGAAGTGGTGGCGATCATCAAGTCCGGATCGGGCGTGAAGTCGGCGGTCACCTCCAGGCGGTCGCCGCGCGGTCGCACGCCCACGCCGGTGCTGAGCTTGTTGGCGGCGAGCAGCATGACCGGCGGGTGCAGCAGGTAGGTGAGCAGGCGGGCGATTTGCCGCAAGCGGGCCGCGCTGAAGGAGTGTGTGACCGGCACGGAGACGTTGTAATGCGTGCTGAAGCCTTCCAGCCGCACGCGCTGCCCGTTCGCCAGTTCCCACGCGTCGAGTTCGCCACGAACGAATTCGATTTGTTCCCACAGCGTGCGCCCGGCGCGCGGGGCGCATCCCGCTTCGATCTCGATGATCGGCGTGGCCACCTCGATGACGCCGGTGTCGAAATAGACAGCGCCGCCGACGGGCAATTGAAACGAACGGCCCTTGCGCGGGAGCATCTTCTGCCGGACGAACTCTTGCGCGGTGCCGAAGACCTCCTCCGGGAGCCGCTTGACGTCATCGACGTAGAGCGTGAACTCCCGCTTCGAGCCCGATGACCGGCACGGGTCCGGCGCGCCGTGCGACGAGGCGGCGGGGGAGGCTGGGCAGTTTGTAGGGGGCAGCCATGGCAAGGGGTTATTGCGCCTCACTGTAGCCGCGCGGCGTGGAAAGCAAATAGCCAAGGTCCACGTGCAGATGGTCGTCGGTTTTCGCCGGGCGCCGGGCCGTAGGGGCGGACGTAAATTTCCGGGCCGAGCGACTCGGCGATGCGTGCGTAGCGTTCGATGGACTTCTGCGAATCCAGCCACGTGTCGCCGATGCGATAGATGTTCGCCGCCGTCGCCCAGAGGTGCGGGTTGGGCTTCCCGGCAAGGCGGTGCGCGGGCGAGCGATAACCGCCGTTGACCGCCACGTACACCGGCGCCTCCGCGCGCTGGCGCAAGTCCTCCAGGTAGCGCGCGAGCACGGTGACGGCGCAGGGGACGTAGTGCGGGAAGGCGTGCAGGAGCAGGTCGGCTTCCCGGCAATCGACGGTGATCAATTCCGAGAGCGTGAAATGCGGGGTGAGCTGCGTCTCCTTCGCATGCTGCCACGAATCGATCTCATAAAAAAAAGCGCGGCAAGCGGTGCGTCTCATGCGCGTCGATTTCGAGCATTTCGTCGGGCCGCAACAGCGCCCGATGCCCGGCGGAGAGGGTAAGTCCGTCGACGACTTTCATGCGGTGACGAATTCGTAGACCATCCGCGAGGCCTTCGCCACGGTCTTCTGGGTGTCGTCGAGTCCCGGTGGATGCTCGGTGAGAATCGCGACCGCGTAGGGGCGCCGGCCCGGCAGCAGGACGAGCCCGGCATCGTGGGGTGCAGGTGGAAATCTCGCCCGTCTTGTGCGCGACCTGCGCGGACGCAGGCAGGAGAGCCGGGATCATGCTGTTGAAACTCCTGCGCAAACAGGATGTCCAGCATCTGGCGGCGAGCGGGCTCGGGGAAGAGCCGGTCATCGCGCAGCAGGCGAAACAAACCGACGAGCCCGGCGGCGGTGAGCGTGTTGTTCAGGCCGCGTTCGAAGGCCACGTTGTCTTCGACGCCACGGACGACGCGGACACCGTCGATCTCTGCGGCGGCCAGCGTTGCCTGGACGAATTCGGGGGTCAGGAATTCGAACAGGAGATTTGTCGCGAGATTGCTGCTGCGCGTGATCATCGGCTCGGCCAGTTCGATGAGCTTCATCGAGCGACCGACTCGACGGTGCACCACGGCATCGGCATCCCGGTCGCGCTGCACACGGAAGATCGAATGGTCCCGCCATGCTGCGAAAGCGATTGCGCACATGCAGGCGGTCCTCGAGCCGGACACGCCCGGTGTTCGCCGCGTGAAAGAGCGCCACGAGGACGGCCACTTTCATCGTGCTGGCCGCGTGAAACCAGCGATCGCCGAGATGAGAGAAGGTGCGCTCGGTTTCGAAGTCGAAGACGTACACGCCGATCGCGCTGCTGCCGCTTTCGGCGCACAGCCGGTCGATGCCATCGTGTAGTGCCGGCTCGTCCATCAGTTGGCCAGCTTGTCGCGCGCGGCGATCAGTTTTTGATAAAGGGAACCGAGCGCCTCGGGCAGGACTCGGGTGTCCGCCAGCACGGGCATGAAATTGTTGTCGCCTTCCCAGCGCGGCACGATGTGCAGGTGCAGATGATCGACCACGCCGGCACCGGCGCATTTGCCGAGGTTCAGCCCGACATTGAAGCCCTGTGCGCGGATGGTCTCGCGCAGCAGCACCTGGGCATGTTCGGCAAGTTCCCAGAGCTCCAGCTTCTCCGTATCGGTCAGCGCCGCAATGTCGCCGAGCTTGCGGCACGGCACCGCCATCAAATGCCCGACGGCATAGGGATAGCGGTTCATGATGAGGAAAGTGTGGGCGCGCCGCGCCACGACGAGATGCGCGGCATCGTCGGTGGTCCGCGCCGCTTCCAGCAGAAAGTCCGGCGTGGCGCCGGCCTTGAAGTACTCGACGCGCCACGGCGCCCAGAGAGCGGAAAGTGCGTTTGGTTCCATTGGGTCAGAATCCATCAAGTGCGGGCCGGGGTGTGCAACTCCTCCAGAATGGCTTCCGCGGCCCGGGCGGCGGCGCCGCTCTGCCCAGGCCGGCGATCACGGCGGCGAGATCGGCTTGCAATGCTTCGCGGTGTCGGTGTTGGTGACGAGCCGCAGGGTTTCGTTCGCGAGCGCTTCCGCCGTCGCGTCGCCCTGCAGGAATTCGCGCGCGATTTCCCGTCCGGCGAGGACATTGGGCATGCCGAGAAAGGGGACACGCACCAGTTGCTTGCCGACGATCCAGGTGAGCCACGCCACCTTGTAAACCACGCAGAGCGGCAGACCGAAAAACGCCGCTTCCAGCGTCGCCGTGCCGGAGCAGACCATGCCGGCGATCGCCCGCTGCATGAGATCGTGCGACGCGCGAACCGTGACGGCACAGAAGTCCTCTCGCTGGCCCAGCTGCTCCAGCACGGCCAGCATGTGACCGGCGAGTTGATGCGATGCGGCGGACGCCTCGAAGCGCAGTTCCGGGTGAACCTGTTTCATGCGGATGGCCGCTTCCGCCATCACCGGAAAGATCTTGCGCACTTCTTTGCCGCGGCTGCCGGGGAAGAGCCCGACGAGATGAGGATCCCGAGGGGTGTCCGTCTTCCTTCGCCGCCAGCGTGTCCAGGATGGGATGCCCGACGAAAACCGCGTGCAAACCGCTCTGCTCGTAGAGCGGCTTCTCGAAGGGAAAGATGCAGAGCATGAGATCGAGATAGCGCGCCATCTTCGGAATGCGACCCGCGATTCCAGGCCCAGACCTGCGGGCTGATGTAGTCGATGATCTTGAGCCGGGGAAACCGCCGGTGGGCTTCGCGGGCGAGCCGCAAATTGAAACCGGGGTAATCGATGAGCACGAGGGCATCGGGACGGACCGCGGCCAGCTCCCCCAGCATGCGCTCGAACTGCCCCTTGAAGTAACCGTATTTCTTCAGCACATCCCACAGCCCGACGACCGCTTCATCCGCCCAATCGACAATATGATCGCCCAGCAGCGCCCGCATCTCCCTTCCGCCGGCGCCCAGGAATTCCAGCGCAGGGTCGCGTTCGCGCAAGGCACGGATCAACTCGGCCCCGCGCGCATCTCCGCTGGCTTCGCCGGCGACGAGATAGAGTTTCACGGCAAAGCGGGGGCAGGGTTTTGTTCGATCTGGCGGGTGATCTCGAGCGCGAGTTCGAGGGCCGCGGTGGCCTCGCGACCACTGACCTTCGGCTGGCAACCGGCCCGGGCAACAGGCCACGAAATCGGCCAGCTCGCGCTTCAATGGTTCCATCTTCTCGACTTCCACCGGTTCCCGCACGATGCGCTTGCCCGCGAACTCGGTGACGATCATGGCGTCGGCGGCGACGCCGAGCAGCTTGCCGAGCAGGGAGCTTTCCTTCTCATCGTCACGCGCGAGACGGAGAAGGTAGCCGCTTTGATTTTGGTAATCGAGGGAGAGATAGGCGTCCTGCTGGAAGACGCGGATCTTGCGCAGCTTGTCCTGGCTGATGCGGCTGGCGGTGATATTGGCCACGCAGCCGTTTTCAAAGCGGATGCGGACATTGGCAATGTCCTCGCGGTTGCTCAGGATGGCCACACCGACGGCATCCACCTGCACCCACGGCGAGCTGACGAGATGCAGGATGATCTCGAGATCATGAATCATCACGTCGAGAACGACCCCGACATCCAGGCTGCGGCCGGGATAGGGAGAAAGCCGCGTCGCCTCGATGAAGCGCGGACGGGTCAGCCGCGCTTCGAGAGCGGAAAGGACGGGGTTGAAACGTTCGATGTGGCCGACCTGGAGGATCACGCCATTTTTCTGGGCGAGGTCGCAGAGTTCGCGCGCCTGGTCGGGTGTTTCCACAAAAGGCTTTTCCACCAGCACATGTTTGCCGTGTTCGAGCAGGTACTTGGCGATGGCAAAGTGCGTGACGGTCGGCGTGGCGATGGTCGCCGCGTCGACCGACCTGGTGAAGTCTTCGAGATTGGCCGATGCTCGCGCATGGTATTTGGCGGCGATTTCCTTTGCCACCTCGGGGCGCTCATCGAGCACCGCCGCGAGATAGGAATCCTTCAGCTCGCCGAAGATGCGGGCGTGATTCCTGCCCATGCTGCCGGCGCCGACGACGCCGACGCGGAAAGGGCGCTGCGGATAGTGAAGAAGGGTGTCGCTCATGTGGTCAGGCCAAAGATGGAGATGCGGTGTTCCTGGGCAAGCCCGGCGAGCTTATTCCTTTCCAGGAGCAGGGTCTTGCCCGCTTCCACGCCGATGGCGCGGAGCCGGGCGTCGCGGGCCGCTTCGAGGGTGAGGGGCCCGATCACGGGCACGTCGAAACGAAAGTCCTGGCTGGGCTTCGAGACCTTCACCATCATCGCGTCCTTGCGGCCCAGTTCGCCACCGCGCTGGATGGCCGCATTGGTCCCCTCGAAGGCTTCCACGGCGAGGACGGTGCCGTTTTTCACCACCACCGTCTGGCCGATATCGAGCCGGCTCGATTCCTTGGCGACGTGAAAGCCGTACTGCAGATCTTCCTCCTCGCGCGGCTTCAGCTTAGGGCCGGCGATGAGACCGGCCGGGGCGAGGTGTTCCTCCATGTAGATCGTGGCGGGCAGCAACTCGACGCCGACGGCCTTCATTTCTTCCGCGATGGCGCCGAAGATGGACTCCGCATTGCGCCGCTTCAGGCGGGCGAGGACGACGAGGGCCTTGATGTCGGGGCGCAGGTCGAAGAGGTTCCGGGGATGGATCTGGCCGGACATCACCGCATGGCTGGCCCCCGATTTCTGGAGGAAATTGAGCATCTCCCAAGCTGGCCGACGCGCATCCACTCGATCTCGTCCACGAGCGGGATGAGGGCCGGATCGGTCTCATTCTGGAACGCGGCCACGGCCAGTCGCGTCACCCCGGCGGCCCGCGCGGCTCGTGCCATGGCCTGGGGGTAGACGCCGTTCCCGGCGATGATCGCGAGTGTTTTCGGAGTGTCCAAGGGCGTTGAATTTAGGCGGCGGTGCGCGGGATTGTAAAGGTGCGGCGACTCACTCCGGCAAAAGAAACCGTTGCACGGCGTTCTACCCCCCGTAAGTTTCGTCTCTTTATGCTTAACGAGGACACGATCCAGTACGCGATCGACAACACACAGGTTATCGTCGCGCCGCAACGCCGGATCGCTACCTTTGGCGACACCAGTTTCCGCTTTTTCCTGGTTACCGAGCTGATGGACAGCGTGAACCAGGTGCGGGTGCGCGATGGCCGGCTGCATGCCGAGCGTCCGCAGATCATCACGCCGGCCATATCCAGAATATGCTCGTCGAGGGCTTTGGGGAGAATGCCGAGGACTTCGCCGGCTGGCTGCGGGAGCATGCTCCCCAGTTGGCCATCTTGAAATACGGCTTCCAGTTTCGAAAAACGGATATTTCCAATGAGGTGGTGCACGACCCGCTGGCGGACGTGGTTGGACGCCTGCGGGCGCAGGTCGAGGCTTCGGACGATCCACTGAGTGCGGTCATTCATGGGGTCGACGAGGGTTGGGAGATTTGCCTGCTGAAATTTGCGGCGGACATGATCCAGGAATCGTCGGGTGGAACATGGGGGATTTTCGGAAGCGCGGCCTGCTTTAGCGATGTTAGGCGTTCCGCTTCCATTCGCCGCGCAATCCGGTAAGCCAGTAGGCCACCGCATGTTCCGTTCTTCGTGAAAGCACTCATCATTATTTTCCTTACCCTCGGATTTTCGGCGGGGCGGCATTTGTCACTTACAAGATGTTCGTCCAGCCGCAGATTGCGCTGAAAAAGGAGAAAGCGCTGCCGCCGCCACCGCCGCCACCCGATCCCACGGTGCCGGAATTCAATAAATGCGTGGCCATCCGGAAAAGTGGCAAGGTCGTCGAGGCGCGCGACGCCTTTTATGGTTTCATCGAGCGTTACCCGGAGTCTTCCAAGATCGACGACGCGAAGAACCTGCTCGGCGAACTCAACACGGATATCATGCTCTCCACGATGGCCGCGCCGGAGAAGCAGATCTACATCGTGCAAAAAGGCGACGTCATCACCCGCGTGGCGAACCGGTTGAAGACCACCGGCGAGCTCCTCGTACGGGCCAACAATCTGCAAGGCCCGATGCTCCGGATCGGGCAAAAGCTCACCGTCTCGCCGGGCGAATTTTCGCTCGTGATCAGCCGCAAGCTCGACAAGGTCACGGTCCTCAACAAGGGGAAGTTCTTCAAGCAGTATGCCATCCTCGAGTGGCCGCCGTCGCACGCCAAAAAGCCCGGCGCCAAAGCCGCTCCCCAGGTGAAGGTCATGGGCAAGGTGACGGACAAAATCTCCTGGTTGAACGGGGCCCGCGTGACGTTCATGGAAAAGGGATACATCAACTCCACGCATTGGGTTCAGATCAATATCCCCGGTTGCACCCTGCATTCCGTGGCGGAGGAAAACTCCACGCAGGAAGCCACCCGGCGGCGGAATTCGCCTGACCCCGGATGCCTTGGACGAACTCGACGCCATCCTGGCGAAAGGCGACCCCGTTACTCTTGAATAATTTCCCATGAAACTCCCCGCCCCTGGACTTTGAAAAGCCGATCGCCGAACTCGAGGACAAGCTTGCCGACCTGAAGAAGCATTCCCGCGCGAATGACATCAATTTCGACCACGAGGTTCGCCGGATGGAAGGCAAGATCGAGGAAACCAAGCGCTCCATTTACGAGAACCTGACCGCCTGGCAGCGTGTGCAAATTGCGCGGCACCCGGCGCCCTTACTCGCTGGACTACCTGCAGCTTTCCTTCACCAACTTCATCGAGTTGCACGGAGACCGGCGCTACGCGGAAGACCGCGCGATGCCGGGCGGGTTTGCGACGATCGGGGAGCATAAGTGTGCCGTCGTAGGGCATCAGAAGGGACGCGAGTTGAAGGAGAACATCCGCCGCAATTTCGGCTGCGCGAACCCGGAGGGTTACCGCAAGGCTTTGCGCTTCATGCAGCTCGCGGAGAAGTTTGGCCGGCCTTTCGTGTCGCTCATCGACACCCCCGGCGCGTATCCCGGCGTGGGCGCCGAGGAACGGCATATCTCCGAGGCCATCGCCGTGAATCTGCGCGAGATGATGGTGCTGAGAACGCCCACGGTCGCGGTCGTCATCGGCGAGGGCGGCAGCGGCGGCGCACTCGGCATCGGTGTCGCGGACCGCGTGTTGATGCTCGAAAACGCCTACTATTCCGTCATCTCGCCAGAGGGCTGCGCGGCCATCCTGTGGAAGCATCGCAAGCACGCCCCCGAGGCGGCGGCGGCGCTCAAGCTGACGGCGCGCGATCTGTTCGAGCTCAAGCTCATCGACGGCATCATCCCCGAGCCGCTCGGCGGCGCGCACCAGGATCACTCGGCGGCCATCGCCAATCTCAAGAAAGCGGTGCTCACCCAGCTCGACGAGTTGAGCAAGATCCCCACCGACGATCTGCTCGCCCAGCGCTACGAGAAATTCCGCCGCGTCGGTGAATTCGCGGGCGACATCTAAACCAGTCTCGACCGATTTTTAACGCGGAAGACCCAGCGCGGCAGGGCCGCAACCCAAATGGATTCGCGGCCTTTCGTCTGGTTCGATTCTTTCGTGGTTTCCTTTTCTCTGCCCATCAGAGGGGAACCACGAAATACGCGAAATAGACGAAAAACAGCGGCGCTTGGAGGTAGGAATCCTCGCCGATGAGCGTTGTTCTTCCACTGCGGAGAAAATGGAGATGGGCAAAGGAGAGAGCGGCCCTCCCTTCCTCTCTCTGACATCTCAGCGGCCTCTGCGTTTCGTCCGGCTACGGTTCGCCTCGTTGGACGGCCACAACCCAACTTCACCTGCCCTAAACCTGCGGGCCGCTGGGCTTCTTCGTCTCCGCGATGAAGGCGGAGGCCGAGGAGCGGATTTGTTCCGCCACGTGGCCGTGTGGTTTCACGAACTTGGGCGTGAACCAGGGGAACAGCCCGATGAGATCGTGCGAGACCAGCACCTGGCCGTCGCAATCGAGGCCGGAGCCGATGCCAACGGTCGGGATGGCCAGCGACGCGGTGATTTGCGCGGCGACCTCGGCTTTCACCAACTCGAGAACGACGGCGAACGCGCCGGCTTGCTGCACGGCCTGGGCATCCTCGAGCAGCTTCTCCGCTTCGACCGGCGTCTTGCCCTTGATCTTGTAGCCACCTTCGATCTTCACGCTCTGCGGCAGCATGCCGAGATGCGCCATCACGGGAATGCCCTCGGCAACGATGGCTTCGATCTGGTCGCACTGCTCGCGTCCGCCTTCCAGCTTCACCGCGTGGGCGCCGGCTTCCACAGCCGGCGGGCATTGACGACCGCCTGCTTGGGCATCGTGTACGAGGCGAATGGGAGATCGGCGACCACCAGCGCGCGCTTCGCCCCGCGCGCCGCGGCGCGCGTATGATGCACCATCTCGTCCATCGTCACCTGCGTGGTATCGGGATAGCCGAGCACGACCATGCCGACCGAATCGCCGACGAGGAGCACTTCGATGCCGCTCTCATCGAGCACGCGCGCGGTGGGGTAATCGTAGGCGGTGAGAACGGCAATCCGCTCGTCTCGCTGCTTCATTTCCTTGAGGAAGGCGGGGGGTAACTCGGGGGGCAGGCGTAGGCGATTCGAAACTCATATCCAGTGTTCGGCAAACAGTTCCACGGCGGACGGATCATGCAAGTGGGCAAGCAGCGTGGCGACCGATTGTTGCTGACCGGGGAGCGTCAGATCCGGACGGATATCGGCGAGCGGTGTGAGCACGAACCGGCGCAGGTGCAGGCGGGGGTGGGGGATGACGACTTCCTCGTTCGACAGCACCAAGTTGCCGGCATAGAGGATGTCGAGATCGATGGTGCGGGAGGCATTGCGCGGACGCTTCGACGGCCGGCCCAGTGCCGCTTCGATGCGCTGCAAGACGTCGAGCAGGGTGATCGGCTGGCCTTCATATTCCACCTCGATCACCGCATTGAGATAGGCGCCGGCCTCGGGGCCGCTTTGCACGGGCTCGGTCTCGTAAACGCGCGAGTCGATCACCGGCCCGGACACCCCCGGGGAGGCCAGCACGAGGGAGCGGGCGCGGCACAGGTTGGCCAGGCGGTCACCGAGATTGGAACCGAGAGCGATCCCGGCGCGCATCGCTTACTTCAGGCCGAGGACGTCCTGCATGTCGTAGAGACCGGCCGGTTTGTCGTGCGCCCAGAGGGCGGCGCGCAAAGCGCCGCGGGCAAAAGTTTCGCGGCTCGAGGCCTTATGGGTCAGCTCGACGCGCTCGCCTGGCGCCGCGAAGATGACGGTGTGATCGCCCACGACGTCACCGCCGCGGATGGCATGCACGCCGATCTCCGAGTTGGTGCGTTCGCCCACGATGCCGTGACGGCCATGGCGGGCATCTTCATTGTATTTCAGCTCCCGGACTTCGGCCAGAATCTCCACGAGGCGCTTGGCCGTGCCGCTCGGCGCGTCCTTCTTCATGCGATGATGCATCTCCACCACCTCCAGGTCGAAGCCGGGGCCGAGGATTTCCGCCGCCTTGCGCGTGAGCCAGAAAAGCGTGTTCACGCCCACGCTGTAGTTGGGTGCGAAGACGATGGGGTATCTGCCCCGCGGCGTGCTGGATCGCCGCGACCTGCCCATCGGTTATGGCCGGTGGTGCCGATGACGAGCGTCTTCTGGTGCTCCATGCAGCGGGCCAGCACCGGCTCGAGGGTCGAGTGATGCTGAAGTCGATGACCGCATCGGCGCCCGGGACAGCCGCCGCAAAATCGTCGCCGGCATCGATGGCGGCGAAGACATGCAGGGCCGGGTCGCCCTGCGCACAGGCGATGAGCGTCTGGCCCATGCGGCCCCGGGCGCCGTTGATGATGAGTTCGAGTGGCTTGCTCACGGGATAAGGTGGAGGCTGCGCAGCGTGGCTTCAAGCTTCGCGCGGGGGGCGTCGCCCATCTCGCACAGCGGCAGCCGCACGTCCGGCCGCATCTCGCCGCGCAGGGAGAGCGCATATTTGGTGGGCACGGGGTTGGGTTCGATGAAGAGATCCTTGAACAGCGGGTAGAGGCGGAAGTGGATTTCCCGCGCTTTCTTCGCGTCGCCGGCGACGGCGGCATTGACGAGCGCGACGACTTCCGCGGGGATGACATTCGAGGCGACGCTGATCACGCCTTCCGCGCCGGCGGAGATGAAGGGCAGGGTGAGCGAATCGTCGCCCGAAAGGATGGTGAACTCCGGCGGCAGCGCGGCGCGCAGGGCGCTCACGCGCTCGACGCTGCCGCCCGCTTCCTTGATCGCGACGATGTTCGGATACGCCTGGGCCAGGCGCGCCGTGACCTCGACCCCGATCTCGATGCCGCACCGCCCGGGGATGGAGTACAGGATGATGGGCAGCTTCGTCGCCTCGGCGATCTTGCCGAAGTGGCGGAAGAGCCCTTCCTGTGAAGGGCTTGTTGTAATACGGCGCCACGAGCAGCGCGCCATCGCAGCCGAGCTTTTCCGCCTCGACGGTCAGCGCGATGGCTTCCGCCGTGGAATTGGAACCCGTGCCGCCGATGACCTGACAGCGCCCCGCGGCGGCTTTCACGCCGAGTTCGATGACGCGGTTGTGTTCCGCGTGGTCGAGCGTGGCGGATTCGCCGGTCGTCCCGACGGGGACGATTCCGGTGACGCCGCCGGCGATCTGACCCTCGATGAGTCGCGCGAACGCGGCCTCATCGACCCGGTCATTTTCAAATGGCGTAACGAGCGCCGTGTAGGTGCCTGCGAACATAGGGAGCGTGGGGTTCTAGGTGAGAACGATGGCCTTGAATAGGAAAACCCGTGAAGGGAAACGCCAGGGCCGTAGTGTGAACGGGGTGGGGACGGTCAGCGGCGTCCGCTATCGGATAACCGGGCTCCCGTCACCAAGGCCGAGTGGCTGGGGTTAGGGCTTGGCTTTGGCTTTGGTTTTCGCTTTCGGCGCACGGTTGCCCCGCACCCATGGCTTGCGGAGCGGGAAGAGTGCGGGATAGCGGCTGCGGCGATAGGAAATCAGCGCATTGGCAGCATGCGGAGTCCGCAAGCCGAAGGCGGCCGCGATGACGGTGATCGAATCGCCGCGTTTCCAGGCCTCGGAGAGTGCCTTCAGCTTGGCTTCGCGCTGCGCCTTGCGCTGGCGGGCTTCGGCCGCTTCTCGCAGTTCGGTCTCGGCGCGCCGTTTCCGCTGGAAGGTCCGCCGAGGCACCTGATCGTGCAGGGCGACGATCTGGCGGACACGCTCGCGGGTGATGCCGTACTTTTCCGCAATCCGGGGATGGACGATCCCTTCGGCATGAAGGCGGACAATTTCGATGTCGCGCTTGGTATGGACCGGCCGGCGACCACGCTTACCCTTGGGTTTGTTGCCGTTCTTCTTCATGCTGGTGAGGAGTCACTTGAGGAGGTCACCACGGACCGGTCGCAGAAGCGATGATGTTCATAGGTGTTTCAAAAGAGTCCGGGAGTGTATCAGAGCACCGTCTGCCCGTCGAAGACGAAATCAGCCGGGCCGGTCAGAGTGACGTCGCGGTAGACCTTGCCCTCCTGGCGGAAGGCGATTTCCAGTGTTTCGCCGCCGCGCACTTTGACGGCGATGGGTGAGGCGGCGCCGGTCAATTCATGGGAAAACGAGGGCGCACGCCACCATGCCCGTGCCGCAGGCCAGCGTCTCATCCTCCACGCCGCGCTCGTAGGTGCGGATGGAGATGCTCTGCGGGCCGGTCTGCTGTACGAAATTGGCATTGGTGCCCTTGGGCGCGAAATGCGTGTGGTAGCGCAGGCCCGCGCCAAAGCGGCGCACGTCCACGTCTTCCAGGTCGTCCACGAAGACCACGGCATGCGGCACGCCGGTATTGACGGAGTGGACGGTGAGCACTTCGCCGCCGGAATCGAGGGAAGCATTGAGCCGGAGCGAATGCGGCTCGCTCATCTGGATGCGCACGTTGCCGCCGATGAATTGGGCCGTGATCCGGCCGGCCAGCGTCTCAAAGGAAATATCGCCCGTCTGGCCGCTCACCCGCTGGGCAAAGCGCCCGAAACAGCGCGCGCCATTGCCGCACATCTCGGCCTCGCTGCCGTCGGCGTTGTAGTAACGCATGCGGAAGTTCGCGCCATTTTGCGCGGGCTCGACCACCAGCACGCCATCCGCCCCGACGCCGCGATGGCGATCGCACAGCCGGGCAATCTGCGCCTTGTCGAGCGTGAGCTTTCCTTCGCGATTATCGAGCATGACGAAGTCATTCCCGGCGCCATTCATCTTGGTAAAATTCAACATATGGGACGTGCCATTTACCACCGGGTCGGGCGCGGCTGCAATCGGCAGTGTGCAGGAGGTTGCGAGCTGGCACGGGGTAATTTGTTCCACAATGCGCAGATCGTCGCCAGCAGCGTTCTTGAAAGACGCTGCGGCGGAGAAAAGATAAATCTTCGATTCGGTTCGATTACCTTCGATGGGCTTCGAGATCCGGAGAGGCGGTCGACGCCATCGAAAGATTCCATCGCCTCCGTTTTGAACTCGTTTTCCCCGCCTCCACCAAGTCGCACCTCCCGAATGTTCCACGATTCGGTCTAGCAGGCCGCGTTGCAGACGCCCGAGATGTCCTCGCACCACGTGGCCACCTTGGAGGCGATGGCGTTACGTACGTTGCGCACTTCCTCGAGTTTCTCCGCGTGGATGCCGGTGAATTGGGAGGGATCGGGAAAGCTCCAGTGCAAACGAATGGCATTGCCGGGGAAAATCGGGCAGCGCTCCCCGCTGGATTCGTCGCACACCGAAATGATATAGCGAAAGGCCGGCCGGACTGGGAAAACCTCCCACACCGTTTTTGGTGGCGCTGCCGGAGATGTCGATGCCGTCCTCCGCCATGGCTTCGACGACGATGGGATCGAGCGTTCCCGGTTCCAATCCGCGCTCTCCGCCTCGAAACACTCACTGCAATAGCGATTCACAAAGGCCTCCGCCATTTGGCTGCGTGCGCTGTTGTGGACGCAAACGAAGAGAATTCTCGTTTTCATGGCGAGCGCAGAGTATGGCGCTCCTGCGCGATCCTGGCAAGTCGAAGATACCTCTTTCGTGAATCCACCAAGGCATGTCCGGTGTCGCCGCGCGGTTGCTCTCTCCATTTTGCCAGGCGGTCTCGACATGGCCTGGCTGGCCGTTGGCGATCCCTTTGGAATTTGGTCCACGAAAAACACGAAAAAACACGAAAGTCGCAGTCTCGCCGCGGAGCCTTTCGTGCCTTTTCGTGTTTTTCGTGGACCCTTCCTCCCAGCCATTCGAGCGTGCGTCGCGGCGGTGGAATCGTTAAGGTGCGGCATGTTTCGCCGGCGCTTCCTCCTGCTGTTCGGGGTGTTGGGGCTGACGGTGCACGCCGCCGATCCGGAGGTGCACACGTTTTCCATCGTGGCGTTCGATCCCGCGACTGGTGAATTGGGCGTGGCGGTGGAGAGCAAGTATTTCGGCGTGGGCAGTGTGGTCCCTTGGGCGAAAGCCGGTATCGGAGCGTGGCCACGCAGGCGCGGGCCAGATTGAGTTACGGGCCGGATGGCTTGAGTCTCATGGAAGGAGGCAAGGCGCCACGGGAAGCCCTGGATCTCCTCCTGGCGATCGATCCTGACGGGGCTGAGCGGCAGGTCGCGTTCATCGACGCGAAGGGCCGCACCGCCGCGCACACCGGTGGCGGGTGCCAGGCCTTTGCCGGTCATCGCGAAGGGAAGAACTATTGCGTGCAAGGAAATCTCCTGGCGGGAGAAGGTGTCCTCACGTCCATGGCCGAAGCATTCGAAGTCGCGGAGAAAAAGGAAGGCGCCGAACTCGCCGATTGGCTCCTGGCCGCTCTTCAGGCCGGGCAGACCGCGGGCGGGGACCGCCGGGGACAGCAAAGCGCCGCGCTGCTCGTCGTCCGCGTCCAAGGGCGGGGCCGGGTGGCGAGAATGACCGCTACATCGATCTGCGCGTGGAAGATCATCCGCAGCCGATCGATGAACTGGCCCGGCTGCGCACCCTGCACGGGCAGTTTTACGGCCCGCGCCGTCCGTGAGAGCCGTTTTCGCCACCTTGAGAGCAAACTAAAATAAGTCGTAGCCGTTTTAAACGCGGAGAGCCCAGCGCGGCAGAGCCACAACCCAAGAGGGGTCCACGAAAGGCACGAAAAAGCACGAAAAATCTTCGCAGGACCTTCGCTCTTTTTCCAGATAGCAGTGCAGAGGAAAACAGAGGTCCGCAGAGGAGAGGCACCGCTCTCCTTGCCTCTCTCCAACATCTCCGCGCCTCTGCGTTTTGTTGGGCTACGCTGCGGTTTGATGGATGGCTGCAGTTCAACTCAAACCGCTCTCATGCACCCGGCGCTCGGTGAGGAATTCGCTGGCCCGCGCGAGTTCGCGCTCGAGTTCGCCGATGTCGTCGGCGTGGTCGGTGGGTTCGTGGATGAGGGTGGCGCCGTCGCGCAGGCTGCGGACGTTTTCGGTGAGCTGGCGCACGCGGCGGACGACGCGGCGGTGGAAAAAATACAGGGCCACGGCGCGGCTCACGAGGCCGACGAAGACGGAGAGGAAGATGGAGCAGGTAGTCGCGCTGGCGGACGGAGCGGATTTCATCGATGCGCTTGGTGAGCAGGCGTTGCTCGCTGGCGCGCAGGTCGGCCAATTGCCTTCCGACGGATGCGAGCAGGGGCTGGTTTTGGAGTATCTGGGCGGTGAGATCCTGGGTTGGCGCGGCGGCGGTGGATAACGTGGCCAGGGAATCCAACTCCGCATTCACCTGGCCCTGGATGGCGTCGAGGCGGGCGAGTTTTTCGACGCGGCGGTTTTCCTTGGGGATGCTCTCCATGAGGGTGCGCACCCGGGTGAGCTTTTGCTCGACCAAGGCGCGGGCGTCCATCGCCGGCTGGAGGAGGGCGGTGTCGTGCGTGAGCAGGTAGCTGCGCTGGCCGACCTCGGCGCTGAGCAGGGAGGTGTGAACGTCGACCAGATTCTCGACCATTTCGAAATGGCGGTTCAGCGACATCTCGGCGCGCTCGCGCTGTTGATTGCTGAAATAGGCGAAGCCGGCGGTCATGAGGACGGCGATAAGGGGCAGGCTGTTGAAGAGGAGGCCTTGCACCGCAAGGGGATGCGCTGCCAGAGAGAGATGCGAGACATGCGGGACGTGGCTGCCGGGGTTATCTGGTGAAACTACGGAAGGTAAGCGCGGTTGCGCGAATTCCAAGGAATGGAATCGTGGCGGCTTGCGGGAACGCGCTTCGTTGGTAGAAAGCAGTGCGTGCATGATTCATTTTCTATTCGACTCGCCGGGGAGGCGGATATTCCGATGCTGGAACTGCTGATCCCGCTTTCCGTGCGCGGATTGCAGGCGACGACCTATTCGCCGGCGCAGATGGAGGCGGCGCTGGGGCCGGTCTTCGGGGTGGATCGGCAACTCATTCGCGATGGAACCTACTTTGTCGTGGAAGCTGGCGGGAAGCTCGTGGGCTGCGGGGGATGGAGCCGGCGCCGGGCCGTGTTCGGCGGAGATCGGGCACGGGTAGGAGAAGGATGCCGCGCTGGATCCCGCATGTGATCCCGCGCGGGTCCGTGCATTCTTTGTCCACCGGAATATGCGCGTCGCGGGATGGGGCGGCTGATCCTCACGCGTTGCGAGGGCAGCGATCCGGGCAGCCGGCTTTCGCGAAGCGCTGATGGTGGCGACGCTGGCCGGGGAGCCGCTGTATGCGGCGTTTGGCTACGCGGTGTCGAGCGTTACGAGGTGCCGCTTTCCGCAGGGCTCACGCTGCCAGTGGTGCGGATGGCGAAGCGCCTGGAGGGGTTAAAGTGGCCCGTTGCGAAAGTGGCTCGAAGCTCCAGCTTCGAATTAATCGAGAAATCGAAGCTGGAGCTTCGAGCCACTTCGCCTTGGCCGTAAATCCTCTCCTACACGAAGACTTTCGCGATCGGGGTGCCTTTATCCGTGACCGGGATCGGGCGTTCGCCGTCCATGATGCTCTTGTTGGATTAACCCCCATGGCCGCCAGGATGGTGGCGAAAAGGTCGGGCACGCTAACGGGATCGGCGGCGACGGTCATCGCGAGATCATCCGTGGTGCCGACGCACTGGCCGGTGCGCAAGCCGCCGCCGGCGAGGACGACGGTGAAGGATTTGCCGTGGTGCCCGCGTCCGCCGCCCGCGTCGAAGTGGGCGGGGCGGCCGAACTCGCTGGCAATGACGATGAGCGTCTTGTCGAGGAGCTTGTTGGCTTCGAGGTCGGTGATGAGGGTGGCGACAACGTGGTCGAGGCTGCGAATGAGGACGTGCAATTCGCGCTGGGCGGCATTGTGCGAATCCCAGCCCGCGCCGTTGACGAAGTTGAGATTGAAGCCGACTTCCATGAAGCGGACACCGCGCTGGATGAGGCGGCGCGCGAGGAGGCAGCGCTGGCCGAATTCATCGCCGAAGGCGGCACGCACAGAGTCGGGCTCCTCGGCCAGATTGAAGGCCTTCATGAAGTCGCCGCCTGGAGGCGGAAGCCCTCGGCGATGGCCTCGTCGTAATCGCGCGGCGCGGAATCGCTGACGCGGTCGAGATAATCTGCGCGGACCGTTTCGAGCAGGCTTTCGCGGCGCGCCGCGCGTTCGGCGCTGATGTCATGGGGACGGGTGAGGCCGGCGGGGCCGCTCGCGGTATCGGTCAGATAAACGTAGCCGGACTTTGGGCCCAGGAAGCGGGGGCCGCGCGTGGCGCTCGGATAACCCATGACCACATACGCGGGCACGCCTTCCGCCGCGGACTTCCGCTCGTGGGCGACGATGGAGCCGATGGAGGGATAGACGACGCTGCCGCTCGGCAGGCGCCCGGTGTGCATGCGATTGGTCGCGGCGGCGTGCTCGTCGATGACGTTATGATTTACCGTGCGCACGGGGATGAGCCGGTCGGCCATCTTCGCGAGCTGTGGCAGATGCTCGCTGAATTTGGCGTCGGGAATCGCGGTGTCGATGATGTCCGTAATAGCAGCCGGCGACTTTCTTGCCGTCGCCGCGCGTGGGCTTGCATCGAAGGTATCGATCTGCGACATGCCGCCGCCGAGCCAGATGAAGACGCAGTGCTCGGCTTTGCCCAAGGGAACGCTGGGGGTGGCGCTGCCGATGCGCGGCAAGGCGAGGGCGCTGGCGGCGAGCGAAGCGCGGGTGAGGAAATCGCGGCGGGTGAGGTGTGGGAGGTTCATGGCGGCTTGGATGGGCCTGCGTGGGCTATGTATTTAGTTTTGGCCTAAAAACGGCTGTTTTTTTGGAATTACCGCGGGATTAGGGGACGTAGATGAATTCCGAGTGAGCATGAGGGCCCAAACGGCATCCTCCATGCGTTCGCGCCAGGGGGCGGCGAGTCGAGGGGTGGCGGGGTCGCCGGCGTGGACGATCTTCTCGATTTCGTAGGTGACGGTGGTCGCCTCGGGATTGAGGTGGTTGCTCCACATCGGGAACTTGGTGACACGTGGCTTCTTCGGAAGATCGCCGCTGGGCACGGCGAGCAGGGCGGTCCGCGTAGCCGGCGTGAGCGCGGCGGTAAAGGCGGTGCGTTCTTTCGCGCTGGGCGCACGACTCAGGACGCGCTGGAAGAGTTGCGTGATGAGATCGTCAAGCGGTTGATCGCGCAGAGCGAGCGCGGGTGAAGGCGCTGTCGTCGCTCAGGCGCGTGATGCGGGCGCCGAGGATGCCGTTGCCCACGCTGGCGGGTTGGAGCACATTGGGCGCTTCCTCGCGGGTGCTTTTCGGTTCGGCGCGGGAATCGCGCCAGCCGAAATTCACCAGCACATCGGTGAACGGCTGGGCTGTCGGCTTGGCCAGCGCGGGCCGGTCGCGCTCGTTGCTCAGGCCCACGAATTCCCAGGCACGCTGCGGCCGGCCGAGATTGAGGAAATCCTTCACCGAGCGGTGCCGTCGAGATCGAGATTCAGCTCCTCGCAGTCGAATTCCTTCCCGGCGATCTGGAAGAGCGAATCGACGAGTTGTTCCGCGGTGAGGCGGCGGCGCGCGGGTGAAGCGAAGAGCCGCTCATCCGGCTTGGCAAAGTGCGAACCGGCGTCGGTGACGGTGCGTTGATACGTTTCCGAATTGAGGATGAGACGCATGACGTGCTTGAGGTCGTAGTCGTGCGTGATGAGTTCGCGACCGAGCCAGGTCAGGAGCTCACGATGCGACGGGCGCGCGTTTTCCCAGTCATCGACCGGATCGACGATGCCGAAGCCGAGGAGGCGCTTCCACACGCGATTGGCGACGACTTGCGGGAAGCGCTCGTTGCGCGGATCGGTGATGATCGAGGCGAGTTGCTCGCGTGAGTCCTCGGCATTGCGCAGGACGCCGGGGAGGGGATCGGACTTGAGTTCGGCGAAGGGGAAATGCGGGTCGATCATCTGGCCCGGCTTGAGCGAGACGACGACGTGGCTGTTCGGATTAAGCCCCTGCGTGAGGCTCGAGCCGGGCACCTTCACCGGCGAACGCTGGAGCATCGCGGATATGGCGAAGAGATCGGCTTGGTCGTAGGGATGATTTGGCGCATCGTGGCAGCGCGCGCATTTCATCTCCATGGCGAGGAAGGCGGAGGAGACGATCTGCGCCTTGTTGGCCATGGGCAGGTCGTTTTGCGTGGCCACGCCGAAGCCCGCGCTGCCGCCGCCGCGTTCGCTGCCTTCCATGAGGACGAGCGCGGTGACGAAACGATCCATTGGCCAATTGTCGCGCAGGGCGTCGCGCAGGAAGAAAACGGAAGGGGCCGGTGTTGTTGAGCGTGGCCTTGAGGATCGCCGGATTCTCGGCCAGCACGTCCTGCCAATAGGGAATCCATTCATCGGCGCCGCGCGGATCGGCGAGCAGGCGGTCGATGGCCTTGGCGCGCTTGTCCTTGCCCGGATCGGCGAGGAAGGCCGTGAGTTCTTCCGGGGTCGGCAGCAGGCCGATGGTATCGAGCGTCACGCGCCGCAAGAAGGAACCGTCATCGGTGAGGGCGGCAGGCTGGGTATGGGAGGCTTCCAGCTTCGCGCCAATGAAGGCGTCGATGGGATTCGTGGCGCCGGAGGTCGGGATGGCGATCGGAGTTTTCTTCGCGATCTCGGCGCGGGCGAGATCGTGGCGCGTTTTCCAATAGGCCAGTTCGTCGGCGTTGGCGCGGCGTTCAGCGGCCAGCGTCTCGACGTGGGCCTGCTGCTCGCGGGAATAGTGTTTCCAGCCGTCGTCGGTGAAGTCGAACCATTGGTCGTTGCTCGTGAGCAGGCGGAACGGCGCGCCATTGGTCGACACGCTCAGGCTGGGCTGGCCGAGTTCGGGCGCAGGTTTTTCCCGCCAACGAACGTTTCAAAGACGATGACGTGGGGCTGGCCGTCGCCTTGGATGGTGGCCATGGCTTCGCTGTGCCCCGGTTGGAGCAGCGCGACTTCCTTCACGAGTTGCACGGCCAGTTGATCCGCCATCGCTTCGGCATCGGAGGCGCGCGAAGGTCCGGCGGCCTTCGGAAAAAAGTCCGACGTGGCGACGACCTTGCCATCGATGGAAAGCCGGCCACCACGCATCGCCCGCATGAGCAGACGATTCTCACCCGTCGGCAGAGTCACCGCGCCCGCCATGCGGACGAGGAAAGGAATGGAGCGATCGCGCCGCACGCCGCGGGGCGAATATTTGGAGATCAGCTCCGCGAGGGCGAAGGCTGCTCGTTCCAGGATTCGGTCTTGGTCGCGGGCACATTGCTCCACGAGGCTTCGGCCCCCGCCGAATTCTTCGAGACCTCGGAATCGTTGCTCGTCCAGTTTGCCGCGGAGACTTCGGCTTCGCTCACGCCGTGTTCGAAGACTTCGACCCGCACGAGACCCTTCGGAAGGTCTTCGAGCTTGATCGCGGGGGCCTTGACCACCGCCGGCTTCACGACAAGGCCCGAGGTGCGCGCCTTGATCGCTTCGTCCGTCAGGACCGTGCGATAAATGGCGATCTCGTCGAGCCGTCCGCGAAAGCTGGAACCGGCGGAACCGCCCATCGACGTGCCGATCCCAGACTTCGTCGTCATCCGACCAGGGGCCGAGAACCGTGGCGCCGCCCATATCCCATTCGCCCGTGACCGGCGTACCGTCGATCCAACCCCTGGCGCTGTCGGGTTCGCCGAATTTGTAACTCACCGCCACATGATGCCAGGCTTCGCCGGGCAGGAAGCCGGTCGTGGAAGTCCAGCGATGCCAGAACTCTTCTCCGCCGGACTTCGCGTCGCGCTCGTCGCGGAAGACCAGGCTGACCCGCGCGCTGCCGTCGGCCTCGCGCAGTCGCAGTCCCCAGTTTTGATTGTGCGGCGGTTGCCCCGCGCGGCCGGTGCGGCCCTTGCCGATGATGTAGCAATTCTGCCCGCGGCCGAGGGAGTCGCACTGCACCAGGCCTCGATCGTCATGCTCTCGCCCTTCTTGAAAGCGAAACGGCCGTCGGTGTCGGCTATGCGCAGACTCGCGCCGGGCTGGTGCAGGACGAGCGCGTGATTGGTCGCGCCAAATTGCGGATAGGCGGGTGGACGCGGCCCATCGCCCAAGTCGGCGCCGCCTTGCAACAGCGGCTTCGTGAGTTCGGGATTGGAACTCAATGGTCGATCGGCTTATCTTTGGCGACGAGATCGTCGTAACTGGCGGCGCAGGCCGAAGTGGTGATCGCGAGGGGGAGGAGAAAGCGAAGGAATGGGTTCACGGGAGGAAGTGTGTCACCGGAGACTATCCCAAACACGCGCTCAGGTGAGGGATTTTTTACTAACACTTTCGGGGGATCGGTGCGGGGCTCCAGCTTTTGGATTTGGCTTTCCGACAAGAGTCCAGATAGGATTGGGCGCGAGGGACAAGCTGACCGTGCCCTCAACGACGTTCTCCCTAACAGAAGCCAGGTTGTGCCTCCCCTCCGCCGTATCATCCCATTTCCGATCAACCGGGCGTTGCGGTGCGGCACTGCGATCGTCCTGCTTGCGCCCCAGGTTTTCGCCCAATCTCCCCGCTGAAGCGCCAGTCCCGGCTCCCGCTGCGGACGCGAAACCGGCCGCCCCGGTCGTGGTGGCTCCGCCTGCCCCGGCCAGGCCGTTCCCAGCCAAGCCACCGAGAGATGCGCAAGTTGAAATCGAATCGCGGTTTTTCGAGGTTCCGGAAGCCATCGCGGATAGCCTGGGACTGCTGTCGACGCCCGAAGCTTCCCGCCCGAAGACCGACGCCGGCAAACCGAAAGCACCGGCAGCACCGGCAGCACCCGCCCGCCGAGCCGGGGCTGAATGCGATCATGAGCCCGGCCGAGAAGACGCAGCTTTTGCAAAAACTCAAGCAGGCGAAGGGCGTGGATCTTCTCTCCGCTCCGCGGGTAACCACGAGGAGCGGGCAGCGGGCGGTGATCGAGATTATCCGTGAATTCCGCTACCCGACGGAATTCCAATTCGAGAAAGAACGCGGAATCCAGCTCCCGACCGCATTTGAGACGCGGAATTTGGGAGTCACTCTGGAGATTGACCCGATTGTCTCCGGGGAAGTAATCGATCTGCAACTCGTCCCGCAAGTGGTCGAATTGGAGGGCTACATGCGGGCCGGCGATGGGCAGCCTGTGCCCTTGCTCAATGGTCGCAGCGTCGGCGCCAACATGACCCTCAAGGACCTGGCGGTCGGCAACTGGCCGAAAGACACGGTGCTGCAACCGGTCTTCTCGACCCGCAAGCTCAACACGAGCGTGACGTTGACTTCCGGTCAATCCGTCCTGATTGGCGGCCTCAAGCAGGAGCAACACGCCGACGGAAAGGAACCGGTTGCACGCCTTCTCTATGTCCTGCTGACGGCCCGGAGTGCCGATCTTCCGAAGGACCACGCCGCGCCGTTGAACGTGCTGCCCGTCGCGGTGATCAATCCGGCGGATGCCGCGGGCTACGTACGGAGTCCCTATGCGCCTGAGGCCAAACCGATCGATGCGCGTGACCTGCCGTCGGGGACAGAGCTGAAATGCCCGGTGACCAGGAACCTCTTCCGTCTGCCGTAGGGAGTCGCCGTGGGGAGAATCAGTCGAGCTGGATAAGCCCCCGACGGATGCCTTCCGAGGTTGCCTGGGCGCGGTCGGCGACGCCCATCTTGACGAAGATATTGCTGGCGTGGCGCTTGACCGTTTTCTTCGGAAATTCCGAGGGCGGCGGCGATTTCCTTGTTCGCTTTCCCGCGGGCGATGAGTTGCAGCACCTCGCGCTCGCGATCGCTCACATCCGGCGCAGCGACGCGGCCGGCAAGCCGCTGGGCCAGGGGCCGGGGGAGAGATGGCGTTCCCCGGCGGCCACGGCACGAATGGCCGAGAGCAGTTCTTCGCGGGGCGCGGATTTGAGGAGATAGCCGCGCGCACCGGCTTGCATGGCGCGGTAGATGTCTTCCTCGCCGTCGAAGGTGGTGAACATGAGGACGCGGGCCTCGGGCCATTCGCGGCGAAGGTCGGCGGTGGCGGCGGTGCCGTTCGGACCGGGCAGGCGCAGATCCATGAGCACGACGTCCGGCTGATGCTGGCGATATTTCGCCACGGCTTCCTCCGCGTGGCCAGCCTCGGCGACCACGGTGAGATCGTCTTCCAGGCCCAGCGACGCGGCGAGACCGCTGCGGACCACATGGTGATCGTCCACGACGAGAAGGCGGATCGTTTGGGCTTGGACATGGAGTTGGGGAGGAAATGTGTAGAGGAAGGGGTCCACGAAAAACACGAAAAATACGAAAGGGGAAGAGAATCCCTTTTGTGTCTTTTCGTGTATTTCGTGGACTCAATTATTCCCGTCGACGGGTACGGTCACTTCAACGGTCGTGCCTTTGCCCGACTCGCTGTGGAGATGAAAATCGCCGCCGAGTTTTTCCACGCGCTCGCGGATACCGATCAGCCCGAAATGCCCGGCGGGCACGGACGCTGTCGTGTCGAAGCCTGCGCCGTCATCTTCAATGGCCAGGGCGCATCCGTGTGTCGGTGGTGAAATCCAGGCGGATGGCGATGCGTTGGGCGCCGCCGTGTTTCACGGCATTGGCGGTGGCTTCCTGGGCTACGCGGAGCAGTTCATGCCCGATCAACTCGGGAAGCCGCCGGGCCTCGCCGAGGGTGAGGACCTCGAGCTGGCGACCGGCGGTGACATTAGCCACGGCGGAGCGGATGGCGTCGGCCAGCGGCTGCGTGGTGAGGGAACTGTCGCGCAGGTTCCAGACGAAGCTCCGCGCGCCGACCTGGAGCTGCTGCACGAGACGCTGGGCGCGGCGAGCAGTTCGTGCAGCTTGGATTCATCGGCGCGGGTAGCGGCGGCATCGAGGCGGAGGCTCACCCCCACGAGCTCCTGCTCGAGGGTATCGTGGAATTCGCGGGCGATGCGCTGGCGTTCCTCGGCGATGGTGACGGCTTCCACTTGGGTGCGAATGAGCGCGGTCTGCCGCCGCACCTGCCGGCGCAACGAGGCGCCCACACGAAAGCCAGCACCGCGATCCCGAGAAGCGTGCCCGCGGCGACGGCAAGACGTGGTGTCGTCCACCAGGGTGGACGGCGCAGGACGGTGAGGTCGCCGGGGAGATTGCGCAGGAGCAATTCGAAGGTGCGGGCGCGCGTGCTGAAGCTGCGCGTGGGTTGCGTCGCCTCGATCACCCGGCATACGCCCGGTGAGCCGCACGTGCGCGCCGGTGGCGGGAATCTCGGCCTCGGCCAGGGGACGGATAGGCTACGGCTTGAAAAACGGTGGTCGCCGGCCTGGACGGTCAGCCGGAGACGGTCGGCCTCGCGCACCACGTCGCGGACATCGGCTTCCACCTGGACGAGATCGGCGTCGAGCTTGCCGGCGGCGAGATCTTTCACCGCGGCGACGGTGGCGGGGACGCTGGCCGTTTCCCCCGTGCGCGGAGCACGGCGTCATCGAGTTCCGCGCTCAAGGTGCCCATCGTCGGGAAGCCAAGGGCCTCGACAATGTCGCCGGGGGCAAAGACTTCGCTGGCACTCGTGCGCACGCGCAGCCCTTGCACGTCATCGCGCAGATAGATCCCGCTGCCCGGCTCCTGATGCGTGACCACGCCGCGCACCTTGACGCGATGCCCGGCGCGGCCATTCGGCGCAAAGCGCAGGAGCTCCGCCGTCGGTGTGGCCTCGACGGCGAACGGCTCTTCGGGCGCGGGTTCGAGCACCGTGACGTCCGCCAGCGAGCGGACGCGTAAATGCGGTGCGACCAGTTGTCGGCGATCGTTGATATACCCTGCGGCGATGCCGGCCACCCGGACCACGGCATCCACGAGATGGTCGTCGACCGTCGCTTCGTCCGTGACGGGGTAAACATCGAGCGAGCCGTTGCCGAGAGCGAGCTTCAACACCGCATACTTTTCGCCCGGGGTGACGGAACGAACGATGCCGTGCACCTCGACCCAATCGTAGTGGAATTCGCCGGAGGCGAGCTGTTCGAAAGTGATGTGGCGTGGTGCGGGTGGCTCACCTTCGCTAAGGACGGTCACCTTTTTGCCGACGATGCCGGTGAGATAGAGGCCGGGGTAGGCTTCCCCTTCGACTTCGATCTGCTGGCCGGCCCGGAGCTCCGTCAGGTTTTTGCCCCAGCGGATGAAGGTCGCCCCCGTGTCGTCCCGGAGGAAGATGGTCCGATCCGGCTCCACGAGGGTGACGACCGCGCGGAGATGGACGGACTGGTGACGGGCGGCTTCGCTTGCAGGGAGGTTGCGAAGATCGCGCGCGGTGGTGAGCGTGGGCAGGGGAACGACCTGCGCCGGGAGCGTGAGGAGGCTGGCGAGGAGAAAGAGGAGGGAGGGAAACAGGCGCACGACGTCGACAGGGTAGCCGACAGTGCAAGCGAGGGGCGAGCGAACGCCCGATTTCCATGTTGCTGGCGCGCGGGCGTATCCGCTCTCTCAGTAATATCTCACGTAGACACGCCGGTGATGGCGCCAGTAGTAACGGCCGCGGGAGTCGTTGTAGTAGACGATGCCCACGGGCGCGGGCGCCACGACGACACCGCGCGCGTAGGAGCGGTAGGGATGATGGCGGCGATAGTAAACTTCATGGTCGGCGACGCACGCGGAGAGGAGCATCGGTGCGGTGGCGGCGGCGAGGAGGAAGAGAGATTTCATGTGATCGAGGGGATAATCGGATGGAAGGGTACGGCTGGTTGTCGAAAATCACGAGGGAATGCGAGGGGTCAATCTGGCGATGAATTCAATCTAAGCTGGTGCGGATTAGGTGATTTGGTCATTGGTCACCTCCCACCCCCCTTTCATGAAACGCCTCCTCCCATTTGCCGTGTCGTTCGCCACCTTTTTGGCCGCACCCGCCCTCCTCGCGGCGGAGGCCGATTATCCGGTGAGCGAGGATTCCAAGGTCCACGACAACGTGCCGAAGGGTGAACTGATCAAGTTCGAGTTTGCGCAATCGAAGATTTTTCCCGGCACGACGCGTGAGGTGACCATTTACGTGCCGAAGCAGTACGACGGCACCAAGCCCGCGTGTGTGTATGTGAACCAGGATGGCGTGCAGTTTGGAGCGCCCGTGGTTTTCGACAACCTCATCGCGAAGGGGGAAATGCCCGTGACGATCGGTGTCTTTTCGCGCCCCGGCGTGGTCAAGGCGCTCGACGGCAATGCGGCGCTCGACCGCTTCAATCGCAGCTACGAATACGACGGCATGGGCGACGCTTATGCGCGGTTCGTGCTCGACGAATTGCTGCCGGCCGTGGAGCAAAAGACGACCAGCGATGGCCGCAAGATCGTCCTGAGCAAGAGTGGCAACGATCGCGCGATCGCCGGCAGCAGCAGCGGCGCGATCTGCGCGTTCATTGCCGCCTGGGAGCGGCCGGAGGCTTTTTCCCGGGTGTTCACCGTCGTCTGCACGATGGTCGGCCTGCGCGGAGCGAACGTCTATCCCACGCTCGTCCGCAAGTATGAACCGAAGCCGATTCGCATCTTCCAGCAGGACGGCAGCAACGACAACAACATCTACGGGGGCGACTGGTGGATGGCGAACCAGGAACTCGAGCGTTCACTGACCTTCGCCGGTTACGAGCACGATCACATCTGGGGCGAAGGCCCGCACGGCAGCAAGCACGGCACGGCGATCTTTCCCGATGCGATGCGTTTCCTCTGGAAGGGCTGGCCTGAGCCGGTCAAGGCGGGCGAAGGCTCACCGCAGCTCAAGGAAATCCTGATTCCCGGTGAGGCCTGGCAGGTGGTGTGGGAAGGCGGCAAGGCTACCGAAGGCATGTCCAGCAACGCGAAGGGCGAGGTGTTCTTCAACGACGTGCCGAATTCAAAGACCTACAAGATCGCACTCGACGGCAAGATCACGGAGTTCATCGCGGATTCGCAACGCGGGGATGGACAGGCGTTCGGTCCGGATGGGAAATTGTATGCGGTGGCGGGTGGCGCGCAGCAAATCATAGCCTACGACGAACAGGCCCGGGGCAAGACGATCGCGGAAGGCTTCAAGGGCAACGACCTCGTCGTGCTGCACAATGGCAATATCTATGTCACCGAGCCGGGCTGGGACGGCACGAAGCCGAGCAACGTGTGGCTCATCAAGCCCGACGGCACCAAGAGCGTGGTCGATACCGGGCTGAAGTTTTCCAACGGCATCACGGTGTCGCCCGACCAATCGCTGCTCTATGTGGACGATTCGCGCAGCCACTGGGTCTACAGCTATCAGATTCAGCCGGATGGTTCGCTGAAGGACAAGCAACGCTATTACCACCTGCACATGCCCGATACCGCCGATGACTCGGGCGCGGACGGCATGGAGGTGGACAGCGCCGGTCGGCTCTATGTCGCCACGCGAATGGGCTTGCAGGTTTGTGACCAGGCAGGGCGCGTCAATTGCATCATTCCGACACCGAACGGCAAGGTGAGCAACATCGTCTTCGGCGGCGCGGATTTCGATACCCTCTACGTTTCCGCCGGCGACAGGATCTACAAGCGCAAGGTGAAGGCGAAGGCCGCGCCGAGCTTTGCCGCGCCGATCAAACCCGCCGCCCCGCATCTTTAATTGTTGCCACGCGCCCGCCCCTGCGGGCATCAACACCACTCCCACCCGATCTCAAACCCCATCATGAAAAGTCCGCTCCTCACCAGCATCGCCGCCCTCGTCCTCGCCGCGCCCGCCTTCGCGGCCGATGAAAAACACCCTATCGGTTACCAGGATACGCCGATCATTCCCGGCACGAAGTGGCACGTTCACGACGGGGAACGCCCGCAGCCGCCGGTCGTGACGCCCGGCGAAGCGAGCACCGTCGAGAAAGTCGGCACCGCGCCGAGCGATGCGACGGTTCTTTTCGACGGCACGGATCTTTCCAAGTGGAAGATGGAAAAGGATGGCGGTGAGGCCGTGTGGAAAGTGGAGGACGGCCACATGGAAGTCGTCCCCAGGAGCGGTTACTTGATGACCAAGGAGGAGTTTGGCCCCGATTTTCAATTGCACCTCGAGTTCGCCACGCCGAACCCGCCGAGCGGCGACAGCCAGGGCCGCGGCAACAGCGGCTGCTTTCTCTTCGGCCGTTACGAAATCCAGGTCCTCGACAGCTATAACAACCCGACCTACGCCGATGGCGGTGCCACCGCGATCTACGGCTACATGCCTCCGCAGGTAAATGCCTCGCGTCCGCCAGGGGTGTGGCAGACTTACGACATCATCGTGGAAGGGCCCCGCTTTACCGCTGAGGGCAAACTGGCCAAGCCATTGATCGTCACCGTGCTGCACAACGGCGTCGTCACGCAAAACCACACCGCGCTCATCGGCGAAACGCCGCACCGGAAAGTCGGCGAGTATCATGCCCACCCGGAAAAGGGTCCGCTCAAACTACAGGACCATGGCAACCCGATGCGCTATCGCAACATCTGGATTCGCGATATCCACATGCCCACGCCGGAAGACATCGGCGACGGCCCGAAGATCGGCCAGTAATCGCCCCCGCGCGGGCCCGTCGCCGACCCATGAAACCCGTCTATTGTTGCCTGCTTGCTCTTGGTTCGCTGGTCCTGGTCGCGGGTTGTGCGAATGAGCCGCCAGCCCCCAAACAGGACAGCCGCCTCGGCGGGAGTGCAGGTGTCGTCATATCGTCACGCGACATGTCGCGCGTGGTGCCGACGCGGCCGATACCGGCGAATTGAGTGGCGCGACGGTGCGGCGGATTGCCAGTTGGCCGGCGAGCCCGTAGAACCACCGTAGCTGTTCCACCGCATGAAACTGTTCCTCCTCCCATTCCTTTGTCTCTGCGTCGGGCCGTTGCAAGGCGCACTGGATGAGTCGCTCCAGGCTCTCGTGAACGTCGGACCGGAGGGGAAGGGGAATGAAGCTGCCGGTGCCGCCTGGCAGGAAGTGGTCCGGGCCGGGCCGGCCGCGCTGCCGGCCTTGCTCGCGGCGACCGGAAAGGGCAGCCCGGTGGCGGACAATTGGCTGCGCGTGGCCGGGGACGCGATCGTGCAAAACGCGCATACACGAGGCCAGGTGTTGCCCGTAGCGCAGATCGTGGCCTTTCTTCAGGACACCACGCGACTCGCGGCGGCGCGGCGGCTGGCGTTCGATCTTTTGAAACGAGCGGACGAGCCGAGGGCGAAGGCAGTGGAACCAACGTTGTCCACGGACCCGGTGCAGGAGCTTCGCCGCGGGGCGGTGCAACTGCTGATCGATGCCGCGAAAACGAAGGAGGGCGGGCCGGCCAAGGCCGCCTACCTCGCGGCGCTCGAAGTGGTGCGCGACGAAGACCAGACGCGGATCATCGCGGGCGAACTGCGTAAACTCTCGGTGCCGGTCGATTTGCCGAAACACTTCGGCTTTATCACGCAATGGCAGGTGATCGGGCCATTTGAGAATACCGGCCGCCAGGGCTTCGAGACGGTCTTCCCGCCGGAAAATGAGATCCGGCTCGATGCCACTTATGACGGCAAAAGCGGTCCGGTAAAGTGGCAGCCGTTCACCAGCGGCGACGAGTACGGGAAACTCGATTTCAACAAACCGCTCGGCATGTTGAAGGAAGCGACCGCTTACTCCGTGGCGACGTTTTACTCGACGGAGGAACGTGACGCCGAGATTCGGCTGGGTTGCAAGGACGGGTGGAAGGTGTGGCTCAATGGCCAGTATCTCTTCGGGCGTGATGAGTATCATCGGGGCCAGCAGATGGATCAATACAAGCTGAAGTGCCACTTGCATAAGGGCGCGAATACCATCCTCGTGAAATGCTGCCAGAATGAGCAGAAGGAAGCATGGACGGTGGAGTGGGAGTTTCAGCTTCGCGTTTGCGACAGTGCCGGGACGGCGATTCTCACCGCAGCGAAATGACCGCCCCGTTTTCTCCCGTCATGCGTTTGCTCTCTTCGTTCTCCCTCCTCGCTTTCCTGCTGACCGTGCCGGCGTGGGCGGCGGATTGGCCACAATTCCGCGGGCCGGACAGCACTGCGGTGGCGCCGGATGCGCAAATTCCGGCGCAGCCGAAAATCGACTGGACTGTGCCGCTGCCCGGTCGCGGGCTGGCCAGCCCGATCATTGTTGGGAACAAGCTTTTCCTCACCTGTGCGAGCGGTCCGAAGCAGGAGCGGTTGCATCTCTTCTGCCTCGATGCGGCGACCGGCGGTCAGATCTGGGAACGCCAACTCCTGGCCACGGGGCGCACGATGTCGCATCCGAAAACCTCGATCGCTTCCTGCACGCCATGCAGCGATGGGCAGCGCGTCTTTGCCCTGTGGAGCTGCAACGACCTCGGCGCTTTCGATCTCGATGGGAATCTGCTGTGGGTGCGCGGGCTGACGACGGACTACCCGAATGCGAGCAACAGCCTGGGCATGGCGTCATCGCCCATCGTGATCGGCGAAACCGTCGTGGTGATGATCGAGAACGACAGCGAAAGCTACTCGCTGGGGCTCGACGCCAAGACGGGAGCCAACCTGTGGAAACTCGACCGGCCGAAGGCCGCGAACTGGACGAGTCCCGTGCCCTGGCGGGCGGATGCACATGCCGCGCCGGTCGCGGTACTGCAATCCTCGAAAGGATTGCTGGCGGTGGATGCGGCGAGCGGCAGCCGGCTGTGGGAATACGCCGAAGGCGCATCGACGATGAGCTCGAGTGTGGTGGCGGCGGGAGTGGTCTACGCGCCGTCGAATGGCGTGACCGCGCTTTCACCGGGAGCAGGCGATGCGCCACCCGCGCAACTCTGGCGGTCGAAGCAAATCAATCCCGCGACCGTCAGCCCGCTGGTCCTGGGGGATCGTATCTACAGCCTCAATGGCGCGGGGGTGATCTCCGCCGCAGAGACGAAAACGGGCGATCTCCAATGGAAATTGCGGCTCACCGGACCGTTCAGCGGTTCGCCCGTGGGCGCAGGGACGCGGGTGCTGGCGGTGAATGAAAAGGGGCTCGTGCAAGTCGTCGACACGAGCGCGCCGCAAGGTGCGTTGACCGGGAGCCTGCAACTGCCGCTCAACGCGGAAACCAAGGAGAATATCCTGTGCACTCCGGCGATCAGCGGGAATCACGTTTATATCCGCACGGATAGCGCCCTCTGGCGGCTCGGCGAATAGAGGACGGTGTCGTCGATCAATGGGGAGGCCGGACCGCCTTCATTGTCACACGATTGTAACAGCGATATCCCCCCACCCGGGTGTTAACTCTGGGCAGCCACCTTTGCCGTGACTGTACCGAATACTTCCTCCATCGCGCCCGAGCCGAAAATGGCGGATGGGATCGTGGATTGGCGGACGCTGATCGGGCACAGCGAAGCGGTGCAAGCGACGGAGTTGACCGACACGGCCTTCGAGCGTTTCCGCGGCCACAAGCAGGAATACATGGCGGTGCTGGAGGGCCAGCGGCCAGCGGGGATCTGCGCGCGGCGCGAGATCGGGATGCTCCTCGGCGGGCGCTACGGTTATGCTCTTTTCGCGCGCAAGCCGGTGCGCGCGCACATGGCGCCGGCTTCGCTTTCCGTGTCGGTGGAAATGAGCGTCGATGCGGTGCTGCGGGCGGTCTTTTCGCGGGCGGCGGCGGAGTTCTACGACGATGTCATCCTCGTCGATAGCGAAGGCTTGTTCCTGGGATTGATGCACGTTCACACGCTGGTGCGCTTGCAGACTTCCTTGCTGGAGGCGCACGTGGAGGCGTTGCAGATCCAGCGCCGCGAAGTCGCCGTGCGGAACGAGCAGATGGAAACCGACCTGGCACTGGCGCGCGAGATGCAACTCACGCTCCTTCCACGGCGCTTCCCCGCTTTCCCGCCGGAAGCCGCGGTGGAAGACAGCAGCCTGCGTTTTGCCCACCGCTACCTGCCGTCCACGGCGGTGAGCGGGGACTTGTTTCACGTGTTGCCGCTGGGCGAACACCGCGCCGGCGTCTTCATCTGCGACGTCATGGGGCACGGCGTGCGCTCGGCGCTGATCACGGCCATGATGCGCGTCCTCGTGCAGGAAGCCTGCGCGAACGCCTCCGCGCCGGGAGAGATCCTGGCGCGGGTGAACCGCGGGTTGATCGAGATCATTCCGACGGAAACGGGGGTCATGTTCGTGACCGCTGCCTATGCGGTCTTCGATGCGGAACGCCGTCTGGTGCGCTACGCCAGCGCGGGGCATCCGCCTCCTCTCCACGTGGGCCGAGGGAAGGGAACCGTGGAGCTTCTCTCGCTGCCTCGCGGTGACTTCAATCCCGCTTTGGGCATCTTCCCGCACGTGGATTTCCGAGACTACGAGCGGACGCTCGAGGACGGAGATGTCGTGCTGTTTTATACCGATGGCTTGTTTGAGGTAGAGGATGCCGAGGGGGCGCAACTCGGCGTGGAGGGGCTCGCGAGATGCGCCCGGGCGCAAGCCTCCCTGCCGCTGACCGGCCTGGTGAATGGCATCGTCTCGGCGGTGCAGGCCTACGCGGCGCAAGGCTTCGGCGACGACGTCTGCCTGCTAGCCATCGAAATGCCGGCTCGTGGTCAGGTGAGTTGACCAGTTGGCCGGGCGGGATCATCCTGCCGGGTATGAGCCTGGCCATCCCCCGTCCGTCCCTCGTCGAACAGGCGGCGGAGACCTTGCGGCGGGCACTCCACGAAGGCATTTGGGTGGGACGGATGCCGGGGGAGCGGGAATTGAGCCGGCAGTTGAATATCAGCCGGCCCACGCTGCGGGCGGCTCTGGAGCGGTTGCGGGTGGAGGGACGGCTGAAGGTGTCGCCGGGACGCCAGCGGGCGATTGTGAGCCGGGCGGATAGCGGAGAGCCGGCGCGGTCGCGCACGGTGGGCGTGCTGACGCCGCTGCCGCTGCAGGAGGTGCCGCCCTTTGCGCTTTGCTGGATGGATCGCTTGCGCGAACTACTCGCCCCAGCCGGGCTGCAACTCGAGATTCACAGCGGCCGCCGCTGGTACTCGCGCCGGCCGGAAAAGGATCTGGCGGCGCTGACGAAACAATCGCCGGCGGGAGCCTGGCTGCTGTTCATGACCAATGAGCGGATGCAGCGGTGGTTTGTGGAAAGCAAGCTTCCCGCGGTGCTTTCGGGTTCGGGACATCCAGGGATCAAGCTGCCGTCGGTCGATTTCGACTATCGCGCGGTCTGCCGGCATGCGGCGGGTGAGTTCCTGCGCCGCGGGCATCGGCGGATCGTATTCCTGATGCAGGCTTCGGATACGGCCGGAGATCGCGAGAGCGAGGCGGGATTTCTCGAGGCGTTCCGGACGAAGTCGGGCGCCGCAGCCGTCCCGACCATCGCCCACCACGATGGGACGCCGGAAAGCATCCGCCAGCGTTTGCATGGATTATTGAGCGAAGGCGCGGCTCCCACGGCGTTCTTGGTGGCGCGCTCGATGCCGGCGTTGATGACGGCGAGCGAGCTCCTGCGGCGCGGCCTGCGCGTGCCGGGCGACGCCGCAGTGATTGCGCGCGATAGCGATCACTTTCAGGAGTTCTTTTCTCCGCAGCTCGCGCGCTATCGGGCCGATCCGGAGATTCACGCGCGGCGGCTGGCCCGTATCGTCACCCAATTGATGGGCGAGGCGTTGAACCGCACGAGTCGCAGCCGCATCATGCCGAGATTCTTCCCCGGCGAGTCGCTCGGGGAAGCGCGCCCTACGCTGGAATAACGCATGTGGCGAAAAGTGTTACGCTCATCGGATCATAATTTCGTTGTCTTGTGGGCTGCGTGGAGTTACGACCGAAGGTCCTTAGTGATTTGGTAAATCCATGGATCAAAGTGCTCCACCATCGGTGCGCAGGAGAGAAACGACGAATAGGGTGATCGGCGTCGCTCTGGTTATTTTGATCAGTCTGGGGGTGACCTACGCTTTCTGGAGTACGAAGCGGATGTTGCGGACTTTGCGCCTCGTCGAGCGTTCGCTCGAGGTGCGCCTGGAATTGGAACATGCGCGGGCGGGCATCATCGATGCCGAGACGGCGGAAAGAGGTTACTTGCTGACGGGCAAGGAACCGTTCCTGGAGATGATGGAGCCAAGTGTGCAAACGGCGCGGCATTCGCTCGATTCCCTGCGCGCACTGACCCTGGACAACCCCGTTCAGCAAAAGCGGCTGGATCGGCTGATGCCGCTGTTCGAACGGAAGGTCGCACGGATGGACAATCAAGTGAAGCTGCGGCAAGAGGAGGGACTGGAGGTGGTGGCGGCGGCCGTGGGCACGCCGGAAGGCTGGCAATTGATGGATGACATTCGGGGAGCCATTTATCAGATGGGAGAAACAGAGGATCGCTTGTTGAGCCAGCGCACGCTGGCGGCGCAGACGGCCTCGCGCATCACGCTCGGGGTCGTGAGCGCAGGCAGTGCGAGCCTCATCCTGCTGATGGCACTGGCCGCGTGGATGACCCGCCGCGAGTTGTCGGTGCGCAAGAATATGGCGCTGGTGCAAAAAACGGCCCGGCTTTATGCGGAAAGCATTGTGGACACGGTGCAGGAGCCTTTGCTCGTCCTCAGCTACGATCTGCGAGTGGAGAGGGCCAATCGGGCGTACTATGAAACTTTCGATACCTCTCCAGCGGAGACGGAGAACCGGTTGTTGTCCGAAATCGGCCAGGGGCAGTGGAATCACCCTCGGTTGGCCGGGTTGGTCGCAGCTGCATTGAAACTGGACGAGAAGTTCGACGATGTGGAATGGGCCTACGATCTTCCCACCACGGGCCGCCGCACGGTGCTGCTGAGCGGGCGAAAGCTTTATCGGCCGGGCAACCACACGGAAGCAGTCTTGCTGGCCATCGACGATGTGACGGTGCCACGGCAGACGGAGCAGGCGCTGAGAACCAGCGAGGAGCAGTTTCGCACGATTGTCGAGTCCGTGGAAGATTATGCGATCCTGATGCTCGACGCGGAAGGCTGTGTCGTCAGTTGGAACCGGGGAGCGGAACGAAGCACGGGATACCAGGCCGAGGAAATGTTGGGCCGCCATTTCTCCCGGCTCTATCCGCCGGAGGATATCGACGCGGGCAAGCCGGAGCGGGAACTGACGGAAGCCCGGAACAGTGGCCGTGTGGAGGATGAAGGCTGGCGCGTGCGCAAGGACGGGACGCGTTTTTTTTGCGAATGTGATCGTGTCGGCGATCCGCGATGACCATGGGAAATTGAAAGGATACGTGAAGATCACGCGCGACATCACGGAACGTCATCGCATCGATCAGGTGCACGTGCATTTCCGCGCGCTCTTCGATTCGTTGCCCGGGCTCTACCTCGTCCTCACGCCGGATCTGACCATCGTAGCTGTGAGCGATGCTTATTTGAAGGCGACGATGACGGAGCGAAGCGGCATCCTCGGGCAACATCTTTTCGACGTGTTGCCGGACAACCCCGAGGATCCCGAAGCGACGGGTGAGACGAATCTGAGAGCGTCATTGAACCGGGTCATCAAAACGGGGCAACCGGACACGATGGCGATCCAGAAATACGACATCCGGCGTCCCGATGGAACGTTTGAGGAGCGCTACTGGAGCCCGGTGAACTCACCGGTGTTGGGAGCGGATCGCAAGATCGAGTACGTCATCCATCGCGTGGAGGACGTCACCGATTTCCTCAAGCAGCGGCAGCATGCCGAAAGTGCCAACGGGGAAATCCTGACCCGCGTGAATCGGATGGAAGCGGAGATGTTTCGCAGTTCGCAAGAGGTTCAGGCGATCAATACTCAGTTGCGCGCCGCCAACTCGGAACTGGAGGCGTTCTCTTATTCCGTATCCCACGATTTGCGCGCGCCGCTCCGGCACATCGACGGCTTTGCCGATTTGCTCAATAACTACGCGGGGGCGTCGCTGGACGACAGAGGACGGCGATATCTCAAGACGATCTCCGACTCCGCCAAGCGGATGGGGGCACTGATCGATGATTTGCTGGTCTTTTCGCGCATTGGGCGTGCCGAGATGCGCCGGACGAATGTGGACTTGAATGTCCTGGTGGAAGAAGTCATTCAGGAACTTCGGATCGAAGTCGGAGGAAGAAATGTCGTCTGGGAGCGACAGAAGCTGCCGATTGTCGAAGGAGATCCGGCTCTCTTAAGGCAGGTCCTGGTCAACCTTTTAGCCAATGCGGTAAAATATACCCGTCCAAGAGACCCTGCGAAAATCGAAATAGGATATGTGAAAATAGGCAATGAGGATGCGTTCTACGTGCGCGACAACGGCGTGGGATTTGAAATGGCCTACGTCGGGAAGCTATTCGGTGTCTTTCAGCGTCTACATCGGGCGGAAGAGTTTGAGGGCACGGGGATTGGGCTGGCGAATGTACAGCGGATCATTGTAAGACATGGAGGCCGCGTTTGGGCCGAGGGCAAGCTGGGCGAGGGTGCCACCTTCTATTTCACCTTGCCGGGCGCTGGGTCCAATTTATGCATCAGTCAACCGATTAATCCATCTCAATGACCACCAAAGTTAAGCGGATACTTCTCGTCGAAGATAGCGAACACGATATCGAGCTGACGCTCGCGGCGCTCGAAGCGCACAATGTCGCCAACGAAGTCGACACGGCCCGTGATGGAGCGGAGGCCCTGGATTATCTGTATCGGCGCGGCGACTTCGCCGGGCGCTCGAATGATCTCCCCGTGGTCGTGCTGCTCGATCTAAAAATGCCGCGCGTGGATGGCTTGGAAGTCTTGCGGCAGATCAAGGCCGACCCGGAATTGAAAAAGATCCCGGTGGTGATGCTGACTTCCTCCCGCGAGGAGCAAGATTTGGTGCGCAGTTACGAACTGGGGGTGAATGCCTATGTGGTCAAGCCGGTGAACTTCACCCAGTTCATGGATTCGGTGAAGCAGCTCGGCTGCTTCTGGGCGGTCATCAACGAGCCGCCGCCATTGCCAGGCCGGTCTGCATGAGCGATTTGCAAACACCAGACAAGACGGCCTCTCGAGTGCGGATCATCCACCTCGAGGACAACGTGATGGACCGTGAAATGGTCGCGGCGATGCTGGCCGGCAATGGCATCGATTGCGATATTGTCTATGCAGAGGATCGCGACACCTTCCGGAACCTTCTCGAAAGTGAAAATGCCGATTTGATCATCTCGGATTTCTCGCTGCCGGGTTACGACGGAGGCAGGGCGCTCGAAATGGCCCGCCAGATGCGCGAAGAATTGCCGTTTATTTTCTTTTCCGGCACGCTCGGCGAGGAGGCCGCCGTCGAGAGTCTGCGGAATGGCGCGACCGATTACATCCTGAAGCAGCGACCGGAGCGGCTGGTGGCGGCGGTGCGCCGGGCCTTGAAAGACGCGGCGGCGCGCCGAGCCCGCGAACACATGGCGGAGGAATTGCGGCAGCGCGATGCGCTCCTGCGGAATATCATGGAAAACGTGGAGGATCTCGTCTCGGTGGTGGATCTCCAGGGCCGATTGATTCTGACCAGTCCTTCCCACCGCAATCTCTTTGGGATGACTACGCCGGCGGTCGGGTCGGATTTCCTGGCGCATATCCACCCTGCGGATCGGGCAAGCATCAAGGCGATCTTCGAGCAGGCCATCGAGGAAGGGTCGAGCCGGGCGGTCGAATATCGCCTGCAATTGCCGGACCACAGCGTGCGCTTTCTCGAGGCCCAGGCCAAGATCATGTTCGACGAAGGGGGAGGGAAGCAGGGGGTGCTGTGGGTGGCGCGTGACATCACCGAGCGGCGTCTCGCGGAGCAGCAAATCCTCGAACAGGCGGCGCTGCTCGATGAAGCCCGGGACGCCATTTGCGTCAACGATCTCAATCAGCGCATCCTGTTTTGGAACAAGAGTGCGGAACGTTTGTACGGATGGACCTCCAACGAGGCCCTCGGCCGCAACGCCAATCAACTGCTTTGCCAGGACCAGGTGGCATTGGTCGCGTTGAAGACCTTGATCCAGTGCGGGGAATGGAGTGGCGAACTGCAGCAGGCGACGCGGGACGGAAAGCAACTGGTGGTGGCGAGCCGATGGACGCTCATCCGCGAAGGAGAGGGGGCGCCGAAATCCATTCTCGTGATCAATACGGACATCACGGAGAACAAAAAAGCGGAGCAGAAGATCGAGGAACAAGCGGCCCTGCTCGACAAGGCGCGCGACGCCATTCTCGTGTGCGATCTCAACCAGAGCGTCGTCTACTGGAATGAAGGCGCCAGCCGGCTCTATGGCTGGGCGCAGCAGGAGGCAGTGGGCAGGCGGGTGGAGGAACTGCTTTTCGGGAAGGCGCCTCCCGAATGGAGCGCCATTCGCCAGGCGGTGGATGAAAAGGGGGAGTGGATCGGCGAGTTGCGCCAGCGGGCACGCGACGGACGGGAACTAGTGGTGCAATGCCGGCAGACGCTGGTGCGCGACGCGGGCGGTGAGCCGACATCGGTGCTGTATATCAACAGTGACATGACGGAGCAGAAGAAGATCGAAGCGCAGTTTTTGCGCACCCAGCGCATGGAAAGCATCGGCGCGCTGGCCGGCGGCATCGCCCACGACCTGAATAATGTGCTTGGCCCGATCATGATGGCAGTGGAAGTCATTCAAAGCGACCCGCGGAACCCGGGCAACGCCGGCTTGCTGGAATTGGTCGGCAGCAGCGCAAAGCGTGGCTCCGAGCTGGTGAAGCAGATCCTTTCTTTTGCCCGCGGCGTCGATGTCCAGAAAACCCTGCTGAAGATTCCGCAATTGGTCGGCGAGGTGGTCAAGCTGGCGAGCGATACTTTTCCGCGCGATATCACAGTGCGGTCCAAGGTCGCCGACGATCTCCCGCTGATTCAAGGCGATGCCACCCAGGTGCATCAAATTCTGCTCAATCTCTTTGTCAATGCGCGCGACGCGATGCCCAAAGGGGGAAGTCTGGGTATCGAGGTCCGGCCCGTCGTGCTGGACAAGCGTGCCACCCAGTTCCATCGCGAGCCACTTACCGGGAGATTTGTGGAGATCAAGGTTTCCGACACCGGCACGGGAATTCCCGCCGACGTGTTGCCGAAGATCTTCGAGCCGTTTTTCACCACCAAGGATCCAGGAAAGGGCACCGGTCTCGGACTCTCCACCGTGCTGGGAATCGTCAAGGCGCACGGTGGATTTGTGGAAGTGTCCAGCGAAGCAGGGAGAGGAACAACGTTCTTGATCTATCTGGCCGCGCCCGACAGTCATCTGATGAACCCCGGCCTGACGGGGGGAGAGGCGATGCATGGGCACAATGAGGAGATCTTGATCGTGGACGACGAGGCGGCGATCCTCGAAATCACGCGCGAAACGCTGGCGGCCTATAATTACCGGGTGCTGGCTGCCAGTAGCGGCGAAGAGGCGGTCTCTCTCTTTGCCCGGCACCATGCCCAGATCGATTTGGTCATCACCGATATGCTCATGCCGGGCATCGATGGTCCTACGCTGATCCATACCCTGCGAAAAGTAAAACCGGGGGTACGGCTGATCGCCGTGAGCGCCGTCTCCTCGAATGCGCCGCAGCTCATGACCCAGGGCTTTTTGAAGAAGCCGTTCAGCACGGCGGCTTTGTTGAAGAGCGTTCGTTCTGCGTTGGATTCCTGAGTGGAATGGCGCTCACTTTTCGAGGACGAGGGAGGAGGACGATTGCTGCCCGAAAGCGAAGGCGCCCTCCTCGCGGAGAGCGCCTTCATATGGTGGCGATAAGCCGAATTCTGTCCCGGCGCGGTTACCCGTGCCGGCGATGATCATTTCTCTCAGCCCGCTGGCGCGGACCGCCGCGCGCCTTGCGGCGCGCTGATGCGACTATTACCCGGGAGTGCCACGCCCGAAGGCGCGGCGGGGCAGGCGGCCCGGCTCCCTGTTTTGTCTTGCACCGCATGGGGTTTATCGTGCCCCGGCGCTCGCGCGACGGGCGGTGGGCTTTTACCCCGCCTTTTCACCCTTACCCGCGACTTGCGCCGCGGGCGGTTTGTTTTCTGTGACACTTTCCATCGCGCCGGACTTTCGCCCGGCGCCTCCGCGCATTCTGCGCGGCATGCTGCCTTGTGGTGTTCGGACTTTCCTCTGCCGGCTTGCGCCCACAGCGATCATCTGCCAACCGGCGATACTATGACGCGGGTGCGGGGCGGCGGCAAAGCCAATCTGCGCAGGAGGTTTTGAATTGAGGCGGCGGCTCCCGCCCGCTACAGGTCGGCGGCTCATGGCGGAAAACGATCCTTCAGCAACCACCAAGTCGTCCGGTTCGTCCGGCGCGGGCTGGGTTCTCTTTGCCGCCGTCGGTCTGGCGCTGCTTTTTGGCGCGGTCGTGCTGGGGTGGAAATTGAGCCGGCTGAAGAACGACTTGAACCCGATTGTGTCGGCGACACCCGCGCCGGTGGCGCCCCCGGAGAAGACCTCGGTGACCACAGCGGAGCGGCAGGAGGTGCTCAAGCGCATCGATCTCATGCCGAACGTGACCGCGGAGAACAAGGAGCGGCTGTATGCCTACGTCGAGCGCGCCCAGGGGTTGCAGCGGTTGCTCACGGTTTCGTTCGAGACGGGCCGCACCCGGGTATCCGACAAAGAAATCGCGCGGGTGGTGAAGGAGAGCAAGCAGCCGCCCTTCTCGGAAATGGCCCGTGATCCCGCCGCGATCTTCGTGGTCCTCGGCTATGCGGACCAGCGCGGGGACGAAAAGAAAAATCTCCAGATTTCTCTCACCCGGACGACCAGCGTGATGGAGCTGTTGCGGAAACAATGTGCGGTGCAGAATGTGATTCAGACCGTGCCGATGGGCAGCCCCCAGCTTTTCGATCCCAAGGATCAGGCGGAGAACCGTGTCGCCGAGATTTGGGCGGTGCAGCCGTAGGTGGGTGTGAAATAAGTGCGGTCTCTCTCGGTGTCATCCTGAGGGGTCACAAAACGCGTGCCTTATGATTGGTGCAGGGATGACGCCCATTGGATGTTGGGTGTTCGATGTTGGATGTTAGATGTTCAAAACATTCCCTGATTTCCAACAACTTACGAAACGTGTCAGTGGCAGCGAAGTCGAAGGATCCTGTCGCTATCGCTGGTAATTCGACGGGGTTCTTCGACTTCGTTACACTCCGCTCAGAATGACAGCCGGGAAGAACTACGTGCCGGGGGTAGGCTCCATGTTCACCGTCCCGCGTCGTTCGAGTTTGCCCCAGCTCGTGCGGGAGCCGATCACGGCCCGGAGGACGGCCTTCCAGAGAACGGCATACATGAGTTGCCGGTAGAAGAAGCGCTGGAGAAAAAGCCACGGAAGCAGGCGCCAGCCATCGTGATCGATCGCCACCGCCACGGCGGCGCCGGCCATCTCCACGGCGTAGAAAAGCGCATAGAAAAGCAGCGTCTGCTCGAGCATCGCGCCCGGCGGCGTCGCGGCTTGATTGACCACGCCCAGGTAGTGCTCCGAATACCATGACGAACCGAAGGAGAGCAGCGAGTAGAGCACCTGCAGATCGACCAGCGGCGCGAGCACCTGGAACAGGATCTGGAAAAGCCAAAGCGTGGGCAGCCCCACCCAGCCGAACCACCCGTAGCGAAAGAGCGCGCCGCGATGCTTGCAGAGGCATTGCAGCGTGCCGAAACTCCATCGAAAGCGCTGCTTGAAGAACGAGCGCGTGGTCGCCGGTGCCTCGGTGAGCGCGATGGCGCCCGCCTCCGTGCCGATCTTCCATCCCTGGCGCCGGATGCGCCACGTCAGGTCCATGTCCTCGGCCAGGGTGTCGGTCAGATATCCGCCCACTTCCTCGAGCGCCTTGCGCCGCCACGCGCCGACCGCGCCCGGTACCACCGTGACCGCATTGAGCTGCGCGTAAGCGAGCCGGTCCACATTCTGGCTCGTGATGTATTCCAGCGCCTGCCAGCGCGTGATGAGATTGATGCGGTTGCCCACCTTCACATTCCCGGCGACGGCGCCGACCCGCGGATCGCGGAAGTGGCGGATCATCCGCGTGATCGTCTCTTTCGGAAATTGCGTATCCGCGTCGAGGCCCACGATGATCTCCCCGGTGCACTGCGAAATGCCGTTATTCAGCGCCGCGGCCTTGCCCCCATTGGCCTGGCGAATGATGCGCACGGCCGGATTGCCCGTGAATTCCTTCTCCACGGCGTCGGCTGTGCCGTCCGTCGAGCCATCGTCCACGAATATGACCTCCGTCCGCGGATAATCATTGGCCAGCACACTGCGGATCGTGCGCCCGACCACCGCACGTTCGTTGTAAGCGGGAACGATGATGCTGACGAGGGGCGGATTTTCAATGGGACGGCCGAGCGGCCTGGAGCGGAAATAGACCCACAGCGCGAGCGTAGTGACGAAGGCCACACGGGCGATCCCCAGCCCGATCGCCACCATGAAAGCCATGCCGAGGAACCGGAAGAACGAAAAGATCAGCCCGAACATCAGCCCATTGATCCAGGTAATGACCTGGTCGCTCTTGCTCAGCGCGGGCATGACCTGCTCGCGCGTGGCGCCGATCAGGTTCGAAACCAGTACGAACTCGTAGCCCTGCGCCTTGAGCTGCGGGATGAAAATCCGCAGTGCCTTGACTGTCGCCGAGCGGTCTCCGCCGGCATCGTGCAGCAGGATGATGTTGGATTTCAGGCTGCCCACTTGATCCACCACCGACTTGGCGATTTCCTCGCCCGTGCGCAGGGTCTGGTAGCCCGGCTCGCCCTTCCACAGATTCCAGTCCTGCGGATCGATCAGTTCCCCGACCATCGCGTAGCCGAGGTGGGCCGCGACCACGATGGGCCGCACCTCCTCCGCGCTCGTCGGCTCGGCGTCCGCGGCATAGGGCGGCCGGAACCAGATGGTCGAGCGCCCGAGGATGCTCTCCAGCGCGCGCTTCGTGCCGTTCAACTCGAGCACTTCGCGCTCGCGGCTCGCCACGGCGAGATTCGTATGGGTGAAGGTGTGGTTGCCCAGTTCGTGCCCATCGCGCCATATCTCCTGGACGAGGCCGGGAAAATTCGCCGCGTTCTGGCCGAGCACGAAAAAGGTCGCTGGCACCTGCTGTTCGCGCAAGGTGGCGAGGATCGGCGGGGTGAAGGCTTCGCTTGGCCCGTCGTCGAAGGTCAGCGCGAGCTTCTTCGGCTGATAGCCCCGGCGCTGGATGACGTAGCAGGAAGGAAAGCGCGTGTACTGCGAGTCGGTGATCAGCCCGCTTTTTGCATCGCGGACCAGCTTGCGCGCACCGGTGCTGGGCTCGGCGACGACCGAGAGAATCTCGCCTTCACCCGTGAACTCGATCGCGTAGGGAAAGCTGATATTCTCCAGCGCTGCGACGGGCGTTTCCTTGGCGAGGGCGCTCTTGTCCAGCACCGACCAGATCGTCGGGTCCTCCGACCCGAGCAGCCAGAGCGCCGCCCCGCGCACATTCGCCTGGCGGCCCAGCGCCCACTGATTGAACGCGGTGACCCCATCGAGAAACCACACCTTGTGCTTGATGCCCTTTTCGTCGGCGTATTCGAACCGGGGATTGAGGCTGTCGCCATCGAAGCGCACCACTTGTTCCGCCTGGCCCTGCGGGCCGTAATCGCGGGCCAGCAGCAGCGCCTCCTGGTAGCTGATCGCGTCGGCCTCCTTTTTCCCCGTGGCCCAGTTGTAGCCGTAGCCGCCGATGCCGAGCACCAGCTTGGGGCGGGGGATGACCTTGAGCGCGTCGACCAGGACCTTCGAGGCCCAGCCGACCGAGGCGATCGGGCCTGCCGCCGAGCTGGCATCGTGCTCGTCGTAGGCCATGAGGATGACGAAGTCATTCGCCGCCACATAGGCGGGCATCGCCTTGCTCTTCAGCCGGATCACTTCGAGGTCCATGCTCAGGCCGAGCTTCGCCGCATGCAGCGTGGCCCCGAGCAGTTTCACGAAATCGCCGAGCTTCACGTAGTCCGCTTCGGCGAGGGCCTCGAAATCGAGATTCAGGCCCTGGTAGCCTTGTTGCAGGAGCCAGTCGCGAATCCCTGCGGCGAGCTTCTGTTGCAGCGCGGGAGTCTGCAGGAGCTGGTGCACGCGCTTGGCGTCGAAGCCCAGCGTCTCATCGTAGTTGTTGAGCATCGGCCAGACCTGCAACCCGTGCTGCTGGGCGAGTTGCTTGATCTCGGGCGAGCGCGAGCTTTCCGGCACCTGCCAGTCGGTGAGGTCGAGGCTGCCGCCATCCCGGGAGAGGTGCAGCCACTCGGGCATCACGTGGGTGAGCTTGTCGGCATTGCTGCGCAGGGAATTAAGACCCGTCGTCTGCCACGGCGCGTAAAAGCCGGCGACGACCTTCGTGGCGTCCGGCACCGGCACCGGCGTGGCCGGTGCGGCTCCGGCGGTCTTCTTTTCCGCCGTCTTCTCCTTCTCGATCGCCTGGAGCGAATCCCGCCGGTAGCTTTCCAGCAGGGCATTGCTGACCGGCGCCCGGCGGGAGGAATAGACGACCGCCGAGCCCGCGGGTCTGATATCGTTCCTGGCCAGGACGTCCGCATTCATCACGTTCGCCGAGCGGCTGCGCACGCTGAAGAAAAACGCGGAACCGAACATGGCCAGCAGGAACAACAGCAAGGCGGCGAGGAAGCCGATGAGCAGCTTCCGGCGGCCGGTGGGATCGGAAAATATCTGCGGAGTATTCAAGGGCGACAGCTTTTCTTACCTCGAGCCAGGCTCGGGAGAGGTGCGGGACAAATAAAGCCCGCCGGGGAGGGGACGAACCGGGGCAATTTCTAAAGGGCGGGGTTTGGCGTGTCGAGCGTGGAGGGGACCGCGGAACCAGGAATCACGAATGGGAACAGGCGCGAAAAAATGAGGGTTCGATTGGGTTGGGTGCGATTTGCCTGTAGGCAGCTTTGCGAAAGGGTGCGTCGAGCAACAGGATGAGGCGCTCGATGGCGACTGCCTACGCGGAGCGATGGATTTGTCATTAAGGGCACCTCTGGAAACCCACATTTCTTCAGAGAAAGCTTTTACCGGGGAAAAATGGAGGAGAGGGTGAAGTATGAAGCGTTACCGCCAGAGCACCGGAGGAGGATTGTTTGCCGCGATTGAACATGAACAAGCGGTGGCCAGTAAAACGACGGGGATTTTGAAACTGCGGGACGTGATCGATTGGGAAAGGTTCCGACCGTTGTTAGAGGAGTTAAGCGGTTACGCCCAGCGGGACTGGAGCAAGGGCGGTAAGCCGCCGTTTGATCCGGTGCTGATGTTCAAGGTGCTGGTGCTGCAAAAGTTCCACGGCCTCAGCGATGATGCCACCGAAGAGCAAATCTTCGATCGGACGAGTTTCAAGAGCTTCCTTGGGCTGCGGATCGGCGACGCCATTCCCGACGCCAAGACGCTCTGGGACTTCAAGCAGCGCATCGAAGCCGAAGGACGCGCGGGCAGCCGGCGGTTGTTTGCGGCCTTTGGGGCGATGCTGGAGGGCGAAGGACTCATCGCGCGCGCCGGCAGCATCGTGGACGCCAGTTTTGTGGAAGCGCCCCGGCAGCGCAACGACCGAGAGCAGAACCGGCGGATCAAAGAAGGGGAACGTCCCGCCGAGTTCGATCACAACCCGGCGGTCGGAAGGCAGAAGGACAGTGCCGCGCGCTGGACGAAGAAGAACGAGGAAGTGCACTACGGGTGGAAGAACCATGTGAAAGCCGATGCGCAGACCAAGCTCATTCTGCGAGCCGTGACGACGCCGGCCAACGTGCATGACAGCCAGGTCTTCAAGGAGTTGGTCGATGCCCAGGACCGGGCGGTGCTGGCCGACTCGGCCTACCACAGCGAGGAACACGAAGCGCATTTGTTGGCCTTGGGGGCGGAGGAATTCCTGCTGCGCAAAGCCCCCCGAGGCCAGGCCCTGAGTGCGGCCGAGCAAAAGAGCAACCACACCATCAGCCGAATCCGCGTGCGGGTAGAGCACATCTTTGCACGGATGGCGCAGATGGGAGCCGACTTTTGCCGGAGCATCGGGTTGGCTCGAGCCACGGCCCACAATCATCTCTGCAACCTGGTGTATAATATGGATCGCTACGCCTGCTTGCGAAAATGAGCGCGGCGCCGACCGCCCGGCCAGGCTAAAGAAGGCCGGGAGCCAACTCCAGAACGAGCGGAGCCGTGGTCGTTGACCGCCTTGCTTGATCGACCAACCTTTTCGAGCGGGAAAATCCCCCGCCAACCACCCCGGTCTCCTCCCAAAACTCCAACGCGACCTTTCCAGAGGTGCCCTTAAGTCTGTTTTCACACGGCATTCCTGCCGCGCTAGTCTGACGCCAGCGGTCTCTTCATCGCCCAGCTTGACATATGCGCAATTGAACACTATTTGGTGTCGCCTGTCAAAAATGCGCGTGCGGATTCACTCTTGCCTGTCGCGCTCCGCCGATCAGCACATCCACTCTGCATGAACTATCGCTGCATCATTCCCAATTACGTTATATCCTGAAAAACCGTGAAGGATCCATTGTTCAGCCGAGTTGCCTTAGTCGAAGACCTGCCTAAGGAGAGCCTTCGGCGTGGGGATGTGGCCACCATTGTGGAGTACTATCAGGGAAGCGTCGGTCAAGAGCCGGGTTACGAACTGGAAGTCTTCAATGCTGTGGGCGAAACGGTGGCGGTGACCACGGTCCGCGAATCGCAAATCGAAGGATTGCGCAGTGACGAAGTCTTCAGTGTCCGTCCGCGCGACTCCCGCGCTTCCTGACACAATCGCTCCGTCGGACGTCGTCTCTTTGTCTTTGGTAAAAGGCGACGGTGGCGTTGTCGCTCGCTAAGCCAGCACCACTTTCCCGGGCTTGCTCGTGGGCGCGGAATCCGGGTGCGCTTGCAGTTGCCCGCAGATGATCAGCCATCCATCGGCGCCGGCGCGGCGGAAAGTGGCGTGGGCGGCGGCCAATTCGAGCCGGGCGGCGTCGCGGTCGTCTTCGGCGGCCAGCAGGGAGACCAGGCGCAGGCGGGTGTGGGCGGCGGCAATGGGGACTTCGATTTCGATCCAGGTGCGGAGTGCGCTGCGGAGCAAGGAGATGCCGTCGGGACGGCGGCCCTCGGCCACGGCGAGCTCACCGCGGGCCTGGGTGGCGTAGGCTTGAAGGGCGGGGGTGGAGGCCAGATCGGGGTCACGTTCCAGTTCGGCCATGGCGGCGCGGGCTTCCGGGAGGCGCCCGGCGGTGGCAGCGGCGATGCCGTGGTGGGCGAGGGTGCGTCCGCGTCGGGAGCGGGCCGACCACGCATTTTCCGCGAGGATGCGGGCCAGCAGGGTGGCGGCGCGGTGGGCGTCACCTTCGGCCAGGTGCAGCAGCGCGAGATCGAACTGCGACTCCCAGCCCAGCTCCGTCGCCCGGGCGAAGGCCTTTCGGGCCTCGTCAAACTCTCCCCGGGCGAGCAGGATTTGACCGAGCACCCGCCACGCCTCGCCTTCCATCCATGGCGCCACTTGGGCGACCATGGCGCAGGTGGCGCGGATTTCGCTCTCCGCCTGCCGAAGTTCGCCCCGCACGGCCAGCATCTCCGCCTGGTGAATCTGGCACAGACCCGGATACGCGGTGATGCCCTTGTCCTTGCTCCAGCGTGTGAACTGCTCGGTCCAGTGCCCGGCGCGGGGCCAGTCCGCCCGCGCGATGCAGGAATAAATGACGCCACAATAGATGAGGCCGCCAGCCCACGGGCTCAAATCGTTCGTCGCCACGGAGGCGCCGGCTTCGTCGATGGCGGCGAGACCTTCGCGGATGTGCCCGAGGTAAATGCTCGCTTCCCCGAGAAATACGAGGCCCAGGCTTTCGAGATCGGGATCGGCGAACCGCTCGCCGGCCGCGCGGGCCTGTTCCGCGAGGGCCAGGGCCTTTTCGAGATCGTTGTGATAAAACGCCATGCGGCAGCCGAGCAGCGCGAGGTGGCCCTGCTCGCGGCAGGGCGGCTCCTTTTCCAGCAGACGCGTGGCGCGCTGGTACCAGCCATTGGCCAGGATGGGCTCCCGCCACTCCAGGCGCAGTTGCGCGAGGTGGATCGCCACCCAGGCGGCGCGGGCTTTGTCGCCTCGTTTCTGGTAGGCGGCGACGGCGCGTTCGAGTGGCGGGATGGCGTTGCGGGATTGGCCGGCGTGCTGGGCGGCTTGCCCCCAGCAGTATAAATCGTCCGCACTCAAGGCTTCGGGACCATCGTCCATCTCCTCGAAGGCGGCGATCGCCGTGAGCCAGTCGTGCCCGGCGCAGGCGGCGTGGGCACGCTCGAGAGCGCTGGACGGCATGGGGTGGGCGGTCGCCCTGGCATCTGCACTCGGGGCGTCGCTCTCACAGAAGCGGTAACCGCGCCGGGCATGGGTGCGGATGACATCGGGTGCACCTGCCTCGGCGAGCGCGGCGCGGGCCAGGCTCACGGCACGTTGCAGCGAGCCATCGGCCACCGTGACATCCGCCCAGATGGTGTCGAGCAGTTCGTCCTTGGAGACGACGCGGTCGCGATTTTTGGCGAGGTACACGAGGAGATCGAACACTCGCGGCTGGAGCGGCAGGACGCGCGGGCCGGCCCGCAATTCGCGAGCGGGTTCGTCGATCTCGAAGGATGGAAAACGATGCACCATGGTCGCTGTCGTGATTCTTGCCGGGCAAAAAACCGAACGTGGAGAGATGAGGAAATAATCAGGTCTCGAAAAGGACTTTGGTCAAGCAGCGAACGAGGATGGCCGCAAGACGCGCACCTAGCGTCGATACCAACCAAGAAAGACCACGAAAATGACAACTGCTGCCCTGAACAACCTCGAAGCTCTTCAACAGCGCCTCAGTGGCTCGGCGATCCTGCCCGGCGATCTGGCCTACGAAGAAGGCCGCACGGTCTGGAACGGCATGATCGACCGCCGGCCGGCGGTGATTTTGCGCTGCCGCACCGAGACGGACATCGTGCATTCCGTCAATTATATCCGCCAGAACCAGCTCACCGTCTCCATTCGGGGAGGCGGGCACAATATCGCCGGCCTCGCGGTCTGCGAAGGCGGCGCCATGATCGACCTCTCCGCCATGCGCCATGTCCGCGTGGATCCGGTGGCGCGCCGCGCCTATGTGCAACCGGGCGCGCTCCTGGCGGACCTCGACCGCGCGGCGCAGTTGCACGGCCTGGCCACCCCGGTCGGCATCAATTCCACGACCGGTATCGCCGGCCTCGCGCTCGGCGGCGGCTTCGGCTGGTTGACCCGCAAACACGGCCTCACTTCCGACAACCTCGTTTCCGCGCGGGTGGTTACGGCCGATGGCCAATGCCTGCGCGCCAGTGCCAGCTCTCATCCGAACCTTTTCTGGGCGCTGCGAGGCGGGGGTGGAAATTTCGGCGTGGTCACGGAATTCGAATTCCAGTTGCACCCGGTCGGTCCGAACGTCCTGACCGGCCTGCTGTTTTTCCCCAGGTCGGAGGCCTGGTCGGTGCTGCGGAAATATCGGGAGTTCGTGGCGACGGCGCCGGACGATCTGACGCTGTGGACGGTGCTGCGCAAGGCACCGCCCCTGCCGTTCCTTCCGCCGGAGGTCCATGGGCAGGACACCGTGGCCTTCGCGCTCTGCTACCTTGGCGCGGAAGAGGAGGGGAGGAAACTCGTGGCCCCGCTGGCGGATTTTGGGACCGTGCTCGGCGGGCACATCGGCATGCAGCCGTATGCCGCCTGGCAGCAGGCCTTCGATCCCATGCTTACGCCGGGGGCGCGCAACCACTGGAAGTCGCACAACTTCGTCGAGCTGAAGGACGGCTTTCTCGACCAGATCGTCTCCCTGGCCGGTGAGTTGCCCTCGCCGGAGTGCGAGATTTTCGTCGCGCAACTGGGCGGTCAGGCGGGGCGGGTGCCGGCCGATGCCACCGCCTACGGCAACCGGGACGCCAATTTCGTGATGAACGTGCAGGGCCGGTGGACACCGAGCTCCGATGACCTCGCGGGCATCGCCTGGGCTCGGGAAGTGTATCTCGCAACCCGGCCGTACGCCACCGCCGGCGCCTATGCGAACTTTCTCACTGCCGAGGAAACCGATCGCGTGAAATGGGCTTTCGGCGCCAATTACGCCCGTCTGGCCAGGATCAAGCGGGCCTATGATCCGGAGAATTTCTTCCGGATGAACCAGAACATCCGGCCAGAGTAATCCGGCCCATCCCGAGTGCCGCCCCTCGTCCTCGTTGGCGTGCCCTTTCGGCGCTCATCCTCGAAACTAGCCGCCCGCAAGCGGACGGACGAGGGGATGGGTCGGTTCCGGGCAGGGGAAGACGCCATATTGAGAGCGGTTCAAGTAATAGTATAGCCGTTATGAAAGGCGGGGTCGCGGCACTCCGGGGAGCACACTCGTCTCGAGTGTCGGCGAAGGCGTCCCCGCCTTCGCGAACTTTTCCCGGCAGTCCTTGGAAAACCAACACGTCCCGCGGCTTGCGTCTGGCCAAAGTTCGTTTCGGCGGGACGCCGAAACCAGCACTCGGGACGAGTGCGCTCCCCGGAACTCCCGTGTCGCGCCCCTGGCGTGCGGTGCCACCCTAAACTGAATGCTCTAAGTCTATTGTAGATAGACTCTTACGACTCATTATCCGAAAATCGAAAAAAACTGCCAGAAAAAGCCAGCAAAAGAGACGCAAAGAGATTATCTAAAGCGAAGTTCACCTCCAGAAATCACCACATGTTTGGCACTAAACAGAAAAAGAAAGCCGCCTGGGTCCAAAGCGCCCTCGAACGTTACGAACGTCCTCTTTTGCAGTATGCGATGAGCATCGTGGGGGAAATCGAGCGGGCGCGCGATGTGGTGCAGGAGACTTTCATGCGCCTGCATAACCAGGAGCAGGAGAACATCGAGGGGCATCTTTCGCAGTGGCTTTTCACGGTGTGCCGCAATTGCGCGCTGAAGTCGCTGAAAAAGGAAGACCGCTACATCTACGTCGAGGCGCAGGAGTTTGAGACCAAGCGCTGCGAAGGGTTGACGCCGCTGATGGAGCTGGAGCGCAAGGAACGCGTGGAGCGGCTCATGGAACTCGTGAAGGAGCTGCCGAAGAATCAATACGAAGTCGTCCGCCTGCGTTTTCATCATCACCATTCCTACCAGGAGATCAGCGAGATCACCGGGTTGAGCGTGGGGAATGTGGGCTTTCTGCTGAACGCGGCCATGCGCAACCTGCGCGGCAAGATGGATCGCGACGACAAGGACGAAAAGATCATCTATCTGAAGAAGGGAGTGGCCTGAGGTGAGAGGGAAACTGTCCGATCAAGATCTGACGGATTACGCGCTCAACGAGCTCGGTCCGGAGGAGCGCCTCTACGTCGAGTCGATGCTCGCCGTTTCGGAGGAGTGCCGGGAAGACGTCTACAAGACGATCGACCTGGGTTTGATGATCGAGGAAACTTTTGATCGCGAAGAGGGAAAAATCTCCCTCGCGTTGACGGCCGAACAGCGCATGAAGCTGCTCGATGTCCGCCTGCCGAATCGCTTCTTGCGGCGCTCCGCGACCGCGCTGGCGGCGGCGGCGGCGATTGCCCTGGCGTTTGTGAGCAAGGACGCCTGGCTGCCGAAGGGGTCTGTGCTACGCGTGACCCAAGTCTCTACCCAGGTGGGCGACTATGTGAAGGAGAAGGTGTCGGTGTCTGCCGCCGAAGGCGAAGATTTTGTCAATCAACTGGCGAGCTTCCGCAAGCTCACCGAGGATCCGGCCAAGTGGCTGCCGTCGCAACCTCCGGGTGGCGCCGCGGTGTTTGGTCCGCCTTCCTCCATGAATGTCGAGACGCCTCGCGGAGGCTTGGATTTGACGCCTTAATTTGCCGCGAGTGCTTTTCCTCGCCCCCGTTTGACGCCGTTCGCCGCATTTCTTGCCGAACGGCGTTTTAGTTTCTAGAAACTCCGCTTCCCATTCCCTCTCATGCCCACCCGAACGACCTCCAGCCCCGACAAGCCCGCGCCCGCGGCCGACGTGCCTCTCGATGACAAAGCCGCCGCGGCGATGCTGGTGGATGCGTACCGGCGGATCGCCGACGAGATGGGGAAATTCATCGTCGGTCAACAGGACGTGATCGAGCAACTCGTGATCGCCATGCTGGCAGGCGGGCATTGCCTGCTCGAGGGGGTGCCTGGGCTGGCGAAGACGGCGATGATTCGCTCGCTGTCGCGCACGATGGATCTTTCGTTCCGGCGCATCCAATTCACACCCGATCTCATGCCGGCGGATATCACAGGGACGGACATCATCCAGGAAGACCCCGCGACGGGCCGCCGGCAGTTTGTCTTCCAGCGGGGGCCGATCTTCACCCAGATGCTGCTGGCCGATGAAATCAACCGCACCCCGCCGAAGACGCAGGCGGCACTGCTGGAGGCGATGCAGGAGCACTCGGTGACGGTGGGCGGCCACACGCTGAAGCTGGAGGAACCCCTTCTTCGTGCTGGCGACGCAAAACCCGATCGAACAGGAGGGCACCTATCCGCTGCCCGAAGCGCAGAAGGACCGGTTCATTTTCCTGGTGAAGGTGGAATATCCCGACCGCGAGCATGAGCGGCAGATTATCGCCCGCACCACCGGCACCTTCGAGGCGGACCTGCAGCCGGTGATCAATGGCCGGCAGATCCAGGCGTTACAGCGGGTGGTGCGCAAGGTGCCGGTGCCGGATCACGTGATGGATTTCGTGCCTCGATATCGTGCGCTTTACCCGGCCGAACAACCCCGACGCGCCGGCCTGGGTGAAGGATCTGGTGGACTGGGGCGCGGGCCCGCGGGCCTGCCAGAATATCGTGCTCGCGGCAAAGGTGCGCGCGGTGTTGCGCGGGCGTTTTCCACGTCACCGCGGACGATGTCGAGGCGCTGGCGCTGCCCGTGTTGCGGCATCGCGTGGTACCGACGTTCAACGCGGAGGCGGAAGGCATCAAGGTGGACGACATCATCACGCGCATCGTGAAGGCCGTGCCGCGGGGCGAATCGAAGCGCGTGCTGTAACCTCAATCCATCGCGCATCAACCCGCATGGCCGCTCGGACTCTTACTCTTAATCCTAATCCTAATCCTACTCTTAATCTCCGGTCCCTCAGAGAGATTAAGATTAGGAGTAAGATTAAGATTAAGAAATAAAGCCACCGCCTTTCCCGCATGGCGCACGTCTCGGATTTTCTGACGCCCGCTGATCTGCAGAAGATCAGCAATCTGCAGGTCGTGGCCCGGCAGGTGGTGGAGGGCTTTTGTTCGGGCATGCACCGCTCGCCGCACAAAGGTTTCAGCGTGGAGTTCAAACAACACCGGCAGTACGTGCCGGGAGATGAAATCCGGCACATCGATTGGCGTGTCTTTGGGCGTTCGGATCGCTTTTACATCCGCGAGTACGAAGAAGAGACGAACTTGCGCGCGACGATCCTCCTCGATCTGAGCGGCTCGATGAAGTACGGCCGCAACGGACTGACGAAATACCATTACGCCACGCGGCTCGCGGCTTCGCTCGCTTACCTGATGATCGGGCAGCAGGACAGCGTGGGGCTCGTGACCTTCGACACGAAGATCCGCAAATACATTCCGCCGCGCTCGCGGGGTCTCGCATCTGCGCGTGCTCATCGATGAATTGCAGCGCGGCGAGCCCGGCGGGGAGACGGAACTCGGCGATGTATTTCACGATCTCGTGCCGAAGCTGCACCGGCGCGGATTGCTGGTGATTTTGTCGGACTGCTTTGGCGATGTGCCCTCACTGCTCAAGGCGCTGGCCCACTTCCGCCACGCGCACCACGAAATCCTCATCTTCCAAATCTGGGATCGCGATGAACTGGAGTTTCCCTTCCAGCAATGGACGCAATTCGAGTCATTGGAAACGGCGGGAGCGAAGCATCTGCTCGATCCCGTGCTGTTGCGCGAAGCGTATCTCGCGAACCTCGAGAATTTCCGCGGCGAACTGCTTCGCGGTTGCCGGCGGCATAAGATCGACCTGGTGCCATTCGTCACGGATCAGCCGTATGCAGAGGCGCTCGCGGCGTATGTGAGCAGGCGGAGGGCGCGGGGATGAGGAAAAAGGCGGAACATCCAACATCCAACATCCAACGCCCACCATCCAATGAGGAGAGGCGGAAGCGCCGCTTTGATTTGGAGGAGCGGATGTTGGTCCATGCCGCTCGGATCATCGCGCTCTATGACTCTATGCCAGCGGGTAGCGGTGCGAGACAGGTGGGCAATCAACTCATTCGTTCGGGCACCTCGCCGTACCTGCATCACGGCGAAGTGGAAGCGGCGGAGTCACTCGAAGACTTCGTTCATAAGCTCAAAGTATGTCTTAAGGAGCTAAGAGAGACTTGGCGCGCGTTACGTCTGCTACAACGAGCAACTCAACTTCCAAATCCAGCGGAGATCGATTCTCTCATTGAGGAAACGCAGCAACTCATTCGCATTTTCTATCAAAGCGTCCGTACAGCGCAGCAACGCAAATCCTATCCTCCCGGATTCAAGAAGAAGCTCCCGAAGCGGCCCATTGGATGTTGGGTGTTGGATGTTGGATGTTGGATGTTGATTCCCTTTCCAATCCCCCTCCTGCCCCCGCCCCATGAGCTTCCTCAACATTGCTCTCCTGGGTGGCGTCTTCGCGCTGGCCATTCCGATCATCATCCATCTCTTTCACAAGAGCCGGTTCCAGGTTGTGAAGTGGGGGGCGATGCACTTGCTCGAGGCGGTGCTGCGCACCAATCAGCGGCGGATCAAGATCGAGCAGATCATCTTGTTGATCATTCGCGCGGCGATCCCGGCGGTGCTGGCGTTGTGCATGGCGCGTCCGGTGTGGAAGGGGATGCACAAGCTGGTCGGCGAGGCACGGGACGTCGACGGTGGTCCTGCTCGACAACAGCTATTCGATGGCGGCAAGCCGGGCGGGGACTTCCAATTTTTCGCTGGCCAAGGACGAAGCGGCGCGGTTGCTCAACGAATTGCCACGCGGCTCGGATGCGCAGGTGTGCTGATGGGCGAGGGCGGCGCGCCGCTGCTCGATGAGCCGACGTACGATCTCGCCCGCCTCACGCAGGCGCTGAAGTCGATCGAGGCGAGCTACGGCACGGCCACGGTGCCGGCGGGGCTGGATTTTGCGACGAACGTCTTCGGGCAGATGCACGAGTCGAGCCGGAACCTGGTGGTGATGACGGATTTTCAGCGCATCAGTTTCGAGGCCACGGAAGATGCGGAGGTCGGGCAAATGCTGGACCGCCTGCGCAAGCTGCCGCTGCCGCCGGAGATCACCTTTTTCGACGTAGGCAGCGAAGTGAAAGACAACGTGGCAATCGAGTCGCTGGACTATTCGCGGCTCATGGTGGGCGTCGGGCAGAAGATTCAAGTCCGCGCGAACCTGCGGAACTTCGGCGACGTGCCGTACCAGGATTTACGCGTGTATTTCAAGGCCGACGGCAAGGAACGCTCGATGACGCAAATCCGGCTCGGGCCGCATGAGAAGGGGCAGGTGCTCTTTACTCACGCCTTCGATACGGCCGGTTCGCATGTCGTGGAGGTCGTCGCCGACGCCGATCCGCTCAAGGCGGACAACAGCTATCTCGCGAGCATTCCGGTGCGGGACAAGATCCCAGTGCTGCTGGTGAATGGCGATCCGAGCGCGGAACCGCTCAAGGGCGAAACGGATTTCGCGGAGATCGCGCTCCAACCTTACAGCGCCACCGGGCGGGTGGCCTTGGCTGATCTCATTTCCACCAAGGTCGTCCGGACGGAGAACCTTGATGCGGTGGGCATCAACGCCTCCGCCGTGGTTGTGCTCGCCAATGTGCGGCAACTGGATGGCGGGCAGGTTCACGCGCTGGAGGAATACGTCCGCAATGGCGGTGGCCTCCTGATTTTTCCCGGCAATCGCGTGGACGCCTCGTGGGCGAACTCGACGCTGTTCAACGATGGCAAAGGATTGTTGCCGCTCGCGTTTGGCGCCTTGGGTGGAGACTTGAAAGAAAGTGCGCCGTCGATCGGCATCGTGTCGCAACGCTTCGATCATCCCGCGCTGGATCTCTTCAACGATCCTCGCAACGGCACCGTGTCGGACGCGGCGATCAAAATGTGGTACCGGCTCAAAGAGCCCGCGACGGCCAGTGCGAATGCGCCGACCATCGTGGCGCGGTTGACGACCGGCGATCCGTTTTTGGTTGAGAAGCCATTCGGAGATGGGCGCGTGATTCAGTGCGCGGTGCCGTGCGATGCGGACTGGAGCAATCTGCCGATGCGCCCATGCTACCTGCCGATGATGCAACGGCTGGCGATCTACCTGGCATCGACGGTTTTTCCTCCGCGCAACCTCGAGGTGAGCAAGCCGCTGGTGGCGTTTCTGCCCGTCGGTGATGCCGGGAAGAAAGCCTCACTGATGCTCCCCGATGGAACAACGCGCGAACTGCCGGTGGTGAAGAAGAACGAGCGTGGTGTGGTGGAGTATGGCCGGACCCAGCAACCGGGACTCTACACGCTGACCGGGCCGAGCGGAACGGCCACCCATTTCGTCGTGAATACGTCGCGCCGGGAATCGGACCTGCAGGAATTGACCGACAACGAGATCGCCGACTTCGCCAAATCGCACGGGGTGTCGGTGGTGCACTCGGGCGCGGAATACAAACAACTGGACCGCACACGTCGCTTTGGCAGCGAGTTCTGGCGCCCGCTATTGGGGCTGCTACTCGTGCTGATCTTCGCCGAGTTGTTCCTGCAGCAACGCTTCGCCCGGGTGCGGCGGGCGAAGGTGGACGATGGCTTTCCGCAAGGCATGCCGCAGAGGCATGGATCGCGGACATGAGCCCCGAACACGTCCAGACATCGCTGCGTTTCGTCGGGGATTGGCCTTGGTATCTGGCCTTCGGGTTGGCGCTGCTTCTCGGCGGGGCGGCTTGGTTTTTGTATCATCGCGAGATGCGCGGCCGGCCGGGGTGGCTGCGCGTGCTGTTGCCGCTGTTGCGGTCGCTCGTGGTGCTGATGATCGTGGTGATGCTTGGCGGGCCCGTGCTGCATCATCGGAAAATCATCGGCCAGCTTTCGCGACTGCTGCTCTTTGTCGACGGCTCGAAGAGCATGGGGCTCACCGATACCTCGATGAGCACGGGCCGGAAGATTCTTATTTTGCAACGGCTCGGGTTGTGGCGTTCCGAGGCGGTGAAGATGGATCTGCCTCAAGCGGGCGAAGCCCTGGCGGAAGCGCAGACGCTGGCGGCGAAGGGCCAGGAGAACGTGGCGGCCAATGCCGATGGGTGGCGGGCGCTGACGCGTGATTTTGAGGCGAAGATCGGCGTGGCGCGGGATGCGCTGGCGCGCGCGGGATTCGAACCGGACCGCCTGGACGCCTTCGTGCGCGAACTGAGCGTATCCGCCCGCGAACTGGCCAGCCGCGAGGTCAAGCAACTCGACGATCGCAATCGCGCGGCGCAGGATCTGGCGCGCCTGGGCGAGGCGGCGGCCCGCTGGCAGAAGGAAGTGAACGCGCGTTTTGATCAGAATTTGCAGGCCATGTCGCCCGGCGAGAATTCGCCGCTGAAGACAGCTCTGTCGAAATTTGACGGCCTGGCGCGCTGGCAGCGGCTGCAATCGCTCCTGCTCGAAGGAGAGAAGGAGAAGTTGTTGGGACGCCTGGGCGAAAAATTCGACGTGCGACTGATTGAGATCGACGGCGCGGAGCCGAAGAAGTTGTGGCAGCCGACAGGCCGCGATTCCACGCTGCCGATCGGCCTGCCCCAGCCGGAAGGTGAGATCACCAACCTGGCCACCGCCTTGAAAAGTGCGGCGAGCAGCGATGGCAAGCAGGAGCGCGGAGCCGTGGTGCTCTCAGCGACGGCCAGCACAATGAGGGCGAATCCCCGCTCGAGGTCGCCAGGATCCTGGCCGCCCGCGGACTGCCGATCTACACCGTCGGCTTCGGCGGCGACGTGCGGCCGCGCGATCTGGCGGTGGTGAAGATCGAGGCGCCGGACGCGGTCTTTTTCGAGGATCGCATTTCGGGACAGATCACCTTGAAAGACGATCTGCCGGCGGGGATTCCCTTCACGGTGATGGTGCAGGACGGCGACAAGGTGCTGTGGCAGCAACAACTCGTTTCGGAAGGCAGTAACCTGCGCAAGATTCCGTTCTCGTTTCCGCTCAGCGAGAGCGTGCAGGAGCGGTTGAAAAACAAAGCGGCGGATACGCAACTGACCTCCGTGCCGCTGGAATTGAAGGTCAGCGTGTCGAACGTGGAAGGCGACCGCGAGCCGGGCAATAATACGATGAACCTGCGGGTGCGTGCACTTACGCAAAAAACGCCGCATCCTGATCATCGATGGCCGTCCGCGCTGGGAGACGCGGTATCTGCGCAATATGTTCGACCGCGACGAGCAGTGGCAGGTGAACACCATCATTGCGGGCGCGACGGCGGGTGAGCCGGGCTTCCGTCGCGGCGACAAGGACGGGCAATTTCCCAATGACCCGGCGGTCTTGCAGCCTTACGACCTGATCATCTTCGGCGAGGTGCCGCGGGCGCTGTTCAAGGACGAGGAACTGACGTCGATCCGGGACTTCGTGGCCAATCGCGGGGGCGCGCTAATCTTCATCGATGGCTCGCGGATGCGCCTGAAGGAATACGTGGGCACGCCGCTGGCGCCGCTGTTTCCCGTGGAGTGGAAAGCGGCGCCCGCCCGCGAGCCGGGCATGAAGCTGTCGTTGAGCGAGCGCGCGGCGACCATGGCCCCTTTCGCGCTGTCGCCGGAGAAGACGCAAAACGCAGAAGTGTGGGCGAACTTGCACACGCCGCCACGGCGCTGCCGGGCGCGGAGACGCTGGTGGAGGCGAGTGTCGCCGGCAGGAAAGTGCCGGCGGTCGTCGAGCGGCCCTTCGGTGCGGGCAAGGTGATGTATCAGGCCTTTGATGACTCCTGGCGCTGGCGTTACGAGGTCGCGGATCAGTATCACGTGCGCTATTGGAACCAGATCGCGAACTGGATGGCCGAGTTGCCCTTCGCCGTGCGCGATAAGCTCATCTCGCTGGATGCGGGCGCGCTGGTTTATCGGCCGGGCGATTCGGCGGATTTGCGGGTGCGGTTGCGCGATGGGCAGGGACGCCGGTGGCGAATGCCGCGGTGGATGCGGTGCTGTTTCGCGATGGCCGCCGCGTGGCCACGATCCGGCTGAATTCCCGAGGAGAATGCGGGCGGCCTTTTCCGCGGACGCACCGCGGCGCTGGAACCGGGCAGCTACGAGGTCGCCGTGGAATCGGCGGCGATTGCCGAGCGCGATGCCAAGGCACGGACGAGTTTCAAGGTGGAGCCGCTGGGAAACCGGCGAGCTCACGCAGTTGAGCCTGAACGAAGATCTGCTGCGGCAGATGTCGGCGCTGACCGGCGGCGAATATCTGCGCGAGGAGAATATCGACCGGTTGATCGATCTGCTGGCGCCGATGAGCCAGGGGGCGGGTGGTCGAGAGCGACACGGTGCTCTGGCAGAGCTACTGTGGTTCGTGCCGATCATGCTGCTGCTCACCGTGGAATGGATCATCCGCAAACGGGTGGGAATGTTGTGATGAACACCAGCGAGGCAAAGAATTCCTTTGGAGAAGAGTTAAACCTTTGGGAACGTGCGACTGTTCCCGCGCCAATCCTCGCCCACTCGTGAGCACCCACCTCGATCCGCTCATCCTTCAGAAGCTCCAGGCCTTTGCCCAGCGGCGGCGGAAGCTGATCGTGCGGCGGGGAATCTATGCGGCGGTGGCAACGCTCCTGGTAGCGATGATGCTCGTGGCGTTCCTGGATTGGGCGTTTGTGTTGCCGGATGCGGTTCGCTGGACGCTGAGCGGCGCGGCCTACCTGGCGATCGTCGTGGTGGAATGGCGTTCGTGCTGGCGGCTTTTGTTGCGGACACCCGGATCGCGGCAACTGGCGCGGCTGATCGAGCACGCGGAACCGAGGTTGCGCGAGGACTTGCTGTCGGCCGTGGAACTGGGCGACGAGGGAGCGGGACAGGTCTTCGACTCGGAACAATTTCGGGCCTTGGTGCAGACGGACGTGGCGGCCCGGGTGGAGAAGCTGGATGTGGAGCAACTGCTCCCGGCAAAGTTGTTGCGGCGTTATGCGTTCATCGCCGCCGCCATCGGGGTGGGGTGCCTGGTGGCGTTCGCGCTCACCGGCTTTCAGTTTGGCACTTTGATGATGCGGGCATTGCTGCCGATGGCGAATTTCGCGCGCGTGTCGAAGGTGAAGGTGAAAATCGTCGAGCCCTCGCCGGCGGAAATGCGCGTGGCGCAGGGCGACACGCTGCCGCTGATCATCGAGCTTTCCGGGCAATCGAGCAACAAGGCGACGCTGGAGACGTTCACGCCGAGTGGGGGACGCGAGGTCGTGCCGATGACGCCGCTGGAGCGCGACCGGTTTTCGGCGACGATCCAGGTCGGGCGGGAGAACGTCTTTTACCGGGTGCGGGCCGGCGATGCGCTGACGAAGAAGTATCAGCTCGAAGCGGTGGCGCGTCCTGCGGTCGTCGAGTTTCAAAAGGCCTACACCTATCCCGGCTACGCGAAGCTGGAGGCGAAGACGGTCACCGAAGAAAACGGCGACCTCGCCGCACTCGAAGGTTCGCAGGTCGAGTTGCACTTGCGCACCAACCAGAAGGTGCGCGAGGCAGAGCTGCGGATCGAGCAGGGAAAGAAGAATACCGTGGTGCCGCTGGTGCAGCAGGGGGATGTGTTGACGGCCAAAGTGCCGATCGATGCCTCGGGGATTTATCGCGTCCATCTCGTGGGAGCGGAGAGCGGATTCGAGAATAAATTCAGCCCGGAGTATGAACTGCGCGCGGAACCCGATCTGGTGCCGCAGGTCGAACTGGAATTGCCAAAACAGGATCTGATCCTGCCCTCGAACGAGATCGTGGACGTCCAAGGGTCGGCGTCGGACGACTTCGCGTTGGCGAAGGTTTTCGCAGATGGTGAAGATCAACGATGGGAAGTGGAAGGAAACCACGCTGGCGACCGATCCGGGCGCGAAAGCGAGAGTAGAGCGGCGCTGGGATTTGTTCGATCAAGGAGTCAAACCCGGCGACCTAGTGACGATGAAGCTGGTGGCGATGGATTTGAAGGGCAACCGGGCGGAGTCGCGTCCGCTGCAGGTGACGATCACGGCAGCGGGCTTCGAGACGAAGCGGTTGCAGGCACTGGGTTCGTACCGGCAATTGCTGGAGTTGCTCAAGACGGAGCAAGCCGCGGCGATGGCTCTGGTCAAGCAGGCCAGCGATGCGCGCCAGCAATTCGAGCGACTTGGCGATGGCGACCCGCAGCGCAAGCAGGTGCTCATGCCCGTCTCGGCGAGCATCGAGGACCTGGTGCAAAAAAATGCGGACACGATGAAACAGTTGTCCACGGCGCTGCACGATGCGACGCCGGGGCATGAGAGCGGCGACCTGGCGTTGATCGGGCGGGCACTGGTTCATGCGGACCGGGTGGGCACGGAGACAGCCCGGCGCATCGTGGAGGTGCTGGGGAATAATCCGGCGTTGCCGACGGCGCGTGAACTCCTGGGCGAAGCTCTGAACGGGATCGCCCGCACCGATCAAATCCTCCGGCAGACGACGGACAGTTGCCGGACGACGCTCACGGCGGAGGAGATCGATGTGCTCAATGAGAATTTGCAGGTGGTGTCGCAGGAGCAGGAGCGGTTGCAATCCCTGGCGCATCAAAGCGGCACGGACACCGAGAAATGGGCGCCGGTGGCGAATCGCCTGCGCGTGGTGCTCGCGGAACTGCGCGGGCTGGAAGATCTATCGGGTGGAACGGCGGACCACGGGACGCGGGCCATGGCGGATCGCATGCGCAATTTGCAAAAGCTGCTGAACAAAGCGCCGCACGACGCTGGAAGCTGCGCTGGCCGGGAAGCCCGGCGTGGAATTGCTCGGGCCGACGATGGAGCTTTCGCAAGCGCTGTCCGATGGGACGCACCAGGCGCTCGACATGGCCCGGGATTCGCGACCGCAGACGGTGGATATGCTGCGGTCCCTGGGGCATGAAGCGGAGGCGGCGCACACTACTTTCGAGCAATTGCGGGCGGAGAATGAGCGGACTGTTGCGCAACGATCGATTGCCGGCGGAAATCGGCAACCTGCTGATCGAAGGCCGCTGGACGGCGCATCTCGACGCTTGGAAGAGCCGGGGGGATATCGAGGAATGGCGCCCGGATGCGGACAGTTATTTCGTGAACGATTTACGGCTGACGACTCGCGTACTCCAGGCCTTGCACGACCGGGTGGCCGGCGAAAAGACGCCAACGTGGAGTAAGGATTTGCTGGGGATCGAACGGAACTTTCGCGTGCTCGAGAGCGGCCACCTCCTGGAGGAGTTGATCGAGGGAGTGAGCCACCTCGCTGCGGGCGAACGGTGGGAGATTTATAATCCGAAGTCGCGCACGACGAGTCCGCACGATTGGGCGTGGCTGGGCGAACGCTTGCGGGTGATGCCGGAGGAAGTGGGGCATGCGCTGGAGTTCGAAGAACGCCGCGCGCTGGGGCAGGCGGTGCAGAAGATTTTGTGGGAAGCGCAGAACCAGGAATTCACGCGATCGCTCCAGCGGGAGATGGATGACCGTTTCAATATCAGCCGTGCGCCGGTGAGTGCGAAGGATCAAGCGGATCAATTGGCGGAGTATTTGAAGAGGGCGCTGGAACTGTTCCGCGAGCCGATGGAGCAGGCCCGCCAGAGCCTGGCCGCGCTAACGCCGACGCTGGCCGAGGACGATGAAGCAGCTCGCGAAAAAGACCGAGGACTTGAAGGACAAGACGACGAACCAGGCGCAGCAAGCCTCCGAGAAATTGCCGGATGAAGCGAAGGCGGATGCGCGGCAGGTGCTGGCCGAGCAGCAGCGGCTCAACCAGCAGGTCGAAGCGTTGAAGGATGCCTTGCGGGCGGATGCGAATCAGCAGGACGTCTTGAAGAAAGAAGGCCGGGAGCGGGCCCGCGATGCGGACGATGCCGTGGCGATGCTCCGCGAGCCGCCGCAGCGGGCGGAGGAAGACCTGGCGCTGGCCGCGAAGAGCGACAAGCCGGCAACCCAGGAGCAGGCACTCAACCAGGCCGCCGAGCAACAGCAAAAACTAGCCCAGGCATTGGAGCAAGCGGCGGAACACTACGCCGCGCTGGACCAGGGGAAGCCCGACGAGACCCGCCAGGCACTCCGCGCGACCGAGCAACAAAATGGAGTGAAAGAGCAGCTCGACCAGGATTACGCCAAAGCGGAGCAGATGGCGAAGCTGGCCCAAGCCTCGCCGGAAGAGATGCTGGCCCAACTGGAGAAAGCCTTGCCGCAAAATCCGCAGATGCAGAAGGAACTGAGCGCCATCTCGCAGAATACTTTGAAGGGGGCGGCGGAGCAGCTTCAGCAGGCAGCGCCCAGGAGAATAACGTGGCGCAGAATGTCCAGAAGATGAGCGCGGACGAAAAGGCGCAGGCGGCAGCCGCGGCGGCGGCCCAGCAGAGCAATCCGCCGAATGATCCGAATGCCCAGCAACCGACTGCGCCGCAAGCCAACGCTCCGCAGCCATCGCAGAATGGCCAGCAGGGCAATCCCCATCAGGCGCCAGCAGCGGCGCAACCACCGCAGGGGCAGACCCAAGCCCCGCAGGCCAATCCGGCACTGACACAGGCAGCGCAGCAGCAGACGCCGATCGGCCAAACGGCGGGTCAGGCCGCGGACGATGTCCAGCGCGCGGCACGTCACGAAACGCGTCTGGAAAACAAGGTGGCAGGCGAGCAACTCGATCAACTGGGCAAGCAAATCGAGACTGCCGCGAAGCAGCAGGTGCCAGCCGCCCAGCAAGCGCTGCAGCAGGCGCAACAGGCAGCACAGGCCCAGCCGGCGGTGAGTGCGGCGGACACCGGATTGCAGAAGTCGCTGGAGAAACTGGCCGCGATGGCCCAATCCCGCGCAGGCGCAAGCCGATGGGCAACCGCAGGGGCAGGCGAACCAGCCGGATTCGGCCGGCCAACAACCAACTGCAGCGTCTCAGCAGAACAAGGCGTCACCTCAAGCAGCGCAACAAGCCGATGGCCAGCAAGCCAATGCGCAGCCCGCGAACGGCCAACCGCAGCAAAATGCGGCGGCGGAGGGGGGGCAGGAAAAAAAGGGGCAAAGTGGACAAAATGCGCAAGCCAGCCCGGCTAGTCCGGACAGCCAAGGCAGCCAAGCGAGCCCACCGGGCGCGCAGGCGGCGGCCACACCGGCGGCCCCGACGACGCCGCAGGAACAAGTTTGGATGGCGCGGACCCTCGATGCGCTGGATGCGGCTTTGAATACCCATGCCGAGGGTGATGCGCAGCAGCAGGGCCAAGTCGGGCAATCCCCAGAGTGGCCAGAGCGGAGAGCAGAATGGGAAGCCGGGGCAGGATGGAAAACCCTCGCAGCAATCCTCGCAATCGGCACAGACTTCCGCGGCGCAAGGGGCAGGTTCGAAGCCGGCGCCGCAGTCGAGTGCGATGTCCAAGGCGCAAGCGGCCATGGCCCAGGCGGCCGCCGCAGCCCAGCGCGCGGCGCGATCGGACGCGAATCAGCCGGGTGATCCGCAGGAGGGTGGCTTGCAAGCGGCTTCGAAAGGCGGCGCGCAGATGCAGAATGGCAACGGTCCGCACGGAGCGCTGGCCGAGGCGAAGAACAAGGCGGGCGATTGGGGCAAGCTGCCGAAGCAGATGGCCGAGCAATTGACGCAAGGGCAGCGCGAAGGGATCGCGGGGAGAGTATCGCAACCAGGTCGAGACGTACTATCGCGCGATCGCCGAGAAATCGAAGAAGCCGTGAGGGTATTCTGGAATCATCAGCGGGGTCTTCGATGGAGAGCGGTCGCGCAGAAAACCGTGATCATGCTGTCGGCTGCACTGACGCTGGCCCTGCCGGTGACGGCCTTGCAGGCCGAGGACAAAGTCGACGAGGCGATGGCCAAGGCGACGCAATATTTGATGTCGACGCAGGATCCGGTGACGGGCGGCATTCACAACAAGATGCGGCATGAAACGGCGATGACTTCGCTGGCCATCCTGGCCATGGCCGCCTGTGGCAACCAGCCTTCGGACCCGACGCCGGAAGGGGAATCGATGCGCAAGGCGCTGGCCTTCGTGCTGCGGCCCGATGCGCAGGAGAAGGACGGATACTTTGGGCAGACCGATGGCTCGCGGATGTACGGGGCACGGCATCACCACGCTGATGCTTTCGGAGATGCTCGGCATGGGTGGGGACGCGGCGCAGGATGAAGCGATCCGCAACAAATGCCGGATGGCGATCGACCTGATTTTGCGGTCGCAGAAGGTTTCCAAGAACGACAGCAATCGCGGCGGCTGGCGGTATTCGCCGGACTCCGGCGACTCGGACATGTCGGTGACGGTGTGGGCAGACGATGGCCTTGCGCGCGGCGAAAAATGCGGGACTCGATGTGCCGCGGGAAGCGATCGACGACGCGGTGGGATACATTCGGCGGCTCTACCAGCCGGATACGGAAAATCGCGGCGGCGTGAAGTCAGGGGGCTTCGGCTACCAGACGAAGGGGCGAGAGATTTCGACGACGTCGGAGGGCTTGCTGGCGATGCAGGTGTGCGGGCAGTACGACTCCGAGGAGGTCAAGGGAGCGTCGGACCGGCTCCTCAAAGACGGTGTCCGACAGGGGGAGCGCTGGTTTTTCTACACGACCTATTACTATTCGCAGGGGATGTATCAGCGCGGGGGGAAGCACGCGGACGAAGCCCGGCGAGTGGTGGCGGACTTGCTGCTTCCGCTGCAATCGCGCGAAGGATGGTGGGAGGGGATCAATGGCGAGGAGCGGCAGGGCGGGAAGGTGTACGCCACAGCGATGGCGGTGCTGAGCCTCTCGGTGAAGGATCACTTTTTGCCGGTATATCAGCGTTGATCGCGGGGCAGAACATCCAACACCCAACGTCCAACATCCAATGGGGATCGCGCGCTACGATCGCTTCTCGACCGGGCGGCCTTCGTCGGCGTCGATGTAGTCGAAGAAGGTCTGGACGTCGTCGCGGTCTTCGAGGCCGCTTTCGCGCTTGCGGGTGACGAGGCGCCCGGAAGATTCGTCGTTCCAGCCGCGCTTGCGCATGAAATCGTTCCAAATCTCGATTTCCTCGGAGCTCGGCCGGCGGCCTTGCGTGATGGCCCAGGCGAAAATGTCGTCGTCGGTGCCACCCTTGCTTCACGCGCTCGACCAGGGCGGCATACTCGATCCAGAGAAAGCTGATGGCGCGTCCGTCGAATCCGCCCCCGAGGTTGGCGTGGTATTCCTGCGGCAGCTTGCCCGCGGCGTGCAGGCGAATCTTGTCGAGCATGCGGGCGAAGTAGGAGATCCCGCCAGTTTGAGCGTAGGGGCTGCGCAGGTTGGGCACGTTCATGGGCGCGAAGGCTAGCGGGTGACATTTCGCCGGACAAGCCCGATGCCGCGGTGAACAAAAAGGAGGCTCGACGAAATGCCGTAATTCCTCTTTTCCTACCTTGGCCTCCACCACGAGGCGGCCTTTCTTATCTCCACAAATCAGCTACTCTCCGGCATTTCCTGATGAAGACGATCCTGCTGATCGATGACGACGAGATTTGCCGCCGACCCGCGGCGGAAGCGCTGCGCCGTGCGAATTGGCAGGTGATCGAGGCGGTGGATGGCGCGCAGGGCGTGGAGCTGGCCATCAAGCACCGGCCGGATGTCATCCTGTGCGATCTGCTGATGCCGCGGAGCAACGGTTTCCACGTATGCCGCGCGGTGCGGGAACATCCGGACATCAAGGACACGCGCATCATCGTGATCAGCGGGCGCGATTTTCCCTCGGACCGGCAAAGTGCGAGCGAAGCCGGGGCGGATGAATTCCTGGTCAAGCCGATCGAGTTGACGCAATTGCATGAGGCACTGGAGCGGACGACCTCGATGCGCGGGCAGACGAAGGCGACTGCGGCGCCGCAAGCCCAGCCGAATTTGAAGCCGGTATCGGACCAATCGACGGTCGTGAAGTTTTGGGGCGTGCGCGGCTCGATTCCCACCCCCGGCCAGACGACGGTTTTCTTCGGGGGCAATACCTCGTGCGTGGAAGTGCGCGCGGATGGCGAGATTATCATCCTGGATGCGGGATCGGGCATCCGGCCGCTGGGCGAGTCGCTGGCGGCGGAGTTCCGCGGACAACCGATCGAGATCACGCTGCTCATCACGCACACGCACTGGGACCATATCCAGGGCTTCCCGTTTTTCCTGCCGGCCTACGATGCGCGCAATCGCGTGCATATTCTCGGCTACGAAGGCGCGCGCGAAGGCCTGGCGTCGACCCCTGGCGGGGCAGATGGAAAGCCCCTATTTCCCGATCGCGCTCAAGCAGATGCCGGGGAATATCGTGATCGAGGAATTGAAGGAGATGACATTCAACGTGGGCACGGTGCGGGTGGAGGCGTGCTTTTCGAATCACCCCGGGGTGTGCGTGGGTTACAAACTCCACACCTCCAGCGGCACGATCGTGTATCTGCCGGACAACGAATCGTTCAACGCGAACACAGACAAGGCGCACGGCGGGGCGCTGCCGCGGAACCTGGAGAAGAACATCGCGGAATTCATCCAGGAAGCGGATGTGCTGATCCTCGATTCGCAATACAGCGCCGACGAATACCAGGCGCACGTGGGGTGGGGGCACGGCTGCGTGGACGACGTGGTGCAGCTCGCGCTGAACAACCGCGTGAAGCGGCTCTTCCTTTTCCACCACGATCCGGCGCACGACGACCGGTATGTTTCCAATATGCTCATGCACGCCCGCGAGGTCGCGCAGAAGGCCGGGGGCGGGTTGCGCGTGGAAGCGGCGCGCGAAGGGGAGCAATTCGTGCTCAGCCCGAAGGCGGTCAACGCGATGTGACTTGGCGGGACGTAGAGCAATTAACATAATGTCGTAGCCGTTTTAAAACGCGGAGAGCGCAGAGAAAACAGAGGTCCGCAGAGGAGAGGTACGGCCCTCCTTTCCTCTCTCCAACATTCCGCGCCCTCCGCGCTTTGTTTGGCTACGCTTCGGCTTGATGGATGGCTACAGTTCAACTTAAACCGCTCGTAGTAATAATAGATTAAGGGCACCTCTGGAAACCCACATTTCTTCAGAGAAAGCTTTTGCCGGGGAAAAATGGAGGAGAGGGTGAAGTATGAAGCGTTACCGCCAGAGCACCGGAGGAGGATTGTTTGCCGCGATTGAACACGAACAAGCTGTGGCCAGTAAAACGACGGGGATTTTGAAACTGCGGGAGGTGATCGATTGGGAAAGGTTCCGACCGTTGTTAGAGGAGTTAAGCGGTTACGCCCAGCGGGACTGGAGCAAGGGCGGCAAACCACCGTTTGATCCGGTGCTGATGTTCAAAGTGCTGGTGCTGCAAAAGTTTCACGGCTGAGCGATGATGCCACCGAAGAGCAAATCTTCGATCGGACGAGTTTCAAGAGCTTCCTTGGGCTGCGGATCGGCGACGCCATTCCCGACGCCAAGACGCTGTGGGACTTCAAGCAGCGCATCGAAGCCGAAGGACGCGCGGGGCAGCCGGCGGTTGTTTGAGGCCTTTGGGGCGATGCTAGAGGGCGAAGGACTCATCGCGCGTGCCGGCAGCATCGTGGACGCCAGTTTTGTGGAAGCGCCCCGGCAGCGCAATGACCGGGAGCAGAACCGGCGGATCAAAGAGGGAGAACGTCCCGAAGAGTTCGATCGCCAGCCGGCGGTGGGGCGGCAGAAAGACAGCGAGGCACGCTGGACCAAGAAGAACGAGGAAGTGCACTACGGGTGGAAGAACCATGTGAAAGCCGATGCGCAGACCAAGCTCATTCTGCGAGCCGTGACGACGCCGGCCAACGTGCATGACAGCCAGGTATTCAAAGAGTTGGTCGATGCCCAGGACCGGGCGGTGCTGGCCGACTCGGCCTACCACAGCGAGGAACACGAAGCGCATTTGCTGGCGTTGGACGCGGAGGAATTCCTGCTGCGCAAAGCTCCGCGCGGCCAGGCCCTGAGTGCGGCCGAGCAAAAGAGCAACCACACCATCAGCCGGATCCGCGTGCGGGTAGAGCACATCTTTGCACGGATGGCGCAGATGGGAGCCGACTTTTGCCGCAGCATCGGGTTGGCTCGAGCCACGGCCCACAATCATCTCTGCAACCTGGTGTATAATATGGATCGCTACGCCTGCTTGCGAAAATGAGCGCGGCGCCGACCGCCCGGCCAGGCTAAAGAAGGCCGGGAGCCAACTCCAGAACGAGCGGAGCCGTGGTCGTTGACCGCCTTGCTTGATCGACCAACCTTTTCGAGCGGGAAAATCCCCCGCCAACCACCCCGGTTTCCTCCCAAAACTCCAACGCGACCTTTCCAGAGGTGCCCTTAAGTTCAAGATGTATCGTAAAGCGGGTCTGGCACCACGGGCAGCGGCCCGTCAGGCGAATCAAACGAGCCTGGAGAAGGCGGCGGGCCCGGGGCAGCGTCACACCAGAAGTTTTTTTCGCGCGCAGTTGCTCCCGGCGCAGGAAGGCAAAGGCGATGGAGACTAGGGTGACGTTGATGATGCCAGCCGAGCTACTGCCGGCCTTCGTAGTGGTCGAGGCCGAGTTCGTCTTTGAGTTCGCGATCATCGAGTTCCACCCGCCAGCGGGCGCGCGCCGTGCGAATGAGCTGGCGCAACCCCGGTCGGCGGCCAGCGCGGCGAGGAGGGTGCCACCGACGAGGACCAGGCGGCCGCCGAACTTTTCCGCCAACCGTCCCGTCGGGAGTTGGAGGGCCGCCATGACACCGGCATAGAGTCCGCGCAGCAGGGCGAGCATCGCGTAGCCAATGGCAAACTCGGTGCGCCAGATCGGCAGCAGCACGTAGATGAGATCGGTGTAGGCGTCGTGCAGAGCGTGCGCGAGACCTGCAACAACGAGGGTGCGCCTGGCGCGCTGGTCTTTTTCCGAAAGCGTGGATTGGGCTCTGATGTTTTTAGGCGGATGATCCCTGGTCCGAAAACGGGAACGGGCTTTGGGGATCGCTGAAGCGTGCAGACGCCGTTTTCGATCCGTTCAACTGCTCAAAAAATCAAGCACAAGGTCCACCACTTTCCGGGGAGCTTCCCGCGTGGGAAAGTGGCCGACTCCCTCCAGGGTATGCCGTTGGTAAGGGCCGGTGAAATGCTCCTCATTGCCTTCGAAAGATGCCGGCAGCGCGCATTGATCTTCGCGACCATGGATCACCAAGGCCGGGACGGCGATCTTCCGCACCGCCTTGGCCTGCCGCTCGATTTCCTCATACCAAGGATCGGGCGCGGCCTGCCCCCAACGGACGCGATATGAGTGGAGCGTGATCTCCGGCCAATCCGGATTTTCAAACGAGGTCGCGGTGGTCTCAAATTGCGAATCGGTAAACCAGCCGGCCGGACTCCAGGTCTCCCATTGGAAACGGGCGAAATTTTCGCCCTGCGTGCGAACCACCTCGGCGCCTCGATCCGTGGCCATGAACCACTGATACCAGATGTGGCGGGCCTGTCGAAGAGGCGGCGTCGCCAGTTCACCCGGTGCCCAAGCCACCGACATAACGCCGATCCGCATCACCCTCTGCGGAAAGAGTGAGGCCAGGCAATAAGCGATCCGCGCCCCCCAATCGTGACCGAGGATGCAAAACTGCTCCAGACCCAGCGCATCCGCGAAATCCAAAATATCCTTCGCCATCGCCACGATCTGTCCGGAACGCATGGTATCGGCAGAAAGAAAGCGAGTCGGACCGAAACCGCGCAGTCAGGGAGCGAAGGTTCTCATTCCAGCCGCCTGGAGAGTCGGCGCGATGCCGTCATAGGTTCGCACGTCATCCGGCCAGCCATGGAGGAGGAGAATCGGCGCACCCGTGGCAGGGCCACCTGTTTCATAAGCGACGTCTAAAACGGGCGTCACCACACGGAGAAATGGCATATCTTGGGAATCGGGTTCTGTCAGAATTCGGCTGAGTCCGCCGCGACGGATGGATGTCGAATCGACTTCGGACGAGATACACAAATTTCGAGGATTTTACCGATTCTCACGAATCGAGTGCAGCCACGCGGGTGCCGTTCTCCCGCTGGATCTGGAACGCCGCGATACAGTTCATTTGTTCCGCATTCAGGTGCACACCAAGGCGGACGGAAGCCAAAAAGCGGAGACCTTGGGTGATGGTGCAACCTTTTTCAGAAGACAGGACGAAGGCGAGCGCAAAGAGGCCGGTTCGACCGTAGCCTTGAGCGCAGTGGACATAGGTTTTTCCGGGCCGAATTTGGGAAATGGCGGTGTGCAGGTTCGCAACCGTCGGAGCCGATCCATCCAGGATGGGAAAGGCGACGTATCCCGATTTCTTTCGCGCGATGGCTGGTTCGGAAAATTCTGCGGTCAGGTCGATGTAGTTCGCGAATTCCTCGACCCGCGCTTGCCGGCAAAGGTTTTCGTATTCGGCGGGCAAAAGGCGACGCCCGATGTAAAAATGGTCGCTGACGCGATGCCAGGCGGGCGCGGAATTCAGCAGGCGATACGCATGCCAAATGAAAATACTCAGCGCATGGAAAGGACCGAAGAGCAGCCAACTCCATGGTGTCAACGCCCCGTCAGCGCGCTTGCCGAAAATGTGATGAAAACCGAGCGCGTGAGCGATACCGAACAGAAGGAAATCGATGCCGAGCCAGATCAGCAATCCACCCGCGACAGGGCCGGTGAAGAAAGGCAGCGCCATCAAAGCGAGCGCGAGCAAAGTGATGACAACGGCAAATCTCATGGCGATTTCGTTACCCGACTCTCCACCCTGCCTCGTCATTCACCAATCAGAACTACGCACGGTTCTTTGCGGCGCGCGTCGGATGCTCATCAATCGTCGAAACCCAGTCCCTGGGGTTTGCGGTTGATATAGTTACAGCGCCACAGGCGATATTCATCGGGACCTTTGAAATAGAGCATTCCATCGTCGGGCCGTTGGGGCCAGCAGAGGCAAACAGACTCCAGCACCAGCTGGCGAATCTCATGCGCGGCTCCGCCGCAGCGTTCTGCCTCCGACTCGAGAAATTCGCTCATCGTGCGCGAGAAATCAGCGAAGTCGCGAACAATGTCATGAGCGTGGGAAAGGACAGCCGGACTTGGCTGGGGGTCGCCGCTGAGCTGAAATTGTAACGGCTTGCCGTCGATAGCGACAGTGCTCTCCCAGTAGTCGTCGTCATCGGAGAGCAAAAGCTCGCCAAGCACGGAATCGGAAACGGATCGCTTTCCATCGACGTGCCGATTGACTGAACGCGGCTTTCGGTGCCAAAACATACGCGGTGATTGATAACTCCGCGGGGACCGCATGTCCACCATCGGCAGCGTCTTGTGTCTCCCTGGATGATATAGATTCTTGAGAATTTTTGCTGATTCTCAAAATCCAACAGGCGCACGTCATCAAGTGCCGACCACTTACAGCCGCGCCAGTTTCTCCATCCTCGAAAGAAACAGTTTGAGCATGGGACTGACATTCGACTGGCGATAACCGATCGATAGATCGATTTTCGGGGTGGCTCCGCTCAGGGGACGATTGGTGACCGTGCGGGGGAGAAAGGTCCGCGCATAAGCGGGCAGGAGAGCCACCCCGCCGGTTGAAGCAATGAGTGACATGATACCACCCAAGTTATCCACTTCATGGCTGGGCCTGATATTCACGCCACTCTTTTTAAAATAGCGATCGATGGCCAGGCGGAGAGCAGGCGGTCGTCCGGAGGCGCTCATGGCATTACCAGAAATGCTGAGAAAAGTTTCATCCTGGATTTCCTCCAGCCGGATGGCGCGCTTCGCCGCCAGCCGATGATTCCGGGGTAAATAAACCTCCATCGGCTCCTCGGTGAGAAGAAGGTAATCCAGTCCGGGGCCGCCGTCCTCGAAGCGCAGGAACGCCACATCGATGAGGCCCTGGGAAAGGCCCGAGGCGAGCTGGGGCGAATTTTGCGTGGAGATGACCACGTGAATGTGCGGCAGTTGGTCACGCAAGACATGCAGGGCCTTGGGCACCCATGTGGAATCGTGACCGATCATGAAACCCATGGTGAAGGTGGGTTTGGCGGGGGTGGCAATCTGGCGCGCCGACCGCACGGCGGTCTCGGCCTGCGCCAGCATGAGGCGGGCATGATCCAGGAAGACTCTGCCGGCGGCGGTCAGACTCACTCCCCGAGAGCTTCGCGTGAAAAGCGGTGTCCCGACTTCCTGTTCCAGGTCGCGAATCTGGCGGCTCAGGGAGGGCTGAGTCGTGTGCAGCTTTTCTTGAGCGGCCAGCTTGAGGCTTCCGGCTTCAGCCACCGCTATGAAATATCGAAGATGTCTGAGCTCCATGTGGCCCTCTGCTTGAAAGGCATACCCTTTCTGCCAACAAAGCAATTTTATTCCCGCATCTCCGCGCCCACCATACCGCCAGCCAATTCGCGAATGATTGAGCTTATAACCTGATCATCGCGGCCACCACATACACACCTCGCTTCCTCAAACGCCAACCCTCGAAATCATCCATCCTATGCCCGACAAAAACTCAGAAAAGCTCGCCGGTAAAGTCGCCTTCGTCACCGGCGGATCGCGCGGTATCGGAGCGGCCATCGCCCGCCGCCTGGCCGCCGATGGCGCCAGTGTCGTCATCACCTATTCCAAGGGCGCGGACGCCGCCGCCTCCACCGTCAAGGCCATCGAAGGAGCCGGCGGCAAAGCGCTGGCCGTCCAGGCCGATGCCACCGATGCCGCCGCCGTGCAGGCTGCGGTCGAAAAAGCCGTCGCCATCTACGGCCGCCTCGACGTGCTCGTCAACAATGCCGGCACGGCCATTCCCAAGCCGTTTGAAGAAGCCACGATGGAGGAGCTGGACCTGGTCATAAACCTCAACCTGCGCGCCGTTTTCGTCGCGACTCAAGCGGCGCTGAAACATATCGGCGACGGCGGTCGCGTCATCACCATCGGCTCGTGCGTCGGCGAGCGCAATTTTACGCCGGGTCTCGCGGCCTATGCCGCCACGAAGGGCGCCGTCAAAATGTTCACGCAGGGACTGGCGCGCGAGGTGGGCACGCGGGGCATCACCGTCAACAACGTGCAACCGGGTCCCATCGATACGGACTTGAATCCCGCGCAGAGTGAGTGGGCCACCCCGCAGATTGCCAATACGGCGTTGAAACGCTATGGGCATGTCGACGAAGTCGCCGCATTGGTGGCGTTCGTCGCCGGGCCGGAAGCCTCCTACATCACCGGCGCGAACCTGACTGTCGATGGAGGTACTAATGCCTGATTGCCTCCGGCGTCCAAAGGACGCGGCGGGCTGGGTTCAAGACACGCTGCTAGGCTGCGAGCTCGGGCCGGCGGTGCCGCCGGAGCGCGAGGCCGGTGAGGGCGGCGGCCATCAATCCGCCGATCGATGGCTCCGGGACGGCGAGGAGATTCAAGCTCAGTCCACCCGCGGCCAGGTTGTCGACCGGCACGAGATTCAGATCACCGGCGAGGCTGAAATGGAGATCCGAGCCGCCGATGCTGCTGGAGCTGATACCGGGCGGGCCGCCGCCGATCCCCAGGCTGCTCTTCGTGCCCAGACCGAGAATCGCGTATGCTTCCCGCGAAGAACCCGCGCTGATCGGCACCGGGGCGCCGAGGGTCAGCGAACCGGAAAAAAGATTCGCGCCATGATCAATCGGAATGAGGGACGAACCTTTGGATGAGGGGGATGGAACAGGCTGGTCGCTGCTCGGCGCGTCGGGTGTAGCCGTCGCTTCGATCGACGCGGCGGCCCGATTCCACCATCCACCACCGCCTCCTCCAGATCCCCATCCCGAGGATTGACCGCCTCCCGATCCACCGCCTGTCGCCTGGGAGTTAGGCTTGGCGCCGTCCAGGAAATGGCTCGCCGCGGGCACGCCACAGGTCAGCAGCAAAGAAAGGCCGGCCCAAAAGAGAAAGCGTTCGGTTTTTGGCGTCATGGCCCAGAGATGCGCGAGCAGTCCCGGTTTCTTCGGCTCATTCGAGTCGTTCGCAGGGACGGCGGCAGGCGTATTTTCGGGGTTGGGTGCAGGCATGGGAAATGACGGGCGGATTGACGAGGGCGACCGTATTTCAACCGCGAAATCCTGACCGCAAATTTCATGTAACATTCTCGTGACGGATTGGCGTTCCCCACGAGCTTCAGAAAAGATGCTTGTTCGCCGGAAGAGTTTTCGGCAGACAGTCCCACGCTTTGCCCCCGGTCGTTCGCGACGGACCGTATGCTGCCGCGCGGGAGCTCGCCCACCTCCGTATTCCCCATGAGTCACTCTCTCCCGAAACTGCACAACGCCATGTGGCCCGGCCTCGTTGGCAAAGGCGACGCCGCCGGCCAGGAGCCGCCGATCAGCCTCGAGCACATGCTCGATCTCACGGCCGCCGCGAACGTCCATGGCCAGAAATTCGAAGGCATCGATTACTTCCTCTTCCTCCCGCACACCAATCCCGAGGCCAGTGACGATGAGCTGAAGAAGATTGCCGATCTCATCGCCAGCAAGGGCTTCGCCGTCGGCTCGCTCGTGGCGCCCGTCTGGCCGGGCACGGTGGGCGATTCCGCCATGGGCGACGACGCGGCGCAGGAGAAATTCCTGAGCGCGGTAAAGGTGGCCTGCCGCATCGCGGGTATTTTCAATCGGCATGGCGTGCGGAAGTATGGCGTCATTCGCATCGACTCCGCGGAGTTCGGCGTGGCCAAGTGGCGCGAGGACTCGAAGGCGAATACCGCCCGGATCGTCGACACCTTCAAAAAGGCCGCACAGATCGCCAAGGACCACGGCGAGCGTCTCGCCGCCGAGGGGGAGATCTGCTGGGCGGGCATGCACTCGTGGAAAGACATGCTCGACGTGCTCGAAGGCGTCGGCATGCCCGAGGCGCTCGGCTTCCAGGCCGACCTCGCGCACACCTATCTCTACACGCTCGGTTACAACGCGCCGGAATACGCCCTGCTCAAGGAAGGGTACGGTGAAGCCGAATTCTGGGCCGCCTACGAGCAGATGACCGACAAGCTCCGCCCCTGGACCATCGACTTCCACGTCGCGCAAAACGACGGCGAAGTGCATGGCGCCGGTTCGCACGACAAGACCGGCAAGCACTGCCCGGCCGACGACCCGAACGGCAAGCTCGATATCGTGAAGTGCTCCGGCTACTGGCTCAAGGACGCGGCCGCACGTGGCATCCAGCACATCTGCTGGGACGGCTGTATGTTCCCGAACGCCAAGCTCGAACAGGCCCAGACGTGGAACGCGATCCTCGACGTGATGCTCAAGGTTCGCGACGCCCACGGGTGGTAACGAACAGCGGCGGCTTGCGGGCATCGTGGCAATACGTCAAGATGTGCCTATGAACGTCATGCACGCCCCGACCTACCAATGGACGGTCGATGAGTATGAGAAGCTCGGCGAAGCCGGCATCTTCGACGAAGATGACCGGGTCGAATTGCTGAATGGGGAAATCATCCTCATGTCACCGATTGGTTATCGCCATGCCCAAGCCGTTACGCGACTGACTAATTTCTTCGCGCGGCGCGGGGAAGGCCGCTTCGATGTCAGTCCGCAAAACCCGTTCAATCTCGATCCCCATTCACAGCCGCAGCCGGACATCTGCCTGCTCGATCTCCGGGCCGGAAAGCTCAAAGCCCATCCAGCGCCTGAGCTCATTTTCCTGGTCATCGAAGTCGCGGACTCCAGCGTCCGCTATGATCGCGGGGACAAGCGGCCCGCCTACGCGCGCCGGGGCGTGCGCGAATTCTGGCTGCTGAATCTCGAGGACAATGTCCTGGAAGTTTACCGGAATCCGCGTGGCAAGAGTTTCACCGAGGAACACATCTTTCGCCCGGACGAAACGGTTGCCCCGCTGGCCTTTCCGGACCTGCAAGCCCAGGTCGGCGATTTCCTGCCGTAGCGACTTCCGCTCGGCATCGGCCGTGCGCGTCGACCAGTTTTCGTGTCCGCGAAGCCGAATGGCTACGCCCTTCCTCCGGTTCCGCTGCGATGTGTTCGATAACCCATGAAGACCGAAATTGCTCTCTCGCCGATCGCCGAAAACTTGTGGTTGCGGGCCTACCCGCTGAAGATGCTCGGTGCCGATCTGCGCCGCAATGTCACGATCATCCGGCTGGTCTCCGGCAAGCTGGTTATTCATTCCTCCGGGCCGTTTACCGCGGAGGACGTCGTGGCGATTCGGGCGCTGGGCCAGCCGGCCTGGCTGCTCGAGGGTATCCTGCGGCATGACACTTTTGCGCAGCAAGGGCGCGATGCTTTTCCCGAGGTGGAGTATCTGGCGCCGCTGGGATTTTCCGAGGTGGTCGGCTTTCCCACCACGCCGGTCGTGCCCGCGCCCGCGGAGTGGAGTGGGGAACTGCTGGCCCTGGAAATCGCCGGCGCCACCGCCGCGAGCGAAGTAGCGGTGCTGCACGTCCCTTCGCGGACGTTGATCCTGACCGAATTGGTCTTCAATTTCTCCGACGATCAGCCGCTCTGGACGGAACTGCTGCTGCGCGTGGCCGTTGGCGGCGAGCACCATCCCGGGATGCCGCGACCGGTGAAGCAGGGAGTGAAAGACGAAGCGGCCTTCAAGGCTTCCCTCGAAACCATCCTCGATTGGGACTTCGATCGCTTGATCGTTGGCCACGGTGACGTGGTCGAAAGTGGCGGTAAGGAAAAGCTCCGGGTGGCACTGAATGCGGCGGGGTTCTGAGCTTCCGCCCTCGGATATCGCACCTCCGTAAACCGGGTCGCTGACACGGCGCTCGGAGACTGTTGCGTTCCCGCCGCTTCTTTGCTCGAATGCGCGCCCACTCCATCCCAAATTCCAGATCCCTTATGGCAAAGAAACCCCTCAACATCGGCATCGTCGGCTATGGCTTCATGGGCCGCACGCATGCGAATGGCTACCACAATGCGGCGAAATTTTTCGACACGCCGCTCGTCCCCGTCCTCAAGGCCGCTTGCGGCCGCGACGAAGCGAAGCTCAAGGCTTACGCGGACAACTGGGGCTTCGAGTCCACCGAGACCGATTGGAAGAAGCTCATCGACCGCCAGGACATCGACGCCATCGATATCGTCACGCCCAACGATTCCCACGCCGAGATCGCCATCGCCGCCGCGCGTGCCGGCAAGATGGTGCTCTGCGAAAAGCCGCTCTCCCTCGACGGCCCGCAGGGCGAGGAGATGGTCAAGGAAATCGAGAAGGCCGGCGTGCCGAATACCGTGTGGTACAACTACCGCCGCGTGCCCGCGGTGACTCTCGCCAAGCAAATCATCGACTCCGGCAAGCTCGGCCAGATCTTCCATTACCGCGCCAACTTCCTCCAGGACTGGACGATCAGCGCCGATCTCCCGCAGGGCGGCGCCGGCCTGTGGCGTCTCGATGCGAAAGCCGCCGGCAGCGGCGTCACGGGCGACCTGCTCGCGCACTGCATCGACACCGCGATCTGGCTCAACGGTTCGCTCACCGACGTCAGCGCCATGACGGAGACGTTCATCAAGCAGCGCCAGCACACCCTCACCGGCAAGGTCGAGGAAGTGAAGATCGACGATGCCTGCACCTTCCACGGGCACTTCGCCAACGGCTCCCTCGCGCTCTTCGAGTCCACCCGTTATGCGCGCGGCCACAAGGCGCTCTACACCTTCGAGATCAATGGCGCCAACGCCTCGATCAAGTGGGACCTGCACGATCTGCACCGCCTGCAGTAACTTCGACTACAGCGATGAAGGCATCGTTCGCGGCTGGCGCAACGTCCACGTCACCGACGGCGACCAGCCTTACATGAAGCACTGGTGGGTGCCCGGCTTGCAGATTGGTTACGCCGAAAGCTTCACCCATCAGGTCGCCGACTTCCTCAAGGCCGCGGGCGAAGGCAAGCCCTGCCCGCCGACCTTCCGCGACGCGCTCGAGACGCAATACGTCTGCGACGCGGTCCTCGCCTCCGCGCGTGAGAAGCAGTGGAAGGCCGTCAAGAAGGTGAACTGATTCTCCGGGGCGCGGATGGTCAGAGGTTGATGGTCCGACTTCAAAGAGGTTAGTCTTCGCTGGACTTGGATCATTAGCCCTCTCCACGCACTGCCATGAAGACACCAACCACTTACATTCCATCGCAAACGCTGGCGGGTGACCGCGAATTTATCCGGCAACATAGTTTCACCCGCTGGATGTCGCAGGATCTGCTGCAAGCGGCCACGGACTTTTGCAAGAACCTCGGGTTGATTGCGATTTATTCCGAGTGCTCGCCCGATCAGTTGACGCGCTACCTTTTCTGGCGCGCGCCGCAGGGAGCCCGTTTCGAGATCCGCTCAGGACGCCCGGAGGAGCAGTTCCGGGAGTTCGATCGGGCCAATGTCAGTAAAGGCTGGCCGCTGCTTTCGCTCCACGTCAACGAGACCGACCTTTACTCGGCGGTCTGGATTTCCCCGGAACGCTACGAGGCGGCCACCGCGATGCTTGGCTTCTATGGCATTACACCTGCAGAGCGTAAGTGGGTAGCTGACTGGAGACTTCGCGACGGCTGGGCTTGAGCCGCGGATCTTTTGTTCGCACCTTGAGAACGTCGCTCATCAGAACGCCCATGCCTCTATTCAATCTGCCGCCCGGCTACTCACGCATCAAGGTGGTGCGCAGTTTTGATGAACTGGTCACGACGCGATTCGGCGACGGTGTCAACGCGCTCTGCTGGCAACGCATGCTGCCGGGGGATTTTGGCGAAGTGGTGGAGCAGCTCGGTGCGGGCGAGGGGGATGGCAACTCTCGACAATGCCCGGCTAAGCAGCCTGCCCTTGAGCGCTGCGGGCCGGGCGGCGGTGGATATTCTCCTCGCGGATCAACAACTCCTGCGCGCGCACGGCCTGGCTCCGATCCTCGACTGCATTCACGGCTATCCTCGCGACGAGCCGACCGAGGCCGTGCCGACCGACGTCTATTCCTTCCACGTCGATAGCGCCCCGGTGGAAGCCGACACCTATCTATGCAGCTACACCGAGGCACCCTCCGAAGGTCTGCGCAACGACGAGGCGCTCCGGCGTGTGGACATCCCCGAGACCCGGGCGGAACTGCTCAAACAATTCGGTGGGGAAGATGACGATGAGTTTCTCGAATACCTCCGGGAAAGCTGCTACGACCTCCACTACGCGCCGGTCCCGCGAGCGCAGCCTTTTTCGTTCGGCCTCGGCCATCTCTGGCGGATCGCCATCCAATATCCCGGCAGTCCGGTGCCCCCTTGCATCCATCGCGCTCCCGAGACGATTCCGGGCCGGCCACCGCGATTGTTGCTGATCAGTTGAGCGGTTCAGGCTGCTCCCAGTCCTGCGACGTATCCTCCTTCATTTTGCATTGGTGCTGGCCGGGGGCTGGGAAGGAGCCTCTATTGTGGCATGAAGACGCTCAAAATCGGTGCGATCGGTGCGGGTGGTTTCGGGCTGTTCGCGCTCCAGCAGTTCCTCCAGTTTCCGGGGACGGAGCTTTTTGGCATCGCGGGCACGCATCGGGAAGCGGCGCTGGCCATCGCGCGGCGGTTCGGGGTGCCGGACCCGGTGGAGGTGGAGGCATTGCTGGCGAGTCCGGAAGTGGACCTCATTTACATCGCGACGCCGCCCTTCCTGCACTATGCGCAGGCGCGCGCCGCGCTCCTGGCCGGCAAGCATGTGATCTGCGAAAAGCCGCTCGCGCTGGCGGATGCCGAGGCGGAGGAGTTGCTGGAACTGGCGCACGCGCGGGGGCTGATGTGCATCGCGAACCTGATGCAGCGCTACAATCCGCTCTTCGAGGCGGTGCGGCAGGTGATCGAGGCGGGCACCTTGGGCGCATGCCTGCACGGCTGGTTTGAGAACTATGCGAGCGACGAGGGGCTCGGCGCGGAACACTGGTTTTGGGACCGGGCGAAGAGCGGAGGTATTTTCATCGAACACGGGGTGCATTTCTTCGATCTTTTCGAGGGCTGGCTGGGACGCGGCGAGGTGGTGGCGGCGCAGAGCGTGCCGCGGCCGGGGAGCGGGATCGAGGAACAGGTGCAATGCACGGTGCGCTACCCGCAGGGCGTGTTGGTGAATTTCTATCATGGCTTCACCCAGCCAAGCCGCATGGATCGGCAGGAGTTCCGGCTGCTTTTCGAACATGGCGAGGTGACGCTGGAGGAGTGGGTGCCGGTGCGCATTCGCATCTGCGCGGCGGTGAATGAAGAACAAACGCGCACGCTGATGGAACTCTTCCCAGCGGCGCAACTGGACGTGCTGAAGACCTACGGCGGACGGGATCGCGCGGCGCGCGGGCGGCACAAGGATGTGGAGATTGCGCAGGAGATCGACCTGCGCTACGGGCTGGGAGACGAGAAGATGCGCCGCTATTGCGAACTGCTGCGGGCTTTGTTTGCCGATCAAATGGCGTGGCTGTCGGACCGTACGCACAGCCGGAAGATCACGGAGCGGAATGGGCGCGACTCGCTGGCGATGGCGGTAGAGGCGACGCGACTGGCCCAGGCTGGCGCGGAGCGGTCGCAGGCAGCGACGTGAAGTGAACCGGCGTTTCCCCCGCCGCCTCAGGCCGTTAAATTGATTCCAAATCCGCCGCATTCAAAGTCAGACTGCGCGCTGCCGGGACCGCCCCCCCCAAGGGGCACCTTTATGGGTTTTGGAATATACAGCTTCTATCGCCTTCTTCAGCCGCGCTTTCGCCAAAAGCGCCTCCGCTTCTTTCTCGATACGCTGCAACCGGGGGATGCCACGTCGATTCTGGATGTCGGGGGCAACATCTACGACTGGGAGGGCGTGGTGCCGATTTCCTCCCCCATCACCATTCTCAATGTCGCGCCCAAGGATTCCTCGGCCACGTATCCGGCGCGGTTTACCTATACGCCGGGGGACGGGCGCGCCTTGCCCTTTCCCGATCAGAGCTTCGATATCGTCTATGCCAATAGTGTGATCGAGCACCTCGGCACGCTCGACGATCAAAGGCGGTTTGCCCAGGAGGCGCTGCGGGTCGGTCGCAACGTGTTTATCCAGACCCCGAACCGCTGGTTCCCGGTCGAGCCGCATTTTGTAACGCTCTTCCTTCACTATCTGCCGAAAAGGCTACAGCGCTTTTTTCTGCCGCAACTGTCGTTCCGAGGCCTTTTCCGCTCGGGCGACAATGTCGAACTCCAGCAACTCTTCCGGGAGCTTCGGCTGCTCTCGGCCAGCGAGATGAAAGCCCTCTTTCCCGGCTGCACGATCCACCGGGAGCGCCTCGGCGGGACTGACGAAGAGCTTGATTGCCGTCCGCCAGCGTTTCTGATTTCGGTTCATGTCTGGGAAAGTCGATCGCTTCGTGGCCCTTAGGTTTGCCGTGAAACCCACCAACCCCAGGCGCTGACGTGCCCGATCACGATCAGCCAGAAGACCACCTGGAAGGGGATCTTTCGGGTTTTGTGACGGAAAAGGCGTTGGGCGACGATGGCCCCGGGCCAGCCGCCCAGGAGTGGAGCCAATCGGCGGTCGATACCCTCCGCATGGCGTCAATTGCCGGTCTTCACCTCCACGATGTCGTGGGGGGGCGCTTTCGCGCTGACCGGCGGGGCTGACCTGAATGTAGCGGGCTTTTTCGCGAAGGGCGGCGAGATGAGGTGCGCCAAGATAGCCCATCCCGCTTTGGATGCCGCCCGCGAGTTGGGTGAGGACGATGTCGAGCGGGGGATTGACTTCCTTGAGGGCCTCGACCCCTTCGGCCGCGACTTTGCGCATGGAATCCTTGCTGGAGTGGCCGTAGCGAGCGGCGCTACCGGCCTGCATGGCGGCGGCGCTGCCCATGCCGCGGTACTGCTTGTAGAGCTTGCCGTTGATTTCCATGAGTTGACCCGGCGCTTCGGGACAACCGGCGAGCAGTCCGCCACAGATCACCCCGTGGGCGAGGGGTGAGGGCCTTGACGATGTCGCCGCTCTTGGTAATGCCGCCGTCGGCGAGAATCCGCACGCCTTCCTGTTCGGCCGCCTGGGCGCAAACGTAGAGGGCCGTGAGCTGCGGGATCCCAACACCGGCCACCACACGAGTGGTGCAAATGGAGCCCGGCCCCTGGCCAATCTTAATCACGTTTGCTCCGCATTTACTTAGGTAAGATACTCCTTCTCCACTGGTTACGTTTCCAGCGATAAGTGGAAGATCGGGAAAATCCTCCCGGATGAGTCGGACAGTGTCGCCCACGCCTTTGGAAAATCCGTGGGCGGTGGAAACAGCGATCACATCCACCCCGCGCTCCACGAGTTCGGCGACGTGGGCAAGAATCCGGTCGCGGTCGAGTTCACCCGTCGAGTTCCGCGTCGCGGTCACGGCGGCGCCACAAAGGAGGCGGAATTGATCGTCCCGCGCCGGCTTGAGCTGGCTGTGGCGCTCTTGCATGATCCGCTCGATATCACTGATGGTGAAGAGGCCGCGCAAGCGGTCCGCGCTATCCACGACCAGGAGCTTGTGGATTCCGATGTGCTCACTGAAGAACTGGTCCGCCTTGGCGATGGGGTTCTTTCCCAATTCCTTTTCATTGATGGTCTGCACTTGAGCCCGGGGGGTCATGGCTGCGGCCACCCTGGTGGTGGCGTAGCGAGGACGCACGGTATGCCCTGGAAGGAGACCCAGAAGCACGTCCTTCTCGTCGACCACCGGGAAGGTGCGAAAGCTGAATCCTTTTTGATCGATTAGCGTAAGAACATCTCCAATCATCTGATTGGCAGTTACTTTTATTGGCTCCTGTATCAGGCCGTGGACGTTATTCTTAACCCGGCTGACCTGGCTGAGTTGCTCGCGTTCGGGAAGGTTGCAGTGGATGAGTCCGAGGCCGCCATTGAGCGCCATGGCGATGGCCATGGGCGCCTCGGTCACGGTATCCATGTCGGCGGAGATGATCGGGATGCGGAGGCGCAACCGCTCGTGCAATTCGGTTTCAAGGTTCGTCTCCCGCGGGAGGGTCTCGGAGTAGAGCGTCGCGAGGGTGACGTCGTCGTAAGTCAGGGCCAGACCGGCGTGCTCACGGAAGAAGTCGTCGGCCGGCTTGTAAAATGCGCTGTCGACGAAAGAGGGCGGGGAGTTTGCTGCCATGTCATGGCATACACGAGGTGTGACCCGGATGGGAAGTGGGAAATACAGGTGTTTGTCAGGAGGGTCCACGAAAGACACGAAAAGGCACGAAAGGACGAAAGACCTTCGCATGCGCGCAGAGCCGTTCCCGTGGCGGCTTCGCCTTTCGTGCTTTTTCGTGTCTTTCGTGGATCCGATCCAACGCCGCTCAGAGCTGACTCGGCCGCAAGCGCTCGTTGAGGCTGCCGCAACGGGGGCACCGGGGCAGGAGGGTGGCGGACTTGTCTTCGAACTCGAAGCCGCAGAGGCCGCAACGCAGCACGTAACGGAAGGCGGCGCGTTCCCGGCGTTGCCGGCGGCATTCGTAAATGATCCAGGCGAGAAAGATGGGCCCCAGCATGATGCTGAGGTAAATCAGGACCAGATAACTGAGGCTGACGGGAATCACGGCACCTTCGACGCCGACCCGTAGGCGTCGCCTCCCCAGGAAAACGTGGCAAAACCCCACGTCATCGGGGCCTCGGCAGCCACGAAGGCCACATCGCGCAAGTGCGCGGCAGCGACGTCGTCGAGTCCCTGATCGCCCGAAGAGTGCTGGAGCAGCGAGAAGCGCACTTCGCCCTGGCTACCCACGCCGATGAGGAAACTGGCCGGCTCGGCCGGAGCCTCGGCGCGGTAGAGAGAGGAAAAAGGGGGATTCTTCGACAACGGGCGGCCGCCCAAGGCCCCGGAATACGCGATGGACGTTCCCTGAGCCAGGGTCGTCGTTGCGGGTCCGGGGATGGCCCGCGAAGAGCCGGCGGCTGAGAGTTGATCCTCGGCGCGGGGAAAGCGCACGACCGGAGTGGTTTCGACCGGAGCCCCCGAGCGGCGCGGTGCGCGGAGAAGCGAAGGAAGGGCGATACCGCACCTCCGCCAGGCCGGGTGGAGCAAGCGGGTTGTCGTTGGCCACCAGCGCCGGGTCTTCCGCTTCGATCCAGCGCAGGAGCGCGATATTCTCCGGGGAGGACGGTGTCAGCAGGCTCACATGCGGCGCGGGCTGGGGGATGGTGACGCGCTGGGGATAGACGACCTGAAAAAGGAAAAACGTCCCCGCATGGGCGAGGAGCGATCCCAGGACGCAAAAGAAAAGCACGTAGGGGAATCCCGAATCGTCCGGCGCGGCGAGAATAACGTTGGGCTCCGGGACGGGCGCGCTCATTTCCGCTCTGAATCGGTGGCCAGAATCACGGAAAAGCCCAGTTTCAACGCCTCGTCGGTGATGCGGACGACCAAATCGTAGGGCGTGTTCTTGTCGGCCTTGATGATGAGCGAGCGCTCGCGCACCTTGGTTTCGGCGAGCCGCTGGCGCAATTCGTCCAGAGTCACGCGCTGGTCGCGGTGGTAGATGACCGGCACCGGCGCAGCGGTGACGCTCACGATCTGCGCATCCACCCGTGGACCGAGGGTGAAGGAGGAAGCTGGCAGCGTCACGGCCATGCCCGGCTGCAGCACGAAGCGCGAGCTCAACGTGAAGAAGAGCACGACGAGGAAAATGACATTGATCAGCGGAATGACGCTGAACAACGCCGGATTGAACTTCAGCGTACGCGTGAGCTTCATCCGGGAGGGGCGGCTGGGAAAACCGGGCTAATCCGCGCTCTGGCGACGCGCCTGGGGGCCAAATTCGATGATTCCGGGAGTCGCGGCTGGATGGCGATTCTCGGAAATCAGGTTCACGATCTCGATGCCGGCACGCTCCATGTCGTGCATGAGCGTATTCACGCGCGCGGACAGGTAGCTGTAGCCGACCGCGCAGGGGATGGCGACGACCAACCCGCCGGCGGTGGTGAGGAGGCTCTGGTAGATGCCGCTCGAGATATCCGTCGCGCTGGCGAAACCGCTCTGCGAGGTCACATTGACGAAAGATTCGATGAGGCCGACGACCGTGCCCAGCAACCCGATGAGGGGCGTGACAAAAGCCAAGGTCGCCAGGAGACCGAGGCGGCGCTCCAGACGCGGGATCTCGAGCTGACCGGCTTCCTGGACGATGTCCTTGAGTTCCGAGCGGCTCGACTGATGCCGGATGATCGCCGCGTGGATGATGCGGGTGATCGGGCTGGGGGTGCTGGCGCACTCCATCTGGGCCTCGGCAAAGCGCCGGTCCTGAATGAGATTCGTGAGTCCGCGCATGAATTCACCCACCCGGATGGAGATGCGATGGAAGTAGGTGACGCGCTCGAGGAATACCGCCCCGGCCAGTTACGCTGCAGAACAGAATTAGCCACATCAGCGGACCGCCTTTTTGCATGTAGTCGATCATGGAAGACGTTTATATGGCAGGGATGGGACACATGGCAAGAGCCACAAATCGGTCAACGGCAGGAGAAAAGATGTCCGGTTTATCCGTCCGTGGCCCATTTTTCCTCAAAGAAACGGCGCGCCCCATGCTCTACCGGTAGTATCCCACCCGTGATTTTTCTTTGACCGACCACTATCGATCCTATTAAATCACGTTCAGGTATATGAGGGACTCTTTGATTGCTGACAGCGCCGATATCAAATTCGAATGCTCGCAGTGCGGGCGCAGAATTGTGAATGGCGGATCGACCGCAAGACCGGCGCGGCCACTTGTCTCGGGGTGATCAATCGCGACAGCGCATTCGGTTGCGCGCGTTTCGGGCTCGGTGAAAACGGGCACGTCTACCTGGTGACTTCCGAGGGCGATCGCGGGGCCTGCCCGGTCCGGATATTCGAGCGCCTCGGGGATGGGGATTACAAACTGCGGGGGAAGATCGATTGGACGGGGGGCGACGGACAGGAAGATGCGAAAATGGAATCTGGCAAAGAGAAGCAGACGGTCTTGTGGTTCGACAAAAATGGCGACGGCCTGGAACAGCCCGACGAGCGGGTGGTGGTGGCGTCCGTGCTCGATTTCAACATTGCCTGGACGATGCCGGACCTCACCCTGCACTACGGCGTGCGTGGGAATCGGCAGCAGGAATTCATGCTCAAGGTCGTGGGGTGGACGGAATGCGGAGCGCGCGCGCTACGATCTCGAAAAGAGCATTCGCCTGCCGCCTGATTCCTTCGCCGTGAGCGCGGACGGAAAGCGTTTCCTCGCCCCGGTGGCGGAGCATGTGTCGCTGACCGCGTGTTTTGAAATGGCGGGCGGCGGGAAGCTGTGGGCGTGAAACGGATACCTACCCGGAGGAGGCTCCTTTGGATAAGCACCTGGGTTCCACCATTCTCAACGGGGGCAGCGCCCACCTGCCCGCGCCGCTGAACAATATTTGGGCGTTCGGAGCGCCCTCCGGAGAGTGGAAAATGCTCACCGAAGACGGCTTCCTGCTCGCGCAGTTCTTCAAAGCGGACCCGAAAGATGTTCGCTGGCCGAAGTCGGCTGTGGCCGGGCGCGGATATGACCAACGCGGACGCGAGAGACGCATTTTATGGCGGCCTCACCCAGGCGGCGACGGCAAGGTTTACCTGGAGACCGGCAGCTCGGCCTATTGGAACCTGGAGGTGACCGGCCTCGAAAAGGTGAAAGCGTTGCCGGGCGGGAAGATCACGGTACCGCCCGCGAAATGATCACAAATGCAATCTCGCTGGCGCTGATGCGGCGCTTTCCGCCATCATCCCCACTCTCATGAAAATCCTCCCATTCCTTTTCTTCGTCTTCGTGGCCTTCGTGGTCTGTGCGCCGCTGCAGGCGGATGATTATGAGGCGCGCACCTTCGCGGGCGCGGATGGCACGCAACTGGGCTATCGGCTGCTCAAGCCGAAGGACTACGACGCGGCGAAGAAGTATCCGCTGGTGCTCGTTCTGCACGGCGCGGGGGAGCGCGGGATCGGATAATGCGGCGCAGCTCATGTATGGCGCGCCGTTGTTTTTGAAACCGGAGTGCGCGACCAGTATCCGTGCTTCGTCGTGGCGCCGCAGTGTCCGCCGGAGCAGACGTGGTCGGCAGTGAAGGGCTGGACCGGGCCGAATGCTTTTGAAGAAGAGCCGACCGCGCCGATGAAGCTCCTGCTCGGGGCGCTCGACGGCCTGCTCAAGGAATTCTCCGTGGATCAAGACCGGCTCTATGTCACCGGGCTGTCGATGGGCGGGTATGGGACCTGGGATCTGCTCACGCGCCAGCCGCAGCGCTGGGCGGCGGCGGCGCCGATCTGCGGTGGCGGCGACGCTTCGCGCATCGCGCCGGCCAAGGGCGTGGCGCTGTGGGCCTTTCACGGCGTGCTCGACCCGACCGTGCCGGTGGTGCGCACGCAGGAAATGATCGCCGCGCTCGAGGCGGCCGGCGGCAAGCCGCTTTACAGCGAGTATCCCTACGTGAAACACGACTCGTGGAATATCGCCTACGGTGAGCCGGAGTTGCTGCCGTGGATGTTCGCGCAGAAGCGCGGGGGCCGTCGTCGCCTGGGACCAGGTGGCGGATGCGCTTTCGCAACCGCCCTCCAATCTCTGCCCCGGCGCCGGGCCGATGCAGTCGGGCCTGTGGTTTCGCAAACTGTGGAAGGAGCGGCGCGAGCAATGGGCGAAAGCGAAGACGACGGAAGCGAACGCGGTGGTCTTTTTCGGTGACTCGATCACGCAGGGCTGGGGCTCGCTGGCCAGGGATTTTCCAAATTTGAAAGTGGCCAATCGCGGCGTAGGCGGCGACACGACGCGCGGCCTGCGGGCGCGCTTAGCAGGGCGATGTGCTCGACTTGCATCCGAAGGCTGTCTCCATCCTCATCGGTACGAACGATCTCGATCAAGGCGGCGCGCCGGAAGTCGTGGCGGAGAACTTGAAGGCGATCGTGGAAGCGCTGCACGCGGCCGATCCGAAGATGCCGGTGGTGATCAATAAAGTGATGCCGCGCGGCCGAAGCCCGATTTCTTCCCGGAGAAAATCCAGAAGTTGAACGCGCTCTACGAAGAGGCGTTCAAGAACGATGGGCAGGTGACTTTTTGCGATACGTGGTCGCTTTTCGACGACGGCACCGGCTCGTGCAAGAAGGAGGAATTTCCCGATATGCTGCACCCGAATGCCATCGGCTACGCGAAGTGGACGGCGACGCTCCAGCCGATTTTCGACCGGCTCGGGGCTGGCGAAATAGCGGCTGCCACTTGCGAGGATGCATTGCCTGCGGAAGATTGCCGCACATGAAACGCGCCTTCGGTCTCGAAACGGAATACGGCATCACTGTCGACGGCGTGGACGACCTGGATGTAGTGCGCGAATCGATCGAGATCGTGCGCAGCTACACCGAGCACGGATCGTCGATGAAGTGGGACTACGAGCTCGAGGACCCGCACCAGGATGCGCGCGGTTTTCGCGCGGAGGAATTGCTGCAGGACACCGACGAGGCCGCCTATTTCGAGCTCGATAAGAACCGCCCGTTGAGCTTTCAGGAGATCAAGAGCGATCTCGTGTTGAGCAACGGTGCGCGGTTCTATAACGACCACGCGCATCCCGAATACTCGACGCCGGAATGCACCCCGCTGCGCGAGATCGTGGGGCGCAAGACCAGGCCGGCGAGCGCATCCTCGCCGAGTGCGCCCGGCGGCGGAATGCGCATCTGCCGAAGGATTGCGAGGCGCGGCTCTACAAGAACAACACGGATTTCGTGGGCCACAGCTACGGCTGCCACGACAACTACCTGATGCGCCGCGACGTGCCGTGGGAGTGGCTGGTGCGCGACGTGGTGCCTTTCCTCGTGACCGGCAGATCTTCGCCGGCGCGGGCAAGATGGGGGTGGGAGGGAGAGGACGCGGCCGGGCAACCGGGCGTCTACCAGATTGCCCAGCGCTCGGATTTCTTCAGCGTCCTCTGCTCGATCGACACGATGAATCGCCGGCCGCTGGTCAATACGCGGGATGAACCGCATGCCGACGCGGAAAAGTATCGCCGCTTTCACGTGATCATCGGCGATGCCAACATGAGCCAGTACGCGACGGCGTTGAAGATCGGGACGACCGCGCTGGTGCTCGATTTGATCGAGAAGGGCCACGCGCCGAAGCTGGAGCTGGCGAATCCGATCGAGGCCACCAAGCTGTTGAGCCGCGATCAATCGCTGCGCTGTTGATCGAACTGCGGGACGGGCGAAAGATGTCCGCCATCGATGTGCAGCGGCTCTATCTGGCCGCGGTGCGCAAGCACTGCGACGAGGACGAGGAGACGAGCTGGCTGGTGGCCGAATGGGAGTTGGTGCTCGACGATCTCGCGACCGATTACTGGCGCTGCCGCGACCGCGTGGATTGGGTGGCGAAGAAATTCTGCTCACGACTTTTCAGGAAAGCGAAGGCCTGGCGTGGAGCGATCCTTGGCTGCAGTCGATCGATCTCGAGTATCACAATGTGTCGCTGGAGCAGGGGCTCTATTATGAGCTCATGCGGGAAGGGCAGATGCGGCGATTGGTCTCCGAGGATGAAATTCGGCACGCCATTTTTCATCCGCCGGAGACGACGCGCGCCTTTTTCCGCGGCGTGCGGTGGCCCGGTTCAGCAAGGAGGATCGAGTCGATCCAGTGGGATGAGATCGTGCTGGCGTCGGGTCAATTGAAACGCAGCGTCGAGCTCGCACACCCGGCGCATGACGCGGGGCTGGATCGGATCAACACGGCCATCCGCGAGGCGAAGAGTTTCGAGGAGCTGGTGCGGCGCCCTGGGCTAGGGCGATTTATCACTCGTCTGGCGCGTGCCCTCCCCACGCCGTCATTCTGAGCTTGCGAAGAATCTCTGATCTCACTCTGGCATCTGACGCGGGGCTTTCCGTACAGGCTGGGCGTTATCTCTCACCGTATTGGTGAGAAAAGGCAGAAAATCAGAGGTTCTTCGCAAGCTCAGAATGACGGCGTTGGGGGGCTCCTCCGGCGCACGGGAAGGCGTCGCTCCGCGACTCCGGTGGCTGCGATCAAGCCTTGGCCGACGTGGTGCCTTCCTCGGGGTGGAGCGCCCGGTGGAGGATGGTGGTCAGCTTCGCCGAGAGATACGGCTTGGGCAGATAGTTGCGGCCGTCCTCGAGGCGAAGTCGCTGCCGAAAAGTTCCGCGCTGTAGCCGCTGGTATAGATGGACTTTGAGGTCCGGCTGCTCGGCCAGCAGCCGCAACGAAAGCTCCAGGCCGTTGACGCTGCCGGGCATGACCATGTCGGTGAGCAGCAGGTCGATCTCGTGCGCGTGTTCCTTCCAGACTTCGAGGGCAGCCTCGCCATGTTCGGCTTCGAATACGCGGTAACCGCTGTGATCGAGAACTTCGCGGACCAGGCTGCGCACGGCTTCGTCGTCCTCGACGATGAGAATCGTCGACTCGGCGCCGGAGGGAGAGGTGTGGTGCGGGTCGACCGGAATCGGCTCGACGGCGCGGTCGGTGACCGGGAAGAACACGCGGAATTGCGAGCCCTTGCCGATCTCGGTGGCGACCTCGATCCAGCCTTCGTGCTGCTTGGTGATGCCGTAGACGGTGGCCAGGCCCATGCCGGTGCCCTTGTGCGTTTCCTTGGTGTGAAGAACGGCTCGAAGATGCGGCTGCGCGTGACTTCATCCATGCCGGTGCCGGTGTCCGAGACGGTGAGCAAGGTGAAGTCGCCGGCCCGCGCCTCGGGATTCTTTTCCGTGTCGGCGATGGTCACACTGGCGGCCGAAGTCGTGATCGTGATGCGGCCTCCCTTGGGCATGGCATCGCGCGCATTGAGCGTGAGATTCATGATCACCTGCTCGAGGCCGGTCTGGTCGGCCCAGATCGGCGGCAGAGACTCCGCCATGTCGCAGGAGAGTTCCACTTGCTCGCCGATGAGGCGGCGCAACATGGTGGTGAGATCGCGGATGAGGGTATTGAGCGACAGCACGCGAGGGCGCATGACCTGGCGGGCGGCTGAAGGCGAGCAACTGGCGGGTGAGATCCGCGGCGCGTTCGGAGGCGAGGGCGATTTGCTGGAGCGAGTCGATCGAGTCCTCGTCGTGTCCCGGCAAGGTGAGCTGGAGACTCGCGTGGCCCTGGATGATGGTCAGCAGATTGTTGAAGTCGTGGGCGACGCCCGCGGCCAACTGCCCGATGGCCTCCATCTTTTGCGCCTGGCGGAGCTGGGCCTCGAGGTTCAAGCGCTCCGAGATATCGAGCACCATGAGCAGCAGGTGGGCCTCGCCGCCGATGATGATGCGCTCGAGCGAGACGAGGGTGTTGCGCAATTCACCGGATTTGGTGCTGACCTGCGCCTCGACATGGCGCAGCGCCTTGTCGTCCGCGGTGGAATGCCCGTTGTAATCGAGGCAGAAGCGCAGCTCGAGCGGCGTGTGGCCGATCAATTCCTCCCGGGTGTAGCCGGTCATTTCGAGAAAGGCATCGTTGACGTCGATGAAGCGATTCTCGCGCGGCGTTTGAATGACGAAAGGAATCGGGCTGGCCCGGAAGGCCTTGGCGAAGCGCTCTTCGGAACGCCGCAATCCGCATAGCTGTCCTCCAGGGCGCGGGTGCGCTCCTGCACCATCTTGTCCAGGGTTTCGAGCCGGAAATTGGCCTGCTCGGTGACATACCATTTCTTGGTGAGCGCATGGGCCAGTTGCAGCACCTCGATGTTATCGAACGGCTTTTTCAGGATCACGAGGTTGTCGTTGACGCCGAGCCGCACGGTCATCTTCTCCCCACGAGTAATCGGAGTAGGCGGTGCAGACGACGACCTGCAAGGCGGGATCGACGCGCCACAAATGCTCGATCGTTTCCACGCCGTCCCATCCCGGCGGCATGCGGACATCGATAAAGGCGAGGGCATAGGGATTTCCTTCCCTGGCGGCTTTCGTGACTTTCTCGAGGGCTTCCTTGCCCTGATAGGCGGACTCGAGCTCGAACGTGGTGACATTGACCGGGATGTGCGGCTTGTCGAAGAGCACCGACTCCATCGCGTCGAGTTGCGTGCTGACCTTGCCGGTGCCGAGCAGGATCTTGCGGAAGTCTTCGTGGATGGCGGGATTGTCGTCGACGAGCAGGATGCGATTATTCAACGGAAGATTCAATGCGGGGGAAAGAGGAGCCGCGAGGGGCAGCTCGAAAGTGAAGGTGGCGCCACGGCCGGGGCCGTCGCTATTGGCCAGCAGGCGCCCGCCCATCTGCTGCGCGGCCACGGCGGCGCTGTGCAGACCGAACCCGTGGCCTTCCTTGCGGGTGGTGAAGCCGTGCGAGAAGATCCGCGTGAGATTTTCCGGAGCGATGCCGACGCCCGTGTCGGTGACGATGATGGCGACGCTCTGATTGTTCTGCCGGCGAATCTTGAGCGTGAGCCGTTTCTCTTTCGCTTCGGTATCATCCATGGCGTTCTTCGAGTTGCGCAGGAGATTCACGAGGATCTGCAAGACCTTGTGCTTGTCGACGGTCACGGGCGGGACGCTGTCGTATTCGCGCACCACGGTGATGCGATGGCGCGTGAAGCTGTCCATGTTCAACTGGAGAGCGTCTTCGATGAGCGACTCGACGGGCAGCACCTCGGTGAGACCCGAGACGCGGGCGTAGGTCTGCTGCATGGCGACGATGTCCTTGATGTGCTCGATATTGCGGGTGAGCAGGTCGATTTCCGCCCGGGCTTCGAGGCGTTCATTTTCCAGGTGCTGCGAGAGATCGGCGAGATAGGCCGGGAGCAACTGGCCCTTGGGATCGTTGGCCAGGAACTCGGCGAGTTGCCCGTTTTTGTCCCGGAGCATGGCGGCGGCGCGGGCGAGATTGGCGGTGCGCGACTGGCCGAGGCGCTCGGCGATGAGGGTGGCGGAGACGTTCACGCTGTTGAGCACATTGCCCACGTTGTGCAGCACGCCGGTGGCCACTTCCGCCATGCCGGCCTGGCGCGAGGCATCGATGAGCTGCTGCTGGGCGCGCTGAAGTTCTTCTTCCGCCCGCTTGCGCTCGGCGATCTCGTGGAGCAGCGCGGTGTCGCGCGTCTGGATCTGGTCGAGCATGCTGTTGAAGGAATCCGTGAACGTGCCGACCTCGTCATCCACCACCTTCGTGGCGCGGGCGGAGTAATCATGGTTGGCCATGATGCGCTGGGCGGTTTCCGCCAGATTCTGAATGGGATCGAGGATGACGCGCTCGAGCTTCCAGGAGACCAGGACGGCGACCAGAAACGAAATGGAGAGCACGGCGACGAGGATGCTCGCGTAGAGCCGGTGGAGCTTGTTGGCCTGCCGGCTGTAATCGGCGTGCAGGATGAGGGTGCCGAGACGCTCGCCATCGAGCAGGATCGGCTGGACGTAAACGACGTCGTCCCCCTGGTTGTGAAAGCCGAGCGGGGGATTCGAGTCACCGGCGCCGGGGATGGTGACGCGCCCCACGCTGGCCAGCACGCTGCCGTCCTTGAGCACGAGCGCGGAGCCGGTGATGTGCGGCTTGGCGCGCAGGGAGGCGAGATTTTCCCGGGCCGCCTGGTCATCGGAAAACTTGAGGACGGCGGTGCTGTTGCTGGCGACGATCTCCCCGACGGCGACGAGGTCGCGCTTAAAATCCCGCTGAAAGAAGTAGAATTGGAGGGCGAACAGGGCCGAGGACGCGACACACAGCCCCACCGTGCAGGTCAAAAGGATGACGAGGCGCAGCTTGCGCTGGATCGGGAAGCTCCGGAGACGCGTGCTCATCGGGGAGATCAGCGCTGTCCGTCGCTGAGCTTGATCGCATTGGCGGGGACCACACTGAGGTTCTGGGTGAGAGGCACGGCCAACTGGAGCAGCTTCGAACTGACGGTCAACTTTTCGCGCACGGCGGCATCGGTGCTGATTTGAAATCGCACCTGGCCGCCGACGTTGACGAAATTGATGATGCCGCCCTTGCCGAGAAAGCCGTCGCACTCGCCCACGGTGAGGACGTTCTCGCGCCGTACTTCGCCGAGGATGGGACCCAGGCGGTCGCGTTCCGAGCGGCTGATGAAGAGGACATGGCAGGCCCGGAGTTCCTCCTTGTTGAGCAGATGTTTGATGACGGCGGGGCGTCCCTTGATCTGGCGGTCTTGAATCGACTCCTGCAGCAGCGCGCTGATGTTGTCCGTGCCGTAGACGCCGATGACAAACGGCGAGTCCGGCTGGAGGAACTTCCGGGCCGGCCAATCCACAAACCGGGTGAAACTGTTGATGAACTCGGCCTTTTTCTGAAACTCCCGCATCTCGGCTGGGCTCTGCGCAGGGACGGCGGCTGCCGCCAGGATGAACCCGGCGACGCATAACCCAAGGCGCAGTGTGCAGCGTAATAGCGAACTGGGAGCGCGGCATCGGAACATCAGTCACAGTTTAAGTGGCGAATACGTAGAGAGGCGAGGCAATTGGTCGGATGAGGAAGCGGGGTAGAGGTCATTTGGGTATAAATACGGATACCGTCTGGAGCATCCCACATGCCTCGCAGCAGATTCTCTTAATAATGACAGGAGAACGCAGGGAAGAAGAGCGGCACGCAGGCATCGGAGCGCGGGTCTCCTTTGCGGGCACGCGCGGACGATACGCGGCTACGGGCGGCAGCACTGTCTGCGTGGGCTACGTAAGCGTTTTCTACCGAAAAAGCGCCTTTTTTTCGCTTGGCGAGAACCCTTAACTGGAAAACTGCGCAAAAATGCGATTCGCCTCTTCCAGCGTCTCCTTGCTGCCCACGTCGAACCACGTGCCCGGCACCGTCCACGTCTGCACCGGTGTCCGCGGGTAGAGCCATTGCACGAACCGGCCGGGCTGGTCCGGATTGTTGCCCGCGGCGAGGTAGGTGACAAATTCGGACACGACCTTCGCCGGGTAGTAATACAGCGCGATGCCGATCAAGGTGCTCTTCGGTTCTGCCGGCTTCTCCTCGAAGCTGCTGATCTCTCCGCTGGCATTCACCGCCACGACGCCGTACTTCTTCGCCTCGGTCAGGTCGCCGACGTCGTAAAGCGCGAGCACCGGCTGCTGCTTCGACTCGCAGGAAGGTGCCGAAATCCTCGAGGCTCTGGTTGAAGAGATTGTCGCCGGCCACGACGATGAGATCGCTGGCCGCCAGGCCCGCGCGGCTGATGACGAGATTGATATCCCCGATCGCGCCGAGCTTGTCCGCGTCGCTGGTCGAGCCGTCATTGATGATCTCGAAAGGCAGCTTGGCGTGGGTCTGGTTGTAATGGTCGGCCCACGCCTGGAAATCGGCGGCAAACTTGCTGTTGGTCACCACGTAGACCTTCTCGATGCCCTTGATCGGGGCGAGATTGTCGATGACCCATTCCATCATCGGCTTGCCCGCCACTTCGAGGAGCGGTTTGGCCTTGTTCTGCGTCAGGGGATAAAGGCGCGTGGCATAGCCGGCAGCGAGGATGAGAATGTTCATATCGCGCGCGGTGATGCCTAAAGCCGTCTCTCATGTCGAGAGTGGATTCGTGAAAACCCGCAAATCAGGACTTGCCCTGACGACGGGAAGAGTGCAGTGTTCGCGCGAACATGAATCTGACCCAGCGTCAACAAGAGGTCCTCGACTATATCACGCACATGCAGGCCACTGAGGGGGTGATGCCCTCGACGCGTGAGATTCAGGAGCATTTCGGTTTTGCCAGCCAGACGGCCGCGGTCAACCATTTGCGAGCCTTGGAGAAGAAGGGGATGATTCACCGGCAGCCGGGCAAAGCGCGGGCGGTGGCGGTGGTTTCGCAATTGCGGCGCGAGCGCATTGTCGATGTGCCGGTCTACGGAAGTATCGCGGCGGGTTTTGCCGAGGCGACGGAACAGCAGGAGGAAGGCACCATTTCCATCGATGCGACGACGCTGGGCCTGGGCCGGAGCAAGCAGGTCTTTTGCCTTGAAAGTGCGCGGCGATTCCATGATCGGCGCCGGCATCAACGACGGTGACCTGGCCATTCTCGAGAATTGCGAACCCAAGGCCGGCCAGATTGTGGCGGCGCTGATCGATGGGGAGACGACGCTCAAGCGGCTCGTGCAGCAGCGCGGCCGCTATTATCTCCACGCGGAGAACCCGAACTTTCCGGACCTCACGCCGCTCGGGGAGTTGAGCGTGCAGGGGGTGATGGTGGCGCTCATCCGGAAGTACCGCAACTGACCCGGAGACGCTGTCGTGATTGCGCTGGCGGTGGAATTCAGTCTCGTCGTCGCCTGGTTTGTCTGGGCGTATCGCCGGCAAGTGCGGGACCGGCAAAGCAAGCGGCGCGAGCCGGCGAAGCAACTCCGGCTGCCTTTTGAAAAGGATCGCGAAGTTGGAGGTTGAGCCGGGCCGAGGGTGTGCGCCAAGCTGCGCGACGTTTTCTCCACCCCTGTGAAGCTCCTCCTCATCGACGGCCACTACTACGTTTATCGTTCGTTCTTCGCCATCCGCGAACTCAGCAATTCGCGCGGCGAGCCGACGAATGCCATTTACGGCTTCGTCAAGACCGTGCGCCGCATGGTCAAGGACCTCGCCCCGGACCTCGGCGCGGTCGTCTGGGACATGGGCATGCCGCAGCGGCGCGTGGCCTTGCAGCCCGCCTACAAGCAACAGCGCGCCGAGATGCCCGATCTCATGCGCCCGCAACTCACGTTCATCCAGAATCTCGTCCCCATGCTCGGCTTTGCGAGCCTGTGGCTGCCGGACACCGAGGCCGATGACCTGATGGGCTCCTATGCGGTCGCCGCGCGGGCCCGCGGCGACGAAGTAGTGCTGGCGACCAACGACAAAGACCTGTTCCAACTCGTGAACGGGAACGTGAAGGTCTACTCCACCAACAAAGCCGACCTCGTCACACCATCCGACACCTTCGCCCTGCTGGGCAAGGAGTCCGTGCGCAAGAAGTGGGGCGTGGAGCCGGAGCAGATCGGCGATGTGCTGTCGCTGATCGGCGATAGCGTCGACAACATTCCGGGAGTCGAAGGGGTCGGCCCGAAAGGCGCGGCCTCGTTGCTGAATGCTCATGGTTCGCTCGATGCGCTATTGGCCGATCTCGAGGCCGTCAAGAATGAGCGCGTGCGCGAGAAGCTCAAGGCCGCCCGTGTCCAGATCGAGCAGAACCGCGAGATGGTCCGCCTCGACCTCGACCTCCCGTTGCCGCAGCCCCTGGATGCGCTCGGCATTCGTCCGCGCTGGCCGGAACTGGTGGCTGAATTGGAGAAGTGTGAGTTCAAATCGTTGCTGGCGGAAGTGAAAGCAGAAGCGGCGGCGGCCGGTGTGGCAACTGCGGCACCGATCACACCTGCTGTGGCGGCTGCTCCGGCCCCACCGGCCGCGTCTCACTCGCAGGGTGAGTTGTTTTAGCTCGCTGTCATTCTGCACACTGTCATTCTGAGCGGAGTGTAACGGAGTCGAAGAATCCCGTGGAATAACCAACAATGATTGCTGGTAGACTGGCGGGGTCCTTCGACTCCGTTACACTTCGCTCAGGATGACAGCGATTGCCTCAGTCTTCCAATTCCATGTGGATCTCGATGAAATGGAGGATGTCGTGGCGGGTGACGATACCGACCAACCGGTCATTTTCGATCACGGCCAGGCGGCTCAGCTCCGGCGCGAGCAGCAGGCGCATGGCGCGGGCGGCGGATTCATTCACGCCGATGCGCAGCGACTCGGCGCTCTTCTCGGCGACGACATCGCCGGCGGTCACGTAGGGCCACTTTTCCTTGGGCACTTCCTTGAGAAAATCCAGCCGCAGCAGGCCACGGAATTCACCGTCGGGCGTGCAGACGGGATAGGCGACGTGATGGCCGCTGAGGAAGTAATCCTCGACCGCGAGATTGAGCGGCAGGGAATCCAGAATGGTCGCGGGATTCGCCGTCATCAAGTCGCGCACGCGGACTCCGCCCAGGATTTCCCGCTGGATCGCATTGGCATAACCGCTCTCCGCGGCGCTCTTCAAAAAGAAACCGATGAGCAGAAAGCTAAGCCCGCCCCAATTGTGCGGCGGCAGGACCAGTATCGCGACACCCGCGACGATAAGCAGCCAGCTAAAGCCGATGCCGATGCGGGAAGAGACGTAGGTCGCCCAGCGCAAGCGTCCTGACTTCGCCCACAGCACGGCACGCAGCACGCGCCCGCCATCGAGCGGGTAGCCGGGGAACATGTTGAAGACGACCAATGCGAGATTCGTCCACGCCAGCCAACCGCAAACGTGCGCGACCGGTCCCCAATTCAGGGCCGCCGCGGCCACCTGCAGGAAGTAGAAAAGACCGCTGAGGAACACGCTCACCGCCGGTCCGCCCAAGGCGATCTTGAGTTCGGTCTTCGCGTCATCCGGCTCGCGCGAAATCTCGGCGAGGCCGCCGACGAAAAGCAACGTGATGCGCGGTACGCGAATGCCGCAACGCTGGCTCACGAGACTATGTCCCAGCTCGTGCAACAGGATGCTGAGAAAAAAGAGCAGGGCCGCCGTGATACCGAGCAGGAGATAAATCGCCGGCGAATGCCCCGGAACCTCCCTCGGAAACATATCGAAAGCCAGCTCATAGGTCACGATGGCCGCGATGAGAAACCACGAGGCATCGAGATAAAAGGCGATGCCAAAGTAGCGGCCGATGAATAATCCCGTGCTTCGGCCGGGCGCGTCACCTTTGCTCATTTCGTGGGAGGTGGTGCAGGTGGTGCGATTGGTGCGGGCACAGGTGGGGTTGCTGCCGGTGCCGCCGCCGCAGGGGGCGGGGCGACCGGGACTGCGGTCGGTGGTGCAGGTTGAGCTGTGGGCGCGGGGGGAGCAGGTGTTGCGGTCGGAACGGGTGGGGTGGGCGGAGTGAGCGGAGCCGGTGGTTCCGCGGGTGCGGTTGGGATGTTTGCCCAATCCACGACGTCCACCCCTTCGTAAAACTCCGCGGGAACCAACAGCCCGAGCCGGGCGTCCTCCCCACACGTTGGCCGGGTGGCCGCCGGCCAGTTCCGCGAGGATGATCTTTTCGTTGAGCGGCGGCTCGAAGATCAGGAAATGAATGGGGTGTTGAAGCGTCCCGGTGGCGTGGGCGGCAAAGTCTTTCTCCAGAGCGGAGCCGTTGAACTGCAGATCGAGCGATGGGTCCAGCGCATACCCCTCACGGAATTCGATACGCGCATTCTCCAACTCCACGGGACTGTTTTCCATGGACGAGTGGCTGATGGCTGCCTGGTCGGACGACCGATGGATCGTCACGCTGCCGATGAATTCCGGAGCGCCGCCCGACCCGCGCAGGCGCAAATCCGTGTCGGCCATCAACGAAGAAAAGAGAGTATGCCGTGTCGGTGGTTTGAGCCCGACCGCTGCACCGGCCGAGTGCAGCGCGATATCAAATTTCCAGTCGTTCCACGGCTTCTCGCTGAACACGAAGACGGGCGGAAGCGGTGCTCCGGCGTTCCCATTCAAGAGCGAGTACGTCGCGGCTTCCAATGCGGAGTTCATGTCCAGCGCAGAGATCTGCACATCGCCGGCAACCGTGGCCTTGCTCATCGGACCAGTGACCTGCAACTTTCCGGAAGCCGTGACCGTCGTGGCGGCGACGCTCTTGTTCCAGAAGCCGATGGTCGATTTCGCAGTCGTCACTTCCAATTGCAAACTCGGATCGCGGAGATTCGTGAAATCCACCTGGCCGTTCGCCGAAAAGTCGCCGGTGGGGTGCAGGCCCGTGAATTTCGCGATTTGCAGGGTCTGGCCGTCGAGGGCGACTTCGCTCTCGACGACGGTCAATAGTTCACCGCTCCAGCCGATGGGAATCTGGGCCTTGCTCAGCGAGACCTTGCCGCTCGTCTTGAGCCCGCCCAGCGGCCCCTCGGCGACGACATTGCCGCGCACGACGCCCTGAATGGGAAACTTCCAGCCGGTGAGCAAGGAGGCGTCGCGCAGTTCGAGGTTGTAGGCGGTGAGGTTTACTTTGCTCACGGTCTGGTCGTCGAGCAGCGTGGCCAGCGAGGTATTCGGCCAGGCGTTCCAGACGTCGAGCGGCAGCAGCGCATCGCCTTCCAGCCACAGCGCCTGTTTGTTGTAGAGCCGGATGCCTTGCAGGCTCAGCGCCTTGTTGCCGATGCCGACATTGGCGGTGAAGGAGGAGTCGTCGTCGGAGAGCATGAACCGGCTGAACTGCATCATGCCCGGCGCGTAGTTGCCCTCGAAGTCCGCATTGATCGGGTGGAGCAGCGCGGCGGTGGCGCCGAGCGAACGCAGCTTGCGCAGCCGCGCGGAAAACTGCCCGCTGTGGCCCTTGGCCGAGCCTTCACCAGTCCAGTCGATGACCGCGCCGCCAGCCAGCGGCTCAGGCACGATCGGCTTTTGCAGGAGCGCGGAATACTTCGCCAGATCCTCGATCGAGGCGTGGAATTCGCCCCAGTATTGTTTGTCCCCGAGGATGTTCACCACGCCGTGGCCGCGCAGGTAATCGCCGTTGTTGAAGAGCGAGACGTTGGTGATTTGGAATTCGTTGCCGTTCAACTTCACCCCCGCGTGCAGTTCCTCGATGGGCGCATTGTGCCACCGCAGATCCGAGCCTGCGATGATCAACTGCCCGTGAAACTGCTGGTCCTTGCCGCGGATTGAGCCATCGATGTTCACCTTGCCGGCGGTGTATTGAAAATCCGGCAACATCAGCGCGGAGAGCTCGGTGAGGTTGTCGATCTTGGCGGCGATGTTGAGATCGAATTCCGTCTGCCACCATTCCACCCCGGGCTCCGGCAGGGGCATCTCTCCGCTCAGATTCAGCCGGTTGTGGCCTTGGGTGAGCGCCAGTTCGGGCACCTGCACGCGGCCGTTCATAAGCGTCGCGCCGAGCACCAGCGCATCCCACTGGCGCGAGTCCCATTGGAAATTGGTCGCCTCGAGCCGCAGCGACGCGGTGGCCTTCGAGATCTGCTGCGGCGGACCGCGGAAGGTGAATTTGCCCTCCTTGATCGTGCCGCCGGCGGCATCGTTGTAACCGAGAAAGGCGGCCAGCTTCGCGACGCCGATTTGCGAAAATGTGCCCGTCGCCTCGAAGATCAGGGGGCGCTCTTCGCTCAGCGCCTGCGCGGCGACGCGGATGTTTCCCCCCGAAGGCGGCGACTTGCATTTCCAGGTTCAGGCGTCCGCGGGCCAGGTCGTCGAGCTCGGCGGAAAAGCTGCGCACATTCACATCGGAATCGAGCGCCAGGTTGGCAATCTCGACCGTCGTGTCCTGAATGGCGGTCGTGCCGCGCACGTTGCGGAAGGTGCGGTTGATCCACGGCTGCTTGAGCACGATCTGCCCGGCGCGGATCACGCCCGCTTCGAGCCCGCTGAGCGTGAAATCCGTATCGGCCAGGCGCACGTAATCGTGATTGCTCTGGAAGATGAAATCCACGTCCTGCGCCTCGATGCGATCCGGCGCCGCCACCCACCCGCCGCTCGGTCGCGGCAGGCGCCAGCGCAGGAATTCCCGCCGCGTCGAAGTGGTGCTGGCCCCATTCAGCGGGAGCTGGATCTTGCCATTCACGCCGCGCAAAGTGAGCCGCTGGAAGACGTGGCCGGTGGAGTGGGGGAGCAGATTGCGCCAGTCGAACTCCGCCTTGGCCGACTGGATTTCCACCCGCGTGATGGGGCCGGTATCGCTCTCATAAATCCACACGGTATCCCGCATCGTGATGGGCTCGAGCACGCTGCCGTCGACCGCGCCGATGTGGGTCGAGACGCCGGCGCGCCAGGCCTCGAAGGAGATGACCAGCCGCACGAGCACGCGGAAGCAATCGGGGACAAACAGCGCGATGGCGCAGACGACGACGAAGAGGAACGCCAGGCGCAGCGGGCGAAAACGGCGGCGCGCCCGTCTGCGCTCTAGGGAGGCGGCTTCGGAGTTGGGAGGTGATGACAGAGAAGTGGACTGGCTCAAGGCAAGCCTCGAATTCTACGCGCTCGGGCAAAAAGGGAAGCGGCCATCGTGAGACGTTTTTCACAGGGACGCATTCGGTTGATCTTCGGGTTTATTCGTATGGCGGTCGAGGGGTGCGCTTCCTTTTCGTGGGAGGATGAAAGGAGAGGCGCCCGCCGGCGAAAAAAATGGGAGGCTTGTATGGCCTTGTGCTGCCTTGTTTAGGTTCCAAGGGGAAAGGGCCACCCTGATCGCGATCCAATGAAGGAGCGAAAAAAATCTCTTCGAATAGGTTCGATTGGCCTTGATCGGCAGCGGCGCGTCCGCGAGGTGGCGGCGTGGCGGTGTTGCCTCCGGTGGATCGGTAGAGGAGGAGCGAGGATGGGTCTGTCACCCTGCCCGTGGCAATTAGGGCGTGGTTTGAGTTGAACGTGTAGCCATCCATCAAAACGAAGCGTAGCCAAACGAAGCGCAGAGAGCGCGGAGATGTCGGAGAGAGGAAAGGGAGGGCTGTTTCTTTTCTCTGCGGACCTCTGTTTTCTCTGCGCGCTCTGCGTTTAATAACGGTTACGACATTATTTAAGCCGCTCTGAAACAGCCGTCAGGCCGCCGTTGACCGAATCTCTGGCGAACTCCTTAATTGTCTCCCATCCCTATGAATCCAACCTCTGTCGCTTTCGCTGTATGAGTGCTCCTGTTACCGAGGGGGAGGAGACGCTCTGGACGGGTTCGGTGTCGAACTGGCATTACGCCGGCAAGTGGCTGCTGGTCGTGCTGTTCCTGGCCGCGCTCGGGGCCAACATCTTTCTGCGGCTGATCAGTGACCCGACCACCTCGTGGATCGTCTGCGGCGTCCTGGCGCTGCTCGCGATCGTGCTCATCGTCTGGATTCGGCTGGATCGGGCGGCGCGCAAATACACCGTCACGAACCGCCGGGTCAGCGTGGAATTCGGCATCGTTTCCAAGCGCTCCAACGAACTGCGGATTCACGACATCCGCAGCATCAATCTCACCACGACCGGCCTTTCGGGTCTGATCGGCATCGGGCGCGTCGAGTTTTCCAGCGCCGCCACGGATGACGCGGACGTCATCTTCTGGAACACGCCGGGAGCGGCGAAGGTGCGGGATCTGGTGCGGTCGTTGCAGACCGCGGCGGGCGTTTAGGGTGGCAGCCCGGGCACGGAATTCGCGACGTTCGACCAGACATCCGCCTTCGGCCACTCGGACCCATCTGGGAGTCGGATGGAAATGATCGGCTTGTTGCCGAAGCTCCCGATCAGAATGGGCGTGATGGACGGATCATCGCGAGGCACTCGCCGGCCGCTTTCGAGCAGGGCGCGATGCTGCTGCAGAAATTCGTGCCAGGCGTCTCTCATGAGGAATCGCTGAGCGCGATTGGTTGAGCCGATGGCCGTACTCGAACCGCCGGAGGTCGGGAGATCAATCGTCCCGACGCATAAGCGGTAGATGGCGTCCGTAATCCCTTCATTGTCGGGCAGGACGTTGGACCCACGCTTCCCAAAACACCACCCCACCGCCCAACGCCGTGGCCGCGTCCGTCGCGGCTCCCCGCACGCTTGGCACACTAAACGATTCATGGACGGATTCCACTACCTGGGCCAGCGGTCGAACGAAATTCTTGCGACCGGAGGCCCCCGCCGCTTGGCACGCGGCCACGACGACTCCCCAGTCCGGGTCCTCCAAGGCGGACGTGACCGCTTCATCCCACTCGGCAGCCATTGGCTGCGGAATCGCGCGCAGGGCGTTCTCCCCGTATGGCCACCGAGTCGTGATGGATATAGTCGCGCATCGCCACCCGCCATTCTTCGTCCTGTGGTTTGGGAACTTTGGGGGTCGGCCAATTGGCGGAAGAAGGCGAGCAGGCCGGCCTCCCCTCGCAACGCCTCGGTATCGGACAAGGCGCGCGTTTGATTGATCGACCAGCCACGCTGGCGAAGCGCATCGATGGCGTCGATCAAGGCCGGGAGCGGTTCGGGCAACTGATCATCTACGCCTTGGAAACCGGTTCTCGGTTCGATCCGGATTTCGAGCGCCCGTTGCGTCGCGGCCAGCACGGTGTCGGCGTTCGGCGGTCCGCCCCGTGCGGCCACCATCGTGGCCGCCGGCGAGACGATGCTGACGTCTGAGAAACGAAAGTATCCATCGAGCAGGAGATCGCGCGGGAGAACCGGTTCTTTCGTTTTCGGCGGACGGCTTAGAATCTTTAACGCGAGTTCCAGCAAAGGGCCATCCAGCTTTGCGGGCCAGGATTGGCGAATCACCTTGGAATCACCGTAGCCAAAGGGGGTGAGACGGAGCCGTTGGACCTCGTCAGCAGCGGGCAATCGCTGGAGGAGTGCCATCGTCGCGGCTTTCGCGACCCGGTCATCGGCGGAATGGGCCAGCGTCAGCAGAGTTTCGCTCGCTGCCTCCCCGACAATGCTGGCGATGCCAAAACAAGCTTCCGGGTGGCCGGCTTGGGCGGCGGCGCGCAGCGCCGGTAGATATTGCGGGTCGCGCAAGTGTTCGAGCACATGACCGGCCGAGTTCGCTTCTTCTTCCGTGGTCTTTTTCTCGCAGAGAGCGCGGACACGAGCGGCGGCATAGGATGCGGTCGGTGATCGCAATTCGATCCTGGCCGTGGCCACCGGGGACGGGTGGGCGTCATCCATCTGCCAGCCCAACGCACTCCATACGGAGACGACATAGGCCGCGGGAGTAGTGAGGTCGACATACCGGTCCAAGGGAACTTCGATGGAGGTGGTTTCTCCCGCTTTGAGGACCGTGAGCGCGGGTGCAAAAGCGCTCACGCGCACGAGATCACCTTCCAGTTGCGGCAGAAGGTTTCCCTGGCCGTCCTTGACCTGGACGTGCAACTCCGCCCAGAGCGCGAAACTCAGGTTGCGCTGCCCTGTATTCCGAATGACGAATTCGCCCCCAAGGTGATCCCCGACCGCCGCCTCCTTCGGAAGCTTCAGACTGACGGCGGCATCTTGAGGAAACGGCGCGCCGTGAAAGGGGTCGATGGCCGCCGCAAGCAACCAGAGGTAAAGGAGATTCATCGATTTTCCAAGCTCCCACTCGGAGTGAACGATACTCTCACGGGCATCGCCTTCGTTTCAAGCTTTCTGACATCGCACGCCCGACACCCAATGGGGGGCATCCACGGGCGGTCGGGCGGAGTCCCCTTGGACGCCTTCGGCGTGGAGGGGCGCCGCTACAGCGGAGTTGGATGGCGATGCGCCTAGCAGGTCAGCACGATCTTCCCCCGCGGCGCCGGGGGACGCGATGGCCGTGTGCGCTTTGGGGCGCTTCGGCGAGTGGGAAGGACTGCGCGATGATCGGGCGCAACGATCCGTCCTGCAGCCCGCCGACGATGGTCATGTGCGCTTCGGTGAGGACGGGTGGGGGTGTTGGGCGAAGACCATCACGCCACGGATGTCGGCATTGCGGGCCATGAGATCGCGTGGGGTGATTTCCACCGGGCCCGCGGCCTGCCGACGATGACCACCCGGCCATGCTGGGCGAGCATGGGGAGATCTTTGCCGAGGTTCACGTTGGCGAGCATTTCCAGGATCATATCCACGCCGCGCCCGTCGGTGGCCGCGAGGACCTCCTGCGGATAGTCGCCGGCGTGATGGTCGAAGACGGCGTAGGCGCCTTCGTCCGAGAGCAGGGCGCGACCGGCTGGGGTGCCGCCGGTGGCGAGGACGCGGACGTCGACGGCCCGCGCCAGTTGCAGGGCAGCAAGGCCGACGCCGCCCGTTAGCGCCGTGAATGAGCAGAATCTCGCCGGAGCGAAGCTGGCCACGATGGAACAGAGCGACGTGGGCGGTGACGTAGGGGACGCCGAGAGCCGCGGCCTTGCTCGAAGCTCGCGGGTCGGGCAGGGGATGAATGTGCGCGGGCTCGCAGAGAAGCCTGCTCGGCGTAGGTGCCGGTGACGGAGCCGGCAAGGTAGACCCGGTCGCCGACCTTCCAGCCGTTCACGCCCGTGCCGAGCGCGGGCGATCGTGCCGGCGCCATCCGTGCCCGGGGTGTAGGGCAATGGGGGGGAGCTTCGCGTATTTGCCGGCGCGGATGTAGGTCTCGACGGGGTTGATGCCGGCGGCGTGGATCTGGACGACGATCTGGCCGGGGCCGGGCGTGAGGTCGGGGACCTCGGCGACTGGAGGACTTCAGGGTCACCGAATTGCTGGACGCGAATTGCTTTCATGGGCGCGATGGGGTGTCTGACACGCACAAACCTTCCTCCGGAAGCGCGACGTGGCGAGTTACCTTTTGACATCGGGTCTGCGCTGGTCAATTCATTGAGCTGTGAGTTCCGAACCTACTACTGCTTCATCCGCGCGCGGCGTCGAGTTTGCGCATGTCAATCGATGTGATTGCCGAGGACGCCAATACCGGCGAGGTCACGCTGATCATGCTGGAGTCGCGTCCAAGTGGACGGCTCGGAGCTGCGCCTCTTTCAGCTCCAGGAAAAGATCAACGCGTATCTCTCCTTCGCCCTCGATGGCGAGATGGCCGAGGCGTATCCGCAGTTCGACGGGAAGAAGATCCGGCTGCAACTCGATTGCGTCGGGATGCCGGGGCAACGACGTCGTGGGCTTCCTGAGCATGGTGCGCGAGCAGATCGCGTTTCAGGGGATCAATTTGGAAGTGCGCGTGATGGGCGAGGGTGGCTGCGGGCCGGGGTGCGGCTGCCACTGAGGGGACGGATTGGGAGGAATGGGAGGGCGACTGTCCTCACCGGTGTCATCCTGAGCGAAGTCTGAAGGACCCCGTCGAACAACCAGCGATGGTCTTTGGTAGAGCGACGGGGTTCTTCGACTTCGTTACACTCCGCTCAGAATGACACTGCGAGGGGCGTGGCGCTTATTTTACCGTTACCCAGGAATTGGGCCGGAGACGCCATACCCGCTCAAAAAAGGTCTGCCGGGGAGGCATGGCGCCTCCCCGGCAGTTACCTCCAATTGGAAAGATAGATCGCTTCGGCCAGTCGCCTACGCTGGCTTGACCTCGTATTCGTGCCTTCTTCGAGATGCCGGGTTCCGGCACGGGATATTTGCCGTCCTTGTCGGAAGCGACGGGCGGCGGGCCGTCCATGGTCATCTTGTCGGCGTCGGGGGCGAAGGCCTGATCGCAATTGAGCATGTCGTCCCAGGAGATTTCCTGCGCGGTGTGCGCGGCCATGCGGCCCATGGCCGGTGGTAACGCTGGCGTCGACGCCGCGTTTCACTTCGTTGTTAAGGCGGTATTCGTCCGGATGGCATCGACCAATTCATTCCATTCGTTCTGGTACGGATTGGACGTGTCGGTGCTCTGCCAGATCATGTTTTCGCGACTCTGGTTCTGCCCCTTGTAGGTGCTGGAGGGCGCTCCGCAGTCGCCATTCTTCGAGATGACCGCCAGGCCTTTGCTCCCGTGCGCGTAGCTCGCATAATAAGGCACCGCGCCCACCATGCAGCGTCCGTCCATGAGGAATTTGGTATTGTCCTCGAAGGTGTATTCGACGGAATAGCTGTCGAAATTCTGGTCGACGTAATTGTAGCGATAGTGGCGTCCCGCCGATGGCCTGGGCTTTCACCGGCCAGGCATTTTTCATCCAGCAGCAATGATCGATGTGATGGATGTAGAAGTCGGCGAAGCAACCGCCCGCTCGCCCACAGGAAGCTGTGGAAACGGCTGATCTGCCAGAGCAGTTCGCTCGGTCCGCCCGGTTCGGCCGGCCACTTTTCCGAGAACGCGGAAGCCAGCGGGCCGGACATGCGATAGCCGCGCATCAAGACGATGTCGCCGATTTCGCCGTCCTCGATCCGCTTGTGCAGTTCCTGCAGCGGCTTGGCGTGACGCGACATGAGGCCCCACGCCGACTTTCAAGTTCTTCTGTACCGATTGCTCGGCGAGCCGCATACATTTTCTTCGCGCTCGGACCGTCAGCGATGAGCGGCTTCTCCATGAAGACGTTCAGCCCTTTCTCGATCGCATAGGTGAAGATGCACCCAGCGGAAGGCCAGGGGCGTGGTGAAAATCGCAATGTCGCCGGGCTTCAAGGAATCCATGGCGTGCTTGTAGGCATCGAAGCCGATGAACTTGCGGTCATCGGGAACATCCATGCGGTCGGCATGCTGGGCGTTGAGCGAGTTGTAACTCGTGTCCAGTCGCTTTTGGAAAACGTCGGCCATCGCGACGAGCTTGATGGGTGGACCGGTGACCGACAGTGCATTGGCCGCCGCGCCGGTGCCGCGCCCGCCGCAGCCGATGAGGGCGACCTGCAGGGTATTGTCCTCGGCGGCGTGGACGAAAGGAATCTTCACGCCGGCGAGAGCGGAGATGGCGGCGGTGGTTTTGAGGAACTGACGACGGGTCGGTCTGGAGAGGAGGGGATCGTTCATGAGGAAGGTTGTCAACGGTGCGCGTGGCGCGGATGTTCTGTCAATGCCGCAACGCGGGGAACCTTAGACGTTCTTGCGTAAGTGTTCGGATGTTTCCGGCATTGCCCTGCGCGGGGAAAAAGCGGAAGCATCGGCGGATGATTCCTCCCCGTCTTCTCTCGCTGCTGGGTGTCTTCCTCGTTGGTTCCGTGCTCGCCGCCGATCGGCGGACCGAACCCGCTGCGTCTGTGGTCGGGCAAAGCGCCCGATGCGCTCGGGCGACACCGAGAAAGATACGCCCACGCTCACGCCCTACTGGCCGGCGCCGGAGCGGGGCAAGCGGTGCGGCGTTCATCGTGTGTCCGGGCGGTGGCTATCGCAACCTGGCGGCGCACGAAGGCGAGCCCTACGCGAAGTGGCTGGCCGCGCAAGGGATCGCGGCGTTTGTCTTGAAATACCGGCTCACGACCGATGGGTATCATGTGCCGACGGCGTTGCTCGACGGCGCGCGGGCGATCCGACACCGTGCGGGCGCATGCGGCGGAATGGGGAATCGATCCCCAGCGCATCGGCATGATCGGCTCGAGCGCGGGCGGACATCTCACGGCCACGCTCATCACCCAATTCGACGCGGGCCGGGCCGACGATGCGGACCCCCATCGAGCGCGTGAGCTCGCGCCCCGATCTCGCGGTGCTTTGCTACGGCTTCATCCTGTTCGACGTGCCCGACGCGGAGCGCGAGGAGCGCTTCCTCGGCGCCAATGGCACGCCGGAACAGAAGAAGCTGCTTTCGCCGCGGCTCAATGTGCGCAAGGACACGCCCACGACCTTTATCTGGCAGACGGTGGAAGACGAAAAAGTGCCGGTGCAAAATGCCCTCGCCTTCGCCACGGCGCTGCGGGAGCAAGGCGTGCGCTTCGACCTGCACCTCTACCAGAAAGGGAAGCACGGTCTCGGCTTGGGCGACAAGAATCTCGATCCCGCGAAGATGCATCCGTGGACGAAGGATTGCGCGTTTTGGCTGAAGGAGCAGGGGGGTTCGTGAAGTAAAGCGGCGCGGCGATAGTGGCATCCATTTGAGATTTGCCGGAGAACCTCCGCGCGCCGAAGGTGCTCTCCAAACCCCGTCATCCTGAGGCCGTCTCGATGCAGTTCGCGGAGGGAAAAATGGGGCGCGTGCGCTCCCCATTTCCAACTGCATCGGCACGGCTTCAGAATGACGGGAGGGACGGGGCATGCGCCGTGCCAGTTCACGACATGCCCTAAACGGCCAGGATCGCCGCGCGTGCCAGGGCGGCGTCCATATCCCGGCAGAAATTCTCCTCCCCGAGCTGGTCGACGAAGCCGCCCTTGCTGAGTGCCATGAAGGGCTGGGTGTGCACGCCCGCGATGACGAGGCGGCTGCCGCGGCGCTCGATGTCGTGATGAAATTCCTCGAGGGCGTGCAGCCCGGTGGCATCCAGGGCGGAGCACACGCTTCATGCCGAGGACGATGACGCGCGGGCGTTGCTCGTGCCGGGCGAGGATGGATTCCAGACGATCGGCCGCGCCGAACATAAAGGCGCCTTGCAACTGGAAGGCCGCGACGCCCGCCGGGAGAGTCTTGCCGCGCAACGAATGCTCGGGATCGTAGTCGAGGTCGCGTTCGTCGACGCTGGTCAGCTTGGTCGTTTCCGCGATACGGCGGATGAAGAGCATGGAGGCGAGGATCATGCCGACTTCCACGGCGACGGTGATGTCGGTGAAGATCGTGAGCACGAAGGTGAGCAGATAGACGATGACATCGCTCGTCGGCCAATGACGCAGGCGTGTGAAATGGTGCCATTCGCCCATGTTGATGGCGACCACGACGAGCACGGCGCTGAGCACGGGCAGCGGGATGAAGCGGGCCAGCGGGGCGGCGACGAGCACGATCAGCAGGATGGTGAGCGAATGGACGATGCCGGCGACGGGAGTGCGGGGCGCCGCTGCGGATGCTGGCGGCGGTGCGCGCGAGCGCGCCGGTGGCGGGCAGGCCGCCGAAGAGCGCGCTCCCGATATTGGCCGCGCCGAGGGCGCAGAGCTCGTGTTGGAATCGTGCTTGTCCTCGATCATGCCGTCGGAAACGACGGCGCAGAGCAGCGACTCGATGGCGGCCAGCAATGCGATGGTGAAGGCGGGGCGCACGAGGTTGCCGAGCTGGCTCCAGTCGAACTGCGGCCAGTGCGGGGCGGGCAGGCCGCGGGGGGATGGCGTCGAGGCCGAAGCGTGAGCCGATCGTTTCCACGGGCAGATGCCCGACGGTGACGACGAGGGTGCCGACGATCACGGCGACGATCGTCCCCGGAATCCAGCGCCCCCATGGCGCGGCCAGAACTTGATGAGCAGCAGCGAGCCCACGGCGACCGCGACACTCGGCCAGTGGAGGGTGTCGAGATGCATCGCGAGGACGTGCATTTTGCCGAGGAATTCCGCCGGGTACTTTTTCCGTGATGCGCAAGCCGAGGAAGTCGCGCACCTGCGTGCTGAAGATGTAAATCGCGATCCCCCCGGTGAAGCCCGCGATTACGGGCATGGGGATGTATTTGATCATCACCCCCAGCCGCGAAATGCCCATAAGGATCAGGATGACCCCGGCGAGCAGCGTGCAGACGACCAGCCCATCGACCCCATAATTTTGGGCGACGCCCACGACGATGGGGATGAAGGCCGCGGTGGGGTCCGCCGATTTGCACCTTCGAACCGCTGAGGGCGGCATTGAGAAAACCGGCGATGATGGCGGTGACGATGCCCACGGCCGGCGTGCGGTCGCTGGCGATGCCCAGCGCCATGGACAGCGCGAGCGCAATAATCCCCACCGTGATGCCGGCAATGACATCCGCAAAAAAAGTCGACGCGAGTATAGCCGCGGGAGCGTCTGCAGCAGACGCGGCCGAAAGAACGAGAGCATCTCGCCTTCCGTTGTACAGCCCGGCGTTCCGTTGCGTCAACGTCAGCGGTCTATGAGTGGGTGCCGCCGCAGTTGCACAGTTCAGGCATCGCCGGTCTCTCAAACGTCCGCCAGTCCTTCGGGAGTCGCGGAGCGATGCCATGCCGGTAGCCAGGGCTTTCCAAGCCCTGGTCCTCGCCGCCAAAGGTGCCCGTCGCGGAGCGACGTTTGCCAGGCCTCGCTTCGGCAGACGTCGCTCCGCGACGATTCCTGTTGAGGGAGGGGGACCAGGGCTTGGAAAGCCCCGGCTGCCGGCGTGGCATCGCTCCGCGATTCAACGGAGCGGTGCCGGCATTCTTCATTCACCACTTCCAGTCGTCGATCTCCGCGCCCGTTACGCGCCGAGCAATTGCCGGAGCACGAAGGGCAGAATGCCGCCGTGGCGGACGTACTCGACCTCAATGGCGGTATCGATGCGGCTCTTGACGGTGAGCTGGTCGGTCGTGCCGTCGGCGCGATGGATGACCAGCGTCACGTCGCTCATCGGGGCGATGTCGTCGCTCAAGCCGAGCACGTCGAAGGTCTCGGTGCCATTGAGCTTGAGGGAGGCGGCATTGACGCCTTCCGGGAATTGCAACGGACAAGGCCCATGCCGCAGAGATTGCTGCGGTGGATGCGCTCGAAGCTCTGCGCGACGACGACTTTCACGCCGAGCAGGCGCGTGCCTTTGGCCGCCCAGTCGCGCGACGAGCCGGTGCCGTATTCCTGGCCGGCGAAGATGATGAGCGGTGTGCCGGCCGCCTGATATAGCATCGAGGCGTCGTAGATCGACATCTGCTCGCCGTCGGGCTGGTGCTTGGTCACGCCACCCTCCACGCCGGGCACCATGAGGTTCTTGATGCGCACATTGGCGAAGGTGCCGCGGGTCATGATGCGGTCGTTGCCGCGACGTGAGCCCGTAGCTGTTGAAGTCATCCTGGCCGACGCCACTCTCGAGCAGGAACTTGCCGGCGGGGCTGCTCTTCTTGATCGCGCCGGCGGGGCTGATGTGATCGGTCGTGACGGAGTCGCCGAAGATGCCGAGCGGACGCGCACCTTTGATCTCGCTGATGTGGCCGGGCTCCATGCCGAAGTTCTCGAAGAACGGCGGCTCCTGGATGTAGGTCGACTTGTCGTCCCACGCGTAGACCTCGCCGACGGAGGAGGGGATTTCGTTCCACTTCGGATTGAGCGTCGCGAAGTCGGTGTAGAGGCGGCGGAAGACCTCGGGCTTGAGGGCGCTCGACATGGCCTCGTGGATTTCCCCCAGGGTGGGCCAGATGTCCTTGAGATAAACGGGGGCTCCGTCCTTCCGTTGCCGAGTGGGATCCTTGCTCAGGTCGATATCGACCGTGCCCGCGAGCGCGAAGGCGACGACGAGCGGCGGCGACATGAGGAAGTTCGCCTTGATGTTTTGGTGCACGCGCGCCTCGAAATTGCGGTTGCCGAAAGCACGCTGGCGGCGACGAGATCGTTCTTAAGGATCGCCTCTTCGAGCGCGGGATGGAGGCGGGCCGGAGTTGCCGATGCAGGTGGTGCAGCCGTAGCCGACCGTCTGGAAACCGAGCGCGTCGAGATAGGTCGCCAGGCCGGTTTTCTCGAGGTAATCGGTCACCACGCGCGAGCCTGGCCCGAGCGAGGTCTTCACCGCGGGGTTGACCTTGAGGCCTTTCTCCACGGCCTTTTTCGCGAGCAGGCCGGCGCCGAGCATGACGCTCGGGTTGGAAGTATTCGTGCACGAGGTGATGGCGGCAATGAGCACGCTGCCGTTGCCGATCGAGGTATCGGAATCCTTGTAGGGCGAGTGGTGCAGATCGCTGGCCGCATCCGGCGTCGGACGATTGGAGGTCATTTCCACGACGTGTGCGGGCGTGCCTTCCTGGAGATGGCCACGCCGGCGGGCGCGTCGGTGGAAAGCATATCGTGGCTGCCGTTGCCCCTCTGGCCGTTGAGATGGATCGGCACTTTGAGCGCGAGATCGTCGTCCTTTTTGCCGTAGCCGCCGTCGGCCACCGCCTTGGTGAAGAGACCGCGGAAGGTGCTGCCGAGTTCCGGCAGGACGATCCGATCCTGCGGGCGCTTCGGGCCGGCGACGCCGGGGACGACGGTGGAAATGTCGAGTTCGAGGTCGACGGAGTATTCGATCTGTCCTTTGTCCGGAATGCCCCACAGGCCCCTGCGCCTTGTAGTAATTCTCGAAGGCTGTGACGTGTTCCGCGCTGCGGCCGGTGCCGGCGAGGTAGCGCGTCGTCTCTTCGTCCACGCCGAAGAAGCCCATCGTCGCGCCATATTCCGGCGCCATGTTGGCGATGGTCGCGCGATCCACCACGGGAGCGACCTGGCGCCGACGGGGCCGTAGAATTCCACGAATTTCCCGACGACCTTCGCCTTGCGCAGCATCTGTGTGACGTGCAGCACGAGATCGGTGGCGGTGACGCCTTCCTGACACGCGCCGGTGAGATACACGCCGACGACTTCCGGGGTGAGGAAATACACGGGCTGGCCGAGCATTTGCCGGCCTCGGCCTCAATGCCGCCACGCCCCAGCCGACCACGCCGAGACCATTGATCATGGTGGTGTGCGAGTCCGTGCCCACGAGCGTGTCGGGGTAATAGACGCCGTCTTTTTCCAGCATGCCCTTGGCGAGGTATTCGAGGGTTCACCTGGTGGACGATGCCGATGCCGGGTGGCACCACGCCGAAAGTCTGGAACGCCTGCTGGCCCCACTTGAGGAGCTGGTAACGCTCGCGGTTGCGCTTGAATTCGAGATCGAGATTGAGCTGCAAGGCCTGGGCGGAGCCGAAGAAATCCACCTGCACGGAGTGGTCGACCACGAGGTCCACGGGGACGAGCGGCTCGATCATCTTCGGATCGCGGCCGAGCCGGGAGACGGTGGAGCGCATGGCGCGAGATCCACCAGCAAGGGGACGCCGGTGAAATCCTGCAACACCACGCGGGCCACGACGAAGGGAATCTCCACCTGCTCAGGCTTTTTGGCGTTCCAGTTGGCCAGGGTTTTGACGTCCTGCTCGGAGACGTTTTTTCCCGTCGCAATTGCGCAGGACCGACTCGAGGACAATGCGGATGGAGATGGGGAGCCGCGAGATCGGCCCCACCCCTTGTTTTTCCAGAGCGGGCAGCGAATAGAGGCTGCCCTGTTTCCCTGAACCCAGATCGAAATGCTGCTTGGTCTTGAATGCGTCGCTCATGGCTCTTCACCAAAGCGAATCGTGGCACTGCCCGCAAGCGAATCGTCAAACAGTCGTGCGGATTGTTGGCCCGTGGGACGCGTTCCGGGGCTTTCCGGTGTCGAAATCAGGAAATGGTCACGAGATATTCGTGGCGCCCATGCTCGGTGCCGAGAATGAGACGGTTTGCGCCGGGCGCGAGGGGAACCGAGGTTTCAGTGGCCTCCGCGCCGAGCGGGGTGGCCATTGACGATGGTGCCGAGGCGGCTCCCGCAATCGCGCACGACGAAGCCGTCTTCGTTGCGTTCGATGAGGCAGTGGCCACGCGAGATGTGGTAGGGCCGTTGGTCCGGCAGCGCGAGGTCGACCCGCCCGAAACCGGTGAGGCCTTCGTCGCCCGCCTCGCGGCCGATGCGGAAGGGGAACTTGCGCACTTCTGCGCGAAATCCGTCGGGATGCAATTCGGCGGAGCGTTCCGTGGGGGTGATCGTGATGACGCCGTGTTCGACCTGCGGAGCGGGAGCCTCGGCTTCGGGGGCGCGCGGTGCGACGAGATCGCTGGTGCGGCATTTGGCCAGCGCGGCGCGCAGCATGGCGTTCGTGCTCCGCAGGCGCTCGAAGAGGGCATCCAGATAGGGGAGCAGGCGGGCTTCGTCGCGCAGGACTTCGTAGTGAAAGTCGCGCTCGTTGACGACGTCGACTTCGGTCTCGGTGAGCGCGCGAGCGCTGGCCGTGCGCGGCAGATCGTCGATCATGCCCATTTCGCCGAAGATTTCGCCATCCTCGAGAATGGTCAGGACGCTGCGGCCCTGGGGCGTATCGATGCTGATTTCGACCCGCCCGGAAAGGATCCAATAGGCCTCGCGGGATTCGTCGCCTTCGCGGAAGATGAATTCGCCGGATTGGAACGTCGTGCGATGCATGGAGCGGAGGGTAATAGGCGAGGGGAGGGCGTCAAGCTGTGGGCGATGGAGGGGCGGGGAGAACATCCAACATCGAACATCGAACGCCCAACATCCAAGGGCGAGCGCGCAGCCGAGCATTGCACTACGTGGGCTGCGTGGGTTGTATAGTGAAATATGCGCGTTTTTTTGCCTTTTTCTTCCGCCCACGCGCCGTGGGTGTGGTTTTAAGTTATGGCGACGGGGGAAGAAACCAGGCGGCATGGGGTGGCTGGATTTTTGCCTTCGGCGTGGCGTCGCAGGGCGGCGAAGAAATTGCACGCGGAGTTTGAGGCGGGTAAGGCGGGCCGGCCTTCCCCCGCGGCGGCGAAGCCCCGGGCGGTGCCCGCCGCCGTGCGGCGTGCGGAAGGGCCGGGCTGGTGGGAAGTGTTGCAGGTGCCGCGGGGCGCTTCGCTGCGGGAAGTGACGGCGGCGTACCGCGCACTGATCGCGAAGAATCATCCCGACAAAGTAACGCATCTCTCGGAGCGGATCCGGCGGGTGGCGGACGTGGAAACGCGGCGGATCAACGCCGCCTATGAAGCCGCCCAGCGCGCGCTGGGCGGCGGGAAAGCGCGCTGAAATGTCATCCTGAGCGGAGTGTAACGAAGTCGAAGGACCCCGCCGAATAACCAGCGATACCGCTGGTAGAGCGACGGGATCCTTCGACTCCGCTCAGGATGACATAGGAGGAGGGATGCCCCTTAAAGGCTGCGGATCATGGTGAGCATCTCACGCAGCCGCGCGCCCGGCTCGGGCGCGGCGAGACGCGGGGAACTTGCCGCCGATCTGCACGTAGTCGCCGCTGCGCGTGAGGATCAGTTTGCCTTCGCGCGCTTCCACCTGGGTGATCTTGCGCGCGCTGGCGGCCAGCTTGATCTCGGTCATCAGGAGGAGATTTTCCGCGCGTCGGGCAGGGGACCGAAGCGGTCGCGCCACGTCTTGCGCAGGGTATCGAGCTGCTCCTGCGTGGTGACTTCGGCGAGCTTGCGATAGGCCTGGATGCGGGCGCCGATTCGCCGATGTAGCTGCTGGGGGAGAAAGGCGGGAGCGGATGGCGACGACGAAGGCCGAACGACCAACGACGAAGCCGCATCCGCAGCTGGCCGATGGCGCGCGGCGGGCGACACTTTCTTTTTGGCGGTGGATGTGGGGTGCGGCGCGGCGGAATTCTTCATCCATTCCGCTTCGCGCGTGGCCACGAAATCGGTGCGCAGGATGACCTCCAGCCGCTGGCGCACTTTCTCCCCCTTGAGATTGGCGATGGCTTGCTTGAGCAGCGCGCAATAAAGGTCGAAGCCGATGTTGATGATGTGGCCGCTCTGCGCGGTGCCGAGGATATTTCCCCGCCCCACGGATTTCGAGGTCGCGCATGGCGATTTTGAAACCAGCGCCGAGGGAGCTGTATTGCTTGATGGCGTTGATACGGCGGCGCGCTTCGCCCTGTGTCATCATATCGCGCGGGAGGAGCAGGTAGGCATAGGCCTTGTGCTGCGCGCGGCCGACGCGGCCGCGGAGTTGGTAGAGATCGGCGAGGCCGAAGCGGTCGGCGCGGTCGATGATGATGGTGTTGGCATTCGGAATATCGAGGCCGCTCTCGATGATCGTCGTGGAGATCAAGACATCCGCCGCGCCGCTGACGAACTGGTGCATCACGTCCTCCAGTTCGTGTTCGGCCATCTGGCCATGGCCGATGACGCAACGCGCCTTGGGGCAGAGCTTGTGGATTTTGTCGCGCATCGCCTCGATCGAATGCACGCGGTTGTGCAGGAAATAAACCTGGCCCTGGCGCGACAGCTCGCGATTGATCGCGTCGCGGATGATGCGCTCGTCGTAAGGACAAATGAGCGTTTCGGTCGGGATGCGGTTGAGCGGCGCGGTCTCGATGGTGCTCATATCTTTCGCGCCCATCAGCGAAAGGTAGAGCGTGCGCGGAATAGGCGTGGCGCTGAGCGTGAGCATGTCCACGAGCTTGAACATCTCCTTGAAGCGCTCCTTGTGCAGCACCCCGAAGCGCTGCTCTTCGTCGATGACGACGAGCCCCAGATTCTTGAACAGGATGTCTTTCGAAATGAGCCGATGCGTGCCGATGACGATATCGACCCGCCCGTCGATCAGGCCCTGCACGGTCTTGCGCTGCTCGGTGGCGGTGCGAAAGCGGCTCAGCAGTTCGACGGTGACCGGGTAGTCACTCATGCGCTCGCGGAAATTCCGGTAGTGCTGCTCCGCGAGCACGGTGGTGGGGACGAGGATGGCGACTTGCTTCCCGCCCATCACAGCCTTGAACGCGGCGCGGATCGCCACCTCCGTTTTGCCAAAGCCGACGTCGCCGCAGATGAGGCGGTCCATGGGGCGCTCGGATTCCATGTCGGCCTTCGAAGCGGCGATGGCGGTGAGTTGATCGGCGGTTTCCTTGAAGAGGAAGGAGGACTCGAACTCGCGCTGCCATTTGTTATCCGGCGGGAAGGCATGGCCCGCGCGCGGTCTCGCGCTCGGCGTGGACGGCGAGCAGCTTGGAGGCGTAGTCGTAGACGGCTTTTCTCCGCGTTCTTCTTCGCCTTGGCCCATTTGCCGTCGCCGAGCGCGGAGAGCGCCGGATTTCTTTTGCCGACGCCCACATAGCGCGGAGACGAGATAGCTCTGCTCCAGCGGCACGTAGAGCCGGGCGTCGTCGGCGAAGGCCACGACGAGCACTTCCTCGGTTTTTCCATCTTCGCGCGGGATGGACTTCATGCCTTCGAACCGGCCGATGCCGTGCTCGAGATGCACCACGTAGTCGTCCTCGTTGAGCTCGCTGAAATCGATCTGCGCGCGGCTGGCCTGCTCCCGCGCGCGGCGCAAGGCCATGCGGCGGGCGCGCGTGTTTGCGGTAGCGTCCGAAGAGTTCCGCGTCGCTCAGCACCGCGACCTTTCGCGGCGGGGAAAGTGAAGCCGCGATTGAGCGTGCCCACGGTGAATTGCATGCAAGGCATCCGCCTCGACCGGCGGCAGGAGATCGTGCAGCCGCTCGATTTCGCCTTCGTTGTTGCAGTAGACGTGGACGCGCCAGCCGTCGGTGCGCCATTCGCGAAGCTGGGTGAAGAAGCGCTCGCGCTTGATTTCGTCCACCACGAAATCGCCGGCCTCGAATTCGCCGAGGCCATGGTCGTAGAAGGCCGTGGTGTAGTCTTCCGCACCTTCGGTGATGTTGCCTTCCGAATGCTCCATGATTCGCACCTGCGCCGCGAACCAGCTCGCCTCGGCGTCGATGGTGAGATCGCGCTCGGCGATGATTTCCGAAAGCTGGCAGGTGCTGCGCTCGGCGGCGGTCTCGCCGAGCAGCAGCGTGACGGAATCGAGATGTTGCACGCTGATCTGCGAATCGAGATCGAACTCGCGCAGGGACTCGATCTCGTCGTCGAACAACTCGATGCGCACGGGCAGGGAATGGTGAAAGGAGAAGACGTCGAGAATGCCCCCTCGCACCGCGTATTGCCCGCGGGCCGAGACTTGCGGGACGTGTTCGTAGCCGGCCTCGGTGAGCTGCTTGAGCAACTTCTCGCGGTCCAATTTCGCGGAGCGGCGCAGGCGGATTTCGAGTTGCTGGAGGGCGGCGGCCGTGGGGACTTTGTCGTCCAGGCTGCCCCGCGTGAGCACCACGACCTGGCGGCCTTTCGCGCTGGTCAGACGTTGCACGATGCCGAGCCGCTCCGCGACGCTCTCCGGGTCGGCCAGCGCACCTTCCACCGAGGAGCGATCCAGCTCCGGGAAGAACAGCGCGTCCGGAAACCATTGGAGCAGTTCGTTGTGCATCGTCTCCTGCGCACGCACATTAGGGCACACCACCCACACGCGGGCCTTCGCCTGCTGCACGAGGAGCGCGGCCAGAAACGGCTGGGCCGCGTCGACGACATGCTCGAAGGAAACGGCCTCGCCTTCTCGTACGCGCGCCAGCTTCGCCGCCAGGGACGGCGCGGCGGCGATTTGATCGAGCGGGTTGGGCCGGGTTTTCAAAAAGTGGGGGAAATGCTCTCGCGCATTCGCCGCGTGCGTGCAAGCCCGGCCACCGGCGAGCCGGTTGGAATTACGCGGAGACTGCCGCTGCTTTTGGGGTCGGTTGCAGGACGGAGACCGCGTAGAAAACGAGCGGATTCAGGGTGATCGACAACAAGGCGCCGGCCAGAATCAATTGCTGCCCTTCGGGTGGCAGAAGGCCAAGGCTCATGCCCAAAACCGCTAAAATAAACGAAAATTCGCCAATCTGCGCCAAGGCAGCCGATACCGTCAGCGCCGTCGAGAGAGGGCGGCGCAGCGCCAGCACGATCCCAAAGGCCACCACCGATTTTCCGATCACGATGATCGAGAGGACCGCGAGCACCTGCAAAGGTTGACGCACCAGGATCATCGGGTCGAAGAGCATACCGACGGCGACGAAGAACAACACGCCGAAGGCGTCCTGCAGCGGTTGCAAATCGTTCGCCGCCCGCTCGCTCAATTTCGATTCGTGGATGACCACCCCGGCAAAGAACGCCCCGAGGGCGAACGAAACGCCGAAAAGCTGCGCGGAGCCAAAAGCCACGCCCAAGGCCAGCGCGACCACGGCCAGGGTGAAAAGCTCGCGCGATTTCGTGCGCTCGACGTGCCGAAGCACCCATGGAAACAGGCGCGTGCCGACCACGAGCATCAGCGCCACGAACAACGCGACCTTGCCCAGGGTGATGCCCAGCGACAGCCAGACCCCTTCGCCCCCGGTGTGGTCCTCCGCGGGCTGGACGCCGCCGAGGTGGGCAGAAAAGGCGGGCAGCAAGACCAGGGCAAGAATCATGACCAGATCCTCGACAATCAACCAGCCCACGGCGATCCGTCCATCCGGCGTGTCCACCGAATTCGAGGACTCCAGCGCCCGCAGGAGGACCACCGTACTGGCGACCGACAAGGCGAGGCCAAACACCAGGCCGGCCCCGAGGGACCAGCCCCAAAGATGCGCGACGCCCACGCCCAGCGCCGTGGCGACCGCGATTTGCACGAGCGCTCCCGGCACCGCGATCGAGCGCACCGCCCACAGGTCGCGCACCGAAAAGTGCATGCCGACTCCAAACATCAGCAGGATGACCCCGATCTCCGCGAGCTGGGAGGCGATATGGGCGTCGCCCACAAATCCGGGCGTGAATGGCCCCACCGCGATCCCGGCCACAAGATAACCAATCAAAGGCGGCAACCGCAGGCGGATGGCCACGAACCCGCCGACGAAGGCATAGGCCAGACCGATGGCGATAGTGGCGATGAGAGATGTTTCGTTATGCAAGGAGATGGGCGTTGGGATTCAGGCCACGATGAGCCATTCGGGAAGTGATGACGATAGAGAAGACTGGCATGATACGGGGACGGGATGTATGATCCGGCACCTCCAGCGATTTGCTGGAGGCGCCCCCTCACGCGCCATGAATCATCCGCCATTCTCTTCCGCGCTATCCATGATTGTGTGCGCGGTATTGCCCTTTTCCGCCGCCCTGGCCCAGGACGCCAAGCCGCGGCCGCGCGGGGGCTTCGAACGTCCGCTGGCCGAGGCGCCGCGCTTTGGCAACCCCGGGGCGAGCCCGAAATTGACCGCGGTTGATTTCCGGGTGCTACTGGCGCATTGGGCGGACTTCGACACGAACCAGAACCAGCGCCTCGAGAAGAGCGAGGTTCCGGAATTGTTTGGAAAGCTCTTTGACGAGGCCGATCTCAATCACAACGGGGCGCTCGATGCGCAAGAGATGGCGCTCGTGATGCAGCCCGCCGCCGCGCCTTCATCGGCTTCCGCTTCGACGACCGGCAAATAACCCCCGCTGATTCCCCGCCATGAATACATCTTTCCCTTCGGCCCTGGATCGCCGCCGCTTTTTCCGGGTGGTGGGCGGTGCGGCGGTCGGTTCGCTGGCCAGCCGATTCCTCATCGGTGATGCCGCGGCCGCTCCTTTGCGCCCGGACAATCATCAAGCCAAGGCGAGCGAGGAACTCGTGCGCGAATACTACGCGAGCCTCAATCCGTTTCAGCGGCAGCAACTCGTCTTCCCCTGGAATTACGCCGGTGCCGGCGCCACCCCGGCCCGGCTCGGCGTCTACAATACAGCGATCGGCAAGGCGATCGGCGAGACCTGCACCAAAGTTCAGCGCGAACTGATCGAACGCATCATGATGTCCATGTCCTCCGGCGATGACGGCTGGCGCAAGATCACCCGCAACGGCGGCTGGGACACGAATGACGGCATTCTTTCCTGCGGGGCCTACATCTTCGGCGACCCCGAGGGGGACCGGAAGTTCAGCTTTCTGTTCACCGGGCATCACCTCACCATGCGCTGCGATGGAAACTCCGAGCCGAATACCGCGTTCGGCGGCCCGATCTTTTATGGCCATATCGTCAACGGTTACAGCCAGCGCAATGTCTTCAACGAGCAGACGCTCAAGGTGATGAGTGTATATGAGGCGCTCGATGCCGGCCAGCAAAAGCATGCGGTGGTGGAGGGACGCCCGCCCACCCGGGACGACACGGTCTTCTCGCCCACGCCCGGCGGCGAACTGCCGGGCATCGCCGGCAGCGACTTGAGCGCAGACCAGAAAGGGCTCATCGAGGGCGTCTTGCAGGACGTGCTCTCCCCGTATCGCGAAGAGGATGTGGCCGAGGTGATGGAGATCGTCCGCGCCAACGGCGGCATGGAGAAAATCCATCTTTCCTTCTATCGCGACACCGAGACGAGCGAGAAAGAGCCGTGGAGTTACTGGCGTCTGGAAGGGCCGGGCTTCGTATGGAATTTCCGTGTCCTGCCTCACGTCCACACTTACGTGAGCGTGGCGAAGGTGTAGGGGGCTACGGCAGTTTGAACGACTCCGCGACCCGCAAGGTGGAGCAGGCGCGTTCGATGATCGTTTTCCAGGGAGCGCCCGGCTCACCATCCCAGCAGCATTCCATGATCACCGTGGCAGTCTCCGCAGAAATGGAGAAAGTGCGGATCGATCGGCGGTTGCCGACGGGATCGACCATCCGGGCCGCATACATGATGGCCGAGCGCTGCCCGAGCATCACGCGATCCGCGGTCACGCCGGGTTCGAGATAGTATCCTTTCTGCTCGAGGACGCGCGAAGCGCCTTTCACGAAACCGGCGGCAAAACGATCGAGATCCATCTGGGTGCTATCGTCCAGTTGCTTCGGTGAAAACATCACGGAATGGATGCTCACGGAGATATAGGTATCCTGCGCTTCTCCGGGCGGCACGAGCCGCAGCGCCGCGTTCGCTTTGGGCATTTGTGGTTTGATTCCCATGGCCGCCATCGGGGCCGTGGTTTTTTGCGCGGGGTCGCCGGCCACGCCCTGCCAGGTGGCTGCGAGATCGAGCGTTACGCCGGTGAAAGGCTCGATAGTCAGGAACTCAGGCTCCGACGGGGGCGTGGTCGCGGCATTGCCGGTGGGAGGTGCGGGAAGTTTGCTGACGAGTTCGGCGGCTTCTTCGGCCACGGTCTTCGCGGCTTCGGGTTGGTCCGATCGTTGAAACACCTTGCCCGCCAGATCGAGGAAAACTTCGCCGCTCGCATCGGTATGAGTCCGGATGGGATGCACCTCCTCGATGCCCCATTCCGGGGGCGAATCGGGGGAGGACTGGGCCGCCATCGTCCCCGTCCACACCGCCCCAGGCGCGAGATCCGCGCCCCGGGGCGACGTATAGAGGAAGGTGATCGTGCCGGGGGCCGACCAGAGCCCTGCCTTCCCGTCCGGGTCCGTCTGGGACAATCCGCTGCGCTCCAGCCACGTCGGGTCCGCTGGCCTGCCCTTGAATATCCATCGACCACTCACGTGGACGTGCTGCGAGTCGAAAGGGCTCTTCATTTCCCGTTGAAAGGTTCCATCGGCCTTGATCTCCAGCCGCCATGAGCCGAGCACTTCGTTACTCCATTGCCATTGCCCCACGGGATTGGGATCCGGAGCCTGGACCTTCGCGGGGCCGCAGGCGGCGAAAGCAAAACCGAGCAGCGCGGCGAGCACAACCGGAAAGGGGGACTTCATTTCGTGGGGTGAGCGTAATGGTAGCCGCGATGGGTGGGCAGGTTAATGATTAAAAGCATTAAAGCGAACCTGCGCCTGCGACTCGCGCGGGTAGGAGCAGCGAGGTGATGAAGCGCAGAGGCTGCCGCGGTGTGCTTTTGAAAGGTACTCTCACGGATCGCCTGGTCGACGTTGGCGGCTCTCGGCAAGAAACTCGAGCGGCTCGCAGATCGTCAATTCACCGGCGTAGTAAGGCCGGAGCGAAAGGAGATGCTGGTCGTAGCTGACTAGGTGACTGGCGTGACCATTGACCGCGCAAAGGAGGAACATCACGTCGTCCGGATCTACCGGGTAATGGCGGAAATGGAAGAAGGCGACCGTTACGATCTCGGAATGCCGGACCAACAGGCGAATGAATACCTCGACATCAAGCGGTGCGATGCCGCGCGAAAGCAGTTTTTCGGCATATTCGGCGAGGGTATCGAGACTATAGAGTACCACGAACTCGCGCTGCTGCCAGCGATCGAGGATTTCCGCCGCGGGGCTGGTCGGATGGATGCTGGTGCGACCCGCCAGGAGGACGTTCGTGTCCAGAACTACACGAAGAGGGCCGGGCATCTACAACCGCTCGGTGATGCTCTGATGCAGGCGTCGAAACTCGTCGAACGATTTCTCCGGGTCGGTCTCGGCGACTTTGTCCGCCTCGGCTTTGCTGATGGCGGCAGCGACAACGTCGCGAGCTTGGGCGCCGTGCCGCTGGCGGCGAACTGCCTCCAATTGAGCCTCAAGGCGAAGATACAACGCGACGCGAAGATTCAGGTCCGAAATGCCTTCCAGCCCGGCCTGCACGTCTGGAGGAATGTCAAAGGTAATACTCATCGAGTCGGAATCCAAAAGTGAGCAATTTTCGGCAAGGGAATAATTGACAGAACACGGCGAGGGCTTGGTGGTCAAGCAGCGGCGTCCGCCTTTCATTACTTTTATAAATAGATATGGATCGTGAACGCCCGCTCATTGCCGGGCTCGGAGGAGACCGGGGACATTTTCCTCTCGCCAGCGCGGGGATCGCTAATAAAGTCGGCAAACGTCCCGCAGGCGCCGCCCCGGTGCCCGGGGCGTTTTCACGTCTACACCTCCAATCTCTCCCGTTTAGTCCATGTCCAACACGATTCTGGTCGGCGCCCAATGGGGCGACGAAGGCAAAGGTAAAATCATCGATTTCCTCACCGAGACCGCGGACATCGTGGTGCGTTCGCAAGGGGGCAACAATGCGGGCCATACGGTAATCGTGGGAGGCACGAAGTATGTGCTGCACCTTATTCCCAGCGGCATCCTGCGAGCCGGTAAAAAGTGTGTAATCGGCAATGGCGTGGTCATCGATCCCATCGCGGTGGCCAGGGAAATTGCCGGGCTGGCGGAGAAGAAGATCAAGGTCACGAAGGCCAACCTGCTCATCTCCGATTGCGCGCACCTCGTGCTGCCGTATCACCGGCTCATCGATGAGCAGCGCGAAGCGAAGAAGGGGAAGAACAAGATCGGCACCACCAAGCGCGGCATCGGTCCCGCCTACGGCGACAAGGCCGCCCGCGTGGGCCTGCGCATGGGCGACCTCATGCAGCCCGCGCTTTTTTCGGAGAAGCTCGCGCAACGCATCAAGGAGAACAACGCGGTGCTCAAGGCTTTCGGGGCGAAGCCGTTGAAATTCGCCGAGGTGAATGCGGCGTATCTGGAGGCCGGGCAGAAGCTGGCGCCTTTCGTGGGCAATACGGTGGTCTTTCTCCACGAATCGCTGAAGGCGGGGAAAGAGATCCTTTTCGAAGGTGCACAGGGGACCTTCCTCGATATCGATCACGGGACATATCCTTATGTCACGTCGTCGAACACCACCGCCGGTGGCGCCTGCACCGGCTCGGGTGTCCCGCCGCACCGCATGGACCGCGTGCTCGGCGTGATGAAGGCCTACACGACCCGTGTAGGCGAAGGGCCTTTTCCCACCGAGAATGCTGCCTTTTCGGACATGCTGCACGGCATGGGTCGTGAGTTTGGCGCCACCACCGGTCGCGCGCGGCGCTGCGGATGGTTCGATGCCGTGGCCGTGCGCTACGCGGGGATGATCAATGGCATCGATGATATCGCCGTGACCAATCTGGACGGCCTCGACACCCTGGCGTCGATTCAGGTCTGCACGCACTATAAAATCGGCAAGAAGACCTTGGAAGTGCCGCCGTCCGATTTCCTCCAACTGCGCGATGCCAAGCCGGTCTACATTGAGCTGCCCGGCTGGCAGACGCCCACGCACGAGGCGAAGAAGTATTCCGACCTGCCGAAGAATGCGCGGGCCTATTTGCAAAAGATCGCGGAACTGACCGGCGCGAAGCTCACCATCGCCAGCGTCGGCCCAAACCGCGACCAGACGATCGTGCTGTAATTGCCGATTGGCGATTGCCGAATGACGATGGATTGTTCCCATTCGATGACGCCAGACGAATTGAAACTGCGGTCAAAGGAGTTTGCGGCTTCCCGCATCGTGGCCGCGCGCCATCGCGCACCCAATCGCCCATGATTCCCCGTCACATCGCGATCATCATGGACGGCAATGGCCGTTGGGCCAAGGAGCGCGGCCTGCCGCGGATCAAGGGCCACGAGCAGGGGGCGGAATCCGTGCGTGCCGTGACCGAGGCTTGCGTCGAGCTGGGCGTGGAGTTTCTTACCGTCTACGCCTTTTCCACGGAAAACTGGAAGCGGCCCGAGGCCGAGGTCACCGCCCTGTGGGCCTTGCTCGAGCACTTCATCGCCCAGGAAACGCCGACCCTCATGAAGAACGGCGTGCGCTTGCAAGCGATCGGTCGCATTCACGAGTTGCCCCAAAGCTGCCAGGATGCCCTGCAGCACGCCATCCAGCTCACCGCCAAGAACCCCAAGACGACCCTTGTTCTGGCCTTGAACTACAGTGGCCGCACCGAAATCATCGATACGGTGCGCGATCTCTGCCGCGAGGCCGCAGGCGGCAGCCTCGATTACCGCACCCTGACCGAGGAAATCTTCAGCGGGCACCTCTATACCCGGGATTTTCCCGACCCCGATCTGCTCATCCGCACCTCCGGCGAACTGCGGCTCTCGAACTTCCTCCTGTGGCAATTAAGCTACACTGAGATCTATGTGACGCAGAAAATGTGGCCAGATTTTAGCAAGGAGGACTTGCGCGATGCCATTAAGGAGTTCAATAAACGCCAGAGACGCTTCGGCGGCCTTTAACTCCCCTTAATGGAAAAAGCTCAGACCATCCTCATTGTTGATCCGGAAACCGACTTCCTGGACTGGGTCCAGCACCAGCTCGGCACCCCCACTACGCGCGTCATTACCGCGACCAAGGCGGACGACGCATACAAGATATTCTGTAGGGAAGCCCCTGACCTTTTGATCACCGAGACGCACCTCTCGCCATTTAGCGGGCAGGATCTGCTGGTCAAGGTGAAGCAGCGCGACCCGAATGCCGTAGTTGTACTGACGAGCGGCTTCGGCACCACGCAGTCCGTCATCGAGTCGATGAAGCTGGGTGCGTTCGATTTCATCCGCAAGGAGACGCTGCCTTTCAACCTCAAGGTCGTCGTCGACGCCGCGCTCAAGGCGCAGGCCGAGATGAAGGCGGCCACGACCTTCAAGCCGCAGCTCACCGTGGAGGAACACCAGGACAGCATTGTCGGCAAATCGGTGGCCATGCAGCAGGTCTTCAAGATGGTCGGACGCGTGGCGCATAGCGACGCCCCGGTGATGATTACGGGTGAGAGCGGCACCGGCAAGGAACTGGTCGCCCGCGCCATTCACCACTACAGCGGGCGCAGCGCGAAAAGCTTCATCGCCATCAATTGCGCCGCCATCCCCGAGCAATTGCTGGAGAGCGAGCTCTTCGGTCACGAGAAGGGTTCCTTCACCGGCGCTACTGGCACCCGCGTAGGCCGCTTCGAGCAGAGCAGCGGCGGCACCCTTTTCCTCGACGAAATCGGCGACATGCCGCTGCCGCTGCAGAGCAAGATCCTGCGCGTGCTGCAGGATGGTGAATTCTCCCGCGTCGGCGGCAATGAAGTGCTCAAGACCGATGTGCGGATCGTCGCGGCGACGAATAAAAACCTCGAGCAGGAAGTCGCCAAGAAGACCTTCCGCGAGGATCTTTTCTACCGGCTGAATGTGGTGCGCGTGCAGCTCCCCCCGCTCCGCCAGCGGCTCGAGGACATCCGCCTGCTGGCCGAATACTTTCTGCAAAAGGTCGCCACGAAAAAGCTCCTGCCACGGCTCCAGCTTTCCGAGGAAGCGATGCGCGTGCTGGAGGGCTACAACTGGCCAGGCAACGTCCGTGAACTGGAGAACACCATCCAGCGTTCCTGCGTCCTCGCCACGTCGGACCTGCTCACGCCGAAGGACATTCCGCTCGGCAATGAACCGCCTGGCGCCGCCGTGGCCACCGATCCCGCGACCGGCGGCATGGCGCCCGAGGCCACCACCGAGAGCGCCATCGAGGTGCTGCTCAAGGCCGCGCAAACCGATCCCGATGTGCAGCTTCTGCCGTGGCTGGAGCGCGAATTCACGCTTTACGCGATGAAGGCCACCAAGGGAAACCAGGTGCGTGCGGCGAAGCTGCTCGGCATCACCCGCGCCACCTTGCGCAAGCGCATCGAGCGCTTCGGCATCACGCGCGAGCTGACCATCTCGTAAATGAGAGCCTGGCGGTGGAACGGCGCGGCGTACGAGCCGTGCGACAGCCTGCCGCTCACCGATCGCGGGTTCCGCTACGGCATGTCGGTCTTCGAGAGTCTGCGCGTCAACGATGGCGCGCCGGAATTCTTCGACCGGCACCTCTCGCGTCTCGTCCAGGGCTGCGCCGAACGCGAAATTCCCGTGGAAGAATCCGCCCTCGCGGCGGGCGAAGCGTTATTGCGCGAGAATGGCGCGAGCGGCTTTGCCCGTCTCTACGTCACTGCCGGCGACGGCGGTCCTGCGACCCTCGCCGAGCAAGCGCGGGTCTTCGTCTTCATCGAGCCGCGTACCCCGCCCGATCCCGAGGACGCGTGGGAAATCGGCCTGCACGACGAAAGCTATCACCCGCCTTTCGGCGGACTGAAGACCGCCAACTACTGGTTCAACTGCGACGCTCTCGCCCGGGCCCACCGCCGCCGGCTTAACGAAACGCTGCTCTTCAACGACCGCGCCGAACTCGTCTCTGCCTGCATGGCGAATGTCTTCGTCCTCCGCGGCGACCGCCTCTGCACGCCGCCGCGCTCCAGCGGCTGCCGCCCCGGCGTCCTCCGCGAATGGGTCATCGGCCGCCGCAAAGTGGAAGAGCGCCGCCTGCGCCGGGAGGACGTGGTCCACGCCGACGAAATCTTTCTCACCAGCAGTTGGATCGGCGTCATACCCGTCGCGACCGTAGAGGGCCGTCCGCTCGGCCCCCGCACCATCGGCCCCCGCCTCGCCGGTGAGCTCGCGAACCGTCGCGACGAGAAGTTGTAGACGGGTTCATTGAACCCGCTTCGTACGGCAGAAGGGAGCGCCCCCGCAGGCGGATACCCACGCTGGAGCGGCGCTCTCCGAGCGTCGGTGGCTTTTTGTGGAGTTGATACCCGCACAGAACAGCGTCCGACGCTCGGAGAGCGCCGCTACAGTGCCGGTCGTTGGGGGCGCAACTCGAAAGCCTGCGCGGTTGATGCGTTCGGAGCGGAAGGCTTCCCTTCCTGTCGTCCAGCCTAGACCGCCGGAGCGGGATCGGCGGCTGGGGTGCGCTGGGCGCCGGCGGCAAATTTAGCGTTGAATTCCGCGGCGGTAGCCATGAAAGACGCCAGGCCCTTGGGGATGCCTTGATATTCGCGGCCAACTTTCTTTACCACACCGGCGGTCACGAGGTTTTGCAGCTTCTCGTAGGCGCGCAGGCGGAGCATTTCCTCGCCGCCGCTCGCGGCATTGCGGGATTTGAGGTTCGCGTGGACCACGGTAAACAGCGCCTTGAACTCAAAAGAACCTTTCCCGGCGAGCACAGTGGCAAGCTCCTCAGCTACCCGATCTGGACCCCGACGTGAAAAGCCGTAGTTATTCTTCATCTGAACCAATCGCAGGTTTTGGACAAATAGCGAGGGCGAACAACGAGCCGGCGAGAAATGAGCCGAAATCCCCCTTGGCGACGGCTTTCTGCCGCCTAGGCCAGCGCCGCGACAGGTGCGGGGAGGCCGAGCACTTCGCGGTAGCCGGCGAGAGTGAGTTCGGCGACGCGGGACCAGGAGATTTGTTCGCGCCAGTGCTCGGCGGCTTCGAAGTCGGCCGGGATGGCGAGGGCAGCGGCGAGCCTGGCCGGAAAGCGGGTGTCGAGGGCTTCGAAACGCAGCACGCGCGGGTCGGGTTCGGCGAGGTCCACGGTATCGAGCCGCGCGGGGATGAGGATGGGCAGACCCCACGAGCGGGCGAGGGAGGCGGCGCCGGAGGTGAAGATGGTGCGGTAGTTGAACAGCGCGCAGTCGGCGGCGCAGAGGAAGAGCGCGAGTTCCGCGTCGGAGAGCCACTGGAAGTGCAGAGTGACATTGGGAAGGCCCTCGGCGAGTTGGCGGATCTTCTGGCCGTACTCAGGCGAGTCGGGCTTGCCGACGATGACCAGCCGTGCGGCTGGCCGCGCTTCCTTCCAGTAGGCGAGCACTTCTTCCTGGCCTTTGTAGGGCTCGACAGCGCCGAACATGAGGCAGATCGGCCCCTCCGGCAGCCCCAGTTTCGCGCGCGCTTCATCGCGCGGGATGGGCGGCGGCATGACCACGGAAAGATCGCCGTGCGGGACGACGCGGATATGCGCTTCATCCACACCGTAGGTCTCGACCAGCCGATCCCGCGCGACGGCGGAGTGCGCGAAGACGAGACTGGCGTGGCGGTAGGCGGTAGCGTAGTTGATCCGCGCGAAGGGAAGATCCTGCAGGTTGTGCTCGCAGAGATTGTGCGCGGTGAGGACGAACGGCGTGCGCCGCGTGGCCATGGTGAGATCGAAGACGAAACGCGCCCGGCGAAACCGGTCCCAATGGTCGCTCATGCGCGCGTAGTAGGCCTCGGGCCAGTGCAGGTGCAGCAGATCGGTGGGCGTGATGCGCAGCATGCGGGTGAGCGGCAACACGCGCTTGTAATGGCTGAGAAAACTGATGTGTGCCCCGTGGGCTTCGAGCGCCTCGGCCAGCAGCCGCTGGTACGGTACGCCACAGCGCCAGTCGGGAGCGAAAAGGACGTTCATTGCGCGTGCTCCAGCGGAAAGAAAATGCCGTTGAGGCGCTTCAGGCCCTCGGCGTAAAAGCGATCGCGCACGGCGCCCACGTAATGACGGGAAATGGCATTCTCGGCGGCATGTTTGCCGAGCGAAACTTCGTAGGTACGCGGCAGCAGGCCGCCTTTGCCGTGCCGGGCGGCGCAGAGCATGAGCAGGGTCTGCTCGATGCGCCACACGTGGCCGCTGAGGATGGAAGTCTGCGCGAGCGCCTGATCGCAAAGATCGAGATCGATGGCGGATTTCGGCAGCAGGCACAGGCCGCTGTTGACCCGCGACCAGATCTTGATCCCGAGCTCGCCGCGGGCCTCGGCAGCGGTGATCAGCGCGCCTTCCTTGATGTCCTCGTTGAACCAGCATTCGTCCGCGCCGCTGGAAACCCAGTCGAGAATTTCGTGCGGAAAATTGAAGAAGAGCAGATCGCTATCGAAGAGGAAAAAGCGGTCGCCGGTGGTGAAGTGCGGTACATCGAAAAGCTTGAGCGCGAGCGGGTGGAGCTTGCGGTAATCCGCGCAGAAAGGATACGAGCGGAGGAGCGGTTCGACCGCGGCGTCCGCTTCGCGCCGGTCGATGATGCGGGCGGTGGTGAAGAGTTTCTGCAACAACTCCCGTGCTTCCTTGGGCAGCGTGCCGTCGTCGTGAATGAAAATCGGCCAGGCGTGTTCGCTGAAGTGGAACCAGCTCGCGAGCATCCACGCGGCGAGCCGCCAATCCTTCTCCCCGGTGAGAACGTGGATGGGCACCTTCTGCGGCGCTTCGCTCCAAAAGGGCCAGGTCCAGTCGGCGATGCGGGGCAGCACCTTGTACTCGTGTCGAGAGGCTTCCCAGCCGCGCTTGAGGTCGCGGCGCAAGAGCCAGAGAAGTCTGCCGGGCGAAGCCATGGGGGTGCTTATCGCTGTTTCAAAAGCCGGGTGCAAGCGGCCCGCAAGCGCGCGCGGGCCGGCGGCGAGAGCAGCCATTGCGGATGACGCAGGACCTCTGCGGGAAAGGAGCGCCGCGCCGCGCCATTCCGGCCGCCCTGGTAAAGATCGTAGCTGAGCTGCGCCTCCAGCGCCCAGCGGCGCCGAGCGGGCATCTCCGCGCCGTCGTCGAGATGCTGGCGGACGACCGCGCGAATCTCGTCGGCCGCTTGCGTGGCGGCGGAAGATTTCTGCGCAGCGTGGAGGCGAAACTGGGTGAAGGGCACCGGCAGATGCGCGATCCGCGCCCCCGCGCGGAAGCAGCGCACCCAGAATTCGTAATCGAAAACCAGATTCCAGGCGGTGTCGAAGCCGCCGGTTTTTTCCCACAGCGAACGCCGGAAGAAGACCTCGGGTTGCACCCACTGGCGGTTCGACCACCAGACGTTGTAGATATCGAGCACGTCGGCCAGCGATTCGATCCGGCCCGCATGCCGGCCGGTGACCTTGCTCTGCTCATCGATCCACTCCACTTCGCCGCACACGAGGTCGATCCCGGGGTGCGCCGCAAAATAATCGAGCACGGTGCGGGCCGTGCCGGGGAGCAGTACGTCGTCGGCATTGAGGAAGCCGACGATCTCGCCACCCATCTGCCGGAAGGCGCGGTTGAGGGCATCCGGTTGGCCAGTGTCCGGTTCGCTGACGATATGGTCGCCCGGGCGGGCAAAGCGGTGCGCGATCTCCAGCGTCCCATCCTTCGAGGCGCCGTCTTGAAACCACCAGCGGACGTTTTCGCCCTGCGCATTGAGCGAAGTGAGCGTCTCCGCGAGGAAGCGCTCTCCGTTGAAAACCGGCACAGCCAGGACGAGTGGAGCGGTGCTTTCCGAGGTCACGGCTGGAGTTCCTCCACCTTCCAGGAGACGCGGGGGCAGACGACGCCGGGCCACGGTTCGGGGAAGGTCGAGGATTGGTTGCCGATGCCGGCGACGGTAAAGCTGAGGTATTCCGCGGCGGGTAGCACGTAGCGCTCGCCCGGGATGTCGCACTGCAAATTCACGACGTATTGCCGCCGGTTCAACAGGCCGCCCGGCAGGAAGCAGGTGGTCTTGTAGACACCGGGCGGCTGCGTTTCCTGCTGGAACATATGGTCGGTGGCGCTGAAGGCCACCTCGCCCTCCTGCGTGAGCAGCATGAGGCAGAAGCGCGCGCCGCGCATGCGCTGGAGGACCTCGTATTCCACTTCCACGGAGATCGGCTTGTCGGATTCGAAAGCGGATTGCGGGACGCCGTGGCCATTGAGCAGGCGGATGCTGCGCAATTTCATGTCCTCGGACTTCGGCGCGTCCTTGCCATTCCAGACGATCTGGCCTTCCACCTCGCTATCCTGCGGCGTGGAGGCGGACAAATAACGGCTGATCACGTCGCCCGGATTGCCGGTCTTGACGAGGCGGCCGCCTTCGAAGAGAATGGCGTGTTCGCACAGCGAGCGTACCGCGCCCATGTTGTGGCTGACGAAGAAGACCGTGCGGCCATGCTTCGTGGCGACCTCGTCCATTTTGCCGAGGCACTTTTTCTGGAAGCCGGCGTCGCCCACGGCGAGCACTTCGTCGATGAGCAGGATTTCCGGTTCGAGATGCGCGGCTACGGCGAAGGCCAGGCGCACATACATGCCGCTGGAGTAGCGTTTCACCGGCGTATCGAGGAACTTGCCGACCTCGGCGAACTCCACGATCTCGTCGAACTTCGCGGCGATCTCCGCGCGCTTCATTCCCATGATGGCGCCATTCAGGAAGATATTCTCGCGACCCGTGAGCTCGGGATGAAAGCCGGTGCCGACCTCGAGAAGGGAGACCACGCGTCCCCGCAGGATCGCCCGTCCGCCGGTCGGCTCCGTGATGCGCGAGAGGATTTTGAGCAGCGTCGATTTGCCCGCGCCGTTGCGCCCGAGGATGCCGACGACTTCACCGGGTTCGATCTTGAAGGAAACGTCTTTCAGCGCCCAGAAACTGTTCGGCTCGGGGCCGAGGCGATCGTCGGCAATGGTTTTGCCCTTGGTCGTGGGCGCGATGGCGGGCTGCTTCTTTTTGCCGAAGACGCGCTCCACGGTTTCGCGCAGGCTCGAGGCGCCGATGGAGCCGAGCCGGTAGAGCTTGGAAAGATCCTCCACTTCAACGACGGGCTTCATACGGAGTCGACGACGGTGCGTTCGACCTTCTGGAACGCGATGACCCCGGTTACGGTGAGGACGAGCGTGGTGACCACGGAGATGATGATTTCGACCGGGCCGAGCGTGCCATGGCCGAGCAGGCAGATGCGGAACGCTTCGACAGGGACGGACATGGGGTTCGCCCAGATCGCCCACTCCAATTTCGGCGAGACTCGGGAGAGCGGATAGAAGATTGGTGTCGCGAACATCCAGATCTGGATGATGTATTGATTCAGGTGAATGAGATCGCGGTACTTGGCCGTGGAGGCCGACATCCACAGGCTCACACCGAAGCTGAGCAGGGCGGTGTGCAGCAGTGGCAGCGGGGTGAGCAGCACCCGCCAGGTCAGCATGATGGAGTCGCCTTGGTGTGTGAAGAACTTGTAAAAAAGCAGGCAGAAGACGAAGGGGATCAACTGGAGCCCGAATGCGATGAGATTCGAGGCAATGACCGAAACCGGCACGATCAATCGTGGAAAATAGACCTTTCCGAAGAGGTGGGCATTGTTGATGAACGTCGAGCCGCCGTTGGTGATGTTTTGCGAGAAGTAGCTCCAGCCCAGCAGCCCGCAGAGATAGAAAAGCAGTTTTGGAATGCCATCCGTGGGAATGCCGGCGATGCCGCCAAAGACCACGGTAAACACCGCCGCCGTGATGACCGGCTGCAGCAAATGCCAGAGCGGGCCCAGGATCGTCTGCTTGTAACGCGAGATGAAATCCCGCTGCACGAGGACGTAGAGGAGATCGCGATATTCCCAGATTTCACGCCACGGAATATTCATCCAGCCCCGGGAGGGCTCGATGATGATCTCAAATTTCTGCGGCGCAGCTACTTCTGCCATGACCAGCATTCTACTTGAAAATCTCCACCTTCCACCGCCAAAGCCGCGGCATAGCCTTCCGCGGGCGTTAATTTGAGCAGCGACCAGCGGTCCGGCTCCAGCACCTTGAGTCCGCGGGCGATCCCGGCGCCATCGGCCTTGAGCCGCGCTTCGGTGCTCGTCCACAGTTCATAGAACTTGCACACGCGTTGCGGGGCCGGCAGGAGACGCAGATCCCAGGCATCCTCGGGCTCGAAATAGTAGTCCGCCAACGTCTCGACCGGGATATTTTCGCGCATCAATTCCAAATCGATGCCCACCGCCCGGGCGTGGGTCACGGCGAGCAGCATGAGGTCGTCCGAGTGGCTGAGATTGAACCGCAACGAACTGGCGGCACCGGTTAATTCCGGCTTGCCGTGAAGGCCCTCGGCGAAACGGAGATCGCGCGGCGCGGCGTCGAGGTAACGCCCGAGGATCGTGCGCATCAAACCGCGGCCGCAGATGAACCGCGCGCGGTCGCGCTCGAAGTGAAATCGTTGGGCGCGCAGCCATTCGGCGGGTGAGAGCACCTGGCCGAGTTCCTGGGGATCGTTTTCGGAAAGCGCGGCGCGCCAGACGTGGACTTCGCCCGGATGAAGGGAAGGGTGTGCCTGGGCGGGTTTCCAGTCCGCGGATGTGGTAGAAATCATGACAGGGGTTACTTAAGCAAGGATTCGGCCTGAAGGATGGATTTTTTCATCGCTTCGCCCACCAGGACCACATTGGAGTTCTGCGAGATGCAACTGTGGTGGTGTCCAGGAACCTCCACAATCTCGACCCGGTCGCAAATCTTTTCCCACCCGGCCGCCGGCCCGCGATCGGTGCGCGGCTTCTCGTCTCGCGGCCACAGCAGGACGACCGGCGCATCGTAGCGCTCCGGGACGAAGGTGCGGCAGGCATCGGCGTAGGGCTTGCTCAGCGGTCCGCGCGGCACCGCGGTGTCGATTTCGGGCGCGGAGTGGCCATTGGAGCAGGGGGGCAAGGCTGAGGATTTGATGCCGAAGAGGCGGCCGGCTATGCGCAGGAAAGGGGCGGCCTTTTCGCGGGAGGGATGCTTTACCAGGTTCGCGGCGGCCCGGAGATAGAAGAGCCCCATGTCTTCCCGGTCCCGCAGCCGCCGGCGGGTCTGGAGAAAGCGCTGGAGCCGGGTCGCCTCGTCTTCGCCGCGCAAGGCGCTCGTGACCCCGGCCACCCGTTTCAGCCAGCGGAAGCGGACGTTGCTGCCATCCGAATTGAGCATGAGCAGCACGGAGACCGGCTCGCCCGCGGCGCGAAGCAGGCGCGCGGCGTGGTAGGCGGTGAGCGAGCCGTTGCAATAGCCGCCGAGAATATATGGGCCGTGCGGCTGGATTTCGCGGATCAATTTCACGCGGTCGGCCGCCATCGCCTCGATGGTCAGCGGCACTTCATCCCCTTGCAACCCGTGCGGGTGCAGCGCATAGAATGGGCGGTCCGTGCCGATGACGCTGGCCAGTGTCTTGCAGAAAAATCCCCCGCCCACGAAATCGCCGTGGAAGAAGAAAACCGGGGTCTTCTTGCCGTCGGCATTGATCGCCACCGAGTGGGTCTGCCGCGCGGGACTTTGCGTGCCGGTGAGGCCGAGAGCATGCTTCTCAATCGTGGGATTGCTGAAGAACTCGCCGAAGCTCAGGCGATGGCCGAGCCGCTCCTGGATGAGCGCGATGATCTTCGCCGCGAGCAGAGAGTGGCCGCCGAGATCGAAGAAATCGTCGCGAATACCGATGGGCTTGCGGTTCAGCACTTCCTCCCAGATCTCGATGAGATGTGCGTGTACGCTGTTTTGCGGCGGCACGTGCTGGCGCATCGGCTTCGCTTCCACCGTCGGTTCGGGGAGCGCACGATGGTCGAGCTTGCCATTCGCCGTGAGCGGCAGGGAATCGAGCCAGAACCATTGATATGGCACGAAGGGCGGCGGCAGATTCTGGACGAGGTACTGGCGAAAATCGGCGTCGGAGACGTGCTCGCTTTCTGGGCGGCGCACGAGATAAGCGACCGGCACCTTCTCGCCGGAAGGACTCTGCTTGGGCAGCACGGCACATTGCGCGACCGCCGGGTGCAGACGTAATTGGGCCTCGATTTCCGCCGGCTCGATGCGGAAGCCGCGTAGCTTGAACTGCTGATCGATGCGCCCCTGGTAATCGATGGTGCCATTGCCCAGCCAGCGCCCGAAATCGCCGGTGCGATACAGCCGGCCGAATTCCGTCTCGAGGAAACGCTCCGCGGTGAACTCCGGGCGATGCAGGTAACCAATCGCCACGCCGGGGCCGCCGATGTAGATTTCACCGCTCACGCCGGGCGGCACAGGCTGCCGCTGCTCGTCGAGGACGAAGACGTCGGTATTCGAAATCGGCCGGCCAATGGGCACGCTCGGTGCGGGCTCCTGGATCTGGTGGCAGACGGCGAAGGTGGTCGTTTCCGTCGGGCCGTAACCATTGACGAGCTGTTGCGGACGCCCGTGCTCGAGCACGCGATTGATCATCGACGGATCCGCCGCCTCGCCGCCGAAGACCACGCAGCGCAGACCGGCGAACATCGCCGGCGCCTGCCGCGCGTGCTGATTGAAGAGCGAGGTCGTGAGGAAGAGCGTGTTGATGCCGTTTTTGGCGATGTGTTCTTTGAGGTCGTCGTGGTCGAGCAGCGTGTCCGTGCGGGTGAAGACGAGCGTGCCGCCGTGGAGGAGCGAGCCCCACAATTCAAAAGTGGAGGCATCGAAGCAGAGGTTCGAGCCCTGCATCATCACCGTGGTGCTATCGAAGGTCGCGTGATCGGTTTCGCACACGAGCCGCGTGATGCCTTGATGGGACACGACCACGCCCTTCGGTTCGCCGGTCGAGCCCGAGGTGAACATCACATAGGCCGCGCCCGTCGACCGGCCGGCAGCCGGGCCGCGCTCGGTGGATTCTTCGGTGACATCGAGCTTGTCTTCGATCACCCCGTCGAGATGCTGGCGCAGCGAGGCCGTGCGGGCGGCGGGATCGCGCGGATCGAGTGGAACGAAAGCCCCGCCGATCTTCAGGATGCCCAGCGTGGCGGCCATGAATTTCCAATTGCGATTGGCAAACAGGCCGACGTAGGCCCCTTCGCCCAGGCTCTGCTTGCGCAGATAACTGGCGTACTGGTTGGCGCTGGCGTCGAGCTCGGCATAGGTGATCTTTTTTTCGCCGTCGATCAGGGCGATGGCCTCGGGCGTTTCCGCGACACGCTGCTCGAACAGGGCCTGGACGGTGAGGTGCGCCGGGTAGGGGGTCGGAGCGCCGTGGCCCCACGCGAGAACCTGCGCGCGCGCATCGGTTCCCAGCATTTCGATCTTCGAGAGCGCCAGGTCCGGCTGCACCGGCAAGGTGCAGAGCAGCGCGGCGTAATTATTGAGCCAGCGGAAAATCGTGGCTTCGTCGAACAGATCGGGATTGTAGTCGCACTCCACGCGGATGCCGGTGGGCTCGTCGACGAGATTGAAGCCGAGATCGAATTGATAGTGGCGGCGCGGGTTGAGCTCGATCTCGTGGGTGATCCCGATGAAGTGGATGTCGCTGAGCTGCGGATCGAGATTGAAGATGACCGGCACCAGCGGGACGCGGCTCGGATCGCGTGGAATGGGCAACTCCGCGAGAAGGCGGCCGAAGGTGAACTGCTGATGCTCGAAGGCGTCGAGCACGCCGAGTCGCACATCGCCGAGCAGTTGCGAGAAGGGCTTCGAGCCGTCGACCTTGGTGCGCAGCGGCAGCAGATTGGCGCAGTGGCCGACGAGGTCAGCTCCGCCTTCGACGTTGTTCTGCCCGGCGGCCGGAATGCCGACCACCAGGTCGGTCGCGCCGCTCAGCCGGTGCAGGAGCGCGTTGAAGCCGGCGAGCAGGACGGCAAAGAGCGTGGCGCCATTTTGTGCGCCGAACTTCGAGAGGTCGCGCTTCGTTTCCGGCGCGAGGACGATCTCCCGGCGCGTGCCGGTCCACGTGCGGCCGGCGGGCCGGGGACGATCGGTGGGAAGATCGAGCGGCGCCGGAACCGTGCGGAAAAGCTCGCGCCAATAGGCATCGGCAGCCTGGCGCTCGGGCGAGGGCGGGCCCATTTCCTCGGTGCGCACGTAGTCCGCGAATTGGCGCGCCGGCGGCAGCGTGTGCGCGGAGTTCGAATAGATATGGGCGAGTTCGCGCAGGATGATGTCGTAGGACCAGCCGTCGCAGGCGATGTGGTGCGCGGTGAAAACCAGCAGGTGTTCCTCCGGTGCGAGTTTCACTATTTGCCATGCGACCAGGGGGCCGCGCTCGAGATCGAATTGCCGGGCGCCCTCCGCGAAGAGCAGCGCGTCGGTCTTTGCCTGGCGTTCATCCTCCTTGAACGCGGAGAAATCGTGCAGCGGCACGTCGAGTTGCACCGCGGCGGCGAATTTCTGCGCGCCATCCGAGAGGCGGAACGTGGAGCGCAGCGCATCGTGACGCCGGGCGACTTCGTCGATCGCGCGCCGCAGGGCGGAGACATCCAGCTTGCCTTCCAGGTGGATCGCACAGGATTCGTTGAACGAGGCGCTGGCGTCCGCGCCGAGTTGGGAGGCGAGCCAGACTTCGCGTTGCGCCTCGGTCGGCGGCAGCGGTTCATCGGAGGCCACGGGGAGCGCCGCGGACGTTTTGCTGAAGAATCCCGCCGCTTTGAGTTCGGCGAGGCTCTCCTTGAAAGCGGTGACGATCTTCGCCACATCTTCATGGGAGTGCGCGGTGCCGAGGAAGCAGGGGCGGCCTTCCCAGATATGAATCCCGCGGTGGCGCAGCAGGGCGTAGAGCAGGCCGGAGTATTTGAAATCGTGGGCACGGATGAAGAAGGTGGAGCCGAAATACGGGAGCTCGAAGGGCGTGCCGTCGAGGGCCGGCGAAATATCGCGGATCATGGCCGCGGTGCGCGCCGAGAGGTCGTTTTGCAGGCTGACGCCCCTCTCCTTGAGGTGCAGCAAGACAGCTTTCGCGGCGGCGAGGGTGAGTGGGTGGCGGACGAATGTGCCCGCAAAAAACGTGACGCCGGCGGTGGGATAAGAGTCGTCGCCGAACTGCCAGGCCCCGCCGTCGAATGCGTCCATGTATTCGGCCCGCCCGGTGATCGCGCCGATCGGCAAGCCGCCGCCGATGACCTTGCCATAGGTGGCGATGTCGCCCTTCACTCCGAAATGCGCCTGCGCGCCGCCCGGATGGCAGCGGAAGCCGGTGATAACCTCATCCATGACCATCGCGACACCCAGCTCCGTCGTGAGCGCCCGGAGCTGATGGAGAAACTCGCGCGGTTGCAAATCGGGCCGGCGGCTTTGCACCGGCTCGACGAGTACCGCCGCGAGATCGCTGGCGTGGCGGCGGATGATCTCCAGCGACTCGGGATTCCCGTAGTCGAGCACGAGGACATTCTCGACGGCGTCCTGGATGATGCCCGGCGCGATCGGCGCCGTGCGCCATTCGCCATTGATGATCAGCGGGCGGACGAGCGCCTCGTCGTTGATGCCGTGATAAGCGCCCGCGAAAAGCGCGATCTTGTTGCGACCGGTCACCGTGCGCGCGATCCGAATCGCGCCGAGCACCGCCTCGGAACCTGTATTGCAAAAGGTCGCGCGTTCGTGCCCGGTGATCTCGCAGAGCAGCGCCGCCACTTCACCCGCCAGCGGATGGCTCGGGCCGATTTCCATGCCGTGCTTCATCTGCTCGGCGATGGCCTTCATCGCAAACGCGGGCTGATGGCCGAAGAGCGCGAGGCCGAAGCCTTGCGTCGTGTCGACGTAATCGTTGCCGTCGATGTCCCACAGGTGCGCGCCTTGGGAGCGATTCACGACGATAGGGTACACCATCTCCTTCCACACCTGCTTGAACCCCGCGACCGCGCGCGGATCGGCAAAGTGCGCGCGATGCTCCTGCGTGTGCTGCTTCGAGGAAGGCGTGCGCTTGACGTAACGCTGGATGAAATCGTCGAGCCAGCTCTGCTGCGGGTCGGTGAGCGTGCCGCCGAGATCCTTTTGCAGCGGGCGAAACGGGCCGTGCTGGGCGGGCGCCGCCGAAGGGGACGGCATGTCGGTGGTCGCGCCGATCGGGGCGGCGGCCTGTTGCGCTTTGCCGCCGTTCGCTTCGAGGTAAGCGGACAGGGGGCCGAGATCGGCGAGTTCGCCGAGCAATTGCCGCAGGGTGATGCGCAGGCCATAGCGGCGCTGCAAGGCGATGGCGATCTGCGTCAGGAAGAGCGAATCGAAACCGAGTTCGAGCAGGCTGGTCGTCGGCGTCGCGGCGGCGAGATCGAGCCCGGATTGTTCGGTGAGGAACGCCTTGAGGCTTTCGATGGGCGACAGCGTCACCGGGGCGGCCACGGGCTCCGCCGTGGCGGCGGCCTTCGCGGCGGGAGCTTCCGGCGCGGTGCGCTGCGGCTCGATCCAGAAGCGTTTGCGCTCGAAAACATAGCCGGGCAGCGAAATCCGCCGGGCCTGGCCGCCGGCGTGCAGCGCCGCGAAATCGACCGTCTCGCCGTGCAGCCATGGCCAGCCGATCAAGGCCAGTGGGTCCGTGGGCGCGGTGCCAGCGGACTTGCCGGGCAGCGGACTGGTGAATACGGCGCGCGGATCCCGGCGCAGCAGCAGCTTCGATGCTTCCGCGACATCGCTGGCGACGAGCATGCGCCGGTGTTCGAAGGCGCGGCGGCCGATCTGCAAGGTGAACGCGACATCGGCGAGATGCAGTTCCGGATTCGCCCGGAGATACTGGCCAAGCTGCGTGGTCGCTTCCTCGAGCGCGTAGCGCGTCCGGGCGGAAATCACGAGCAATTGGGGCCCGCTCACCGCGGAGACAGCGGGCAAGGCCGGCGCTTCCTCGACGACGACATGCGCATTCGTGCCGCCGACGCCGAACGAACTCACGCCCGCGCGCCGCGGATGATCGCGGCGCTGCCATTCCGTCAACTCGGTCACAACTTCGAACGGACTGGTCGCGAAGTCGATCTGCGGATTCGGCTTTTGAAAATGCAGGCTGGGCGGAATCTGCGCGTGCTCCAGCGCGAGCGCCGTCTTGATCAGGCCCGTGACGCCGGCGGCGGCTTCGAGGTGGCCGAAGTTGCTCTTCACCGTGCCGAGCTTGCAAAAGCCGCGTCGATCGGTGGTGGCGCGGAACGCTTGGGTGAGCGCGGCGACTTCGATCGGGTCGCCGAGCGGCGTCGCCGTGCCGTGCGCTTCGACGTAATCGATGGTGTCGGCGGTCACCCCGGCCAGGGCGTGAGCCAGCGAGATGACCTCGGCCTGCCCATCCACGCTCGGCGCCATGTAGCTCACCTTGTTGGCCCCGTCGTTATTCAGCGCGGCACCCTTGATGACGGCATAGACGTGATCGCGGTCCGCGACCGCATCGGCGAGACGCTTCAGCACCACCACGCCGCAGCCGTGGCCGAAGACCGTGCCGGTGGCATCCGCATCGAAGGCGCGGCAATGGCCGTCCTTGCTGAGGATGGCCCCGTCCTGGAAGAGATGGCCGCGCGCCTGCGGGAAAGTAATCGAGACACCGCCGGCGAGCGCCGCGTCGCACTGATAACTGAGCAGCGCATTCACCGCCTGGACCACCGCCACCAGCGAAGTGCTGCACGCCGTCTGCACCGTGACGCTCGGTCCGCGCAGGTCGAGTTTGTAACTCACGCGGGTGGCGAGGTAATCCTTGTCGCTGCCGATGAGCAGCGGATAGCCATCCGCCTGGAACTGCGCGACGAACTCGGCGAGTTGTTCGCGGTGGCTGGCGATGTTATCGAGCAGGTACGTGTTGAGGCTGGTGCCGGCGTAGACGCCGATGCTCCCGCGGAAGCTGGCCGGATCGAGCGCGGCGTCTTCCAGGGCATGCCACGCGCATTCGAGGAAGACGCGGTGCTGTGGATCGGTCAGCTCCGCATCGCGCGGCGCGAGGCCGAAGAAAGCGGCATCGAATTTATCCGCGTCTTCCAGCGTGGCCCGGGTGCGCACGTAATCCGGATTCCGGGTGAGGTCGTCGGGAATGCCGGAAGCGCGCAGTTCCTCGTCGGAAAAGTGTGCCACGGATTCCAGGCCGCCCGTCAGGTTTTTCCATAGTTCCCGCGCGTCGGGTGCGCCGGGGAACCGGCCCGCCAGCCCGACGAGGGCAACTCCTTCAAGATGGGGTGTAACGTCGCTCATGGGTGAGTGGCGAGCGGCCGGCGCTGCGCGAGGGCGGCGCGCTGCCGGGCGGCCCGATCGACGATGCTCTGCTGCTGCGCGGTCCCGCGCGCATCCTTCGCGCCGAGGAATTGAGCGAGCGTGTCGATGGTGGGATATTGGAAAAGGGCAATGAGCGGAAGGTCGCGCTGGAGATGCTGTTTCAGGCGATGATGAATCTGCACGACCATCACCGAATTTCCGCCCAGATCGAAAAAGTTGTCACGAGAACCCACGCGACTGAGTTTCAACAGATCGCACCATTGCACGGCAAGGAATTCCTCGAGCCCGGCTTGCGGGGCGACAAAGGCGGTGGCCAGTTCGGGCCGCGCGCTGTCCGGCGTGGGCAGGGCCTTGCGGTCCACCTTGCCGTTGGCGTTAAGGGGCAGATTCTCGAGCAGCACGAAGGCACTCGGGATCATGTATTCCGGGAGCTTGGTGGCGAGGAAGCCACGCAACTCGCTCACGCCGGGAGCCTTGGCCAGATCGACGCCGAGATAAGCGACCAGACGCTTGTCGCCGGGGCCAAATTCGCGGGCCATGACGAACGCCTCGCGCACCTGCTCGTGTTTCTCCAGCGCCGCCTCGACATCGCTCGGCTCCACCCGATACCCGCGAATCTTGATCTGATGATCGACGCGCCCGACAAATTCGATGTCTCCATTCGCCAGCCAGCGCGCCTGGTCTCCGGTGCGATACATCCGCGCCCCAGCCTCCTGGCTGAAAGGATTCGGAACGAATTTCTCGGCGGTGAGCTCCGCGCGTCCGAGATAGCCGCGGGCCAGACACACGCCGCCGATGTGCAACTCGCCCATCACGCCGACGGGCACGATCTGCCCCACGCGATCGAGGATATACATTTGCGTGTTGTCGATCGGCTTGCCGACCGCCGGACGCACCACCCAGGTGGCGGGATCGTCGGGCATCTTCAGCTCCGTGACGACATGCGCCTCCGATGGGCCATACTCGTTGTGCAGCCGGCATTGCGGCAGGAGAGTGAACATCTTGCGCAGCGCCTCGGTGGCCATCAATTGCTCCGAGCCGGAGACGATCTTGCGCAGATTCTGGCAGGCGAAGCTTCCATTGCAGAAGCCTTCCGCAAGCTGTTGCAGGGCGACGGAAGGAAGGAACAGGCGGTGGATCTGATAGCGATCGAGCAGATCGGCGAGGCCCGCCAGATCCTGCCGTTGCGCCTCGGAGATGAGCACCAGCGTGCCTCCGCTGAGCCAGGTGGAAAAGATGTCCTGAAAAGAAACGTCGAACGACAGGGACGCAAATTGCAGCGTGCGCGCCCGCGGCGGCAGATCCGTCGTGCGCAGCATCCAGCCGAGCAGATTGAGCAGCGGGCGCTGCGTCATAAGGATGCCCTTGGGCTTGCCCGTCGAGCCGGAGGTGTAGGTGATGTAGACAAGCGAATCCGCAAAAGCCGGCGCTTCCAGCTTCGTCCCAAGCTGCGCAGCGATCTTCGCCCAATCGGTATCGATGGGAAGCAGGGTCACGCCGTGCGGGGTGAGGGTTTCAACAAAGCGCTGCTGCGTGAGGATGAGCGCCAGTTGCGCGTCCTCGATCATGTAATGCAATCGCTCCTCCGGTACCGCCGGATCGAGCGGCACATAGGCCGCGCCGGTTTTCAGCACGCCGAGAATGGCCACGAGCATCTCAAAGGAGCGATGCATGCTGATCCCCACGCGCATCTCGGAAGAAACTCCCGCCGCACGCAAATGATGCGCCAGTTGATTGGCCCGGCGATTTCAGCTCGTCGTAGGTCAGCGATTCCTCGCCAAAGATCGCCGCCGTCTCATTCGGCGTCTCCGCCGCCTGCTGTTCGAAACGCACGTGCAGAAACTCGCCGGTGCGATGATCGACTGCGGTGGCATTCCAATCGACCAGCAATTGCCTGCTTTCCTTCGGCGTCAGCATTGGCAGGCGGATGATCGGCGCTTCCGGATTTTCCACGATGCTCGCGAGCAGTTGCCGGTAATGTCCGAGCATCCGCTCGATCGACGGGACGGTGAAGAGATCGCGATTGAACTCGAGCGTGCAGGAGGCGTCGTCGACGAGCAGCGAAACATCCTGCGCGGTGCCGCCGGGCAGGGAGGTGACTTCCGCGCTCAGTGAGCTATCGAATTCGATCGGCGCGCCGCCCGTGGCGCTATGCTCGAAGGTAGTCTGGAAAAGGGGATGGTAGCTGAGGTTGCGCTCGGGTTGGACCGCCTCCAGCACGCGCTCGAAGGGAATGGCCGGCTGCCTGCGCCGCGCTTTCAGATCGGCGGTCACACGATCCAGCAATCCGGCGAAGGTGATGTCGGCACCGATGCCGGCTCGAAGCACTTCGGTGATTTCCGTTGGACCGATGAGATCCGTCCTCTCATTCACCAAGGGCAGGCCGATGGTCAGGTCGGTCCTGGTTCGTGTGCCGATGAAGCAGGACAAGGTACGTCGTGAGCAGGACGGTTCGCAGATCCGTGCCCTTTTCCTGGGCAAACGAGTCGAGCTTTTTCATCACGTCGCCCTCCAGTTCCAACGACCGGCGTTCGCTTACAAACGTCTGCACCGCCGGCCGGGGACGATCGAGCGGGTATTGGAGCGTCGGCTGCGGAGCCGCGAGATACTCCTTCCAAAAGGCGAGCCGTCCGGCGGCCTCGCCACTTTGCAGCAGGTGCTGCTCGCGGCCGACGAAATTGGCGAAGCGCAATTCGGTGGCAGGCAACTCGCCGCGCCAAGCCAGAGCCAGATCGCGAGCGAAGACGGACAGCGATTGCCCGTCGAAAATGATATGGTGCGCACTCCACACGAAGTGATGTTCGTTTTCCGAAACCTTGCGCAGGTATGCCGTGAACAAGGGGACCTTGGGCCAGGTCGAAGGCGCGCGGCGCAGGGGCAGAATCGCTCAGCGGACAATCCACCGGTCCTGACGCATGCGCCCGTGCCACCGGTTGCCCATCCACTTCGAAAAATGTCGTCCGCAGAATATCGTGCCGGGCGACCACGGACTGCAAAGCCGTGCGAAATTTCACCAAATCCAGCGGTCCGCGCAGGCGAAACAGCCAGGTAGATTGATGCGCCGCCGGATCGCGCTCGAATTGATCGAGGAACCACAGGCGTTGTTGCGCCAGCGAGAGAGGACCATCGGCGCTGGCGCCAGGCGTGGAGGTCATGGGCGGCGTAGGCGGCAAAGCGTCAGCCGGCGAGCGGGGCGAGTTGTTCGCTTTGCGGCGAAGAGGAATCGTCGGCCGGCGCGAGCAGGGCGTCGTCGGGCAGCGGGTCGATCGGCGTAAAGTCGCGCTCGGAGATAAACGTCGGGCGCGGATTGGCCATCGGCTGGAGCGCGTTGGCCACGGTGTTGTAGGAAACGAACACGCTCAACCGGTCGACCGGCGAAAGATTGCCGGAGGAGCCGTGCAGCGTATTGCCGTGGAAGAAGACCACGAAGCCGGGCGCCCCCTTGGCGGCCACGATCCGGCTGTCGGCCAGCGCGTGGATGAGCGTGCGCTTGCTGATCTTGTATTTCAGGTCGGCGGTGAGGGTCGGCTTCCAGGACTCCGCGGCGTCGAGCTCGGAGTATTTCTTTTCCACGTCGAGGTCGATCGTGCCGAGCTGGTGCGAGCCGGGAATGAGGAGCAGCGGCCCGTTGAAGTCATCGACCTCATTGAGGAAGACGACGGCGCTGAGCACATTCGGCGTGGGCATCGAGTCTTCCTTCAGCCAGTAAAGATAGTCCTGATGCCACTCCCACTGCTCGCCATCGAGGGCGAGCTTGGCGTTGATCTTGAACTGATGGACGTAGACCTCGTCGCCGAGCAACTGGGCGGCGGGGCTCGGCCATCTTGTTCAGGCGGGTGAGCCGGGCGAAGGTGTCGTTCGTCTTGTGCGCGGCGAAGACCGTCCGCACCGCACCGTTCTTCTCCAGGATGCGGCCGGGCTGATCGTTGTCGAATTCGTGATACGTCTCTGCCCGGAGCAGGTCGACCTCGGCGGGCGAAAACCAGTTTTCAAGCACGAGAAAGCCGTCGCGGTGAAAGGCGGCGATTTGTTGCGGAGTCAGGCCCATAAGTGAAAAAGAGTAAAAGAGGAGCGATCGTCGCGGCCCTTCATGCTGCCGCCGCGATCTGGAAAACGGTTTGGTAAATCACTGGTTCAAATCAAAAAGCTGTCGCGCCGCCGGTTTTTGACCTTGAGATAGCACCTGATATGCCATCGGCTTCCGAGGGCTCCAAGTAAATCATGCAACTTCGCAATTATACTACCGGCGGCTTCCAGCGCGGCCAGCCGTGGTGGTTCGAGTCGGCCTGGCTGCTGGTGAAGTGGTTGTTTTTTCTCAATCCGGTGCCGTGGCCCTCGGCTTTGCGGGTGGCGCTGCTGCGGGCCTTCGGCGCCCGGATCGGCGAGCGCGTGGTCATTCGGTCGTTCGTTAATATCACATTTCCATGGCGATTGCAGGTGGGAGATGACGTCTGGTTCGGGGAGGAAGTGCTCGTTCTGAGCCTGGCCCCGGTGGTCATCGAGTCGAATGTCTGCATCTCCCAGCGGGCCTTTCTGTGTACCGGCTCGCATCGGTTCGAGACGGAGAATTTCGATCTCGTCACCCAGCCGATCACCATTCGCGCGGGTTCCTGGGTGGCTGCGCAGGCCTTCATCGCGCCGGGCGTGGAGATCGGCGAGGGAAGCATGGTCACCGCCAGCACCGTGGTGTCCCGGAGCGTGCCGCCAAAATCGTTGGTGCAGGGCAATCCCGGGGTGGTGGTGAAACAGTTCGCATAATAATGGACGGCTTTTGTCCTGGCGACGTGAACCTGTCTGGCGCGCGGCCTTTTCCACCCGTCATCCTGAGCTTGCGAAGAACATCTGATCTCTGCCTTTCTTCACCCATTGGGCAAAAGATGGCGTCAAACTTTCGGGATCGGCCACACGTCAGATGCCAGAGCGAAATCAGAGGTTCTTCGCAAGCTCAGAATGACGGGCGAGGGAGCGCCTCCGGCGCGCGGGGTCTTCGGCAGAACTCCAGATGCATGACACGCTCAAGGTCATAATCTTTACGGACATCCGCCAGTGCGCATCCTTTTCCTGAACCAGTATTTTCCACCCGATCCCGCGCCCACGGGGGTGTTGCTCCGGGAATTGGCCGACCGCCTCCAGGCGGCCGGGCATACGGTCGATTTCGTGGCGGCGCGGCAGGATTACCGGGAGGGGCAGCGCCAAGGAGGCCGCATGCTCCGCGAGGCAAAGGCCCTCGGCCGCATGCTGCTCGATGGCCTATGCCGCCCGCGGGCGGAGGTTGTCATTTCGGCCACTTCGCCGCCCTGCCTGCTGCTGGTGGCCACGCTGGTGGCCTTCTGGCATCGGGCGAAATCGGTGCATTGGATCATGGACCTTTACCCGGAGATCGCCGTGTCGCTGGGCGAAATCCCGGATGGGCTGCCGGCCCGATGGATCGGGAAAGCCATGGGCTGGGCCTACCGGCGCGCCCAAGCCGTGGTGGTGCTGGACGAAGACATGGCCGACCGCCTGGGCCGGTACGGGGTGCGCCCCGAGGTCATCGGTGTCTGGGTCTTTGCCCCGGTCATCGCGCAAGCCGCGCGCGCCTCCGCTGAGCCCACGGCCCCGTGGACGTGGATCTATTCCGGCAATCTCGGCCGGGCGCATGAATGGGAAACGCTCCTCGCCGCCCAGGCGATCCTGGAAAAGCGCGGCTCGGATATCCGGCTGCTGTTTCAGGGTGGGGGACCGTCGCGCCCGGCGGCCGAAGCGCGGGCGGCGGAACTGGCCCTGCGGCAATGCGCATGGAAGGGCTATGTGGATGAAGCCGAACTGCCGGAGGCGTTGCGGCGGGCGCAAGTCCTCACGGTCACCCAGCTACCCGCCGCCCAAGGTCTGCTCTGGCCCAGCAAACTCGGGCTCATCCTCAGCCTGCCGCGGCCCATCTTATGGATCGGCCCGGTCGAGGGGGCCATCGCGCGCCAGTTGCGCGGCCTGCCCCACGCCGGCACCTTCGCGCCCGGCCAGTCCGAAGAGGTCGCAGACTGGCTGCTCACCCTTCGCAACCAACCCGGAGCGACCGGCCAGCCCGCCATCGATCCCGCCGCCCATCGCGAGGCCGCGCTCGCCGCGTGGGCGCGCCCTGATTGCACAATGCCAATGAGCGATGCTTGCCGCCCATGTCGACCGATGGCACTTTTGGTGCTTGAACGCGTGCTCACATGATATTTCAGGACCTACGGATGAGGCTTCAGAGTAGCGCACTCCGCGACTTCCGCCCTGGCCGGGAAGGGGGTGGCCGGGTGTGATCTATACTCTCCTGTTTTTTATTCTCGGCTTCGTGATTTCGGTGGCCTGCACTCCGTGGGTCATTCGTCTGGCGCATCGGGGGATTCGGCCTGGATTATGCGCACGAGTCCCGCAAGAAGCAGGCGGTGCCCATCCCGCGTCTCGGCGGCATGCCGCTCATGCTGGCCATCTCGATCGGCCTGCTGGTCATCTTCGCCGTGCGGCCGAGCAATGCGACCAATTGGTTTCCCGTCCTCGTCGGCAGCCTGCTCATGTACGGGCTCGGGCTGTGGGACGATCTGAGCCGCTTGGGCGCGAAGAAGAAGCTGGCGGGACAGATCTTCACGGCCAGCCTCGTCTATTACCTGGGCCTGAGTATCGACAAGTTTTCCTACCCGGGGGCCACCGGCAGTATCGATCTGGGCGCCTGGAGCCTGCCGGTGACGGTCTTCTGGCTCATCGCCGTGCCCAATATCGTGAACCTCATCGATGGCTTCGATGGACTCGCCGGCGGCCTGGGTCTGTGCATGTCCGTCACGCTCGGCGTCGTGGGTATTCACAATGACCAGCTCCCCGTGGCCTGTTACGCCTTCACCCTGGCCGGTGCGCTGCTCGGTTTTCTCGTCTTCAATTTCCCGCCGGCCAAGATCTACCTCGGCGACGGCGGCGCCTACCTCATCGGCTTTACCATTGCGGCACTGTCGCTCACCAGCTCCAACAAAGGATCCGTGGCCAAGGTGCTGTTCGTCACGCTGATCGCCCTCGGCGTGCCGATCCTCGATACCACTTTCGCCATGTTGCGGCGCGGGTTGCGCGGCTATCCGCTCTTCCACGCGGATGACGAGCACTTCCATCATCGCCTGGAAAAATTCGGTTTCTCGAAGACGCGCATCCTGTTTGGTCTCTATGGCATTTGCCTCGTCTTGAGCTTGTTCGGGTTGAGCGTGATCTGGAGCCAGGGCGGCACGCTGCCGATCGGCATCGGCGTGCTCTTCCTGCTGGCGCTGCTGGCGCTGCGCTATTTCCACTTCCTCCGGTCCTGGGACGATGTGCGCCGCAAGCTCAGCCGGGTGCTGCGCCGGCGTCGTGGGGTGCAATACGCGCTCTTGCAGGCGCAGGTGCTGGAGATCGAGGCGGAGCGCTGCAAGACGGCGCAGGAATTCTGGTCGGTGTTCGAGCACACCATGCGGCGGGTGGGCTTCGTGGAGCGGGGTGAATCCGACGCCGAGTACCAGATCGAAGTGAAATACAACGGCAGCACGCCCTGGACGCTGCACGCCCCGCAACACAAGGGCACGGAAGTGGAATGGCAGCGCATCGCCGAGTGCTTCCGGCCCGTCCTCGTCAAGGCCAAGCAGAAGTGGCGCGTATGAGCCGGCGGGGTGGGCGGCAGGCGGAAACGGCGCGGACCCAAGCCGCCTTTGCGTTTTACCCGGGAGATGGCGGCGCTGGGGATCTTTGCCCTCATCGTCATCGCCGGACCGCTGCTCTTCGGCGCGGTGGACCGGCTGCCGCAGATCGGTCTGCTGGTGTTGCTCGGCCTCGGCATCCTCTTGCAACCGCCGGCGATCGTCCCGCTCAGCCGCTGGGGCAATCGCCTGGCCCTGGCATTTATCGGGCTGCTGCTCTTCAAGGAATTCGCACCCGCGGCGTGGTTCGGGGAAACGTTCTGGCGCACGACGCTCACGCGGCAGTATTCGCTGGAACTGCCTTTTACGCATCATCCCGAGCCATCGCGCGCGCTGGATGCGCTGCTCGCGGGCGCGGTGGGAGTCGTGTGGTTTTTGTGGGTGCGACGGCTGGCGGTCAATCGCCAGCACCGCGCTTTCCCTCGCGTGGGCGCTCTTCGCCGCCGCGGCGATCGTCGCCCTCGTTTCCTTCTCCACGAAACATCCGGGCTCCGACGCCATTTACGAGGGTACAGCCCTGGCGCGCTGGACACCGGGGTGGAGCGGTTTTGGGCCGTTTCCGAATCGCAATCACTCGGCGGATTATTTTGCCATGGCGGCGGTGCTCGGCTGCGGCTGTGTGGCGTGGGCGGCGGCGCGCAAGAGCTGGCTCATCTTTTGTGGCGGCCTTGCCCTGATCGGGCTGATAGTCATTGCCCTGCTCACCACCGAATCGCGCGGGGGATTGATCGCCTTTGGCGCCGGGCTCGCCATCTACCTGCTGCTCTGCCTGTGCAAGGTGCGCAATCGCCGGGCCGTGGGCGCCGCGCTCGGGGCGGCGCTCTTTTTCGGCGCGATCATGCTCACTTTCGGCGGCCAGGTTTTTTCCCGCTTTCACTCCCACGAGGCGGGGGAGGTTTCCAACCAGACGCGCGTCGGCGTGTGGCACGACGCCCTCGATATGTGGCACGATGCGCCGCTGCTCGGCCACGGCCTCGATTCCTTCGCCGGCGTCTTTCCGCTTTACCAGAAGATCCAGTTGGAGAATCAGATCGTGATCCACCCGGAGAGCAGTTGGCTGCAATGGCTCACGGAAATGGGTCTCCTGCCGGTGCTCCTCGCCGCGGCGGGCGCGGTCCTGTTCCTGGGCCGGCATCTGCGGGAAATATTCGGGCGGCAGCGCAGCTTTTTCCTGCACGCCGGGGGATTCGCCGCCTTCGCCGTGCTCCTGGTCCACGCCATTTTCGATGTCCCGGCCCACCGCTGGGGGACTGCCGGTTTTGCCCTGGCCGCGCTCGCGGTAGCCTGCCCGATGCGGATCGAAAGCCGACGGGTACAGGAGTCGCGCCAGGCGGCTCTCGTGCCGCTGGCCATCGCGGGATTCTGGTGGCTGCCACTGCACTGGTTCGTCCCCGCCTGGTCGCCCCTGTGCCTGAACCGGCTCATTGAACTCGACGCCCTCGCTCCGGGGCTGACGCAGCTTTCGGAGCTGGAAACCGCCCTGCGCTATTTCCCGCTCAACGCGGACCTTCATCAAAGCGCGGGCCTGCGGGAACTGCGTCCTCTCTGGCCGCGACAATCCGCTGCAATGGCAGCGTCATTTCGGTGTCGCCTCCCGATTGCAGCCGGGTTCGTGGGAGATGCCGATGGCCCAGGCGCGGGCCTGCCAGCGAGTGGCACCCCGCGCAGGCCCTCCTCTACTGGCAACTGGCTGTCGAGCGGGGCAGCATTCACCGGGATGAAATCCTCGGCACCGCGATCACGGAGACCGGGCGTTTCCCGGCGGCGCAGTCGGCCTGGGGTCATTACGTGGAGGCGCATCCGCAATTGCTCCTCGCCTATGCGCAGATCGTCCCCCCGCAGTATGGCTCCTATTACTATGGGCGCTGGTGGAAGCTGCGCGCCAATGCGCCCGATTTGTCCACCCTGGAGCTGCGCGACTTTTATGTCCTCGCGCCGCGCTGGGGAAATAAGGAGGACTTCGAGGAGTGGTCCAAGCGCCACGCAGCCGACGGCGTGCGCGATTACCGGCAATGGGCCGCCCTTTGGCATGCTTGGGGCGAAGACGATCGCGCCTGGAAGCTTCTCTCCATCAAGCTCGTCGAGCCGTCGTTCCCGGTTGTGCCCTCGACGGTGCCGCGGGAAGTGCTCGAGACGACCTGGCGCACGCGGCCGGAAAACGTGGTCAATGCCCAGCAGCTCGCCCTGGTGCGGCAGCGGGCTGGGGAGCAGGCGGGAGAGTGACGAAATCATCATCACCGTAGCCAATGGCGAACACCCGCCGCCGTGGTTCGTGGAGAAGGCGGCCTGGATTCTGGCCCGGGCGGGCCGCACCAGTGAAGCGGTCGACTTGATGCTGCGTCCACGCTGACATTTCACTTGGACGTGCCTAATGTTTTTGCTCTTATCCCGTCTTATTAGGAAGCTGTGAAGATTCACCGATTGTTGGCGGAACGATAAAACGAAGCATCGAGGTTGCCGCGTTTCCTCCGGAACGAGCGTCCAAACCCATCGAAATTCATGAGTCACAAACCAAATCTATTTTGGGTCTTTGCCCTGCCCGCGTCGCTGGTCATCCTGGCGGGGGCCTATTACATCAAGATCCCGTCGGCCCGCGCTTTCATCGACGCTCACACGTCGCTGGGGCATCAGCTTTTCGGGAGCTTCGTCCACGATACGGTCATCGTGCAAAACAAGCCGGAGCAACCGGATGACCCTCTGGCCTTGGGGATCAACGAGAAAGGTGCAGCGCATCCGGCTCCTGGGGCGTCGCCGGCCCACTCCGACGCCCGCCCCGGTGTTCGACCTGCAAAAACTCGCTCGCGAACCCGCGCGCTGGCCGAAGAAAGTGGCGCTGAGAAAAGCGTCGACCTTCCCGGCGGTCCTGAATGGCAAGGCCATCGGTTCGCTCGTCGCTCCGGTGGGTGCGGAGGCGAATTTGCAGGCCATCCGGGACGGCAAGGTCGCCTTGGTGTATCAGGGCGGCGGCGCCCTGGCTGGCGGTGGAAGACACCGACCTCGCCTCGCGCGTGATGGCGCAATAGGAGGAGCAGGCGCTGCGGGCGCGTCTAGGGATTCAAGGCCGAGATGAGCTCTCCGTGCGGGATGAGGACTTCCTCACGGGTGGCCAGGGTCTTGACTTTCACCTGTGGCCATTCGTCGCCGACGAGCACGGCACGCGTGGCGCCGAGAAGCTCGGCCGTCTGGAATTGCTTGCCGACCTTCGCGGCGGTCAGCGGGAAATCGACCCGCTGGCCGGCATCGCGCAACTGCTGGACGAGCGCCAGGGCGTCCGCCCGGCGCTCTTCCTGGGCGACGATGACGTAGAGGGTCGCAGGCGCGTTCGTCCTTCAGCCACGCGTCGCGTTGCGCGGCGGCGGCGGGGGGTGTCGTTGATCAGGTTGGCCAGCACGACGTCGCCCATGCCGAAGCCGAGCGCCGGGAGATCGACTTTGCCGTCGCTCATGAGGCTCAGCAGCTTGTCGTAGCGGCCGCCCCCCGGCGAGGGCGCGCTCGTTCTTGCTGCGGTCGAAGACTTCGAAGACGACCCCGGTGTAGTAGGCGAGGCCGCGGACGATCGCGTAAGTCGATCTCGACAAAAGCGCCGAGGGCCGCGGGCGTGGAGGCCTTCGAGGACCGGCACCAGCTCCGCGGTCGGTGTCTTGCTGTGCATGAAGTCGAGCACGGCCTGGGCAGTGAGGCCGAACTTGCGCAGCAACTCGTCGGTCTTCTCGGCAGGCGCCCGCTCGGCCTTGTCCACGATCTGGAAGAACTCGTATTCGTCCTCGGGCTGGCCGCCGGCTTCGGCGAAGAATTGCTGCCACGCGGTGCGGCTGCTGAGGCGGACGACGAAGTCATTCGCCGTGAGCCCCGATGCCGCGCAGCATATCGATGAGGACGGCGACGAGTTCCGCATCCGCGGCCGGTGAGGATTCGCCGAGGATGTCGCAATTGAGCTGGTAGAATTCGCGCAACCGGCCGCGCTGCTGCTTCTCGTAGCGAAAGAATTGCGGCACGCAGAACCACTTGAGCGGCTTTTTTGAAATCGCGCTCGCGGGCGGCGACCATGCGGGCCAGCGTAGGCGTCATCTCCGGGCGCATGGCCACGTGGCGGTCGCCCTTGTCCACGAAGTCGAAGAGCTGGCCGACGAGCTCTCCGCCGGACTTCTTTTCGTAGAGCGCCATCGGCTCCAGGACCGGGCCGTCGAACTCGACGAAGCCGTAGCGGCGGGCGACCTCGCGCCACCGGGTGAGGATATAGTTCCGCCGCGCGCAGTCGTCGGGATAAAAGTCGCGGAAGCCGGGCAGGGTTTGCAAGGAAAGTTGAGAGTTGAGGGTTGATAGTTGAGAGTCAGCCGCGTTTCCGCAGTAATGGCTGCCCCCCGCGGTCTTGGGAGAAAATCTTCCGGCGCGGAGCGCCGCATAGAAGCGGTAAAGCGGTGGACTCTCAACTCTCAACTCACAACTCTCAATTCTGCGCGGTCTGAAAGTCCGCCATTTTCGCTGCTTCGAAGCGCGGGAGGTGGAATTTGCGCCGGGGTTGAACTTCATCGTGGGACCGAATGCGCACGGCAAGACCTCGCTCCTCGAGGCCGCCTGCATCCTGTTGCGGTTGCAATCGCCCCGGGTGACGCGGCTCGCCCACGCCATCCAGCACGAGCGGCGCGGGTTTGTGGTCGATGGCTATTTCGGGCCGCGGCATCTCCAGTTCTATTTCAGCCGGGAGCGGAAGAAGCTGGCGCTGGACGAGGTCGAGCAGAAGACCGCCCGCGAGTACCTGGAACTGGGCCGGGTCGTCTATTTTGCCAATAGCGACATCGAGCTGGTGCGGGGCTCCGGCGAGGCGCGCCGGCGGTTTCTGGATTTCATCGCCGCCCAGCGGGATGGGACCTACCGGCAGACGTTGCGCGACTACGAACGCGCGCTGCGGTCGCGCAATTTGCTGCTCAAGTCGCCCGTCGCCGCGCTGGCGGGAGATCGCCGCGTTTGACGAACCGTTGCTGACCTCAGGGCAACGCGTGACGGAGATGCGGGCGAAGTTGATCGCGCAGTTGCAGCCGGAGGCGGAGCGGGCGCATCGGGCCATCAGCGGACAGCGGGAGAAGCTGCAACTCGAGTATGTGCCGGGGGCGGGTGAGGATTTTGCGACGACGCTGGCCGCGGCGCAAAAGGAAGATGCGCGCCTGCGGCAAACCAGCGTCGGCCCGCATCGCGACGACCTGCTCTTCGCCCTGAACGGCCAGTCCTCCGCCTTCGCCAGCGAAGGGCAGCACCGGACGCTGGTCCTGGCGTTGAAGCTGGGTGCCGCGCATTTGCTGGAGCAGCGCTTCGCCGCGCCGCCGGTCCTGCTGCTCGACGACATTTTCGGGGAGCTCGATCTCGAGCGCCGGGCCGCCCTGCTGGCCGCGCTGCCCGCGACCGCGCAAAAGATCATCACCACGACGCACTTGGATTGGATGCCCTTGGACCAGGAAGCGCTGCAGATTCGCCTCGGTTAGAGCGGCTCATGTTGAGCTGTAGCCATCCATCAAACCAAAGCGTAGCCCAACAAAACGCGGAGGGCGCGGAGGTGTTGGAGAGAGGAAAGGAGGGCTGTCCTCTCCTCTGCGGACCTCTGTCTTCTCGGCGCTCTCCGCGTTTAAACCGGCTACGACATTCTTTTAAGTGCCCTAGCGGCTGGCCGCGTCCTCGGTGGGTTCCGCCGATTTCTCCCCGAGGGCCTGGCGGGCGAGCTGGCGCTTGTAGATGCGGCGGCGATTGAACCACCGCAGCAGGTAGATGCCGATCAAGGCGATCACCAGGGTGATGAGCAGCACATGAGGATGGTGATGGCGCTCGACCCGCCCGATGATTTTCAAGGCCAGGCTGGTGAAGTGGAAGCCAATGGTGACGAGCAGGCTGCCCCACAGGGTGAGCGCCAGCAACTCGATCCCGGCGAACTTGGCGTAGGGCAGATGATGGATGCCCCAGAAGATCGAAGTGGGATTGCGAGTGCCGTAGACGAAGCGGGCGAAGAATATTTCCCACGGACCGAAACGCTTGGCCAGCCGCTCGATCGCCGGACCGATCCGCTGGTAGACCTTGCTCGACTTGAACCAATCGGAGTGCTGGTGGCCGATCACGAACCAGAACGAATCGTGGATGAGCGCGCCGACGATGGCGGCGATGAGCGCGGTGAAGAGATTGAAGTCGTCCGCCGTCGCGGGATCGCCGTCGCCCAGGCGGGCTACCACGCCAATGGCGATGAAGGACACGTCGTTCTCCAGCAGAGCGAGGAGAAAGGCGGCCCAAAGGCCATAGTGATTGAGGAACTCTCTCATGGGGTGAAAGTGGGAGGGAAATCGGGAGATATAGTGCTCAAAGCAGATGTCACGCAGCAACTCTGCGAATCGTAACCGAAATGGGCGCATTTTTCCGGTGCAAACTTGCCGACGGAGAGTAATCTCGCGCCCTTTTCCATGTCCACACCCGCACCCACGACTCGCGAACTCTACGACCGGTACGTCATCCCGACGTATGCCCGTTTTGATTTGCGCCTGGCCCGAGGGCAGGGGAGCGAAGTGTGGGATGAAGACGGAAAGCGCTACCTCGACTTCGGTGCGGGCATCGCGGTCACCTCCATCGGCCACGCCCATCCCCGGGTCGTGGCGGCGATGCAGCGGCAGATCGGCACGCTGGTCCACACGTCGAACCTCTACTACACCCGCCCGCAGGCCATCCTGGCGGAACGTCTCGTGCGCCTGGCCTGCACGCCCGGCGCCCCGCGCGGCAAAGTCTTTTTCTGCAACAGCGGCGCCGAGGCCAACGAAGCGCTCTACAAGCTCGCGCGGAAATTCGGCAACGATGGCGCCGCGCCCGCGCCCAAGCACAGCGTGGGGGAGATGATCGCCACGGACCAGTACCGGCACGAGATCATCACCATGATCGGCTCGTTTCACGGCCGCACGCTGGCGGGCATCGCCGCGACCGGGCAGGAGAAGGTGAAGAAGAGCTTCGAGCCGCCCGTGCAGGGCTTCACGCATGTGCCTTTCAACGACGGCCCCGCGCTGCTCGGCGCCGTGCAGGAGCCCGGCACCGTCGCCGTGCTGCTCGAGCCCATCCAGGGCGAGATCGGCGTGAACCCCGCCACGGCGGAGTTCCTGAAGCTCGCGCGCGACCTCTGCGACCGCCACGGCATGCTGCTCATGTTCGATGAAGTCCAGTGCGGCCTCGGGCGCACCGGCGACTGGTGCGGCTGGAAGACACTTGCCGGTCCGGACCTCATGCCCGACGCCATCAGTTGGGCCAAGGGCATCGCCGGCGGCTTCCCGCTTGGCGCGATTTGGGTCAGCGACCGGATCGTCACCCTCAAGTCGGGTGCGGCCATTCCACTCTGCGACCTCCTCGGACCCGGCACGCACGGCACGACTTTCGGCGGCACACCGCTGGTCAGCTCCGGGGCGAACGAAGTGCTCGCCGTGATCGAAGAGGAGGGGATGCTGGAGAACGCCCGCACACTCGGCGCCCACGCCGTCGCGGCCATCGAGGCCCTCGCCTCCCCGCTGATCAAGGAAGTGCGCGGCGTCGGCCTCATGCTCGCCTTTGAACTCATGCCCGATTTTGTGAAGCGCATCCCCGCCGCCGCCCAGCGCTCGCCGAGCCTGTTCGTCGTCGACGCCTTGCATGAAGCCGGCCTGCTTACCGTGCCGAGTGGTACCCACGCGATCCGCTGGCTCCCGCCGCTGAATGTTTCCCGCGCGGAGATCGACGAGGCTGCGGACATTTTGCGCAAGGTGCTCGCGAGTTTATAGAGCGTTCACGCGCCCTGCGGGCGCGGACGCCCCGCAGGGTGTGCGCAAATCGGCCGAACGTTTCCAGCGCGGCGCCGGAAACAGCATGCGGGGGCGCATGCGCTCCCCATTTCCATCTGCATCGTTACGGCTCAGGATGGACAGAGTTTTTGAACCACGCGCGCTACCGTCACTGGGATTGTTTCCGGACTGTTGGAAGAAACGCTTGCAATCCCGCCGCGCGGCGGGGACAACCGACGTTTTTTCCGACTCCGCCCCGCCATGAAACACCTCCTCTCGATCGAATCGCTCACCGGCGACAACATAGAGGCCATCCTCGAGCTGGCCGCGAAGATGAAGATCATGCGGGGCGCCCTCGATGCGCATCCGCTGCGGCACAAATGCTGGGCGCTGATTTTCAGCAAGAGCTCCACACGCACCCCGCGTGAGCTTCGAGGTCGGCATCCGCGAACTTGGCGGCGACGTGCTTTTCCTCAACGCCAATGATATTCAGCTCGGCCGCGGCGAGCCGATCAAGGACACGGCGCGTGTGCTCGGGCGCATGATCCACGGGGCGGTCATCCGCACCTACGCGCAGAGCGATGTCGAGGACTTTGCGCAGTATTCCGGGCTGCCGACGATCAATGCGCTGACGGACGAGGAGCACCCGTGCCAGATCCTCGCCGATCTCCAGACGATCCGGGAGAAGCTCGGGATGATCGAGGGCAAGGTGGTGACCTTCGTGGGCGACGGGTGCATGCAATGTGCCGATTTCCTGGATGTGGGGCCGCCGCGCGGCTCGATTTCCAACTGCGCATCGCCGCGCCCAAGCCGTACCAGCCCGACGCCGCGCTGCTCGCCCGGCTGAAAACGAAAAACGTCACCGTCACCGAAGATCTCGACGCCGCGGCCGAGGGCGCCGATGTGCTTTACACCGACGTGTGGGTGAGCATGGGCAAGGAAGACGAGGCCGCGTACCGGCAGGCGCAGCTGGGCGGTTACCAGATCAATTCGGCGCTCGTGGCGAAGGCCAGGCCGGGCGCGCTGGTCATGCACTGCCTTCCAGCCTATCGCGGCAAGGAGATCACCGAGGAAGTCCTCGAGGCGCACGCCGAGACGATCTTCACCCAGGCGGAGAACCGCCTCCACGCGCAGAAGGCGATTCTCAGCATCCTCGCGCGAAGTTAGACACTTAAAATAGTCACGACTCCTCCTGGCGTGTCATGCTGAGCGGAGGTGTAACGAAGCCGAAGCACCCCGTCGCTTTACCAGCGATCTCGCTGGTTGTTCGACGGGATGCTTCGACTTCGCTCAGCATGACACGCCAGGAGAGCGATATCCGCCAAGCCGCGTCTCAACAAAGACGCCGACGGCGCGGCATCCCGACCAGCGCAAAGTGCCGGACGCGCTTCTCTCGGGATTCTATGGACACGACCCGGCGCGTTGGGCTGACGGAAATCGCTTGCGAATTCACGCTTGAGATTGTGCACACATTGTTAGCCAATGTCGCACACCTTATGAAACAAATCCGTCTGGCAGTGTTGTTCACACTGGCTCTCGCTACCGGCCTCGTGGCCGAGGAGCCCAAGGAATTGGCGGTGGCGAAGAAAGAGTTTGCGCAGATCCCGCATCCCGACGAAGCCGCCCGCGAGCATTACGTGCTCTCGCTGCTGGCGCTGCGGGAGAAAGCGGTGCACAGCAACGGAGATTGGAAAGCGGTGGATACGGAATTGAAGAAGCATCCGGCGCCGAAGGATGCCGACTCGAAGGCGCTCACGGCGTATCGCCTGGGGCGCTGGGATTCGTCGCGGCACCAACTCCTGTTCAATAAGAACGGGACTTGGTCCATGTGGCCGGTGGAACCCGACGTGACCCGCGGCGCGTGGAAGATCGCAGGGAACCAATTTTTGTATTCCCCCGGAGATCCGCCGCCTTCGACCAAATACACGATCATCGTGCTGACCGCGAAAAAGTTCGTCTACACGGACGGAGACATGGTGTTCATCGAGAACAAGGCCAAGTAGGAAGAGTCGGCTGGCTGCCGGACGTCGCGACGACGGTGAATTCTTCACACGCGCGGCGGGAAAAGTTTCGGGGGAGCGCACTCGTCCCGTGTGCCGGTTTCGGCCTCTCGTCGAAACGAACTTCACTGGCGCGTCAACAACGGAACATGTCGATCTTATACCATTTTTCGGAATTAAAATGGCTTTTCTTGAGGGGGAGAAAGGAGGGGAACCACGAAATAAACGAACCAAACGAAAGAGGCTGACAGAAGGCCTTTTCGTCCCTTTCGTTTACTTCGTGGTGCCCTCCTTTGAGCCCAAGAGTTCGGGTGGAATGGTGAGAGAGGGTATTACAAAGTCCGCGAAGGCGTCCCGTCTTCCCCAACACTCGAACGGAGCGGAGCGACATAGCCTGCCGAAGGCAGCCCGGAGGGATGGCGCGGAGGCGCCGGGCAAACGAGTGGCTCCCTGGAGGGGCGCGACCGCGCTATTGGGCATCGACCGGGTGGAGGAGGATCTTGTTTTCCGCGTAGTGGCCGAGGCCCATTTGCTCGCCCATTTCCAGCCACTGGGCGCGTTCGGCGATGGGGGGGAGCTTGGCTTCCTTGCGCCAGCCTTCGATGAGGCGAAAGGCATTGGAATCCAGCGCCAGCGCGTCTTTGCTGGCGTAGATGGTGTGGTAGGGGAAGGCGTAGTTGGGATTGAAACGCGGGCCGCTGGCGTATTGGGCGATGAGCGCGTCCATGATGGTGAGGACGACTTTGCCGCCGATCCGCTCGTCGGCGTAAAGGTCGAGCAGGCCGGAGGCGCCGTCGCTGTCGGTCTGGGTGAAGCGGCGCCAGTTGTCGATATTGGGGACGGTCATGTTGTAAATCGCACCGGCCACCCCGCAGCCGGCTTCATCGGATAAGACGGGAACGTTGATCACCTTGGTGACTTGTTTACTGAGGACCGTGGCGAGGTAACTCGAAGAACTGAGCTGGTCGGCTGCCGCGAAACGTTTGCCGAACTTGCCTTGCTTTTCGGCGAAGAGGAGATCGCCCCAGATGAGTTTGCCCAGGAACGGCGCGGTGAACTGCGCCGAGCGATCGAAGCCGCCGGTCGGCGGGATGCTTACGACCTGGTAACCGCCGCGTTCGCTGAGGTAGCCGGCGGAACGAAGGTCGTCGGCTTCGCGGTCCCAGATGATGACGCGACTGCGCGGGACGCCCGCTTGTCCCAAGCCGTCGAGGATCGCTTCGACGATGCCGTGGTGGGATGCAAAGTAGCGCCCCCCCGCAGCGGCGATCTTGATCCCGACGCGGTCGGTGGGCGCGACCAGTGAGCGCCAGGCTTTGACACTGTCATTCTGCCCGGTGGCGGCGCGGACGATGCGATCCACCATGCGGCGGGTGATGACGGAATTCTCCTCGAGAAGACTCATCGCCCCCGCCTCCTGCGAGACGTAGATGGTCGATGTAGGGGGGGGCTGGGGAGGTGGGGGCGCGCCTGCCGGATCCGCGGCAAGGAGCGGCCAGGAAAAAAGCGCGGCAATGGCTACGAGCAGGTAGCGAAACACAATCGGCGAATATGCGGGCGTCGTCCGTTGTGTCAATGCGCCGCAATGAATGGCGGTCTGCCCTTAGTCCAGATCCAGCGAGCGAAGCAGCGAGCGATCGATGCGGCCCGTGACTTCGAGGCGATGGTCGTACTGGTATTGCCGGATCGCCGCCCGGGTGCCGGCCCCGATGTCGCCGTCAATGCTGCCCCGGTAGTAGCCGTCGCGCCGCAGCGCCCGCTGCACATCGACGGTGAGGCCATCCGTCCGGTCGTCAACGCGGTTGCCCCGGTAGGTCGCGGAAGGAGAGACGCCGAACGATGAGCTGTCGTAATCGCCGTCATCATAGTAGGCGGACCCGTAATAGTAGGGCGAGCCGTAGTAATAAGGATAAGCCCGCGAAGAAAGGGAAGCCGCCGTAGTAACGGTAATGTCCTCCACGGCCTCCGTAATAGTAGCCGCGGCCCCCGCCGTGTCCGCCATTCCAGTTGCCATGGCCCCCGTTCCAATTGCCGTGTCCACCGGAACCACCGCCACCCCCATGCCCGTGACTGAAGCCGGTCGCAGGAAGACCAAGGCACAGGGCGGCAGCCAGGCTGGAAAGGCGGGCAAGGTATTTCATGAGAGAGGGCTATAGGCAGAGACGGGAGTCGAGGTATTGTCTTCAAAGATTTTCGCTGCATTTGGACCCGCTGGCAAGAGGCGGTCATTTACTGGAGCGATTCGGCGAACGCCGGCCGGCCGTCTTTGAGCGTGATGGGCGGGCAATATAGGCCGAGGAGCTCGCGCTTCCACCAGCCCGGATGGCCATCGCCGAAGCGAGTGAAGTGATAGTCGTAGACCACGGCGCGAATATACCGTGGGGGATGGCCGGGAAAGGGATCGGAACGGAGCAGGCCGAGCACTTCGGGGGAGCCCTCCAGCAGCCGGACAAGGAAGCGTGCGAACCAGGGGTTGTCCCGAAAGTCGCTCAGGGCGGCGAACCACATCTGCCAGTCGAGCCGCGGCTGATGGGGAGCAACGAGGCCGGGCCGTTCGTTCAAGTCGGCCGGCTTCCAACGGAATTCGTACGCCTGCCAACGCTCGCCGTCGTCACTTCCCTCCACGCCGATTTCGTGGCGCGAGGTCGTCATCACGCGAAAGAGCCCGTAGCCGTTCAAGCTCATCCAGGACTGGACACTTTGTTCGAGCGTGGAGAAGGGGACGGGCCAGCGCCGGACCAACCCGACGGAGGAGATCAGCGGTTGCACGGTGACGAGGAAGACGAAGGCCAATGTCGGCGCGAGCAGCGACGCCGCGAGCGGCGTCCAGGATCGTTGGTGGGCGCCGGTGATTTCACCAGGAGGCCAGCCGCGCGGGCCAGGCGAGGTCATCGAAGAGCGGGAGACAGAGGCCGATCGTCAGCAAATTGAAAAAGGCGTAGTTGCCTGTGGCGAGGATCAAGATCTGCAAGGCGATGAGCGCCCACGCGCCGCCGTGCCGCCAGCGCCGCGGGGCGAGGATGAGCAGCGGAGCCACCAGCTCGATGAGGAACATGATGAAGGTGGCGAGGCAGAGCAGCAGGTCGGGGAGCTGGTGGGCGAACCACGCGGTCCAGAGCGGCAACGGTTGCGTCTCGAAATGATAATCGAGGGCCGTGAGCGCCCGCCAGGTGGGGTCGCCGCTGCTTAGTTTCACCGCGCCGGATTCCACCATGAGCCGGAACAGCAGCCACCACAGCAGCCAGAGCCCGGCCTGCTGCACCGGGCGCCATCGATCCCACTGCGGGCGCCATTGCCAGGGAAGGAGGAGAGCCGCCACCAGGGCGGTTTCCAGCAGCAGGGCATCCCATTGGAAATTGGTAAAGGGCGTAGCGATCCAACAGAGCGAAAGGTAGAGCGCCCAGAGGAGGAACGCACAGAGGCCCGGGAAGACGCCGCCCATCAGCCCCAGGGAAAGCGCCGTGCCCGCCAGGCAGAGCGCGGTCAGCATGGGGTCGCTGGCGTTGATCCAACAAAGGGTGGGCACTTCCCACAGCGCTCTCACCCCGAGTTGATTCCAGGCGGTGTCGAGGAATTGTGCCGCCGGCATGATGCCGTGTTCTCCCGCGAGACCGCGAATTTGGAGGCCGAGCGAAACGAACGCACAGAAGAAGATCGCCCCGAGGACGCGGGCGAATACCCAGCGCGCCAGCGTGAAGTGCCTGGGCGAACTAGCCGAAATCATGCTGCTGGGAACGAGTTTGCTTTCCCAATGCGACACTCGGATCAGCCAGTGGGTGCCGCTTAGCGCTGCTTGACGGGGGCGAGGCTGAGCGGAGTTCCTTTTTCCAGGGAAGTGCGATAACTCGCGTCGCGCATCCAGCTTCCGGTGGGTTTGGCTTGGGCCGCGGCAGCCGCCTCGGCGGCCACTTCGGCGGTGTGAGCCGCGTCGGCTTTGATCGCCTCCAATTCCGCCGTTGTCACCAAGTGCCAGGGGGAGAGATCGGAGCGCAAAAGGCCGATGACCCCGAGGACGAACAGGACAGCCAGGAAAAGCGATTTCATCTCCCCGTAGAAATGGAACTTTTCCGCAAATTGTCAAGTTTTGCTCAGGCGCAAAACTTCCCGGAATTCCTCCGCGGTCAGCGGGGTGACGGAGAGCCGCGATTGCCGGATCAGCTTCATCTCTCGCAGTTTGGCGTTCGCCTTGATTTCGGCCAGCGTCACGGGGCGGGGGGAGCGGCTTCACCGGAACGAGATCGACGCAGACCCAATCGCCTTCCTTGGCTGTCGGGTCGGGATAAGCTTCCGCCGCGACTTCCGGCGAGGCCGACGATCTCCTTGCCCTCGACACTGTGATAGTAGAGGACGCTATCGCCCTTCCGCATGGCGCGCAGGTTAAGCCGGGCTTGGAAGTTGCGGACACCGGTCCAGGCGGTGCGGCCATCGGCGACGAAGGCCGACCATGCGTAGGCCGTGGGCTCCTGTTTTCACCAGCCAGTGTTGGACGGGGCGTTTGCTCATGGCGCGGAATGAGCCGGAAAGGTGTCTCCGGCACAAGCAAAACACTAGGTTTTGCTCGGGGTATGATTGCCGCAATTAGGCGTTGCCACCGAGGAGAAAGCTCATACACTCCGCCCTCCTTTCCCCTACTACAAGAGTGTTTATGCCTCCCGTCGTCGCTAATTTTTTCGTTGATTCCGGGCTTCCTTTGTCCCTCGGTTGCGCGGTCATCGGGCTCGGTTTCGCCTTTTACCTGATCAAGTCGATCCTGGCATCGTCGGCGGGTAACGACCGCATGAAACAGATTGCCGGCGCGATCGAAGAAGGGCGAAGGCTTATCTGGGCCGGCAGATTCGTTCCGTGGCGACGATCGCCGCGGTGCTCGTCGTGCTCGTGGCCATTTTCAAGGATTTGCCGACGGCCGTGGGTTTCATTTTGGGCGCGGTTTGCTCGCTGGCGGCGGGATTCATCGGCATGCGTATCGCCGTGATGGCCAACGTGCGCACGGCGCAAGGGGCGACGGAGAGTCGCCAGAAGGCACTGCAGGCGGCCTTCAATGGTGGCGCGGTGACGGGCTTGCTGGTGGTCGGTCTCGCTCTGCTTTCCGTGGGAATCTTCTGGATGGTAATGTCGCGGGTGAATCCGGAGAAAGCGATCTCCTCGCTCGTCGGGGTGGCTTTGGGCGCGTCGCTCATCTCGGTTTTTGCGCGCCTGGGGGGCGGCATTTATACGAAGGCGGCGGATGTCGGTGCGGATCTCGTCGGCAAGGTGGAGTCGAACCTCGACGAAGACGATCCCCGCAATCCGGCGACCATCGCGGATAACGTGGGCGACAACGTCGGCGACTGCGCGGGCATGGCGGCGGACGTGTTTGAAACTTATGCCGTGTCGCTCATTGGTGCGGTGCTGGTCGGCGCGCTCACCATCGGCCTGGGCGCTCCGGTCGTTTATCCCTTTGTGCTCGGTGGAGTGGCCATCATCGCGTCGATCATCGGTATCATCTATGTGAACGTGACGAACGCGAAGCCCGCGGCGGCGCTCATGGGGGGCGTGCTTCTCAGTGCGCTCATCTCGGCGGTGGTCTTCTGGCCGATCACGAACGCCATTTTTCCGGATGGCTTGAAAGTCCACGACGTGCTCAGCGGCGCGGAAGCCAGCTATTCCACGGGTGGTATCTACTTTGCCGCGCTCGTCGGCCTGCTCATGACAGGCGCGGCGGTGCTGATCACTAATTACTATACGTCGACGGAGTACGCCCCCGTCCGCAAGATTGCCGAGGCCAGTGTGACGGGCCACGCGACAAATATCATCGCCGGTCTCGCGGTCGGCCAGCACGCCACCGCGCTGCCGGTCATCTGCATCGCCTCTTCCATCTGGCTCAGCTATCACTTCGCGGGGCTTTACGGTATCGCCGTGGCGGTCATGGCGATGCTGGCCATGGCGGGCATCATCATCTCGCTCGACGCTTTCGGACCGATCACGGACAACGCCGGTGGCATCGCGGTGATGAGCGGATTGCCCAAGGAGGTGCGCGCCATCACGGACGACCTCGATGCGGTCGGCAATACCATGAAAGCCGTGACCAAAGGTTATGCCATCGCCAGCGCCGGTCTCGCGGCGATCGTGCTCTTCGGTTCGTATTTCGTCGATCTCAAGCACCACCTCGAGGTGGTGCGGCATATTCCGGCGGCCGACGTGGCGGTCATGCTCGATTTCTCGCTCAAGGATCCAAAGGTCATCATCGGGCTCTTCATCGGTGGACTGCTGCCGTATCTCTTCTCCGCGTTTTCGATGAATGCCGTGGGGCGCGCGGCGGGCGCTGTCGTGACGGAAGTGCGCCGCCAACTGGCCCTGCACCCGGGCATCTTGAAAGGCACCGACACGCCCGATTACGGCACCTGTGTGGATATCGTGACCAAGGCCGCGCTCAAGGAGATGATCGTCCCCGCGCTGCTGCCGGTGGTCGTGGTCGTTCTCGTGGCTGCCATTCCCGTACTGGGGAAGGTGGTCCTCGGCGGAGTGCTCGTGGGCTCGATCGTCACCGGCTTGTTCATGGGTATCTCCATGACCAGTTCGGGCGGGGCTTGGGACAATGCGAAGAAATACATCGAGGAAGGCCACCACGGCGGCAAAGGCAGCGAGGCGCACAAGGCCAGTGTCACCGGCGACACCGTAGGCGATCCCTACAAGGACACCAGCGGTCCGGCCATCAACCCGATGATCAAGGTCGTCAACATTGTCGCGATTCTCATCATTCCGATCCTGTTCTAAGGCGACCCGCGCGCGACGCGCACCCGCATGAAGACGCTTTTCCTGACCAACGAATACCCCCCCACGATTTACGGTGGGGCCGGCGTGCACGTCGAATACCTTTCGCGTGAGTTGGCCAAAATGATGGAGGTGGAGGTGCGCTGTTACGGCAAGGAGCCGCGCGAGGTCCGCATCGATACGGCCGCGCTCAGGGCCACGGGCTTTGGCCTCGACTCCTCCGGCTACACCGCTCCCAGGCAGCTTCACTCCGTCGCTTCACTCCGTCTTCGGCGCCGTCCAGCACTGTCTCGATTGGAACACGACCAATTATTCGACGCGGACATCGTGCATCTGCACACGTGGTATTCGCACTTCGGCGGGATCATGGCGAAGCTCAACTATGGCATTCCCATGGTGCTGACCGTCCATTCGCTTGAGCCGCTGCGCCCCTGGAAACGCGAGCAGCTCGGGGGTGGTTACGATTTTTCCTGCTGGGTGGAAAAGATGGCGATCGAGATGGCCGACGCCGTGATCGCGGTCTCGGCGGAAACCAAGGCGGACGTCCTGCGCTTTTTCAAGGTCCCCGAGTCGCGCATCCATACCATCTATAACGGCATCGACCTCGAGGAGTATCGGAAGGTCGGTACCACCGCTGCGCTGGAGAAGTTTGGCGTCGATCCCCGTCAGCCGTACGTCCTCTTTGTCGGTCGGATCACGCGGCAAAAGGGGATCATTCATCTCGTGCGTGCCATCCAGCACTTCGCGCCGGGCTTCCAGGTCGTCCTGTGCGCGGGTGCTCCGGATACGCCGGAGATCGCCGCGGAAATGCAGGCTGCCGTCGCCGCCGCCCGGGCGAAACGGCCGGGGGTGATCTGGATCGACCACATGGTGACCGTTCCCGAAAAGATCGAGCTCTACAGCCACGCCGCGGTCTTCTGCTGCCCCTCCATTTACGAGCCTTTCGGCATTATCAATCTCGAAGCCATGGCTTGTGAAACTCCCGTGGTGGCCAGCGCCGTCGGCGGCATCAAGGAAGTCGTCCTGCCCGGCGAGACCGGTTGGCTGGTGCCGCTCGCGCAGATGAGCGAGACGCCCTTTGAGGCCCTGCATCCCGAAACTTTCTCCCACGACCTGGCCATGCGCATCAATGAACTCATGGCCAATCCCGAAATGCGTGCCGCCTTCGGCAAAGCGGGCCGGGCTCGGGCCGAGGCGCTGTTCGGCTGGACGGCCATCGCGCGCCAGGTGCGCGACCTCTACGCCAGCCTCCTCGAAGGCCGCCAGGCGTAGGCCATTGCGTTCCCGGCTTGCCGGTCGCGGGGCCTTGTGGCAGTCTCATTGCATGAGCGTCCTTCACGCGCCCACCTACCGCTGGACTGTGGAAGAATACGAGGAACTCGGCCGCGCCGGTATTCTGGGGGAAAACGACCGCATCGAATTGCTCAATGGAGAGCTTATTGTCATGTCACCCATCGGTTACCGTCACGCCACGGCCGTCCGCTTGCTCACCAATGTCCTCGCGCAACGCTCCCGCGGCCGCTTTGAGGTCGATCCGCAAAATCCGTTTAATCTCGACGATGCTTCGCAACCTCAGCCCGATTTGACCCTGGTCGATCCGGCGTGAGCAAAGCCCGGCGCCACCCGAATCCCGCAGATCTCTTCCTCGTCATTGAAGTTTCTGATAGCACGCTCACTTACGACCGCCGGGACAAAGGTCCGGCCTACGCGCGGAATGGCGTGCGCGAATACTGGCTATTGAATCTCGCGGACAACGTCCTCGAAGTCTTTCGTGAACCCACCGTCGCCGGCTATGGGGAGGTCCGCACGCTCGGCGCCGATGAAACCATCGCGCCGCTGGCTTTCCCCGATCTTTCGCTGCGCATTGGCGACTTTCTGCCCTGAACTGCGCCGGCCATGAGGAGAAGTGGCAATGGACAGTTTTGCCCTTGGGGATGCGGCGCAATTGTGCTACGGGAGAGAATGTCTTCCCCAAGCATGATCCGCTATCTGCCAGTGCTCGCCGCTCTCTTTCTTTGGGCGGCGGGAGCGCGGGCCCAGCCGGAAGGGACCGTGTCCACCTTGAAGTCTGAAGGGGTGATGATCACGAGTCTGGCCCAGCCGGAGTTTTTCATCTTTCAGAGCGGCAACAAGGAGGAACACTTCGATGGTTCCTCGGAAACCATGGCAGCGCAGGGCGGATACGAAAAAGGAGAGCCGATCACCGATTTGCATTACCTCCGGCCGCGCCTGGTGGTGAATGGCTCACCCTGGAGCGAGGCGGATAAGAAGTTGCTCGACGCGCAATTTCACGGAGAGGCCACGGGGAATTTCTATTTGTTCAAGACCGTGGAGGGACAACTTTTCTTTCTGCCCAAGGAAGGGGAGACGCCGTAGTGCGGGTGGATTACGTGCTGAAGGATCGGCGGAAGGTCACGGTGTGGCTGCGGAAGTGAATGCCGCCGCCCGGCGCGGCCCGCAGCTCATTTTGAACTGCTCCAGGCATGCGCCGCTGCGGCGAGGGGCTGCACGAAGGCAGCCAGTTTCGCGACGAGCGTAGGGTCCTGGCCAAATTCGGCGATCTGCTTGACGATCGCGCTGCCGACCACGATCGCGTCCGCGTGCTGGGCCACCTGGCGGACGTGCTCGGGATTCGAGATGCCGAAGCCCACGGCGATGGGCAGCGTCGTCGTGGCGCGGATGGCCGCGACCCGCTCGGGCAGCGAACTGGCGATCTCCGCGCGCTCGCCGGTGACGCCTTCGCGTGAGACATAGTAGATGAAGCCGCTGGCGCCGGCGGTGAGCTGGGCGATGCGCTGGTCCGGCGTGGTTGGGGCGATGAGGCGGATGCGCTTCAGGCCGGTGTGCTGCGAGAGCTCCTCATTTTGCGCATCTTCGTCGGGCGGCAGATCGAGGATGAGCAGGCCGTCGACTCCCGCGGCCTCGGCGTCGCGATGGAACGCCTCGAACCCGTAGCGATAAATCGGGTTCATGTAGGTGTAGAGCACGATCGGCAATGGCGAGCGTTCGCGGATCTCACGCACCGTCTTGAGCACCCCGGCGACGGTGGTGCCGGCGGCGAGCGCGCGGCTGGCGGCCAGTTGATTCACCACGCCGTCGGCGAGCGGATCGGAGAAAGGAACGCCGAGTTCAAGGAGGTCGACGCCGGCCTTTTCAAACGCCCAGGCGAGCTCACGCGTGGCCTCCAGATGGGGATCGCCGGCGGCGATATAGGCGATGAGCGCTTTCTTCTTCGCAGCGCGAAGATCGGCAAATTTTTGGTCGATTCGATTGGGCATGGCAGGAAAAGGGAGGGATAGGATTGTCAGGATTCGGCGGATGAACAGGATTTTTCGCGCCGGACCGCCGATGTGTTCTTCCTGTTCAAGCGGCAAATCCTGCTTAACTTCCCGGCCCCGATGTCCGCACCGACACCCAAGCTGACGATCAACGAAATCTACGAGTCCATCCAGGGCGAGAGCTCCTGGGCGGGCTGCCGCTGTATTTTCGTGCGGCTTACCTTCTGCGATCTGCGCTGCACCTATTGCGACACGGAGTATGCCTTTTACGATGGCAAGAAACGGCCGGTGAGCGAGGTGGTGGAGGAGGTCTTGAAATTCGATGCGCCGGTCGTGGAGATCACAGGGGGCGAACCGCTGCTGCAAAAGAACGTGCTGCCGTTGATGACCGCGCTCTGCGACGCCGGGCGCACGGTGCTCATCGAGACGAGCGGGGCGCACGACATCTCGCCGATCGATCCGCGGGTGCATCGTATCATGGACCTCAAGACGCCGGGCAGTGGCGAGTGCGCGCGCAATTTGTGGAGCAACATCGCGCACCTCAACCACGGCGACGAAGTGAAATGCGTCATCGGCTCGCGCGAGGATTACGAGTGGTCGCGCGAACAAGTGCGCACCCACGATCTGGCAACGCGCTGCGGCACCGTGCTCTTTTCGCCGATCTTCGGCCGCATCGAACCGCGGCAGATCGTGGAATGGATCCTCGAAGACAAGCTGCCCGTACGCTTTCAACTGCAGATGCACAAGTTCATCTGGGACCCCAAGCAAAAGGGAGTGTGATTCGAAGCCGCGAACTGTAAAATCAACATCCCTATGCGAGTCCGACTCACCAAAGATTTCACCTTCGAAGCCGCCCAGACCCTGCCCTGCGCGCCGGAGGGCCACAAGTGCCGGCAGATGCACGGTCACAGCTTCAAGGTGGAGATCAGCGTCGAGGGCGAGGTGGACCCCAAGACCGGCTGGTTTTACGACCATGCGGAGATCAGCAAGGCCATGCGTCCGTTGCTCGTGGACCTGGATCACGGCTACTTGAACGAGATTCCCGGGCTGTCGAATCCGACGATCGAAAACATGGCGGCGTGGTTCTGGCAAAAGCTCGCGCCCCAGTGCCCGGGGCTGGCCGAAATCGTCATTCACGAGACGCCCACCGCGCGCTGCAGTTATCGCGGCACGTAAAAGGCGCATCTTTTCGCTGGAATCGGAGCGCAGTGTCGCTAGCCTCCGCCGCGCTTATGAAATGGTTTTCCATCCTCTCCATCCTTGCCCTCGCGTTTCTCGCCAATGCTTGCGAAAAGCATCCGGTCTCGGATGCCCCGGAAGAAGGCGTCACCGCTTTCGGCGAACACTCCAAGGCTGCTGAGGAAAAGGCGGAAGCCAAACCCGCCGCGGAAGCCGCGCCCGCAGCCAAGCCGGAATCTCCGACCGCGACTCCCGAGGCCAAGGCTGGCGAAGCGCCGAAGTTTTTCCCGGAAACCAAGTAGCCGTTCCCGGCTATGAATGAGCGCCCGCCAGAGACTGGATCTGCGTGGCGGCGAATGGGCCGGAGATTCGGCTGGGCGGGCCGTGGGGTGCTCGTGCTGTTTCGGACCCAGGCCAATGCCCGCATCCACGCGGTGGCGGCGCTCTGCGCAATTGTCGGCGGATTCTTTTTTGGTATTTCGCGTGGGGAATGGTGCGCGGTGGTCGGGGTCATCGGGTTGGTGTTCACGGCCGAGGGCATCAATACCGCGATTGAGGCGGTGGTCGACCTGGCGTCACCGGGACTGCACCCCCTGGCGGAACGCGCCAAGGACGTCGCGGCTGGCGCGGTGCTGTTGGCCGCGCTCGCTGCGCTGGTGATCGGGTTGCTCGTCTTCGGCCCACGGGTCTGCGTGCTGCTGGGGCATTAGAGAATGGTGAAGGAGGTGCAGCCTCTCCTCGCGATGTCATCCTGAGCGAAGTCGAAGGACCCCGTCGAATAACCAACGATGATCTTTGATGCAGCGACGGGGTCCTTCGACTCCGTTACACTCCGCTCAGGATGACATAGCTTTTGGGACGCCCTCGCCACTGGCCGCCGGGCCGACTACCTTGCTGGTGAGAAAACTGCAGCGCCTGTGGAAAGAGGTGGGCGAATTCCAGGATGCCATTGGCCAGCCACGGACGCAGCACGGCGGCGCGGGCGAGTTCATTGATCCACAGACGCCCGCGATACAGCCGCGCGTGGGCGGCGGCGAAGCCCGGAAGGTCTTCCGCGAGCAAATGCCTCGCGGCGAGTTCTCCGGAGGCGAGCGCATAATAGATGCCTTCGCCGGTGAAGGGCTCCACGACGCGTGCGGCGTCGCCGACGATGAGCAGGTTCTCATGCACGGGAGAAATCGGGGCGCGGCTCAGCGGCGTGATGGTTCGCCAGGCCGTATCCGCTGGAATGGGAAACCGGCTCCCGGCCCACGCTTTCAGATCGGGCAGATGCTCCGGCCGCGCGACGAGGCAGAGATTGAAAAGGCCGTTGCCCACATCGTTCATGCCGCAATAGCCGAAGGGCAGAAAATGCATGGCCACGCGTCCGCGCATTTCGGGTGGTCTTGGGAGGTGGGTCTGGAGACCGATGCGGTCCTTGGCCGCGGCCGGGAGCAGGCCGAGCAAGCGGGCGACCGTGGAGTTTCGACCATCCGCCGCGACCAGGTAACGCGCGGAGAATGCGCCGCGCGTCGTCTGCAAGCGCCAGCCTTTTTCCAAGGCGGTGAGGGGAGCCTCCTCATGGACTTCCGCGCCCAGTTCACGGGCTCGATCGAGCAGGACGGCATCCAGCAAACGCCGGGGAATGGCGATCTCGCCTCGCTCCGAAGCGGTGAGCGGCAGGCGCAATGTCCGGCCCCGTGGGCTCACGAAGGCCACTTCCGCGAGCTGAGCATGCGGCTGTGTCCGCACGCGCTCTGCGACTTCCAAGCGGTCCAGCACCGGCCAGCACGCGGGGTTCACGCAGTCCCCACAGACTTTGTCGCGCGGGAAGCGCGCCTTCTCAATCAGGAGCGTGCGCCAGCCGGCCTGCGCGCAATGCGCCGCACAGGTCGAACCGGCAGGCCCAGCACCGATAATGGCGACATCATAGTCCATGTGCGAGTGCATCTGAGATCATGAAATAATTGCCCTCTCCTCACCTGTCATCCTGAGCGAAGTCGAAGGACCCCGTCGCTCTACCATAGATCATCGCTGGTTGTTGGACGGGGTTTGCCCCGCAGTCCCATAGGCGTCTCGCAGACTCGGCTTTCGACTCCGTTACACTCCGCTCAGGATGACAGGCGAAAAAAGCGTTCACTACTTTAGACGAACGCCTCGGCCACAGAGTCGGCCATGAGCTTGCCGCGGCGCGTGAGCACCGTGCGACCGTCGCGATCTTCCAGAAAGCCAACTCGTGAAACTCCCGTATCTCCTTGTCCCAAGGGCCCAGCGTATCGGTGGCGATGCCATCGCGGGTGCGCATGGCGAAGGCCGCAATCTCCCCGATGCGCGTGGCTTCGGTCAGTTCCTCGGTAAAGTGCACCGTGCTCTCGCCGGCGAGCACGCGCCCGGTGTAGGCGGCGGTGTCAGGCACATTCTGCCAGCGCCGCAGGCCCACGGTGGAAAAGGCGCTCGGCCCAAATCCAGATAATCCGCACCGCGCCAGTAAGCGAAATTGTGCGTCGATTCGAAACCGGGCCGGGCGTAATTGGAAATCTCGTAGTGGCCGAATCCCGCGGCGGTCAGCGTATCGATCGTCGTCTCGAACAACGCCACATCCCGGTCGTCATCCTGCCGAAAGGTGCCGAGTTGAAGCTGCCGGAAATACTCGGTGTCTTCCTCGTAGGTCAGGCAATAGGACGAGACGTGCTCGGGGCGCAACGCGATCGTGCGCTCGAGCGTGGCCTGCCACTGGGCGACCGATTGGCCAGGCACCGCAAACATGAGGTCGATATTGATATTGGCGAAGCCGGCGTCGCGCAAAATCCCGTAGGTCTTCTCAGCCTGGCCGGCATCGTGAATGCGCCCGAGCGTTTTCAACAACGCGTCGTCCCACGATTGCACGCCGAGGCTGATCCGCGAAACGCCCGCATCGCGGAGAACGCGTGCCTTGTCCGCCCGGACGGTGGCCGGGTTCACTTCAAAGGGTCCACTCGCGCAATCCGCTCAAGTCCAGCCGGGTCCGCAACCCGCCGAGCAGATGCTCAAGCTGCTCACAGGTCAGCGCGCTCGGGGTGCCCCCACCGAAGTAGATCGTCTCCGGCTGAAGATCGTGCGTCGCCTGTGCTGCTTCGACTTCCCGCAGCAGCGCGTCCAGAAAACGCGTCGTCTTGTTCTGCGTGCCCGTCTCGACGTAGAAGCTGCAGTACGGGCAGAGCTTCGGACAGAAGGGGATGTGGAAGTAGAGATGCCGAATCATGGAGCATTCTACAATTCGAGCAGGTGAAGAAGTTCGCCCACCGAGATTCGATGGTGTGCGGCGACCAACTTGAGAATGCTGTTGAGCGTGCCCACCTTGAGCGGAGTATGCGCTGGAACCGTAACGTGATGTTCGCCATCGCGCTCAGTCGTCAAGCGAAGATGAGAGCCCTCTTGACGGACGATCTTGTAGTTGAGGGCACGTAACGCCTTCGCCAATTGTAATCCGCTCAGATCCCGGGGAATCTTCACGGGGTAAGCACTTCGTCCCGAACGAAATGCAGGCGAATCACCTGAGGCCTGAATTCCTCCCCAAAGTGGCACCGCACCGCATCGCGAACCATCGCTCGCAAGTCCTCGATCGTCTCGCCTTGCGTAACGATGGAATGTCCCAAGGCCGTGGCCACGTAACCTCCATCGATCTCGTCCTGTTCGACTTGGAAGATAACTTCACGCATGCCGGAAACTGCTACAACCGGAGAGTTACCGCAAGGACTCTCAGGTAAACAGGCGATGGAGCAGAGACCCTGTTGCTTAGTGCGCCGTGGCTTTCTCCGATCCCAAGCCGGTATTGGCGCGGACGGTCAGCTCGGTGAACTTCGCCTCGGCGCCGGGCTCGCTGGAGCACAGGGTGCCGATGATGGCGGCGAGGAAGCCGAGCGGAATGGAGATGATGCCGGGATTCTCCAGCGGGAAGAAGGGGGCGTGCTGGATGAGATGGCGCGCCGCGGGCAGGACGGTGGCGGCATCGACCGTCATGATCGTGGGACTGATCAGGATGATGCCGATGGAGGCGATGAGGCCGACGATGAGACCCGACATCGCGCCCAGGGTGTTGAAGCGCTTCCAGAATATCGAGAGGACGATCGCGGGCAGGTTGGCACTCGCCGCGACGGCAAAAGCGAGGCCGACGAGGAAGGCGACGTTGGCCGTGGGCCCGAGCGCAATGGCCAGGCCGATGGAAACCGCGCCGACCACGAAGGCGGTGACCCGCGCCACGCGAACTTCCTCGCCGGGCTTCTGTTCCTTGCCGTGATGGATGACGTTGGTGAAGAAATCGTGCGCAAACGAGGTGCTCGCGCTGATCGTCAGACCGGCCACCACCGCCAGGATCGTCGCGAACGCGACGGCGCTGATGAAGGCGAAGAAGATATCGCCACCCATGGCACGGGCGAGCTGCGGAGCGGCCATATTGCCGCCGCCGTTCTTCATGATGAAGTCCGGGCCGAGCACACTGGCCGCGCCGAAGCCGAAGAAAGTCGTCATGATGTAGAAGATACCGATCAGGACCATGGCCCAGACGACCGAGGAGCGGGCGGTCTTGGCGTCCGGCACGGTATAGAAGCGGATGAGGATATGGGCAGGCCCGCGGTGCCGAAGACGAGCGCCATCGATAGGGAAATGAAGTCAAGCGGGTTCTTGAATTTCATCCCAGGGGTGAGGAAATCCGCGGTGACGACCGTCGTCCCTTTGTGAAAGCTAATCTGCGACAGTGAGCCGAAGAATTCGCTCACGCTGAAATGGAAGTGGCTCATCACCATGATGCTCAGGAAAACGCTGCCGCTCATGAGCAGCACGGCCTTCACGATCTGCACCCACGTCGTCGCGAGCATGCCGCCGAAGACGACGTATACAATCATGAGCACGCCCACACCGCAGACGGCCACGTTGTAAGAAATGCCCGGGAGCAGCACTTTCACCAGGCCGCCCGCGCCGACCATCTGTGCGATCATATAGAAGGTGGAAACGGTGATCGTGGAGAGCGAAGCCACGGCGCGCACCGGTCGCGGACTCAAGCGGTAGGCCAGCACGTCGGCCATGGTGTATTTGCCGGCATTGCGCAGCGGTTCGGCCACCAGCAACAGCACGGTGAGATAGGCGACGAGGAAGCCGACGGAATAAAGGAAACCGTCGTAACCCGACAAGGCGATCATGCCGGCGATGCCCAGGAAACTGGCGGCGCTCATGTAGTCGCCGGCTACGGCCAGGCCATTTTGCCAGCCGGTGATGCGCCGGCCCGCGGCGAAGTAAGCGCTGGACCCCGTCGATTTGCGGGCGCTGAAATACGTGATGACCAACGTCGCCGCGACAAAGCCGACGAACATGGCGATGGCGGCGGGATTCATCGCCGCGGGGGCGGAATCGGGAACGGGAAGGAGAGCGGAGGCGATCATGGGGGAAGGGACTATTTCTTAAACTTGGCGAGCAGGGCAGCGGCGGCGGTATCCCAGCCAGACGCCTTGCGGACGTAAAGGGCGGCGACAATCCAGGCCATGAAAAACTGCGAGAACGCGAAGAGGTAGGCGAGGTTGACCGGCCCGACCTTCGTCTTCATCAGGGCCGGGAACCAGCCCACGAGCACCGGCAGCGCGAAGTAATAAACGAGGAAGAAAATCGTCATCGGCAGGATGAAGGCGATTTTCGAGGCGACCAATTTTTTGAAATCGGCATCGGCGGCGATCTTGTCCCAATCGGCGGCGCCGCGTTCCTCTTCGGCGGTCATTTCGTGGGCAGGCTTGGAACCGGTGCGACCGATGGGCGCGACGTCCGTCGGGCCGCCGGATTCCGGGGTGAAATCGCGAGGTGTCTGGGAGCTCATAGCGCTGTCTGTATCGGCTGGGTTGGGTGGTGTCCAGCATCCACGCGCGTGAATTCGCGGAAAACTTTCATGGCGTCGCCGGCGAGCGGAGCCCGCCTGCCAGCTTGACAGCCGCCCGCGGAGAAACGAGACACGCCGCCGCATGATTCGCGCATTTCTTTTCGATATCGGTAACGTCCTGCTCAAGTTCGATTTTGCGGTGGCACTGCGCAAGCTCGCCGACCAGAGCGAGGTGCACGATGCCGTGCAAGTGATGGCCCGCATCGACCAGATCAAGCTGGCTACGAGGACGGGCAACTCGATCGCGCGGCGTTTCTGCGCGGGGCTTTCGATGTCTTGCGCTACCGCGGCACCGAGGTGGAATTCGTGGCCGCATGGGAGGACATCTTCACGCCCAATGAGCCCATGCTGGCGCTGGTGGAGCAACTGCACGGACGTTTCCCGCTTTTTCTGCTGAGCAATACGAGCGACATCCATCGGGAATATGTTTTCCGGCGCTATCCCGTCTTTCAGCGCTTCACCTCGGGCACCTATAGCTACGAGGCCAAGGCCTCCAAGCCAGGGCATACCATCTACGAGATCGCCCAGCGGCAATTGGGCCTCGAGCCCGCCAGCACGTTTTTCATCGACGACCTGCTGCCGAATATCGAGACGGCCCCGCGCGCTGGGGTTCCAGACGCACCACTATCACTACGATCAGCACGAAGCCCTGCTCGCGCAGCTCGCGGAGGCTGGGGTCAGCTACCGTTTCGTCACTTTTCCGCGGCAGAATAAATCGGAAATGCTCCCGGCAGGATCACTCGATTGTGACGACGGTGCGGCCACGGAGCTTTCCGGCGAGAAGATCATGGGCGGCGCGAAGGACGTCCGGCAGGACGATGGAGGTCGTCATTTGTTCCAGGAGGTCGAAATCCACTTCGGCCGCCAAGCGCTGCCAGGCGCGTTCGCGCAAGGGTCGGGGACACTGGACGGAATCGATGCCGAGGAGATTGACCCCGCGCAGGATGAACGGAAGGACACTCGCTGGTAGATTCATCCCGCCCGCCAGGCCACACGCGGTGACGCTTCCGCCATAGCGCATCTGGCGCAAAATGCCGGCCAGCGTCTCACCTCCCACGGAATCCACAGCCCCGGCCCAGCGTTCCGTTTCCAACGGCCTGACGGACGGCTTGGACAGGAGCTGCCGGGGGACGATTTCCGCCGCGCCGAGGCGGCGAAGGTAATCCGCTTCCTGCTCCACGCGGCCGGTCGAGGCAACAACCTTCCAACCCCGGCGCGCGAGCAGGGAAATCGCCATCGAGCCGACTCCGCCCGTGGCGCCGGTGACGACGATTTCACCGGCCCGGTCGATGGCGTGATCTTCCAGCGCGAGCACGCAAAGCATCGCGGTGAAGCCGGCGGTGCCGATTGCCATCGCTTGGTTCAGCGTGAGGCCCGGTGGCAGCGGGACCAGCCAGTCGCCCTTCACCCAGGCAAAGCCGGCGTACCGCCGGAGACTTGTTCGCCGATGCCATAGCCGGTGAGGATCACGGGCTGGCCGGCGGTGAAGCGCCCGTCGCCGCCGGGATCTTCCACGATTCCGGCGAGGTCGATGCCGGGGACGATGGGCAGATGGCGCAGCACTTTGTTCTGATTGCCCGCCACGGCCAGCGCGTCCTTGTAATTGAGGCTCGAGCAGGCGACCCGCACCAACACGCCGCCGCCTCTGGCGGGCAGGGTATCACAATCGGTCAGCATCTGGCAGGTGGCGTTCGCCGGCCCCGAGGGGCGGCGCATCCACGATCAAGGCGGGAAAGGAATGGCGATCCATCGGTTACTCCCAGCTCTTGAGGACGATCTTGCCGATGGTGCGACCGCTTTCGAGTTTCGCGTGGGCCCTGGCGCAGATTCGTCGCATTGATCGGCGAGAGCACGTCCTGCGAGGCATGCCGGAGCCGGCCGGCTTCCACGAGCGCGGCGACCTCGTTGAGCAGTTCGCCCTGCCGGGCCATATCGGGGGTGGAATACATGGAGCGGGTGAACATGAACTCCCAGACGAAGGTGGTGCTCTTGCTCTTCAACGTATTGAGATCGATCGGCTGGGCGTTTTCCACGATGGAGCAGATCCGGCCTTGCGGCGCGATGACCTCGGACATCACGGTCCAATAGGCGTCGGTGTTGTTATAGTTCACGATGTAGTCGACTTGCGGAAAGCCGGCGGCGCTCAATTGGCTGGGCAGGGGCTGGCGATGATCGATGACATGATCCGCCCCGAGGGTGCGGCACCATTCCACAGTTTCGGGCCGGGAGGCCGTGGCGATGACGGTGAGGCCCGCGAGTTTGGCCAGTTGAATGCCCATCGAGCCCACACCGCCGGCGCCGCCGATGATCAATAACGATTTGCCGGTGTCCGCGCCGTGCCGGTCGATGCCCAGGCGCTCGAAGAGGCTCTCCCATGCGGTGATGGTGGTCAGCGGCAAAGCGGCCGCTTCTTCCCACTGCAGCGACGCCGGTTTGCGCCCGACGATCCTTTCATCCACGAGATGAAACTGGCTGTTGCAACCCGGCCGGGTGATGGAGCCGGCGTAGTAGACGGCATCGCCGGGGCGAAAGAGCGTGACCGCCTCACCCACCGCGACCACCAGGCCGGCGGCGTCCCAACCGAGGATTCTCGGATCTTTTTCGACCTGGTCTTGGGGCGCCCGCACCTTGGTGTCCACGGGGTTGACGGAGATGGCCTCCACTTTCACCAGCAGGTCGTGGCCGGTGGCCTCCGGGAGCGGGATTTGCAGATCCTCCAGGGATCGCTCATCCGTCACCGGCAAATAACGGTAAAGGCCCACGGCCTTCATGGTTTGCTTGGCAGTCATGCCGCACTATCCCGGCATCCGCGGCGCTGACAAGCGCGACCGGTGGCTCGCAGGAAGCTTTTGTTTTGACCTCGCCAGGCACGGAATTAAAAAGCGCGACCTTGAATCGGCTTAAGGCACCTTAAGGCGGCTTTATTTTCTCAGCGGAGATGCATCCAACCGCTGCCTCCCGTCACCGTGGGAAATGGGTTCGTTTGGTAGAATTGCCAATCTGACGACGTCCGTAGAATGGCAGGATGGTGGGCCATTGGATGTTGGATGTTGGACGTTTTGGATGTTCTGCCTTCCCCCGTTCCTGTCCTCGCGGTTGCCCAGGCAGGATAGTTGTTGTAGCCGGGTTCATTGAACCCGGTCCAGACCAGCTCCCACCGGGCTCAGTGAGCCCGGCTACAGCGCTGCGGTCGCAACAACGCTCGTCCTCGTGCCTCGATCGGGGCGAGGCGAATTCCTCGTTCACCTCCGTTCAAGGGAGTGCGCCCGAGGGAAGAGGAGTCGGAATAAATGTTCATTCACGCATGATACCTCAAGACGGTCCCTGGCACCTCATGGTGCGTGGGCTGCATAGCGGAATATTTACGCAAAACGGCCCAAGTGCCGCAAATTCTATCCGCTCCTCGTCCGTTCTCTCCCGGCTTATTGCACCGTCTCTTAGCGTGAGATATCCGACTGGCTGAGGATGGTGAACGACTGCGAACGCAGCACGGACACGGCGCACTCGTTATCCTCGACGTGCAGCGCCAGCGCGGGCCGGCCGCGGGGCCGGGTGATGAGGGCGTAGCTGCCGAAGATATTGCACTCCGCCGCGAGCAGCGCGGCCAGCAAGCGGCCGAGTTCCGTCGCGCCTTCCTTGAGTTCCACCACGACGAGGTCGCAGATGGAGAAGGGGATGGCGTGCTCGATGAACATCTGCTGCACGCTTTCCGGATCGCTCACGACGATGCGCACGATCGCGGTATCCGCCGAATCCTGCACGCTGATGGCGAGGACGTGGATGTTCCGTTCGTTCAGCACCCGCACGACGTCCAGCAGGGCGCCGACACGATTGGAAAGGAAAATGGAAAACTGCGTGACCCGCGGACCGCTGAGGGATTCCGCGACTGGTTTGGGTTCGGCGGGCATCGGCTACTTGTAGCTGTAGACGAGGCAGAAGTCCGCGGCGGCGCCATCGACCACCTCGACCTTGATGAAGAAAATGCCGCTGTTCTCCGGGGAGTAACCGGCGGCCGCGACCGAGGTATCCTGGAACGGGTCGGTCGGCATCGCTTTACCGGTCTCGTCGTAAATCGTCACCATCACTTTCTTGGCCGGCGCGGTGGCGCCGACGGTGAAGTAGTATTGATTGCCGGCGTAGAGATTCACCTGGAGAACCTTGGGCTTGCCGGGACCGAAGTCGCCCGCCCAGTAGCCATCGCGCAGCTTGAAGCCATCATTGGTGAAGGCCCCGGCGATATCGAGCGCATTGCGGCGGGCGGCCACTTCGCCGTCGCTGGCGGCGTGCAGCCGCCGGCCGCCGTGGAGAGGACGCAGGACGAGAGTCAGGAACAGTCGTTTCATTTTTGTTTCTTGGAAATATCCTTGATGGTATCGCGACGAGCTTGTTCAGTTGCTTTACCTCGTCGACGGTCGGGGGCTTGTCGAGCGGGAAGGCGATGAAGTGCCCGATGTCCGCCATCTTCTTGCGCACCATTTCACGCTGGCATCGTCCTTGGTTTTGTCCGGCAGCTTGTCGAGATTCTCGTTCAGGAAGGAGACGACGCCCGGCTGGCGAAGCAGCTTGCCGCCGGTCGCGGTGTAATGGGCGCCGATCTGGCCGCTAATGACTTCCATGCCGCGCAGCCAGCCGCCCACGGTGACGAGGGTGACGAGATCCTGGTCCTTGGCCTCGGCCATGGATTGCTTCACCTCGTTCTGAGTGGCCTCCATCTCTTCCTTGAGCTGGTCCCACTGGTTCTTCTCCGCAAAATTGCTGATGCTGCCGCTGCGCTCCAGCACGTCCTTGCTCACGCCGAGGGCCTTGGCGAGGGTCAGCACATCGCGCCCGATATTCTTCACCTGCATCTGGTCCTGGGCCTCGATGGCGATGTAGCCATCCGCGATCAGACCGCCCAGGTTCAGCGCCATCTGCGGGCGGCTGGTGTAATTGGTGCCGATCGGAATGCGGAACTTCGAGGACCAGTCGATCTTGCCGAGCTTGTTCAGGGAAGCCATGAATTCGCCGGGCATGGGGATGGAAAGCCCATCGGTGCGCGCGCGCCGGCCATTTCTTCTGGGGTGAGCGGCGTCGCTTCGGCCGCCGCGGAGGCGCATAAACAGACGAAAGCGAGGCTGCCCGCGAGCGGGCGGAAATTCCAAATCATGCGGCACGATAAGCAGACCGCGCGGCGCTTGTCACCCGGCAATTTTTTGGAATACATCCGAAAAAAATTCCCGTTGGCAGGTGCGTGCGGCGTCCGTAGTCTGCCCGGCCTATGAAAGCCAAAGTTATCGTGTTGCCCAAACAAAGTGTGCTCGACCCGCAGGGGGTGGCGGTGCGCGACGCGATCCATCATCACGGCCTGTCGGCGGTGAAATCTGCGCGCGTCGGCAAGTTCATCGAGCTCGAGCTCGATGGCTCGCAAACCGAAGCGCAGCTCCACGAAGTGTGCCGCGACCTGCTCAGCAATCCCGTCATCGAGGACTACAAGCTGGTCGTGGAAAATTGACCGGCCAGACGCCGCCATGCTCTTCTTCCTCTGTGTCGTGTGTCCACCTCTCGCGGTGCTGTTGACCGGGCGAATGGGCAGTTTCTTGCTCAGCCTCGTGCTCACCTTCTTTGGCTGGCTGCCCGGCGTCATCCACGCCTTCTTCATCGTCAGCGACTACAAAAACGAAGAACGTCTCCGGCAAATCGCCCGCGACCTGAGGCACTGATTCGGTCCGCCTCCGCTGCAATCCGCGGCGACTCTCCACTCTCCACTCCCAACCAACACCCACTTTTTCCTTTGAAAGCTGCCGTCATCCGCTTCCCCGGCTCCAATTGCGACCAGGACTGTGTCCTTGCCCTCACCGAACTCGGTGTCACTACCGATTACGTCTGGCACAAGGACACCTCTGTCGCCGGTTACGATCTCGTCGTCCTGCCCGGCGGATTTTCCTATGGCGACTATTTGCGCTGCGGGGCCATCGCCCGCTTTTCGCCGATCATGCAGGCCGTGAAGGAACACGCGGCGGCGGGCAAGCTCCTGCTCGGGATTTGCAATGGCTTCCAGATTCTCTGCGAAGCGGGCCTCCTGCCCGGCGCGCTCATTCGCAACCGTTCGCTGCACTTCGTCTGCCAGCACCAGTATGTGCGGGTGGAGGACGTCGCCAATCCCTTCCTCCATCTTTGCCGCACGGGCGCCACGCTGCGCCTGCCCATTGCCCATGGCGAAGGGGGCTACGTGGCCGATCCCGCGACCCTCCGTCAGCTCGAGCTGGAGGGCCGCATCCTCCTCCGCTACGTCGATGCCGGTGGCTCGGCGCTGGATTCCGCCAATCCGAACGGCTCCCTCGAGAGCATTGCCGGCATCGTCAATGAAGGGCGCAACGTCTTCGGTCTCATGCCGCACCCGGAACGGGCCTGCGACTCCCGTCTCGGCAGCGACGATGGGCGTATCGTTTTCGAGTCCATCCTCACCGCGCTCGGTGGCGCCGCTCGGCGAATATGCAGGCCGCGGCCTTCCCACGACAGTCGATCGCTCACCTAACATCTTGACGATCGAGAGCTGCCGCCATCGTTCCCGACCCCTTTCCTGGCCGCCGACCCGCCGGCTTTAACCTATTTTTTGATTTCAATGAGCAGTAACGCAGACCCCGCCATCACTCCCGCCCTTATCGCCAAGCACGGCCTCACGCGGAGGAATACGAGCGCATCCGGTCGATCCTGAAGCGCGAGCCGAACTTCACCGAGCTCGGCATCTTCTCCGTGATGTGGAGCGAGCACTGCTCGTACAAAAATTCGCGCAAGGAGCTGCGCAAATTCCCCACCACCGGCGAGCGCGTCTTGGTCAAGGCGGGCGAGGAAAACGCCGGGGGGGGGGGGGGGGGGGGGTCATCGACATCGGTGACGGCTGGGCCATCGCGTTCAAGATGGAGAGCCACAATCATCCGAGCGCGGTCGAGCCCTTCCAGGGCGCGGCCACCGGCGTCGGCGGCATCATCCGCGATATTTTCACCATGGGGGCGCGTCCCGTATTCTCGCTGAACTCGCTGCGATTCGGCCCCATCACCGGCGACGGCGCGCATGTGAAGACGAACCGCCGCCTGTTTGCGGGCGTGGTTTCCGGCATCGCGCACTACGGCAATTGCATCGGCATCCCGACCATCGGCGGGGAGATCTATTTCGACGAAAGCTACGACGGCAATCCGCTGGTCAACGTCTTCAACCTCGGCATTCTCAAGCACGAGCAGATCGCCCGGGGTGCGGCCCGGGGAGTGGGCAATCCCGTCTTCTATGTCGGCGCGGAGACAGGACGCGACGGTCTGGCGGGCGCGGCCTTTGCCTCGCGCGATCTCACCGAAGAATCGAAGGAAGACCGCCCCGCAGTGCAGGTCGGCGATCCCTTCCGCGAGAAGCTATTGCTCGAAGCCTGCCTCGAACTGCTCGCCACCGATGCCGTGGCCGGCATCCAGGACATGGGCGCGGCCGGCCTCACGTGCTCGACGTGTGAAACCGCCAGCCGCGGCGGCACCGGCGTCGAGATCGACCTCGCCAAGGTCCCGCAACGCGAGACCGGCATGACGCCTTACGAGATCATGCTCAGCGAGTCGCAGGAGCGCATGCTCATCATCGTCAAAAAAGGCCAGGAGCAGACCGTGTGCGACATCTTCGCCAAGTGGGATCTGCCCTACGCCGAAGTGGGCGTAGTGAAGGACGACGGCATGATGCGCGTGCTCAACCACGGCCAATTGGTCGCCGAGATTCCCGCCCGCCAGCTCGCCGATGAAGCGCCGCTCTACGATCGCGAGGCCAGGGCCAAGGCCACGCCGCCCCAGCTCGATCTCGGAAAATTGCCCGAGACGGACAATCACGCCGCGCTGCTCAGCCTGCTGGCGCACCCGAGCATCGCCTCGAAAAACTGGGTCTACCGTCAATACGACCACACCGTGCGCGCGGGCACCGTCGTGCTTCCGGGCTCCGACTCCGCGGTCTTCCTCGTCCGCGAAGCCGACAAGCTCCTCGCGGCCACCAGCGATTGCAATGGGCTCTACTGCGCGCTCGATCCACGCCAGGGCGCCCGCATCGCCATTGCCGAAGCCGCGCGCAATCTCGCTTGCGCCGGGGCGACCCCCCTCGCCGTCACCGACAACCTCAACTTCGGCAACCCGCACAAGCCGGAGAATTTCTGGCAGCTCCGCGAAAGCGTGGAAGGCCTCGCCGAGGGCTGCAATGCCTTCGACGTGCCGGTCACCGGCGGCAACGTGAGCCTTTACAACGAGAGCCCGGCGGGCGCGATCGACCCGACGCCGACCGTCGGCATGGTCGGGCTGATCGAGGATCAAAAGCACGTCACGTCCTCCTATTTCAAGGCAGCCGGGGATGCGATCCTGCTCGTCGGCGGTTTCGGCGACGAACTCGGCGCCTCGCACTTTCTCAAGGTCGTGCACGGGCAAAGGTCGGTCCCGTTCCCGCCTTGGATTTCGCCAGGGAGCGCGCGCTGCACGATGGCGTGCGCGCCCTCATCAAGTCGCACCTCGTCAAGAGCGCGCACGACCTCAGCGAAGGCGGCCTCGGCGTCGCCCTTGCGGAGTCGATCCTCGCGCATCCGAATCCGCCCGTGCTGCCGCTCGGCGCGGTCATTGAACTCGGCGACACCCGCCTGCGTCTCGATCAACTCCTGTTCAACGAAACACAGGGCCGCATCGTCCTCAGCGTGAAGCCCTCGGATGTAAGTCCGATCCTGATGCTGCTCGAATTGCGGGGCATCGCCGCCCGTCGCATCGGCACCGTCGGTGGAGACCTTCTGAAATCACTGCAAATGGCACCACGCTCGCCTGGCCCATCGCCGAGCTGCGCGCCGCGTGGTACGACAGCATCGCCAAAGCGATGGGCGCGTAGAGGACGCGTCTCCCCACGGTTGTCATCCTGAGCGGAGTGTAACGGAGTCGAAGGACCCCGCGGCTCTACCAGCGATCATCGTGGTGATGCGGCGGGCTTCTTCGACTCCGTTACACTCCGCTCAGAATGACAGCAGTTTTTGACAGCAATTTTTGACAGCGTTTTTTATTCGGACACCAGCCGCATTGCGTTTCGTGAAAGACATCGGTTAAAAGTTCGCCGCCGTGAATGTGTCGCGGTGTGCCTCGCGGTTTCGACCTCCACCCCTTCCTCGC